>CAZHOJ010000002.1:373103-433410 GCA_964534125.1 uncultured Ignavibacteriaceae bacterium
CCTTGTCCCCCGGGTACCAGTTCTGAACGGTCGAATACTTGATGCTGGCGTTGTCACCGTTCGCGATAAGCTCGACCACGGCCGCGTGCAGCTGGTTCGTGTCACGCATCGGCGCGGTGCAGCCCTCAAGATAGCTGACGTATGCCCCCTCCTCCGCAACGATCAATGTCCGCTCGAACTGGCCTGTGTTCGCCGCATTGATGCGGAAATAGGTCGAGAGCTCCATCGGGCAGCGCACCCCCTTCGGGATGTAGCAGAAAGAGCCGTCGCTGAACACGGCCGAGTTCAGGGCGGCGAAGAAATTGTCGTTCGGCGGAACGACCGTGCCGAGGTGTTTGCGCACGAGCTCGGGATGTTCCTTGACCGCATCGGAGAACGAACAGAAGATGATGCCGAGCTCGCTCAGCTTCTCCTTGAACGTCGTTGCGACCGATACGCTGTCAAAGACCGCGTCGACGGCGACGCCCGAGAGCATCTCCTGTTCGCGCAGCGGGATACCGAGCTTCTCGTAGGTGCGCAGCAGTTCGGGATCGACCTCATCGAGGCTCTTCGGCCGGTCCCCCTGTTTCGGGGCCGAATAGTAGACGATGTCCTGATAGTTGATCGGGGGGTACGTGACATTCGGCCACTGAGGCTCCTTCATTTTCTGCCAGTTGCGGAACGCCTTCAGGCGCCATTCCAGGAGCCATGCGGGTTCTTCCTTCTTCGCGGAGATGAAACGGACCGTGTCCTCGTTCAATCCCGGAGGAGCGCTGTCTGCCTCGATGTCCGTGACGAAGCCCCATTTATACTCCTGCTTCGAGAATTGTTCGAGGGTCTCTGTGTCTGATGCCATACGACCTATCGCGTCTGTAAGTGTTTGATCGGTTTCCGTATCATGCCGCCGGCTGTCCAGCCTGCGGCTGACTCTCAGGAGCTGCAGGTGCAGGCCGGGGCGCTGGCGCGGGCTTCGGAGGCGCGGCCGGCTTCGCTGAGACAGCTTTGAAATCCGGGTACAACAGCAACCATGTCTTCTCGTCGACACGACGGAAGATCTGCGCCTCCTCGAAGTGCCCGATCACCTCGCGCGTCACCTCCTCAGCACCGACATACGAGCTCTTGACGGCATGCTTTTCAAGAAACCCCATCACGCCGTAATGGAGGTCCCTGAAGAACACGTTGGACAGGTGATACAACGGAAATTTCTGTTTGAGATAGCCGAGGAACTCGGTGTCACGCCCGACGATGAATGATCCAGCCGATGTCATTGATGCCTCCATGGTCAAATGATCTCCTCCAGCGTCATTGTGTCGAACAGAACGTTCAGACTTCGCTGGACCTTTCCGAGAGGTTTGCGGATGGTGCACGAGCCGAAGATATCGCATGATCCCGGACCCTCGATGTAGCATTCCGCTATCATCGGCCGCTCCTCTTCGATCATGCGGATGACGCTGGCGACCGTCAGTGCCTTCGGGTCTGTCGCAAGCATGTATCCCCCATGCATTCCCTGCGTCGAGCGAATGATGCCTGAGCGCGCAAGCTTCTGGAGCACTTTCGCAAGCAGATCATAGGGGATCTCATACTCTTTCGAGATCTCCTTCGCGGAGAACACCTGGCCACGCGGCTTCATTGCCATGTGCCGCAGGGCAATGAGACCGTACTCCACGCGCTTGGAAAGCTGGAACATAATATCCGACTTCTGTGGTCCGAGATATGGTCAAAAAGAAGAGAGCCTCTTCAGGACTCTCAGTTGAAAGATACAAAACTCGCCCAGCAGAGTCAATCGCCAGCCCGACTTAGCATATAACATCCGGGCTGTCGGATATCGTTCCATCAGTAGCCTCTACCGATCGAGCGCCCAACGCCTTTATTGCAGAACATCCCAGCCGATTGAATGTGCACGCAATTCTCTCTACGTTGCATGCTATGAATATCGGGATCACCTGCTATCCAACATATGGCGGCAGCGGCGTCGTTGCCACGGAACTCGGGAAAGCCCTCGCCAAACGGGGCCATAAGGTCCACTTCATCAGCTACGCCCTCCCCATGCGGCTCTCTGCGTTCCAGGAGAATATCCTTTTCCACGAGGTGGAGATGTCGAGCTATCCCCTGTTCGACTTTCCCCTTTACACCCTTGCCCTGTCCAGTAAGATGGTCGAAGTGGCCCGATATGAGAAGCTGGACCTCCTCCACTGCCACTACGCTATTCCCCACGCAGCCAGCGCCTATCTGGCGAAGCAGGTCCTCAATGGCGAGGGGCCGAAGCTCATCACGACCCTCCACGGCACCGATATCACACTTGTCGGGCTCGAGCCGAGCTTTCTGCCTATCGTGAAGTTCAGCATCGAGCAGAGTGACGGCGTGACCGCCGTCTCCCGGTTCCTCCGGGAGAAGACGCTCTCCAACTACAACATCTCGAAGGATATCGAGGTCATCCCAAACTTCGTGGACACGAAGGTCTACGATCGCGTGAATGCCGAAGCTCTCCGGGCGCGTTGCAGCATCCCCGGCGACGCCGTTCTCACCCACACGTCGAACTTCAGACCCGTCAAGCGTGTCCAGGACGTGATCAGAGTGTTCCATGAGGTCAACAAGAAGGTCTCCAGCACTCTCCTTCTCATCGGCGATGGTCCTGACCGGTCCCAATGCGAGCTCCTTGTCCGCGAGCTTGGCCTGCAGGACAAGGTCCATTTCCTGGGCAAGCAGATCGACCTCGTCGAGCTCCTGTCGGCATCCGACCTCTTCCTCATGCCGAGTCAGTCCGAGAGCTTCGGCCTTTCCGCGCTCGAGGCGATGTCATGCGGAGTGCCGGTCATCAGCTCCTCCGTCGGGGGCCTGCCGGAGCTTCAGGTACATAGCGAGACAGGGTACATCGCAGAGTTTGGCGACATCGGCCGCATGGCGAAGTACTGCGTCGACCTGCTCACGAACCGCTCCAAGCTCGCCCTCTTTTCGAAGGCGGCACGGGCCCGGGCGAAGCAGTACGACAGCGATGCGATCGTGACCCAGTACGAATCATACTACGCACGGATTCTCTCAGCCTGACCACCGCAGCACCCCGCACATGCCCGCACGCACGCCTGACGATCATCAGAAGCATCAGGACCTTATCGAGGAACTCGTCGAGCTCTTCCTTCACGAGGGGTATCTTGTGAGCGGTGCGGACGGGTTGGAAGGATATGCTCCCCCGCCGGAGCTGAACAACGACGGGTACGGGGATCAGGAGGATAAGGCCCCCGATGTCTACGCCTACGACCAGAACAGGAAGGTGTACATCATTGGGGAGGCAAAGACGGGAAAGGGCGACTTCGAGAGCGAGCATTCACTGACACAATACAACGTGTTTCTGGACCAGATTACGAGGAGCTCAGGAAAACCCTCCTACTGCTACATGATCGTGCCCTCATCCCTCGTGGCATCCTTCCAGGGCTTCCTCACGCATTACATCCACCGTGACTACTGGCACCGGATCGTGTTCGTCTCTTCTTCGCGACACACCGAGTAGGACTATCCCTTCCGAAGCCGTGCGTACTTGAGGATGAGGCTCTTCAGTCCGTACTGGTCGAAGTTCACAACCGCCTTCTGCTGTTCCCCCTTCCCCTGCACTTCGATGACTTTCCCCCTGCCGAACGTCTCGTGTACCACGACCAGCCCCTTCCGAATGACGATCTCCTCCTGAGATTCGGACTCATAGTCCGGCATCGCGTCGCTGACAAATCCCTCGTCGCTTGTGAACGTCCTCCGCTTTTCACGCGGTTCGCGGGCACGGGACGGGATCCGGCGGTACGCAGGTGTCGCCGTGGGACGGTCGAATGTGATCCCGTCCTTCCCCAGTTCGCTCAGGAACCGTGACGGGCTCTGGAACGACGCCTCCCCGAACCGGTATCGGGTGGATGCGTGGGACAGATAGAGTCGACGCTCTGCCCTCGTCATCCCGACGTAGAACAGACGACGTTCTTCCTCCACATCCGATGCGCTCAGCTGCGACCCTGCGAAGGGCAGGAGACCTTCCTCCAATCCGGTTATGCAGACGATGGGAAACTCCAGCCCCTTCGAGGCATGGAGGGTCATCAGCGTCACGGCATTCTTCTCGTCTTCCCAGGTGTCGAGGTCGGAAACGAGCGAGACCTCTTCGAGAAAAGCTTCGAGCGTGGCCCCTTCCCCCTGCTGTGCGAACTCGGTAAGTGCGGAGAGAAGCTCCTGCACGTTCTCCCACCGCATGAGCGACTCAGCCGTACGCTCTTCCTTGTACATCCTCAGGATCCCCAGATCATCGACGAGGGCGCGCGACCATTCGCTCACGCTCATCGTGGACCTCAGCCCGCTGTACTTGTTGATGAACTGCAGGAAGGACAGAATATTCGTCTTGACCTTCTCCCCAAGGTCCGGCACCTGGCCAACCGAGCGAAGGGCTTCCCCGAACAGGAGCCCGTTCCGCTCGGCGAAAGCCTTGACCCGCTGGAGGGAGACATCGCCGATACCCCGGGCCGGGTAGTTGATCACACGAAGGAGGCTTTCCTGGTCGCTGGGATTGACAATGGCACGGAAATAAGCAAGGATATCCTTGATCTCCTTCCGCTCATAGAAACGGATCCCCCCAACAATGGTGTAGGGAACTCCCGATCGGCGGAGCGCATCCTCGAGCGCACGGGACTGCGCGTTTGTCCTGTAGAGGACCGCAATGTCCTTCAGCCCGAGGCCATCCGAACCTACCTCCTCACGGACCATGCGCACCACACGAAGCGCCTCGTCCTGATCGTCCACACACTCGAACACGCGGATGGGATCTCCCTGAGGATTCTCCGTCCACAGGTTCTTCTTCAGCCGGGCCGTGTTGTTGCGGATCAGCAGGTCGGCTGTGCCGATGATGGTCTGCGTCGAACGATAATTCTGCTCGAGCTTGTAGGTCTTGCAGTCCGGATAATCCTTGGCAAAATCCAGGATGTTCCGGATGTCGGCGCCACGGAACGAATAGATGCTCTGCGCATCATCCCCTACCACGCAGATGTTCCTGAACCTGTCTCCCAGGAGCCTCATGACCTTGTATTGTGCGCGGTTTGTGTCCTGGAACTCGTCCACGAGGAGGAACTTGAACCGGTACTGGTACTTCTCCAGCGTATCGGGAAAGCGTGTGAAGAGCTCGATCGGTTTCAGCAGCAGGTCGTCGAAATCCATCGCGTTCGAGCGTTCGAGCGTCTTCTGATACTCCTTATATACAGCGGTGGCCTGCTCGTCGAACAGTTCAGTGCTCGACTCGAGCATCTGGTCCGGCGTCAGCATCTGATTCTTGGCGTAACTGATCCGGGATCTGATCGCTCCAGGGTGGATCTGCTGGGCTGACAGCCGCATCTTCTGCATCACATTCTTGATCGCAGAAAGGGAATCATCTGAATCATAGATGGTATAGGAGGTGGAGTAACCGAGCTTTTCGGCTTCCCTGCGCAGGATCCGTGCGAACATCGAGTGGAACGTTCCCATCCACAGCCTGTCTGCATCCCCGGCGACCAGGGTCCGGATGCGGTTGCGCATCTCTCCCGCTGCCTTGTTCGTGAAGGTCAGAGCGAGGACCTCATAGGGGGGTACGCCGCACGAAAGGAGGTGTGCGACCCGATAGGTGAGCACACGCGTCTTGCCGCTGCCTGCGCCGGCCACGATCATGACCGGGCCGTTCACGGCCTTGACCGCCTCCTGCTGAGCGGGATTCAGATCTTTGAGGAATGACACGCTGGATGAACTAACGGATGATGTGACAAACCGGAACGTGGCAGATCCGGACCGATTGGATTAGGGGATGATACGAAAAGAATCGAAGAGGTTGAAGGCGGGAGAAGAAGAAAGACGCGCTGGCTTCGAACTCAGTATATCACACTATCAATGCACCCTCGAGCCGAAGCAGGAACTCTTTCGTCTTGACTCCGGCGGCGTAGCCGACCAGTTTGGCGTCGCTGCCCAGGACACGATGACACGGGATGATGATCGGGACCGGATTCGCCCCGTTCGCCCGTCCGACTCCCTGTGCTCCGTTGGGCCTCCCGACGCGGCGAGCGAGTTCCTTGTACGTCACCGACGTGCCATAGCGGACCTTCCGGAGCTCCTTCCATACCGTTCTCTGGAAGTCTGTTCCTATCAGGTCGAGACGGACATTGAACTTCACGAGCTTCCTGGTGAAGTATCGGTTCAACTGGTCGACCACCGCCTTGTGCTTTCGCGTGCTTTCCGTGATGGTTCCGCCGTCGGCATGTTTCTCGAGCCATGCCATGAATTCCTTTTTCGTCTGTCCAGGGATACAGATCCTGCAGACGCCACGCTCCGTCGATGCTATGTAGACGATGCCTATCTGAGAGGTGAACGATGACCAGACAAAATGCCGCATGCTCTACTCCTCCTCCCCCTCTCTGAGCTTTTCGAGGACGGAGAAATCTTCCAGTGTGGTCGTATCTCCCGTGACCGCACCCGTCGATGCGATCTCCCGCAGCAACCGTCGCATGATCTTCCCGCTTCGTGTCTTCGGGAGCGCATCCGTGAACCTGATCTCATCCGGCCGCGCCAGCGCACCGATCTCCTTCGTTACGTGCACGGCAAGGGCATTCTTGAGTTCGGCTGTCGGCTTCTTCCGTCCCTCGAGCGTCACGAAGGCACAGATGGCCGATCCTTTGAGCTCGTCGGGCTTTCCGACCACCGCTGCCTCGGCGACGGCCGGGTGACTGACGAGGGCGCTTTCAACTTCAGCGGTTCCGAGACGGTGTCCGGAGACGTTGATGACATCATCGACCCTCCCCATGATCCAGTAATATCCGTCCTTGTCCTTTCGAGCGCCGTCTCCCGTGAAATACACCCCTTTGATCTCGCTCCAGTACTGCTTCTTGAATCGCTCAGGATCCCCATAGATGTTCCGGAGCATGGACGGCCATGGCTTTCGGATGACAAGGTATCCCCCCTTGTCCTTACCGACCGACCTCCCGTCCCGAGATACAACGTCGACCTCGATGCCAGGGAACGGCAGCGTCGCTGTCCCCGGCTTGAGAGGTGTGGCACCAGGGATCGGCGTGATCATGATCGCACCCGTCTCGGTCTGCCACCACGTATCCACGATCGGGCATTTGCCTTTGCCGATGATCCTGTGATACCACATCCAGGCCTCGGGATTGATCGGTTCGCCGACGGTCCCCAGGAGCCGCAACGAGCTCAGGTCGTGTTTCAAGGGCCATTGCTCCCCCCACCGGATGAAAGCACGGATCGCCGTGGGAGCAGTGTAGAATACGTTGACCCTGTACCGGTCGATGATACGCCAGAACCGGTCCGGATCAGGGTGATTCGGGGCCCCTTCATACATGACTGTGGTCGCCCCGTTGGCGAGAGGTCCATACACGACGTACGAATGGCCGGTTATCCACCCGATGTCTGCGGTGCACCAGTATGTGTCCGAATCCTTGTAGTCGAACACCCATTGAAATGTCTTATAGACGCCCGTCAGGTATCCGCCTGTCGTATGCAACACGCCTTTTGGCTTTCCCGTACTGCCGCTCGTGTACAGGATGAAGAGCGGGTGCTCAGCGTCCAGCTTCTCCGCATCGCACCGATCGTCGGCGGTCTCCATCAGCCCCTCCCACCAGAAATCCCTGCCCGGCTCCATGTGCACTTCCGTGTGAGTGCGCTTCAGGACGATCACCGATTCCACTGTGGGTGTTTCTCTGAGCGCTTCATCGACGTTCCGCTTGAGGGGGATGACGCTGCCCCGCCGATAGCCCCCGTCCGCAGTGACGACGAGCTTCGCCCTGGCATCATTGATGCGGTCGATCAGTGCATGGGCGCTGAATCCGCCGAAGATGATGGAATGAGCTGCACCGATGCGGGCACAGGCGAGCATTGCAATGGCCAGTTCCGGAACGAGCGGCATGTAGATGACGACGCGATCCCCCTTCGTGACGCCGAGCTTCTTGAGGACATTCCCGAACTTCGAGACCTCCCGATGAAGCTCGAGGTAGGTCAGGGTTCGGTTGTCTCCCGGCTCTCCCTCCCAGATGATCGCTGCCTTGTTCTTCCTCCAGGTGTCCAGATGGCGGTCAAGACAGTTGTATGCCACATTGATCTTTCCGCCGACGAACCACTGTGCGAACGGCAGCTTCCACTGAAGCACCTTCTTCCAGGGCTTGAACCAATACAGCTCACGCGCGATGGAACTCCAGAACTTCTCGGGGTCCTTGATCGACCGGCGATAGAGGTTCTTGTATTGCGCAAAGGACGTGATCGCCGCCCCGGATGAGAATGCTCGCGCCGGGGTGAAGGTCCTGTTCTCGCGGAGAATGGATGTTATGTCCTGCGTATGGTCGTTCCTGTCGCGTTTGGCCATGCGTCGGGTCTGCTACCTGTGAAGAGTGTCTGAAAGGATGAAAAACGTACGTGTTTGAGGAGTGAAAGGCAAGGACGGGAATCTCAGAAAACAGCCTTCGCTTCGGCCCGCGCAGTGTGAACGATACGGGAGCCCGGCTCGAGACGTCCGAGGTAGGAGGCGGTCAGCTGGATGACATCGGTCAGGCGAAGGTCGCCCCGGAGCTCGACCAGCCATGAGCGGCCCACAGGTCGCCCTCCGGTCATTTCATATGGCACTGCGACAGAAGCGGCAAAGCCCGTCAACGTGATCTCTTCGCGCCGAAGCTCAGCCCGCATCGAGCCACGGGACGGGATACCCATCGTCAGACGCACCGCCTGCTCGTTCAGATCGGCTGTCCCCTCCTGTCCATCCGCCACATTCTCCGATCGCTGGAATCCAAGCATCAGCCCGAGCTCCCACACACGATCCAGCCGGTAGAGCAGGTCGTTCTGTCCTCCGGTCACGACCAGGTCGCGGTTCCGGGCGGAAAGCACATCGCCCAGCGAGCGATCGCGCTTCACGTACACCTCAGCCTCATCGTTGATATCGACGGAGAGCCGGCCCCGAACCCGAACCGACCGTTCGTTCCCATAGGAGCTGACGGGCGCGTTGACAAGCTGCGTCAGCCCCCGGGATTCAGTCACGCGGAGACGTATCGACAGGTCCGGATCCGCTTCTCCGTAGTGGACATCATTCGTCAGGAGCTGCTGACCGCTGATCGTTGTCGCAGGATCGAGGAACCGGGAGAGATTGAGCAGGGCGATCGAACCTGCCCCTGGCAGAGTGGAACGTTCATCCACCCTCAGGGAGGTCTCGGTGCTGATGCGGGAGAGCGGACCGCCGACCCCAAGCTCCCTGAGACCCACGCGCACGCGAATCGACGCTTTGACAGCGTTGACCGGTACAAGCGCTTCGCCCGGGACAAGGATCACAGCGTAATCACCGTCGTATCGGACAGGAATATACTCCTCTTCATCAGCGATGCCGTTCCCGTTCGCATCCCCCCCATAGGCATATTGGCCCGTCCCGGAGGCAACGCGGATGAAAACCCTTTCGAGCCGGGCGGATTGCTGGCTCGAGAACTCGTAGAGTCCGCGGGTCTCGACAGCCCGATCGAACAGCCTGGCAGTTGCCTGTGTACGGGCGAGCGTCGTTCGTGTATCCGCGTTCCCTCGGACCCTGAATGGATCCGTGAAATCAGTAGCCCGGGTCTGTACATCGACGCTCAGGGAGAAGTTCCTCAGACCATGCAGTGATGCGCCTGCTCCCGCGCCGATGGAGGTGAATGCAGAGACGAGCGAGCCTGCCAGTGCGCTATCGACCGTTCTCCATGCCGCCTGTGCGTTGAGAATCCAATGCTGTGATACCTGCGCTTCAAGTCCGGGCGTAACGTCAGCCGACCGAAAGCTCCCCTGCTGGATGATACCGGTCGTGTCCGCGTGTTCTTCCCGATGTTCTGCATTCACAAGGAGTGTCGGCCGAAGGAATGCAATCGTTCCGGCTGCTGAGGCCTGGTATCGGTTCCAGAACGCACTCAGGTTCAACCGATCGTCATCGCGCCTCACCTGCTCAACAGAACCACGAAGATCGATGCTGCCGCTGTCAGCCAGATGCAAGCCAGCGCGGACCCGCTCGGCGCGGATACCATCGGAGCGTGACAACGAGCCGGCATACGTCTCCAGCGTCAGGAACGAACATGGAGCATAGGAGACGTTCGCTTGCCGCCGGCGCTCCGTCGCAGCTGAGGACCTTTCGATGTCCCATTGCCGGGAATACTCGACCGGATCGATCCGACCGAATGAACTGAATCGCTCATCCACATATCGTTGGTCCAGCTCTGCACGGATACGCCCGATCGAATGGTCGAAGAGTGTGACCTCCCCGGGGTCGAACACTGCCCGCAGGGCATATGCATCGCCTGCATTGGAGACATCGTCGAGGCTGGAGAGCCGGTTGACATCGAGCACACTGCGGCTTCCTTCGACCTCGAGAGTCACACCACCGCCCAGCGAGCCGGAGATCGTCCCGCTGAAGGAGCGCTGCATCTTCGGCGCCTCGACGAAGATCCGTGGGACATGCGTCCCTTGTCCCAATCCTGCAAGGCTGTATTCTCCTCCTCGAACCCTTCGGTAGCCCAACGAATCAGGCGGAACTGCGGTGACCCGTGAGAAGGTGGCAGCGTAGAGCGCATCGGGGTCCCCCGGTGCGTAGACGAGGACGACATATGAGGTGCCGCTGAGGGTCGTGTCGCGCAGCGCATACTGCCCCTTTCCCCTTCCCGACACAGTGTCACCCCCCACTTCAACAATACCGGAGCGGCTCGCTGCCCATCGGTCAGCACCGCTTGACCTGAGAAGCGAGAGCGTCATCTGGTCCAATGGTCCGCCGGCTGGATTATCCGGATCGTCCGCCTCCTGAAGAACGGAGAACCGTACGCTGAGAGCATCGTTGCTGAGCCCGGTCTGCACCTCAGCTCCGAGAAGATTTCGCGCGTAGTTACGGTCGGCATATTCGAAATCCACATAGATGCGGGACTCGGAGGTGATCATGCGTCGGGTCGTGAAGGTGACCTCCCCTGTTGCATAGTCAATGACATAGTCCTGTGTTTCACCGCGAACGAGCTGCTCCCCGTTGATGGAGACCCGCTCAGACCCTGCCACAACGACTATGTACTGTTCGTTGTTCTTGCCGCTGAGTCGGTACGGCCCCTGGACTCCCTCAATACCCTGGAGAAGGAGCGTATGGTATTCCGCCCTCGAGCTTGCTCCCACGACCTTCGCATATGTCTGGATCCCATCCGCGCCGGGCAAATCTCCCTCGACATGACCCTGTATGCCCTGCACCTTTCTTGAGAGTTGTCCGAACTCCCCGGCCTGCGTTGCCCGGCGTTCGAAGAAAAAATCCCCGAGTGTTAGCCCGAACGACGGGCCGAGAAGGTCGATAGAGACCTTGTCCACTTCGCGCAGTGACTGGGTCGTACCTTCCGGCTGTATGGGAGAGTTCTCATCTGTGAGCGCGGCCTGCACTCTGATGGCATCCGTCAGCGGGCCGGCGAATTGAAGCCGAAATCCAGATACGACGCTCGCATCCCTGTTCGAGCCGACCAGGAATCCTCTTGAAATGCTGCCTGTACGTGTGAAATCTGGACCGAGAAGGTCAGTGCGGAGGGGTATGTTCGGGCGGGAATCCGGAACGAGGGTGGAGAGAACCTGTCCCTCCGTTGTGTCATGAGGGATGTTCAGGCCCGATGGTCCGGGAATGCGGTACGGGAGAGTGTCCCGTGCAGCCTGCACAGCAAGCGAATCGGGGGGCACCTCCTGCCAGCGTGGACCAGCCAGAAGATGCCCCCCGGTCAGAACGAGCCCGCCGACGAACAGCAGCAGGTTCGTATGGATGTTTCTCATCATGGACATCGTAGCATCACATCATGCACACCCCATTTTCTCGTTGTGTTTCCGATCAGGCGGCAAGAAGCAGATTCTGCATCCAGGTGATTGCGCACGCCGAAGGCGGAATTTTCTCCCTGTACGATGGCAGTCCGACGGGGAATCCACACATTGCTGGATGAAAGCTGTGCCGAAGGGGGGAGTCGAACCCCCACATGGTTTTAGCCATACTGGATTTTGAGTCCAGCGCGTCTGCCAATTCCGCCACTTCGGCCTTACATCGGAATCCTGAGCCTACCCAATTCTTCACAATTCGAGCGTCTGTGAGAATTGTGAATCCGCCGGAGCGTCAGCGCAGGCGGACGCCACTTCGGCCTTACATCGGAATCCTGAGCCTACCCAATTCTTCACAATTCGAGCGTCTGTGAGAATTGTGAATCCGCCGGAGCGTCAGCGCAGGCGGACGCCACTTCGGCCTTACATCGAAATCCTGAGCCCACCCAATTCTTCACAATTCGAGCGCATGTGAGAATTGTGAATCCGCCGGAGCGTCAGCGCAGGCGGACGCCACTTCGGCTTGCTGCAATATACCAGTCCGGGGCCGGGTTCTCAACTGAGGCTGCGCCCGCCGTTCATTCATGAAGATCAGTCAGCGCAGCGAACGAATAACCCCTCGCCCGAAGTGTGTCAATGACAGGGCCCAGGCGAGCGTAGAACTTGTCGGTCCGCTCCGGGTGCGTACCGAGGTGGAAGAGGAGTATATGACCGTTCAGTCCCTCCCGCTCCTCGACATAGAATAATCTGGCCTGTATGCTGTCGCTGGTTCGGTATCTGCTTCCCATCGACGGGATCGTGTAGTCAGCATTTGTGATCGTCCCTGGCGTGAAATTGATCACGCGAAGGCCCTTCGCATCCGTCCATGCTGCTATCGTATCGTTGTACCATTCATACGGAGGCATGAAGAAGGGCGCGTCCGCGAATCGAATCCCGAACCGTTCCATCTCCTCATAGTTCCGTCTCACGTCTTCCCACCACTCGTCGTACGTCACGAGCGTGGAGTCCCTGTCCTCCCACGGAGCATACAGAAGGTGCTTGTCCGAATGCGCCCCGAGGTAATGGCCTCCTTCCTTCAGTGACCTGATGAGACCCTCGAAGGCAGACGCACGGTAGAAATCCCCGGTGAAGAAGAAAGCCGCGCGGACCCCTTTCGACCGGAGCGTCTCCCTGACATGGTCTCCACCCTCCGCAAACTCATGCCCCGTGAAAACAAGGTAGATCGTCTTCCGGGTTGTGTCGAGCCGAACGATGCCGCCATGGTCCCAGACAGAATGCGCAAGGGGATCTGATGAACCGTGGGGTGCGCAGGACAAAAGCAGGAGAAGCATTCCCAGGCTGATGGTGCGGCTTTGGGTGGAACGGGCTGTCATGTTCAGTCCAGCAGATACAGGACCCAATAGACCGCCGGTATCGCCACGCCCACTGCGGTCAACCATGCCCCTCTTCCCTTGATGCCGCTCGGCCCCTTCAGCACGAAGAGGCCTGTGATGGCGACAATGATGAGCGAGAGCGCGTACAGGTCGGCGACGAAGGTCCAGGTGCGCCTCGGAGTGTTCAGGTGCAGCTGGTTGAACTCATACAGGACGGGTCGGCGTGCGACCGCTTCGCGGAGGACCTTCCCCGTAGGCAGATCCACAGAGTAGGTGACACCCTCGTAGAAGAGCCGAAGCGTCTCCTTGTCCGGTCTGAAGCTGTTCAGCGGGTCTTCGGTGAGCCCCAGAGATGATCTGGCCTCCATGAGGAGGCTGTCCCGATCACTGGTCAGGATCGGTGATATTGACAGGAATTCCCTGTCCTTCGTGAAGTTGGGATTCCAGTCATGCATATGGTTGACCGCTATCCCCGACACACCGTAGACGATCGTCAGGCCAAAGACAAGGTATCCGATATCCCTATGAAGGATGTTGTTCCATTTTCGCCACTTCATGCGTCAGTCGATCACGGCCCCTTCCCCGAGGAGCCGTACGATGACCTTAGGCCCTGTGACGGTGGCGGGATCGAACTCTTCCCCGGTCTCTTCGGCGTGGTGCTTGCCCTGCTTTATCTGGTCCTCGGCTGATACGGTCCGGACGTCCACGATCCCTTCAGCGGTTACAGTCTTCCCCTGAGTGTCCATCGGGAAGACGATGACGCCATCATCCACCTTGAACTGGATCTGACCGAACTCCTTGTCGCTGCCAATGTTGATCCAGCACCCCCGCATCTCGCACACGCCAGTGATCGGGCCTTTCACGAGCACCCTCTTGCCGTTGTATTCATCGGGCGAAGCCAGGATGTCAGAGACCTTCGTGAGGGTCTTCAACGTAAGCTCTTTTCCAAACTTCTTTTCGTCTGAGGCCCCGGCAATGATGACCACAGAGAGCGCGAGGACAGCAATGTTCAGCAATCGTTGTTTCATAGTACATGTTCTCCATGCAGAAAGGTGAATGATGCCGTCCCAAAATACTCAGCAATGTGCGAACAGGCAACGAAAACCGCCCTGTGGCGGGCACGCCTCACGAACCGGCAGAACAAAGGCGCCGCACTCGCCGAATGCCCAGCACAATACCACCGATAAGGACGACAGATAGCAGAAGAAGTATGCCGATCGTGAGCTTCGCAAGAAGCGGAAATCCCCAGGCGACATCGAACGATACCGGTACGTATCGTATCCTGGACGTGTCGATCTTCCCCTCGTCAATGAAGGTCTTCACCAGCGTATGCACCGCAGCTGGCTGTGAACGCCAGAGGTCCATGACATGACCTGCTTCCGACAGGATGACATGCGTCCCATTCGGGAAATGGGGCAACATATCATTGGTGACGTTCTCTGCAGGCGTAGAGGCATCAAGAGAGCCGCTCAGAAAGAGCGTTTGCACACTGCAGCCTGCCATTGTTCTGTATTCCTCAGGGATTGTCCTGATGGGCCAGGAGGATGACTCTGCCGCGGACCAGAGGAACGCCCCGAGAGGGGCGCCGAACAGGGCATCCTCAGGGTCGAGCTCTTCCCGGTAATTCCTCGACGTATCGCCATCCGAACTCATCGCCTTGGAGGCGTTGTCTCCCCAGTTCACTGAGGTCGGGAAGATGTATGACGCGACGACCGACATCAACCACAGCCCGCTCGGGTCGCCATTCGCAGCTGCCACATATGCATCGAATCCTTGTGCAGCAGTCTCCGTGTGAAAAAGAAAAGCGTTCATCGCTGCCCGCACAGTCCCCTCGTGGATCGGCAGGAACAACCAGCTCGTCGGAAAATCGTCCCTGACGACCCTCATCGCCCGCACGAGGTCTGGATATCTCCTGACAGCGCCTGCATCTTTGCTCCACAACCTTGCGTACCGCTCGATGATCCGGTCGTTCGCATACGGATCCCACACCATATGACCCGGGGGATTCGAGCCAACCATCACCATGCGCTCGATGTGCGATGCATACGTGCGGGCATACAAATATGCTATCCTCGTTCCATAGCTCTCAGCGACGATGATGATCCTGTCGTATCCGAGCAGCAACCTGACCGCTTCGATGTCATCCGCGACCTCGAGAGGGGTGTATCCATCGAGGTCGACACCGCTCCGGATGAGGCGTTCAGAACATGATCCATATCCTTTTGCAGCATCTGAGAGCATCTCTTCGCTCAACAGATCACTCCCCTCTTCAAGCGCCTGAACGACCTCCGGGCAGTCGAGGGACACATCTCCGTCCACGCCGCGATAGCCAACCATGACATGATCGTGCTCCCCGATGAAGAAGTTGTACTGGAACGAGCTGAGGTTCGATTGTCCGGGCCCCCCGGACAGCCAGAAGATTGGCGCCGACGCATTCATCGCGTTTTGCGCCCGGATGCGGTACACAGGGAGCCGGATCGAACGCGACCCTGCACGCGACCGGACCTCCGGCACATGGACCGAACCGGTATCGGTCAGCCACGAGCGGGCGATGATCGTCAGGATGGAGTCATCTTTCAGCCTGAACACTTCTTGCTCGACTGGAGCCGTACCGAAACCATCCTGTGCGTCAGCAGCAGTCGTCAACAGTAAGGGGACGACTCCATACAAGAGGACTGTTCCTATAAAGGGGAATGATGTGAGCCTGCCGATCATGAGCACCTCGCCAATAGGATCGGACAAGGTACGTCATCAACGACGGACCCTCAAGCGCCATGCATCCATGTCCGCGCAAAATCGTATACGCCAGTTGGTGTCATCATTCATCAGATGGCTGGTTTCTGTATGTTACAGTATCCACTGTGAGATCCAGCATGGCCGATCGAACCTCGCCCACGATCCTGCTCTTTGTCCTGTCCTTCGTCTTCACCGCGGGGCTTACGTTCGCAAGCCTCGAACTCCCATACCTCGTCGATCAATACCTTATCGATACGGTCCGGACGCCGGACATTGAATCCCGCACGGGCGAAGGGAGCGAGCACGCGACAGAGATCTTCATACGACATTACCATCTCCGCACGATCGGATACCTCAGTTTCTTTCTCACACTCATTTTGATCGGATGGGGATTCGCCACCCGACGAGGATTCCTCGCCGCTCTCGGCGCCCTGGGCCTGATACTCCCTATGTTCGCGCAGTTCGCAGGAGTCATGTTCTTCCTTGCAGGGCTCGGCATGCTTAATCTGTTTTGGCTACCGGTCCTGGACGTCGCGTGGGACATTCCGCAGCTGGGAAGTATCATCAGGGCCCCCTTCGACATCGCCCGATCGTTCTTCGGCCTCCTCGGATTGAATGTCACATGGCCACTCATCTACCTCTTCATCGCGGGAGGATTGTTCATCTTCCTCACTTCATCGTTCACATGGCTTCGGGCCCGTTCCGGGGATCACCCGATCGCGCGCTCATGGCTGTATCGCTATTCCCGGCATCCGCAATACCTCGGATGGATAGTGTGGACGTATGGATTGTATCTGCTCATCCTCCAGGCCCGATACCCCAAGCGTTCATGGGGGATCGATGCGAGTCTATCGTGGCTGCTCGCTACGATGGTCATCATTGGAGTCGCGATGCTGGAGGAGCTGACCATGAAAGAGCGCTCGAAGGATGATTACGAGGAGTACCGTGCCAAAACCCCTTTCCTGTTCCCCGTTCCGCATATCGTCGATCGCATTGCCGCCTTTCCCCTGCGGATCATGTTCCGGACAGAACATGCTGAACGGCCTTGGCATGTAGCAGCATACATAAGCCTTCTGACCATCTCTTTTGTGACAGGTTCATGGTTCTTCTACGGCCCGGGCTTGACCGCGGCAGCCAGTGTTCTCGCGTCCGATACAAGGACGGAAGAGCAGCTGAAGGAACTGGCCGAACGGATCAGGGCGACAGAACATCCCCGGGTTCGATATCATCTTGCCTTCGAACTCGCCCAAAAAGGGGCTGCAAGTCTTCCATATTTCGAACTGATGCTCGACGACAGCCTCCCCTCCGTTCGTGCAGCCGGACTTGACGGGATACGTGCGCTCGGCCTTCCCGAAGCCGTGCCGGCCGTCGTGAACATGATCGACGACTCTGCAGGCAGTGTGCGCGAGACAGCCGTCCGCGCTCTGGCGGAACTCGGCGGTCCCCTTTCGATAAAGCCGCTGCTCGGGCTGTGTATGGCTCCGGACAGACGGCTCCGCATCACGGCGCTCAATG
Organism: uncultured Ignavibacteriaceae bacterium; assembly: GCA_964534125.1. Classification (GTDB taxonomy): domain Bacteria; phylum Bacteroidota; class Ignavibacteria; order UBA10030; family UBA10030; genus 2-02-FULL-55-14. The sequence goes on from CAZHOJ010000002.1 coordinate 390,518, forward strand.
GACTTGCCCGTATGGCTGTGCGTGAGGCCATACCCTATGCCCGCGATGGGCTGCAGGATGACCAGGTCTGGTACAGGAGAGCATGCATCAACGCACTTGCATCGCTCCGGGCATACGAAGCCGAGGCAGACGTGAGCGAATTGCTCTCCGAGGAGAGCGTCCACATTCGACGCGCTGCTGCTCTCGCTCTTTCGAGGATCGGCTCGGAGGAGTCGCGCCCCGTTCTCACTGATGCAATGCGTGACGAGGATCCCGAGGTGCGCCTGTATGCCGAGGAAGCCCTCAGGACTCTCCATTCACGGCAGCGTGAATAGGTGTGCCCGCCGGCTTGACAGGGTTCTCTCTTCTACCGTACCTTTCTCTGCCATCACCTAACAGGAAGGATCCACCATGGAATTCATCGTCCTCGGTATCGTGGTCATCCTCATCGGATGGGTCATCGTCAAATACAATCAGCTCATCCAGCTCCGGAACCAGACCATGAACGGCTGGAAGCAGATCGACGTGCAGCTCAAGCGCCGGCACGACCTGATACCGAACCTTGTCAACACGGTCAAGGGATACATGAAGTTCGAGCAGGAGACTCTGGAGAAGGTCATCCAGGCGAGGAATGCTGCGGTGAACGCGACGGGCGTCGCCGATGCCGCCGCGAAGGAAGGTGCGCTGACGGGGATGCTCTCGAAACTCTTCGCCCTCGTAGAGAACTATCCGGACCTGAAAGCGAACCAGAATGTTATGCAGCTGCAGGAGGAACTGACGAGCACCGAGAACAAGGTGTCGTTCGCACGCCAGTTTTACAACGATATCGCGACGAAGTTCAATACTGTTCAGCAGATGTTCCCGGCCAACATGATCGCCGGCATGTTCGGATTCAAGCCTGCCGAGCTGTTCGAGATCACGGAAGCTGCGGAGCGGTCGGTGCCCAACGTGGATCTGTCTCTCAACAAGTGAGCAGACATCTGCGACCTCTGTTGTCTGAGGTCGCGAGGCCCGTATGAATCTCTACGAACAGCAGTCCCGCAACCGCCGGATGACCATCATGGTCATGGCCGGATTCACGCTCTTTGTCGCCTTGCTGGGCCTCGGATTCGACACGTTTTTCCTCGGAACGGTCAGCGAGGAGTTCTTCCTCCCCATCGGCTCCTTCGCCGGACTTGTTGCCGGGACGGCTTCGGCATTCTGGAGCATGCGCGGAGGAGCAAAGGCCGTGCTTGCCTCAGCGGGCGCCATCCCAGCCGACACGGCCAAAGACAACCACAGACAACTGCTGAACGTCGTCGACGAAATGCGCATTGCCTCGGGACTTCCGATGCCGCGCGTCTACGTCGTCCCGGACCTTGATCCGAACGCCTTCGCGACAGGGACATCGCCCGAGACCGCTGCTGTGGCTGTCACGGAAGGACTCCTCACGACGCTGAACCGCGAAGAGCTCCAGGGTGTGATAGCGCACGAGATGGCGCATATCCGGAACTTCGACATCCGGTTGATGACCATCGTCGCGGCTCTGGTGGGAACGGTGCTGTTGCTTTCGGACATGGCCCTCCGTTCCATGCGCTACGGAGGAGGGAGAAAAGGGGGTCGCGGAAAATCATCCGGTTCTTCCGGACCTCTCTTCGTCATCTGGATCATCGCCATCATCCTCTCCCCTGTCATCGCACAGATCCTCGCGATGCTGGTGTCGAGGAAGCGGGAATACCTTGCTGACGCAACGGGCGCTGAATTGACGCGGAACCCGCTTGCCCTGGCCAGTGCCCTGCGGAAACTGGAGCGCGCCAACGAACCCACCGCCGCCATCAAGAAAGGTGCGGCGCATCTCTGTATCGTGGACCCGAAGGGCCGGAAGCTGAACGAGAAGGAAGGAAAGGTCGCTGATATCTTTGCCACGCACCCGCCGATCGAACGGCGCATCAAGCTCCTGATGGCGATGGCGTATGCCGACACCCCCGCGTAGACGTTCTGTTCACCCTGCCCCGCCAGCTGCATCCACACATCCGCGCCGGTGCCCGGAATGCCAGGGCATCCCGAGCTACCGGACATGGCCACATCATTCAGCGATGAACTCGACAACATCGGCCCGGATCGAGACCTTCGCGCTGGTATACAGCAGCAGATTGAGGTTGTCGGAGTCATAGCGGACGTTCACGAGCGCCAGTGTTCTGCCTTTGACAGCCCCGTACTCTCGCTCGAAATTCTCCCACAGGTCCGCGAGAGCCTCCTGATACAGTAATCCCGTCCCCTGGACGCGCGCCAGGGCCACCGTGGTAGAGGTGAACCCCATCGGAGCGCTGACGCCGAGAAGGTATCCGGCTTCCGACTCCCCGCTCACGTTGGTCGCGACTATCCTGAAATTCGCGTCGGAGAGCTCCGTCGTCGTGATGCTCGCAGAACCGAACACTCCGGTCTGAGCGCATCCTGTGATCCCGGCAGCGAGTACGATAGCACATGCGACCGGGATGAGAGTGTGCAGTTTCATATAGCCTCCCTTAGGTGAAAGTGATTGTTCCTGCATCGATTCGGCGGGGTCAGTTATTGGCATCACGAACTGTACCAAAGCTTCTATATCAACAGGGCTCGTTTTGCCCATCATTGACCGCCCCGTGTGCACTGGGGTGTACAGAAGGGCCTTTCAGGAGGGCAGTCTGCCGGGCATCTCGTGCTCATGAAGCGGTCCCCCGGGTGTACATGCAATGGGTCCGGGAGGTTCGCCCGGACCCATTGTCATCCGCCAAACCGGTGCCTTCGACCCTCAGTAGCTGTCTTTCGTCAGCACTGTCTTGCCTCTGAACACCCTGTACAGGATCACTTTGTAGAGGATCGCGAACGGCATCCCCGAAAGCGCGATATACAGCATGATCGTCAGGGTATACTGCGTCGATGAGTGGGCAAATGCCGTCAAGCTGTATGCAGCATCCATCGTGGACGGTACCAGCCGCGGGAACAATCCCACAGCTCCCAGCCAGATCATGCTCGAGAAGAGCAGCGATGAGCTGATAAAAGCACCGACATACTGTTTCCTGCCGATGAGCAGCGGGATGGCCGCGATGGAGAGCAGGGAGATGAGGATGAAGACATACCAGAGCGGTTTCTGCACCTCAGGATACGCGAAATCGAAAAGGTGCGGAGCCATGAAGAAGGTCAGGATCCCCAGAAGGACATACATCGCCGCAGAGCCCATCCATGTCGACTGCGAGACACGAACCATTCTCTCCATCTGTGCTCCCTCAGATTTCAGCACCAGATACAGAGCACCGTGCATGACGCAGAGCACGACCGTGAAGAGTCCGACAAAGACGGCGAATGGATTGAGCAGGGTGAAGAATGTGCCGGCATACCAGCCATTCTCATCGATCGGGATGCCGCGCAGAATGTTCCCGAATGCGACTCCCAGCAGGAGTGCAATGAGAAGTGACCCGATGCCGAAGGTGCGGTCCAGCCACCTGCGCGTCGATTCCTCCTGCGCTTTTGCACGAAAATCGAATGCCACTGCCCTGCCGATGAGCGCCACCAGCAACAGGATCAGGGCAAGGTAGAATCCGCTCCAGATGGCTGCGTATACCGGAGCAAAGGCGGCGAACAGCGCCCCGCCGCCTGCGATCAGCCACACTTCATTCCCGTCCCAAACGGGGCCGACGGAATTGAGATTGATGCGCCGCTCCTGCTCGTCTTTCGCGAACAGATGAAGGATACCGACGCCCAGGTCGAAGCCGTCAAGGACGGCGTAGCCTGTGAAGAGAACCGTTGTAAGTATGAACCAGAGGGTTTGCAGTGTCGTGAGTTCCATGGCCGTCTCCTTACGCGTTCACCGGGGCAGGACCTTTTCTGACCGTCTTGACGACCAGCCGGAGCCAGGCGATACCCATGACAGCATAGATAATGAAGAAGATCACGATGGCGAGAACGACGAGCTCAGCTGACACCGTGACCGACACTGAGTGTTCCGTTCGGAGGAGACGGTACACCGACCACGGCTGTCGTCCGACCTCCGCAGCGATCCACCCCAGCTGATTCGCTATCACCGGCAGCGGGATCGACCACATGAGTGCCTTCAGCACGAGCGAGTTCTCCCACAGCGTGTTCCTGTACCAGAGATACGACGCCACGGCCATGATGAACAGGAACCACATGCCGAGGATCACCATGTTGTGATACGAAACGAATGTCAGGAACAGCGGTGGCCAGTCTGCCTCTGGGATCTCCGCAAGTCCCTTGACCGTGGCATTGACATCGCCGAATGCCAGCCAGCTCAGAACCCCCGGTATCTCGATCGGAATCTTGAGCTCGGGGGGACGGTTCGTCGGGACCGCGAAAAGGACGATGGGAGCCGAATTCTGGCTCTCGTAGATCCCCATAATCGCGGCAAACTTCTCCGGCTGCGTCTCCGCAACCTGTTGCCCGTGCACGTGGCCGATCGGAAAGATCTGAATGAGCGAGGCCGTGAGCCCGAACACGACTGCATATTTCACCGCGAGCCTGCCGAACTCATTTGCTGCGTTCTTCCGGACATAGTATGCTCCGATCCCGCCGACAAAGAACGCTCCGGAGATCAGAGCCCCGAAGACCGCGTGGAAGAACCGCGGAAGGGTCGAAGGATTGAACACCGCCTCCATGAAGTCGACCAGGACCGCACGTGCATTCGTCAGGTCGAAGGCGGACGGGTTCAGGACATACACGGCTTGGCTGATGATGCGGCCATCAGCCAGAGCGATGGCAAATCCTGCCGGCGTCTGCTGCCAGCTGTTGGCGACGATGATCCAGAAGGCAGAAATGGTCGCGCCAAGCGCAACCATAAAGATGGAGAACACATGCGCGCCGCGGGAGATCCTGTCGCGTCCAAAGAGGTAGAGCCCGAGGAAGGTCGATTCCATGAAAAAGGCAAATACGGCTTCGGCGGCGAGCGGGGCGCCGAAAATATCTCCGACGAATCGGGAGTACTGACTCCAGTTCGTGCCGAACTGGAACACCATGACGAGACCTGTCGCGACGCCGATAGCGAATGTGAACCCGAACAGCTTTCCGAAGAACCGTCCGAGCTGCTCGTAGACGGGCTTCCCCGTCTTCCATCCCGCCGCCTCAAAAGCAACAAGGATCCACGCAAGACCGATCGTGATCGTCGGGAAGATGTAATGGAATGCGACCGTCATCCAGAACTTCATACGGGCGAGGAGTACCACATCGATATCCATGGAATGCCTTTCAGTTGGTTACTGGAACATCCGTCCGGCGGACCGGATCATAGCTGACCGGAGAGATCAGGCCGAATGCTGCTCACACGCGACACTCTCTGCATCTGATGTGCCAATCATGATGCGGATGATGCAAGGTTTTTCCGTCGATTTCCCTATCTGATGGCCGGACATTATTGGCGAAAATTGTGACTCTTGGAAGTATTCGCAGTTTTAGGAACGGAAGAGGGATGCGATGGCTTCGGAGAGGACGATCCTGTCGGCCTTCGGGGAGTGGATGGGACAGGCTCGCTTTCGGGATGATCATGTCCCCGCTGATGCTATGCCCCGCCAGCCGATGAGGTGTTCGACAGAGGTCTGCCCCATGGTGAAGGGTGCCCGCTCCGTAAACGTGAAGCCGATCCTCGCGTACCAATCGAGGGCCTCAGTGTTCTTTGTCATAACTCCCAACCAGATCCTGTCCATTCCGAACGAAGCGGCGACCTTCTCTGCTTCCTTCAGCAGAAGCCCCCCTGCCCCGTGCCCCTGAAATGCCGGGTGGACGTAGATGGATGTGAGGTAGATGCGGTTTTGTTCTCTGTTGTATGTTGTCCGTGCGTATCCGGCGGGAGCGCCATCCGACAGCGCCATGAAGCCGCGGACATCCGGAGAAGTGAACAGAACGGAGAGGGCCGATGGTGAATAGTGCTCGTCATAGTAGGTGCGGAGATCGGTCTCGGGGATGAATCCCGAATAAGCCTTCATCCAGGATTCCCAGATGATGTGCCTGATGTGTTCCACATCGGCCTGTATCCAGGGGCGAACAAGGAGTGTCATGGCGTTGCCTGCATTCCCTTCTCCCGTGGACCCGAGTACGGAATGCCTCAGAACGTCATCGAGACGCCGAGGGAGTAGAGGATAATATCGGTGCGTGATGTGAGTACATCGTAGACTGCCTGACCATTGACCGTTCTGATAGAACCCTTCTTAAGGTACTCTGCCTCACCGCCTCTGAGATATGTTCCGCCAAGATGGATCGATACGTCGTTCACTCTGAAATCTTCCCAGGCCTCTTCTTTGTCAGTATTGGTCCAGACCTTGACGTTCAGTCCCGCCCCTGCACCATAATTGAACGCCACATCATTCTGGTTCGTCGACGAGGCCACCTCTTCGCCCGTGGATTCGTTCGTGATCGAGGTCCGGGTGCTCAGGACACTGGCACCAAAGGTGAGCGCAAGATACGGACGGAATGTGCCGACATTCGGCTGGAGTCGCCCCTCTGCGTTGATGATGACAATGGTATTGCTGGTCGACACTTCGACAGTCACGTCCGGTATCGTCGTACTGAACGGCTCACGGCGCGTATCCTCCCCGTAGGACATGATCCCGAGGTTGAGTCCCGCCCGGAGAGGGGTCTCAGGCGGCGCGAAGGCACCCGTCAGTTCCACGCCGTACCCGTTCTGACCGACGTTCGCAGCGAATTCCCCCTGCGGCACGCCGACGAGGAAAGAAGCCGACGCCGACCACTGGGCATGGATGACGGATGAGAGAAGGATCGTTGTGGCGAGAAGAAGGAAAGCTCTCATGATATCGCTCATTACTTACATGGAGTACTTGGGTGACCCGTATGCTCCCCGGATGGCCGCGGCCAAACACAATCAGAAGCAAAGATAAGACTTTTTCCTTCTTACTCTTCCATGAAGAGGAATCCGGGGCCAAGCCTTGTCCTGTCCATCCCCGGACCCTGGATGAACGCGCGCACCTCGTGACCGCCCGATCGCTGGAAGAACGCCAGCCGGAAGGGATGCAATCCTGCGCGCAGCGCGATATGGCCGCTCTTCTCCGCCAGTGCATGGAGGCCATCGTTATCGACAATGAGCGAGTCGTGGACCCAAAGCCTGCTCCCATCGTCGGAAGCGATGCTGAAGGAATAGACACCAGTGACGGGGACTGCGACAAGGCCGGCGAATGTCAGTCCGAAGTGCTCCTCGATGATGGAGGGTCCCAGAGAAATACTGTCCACCGATCCGGTCGCAAGGGGTTGCAGGGTGCTGAAGTCCGGGATGGAGAACCACGATCCTTCGAAGTATGCATACCGAAGGCCGGGGGCTGTGCTCTGGACGGGGGACGGCGCAATGGGCTTCACTTTCGTGAAGACCCTGGACCTCGGTCCGGAGGCAGGGATTCCCTCCCTGAAGAACCGCGCTGTCAGAACAGCGCTCGCATCCAGCACAACCGATCCCGTTGCTGCCGGGGAACCGGCTGTCGGCATCGTCCCGTCTAGCGTGTACCGGACGATACACCCCCCGTCGCCCCGAAGCTCCACTCGAAGGGAATCGATGAAGAAGGTGAGTGAAGACGAGATCACCGGCGGATTCATGACCTGGGGATCACCCTGGAACCGCATTGCGATCACTGTGGCGGGGCCTGCACAATGAACCGATGAGAGGTCGACGAAGATCTCGTCCTGTTCCCTGCGTGTCAGAAGGGGATTCCGGACGGGATCCTGCAGGGCATATGCGGCAAGCGGATCCGACAACAGACCCCTGATCCGCAACACTCCGTCGGACGGTGGATCGAAGACGTGCAGATAGAGAGTGGACGTGTCATCCGATCGGCGCATCGTCGCCCTTCCCCACCCGATCTCCTCGAAAGGGCTCGCGGTCGTTCCATAGATGCTTTCACCGTTCTGCCGCATCCATGAACCGATGTCCCTCAGGCGCTCCACACTTTCATCCGGGAATGTGCCATCCGCCTTCGGGCCGACATTCAGGAGGAAGTTCCCCCCTTTCGAAGCGATGTCGATGAGCGTCCGGATCAGTTCTGTCGAGGACTTGTAGTTCGTATCGGACCGGCTGTATCCCCAACTCTGATTCATCGTCATGCAGGATTCCCAATCGACACCGGGCATGCCCATAGAAGGGACCTGCTGTTCCGGGGTACCGAAGTCTCCGCCTAACTTTCCCGCAGCGGTCATACCTTCCATGCCTTCACGTGCAGCTCCGACACGGTTGTTCACAATGATCCGTGGCTGGAGGGAACGCACGTACCGATACAGGTCGGACCCCCGGGATTCATTCCATGTCGCCTCCCACTCCCCATCGAACCACAGGATGCCGATAGGACCATAGTCGGTGAGCAACTCTTCGAGCTGGTCCTTCATGTGCGATACATAGCGATCGAATACTGCGTCTCCCGATGGCCTGTCATGCTCCCAGGTCCGCCGGGGGAGGTAATCAGGATGATGCCAGTCCATGATCGAATGATACAGGCCGAACGCGATACCGTGCCGCCTGCATGCCTCCGCAAGCTCCCGCACAATGTCGCGGCTGAAAGGGGTGCTCATGACATCAAAATCAGTGTGCTTCGAATCGAAGAGGCAGAAACCGTCGTGATGCTTCGAGGTAAGGACGATGTACTTCATGCCTGCTTCTTTCGCTATCGTCACCCATTCGTCTGCGTCGAACAGGACGGGATCGAAATGCTGCCGCAGCGTGTCGTAGGTGTCGATCGGGATCTCCGCATTATTGCGGATCCACTCTCCATAGCCGGTCTCCCCCTTCCATTCACCTCCCAGGACAGAATAGAGACCCCAGTGCAGGAACAGGCCGAACCTCGCTTCGCGCCACCATTGCATGCGCTGATCGCGACCCGGCTGGTCGTCCTGCAGTCGTGGTACTGTGATAGTGCCTGCGGGTGATGAAGCGAGAAGAAGAATACAGACAAGGAAATGTCTCACGAAGGCTCCGTCACGCTATAGGAGCGGCCGGGTTTCCCGACCTTACATCTCTGGGCGTCGACCGTGTCGACACCGGAAGCGTGGAATAGAATGCAGCACCTCGATCCGCCTTCCCTTCTGCCCAGATGCGGCCGCCATGCCGAAGGATGACCCGATGGATGATCGCCAGTCCGATACCTGTTCCTTCGAATTCCTCCCTGGCGTGCAGACGCTGGAAGACACCGAAGAGTTCATCGGCATACTCCATGTCGAACCCGGCACCATTGTCCTTGACCCAATACACGATCTCGTCCCCCCGCCGTCCAAGGCGTGAGAGCTCGAGGAGTTCATCGATCATCTGCCCCATACGCAATGCGCTGGAGACGATGATCGTCAGGAGGCGGTGCCCTTCTTCTGACAGACGGGCACCGTGCTGGTCCTGTAGGATCGCATAGACAGTGTTCTGGGCAAGGCCGTGACGGGTCGTGATCCTGGTGAACCGAAGGGGCGGTTGGTTAGAGGAGAATGCCGGCTGGAGAAAGGCGATCAACAACGTGGAAAGCGCTGTGAAGGACGCAGCGCCGGAGCGGATCTTGCAGTATAGGTGCCGGGGATCCATCCCATGCGAAATATACACCAAAAGGTCATCGGCCCAAAAAGGGAAACCTGCTCTCAGGAGTTGACAGCACGATCGACCTGGTCGGTCCGGGGAGTAAAGGAGCAGGTAGCGAAAGGATCAGGCAATCAGCCGCTCTGCCAGCATCAGGGCGAACAGGGCGGGCAGAACGACGAGCGAGGCGAGGAAGGTCTTCCGTGCGTTGAGAACTGAGCGGTTCGTGAAGAAGCGGATAGCAAGAAAGAGAAATGCACCCGACACGATGAGCGCACCGGCAAAATAGAGCATGCCCGCGAGCCCGACCATTGTTGGCATCAGTGCGGCAGGGACGAATGCCGCCGAATAGATGAGGGTCTGACGGCTCGTCGCGATCCCGGACTCATCCTCGACGCACAGCATCCGGTAGCGGGCCCGGGCATAGTCTGTCCGATACATCCAGGAGAGGGAGAGGAAATGGGGCATTTGCCAGAAGAAAAGGATGAAGAACAACGCCCACGCTTCCGGCGGCAGCGTACCATCAACCGCAGCCCATCCGATAAGAGGCGGGAGAGCTCCAGGAATGCCTCCGATAACCGTCGAGAAAGGGCTCACACGCTTCAGCGGCGTATAGACGAGCAGGTAACTCAGCAAGGTGAGGACGGCGAGGATTCCTGACGAGGGTGTCGTTGCGGCAAAAAGCAGCCCAGTTCCCGCGACCGAAAGGACAGAACCGAAGATCAGCGCGTCAGCATGACGCATCCGGCCCGACGCGAGCGGGCGACGCTCCGTGCGCTTCATCTGCCGATCAAGCGACCGCTCCATCCATTGATTCAGCGATCCGGCTCCTCCCCCGACCATCATGGTCCCCGCCAGGACCCAGAACAACACGAGATAGGACCCGCCCTCCGGGACTGCCAGCCATGCTGCGCCTACGGCAGTGAACACCGAGAGGAGTGTGAGCTCAGGCTTCGCGAGGGTAAGGAGATCAGCGAACCGGATGCGGGGGGCACCGGCAACATCGGCTGTGTGGTGTGCGTGCTTCAGCATCAGGGGATTTCGGGGTCCTTCGATCTCTTCGCTTCAAACAGCGCGAGCAGGTATGCCGCGATAGAATCGGCCTCGGCGGGCCTCAGCCCCTGACTGGGCATCGACGGGAAGTTCGGATCGACCTTGACAGGATTCAGGACGAATTTGATGAGATCCGCCTTCTTTCCCTCATACTTCGGCAGCACTGTCAGGTACGCCGGACCGACCTTCGGCGCATCGAACTGATGACAGGCGGAGCATTTTGCATTATAAATATCCTCGCCTGTGAATGTCACGATGCTCACACCGAGCTCGCTCTTCAGGTCGGTCAGCCACTGGGCATGAATGGACGCCAACGCTGCAGCGTGGGCTTTTGTCGATCTGCCGACGGCGACATAATCGTTCGCGACCACGGCAGAGACTGACAGGAAGAAGACTGCCGCAGCCGCTGTGATCGCCCGGCTGTCCCCTGTCCTCACGTAGCCGTAGAGGAAGTTCGCTGCGATGAAGGCAAGGACAAGGGCAAGTCCGGCAACAGCATAGAGAGTTCCTGCCTGCGCTGGTCCTGATGTCACCACAAGTCCTGCGATCACCACCACAGGAAGGAGCAACAGTGCGGCCACGCTCAGGCGCAGGCCAAACGACCGGATCAGGCGGGTGACCTCTTCCGTCATCCTGGGATCATCGCGGAGCCATGACAGCCCGACGTACAGCGTCCCCATTCCGGTCACGCCGGCCGCAAGCACAAGGAACTGAACGAAGCGAAGCCATACCTCTGCCGACAACAGAGCGTCGAAGACCGAGCTGATGGCCGTCCACTGTGCTGTATTCATGGTTGCAGCCATTGCCGAGACATACAGGAATGCAGCGAGAGCCGTAAAGATGATACCGTACTTGCCGAAGCGCAGGTGAGCCCGTGCGTTCGCGGCCCCGTACTCGGCGATGCCGGAGGTGTCGTCCTCCCGGTCTTTTCTGGCCAGGGTGTTGTATGCGTCGATGATCCCCTGCACGCGGAAGGTGTACCTGTACCCATACAGGAACCAGAGGCCGATCAGCAGGCAGATGAAGCCGGCGCCCGCAAGGCTGACACCTCCTGAAGGAGTTTGCTGCAGCACCTGTGCGAATGAGAACACGAGCGAGAGGCCCGGGATGAGCCCGAGGAATGCCACGACGCTCTTATTATAGAACGCGACATCGACGAGGATGTGCGCCACCTCAGCCTCGGCCGTGTTGCCCGTCCGGCGTCCGCGGAGGTTCAGCCAGTAAGACAGCGTGGACGACCCGAGCGCAAATGCCAGGTAGGGGATGAACACAAGAGAGCTTATCGCTGCAAGCAGCACCACAAGCTGGTAATGTTCGAGCGACTGTGGAAGGGCGAGTGTTTTCAGGACGTCCATGGGCGGTCTATCGGTCCGATATCATTTCGGCTGTTGTTCCCGGTCGAGGAACGACCGATACGGTCGTGTCTGGGCCTCCGAGATGGCCCGGTACCAGGTGTCGAAGGCGGTCGTGTCCATCGAAACGACCTTCGTGTACATGTATGCATGGTTGAGCCCGCAGTACTCCGCGCAGGCGATATCGTGTGAGCCGACCTTTGTCGTCGCGAACCACAGGTCGTTCGTCTTGTTCGGCACAACATCCTTCTTGACGCGGAAATCCGGGATGTACATGGCGTGATTCACATCCAGGGAGACGAGCGTCACTTTCACGGGGACACCGACAGGAACGTAGAGCGTATCTGTCGTCACTCCATTGGGATACTCGAACGTCCAGGCCCACATGCGGGCCGTTGCCGTCAGCGGAACGGCATCGTCCGGGATATCGCGCTCCATGAGGTACCCCTTCCACCCCATGTAGAACATGCCCATGAAAAGGATGAGGGGGATGACGGTCCAGGTGATCTCGAGGGGGACATTGCCCTCGATGTTCGTCGAATGAGGATTCCGCTTCCTGCTGTACCGGATGACGAACCACACCATGACGATGATGACCCCGATGAGGACGAGGAGCGAGATGCCGGTAACGACGAGGAATGTCGTGTCGACATAGTCAGAATACGGCGAAGCGCCAGGGAACATGATCGGTCTTTCAGACGAAAGCGTAGTCGAAAAATGTCATACTGATGAAGATGGCCAGCGTCACCACCGCGATGGCAACGAAGACCTTGAAGATCTTCTCCTCGAACTTCAGATGCATGAAGATGTTGAGCACGAGGGCCGATTTCACCGACGCGATGAACAACGCCGTGAGAATGACCCAGCGGCCGAGGTCGATGCCCGCAAGGGCAACCGTTATGGCCGTCAATGCCAGCAGTCCCAGCCAGATCAGCACATAGTGCGCATAGCCGACCATGTGTCCGCCACCCTGATGTTGTTCGTCATGTGTCGTCATTGCTGCCTCAGTGGATCAGATAGAAGAGCGGGAACAGGAAGATCCAGATGATGTCGACCAGGTGCCAGTACAGGCCGCCTGCCTCCAGCCGGACATACGATCCCTTGTTGATGCTTCCCGTAGCGATGAACACCATCATGACGATCAGCACGATCATCCCAATGATGACGTGGAGCGCATGCAGGCCGGTCATGACATAGTACAGCCCGAAATAGAGGACCTCGCCGGACGGAAGACTGAGCAGGTCCGGGGACCCTGGGAACAATCCCACTTCGATCTTATGCGACCATTCGAAGTACTTGTTGACCAGGAACGCCACAGCGAACACATTGGTGATGCCGACCAGGACGAACGAAAGGAGCCTTCTCCCCTGCTGGATGGCTGTGATGGACATCGCGACGGTCAGGCTGCTCGTGAGCAGAATGATGGTGTTCACGGTACCGAGCAGCGTATCGAGCTCTGCCGCTGCGAGCCGGAACTCTTGCGGGTGCTTGAACCGATAGACAGCATACACGAGGAACAAGCCGCCGAACAGGATGAGCTCTGTGAACAGGAACAGCCACATCCCTATCTTCGTGCCAGTATCGTCGCGATGGACGTGCCCGTGCGACTGTGCGGCGTGTGCGGTCGTCGTTGTCACTGTGCCTCCGCGGCAGGACGTTCGTATTCAGAGTAGTCGTATGGACCGTGCGTGACCACCGGGATGGTGTGGAAATTCTCGAGCGGCGGCGGCGACGGGACGGTCCATTCAAGCGTCTTCCCGCCCCACGGGTTCGCGGACGCTTTCTCACCCTTCCGGAGAGCGCGCACAAGGTTGTAGATGAGCACCACCAGGCCGATGGCAAGGATCCACGATCCGACCGTCGAGATCTGATGCCAGAGCGTGAACTCCGGCAGATAGTCATAGTACCGCCGGGGCATGCCCATATACCCCATGATGAACATCGGGAAGTAGAGAACGTTCAGGCCCAGCGTCAGGAGGAACCAGGCGACCTTCGCAGGCCCCTTCGCATACATCCTGCCGAACATCTTCGGGAACCAGTAGTGCATCGCAGCGAACAATGCGAATCCCGTCCCTCCGAACATCACGTAATGGAAATGTCCGACGACAAAGTAAGTGTCCTGCACGTGGATGTTCACCGCCAGCACCCCGAGCATCAGCCCTGTCAGCCCTCCGATGCAGAACTGAATGATCATCGACATGACGTAAAGGAACGGGACGTCGGGGTCGATCGAGCCTTTGTAGAGCGTGGCAACCCAGTTGAAGACCTTGATGGCGCTCGGTATTGAGACGAGGAACGTCAGGAACGAAAAGACGAACATGCCCGTATCGCTCATGCCGACCGTGAACATGTGATGCGCCCAGACGAGCGATCCGACGAACGCGATGGCCAGGCTGGAGTATGCGATGAACTTGTAGCCGAAGATCGTCCGGCGCGCGAACACCGGGATGATCTCCGACACAACGCCCAGTCCGGGGAGCACCATGATGTAGACCGCAGGGTGCGAGTAGATCCAGAACAGATGCTGGTACAGGACCGGATCACCGCCGAGCGCAGGATCGAAGATGCCGACACCGAGCCATCGCTCAATGGCGACGAGCAGCAGCGTGATGCCGACGATAGGCGTTGCGAGGATCTGGATCCAGGCAGTGGCGTACAACGACCATGTGAACAAAGGCAGCCTCCACCAGCCCATGCCTGGCGCACGCATCCGGTGGATGGTGGTGATGAAGTTCAGACCGGTGAGAATGGACGAGAAGCCGAGAATGAACGCCGCCCCCAGTGCGGGAAGCACGTTCGTCGATGTTCTGACGCTGTAGGGGACGTAGAATGTCCAGCCCGTATCGGCGGGTCCTCCCGGCAGGAAGATGGAGACCAGGGCCAGCAACCCTCCGAGGAGGAACAACCACCATGACAGCAGGTTCAGCCGCGGGAAGAACACATCTTTCGCCCCGATATGCAGCGGCAGCAGGAAGTTCCCGAACACCGCCGGCAGCCCCGGGATGATGAACAGAAAGATCATGATGATCCCATGCAGCGTAAAGAACGTGTTGTACGTCTGGGGATCGACGATGGTCTTTCCGGGAAAGAGCAGCTCGAGACGGATGAGAAGCCCGATGACGACAGCAGCGATGAAGAAGACAGACATCGTCACGAGATACAGGATCCCGATGCGCTTATGGTCGGTACTAAAGATCCATCCGAGAAGCCCGCGGTATTTCGTGGGCGCGTGGTAGAAATCGGGCTCCGCGGCGTTCGCCTGGAGTTCAGCGGTCGTCATACTTCTGTTACCTTCCTTCCTTCTTCCTGGGTCGAACGATGAACACGATCACGAACACACCAACCAGCCCGAGGACGACCACGCCGCTCACACGGACGACATCGAATGCGTACCTCTTCCCCTCGGGATCGTAGGTGAAGCAGAGCTGAAGGACCTTGGCGATCGTGGGTCCGATGCGTCCCTCGGACGCTTCGATGAGCCCCATCTTCACGTCGAACGGAACATGCTTGATGCCATACAGATAGCGCGTGACCTTGCCTTCCGGGGAGAGCATGATGAGCACGCCGGCATGGAGCCATTCCCGGCCGTCACGCTTGAAGTAGAATCCTGCAGCATCGGTGATGCGATCGATGGCTCCGCTGTCCGCCGTGAGGAACCGCCAGGCAGACGGATCCGGACGGACGTCCAGTTCCGACATATAGTTCTCTTTCTTGTCGGCGGCCATCTCCGGACGTTCTGCATGATCGAAGCTCAGTGTGACGATCCGGTACTCCTCCCCCAGCTTCAGGTCCATCTTGTTCGCAACGTCGGTGACCTCTGTCAACAGCGGGCTGCAGATGCCCGGGCACCGGTAGTACACGAACATGAGGATGGTCGGCTTTGTGATGATCGACCGAAGCTGGATGAGGTTCCCCGCCTCATCGTAGACCTCTTCATCCAGGGGTATGGTCTGCCCGAGATGCTCGACGATCCCGACAGGCGGGCGGTCTGCCATGACCGGCACTGCCAGGAGTAACCCGAACAACACGACACGTATGCGATTCATGATACCACCTCCTTACCGCGCGGACGGCGCGGCCTGGTACAACATCGACCACTCTGCGGCACTCAGCCGGGAAACCTCGGCCTTGAATCCGGCCTGCACAGGGTCCTCTGAAACAATCCTGATGACATCACCGACCGAAGCCGAACGCCGGCGAAGAGCGATGAGCGTCGTCATCGCCCGCACAGGGTCGGTCGCCACCCGGCGGAACACGTCGTTGGCATTCGACCGTACGGCATCTGAAACAAGGTTGACGTTCGGCTCTGACTCCCTGACGATGATATCGAGCGCCCTCTTCACTGGGATCTGTCCCGATACGTTCACCCCCTTCGAAAGAGCGTAGATTTCATCGAGCGCTTTCAGCTCATCCTCCGAATCGATCGGCTGTCCGGAGGCGAGCGTCCTCATAAAATGCACAAGAGCGAATCGGTCCAGTGGCGGCATGTAGCTGTACGATGCCATGCCGTTCCGGACGATACCCTCTTCAAGGGTCCTATAGATCTGCGAGACCTTTGATCCGTTGGTCCATCCTGACAGCGTACGAAAGTCGCGGGGCTTCGGATTGAGCACGATACCGGCGGGGCCGTCGCCGGCTCCGGATTCACCGTGACAAGTAGCACAGTGCGCCCTGTAAAGGTCGCGCCCCTTGGCAACGAGTTCCGGCGATGGTACGCCGACCTTCATCACGTCGACCGGCGGCAGGACCCTTGGCGTCTGCAGCGGGACATCCGTCACCAAAGCGGACGAATCCGGAACAACTCCGGGGTCGATGCTGTTCTTGCCAGCCGTCGTCACCTGGCCGAGGTAGAACCATCCGACCGCAACGAGGCTTACAACAAGATAGATGTACGAGTAGCCAAACAGCCTCCATGGCTGCTCCAGCAGTTCCCGCCAGTCGATCTCTGCTTTGTATCTGGATTGTCGGTCCATACGTGTTCGAGACTCGTCGATCAAAGGTGGAAATCCATTGCCCTGGCAAGCTTGGGATCGCCGACAGGCATCAGATTGTGTCTTTTCATCTTCCACGACAGCACGACGATCACCAGGCCAACTGCGAGCACAGGGAATCCAAGCTCCATCCAACCAACGACGACCTCTGTGCTGAACGTGGGCATGACGAGCCAGTAGATATCATACAGATGCGCGAACAGGAGCCAGATGGCCATGACCTTCAGCCGTCGGGGGTCCATCTTGGCCTCCTGCGGCAGGAGGACCAGATAGGGAATGGCGAACTGGACGACGATCAGGCCGATGGAGACCCACTGCCAGCCCCCTTCCCACCGGGCGATGAACCAGAACGTCTCTTCGGGGAGGTTGGCGTACCAGATGAGCATGAACTGGCTGAACGCGATATAGGCCCAGAAGTTCACGAATGCGAACAACAATGCCCCGAGACTGTAGAAGTGGTCGCGCGTCAGCCCTTTCAGGTATCCTTGTTCGCTCAACCGGACGATGATGAACGTCGCAGCGGCGACGCCGGCCAGGACGGTCCCTGAAAAGAAATAGACCCCATAGATGGTCGAGAACCAATGCGGCTCGAGGCTCATGCCCCAATCAACAGAGATCACTGTGATGGAGATGGCGAACACGGGCAAGAACGCCGCCGCAAGCCCTGCATTGATGCGGCTGAGACGCTGGTCCTTCGAGGTGTCCTGCTTGAGCGAATTGCGTGTGAACAGCCAGACGAACAGGAGCAGCAACAGAAAGACCGCAACGAATCGTCCGATGAAGAAGGGCTCGTTGAGATACGGCTCTTTTGCCGAAAGGAGCTTGTCCGCAGCGACCGCCTCGGGATGCGTCCAGTGATACACGTCGTGAAGATTGAACAGCAGCGGAACAGCGACGAGGGCTGCAACGGGCACAAGCCACGCAAGGAACTCCGCCACGCGGCGCATCGGGACGCTCCACACGGCCCCGGTCAGATGCTCGAGTGCGACAAGGAAGAGCGCACCAGCGGCAATGCTGATGATGAAGAGGAAGAGTATGACGTTGTTGAACGCCGCTTGACGGGCATCGACCGCGTATCCCATGGCCACGATAGCCACACCGACGGCCACCAACACCCACCCGAGCGCCGTCACAGAGCCCGGCAGCGGCCTTTTCGTATCACCCTGAATGGCTGAGGAGGCACTCATGGCAGGTCGGACTCCTTGGCGTTGTGGGCGCGCTGAAGGACGCGGACATAATGGACGATGGCCCAGCGATCATCTTGCGGGATCTGTGAAGCATACGAGGGCATGATGTTCTGCCCGTCCGTGATCACATGGTAGATGTTCCCGTCCCGCCAGGCCCGGGCCTTGTCCGAATGCAGCGTCGGGGGATTCGGGAACTGCCCCTGCAGGCGGCTGTCTCCCTCCCCCACGTTCCCATGGCATGGGCTGCAGAAGGTCAGGTATTTTGCTTTGCCACGCTCCAGCACCTCACGTGTCGGCAGAAGAGGATTGACGAGGTATTTCCCTGCTTCGCCGGGCTTTCCTTTGAAGGCGTACGGCAGAAAACCCCGGGCGACCGTGCCGGCCACAGGAACACGCATCCCCTTGCCATCCGTGAACAGTTCGCTCGGCATCTGGGCCTTCAGCTTCGGCTGCTCCATCATCCAGTCGAACGGCGGCAGAGACAGCGCATGATTGAGCACACCGTACGTCACCGCGGAGACAGCGAGCACGGTCACAGCAAGCACGCCCAGGAAGCGTGTATCGAACAGCCGAAGGCTATGCTCCATGTCCTCGGGGACGAAGGAGATCGTCGTGATGTGCTTCCCACCGGCGTGCCGCAGGAAGTCCTTTGCGGTGCCGATCTCGAACTTCGGGTCGGTCGCTTCGATGCAGAGACCGTACTTGTCGGCCGACACACTCTTCATGTATGGCGTGTCGTGAAGCGGATGTGCATTGTTGGGGAACTTGAAGTACAGAACGATCATGGTCACGGTCGAAAGGACCGACGCGAGCAATACGGTCACCTCGAACACGACGGGAACAAATGCGGGCCATGACCAGAACGGCTTGCCGCCGATGATGAGGGGGTAATCAGTGACCGTCACCCATGTGATGAAGCCGATCGCCGACAACGCTCCAAGGAGGCCGAAGACGAACGCAAAGTAGCCGAGGTTCGAGGGCTTCAGCCTGGCCCGGCGATCGAGGCCGTGGACCGGGTACGGAGTGTGGGCATCGAAGTGCGTGTACCCCTTCCTGACGGTCTCATCGACCGCATGGACAAGGTCGTCGACCGTATCGAAGAGTGCAGTGACGCCGTACGTAAGGTCTTTGCTCATAGAGAGAGTGTGCTTGCCCGCCCTTAGTGTGTGTGCTTATGAGACGGCTGAGCCCCCGGAAGCACGGCCTTCATCTCCGCGATGGAGACCGAGGGCAGGAACCGCACGAACAGCAGGGTGAGCGTGAAGAACAATCCGAATCCGAGCGCTGTGATGCCGAAATCAAAGATCGTCGGCGAGAAATGACCCCAGCTCGACGGAAGGAAGTCGCGCGACAGGGTTGTCACAATGATGACGAAGCGCTCGAACCACATGCCGACATTGACGAGCACGCCGATGACGAACATCGCTGGGATGTTCGTTCGCACCTTCTTGAACCAGAACAGCTGCGTGAACAGCACATTGCACGACACCATCGTCCAGTATGCCGCCGCATACGGTCCCAGCGCCCTGTTCATGAACACGAACCGTTCGAACTGGTTGCCGCTGTACCACGCGATGAACATCTCCATCGCATACGCATATCCCACCATCATGCCGGTCGCTATCATCACCTTGTTCATGTTCTCGAGGTGACGGATGGTGATCATGTTCTCCAGCTTGAAGGCCTTCCGGAGGAAGATCAGGACGTTCTGCACCATCGCGAAGCCCGAGAACACTGCTCCGGCCACGAAGTAGGGCGGGAAGATCGTCGTGTGCCATCCCGGATTCACCGACACCGCGAAGTCGAAGCTTACGATCGTGTGGACCGAGAGGACGAGCGGCGTCGCGAAACCTGCGAGGATCAGGTACATCTTCTCGTAGTGCATCCAGTGCCTGTTCGAGAAACGCCATCCGAGGCTGAGCACCGTATAGACGAGCTTCTTCCAGATATGCGTCGCCCTGTCGCGAAGCGTCGCGAAATCAGGTATGAGGCCGAGATACCAGAACACGAGCGACACGGTGAGGTACGTGTTCACCGCAAAAACGTCCCACACGAGGGGCGAGATGAAGTTGATCCACAGACCGTGCTGATTCGGATACGGGAAAAGGTATCCGGCCAGCCAGACCCGGCCGAGGTGCACGACCGTGACGAACATCGCGGCGCTGAGAACGGCGAAGATCGTCATGGCCTCTGCGAACCGCGCGATAGCGTTCCGCCAGCGCTGGCGCATGAGGAAAAGGATGGCCGAGATGAGCGTCCCTGCGTGTCCGATGCCGACCCAGAACACGAAGTTTGTGATGTCGAACGCCCAGGCGACGGGCTGCTGGAAACCGAGAACGCCAAGGCCTTTCATGAGAATGATCCCGACAGTGATGACGCCGAAGCCGAGGAGCGACCCCGAAATCGCGAGCAGCACCCACCACCGCTTCGTCGGGAACCGGTCGATCGGCGCTGCGATGACCTCATCGACATGCGCCGCGGTCATCTCACCGTCGGTCATAGGGATCTCACGGGTGTAATCGACGGCCGCAGTGCTCACGCCGGGTTCTCCTTGTGAATGTTCCGCAGTCGGGCAAGGTACGTCACGTTCGGGCGCACATTGATCTCCTCCAGCACATGATATCCGAGCGCGTGGTCTCTGTACCGGGAAATCTCTGACGCCTGGTCGTTCGCGTCGCCGAACACGATCGCCGTGGCAGGACACGCCTCCTGGCAAGCGGTCTTTACGTCCGTCCCTCGGACCGGACGCCCTTCTTCTGTCGCTCTCTGACGGGCCTCGGAGATGCGCTGAACACAGAACGTGCACTTCTCCATGACGCCGCGCGACCGGATGGTCACCTCGGGATTGTGCACCAGACTGACCGGCTGCTGTTCGTAGTAGCCGTCGGCAAAATCATCCCGCCAATTGAAGAAGTTGAACCTGCGGACCTTGTAGGGACAGTTGTTCGAACAATACTTCGTTCCGACACAGCGATTGTAGACCATCTGGTTGAGGCCGTCGGGGCTGTGCGTCGTGGCAGCGACCGGACAGACGTTCTCGCAGGGAGCATTGTCGCAATGCTGACAGAGCATCGGCTGGTGGCTGAGGGTCGGGTCTTCTGCCGTCCCCGCATAATAGCGGTCGATCCGCATCCACTGCATCTCTCTCCCCTTCCCGACCTGTTCCTTCCCGATGACGGGAATGTTGTTCTCCACGTTGCAGCCGACCACACATGCATTGCATCCGATGCATTTGTTGAGGTCGATCGCCATCGCCCACTTCACACCATCATATTCCACCGTGGGGGCGATGTTGAACAGCTCGTGCTTCTTCTCATGGAGGAATGTGGGATTGGACCTGAACTCCTCCACCGTTCCTTCCCGGACGATCTGCCGCTTGAGGTGGAGCTCATGGGTGAGTGCGTCGTCGAGGGAATGGTGCTCCTGCGTCGACACAAGCTCGTATGTCCCGGCAGCTTTGGAGAGCGACGCACCGGTCAGGACCCGGGAGCCGAGCAATGCGCTACCGTTGAGCAACGGCATCACATCAACACCGACACCCGATCCGACAGGGCCGGCCACTCTGCGACCGTACCCGAGCGGGACCGTCACCAGGTCGTCAGCCTGACCCGGTTGAAGGAAGACAGGCAGGACCACGACGGCATCTCCCGATCTCACCTCGAGGAGGTCGTTGGAGGTCACGCCCAGCTTTTTCCCGGTCGCCGGGGAAAGCGCCGCATAATTATCCCAGACGATCTTCGAGACAGGATGGGGCAATTCCTGCAGCCACCCGTTGTTCGCAAGATCACCATCGCCGAGGTACGGGCTCTCCTGCAGCACGACGACCGCCCCTTCCCCAGCCGCTGAAGGACGCCCCGCACCCAACGCAACAGTCTTGAACGGACGGTGCGTACCGGGGCGCTGCGGGAGTGTCACAACGCCGTCATGGAGCGAAGATAGCCAGAACGTACGGAAGTCCGTCGCTGGCCTTATGGCCGGGTAGATTTCCGCCTCCCAGCGCTTCTTGAGGTAATCGAGATACAGTGTCTCGGAATACGCGTTCGCCCCGATTGTCCACCCGAGCAGAGCCCCCTCGAGCTGATGCGTATCATAGAGGGGTGCGATCACCGGTTGCTGCAGCGACACAACACCGGAGCGGACCTGATGGTCTCCCCATGACTCGAAGGCGTGATGGACCGGCAGAACAAATGTGCAGATACGCGAGGTCTCGTCATCAGTCCCGGTCAGACTGACGGAGAACGGTACGCTCTCCAGCGCTTCCCTGTACCCGTACTCACCCGGAAGATGGTACACCGGATTTGCATTGGCGTGGATCACTACTGCCACTGAGCCGGAACGCATGCGGCCAGCGAGTCCTGCGAAGTCGTCGGACGAAGAGAGAGGCAGAACAGTGGTCGTGACCGCATCGTATCGATACAGGTCCGCGTTGCCCAGGACCTCGTTCAGATAGTTGACAGCCACATGGACACGTTCGGAGAGCACGTGGCCTGCGACGACGATGGCCTCTCCTCTATGCTGCAGGAGGTCGTCTGCGAGATGCTTCAGCACCTCGGGCGCAAGTCCGTGCTTCTGTGCGACGTCAGCAAGGCTGGGACTGCCGGAGACGTCCGCGGGGAGCCGGTTGCCGGCAACCTGCCGCAGAAGGGCGAACACAAATTCTTCCTGTGCGTCCGGACGCAGGCGAAGCCGATAGTCGGCGTTCGCACCGGTCAGGCTCATGCCGCCTTCGACGCAGTACAATCTATTGATGTCGTTCGAGACCGTCACGTCGCGCCCCGCCGCAAACTGGCGAACCTGTTCAACGACGGACCCTTCGGTACTCAGGATGTCCGCCTCAAGGGCGACGATCACCTTTGCGCGATCATAGGCGATCGCGGGGACATCCGTCGATCCGTACGACGATTGCCAGGCCTTCTGCCGTGTGTCATCGTTGAACAGCGAGTACGCGTACACGCGCACCGTTGGATATTTCTTTTTCAGGTCATCGAATACCCGTTTCGCAGTCGGGGACGTCAGCCCGCGCGTCACGAGGGCCACTTCCTTCCCCTCACGGGCCGCTTCTTCAAGACGCCTGACCACCTCGGCATTGGCCGTGTCCCATGTGAGCTCATCGCGCCTTCGGGATTCCGGGCCGTATTGCGGCTTCCGGAGACGGTACGGATCGTACACGCTCAGGATGCTCGCCTGACCTTTTGTGCAGACCTTGCCGCGGCTGATGGGATGGTCGGGATTGCCGTCGACCTTGATCGGCCGGCCTTCCCGGGTCTTGATGAGAATACCACATCCCTGTCCGCAAACTGTACACGTCGATGCGTAGTAGTTCGCGACGCCGGGCGTCACTTCCTCCGGTTTGATGGTATATGGAACGATCTCGCCCTTATCGCGGTATGCATTGCATCCCACGGCAGCAAACGCGGCGGAGGCCGTCAGCAGCGAAAGGAACTGCGTGCGCGACATCGTCGACATCTCCGACGGATCGAAGTCGTCGGTCACGCCGGCCATGAATTCGTGGGCCTTCTGTTCGCTGACGGAGTCTCTGTTGTAGAGCTCGCGAAGGCTTCGCCAGTAGGAGGATTCAGGCGCCATGGGCAGAGGATTCCTTGTTCGAACGGGAAACGGCTGACGGGTGGATCGTGACGCTGAGCGGAGGTGTGCCTGTCCGCATCAGGGACCGGAGAGCCGGGGGAAGGAGATTGGAGAGTCCCATTCCGGCCACCACAGCAACTGCCATCCTTGCGAACAGAGAACGCCGGCCGAATGCCGGAGAGGCGGTGGGGGTGTCGTTCGTCGTCATCGTCTCGCTCTTATCTGTGGCAGGCTGCACAATATTCAGGACCTTTCTGGATCCCTTCGATGTCCGTGAACCGATGAGGAGCGTTACGGTGACAGTCGAGGCATGCCCCCATCGTGAACTGCGATACCTGTGTCAGCACGTCCATATTCTCCACCGATCCGTGACATTGCGCACAGTCGAGGCCTTTGTTGACATGCACGCTATGATTGAAGTATGCATAGTCAGGAACCTTATGGACCCGCTTCCACGGCATCGCCGCGCCCGCTTCGTATGCCTGCGTCAGTTTGATGATCTCAGGCTTGTTCTTGCGGGCGACGGTGTGGCAATTCATGCAGGTGGCGAGCGGAGGGACTGTTGCATGAGGTGAGGTAGCGGCGGACGTATGGCAATACTGACAGTCGATGGCCATCGTGCCGGCATGCAGCTTGTGCGAGAAGGCGACAGGCTGTTCGGGGGCGTATCCCACCCCATCGCGCTCCGCCCTCGACAGGAAGTAGGTAGCAGTAAAAGCCACAACCGCTACGAACAGCACTAAAGGCAGACGGATGCGCAGCGTGTAGTCAAGGACGGCTTTTTTCATTCCGGGTGCGAAGTGGATTCAAGGCAAGCGAGGCTCGGATGAGCGGTCCGATGTGAAGAGTTGTGGGGATCGGATTCGCTTGCTGGGCAACGGATTATCAAAACTTAGAAAAGAAAATATAATGATGCAATCAGTAACTCCTCCTGGCCAACGATCTCACCTCGCTCCTCAGGTCTCATACCTCAGTCCCGCTTCGCTGATCTTAGACACATGCACCTCGGGGGTACGGGTCCTGTTCCGGTGAAAGCTTCTCTCGGAGAGAGCGCATGTTGTAGGAATTCTATACATTCTTATCACTCCATATGTATGGAGTCCTCCCTGCATGTATGCGCTAGGTTCAATGTCCCGGAATTCCGGACCCACACCGACCTTCCATCCAAGAGGTACCTCATGAAGCGTTTCATCCTCCTCCTTCTGGCGGCAGAGATCTCGTTTGCCGGCGACACCGGAAAGATATCCGGAAGGGTCGTCGATGCCTCGACAAATGAACCGCTCGTCGGCGTCAACATCGTCCTTCAGGGGACCACGCTCGGCGCTGCCAGCGGCGTGGACGGCACGTATTTCATCATCAATATTCCACCCGGGACGTACGGTTTGCGAGCGAGCATGTTGGGTTATGCGTCGAAGACCGTCACGGATGTCAGGGTCGCCATCGACATGACCACGACCCTCGACTTCCGGCTGACCTCGTCCGACATCCAGCTGGAGGATGTGGTCATCACCGCGCAGATGCCGGCGATCCAGCAGGACCGGACGACCACACGACATATCGTGACCGACGAATCTATCAACGTGCTTCCCGTCGACAACATCCAGGACGTCGTACAGCTGCAGGCTGGCGTCTCCGGAAGCCATTTTCGTGGCGGCCGTTTCAATGAGGCCCTGTACCTCGTCGACGGGCTTCCTCTCAGGAGCGCTGTGAACGGTTACACCGGCTACACCGGCGGCTTCTCCATCGTTCTGCCCCAGTTGAGCGTCGCTGAGATCCAGGTCGCCACCGGGGGATTCGAGGCCGAGTACGGCAACGCTCAGTCGGGGGTGATCAGCACGACCACCCGGAGCGCCACCGATGCTCTCAATGCAAAGATCCGTATCCGCACACAGGACCTTCCCGGCATGGAGGTCTCATACCGGCCGAACGAGTTCGGCACCGGCCAACCGGACTGGCGAAACTATGAGGCATTCGTCAGCACCCCGCGCCTCGATGTGATGGATATGACGCTCTCGCTATCAGGTTCGGCAGACATCGCCATCCAGAACAAAGGACTCCTCCCCCACGAGAGTCTCCATCGGCAGGCCTATCAGACGAAGGTGGGCGCCCTGAGCGGCCACACGCGCGTCAGCCTGAGCGGACTCTATTCGGTCTCGACCTACGAATCATACTACCACCGTTATTCGAAGTACGGACCGTTGTCCGAGGGATACACCAGCGACCTCTTCCAGCGCATCGTCACCGTATCCGGTGCCCCGCTCCTCGAACAGTACATCTTCATCTCTGATCCGACCGCCTACCGGAACGCCCCCGCTCCGGATTCGGCACAGTACCTGACCAACGGAACGTGGTACTCGAATGTTCGGAACATCTACCAGGCCGGGATGCAGGACCACATCTCTGTACCGACGAATACAAGCTACAATATCGGCCTCTCCTGGAGCCAGACCTTCGATGAGCGTTCGTACCTCGACGTGAAGGTCTCGCTGTTCGATACACGGTTCCGGGAGATCGTCCGCGATGTTGACGACCGCGACGGTGACGGCGACCGCGAGGAGGAGCTGCACTGGTCCGAGAATGCCGCCATCGGAGGGTACCAGGACCGCCTGTTCACCGACGGCTACTGGTACTATTCGGGCGATGAAGGATGGTACATGAACCAGGTGTCCCGAACGATCTCCGGGCGGGCCGACTATGCACGCCAGATGGACAACACACATCTCCTCAAGACCGGCATCGAGTTCGCATGGCATTCGGGGAACGTGGAGAAGGTCACGTTCGAATCGGTGCTGAACCGGAAGTTCGACGTGTGGCAGGAGGACCTGTACGACTTCGCATTCTACGTCCAGGACAAGATCGAAGTGCGTGATGGGCTCATTGTGAACGCCGGCATCCGCTTCGACTATTATGATCCGAACGGATTCGGCGAGAGCGTCCTCTACCCGGACAATCCCGCTGACCTTGCAGATCCTGCCCGCCGAGCCAGCCTGACCGATGCGGACAAAGCGGACGCACGCTGGCAGATCAGTCCGCGCATCGGCATCTCCCACCCCATCACGGAACGGGACCAGATACATTTTTCCTATGGGCATTTCTTCCAGCGCCCGGATTTCAGGTACCTGTACGAGAACATCAAGCTTGATTTCCGTTACACGACGAATGTCGACCTGGGGAACCCGCGCCTGAACCCGGAGAAAACGGTCTCCTACGAGCTTGGATGGACGCACCTCTGGTCCGATTTCCTCCGGATGGAGCTCACCGGGTATTTCAAGGATATAACGAATCTTGTCGCCGCGATGGACTATGATTTTGTCGGTTCGGCCGAGCCGTTCCAGGCCTATGGCAATGTCGACTATGCCAACGTCCGGGGCATCGAGCTCACGTTCCAGACACTCGGACTGCAGACCATCGGCGGCACCCTCAACTACACCTATGCCTTCGCGAACGGGCGCAGCTCGTCGGTCTTCCGGGGCAACGGCGAGGTCGTTCCGCGACGGCTCGATCCCCTCTCGTGGGACGTGCGCCACCGCATCAACGCCACCATCATTCTTCGCTCGACAGGCGCCGTGCACGATGTCATTGGCGACGCTGAAGCGAGCGTGATCATCACGGCCGCATCAGGCCTCCCCTATACCCGGAACACCCGCGATGTGTTCCCGTTGTTCGCATTGCGGAACGACGGCCGTCTGCCCTGGACCAAGAACGTGGACGGGCGGGTACGCAAGACCTTCACGTTCGCATCGGCGCGCTTCTCGCTGCTCGCGGAGGTCCGCAACGTTTTCAACTGGCGGAACGTCTCCTACATCGGCGGAGGCCGAGAAGGCATCATCACATTCGAGCAGACCGGTGTCCCGACAGGTCCGTATGACATCCCCACCGCATACAGCAGGCCGCGGGTCTTCATCCTTGGCCTGGAGGTGCAGATATGAGACCAGCCATGAAACGTTTCCTCCTGTGCGCGACGCTTGTTGCCTGCTGTGCATCGGTCACCAGGGCCCAGCTCGTGCAGTACCCGAAGAAGACCTTCAGCCACAAGGTCGGGGCGCTGTGGAACATGATCACGAACAACGGCTATTGGGGGAACACGTATTCCGAGCCGAACTTCGAATGGCCCGGAGGGAGCGGGAATGTCTATGGCTGGCGGACATCCATCTGGATCGGAGCGCTCGTGGACACTGCCGGATATGTTTCCTACGGCGAGGGAAACCACTTCGTGCCGCTCGATACCATCCAGGTGAAGCACCGGGAGGATGGCTCCCTGTCAGCCGAGGACACATACACACGGTACACTGACGTGAATCCGCCAAGCCCATCCGGCGTACATGTGAACCTCGGGGTCGAGGTGGTGGAATACACGTACGCCTGGGACCAGTCGTACAACGACGATTTCATCATCAGCGATTACTGGATCAAGAACATCGGCGACGACCGGGACAAGGACGGCATCATCGATACGACGAGAACACTCAGCGGTATGTACGTCGGATTCCGGATGGACGCCGACGTGTCAGGCTTCAACGGGTCGAGCACAACGAGCACGCTGTGGGACCAGGACGACCTCGCCGCCTACGACTCGACGAACAAGACCGTCTATATCTACGACGCCGACAATCCGACAGTCGTCGGAGACGACACGGGGAACCCGGACCCTGTGAGCGGGATCCTGCGCTCCCCCGGCTATGTCGGTATCCGCCTTCTCCACCATGACCAGCAGCATTTCGACGGTGTGTACAGCGGCCATCCGACGATGGCAACGCCGTCCTACAGATACTTCGAGCCCACCTCCTCGCAGGAAATGTACCAGTTCATGAAGGACAACGGCATCTTTGCGGGTGATTCGGTGGTCCGGGATTATCGTGCGATCCTCGCCATCGGCCCTTTCACCCTCCCCCCCGGTGATTCGATCCACATCGTCGTCGCGTGGGTGATCGGCAACGGGGCACACGGGCTCTTCCAGAACTCCCAGATCGCTCAGGCGATGTTCGACGGCAACTACGCGAGCGTGCCTGCGGCACCTGCGGAGCCGGCATTCACGACATCGACCGTCAGCATCGCAGGGCAGAATGCCGTGGCGCTTCGGTGGGGCACGAATGCCGAGTCCAGCCAGGACCCGCTGACAGGCGACGCCGACTTCGCCGGCTATGGCGTCTACAAGACCATCCGCCAGGACGCAAGCGGATTCCCGATATGGGACACGCTCGGCGTTTATCTGATGAACGGTTCCCTCGACCCGGTCTCCGATTCGGCATGGATCGGAAGGCCCTTCTTTCACACTGGTCCGCCGCCGACGGCAGTACTAGGCACAGACACGGTGTATGAATTCCTCGATCCCGGCGTGCTGAACGGCCTCATTTATACATATGCCGTCACGGCGTTCGACAAGGGGGATTCCCTCCTCGGACTGGGCCGTCTTGAGAATCAGATCGGCCGTGGACGCACATCGACGACTGTATACATGGCGAATGCCGAGCCGAGACCCAACGCCAGCGCCGTGAAGGTTGTGCCGAATCCCTTCATCGGTTCCAGCCGGTACAACAATCCGAACCCGATCGAGACGAATCCCTGGGTCAACCGGATCCGGTTCATCAACCTTCCGGCGGATGCGACGATCTCCATCTTCACGCTTGCGGGCGACCTGGTTCGCACGATCCACAGCGGCGACGTCGTCTACCAGAGCCGTGATGTGACCATCACCGGAGATTTCAGCGGGGTGGCCGAATGGGACCTCACGACGAAGAACGACCAGGAGGTCGTCAGCGGTCTCTATATCTATGTCGTGGAATCACCGTCGGGGAATCACACCGGCAAGTTCGTGATCATGCGCTGATAGGAAAACCCGGAACGGTCTGACAATACGCTGGTATGGAAGGAATAGAACGATGAGACTCTCACTCGCAGCTGTCGCTCTCCTCACCGTGTCAACTGCTGCCCAGGAGTTCGGTCAGGTAGGGACGAGCGGTGCACAGCTCCTGAAGATCAACATGGACCCGCGTGCATCTGCCATGGGATTCGCTGCCGCCTCGGTAGTGGATAATGCCGCAGCGCTGTACACGAATGTTGCGGGCATCGAAGGCGTCGCGAACGGGAACGTGGCGGTCTCCTACTCCCCCTGGTTCGCCGACATCGACCTCGCCTCGCTCGTGGCGGCATGGAGGCTTGAGGGCATCGGGGTCATCGCCATGCAGGCCGGCGGATTCAGCACAGAGGAGGAGATTACAACGGTCGACGCAGAGAACGGTACGGGCGAGATGTACTCCATCCGCCACCTGGTGTTCGGCCTGGCATTCGCCCGGCATGTGACAGACAAGCTCGCCATCGGCATACAGGCGAAGTACGTCCATGAGTCGTACTACGGCTACTCGACCTCCGGCCCTGCTTTCGACATCGGGAGCAACTACGATCTCGGCTTCTACGGGTCCCGGCTCGCGCTCGTGCTTCAGAACTTCGGCCCCGACCTCCGCCCGCTCGACGGGTCATACAATGACTACAGCGACAGCGATATCCGGAAGGAGTTCTCGGAAGCGCCCCTCCCTGTCACCTTCCGTGCATCGTTCTCGATCGTGCCCTTGTCGGGAGAGACCTATCGACTCCGGCTGGCGGCAGACATCGTTCACCCGAACGATAATAAAGAGCACTACAATGTCGGCGGGGAGCTCCTGCTCTATGATGCTCTCGCACTCCGCGGCGGCATGAAGTTCAATTACGATGATGAGATGTTCACGATGGGTGTCGGATTGGATGGTGGGAACCTGCTGGGCCAGCAAGTGAGGATCGACTATGCATATGAGCACTTCTCGATCCTCCCCTCGGTGCAGAAGATGGCCCTCTCTTTCGCGTTCTGAACAGAACGACGTGGCGGACAGGGCGGACTCAGTCCTACCCGAAGGGCTGCCTCAGGCGGCCACGTGCTCCCCGGCATCAGCGTACAGATATCGCTTGATCTTCTGCGTCGGGGTCTTTTCGAACGGCTCCGTCTGCTCGATAATCCTTGAAAGCCGCGAGAATCCTGAGACCTGTTCGTTCACCCGCAGCCTGACCTCCTCCAGCAGTCCTCGTATACTCTCCTTCGCCTGCGATTCGCTGAGTCCCTGACCGGCGAATTCAGCATCGAGCCGTTCGTAGTCCGGATAGATCCTCGCCACCAGCTGCCCCTGATCGCGCAACACGAGCGATTCCAGCACGAGCTCTGACCGATTGATGATGCTCTCAATGACCTCGGGGTAGATGTTCTCTCCGCTCGGACCGAGAATGACATTCTTCTTCCGGCCGCGAATATACAGATTCCCGTCGCTGTCGAACGAACCCAGGTCGCCGGTCCGGAACCAGCCGTCCGGCGATAACACCTCAGAGGTCCTCTCGGGGTCATTGTAGTAGCCCTTCATGACACCCGGGCTCCTGACGATGATCTCGCCGATGTCAGATCCCGGCTTCCTGTCCGCGATCTTCACATCCACGCCATCGAGAAGCGGCCCGATCGCCCGGAACCGGGTCGTCTTCGCATTGCTTCCTGCTACAAGCGGGGACGTTTCCGTCAGGCCGTACCCTATCGCATACGGGAATCCCGCTTCGATGAGGAACTGTTCCGCGTCCGGCTCCAACGCCGCCCCCCCGATGCCGAAGAAATGCAGACTTCCTCCGAACATCGCCCTCAACTTCTTTCCCGCCATCCTGTTGATCCGCCGCCGGACGATCGGAATGCGATACAGGAGACGGATCGGCCGCCGTTTCCTGATCTCCTTCAGGATCCCCTGCTTGATCACCTTTTCGATGATGAGCGGCACAGTGAGCATTGCGGTCGGGCGGACCGAAGAGAGAGCGGGAAGAAGGACTGCCGCCGTGGGCGGTTTTCGGAGGTAGGTGACGGACGCCCCGCACATGAGGGGGAGGACCAATCCAAGCGTGCATTCATAGACATGTGCGAGCGGAAGCACAGAGAGCATCCTGTCGGAAGATGTGATGGGCGGTATTCGCGATGACGCCTCGGCGTTCCACACGATGTTCCTGTGGGTCAACATCACCCCCTTCGAATGCCCGGTGGTGCCAGAGGTGTAAATGATGGAGGCGAGATCGTCCTCCCGCACCCCTTTTCGTTCGGTCCGGGCAAGGCGGCGTGCCATGTCGCGGACCTTCTTCAATCCCCTGCTCCCCTCCTGAACGAATCCCTTGATCGTATCCGGTTTGATGATGGAAAAATCGTCGAGGAGGACTACCACCCGGAACGACGACAGATCTGCGGTCTCCACCTTCGGATACAGACGCTGCGACACGAACACTGCGCTGCATCCTGCGTGCCGGAGAATATGGTGGACTTCGGATACATGAAAGTCCGGAAGGATCGGGACTGCGATCGCTCCCATCGTTGTGACCGCAAGAAATGCGATCGCCCAATGCGGCCGGCTCTCGCTGATGATCGCCACTGTATCGCCATGACCGATCCCCCTCTGTGAGAGGAACTCCCGAAGCTGTGACACTTCTTCCCGAAGCTGAGCGTATGTCAGCGGTGGTTCATCCACAAATCTGACAGCAGTGTTGTCCGGAAATGACCGTGCGCTCCGGTCCAGAATTTCACGCAGCGTATATGAGTCGAGACGTTCCATGGGCAGGTACTCAGAGAAATGGAGGGCAGACCTATGACCAGAAGGTACATTCTTTTTCCTGACCGAGAAGCGCCTCATTCCGGAAGTTGGGAACATCACAAATCCCAACAGTCCCAGCCCGGATCTTCCGTGCAGGCCCACCCACCGCATCCCCCAAACTTCCTTCTACTACCATGTTCGATTTCTCAGTACACTTGCGGTCGCCCGAACGACGTATGCCGACTTTAAGAGGAAATGACCGGAATCCGACGTGAAAAAGATAACTCCGTCAAGCAAACGCACATCAAGAAGAACGAAGACTCCGGACGGGCGGCAGATATCTCCGGATCATGCCCCTGTCACACACAATCCCGACACCGACGATCTGCCGATGTACTGTGACTACAGCTGTCCGAAGGCCGACTTCCCTCCCGCCGATGCTGTCGGGGCGTGTCGTCGGGAGCAGGCGGTATGGTGCACTTTGCTGAACGAGTTCAACAAGAAGAATAGCAGGTGCAAGGTCGGACAATAGGAGCTTGCGGAAAAACATTTCCCGCCCGCCTGGCTCGCGTCAGGCGAGGCAGGCAACGACCGCGGCGGTCAGGGAGTGTCAAATATGCCACGCACGCCACGTTTTTTGATGATATTTTGATCGTTGCGTTCGCTCCTCCCGCTGCGAGCCTGCCTGCGAGACGAAGTCAGGCAGGCGCTGCGCGAAACCTGCTTGGCTGACTTTTTCCGCAGCCTGCTAGTACCGCTTCAACAAGGTGACCTTGTGTTCGATCTCCAGCCGGCTCCTCCTGAGACTGGCTGAGCAGGATCGCAGGAATGTTTCTTAGAAGCGCCGCCAGATGATGAACACATCCCACGCGTTTGCCGTCGTCATGCCCCTGCTCTCCGTCATCGCGGCGGGTCCGGTCTCGGGCCAGGATTCCACTCTCTCGATCATCCTTGTCGCAGGACAGTCGAATGCCCTGAACTGGCATGCGGACGCCGCATCGCTCGAGCGGAGCGCAGCAGACAGTACCATCCTGTTCTACTACCATACCGGTATCCCTCCCAGCAAGTCCCCTTCCGACCCGTTCAACGCGACATCAGACAGCCAGTGGACGACCCTGAGGTACCAGACCCAACAGCCGTACAAGCTGTATCATGAAGACTTCTTCGGCCCGGAGATGACTCTTGCACGTGAGCTCTCGCATGTCCTTCCGCGCCTCGCGGTCATCAAATGCGTCTATGCGGGGAGCACATTGGCAACTGATTGGAAGAAAGGGATTGGTGCGGGCGACCAGCTCTACGAACTGATGATGTCCCAGGTACAGATCGCCCGTGCCATCCTCGATCAGGAAGGTATGCCGTACCGGTTCGAGGGCTTTTTCTGGATGCAGGGCGAGTCGGACGCCGCCAATGCAGGCACAGCTTCAGCGTACGAGTTGAACCTCACGCAATTCCTTGACGATGTGAGGACGGACCTCGACGCCCCGGGCCTGCGATGTGTTCTTGGGAGAATAAATGCGGACCTCCCGTCCCCCTATATGTACACGTCGGTCGTCAGAGGGGCCCAGATGAACGTTGCCGATTCCGACCCGGCCGTGAGCTGGGTCGACCTCGACGATCTGCCCGTCGATGCGGACAATGTCCATCTGCTCGCCGAGGGTGTGAAGGTATTGGGGGTCAGGATGGCACAATCCTGGACCGCCTTGTCCACGCGCATCGGTAGAAGCGGATCACCGACGACGCCTGCGCACACCCGGCTGTGTAATTTCCCCAATCCCTTCAATGCAACGACGACGATCTCATTTCAACTGACCTTTCCGTCGTTCGTCACTCTGACGGTCTTCGATATGCTTGGGAATGAGGTGGAAGTGCTCCTTGCTGAAGACATGGCCGCCGGCGAATACACCAGCATGTGGAGCCCGGCAGGTCATCCGAGCGGACTGTACTTCTGCCGGCTCCGTGCGGGCTCGGGAGCACAAACCAGGAAGATCGTTTTCCTGAAGTGATCGCACGTCGCGCTCCGCTTCAGCTGTTCCGCCTCATACACAGAAGCCCGAGCTCTCGCCCGGGCTTCTGTCTGTGTACTGAAATCCGTCGATTGTCTACTGTCTTGTGCACCCACCCCGCCAAACAACTGGCGCCTGCCCGCCTGACCTATGGTTTTGGCGGGGGCAGGCAGGACTTGAACCTGGAACCCACTGATTAAGAGCACGAGACAATGGCCGAATTCGTATCAGGATCAGCAAACTGTGTAGCGACTTGGTCATCCGATCGCCAATAATGATGTATGAGACATGGTGGTGTTTCCAGTTTTCACATCGCTTCGACAGATGCAACGCCGTTCCGTACGCATTCCCCTCCCGAGCGTGAGCGTGGGAGGGATGGAATTACATATGAGAATACCGGCCTTTCCGGTCGAGTGTTCCCGCCCCCCGTGCACGCTATTCAGGAATCCCCGCCGGATACGCTGCTGGGATTCTTCGTTTCTGCTTCTGGCCGGAGTGAGAGAGAGCCTGCAAGGAATCTTTCCAGTATGGCCCTCGTAAACGAACGCGGGGGATCCGCCGTCGGTTCCCTGAAGTCGGGAACCGGGTGCGGACCAACCCCTTTGTCTCAACGCCGGAATCGAAGGATTCACTTATTGCTGAGGTGCTACCATGACACTCCGTTCCTTGACAGTCGCGGTGATCGCGGCTGCGGCGATGAATTGCGGTCAGCAAAGTCAGAAGACGGGTGCTGCACTCGATGAGGCGCTGCAGGCGGCGCTGGACGAATCGATCGAGACCAGTGGAGCGATCGGCGTTTCCGCTGCCGTCATCTTCTCCGACGGGCACCTGTGGAAAGGCGCAGCCGGGATGTCCCATGAGGGAGTCCCCGTGTCTACAGAAATGCTGTTTGACATCGGAAGCGTGGAAAAGAACTTCCAGGCAGCATTGACCCTGAAGCTGGCAGAGGAGGGGCTGTTCTCCCTGGACGATCCGCTGGAGAAGTGGTTTCCACCGTATCCCAACATCAGCGGGAAGATCACCATTCGCCAGGTTCTGAACCTCACCAGCGGAATTGACAACATCATTGAAGATTCGAACTCTCCATTCAGAGTGGGGTATACCAATATCGATCATGAGAAGACATGGGCCTGGGAGGAGATATACACAACCTACGTCGGCAAGCCCAACTTTGAACCGGGGACGCGCTGTGCCTACTCATCGACCAACTACATTGTGCTCAGGCATGTCATCGAAAAGGCCACCAGGAAGAAACAGGAGGCGGTGCTTGAAGACCTGTTGCTCGCACCCCTCGGTCTGACTCACACGCTCACAGATGTTTCAGAGTCCTATCCGGATACAATGCCCATAGCTCACGGCTGGTTTGACACAGACGGTGATGGCACACCTGATGATATCTCGGGCTATTCCATCACCTGGATCGCATCGCTCTCTCCGTTGTACGTCTATTCCACTCCGACTGATCTCGTCCGGTGGATCGACGCAATCTATCACAGGAAGACTGTACTGAAAGAAGAAACCTTGAACGCAATGCTTCGCTTCATCGGTCCCGTTCAAAACGAACCACTGATGAGAGGCTATGGTCTGGGCACTGTGGATATGAACCTCGGACCGATACTGCCAAAATGGAAAGATGTGCAGGCCTACGGTCATGCGGGTTCTATGTTTGGGTACAGCTGCCTCGCGCTGTATATCCCCGAGATCGGGATCTCCGTGTCGATGATGTTCAACAGAGGCGCCGATGCAGGCACGAACAAGGCTATCGGCGTCGTTGTAGCGGCGTTCTTTGACGTGCTCTTTGAAAGCCAGGGGCTGGAAGGATCGGATGAGGAGAATGCTCTTGCTGACATGCTGAGAAAGCTGGAGAAGTCTCCGAATGATGTACACCTCATGTACGAGATTGCCAGGCGGTATCAGGCGGACAAAGAAGACTACGAAGCCTCCTTGCTGTTTGAAGAGATCCTGAAACAAGATCCCGAGGACAACTTCGGCTACAGAACAGAAGCGCTCTACTGGAAGGCCTCCTATGATGGGGTGATCTGGAAGAAGCCGGAGAACCTCATCGCCTTCATCGCTGGCCACAAGGACTACAAAGACATCAAGGATGCCCACAGGTGGCTGGCCAAGACCTACCAGAGAAGGAACGAAATGGACAAGGCCATTCAGGTGTACCACGATGCTCTGCGGATCTTCGAAAAGGATGCGGAGTTCTACAATCACTTCGGATGGTGGGTCTACGAGAACAAAGTAGCCGGCGAATATCAGGCCGCCATCAAGTACACGGAAGAAGCTCTGGTTCTGAAACCCGATGCGCACTACATATGGGATACGCTTGCCTGGCTATTGCTTGAGAACGGAGAACAGCAGAGGGCAGTGGAAGCGTCGGCCAAGGCGCTCAGTCTCGCCCCGAAGGATCAGCAGGATGCCTACAGAGGCGCACTGGAAAGAATCAAGGAGAGTGTCAGATAACCCGGGAGAGGGAGACGCAGCATTGACGACATTCACAACTGGCAGTTGAAGTCGGTTCGCTGCAGATTCAGCGCCTCCCTCCGCCCGTCCGGTACTACATTCTGCTCCACTCGGTACTGCATTCTGCTCTCCGCGTGCCTGACATTCGATTCAGCACCAACGCAGCGGACCAGAATGGTGCGCCCCGCAAGGTTCACCTCCTCCCACCGTAGTGCCATCAGCTCTCCGAGACGCATCCCCGTCATCACAGCTGTCAGGAGGACGTCTTTCAGATCCTGGTCGTCGGTCAGCCGCATGAGGAGCTCGAATTGTTGCTTGGTCACGAAGATAGGCGTGGATTCCGGGGGCTTCACCCTCTTGACCATACGGAACGGGTTCTTGTCGATATATTCCCAGCGCCTTGCAACCTCAAAGGCAGCTGAGAGGTGGGTGTGGTACGACCGCACGGTCGTAAGAGACCGCTCCTGCCGCTTTCGCAAGATGAACTCCTCGACATCCCGGACGCCGTAGGCTTTGAACTACCGATCTCCCATTAGACGCTGGAATCCGATGAGGGCAATATGGTACGACGAGGTGGTCTTCGGGGAGTGATGGCAGTTGGAGTGCCGATCGAACTCTTTCATGAACTCGGAGAGGAGCTTCTGCTCCTTCTTCGCCTTCTTCAGGTGCTCGTCGATCTGGAACTTGCGGAGGAACTCGGTCGCATCGGACTTCAACCTGCAACCGGTGGAGACACGCACCTGCTTGCCTTCTTCGTAGTCGAAGGCCAGGCAGTATCGTGAGCCGCGCTTGAAGAGATACATCGCCGGATTTCCCTTCCGGCGATCAGGGAGGTGTGTAGTAAAGTGTGTAGTGGTACTACACAGTCGACTGCACAGTTTGCGGTCTGAGGTGCCGCCGCAGGCGGCGTAGAAATATAAAAACCCCGAATCCTTATCGAATTCGGGGTCTCTCTGTGCACCCACCCCGCCTTCACTCTGTTCCGGCGAGGTCTCCGTCACGCTTCGCGTGACTTCGACAGGACAGCTACATCCTGCTAATCATACTCAAAATGAAAAAAGTCCGCCTTCGGCGGACCTTTTTCATTTTGTGCACCCACCAGGACTCGAACCTGGAACCCACTGATTAAGAGTCCTGCAGAAGAGCCGAATTCGAATCGGTACAGGCAGAATGTTCAGTTCCGCGTTACCCGATCGCCTATAGTGTGCACGTAATCTACAATGGGCCTAAGTGACAAGCAATTGCTAATCAGCGATATCAGCCAGGCTTATAACGCGTCCAGGGAGCGCCTCTCTTCCCACTTCCACCCAAAGATCTTCCTGGGTTACAAAGGTAAGAGGAGATCCGTGGGCGTCCAGATGCAGAAAAAACTCCATATCAAATAGGGCATTCTTTTCTGGCTGAGTACCTCGTTTTGACATTCGAGATTGATACTCCTGGTACACTTTGATAAAACCGTCCAGGAGGCCATTATACATGTCAACCGCCTGTTTTCTCAGCTGTTCGCCCGTGCCCGTTGACAATGCCTTCATCGCACTTTCGAATTCAAGTGCCCCTGCCCGTATCGCCAGACCCATAATCGCATACTCCCGCTCCAGCGCTTCTTGACTGCTCATCGCATTCAAAACTTCAACAAAACTCTTTTCTTGACGCTCATTCCAGCCCAAGTTTAGCTTCTCCACTTCAGAGAGAAAGAGATCCCTCATCCCCTTGTTGCCGTTGACCACCGCCTGAGAGAAGTGTGAAGAGAGCTCCTTCTTCCAATCAACGATACGTTCTGGATGGAGTTTGACGATGCCTTTATCGATGGGTGAGAAGAACCCTTGCGTGGCCTCCTTGAAGTCTCTCGCTTCGGTGACTGCGCGAATCAGCACATCAACCGACCTGTCATCCTGATACGGGTCCATACCAAAGGCTCTTCTCACAACACTATCCGGGTTCTCTCTGATGATGACAGTCTCGCAGTCTACCAGGGCTTTCATGGCGCGTTGTCTTTTCTCAAAGTCTTTTTCCGAAATCCGCGCAATTTCAAGGGGAGCAATGATACTCGTGGCAACCTTCGGTTCACGCGCCTTCATTTTCTTTATGCGTGCCGCATTTCCGGCAAGGCTGTAGAAACAGTTGGTATCGAGAATATGCTTGATCATGGCAACTCTCACCTCATTTTCTAAATATGATCATATTACGAACGTCAGAGGATAATTTCCATCGACCAGGACCCCCAACCCGGCCGCCGCGTGAGCAGAGGGCGGGGATACAAAATCATGATAGTATCATAAGGGTCCGAAACATGGATCGGAGTACCGCCATCATTGTGTTTCTTAGCCTTGCATGCTCCAACCGGTACTATACTTCGCTCTCGTCAGTACTGGAATCCGCTCCATCAGGTACTATATCCTTCAACGCGTTCGGATTAAGCTTCAGGACGTCGACCACCCTGCCCTTCGTTGCCGGCTGATCGAGAGTGTACCATTCGAGGAGGCCTGCTTTCACTCCTTTATCATAGAGGTTGACCAGCTTTTTCCGGAGCACCGCTTTCTTCCTGCTTCGGAGCAGTGAGTCCACCCTTAGCTTTTTCGCGAGTGTCTCGACGGTTAGACGAATTGTCCAAGACGACCCTCCCTTCCCGTGCGCAATTCTCCGATGGACCTCCATCTCGGAATAGATCATGCTGACAAAGCGCGCCTCGGTCGGAGAAAGAGTGGAGAGATGCTCATAGAAGTCCCGGGGACGTAGAGCGAAATACGTGTCAATCTGATCGACGAGGACTGGGTTTGGGGTGATTTCGATTGTGCGTCCACCATTAAGGAATCTGAGGTGTAGTAAGGGAGCTACATCCTCCACACGGACCTTTTGTTTCCTGCCCGGCAGTGTTTTCTCATATATGATCACATGCAGATCGGTTCTGAGATCTCTCAATGCATTCATCGCCACGCGCCTGGCACCTGGACTGAATACACATCCCTTTGTCGTCTTTAGCTTCCTGACCCCGTACTGCTTCAGAAACTCACTACTCTTCACTCTCAATACCGGCAGCGTGCGCTCAAGCCTGTACTGACGACGCTGCGCTTTCACCGGCGGCCTGTTTCCCTCATAGCCTGTATCGTCCAGCAAGACCTGGACAGCGTGCAAAGCCTTCTCCTGGGCCGCCGTGAGCTTGAAGCCCACATGCCTGAGGTGCTTCGCCTGTGCCAATGCCGCCAGAGATTGGTCTTTGAGCTGATGTGACAGCGTTGGTTTCGTACCGTCTGCTTTGCGGCCGATCTTCAACCGCTGTGCGTGGGCACTCACACGAATATTTTCAGAACCCATCGTTGTCCTCCCGGAAACCATGAAGCTTCTCCTCCGGCGTGTAGACCCCAATTCCTTCCAACAGGTCACTCATGCGGCCCTTGAGCCCTGCTATTCGCGCGGTCATCTCTCTTTTTTTCTCCCGACGCATGCTCTTCCTGGTCTTGTTGAGATTGCGAAGCCCTACCAGCGCCTCGTTATATTGTCGCTTCAGAGCTGTCTTATTCAGTTTCAACTGTCGCTCCCGGCGATTGATACCGGGCAGACCTTGCGGCAGGATGACCGACCGAATCGGTGCAGGCGGGATTTCCGCCTGCACATGTTTCTTCCGGTTCTCAAGTATGAATTGCACATGTCCCATTTTGTCACTCCTTATTGTTGAATCTTGGAGCCAGCGACGAGAGTTATCGCTGATTTTGCCCGGATAAACTTCAGCTCCATCGAGCCTCGGAAGGATTCCAGCTTGTTCTTCCCGAAGTCTGCGATGATGATCGGCTCATCCTCTTGCTTGTACGCATCCGGATGTTTTGGTGACAGCAGAATAGCCAGATCTGCGTTGTAACCGTATTTCCCTGTCTCCATGATGTCGTGGAGGGTCCGCTCCTTCTTTGCCCTGTACGCTTCATCCCTTCCCTCTTTCCGGAATTCTGCCGTCACGATCATGGGTATATCGAACGACCGGACGATCTGCTTGACCTGATTCGCCCGCTCGATGTTCTGAACCCGAATGCTGTCGAAATCGACATCCAACGGCACATTGAAGACCCCATCGATGAACGCCACGGCATCATCCCGATGAGCATGGGTCCGGATCTCCTCGTGAATCCTGCTCATCGTGAGACCAGCGGTCCCTTCGCGGACGTCCAACCGGCCTGCACGATCCCAATCGGACAGCAGTCCATACGCATCATCGAGCAGTTTTTGCTTCGCTGGATCTTCCGGTCGGAACCTCACCTCGTTGATCCGCATATCGGTCAGGTTTGCAAGCATCCGGTTGATGATGACATCACGGCTGTCGTCCATAGAATAGAACAGGCAGCAGGCCTTGGGATTTGACTTCAGCACGTCCAGGGCAAGACTCACCATGAAGGCAGTTTTCCCAATGTTTGGATCTGCAGCAATAACGTAGAGGCCACTCTGCAGGCCCTGGATCTCCTTAGCGATCTCCGCAAAATCTGTCAGATCATAGCCGATGCGCTCTCCTGGTATCCGCTCACTGTCCCGCGCCCGCTTCTGCGCAAGGAAATCTCCCAACGAAAGTACTTCCGGTTCATTCACCCGGTTGTAGGCCACGCGAAGTGCTGAGACATCGTCTTGCAGACCCTGTACCGC
Source organism: uncultured Ignavibacteriaceae bacterium (assembly GCA_964534125.1). GTDB lineage: Bacteria > Bacteroidota > Ignavibacteria > UBA10030 > UBA10030 > 2-02-FULL-55-14. The sequence goes on from CAZHOJ010000002.1 coordinate 431,848, forward strand.
CCTGTCAGGATCCCCTTCCATGACGGCGTGCTCAGCCTTTCTGCCGGCCACCCGAAGCCCTTCCTTCAACCGCTCCGATGCCTGCCGCTCCTGGAGCCTCTTGAAATCCTCAGCGAGCACCTCATCCGTAAGGTTGAGTCTCTCTGCCAAAAGTCTCAGTATCATCTCGGCGTCTCGCGCGCTTGCCACGGTGTCAGCAAACTCCAGCACTTCGGCAATCGCTCTCTCCCGTCCCACGTCAGTCGTGATGTCATGTTTGGCCAGGACTCGTGAGGCCATCCATGCGCAACCCGTCTGAGCCTTCTCTAGAAGTTGTCTGAAGGCATCAATCCCGTTGGCCTTGACGTATTCGTCCGGATCCTTATGATTCCCGAGGAGCATTGGATCCAGGACAAATACCTTAATGTCGCTGGGAGCGAACAAGGTACAGATCCGCTCAGTGTTAGCGATCCCAGTCCCACCGTCGTTGTCCAGGGCGAGTATCAACCGCCTCACTCCCACCGACTCCATTCCTGCAATGTATGCCTCCGAAAACGCTGCCTGTCCGAGCGCAACCACATTGTTCACGCCAAGAGCTGGCAGGTACGTTGCATCGGGATATCCTTCCACCAACACCAGCTCGTCCTGTCGCCGAATGCGGTGCATGCCGAAGGGATCCGTCTTCCTCAGTCCTGCCGTGGAATCATAACGGATGCCGGTTTTGCCCTTTACCTCGAAGCCCTCTTTCACGTGGGCTCTTTTCAGGAATCCCCTGATAACACCGTGACGGTCCCGAAACGGGACAGCCAGACGAAACCGGTCACCATATGCACCATGCAATGGTAGATCAGCGATCATGCCCTCTTTTGAGGGAGCGACCTTCCTGAGGTACGCTCGCAGGTTCGCCTCGGTATCCCAGTAGATCCATTCGGTCTTCTCTAACAGGGCCGCATCGTAGCCACGTTCAGCAGTCAGATACGCAAGTGCTTCGTGTCCTTCCGGCTGAAAGAGCTGTCGATGCCCTTCCTCGTAGATCAGTCTGTAGAGGACCGCTCGCTCAAGTGCCTCCTTCTCCTCGGGAGTAAGGTCAGCGTCAACCACGTCGAATTCCGGCAGAAGATCAGGTGCGAATCTCTCAGCCAAGAGTCTCGACGCTTCCTTCACTCCCACATACTCGACCATACCAACGAGACTGATAAGGTCTCCGCCGATACCGCAGTTCCAGCAGTGGAAGACTCCGTGCGTATCACTAAGGTTGAAAGACTCATGGCTCTGCGATTCGTGCCCGGTCGGGCACTCGCCTCTCCACTCCGTACCATCGAGCCGAAGACCAAGCTTTTGCTTCAGATCAAGGGCATCCAACACACGCTCGGTCTCGACCCTATCCTTCACCTTCCCGATGAGCGACCCCAGGGTAGGGGTCGCCTTTCGTATCGCGTTTTTTAGATTATACGAGGGAGTCATGTACGCTCCTCCCCCCTGACCCGATCTGGCGCAACTGCTCTGTGACGATCTGGAGTACCCGCGCAAGAAGCTTCGGGTGTCGTTCGAGCTTCGCCGCCATCTTATCGTCGGCATTCTTCA
>CAZHOJ010000003.1:0-330372 GCA_964534125.1 uncultured Ignavibacteriaceae bacterium
CGCGCAGCGCTCGCAGCGGGAGCAGCGAACGCAACGATCAAAATATCATCAAAAAACATGGCGTGCGTGGCATATTTGACATTCACTGACCGTCGCGCCTGCCCGCCATCCTGGATCTCCAATGGCAGGCGGGGTCGTTGCCTGCCTCGCCTGCCTGACGAATACCTGCCCGCCGAATACCTGCAGGCGGGCCTGCAGGCAGGCCTGACGCGAGTCAGGCGGGCGCGAAATGTTTTTCCGCAAGCTCCTAGACGTACACTATTCACCATTCACTATTCACTGTTCACCATCTTATCGATCTCATCATGTCCTCCTCAGATATCGGCCTCATAGGCCTCGCAGTCATGGGCGAGAACCTCGTCCTCAACATGGAAAGTAAAGGATTCACCGTCTCCGTCTTTAACCGCACCGTCGAGAAGGTCGATGCCTTCATGTCCGGCCGGGCAAAGGGGAAGAAGATCGTCGGCACTCGGTCGATCGAGGAATTCGTCGCCTCCCTGAAGACCCCGCGCAAGGTGATGCTGATGGTCAAGGCGGGCAAGCCGGTCGATGAGTTCATCGAGCTCCTCCTCCCCCATCTGGCAAAGGGCGACATCATCATCGACGGCGGGAACAGCCACTTTCCGGACTCCACACGACGCACGGAATATCTCGAATCCAAGGGGCTCCGGTTCATCGGCACGGGTGTCTCAGGGGGCGAAGAGGGCGCATTGCTGGGACCGTCCATCATGCCGGGCGGCTCACCGTCGGCATGGGAACATGTGAAACCAATATTTCAGGCAATTGCCGCAAAAGTTCAGGACGGCACGCCCTGCTGTGACTGGGTCGGGGAAAAAGGGGCCGGACATTTCGTGAAGATGGTCCACAACGGCATCGAGTACGGCGACATGCAGCTCATCACCGAGGCCTACCTCCTCATGCGGGATTACCTTGGCATGACGGCCGATGAGATGGCAAAGGTCTTTGCCGCATGGAACTCACGCGACCTGGACAGCTATCTGATCCAGATCACAAGCGAGATCCTTGCCTACAAGGACACGGACGGCAAGCCCCTCGTGGACAGGATCCTTGACACCGCCGGACAGAAAGGGACCGGGAAATGGACCGGAGTCGCCGCCCTCGACCTCGGCATCCCGCTGACGCTCATCGGCGAGGCAGTGTTCGCACGGTGCCTGTCGGCCGTGAAGGATGCACGCGTTGAAGCATCGAAGGTACTGACGGGCCCGAAACCCGCATTCAAGGGGAACCGCGACGCATTCATCTCGGACCTCGAAAAGGCACTGTACGCCTCGAAGATCGTGTCGTATGCGCAGGGATATTCCCTGATGCGTGCCGCGGCTGAAGAGTACGGGTGGGACCTGAACTACGGCGGCATTGCGCTGATGTGGCGCGGCGGCTGCATCATCCGCTCGGCCTTCCTGGGCAGGATCAAGGAGGCGTTCGACAAGGATGCCGGACTGACGAACCTTCTGCTCGATCCCTTCTTCAAAGAGAAAATGGATGAGGCACAGGGATCATGGCGCAGGGTGGTCTCAGATGCTGTCCAGAACGGCATATGGACCCCGGCCTTCTCGACTGCACTTGCATACTATGACGGCCTGCGCAATCCCCTGCTGCCGGCGAACCTCCTGCAGGCACAGCGGGACTACTTCGGGGCTCATCAGTACGAACGCCTCGACAGACCGCGGGGTGAGTTCTTCCATACGAACTGGACAGGCCGCGGCGGCGAAACCGCTTCGACGGCCTACTCGGTCTGAACCACCGGGGAACGAGACGCTCCTTCACACACATCAAAGGATGACTCATGCAGAACGATGCAGGTACACAGAGCGCGGCCTCCCCTTGGAAGGTCGGGTATCATCGCTGGATCATCTGTGCACTGCTCCTCTTCGGAGCGATCATTAACTACGTGGACCGTCAGGTCATCGGCATCCTGAAGCCGACCCTGATGGAGACGTTCGGATGGGGAGATGAGCGCATCTACGCGTCGATCGTCTTCGGATTCCAGCTCGCCTATGCGATAGGCTTCCTGTTCGCTGGTCGGTTCATGGACCGGGTGGGTGTCCGGCGCGGCTTCGCGGTCGCTGTGAGTTTCTGGAGTATCGCGGCAATCGCACACGGAGCGGCGACGTGGTTCGAAGGCTGGAGCTTCTCCATGATCAACCTCGACGCATCGACCGGTTTCGCGTTCGTGACGATATCCGGCGCGGCAGTCGGTCTGGCCATCGCACGGTTCGCCCTGGGCATCGGTGAATCAGGCGCCTTCCCGGCCTCCATCAAATCGGTCGCGGAATGGTTCCCGAAGAGGGAGCGGGCCCTGGCGACCGGCATCTTCAATTCCGGGACGAACGTCGGTGCTCTCATCACGCCTCTCGTGGTACCGTCGATAGCCCTGTATTTGGGATGGGAGTACGCCTTCTACATCACAGGCGCGCTGGGATTCTTCTGGGTCGCCTGGTGGCTGTGGGTCTACCGTTCCCCTGAGGATCATCCGCGGCTCAAGAAGGCCGAACTGGACTATATCCGCAGCGATCCGCCCGATCCGGTCGTCCGCATTCCCTGGCGCACGCTTCTCACCCATAGGCAAACATGGGCCTTCGCATTAGGAAAGTTCATGACAGACCCGATCTGGTGGCTGTATCTTTTCTGGATACCTGATTTCCTCCACCGGAATCACGGTCTTGACCTGCACTCTATCGGATTGCCGCTCATCGTGATCTATATCGTCGCCGATGTCGGAAGCATCGGCGGAGGATGGCTCTCATCCTTCTTTCTGAAACGAGGATGGACCCACAACAGGGCCCGAAAGACGGCGATGTTCGTCTGCGCTGCGTCGGTCGTTCCGGTGGCATTCGCTGCGAACGTCACCGATCTTTGGCTTGCTGTCGCGCTCGTATCGCTCGCAGCCGCAGCTCACCAGGGATGGTCGGCCAACCTGTTCACGCTCACGTCAGACATGTTCCCCAGGGCTGCAGTCGGCTCAGTCACGGGCATCGGGGGGACGGCGGGTGCCATCGGAGGTATGTTCATTGCCATGTTCACCGGTGCGCTCCTGCAGGCAACAGGAAGCTATGTTGTGGTCTTCATTATCGCCGGATCGACATATCTGAGCGCGCTTTTCTTCATCCATCTCATCGTGCCGAAGCTCGAACCGGCACGGATCGATGTCTCACAGCCAGCGGCATCCTGACCACAGAAGCCTATGAGCTACCTCGAACACCTGTACAGTCTTGACAGCAAGGTCGCCGTCGTCATCGGCGGGAGCGGCGTCCTCGGCGGCAGTATGGCACACGCCCTCGGCCGCGCAGGAGCGAAAGTTGCCGTCGGGTACGACGGCAACAGGGCCGGCGCGGAGGCGATCGTCGCGAAGATCACGGCTGACGGAGGCACTGCGCGTGCGTTGCATACGGACACGCGCTCCCAGGCAGCCCTTGCAGAGGCGCTCACCGAAATCGTCGGGGCATGGGGAAAGGTGGACATCCTCGTCAATGCACCAGGCGTCAACTCGCCCACTCCCGTGTTCGACATCTCCGATGAAGAGTGGACGAAGATCATCGATACGAACCTCCGGGGGGTCTTCTATGCCTGCCGGGTCTTCGGCAAGCAGATGATCGAACAGAAGTCGGGAGGCAGCATCATCAATATCTCGTCGGCTTCGTCCGAAATTCCGCTCTCGCGGGTGCTCACGTATTCCGTGTCGAAGGCAGGCGTGAACAATCTGACCCGGTTCCTCGCCCGGGAATGGGCGCTGCAGAAGATCAGGGTGAACGCGATCATGCCCGGATTCTTCCCGGCAGAACAGAACCGGAAGATCCTCACGGAAGAGCGGAAGCGGATGATCTTCGGCCATACACCGATGCAGCGCTACGGTGAACCAGAAGAACTGACGGGCGCCCTTCTATGGCTCGCATCGGACAAGGCATCATCGTTCGTGACGGGAACGATCATCCCTGTCGACGGCGGCTTCACCGCCATGACGATCTGAAATGAACTTCGTCATCGACAGCAAGAATCCCTATGCCGAGTCGCTCTTCGGCCGACTGGGTAGGGTACGGCTCCTTCCGACGGCGCAGATCACTCGCGAGGCGGTCATGGACGCCGATGCCGTCATCGTACGGACGGAGACGAAGATCGATGAAGCGTTCCTCGGCGGCACAAAGGTCCGCTTCGTGGGAACAGCGACGATCGGTACGGACCATGTCGATCTTGAATACCTCCGGAAGCATGGCATCGGATTCGCCAGCGCCCCGGGGAGCAACGCCAATTCCGTCGCAGAATACATCGTCGCAGCCCTTCTTGCGCTTGCGATCCGCAGGGAAAGACCGCTCGCCGGTCAGAGCATCGGCGTCGTCGGCGTCGGGAACGTCGGCTCGCGCGTCGTCGCTGTCGCCCGGGCGCTGGGGATGAAAGTCCTGATGAACGACCCGCCCCTGCAGCGGCAGACCGGTGACGGGTCATTTCTCCCCATCGACGCCCTCATGGACGCCGACGTGGTCACGATCCACGTGCCTCTCACGAGGTCCGGTCAGGACCCGACCTGGCACCTCTTCGACGAAAAGCGGTTGCGCGCCGTACACCGCGGCGCAACGCTGATCAATACGTCCCGCGGCGCTGTGGTCGACAATGCGGCACTGACGAAAGCGCTTACTGACGGCCATTTCAGCTCTGCAGTGCTCGACGTCTGGGAGGGAGAGCCGGAGATCCCGGCGGACCTCCTCCGGCGCACGGCACTCGGCACTCCTCATATCGCAGGGTACTCTTTTGACGGGAAGGTGAATGCGATCAGGATGATGTTCGAGGCCGCCTGCGCTCATTTCGGCCTCGACGCGGACCGTTCGATCCCGGAGATGGTAAACGAACGGAAACAGTCAGTGTCGCTGACCCCCGCGGAGAGCCGCGAGGCCGGGCTGCTTCAGGCGGTCCAGTCCGCCTACGACATCGAGCGCGACGATGCCGCACTGCGGAGCATGCTCGACCTGCCGGTCGGCCAAAGGAAAGCCCATTTCCGCAGGCTGCGCGCGGAATACCCGATGCGTCATGAGTTCTGTCACACCCGCGTCACCGGGCCAGACAACACGGGCAGTCTGAGGGACACCCTCGCCGCCCTCGGTTTCACGGTCGGGTGATCCGGCCGATGTCAAAGAAGGAGCAGATCATGGAACGTCGATTCTCACCGGACCCCATCCGGACACCCACACTCTCTACCGACGAGCTGCGAAAGAACTTCCTCGTCGGGGACCTTTTCCAGAACGACAAGGCCTCATTCGTCTACTCCGACCTCGACAGGGCCATCGTCGGAGGTATCGTCCCTACAGGAGCTGCCATCTCCCTGAAGCCGTTCGACGAGCTCAAGGCGGATTTCTTTCTTCAGAGGCGTGAGCTCGGCATCATGAACATCGGCGGGAACGGAGAGGTTCACGTGGGCAGTACGTCATATACGCTTGGCCTCACGGACTATCTGTACGTTGGGATGGGGGCGAATGAGGTGAGCTTCCGGTCGACGGACCCGCACAATCCGGCCGTGTACTATCTTCTCAGCTATCCCGCACATGCCTCGCACCCGACAACGCTCGGCAGGAAATCGGACGCGAACAGGGTCGAGCTCGGGTCAGCGAAAGAGGCGAACAAGCGGACCATCTTTCAGGTGATCCATGAGAACGGCATCAAGAGCTGTCAGCTCGTCATGGGACACACAGAGCTCGCGGAGGGTTCGGTATGGAACACGATGCCTCCGCACACGCACACGCGCAGGATGGAGGTCTATATGTACTTCGGCATGGCCCCGGAAGCGCGGATCGTGCACCTGATGGGAACTCCGGAGGAAACGCGCCATATCATCGTCGCGAACCGCCAGGCGGTCATCTCTCCGGCGTGGTCGATCCATGCCGGCGCGGGGACGGGGGCCTACTCGTTCTGCTGGGGCATGGGGGGCGAGAACCAGGCATTCTCGGACATGGACCCCGTTCCATTGAGCACACTGCGATAGGACGAAGTCTGTGAGCACACTGGGCAAAGGCTCCTCATCATTGGTGCTATCGGAACCTGAGATCGCTGCCATCGCGGCAGGGTTCGTGGAGCGGGAACGTCTTGCCAGCCGGAAGGTCCTTGCGGTCATACCGGACCACACCCGCTCTGCGCCGATCGACGTGATGTTCCGGGTGCTGTACAGGCTTCTCGCGACAGCGCCGGGCAAGCTCGACCTCCTCATTGCCCTGGGGACACATCCCCCGATGAGCGAGGCGGCCATCGATACGAGGCTCGGCCTTGCCCCGGGAGAGCGCGCTGCATCGTTCCCGAACGTCCGGGTCTTCAATCATGCATGGAAGGACCCCGACACCCTGACACGTATCGGCACGCTTCCGGCGTCAGAGGTTGAACGTCTGTCCGCAGGGCATATCCGGGAGGATGTTCCGGTCACGATCAATCGCTTGATCCTGGACTACGACGTCGTCCTGATCGTCGGTCCCACATTTCCGCATGAGGTCGTCGGTTTCTCGGGCGGGAACAAGTACTTCTTCCCCGGCATCGCCGGCCAGGAGATCCTCGACATGTTCCATTGGCTCGGCGCCCTCATCACGAGCCCTGCCATCATAGGTGCGAAGCACACCCCAGTCCGTGCTGTCGTCGATGCGGCCGCGGCCCTGATGCCGGTGAAACGCCTGTGCATGAGCCTCGTTGTCGGTCCGCAGGGACTGAACGGCCTCTTCTGCGGAACGCCCGAAGAGGCATGGTCAGAGGCCGCCGACCTGTCTGCGCAGCTTCACGTGCGCTACATGGACCGGCCTTTCCCGAGCGTCCTCTCCTGCCCTGCACCCATGTACGACGAACTATGGGTCGCCGCAAAGGCCGCCTACAAGCTCGAACCCGTGGTAGCGGATGGCGGCGAGCTGATCATCTACGCCCCGCACCTGACAGAGATATCCGTGACACATGGAGCCCTTATCGAAAAGATCGGATATCACGTACGCGACTATTTCGCCACCCGGATGAAAGAGTTCGGCCATATCCCGAAGGGTGTGCTTGCGCACTCGACGCATGTGAAGGGTGTCGGAACCTTCACGGATGGCGCCGAAACGCCCCGCATTACCGTCACGCTCGCGACGGGGATACCGCGGGAGACATGCGAGCGCATCAATCTTGGCTATCGCGACCCTGCCACGATCGATCCCCTGGAATGGCAGGATCGCGAGTCGGACGGAAGATTGTACGTCCCCAAGGCCGGTGAGGTCCTCTACCGCCTGAAGGACAATCCCTGGTCAGCATCCTCGTAGGTCAACATTCATCAGGAGTTCTCCATGAGCGCAGTTCTGAAGATCCTTCCATCAGCGGCCTTCGATTTCATGAGCGTCGGAGCACTGATCCATCGGCTCGATCCGGGTGTGATCCCGTTCCGCAAGGCCTCGTCGTGCAGTATCCACGTCAGCGGCGGCGAGTTCAATGTTGCGGCAAACCTCGCCGATTGCTTCCGGATGAAGACCGGGATTCTTACGGCCATGGTGGACTATCCTGTCGGGGACCTCATCGCGGAGCGGGTCCGCGCGATGGGTGTCACCCCCTTCTACAAGCACTTCAAACATAATGGGGTGAACGGGCCGAACATGGCCACCGTCTACAGCGACCGCGGCCAGGGCGTCCGCCCGCCTGTGGTCTTCTACAACCGGTCCAATGAAGCCGCCTCACTGCTGAAACCCGGCGACTTCAACTGGAAAGAGATCTTTGCCGGCGGCGTCCGATGGTTCCACAGCGGAGGCATCTTTGCCGCGCTGTCCGAAACGACCGGCGAGGTGATCATGGAAGCTATGAAGCATGCAAAACAGGCAGGCGCGGTCACAAGCTTCGACCTGAACTACAGGGCGAAGCTCTGGAACATCTGGGGGGGCGAGAAGAAGGCCGTGGAGGTCATCCGGCGGATCGTCGAGCACGTCGACGTGCTGGTGGGCAACGAAGAAGACCTGCAGAAGGGCCTTGGCATTCCCGGTCCTGAGGTGGCTGCAACATCCAAACTGGATCCTTCGGCATTCTTCGGCATGATGGAGAAGGTCCAGAAAGTATACCCGACGGTGAGGGCCGTCGCAACGACATTGCGGGAGGTCCACTCCACGAACCGGCACAGCTGGAGCGCCGTCGCATGGATCGGGGGCACATCATATACTGCACCGACCTGCGAGCTGGATGTGTACGACCGCGTCGGAGGCGGCGACGGATTCGCTTCCGGATTCATCTACGGACTCCTCACCGGCGAAAAGCCAGAGGATGCGGTACGCCTGGGGTGGGCACATGGCGCACTGCTGACCACCTACCCCGGCGATACGACCATGGCGACGGTCGAGCAGGTCAGGTCTTTCGCCGAGGGCGGATCTGCACGGATACAACGCTGATGATCGACTCACTCACCATCCCTGTCATGAAGGACCGGACATGAAGAAGAAAGGCCACATCACGCTTGAGGACATCGCCAAACGGCTGAAGGTCTCCCGTGTGACCGTTTCGAAGGCGTTGAGAGGCCACCCGGACATTTCGCACGAGACCAGCAAGAAGGTGCGAAAGGTCGCGGACGAGCTCGGCTACAGCCCAAATCTCATGGCGCGTAACCTGAGCGCACGCAGGTCGCAGATGATGGGATTGGTGGTACCGAAGATCGCGCACTTCTTCTTCGGTTCCGTCATCGAGACGGTCTACGCGACGGCCTTCGAGAACAACTACGAGATCATCCTTATGGTCTCCCATGAGGATCCGGAGAAGGAGCGCAAGCATCTCGAGACCCTGATCTCGATGAGGGTCGACGGCATCATGGTATCGCTGACACAGGCGACGAAGGATTTCGGGATCTTCAGCAGGGTGAAGAGCCGCGGCATTCCTCTCCTCTTCATGGACAGGACGCCGGTCCCCACTCCAAAAGGGTTCAGCAGCGTCGTCGTAGATGACAAGGGAGGTTCGTACCAGGCCGCCGAGCAGGCCATCCGTGCGGGATACACTCAGCTTGCCCATCTCGCCGGACCGCAGCACATCAATATCGGCCTGGAACGTCTGCAGGGCTTCACGGAGGCGCTCAAGGACCACAACATCCCCGTCAGAAAGGAATGGATCATAGAGGTCGGATTCGGGAAGGAGAACGGTTACAAAGGATTCATGGAGCTCTACAACAAGAAGATGCTGCCCGAATTCATCTTTGCCGTCACATATCCCGTCGCTCTCGGCGTGTACGAGGCCGCCCGCGATGTCGGGGTGCGCATTCCTGAAGATATCGACATCATTTCCTTCGGCGACAGCGACATGCACCGGTTCATTTCTCCGGCGTTGAGCTGCGTCTATCAACCCACGGGAGAACTAGGGCGAAAATCGTTCCAGCTTCTGTACGAGATCATCAAACACGGTGACGACATTCCCGAGCAGCATGTCAGGATCCCCACGGAACTCGTGCTTCGTGAAACGGGCCTCGGCAAGACGAAGCAGGGATTGTGAACACATTCCCGGAGATCATCGACGTCACCCATCCAAGGAGTGAAGATATGAGCGAGACCAGGACACCCCGATCGTCACATGCAGTTCTCTCCATTCTATTCCTCCTAGCCCTTTTTTCGTGCACCCAGCAGTCCGGCCGGGTCTACGAGGTGCAGACGGCAGAAGGACTTGCCGAAGCACTGGCAGGCGCTCAACCAGGAGACAGCATTCTGCTCGCAGACGGGTCCTATGATCTGAACGGAGATCTCATACTCGATCAGAGCGGAACAGCTGACCGGCCGATCGTCATCCGCGCCAAGAACCGGGGCGAGGCTGTGATCACCGGTCCGACGAGACTTCTGCTCATCGGCGGGGAACATATCGTGGTCGAGGGCCTTGCATTCCGGGGAACGGTCGGCCCTGCCGTCTATCTGCAGGGATGTCAGCACGTTCGGATAACAAGAAATACCTTCGAGCTCACGGAGACGACGCGGAGCTCATGGGTGATGGTATCGGGGATTCCGGATGATACGACCCGCTTCAGCGGCTGGAACCGAATCGATCACAATTCATTTGAGAACAAGACTCAGTTGGGGAACTACATCACCATCGAGGGGACGATGACCGCGGAGCCGAGAGTCTCCCGGGCGGATCTCATCGATCATAACCTCTTCGCGAACATAGGCCCCCGTGCCGAGAACGCGCTCGAAGCCATCCGGATCGGTTCGTCGCAATACACCCTGTCCAGCGGAGGCACCATCCTGGAATACAACTTGTTCGAGCAGTGCGACGGGGACCCGGAGTATATTTCCGTGAAATCGAGCGACGATACGGTGCGGTTCAACACCTTCCGTGAATGTCTCGGAACGCTCTCGCTCCGGCACGGGAACGGCAGCGTCGTGCACGGCAATTTCATCCTTGGCAATGGACGGACTGGCAGTTTTCTCGACAGTACCGGAAGGACGTGGACACTTGGGACTGGAGGCATTCGCTGGTGCGGATCGGGGATGAAGATCACCGATAACTACCTCGAGGGCCTGGTTGGCACAGAATGGGACGCCGCTATGGCTGTCATCGGCGGAGATGCAGAGTATGGCGACGGACAATCGCTGACGAAGCACTTCCGCATCCGGGACGCGCATATCTCGGGAAACGTGCTCGTGAACAACACGAGCGGATTCGAGTTCGGATATGACGGAGGCGGTTTCCAGGGGAACTGGTGGCCCATGGCACCTACACGCCTGGTCGTCGAGAAGAACGTCATTGTCGGCGACCGGGGAATGCTCATCAGATTCTTCAACCCACCCACAGAGACCGTCTGGAAGGACAATATTGCGTGGGCAACGAAAAAGGCACGGGCGGCAGCAGCACCGATCGATGGGGTAGCCGAACGAGATCCGGGATTGGTACGAACAGGCAACGTGTGGCACCTCCCTGGGAATGTTCCAGAGAGGCAACCCCTCAACCGCGAGGATGTGGGTCCCTGGGCAGAGTGACCTGAGAGCACGTCATACGCTGCGATCGTCGAATGACATCCGTGGCATCCGCGGATGTCATTCGTATGTACGCGCCGGCACCGAGCTATTCTTGTCTTTCACTTTCACGAGTGATTGCCTATGTTCAGGGACATTCACAGCATATGAGCATTGAACTCCATATCAATGGCATCCGCACAGAGGGTCCGGAAGGAGCCAGCCTGTTCGAAAGCGCCGAAAGGCTCGACATTCGGGTCCCCACGTCGTGCCTCAAGCAGGGGAAGTGCCGGGAGTGCATGGTCGAGGTGGTGGAGGGCATGGAGTTGCTGAGCCCCCGGACGCCTCAGGAGAGCCATCTGCCGGAGACGTTCCGGCTCTCCTGCAGGACCCTCCTCGCGGCCGATGCAGGGACCGTCCGATGCCATACGCTCCGGCGCGGCGAGATGCGGGTGGAGCGCCAGGCGTATCGGCTTCCCATACAAGCGAAGCAGCTGACACCTGAACCGGCAGTGACGCGACAGGGCGACCGGATCTTTCTGGATGACGAAGAGATCGCTGTTTCCACCGCGCCGATCCTGGGCGTCGCGGTCGACATCGGAACGACGACCGTCGTCGTCCGTCTGCTGAACCTCGAGACAGGGGAGGTCATCGCCGATACGTCGTTCGAGAATCCACAGCGGTTCGGCGGGTCGGATGTGATGGCCAGGATCCAGTTCGATACGAACAATCGCGGAAGGCTGCTGCAGCGGACGCTCACGGGATACCTGAGCCACGCCATCGAGGACTTTGGCGTCGATCCGCAAACGATCTATGAGATGGCAGTGGTCGGGAATTCGACCATGCGGGACCTGTTCTTCGGGCTCGATGTCTATTCTATCGGACAGAGCCCGTACCGGTCGATCACCGAGCCGGAGCTTCACGAGGGGAAGCGCACGTCGACAAGCCTCACCGCCACACCCCGCCGGCTTTCTCTTCCGATGCATCCGAAAGGACGCATTTACGGCCTCCCGATCATCAGCGGACATATCGGCGCCGATACCGCTGCCTGCATGCTCGCCATCGACATTGCTCATGAAGACCGGTTGGTCGCCTTGATGGACATCGGGACCAACACCGAGCTCGTCCTTGGGAATCGGCATCGTCAGCTCGCCGCCTCCTGCCCCGCGGGACCGGCCTTCGAGGGGGGACGCATCAGCTTCGGCATGCCCGGCCTTCCGGGAGCGATCGAACATGCGACGATGCATGCTGATGGTTCTTTCTCGACGACGGTGATCGGGGACAGCACGCCGGAGGGGATCTGCGGGTCGGGGCTCATCGATATTCTGAGCGAGCTGCTGCGGACCGGCCGCATGAACTCTCTCGGGCGGTTCGAGCATGACGGCTCACGGGTGCTGGTGCAGGAGACGACTGAAGGGGACATCAGCATCACAGAATCCGACGTGAACGAGCTTGCACAGGCCAAAGGGGCAAATGTTGCCGGACTGCATGTCATCTTCAACGAGTATGGCACGCGATACGATGACGTCGAGGTCTTCTATCTCGCAGGAGGTTTCGGGCGCCATATAGACATCGCCTCAGCCAAACGCATAGGGCTCATCCCCGACATCGGGGAATCACGGATCGTTCAGGTGGGAAATGCCGCCATTGAAGGCGCCTGCATCGCCCTCCTCTCCCGGTCCAAACGGGCGGAGCTTGAGCGGCTGATATCGCAGGTCGGACACTGCCGGCTCGAATCCGACCCGGAATTCTTCAACTACTTTGTCGAGGGGTGCCAGTTCAATCCCGTTTCGACGATCGGCTCAACGGACCTGCCGGGGCAAGGGAATGGCGGCTGACGCGTTCGAGATCGTAGAGACCCGTCCCGATATTTCCGTCTCAGAGATGGAATACAAGAGGCTGCTCGGGCTCCCCGCTGATTTTGAGATGAGCGGGCGAACGCGGGAGCTGGCAGATTGGGCGCGCGATTGGTATGCAGCGCATGGCAGGCCCTGGACCTATGCCCGACGGGCACATTCGATGACCTGCTCGGGGGACACCGTCGACATCGACGGGGCTTCCTTCACCTCACCAGGGCTCAGCAAGCTCCTGGCGGAAACACGCGCCGAGGGAGCTTTCTTTGCTGCGGTCAGCGCCGGCAAGGAATGCGAGGAATATGCCCGACTTCTCTGGCATGAGGAACGGCCGGATGAGTATTTCTTCCTGGAGATCTTCGGCTCGGCAGTCGTGGAGCATCTGATCGCACAGGCGGCATATCAGCTCTGTGCCTGGGCGGATGGTGAAAAGCTGTCCATTCTCCCCCATATCAGTCCCGGATATACGGGCTGGGACATTTTGGACCAGCAGCATCTGATGGGGACCATACAAAAGGGGCTCGGCAAAGACCTTCCCGGCGACCTCGGGGTTCTGCCCACTGGGATGCTCACGCCGAAGAAGTCGCTTCTTGGCGTGTTCGGCGTTTCCCACGAGGTTCCTATCGGTCGAAGCGCATCTGACCGCATCCCGTGCACGTCCTGCTCGCTGGCAGGCTGCGCATACCGACGGATGCCATACACGCGGCCGTTGCCAATACCCGAACCGATCGGCCGTTCAGCCGCAGCCGACCCCTCTGCCCGCCCCTCGCCCGCCTATTCCTTCGCTGTGAAAGTGCTCGAGAAATGGTCGAATGAACGTCTTACGCTGGACATCGGAGAGGATGGCTCGGTGAAGGCATCGTTCCGGTTCAGCGGAACGACCTGCTCGAACATGGGCCGTCCGCTCGAATTCCATTATCTTGTATCACTCGCCCCCCGATCTGAGGCGTGGAAGATCCTCGATGCACGATGTGTCCCTGCTCCGGAGGACACAGGCCACACCTCTATGTGCGAATACAAGAACACGGGCGGGGGGCTTTTGCGGACCATCGGGGACGAGCGGCCGCTGCTCGGGAGGCCCCTGCACGATGTGTTCGGGTGGAAGCGGGACTACAGCCCATCAGGCTGCTACTGCAACGAGGCCGGACGGCATCACAAGTGGGGAATGGCGTACGAGGTCATAGCGTACGCGCTGAACAAGCGGAACTCCAGGGATCAGAACATATGACGAAGGGAACGCAATGATCAAGGTCTGCGACATCAACCAGGGAGCGCGGGAGAAGCTCCCGCCGACCGCACCGGACAAGTCCGGTATCGGTGTGCATTACATCGACGCGTTCATCAAACCGATGAATACCACGCTGGAAGATGGCACGCGCATCGCGTGCAAGAGGAGAGGATTGAAGCTCACACTGACCGTGGGGCAGAAAAAGGGTGAGGGGCTGATGCGGAGGCTTGACGTCAGCACCGACCCGCCTGTCATGCTCGCTTATGCCCTGCAGGAAGCTGCGAAGGCAGCAGGAGTTGAGCTGACCATCACTGAGAACGAGATCCTCGTCAATCCCTGACGTACAGCCCGAACTGGCTCAGTCGGGCTCCGGCATATCGCTCCAGATGCCCATCACCGCTTCTGCCTGACGGAATCCGGCCATCTCCTGCGTCTCCTCCTCCTCCGCCCTTCCCTGCTCGAGGGCATTCCGCAGCTTTTCCACCATCGGATGGTCCGCCGGAAGCGGCTCCATCGCCGATTCCGGGTTCACGATCGGAAAATCCAGCCCCGCGTCATATGCGATACGAAGGTAGGCCTTCTCCAGGTCGTGCCGCACATGCTTCGGCGTTCCCCACGCGAAGTTCGACAGTCCGACCGTGATGTGCACCCCCGCAAGGTCCTTATCTGCCCTGATGAGCTTCATGGCGTCCAGCCCGATGTTCACGAGCCCATATGTATCGGCGCCGACGGGCGCAAGGCCGGGATCGATGATGATCTGATCGATCGTCCGGCCTGCGGTCGTAGTGAGCCGTTCGACGAAATATCGTGCGGCAGCATGCACATCCTGCGGGGTCATGCACTGGGCTGTCCCCCCATCCACAAAGCGCTCCGACACCATGGCAACTACCATCGTATCGTACTCGGCAACGAGCTCGATCATCTCGTCGAGACGGTCGCGCGATACGGCGATCGAATCGAGGATCGGCCGGCCGTTCTTCTTCCGGTCGTAATGCTTCAAGGCGACCCTGTGGTAGTCGTACGCAGGATTGTCGAAGCACAACGGCAAGGGGGAAGCCTCCTGCAGTGCCGCAACGACCTCCGGCAGGAATTCGAGCATCTCCTCGGGACGCACCTGGATCTGCTGCGTGCCGTCGAGATTGACGTCCAGATAGTCCACACCCTGTTCGGTCTGCGAGCGTGCAAGGTTCTGATACCCCGTCAGGTCGCGGGCCCTGAAAGCTTTCCGGGCCCGTCCGTAGGCGTTATTGATCAGGTCGCCGACGGTCGTGAAGGGCTTCGTAGTCATGCCGACACATCCTCCTGTGTGGTCGTTCCGGACGTCGCAGTGTGATCTCGTCCGAGCCAGAAATTTGCCCACGATGACGTGCCGCGTAGCCGTTGATCCTGAAGCACGGGGACATGATCCAGCAGTTCTTCGGGCCTTCCCTGCCGCTGCAGCCGCTCATACGCCAGCATCCACATGCACTCACCGTACCCGTCCACCTCGCAATGACCGTTCCGTGACCCTCCGCATGGGCCATTCCGCTGGTTCTTTGCACACCGGGATTCAGGACAGAGAAAGGCAGTCTCCGGGAGCGAACAATCGCCACAATCCCTGCATCCGTACAGAACGGACTTGCTGAACCGTTCAAGTGCCCGCAGCGGAGCAGGCCCTTTCGCACTGTCCGAGGCATGAGCACAGAGCCAGGCGCCTGCCGGCGCAAGACCCTTTCCCGACGAGAAAGCGACCCGATGCATGGCTCTGGAAATTGCCCACTGCAGTGAGAATCCCTTCCCGGGAACGGAAGCCATATTCGGACGAGCCCCATCAGACAAATGGGTCTTGGGATCTGCCCGGTAGAAGTAGAACTCTCCCCGACGCGAATACAGCATATCCTTCGCGAATTCCTTCCAGTCGTCCGGACTGAACATACGCACCGTTTCGAGGATAGCATCAATCGATTCGGCCGATTGCGTTCCACCCAGATATGCTCCGCGATATCCCAATCCGCGATAGACTGCGATCTGGCGTGCGGCGAACTCGCAGAAGAAGCGTTTTCCTCCATCCGGCGAGGCTCCCTCCTTCTCGCACCGCTTGCGCAGCGCCTCGGAAACAACCACGCCCGGGATGCGGCCTGCATTGAACATCCGCGCCGTCTTCACGTTCAGGACGAACACGTTGCCGATCAGCGGCACGTGTCCCATATCGTTGTGGTCCATATACAGCCGCAGCTCATGGGCCTTTCGTGTGTCATACCCCACCTGCGTGATGATGAACGCCGCGCCGCACGCCACCTTCTTCTGGAGCTTGAGATATTGCGGCATGAGCTCACCTTCACGTGCCTTGTACGGATTGACGACGGCTCCGATTGTGAACTGCGTCTTCTCATGGTGCTCATCGAATCCTTTGTTCATCCGGTCGAGAAGCCGGATCAAGCCGATCGAGTCGAGGTCGAAGACCGGCTTTGCCGCTCCTCCACTCCCGCCGACGGGATAATCACCGGACATGGCGAGCACATTATGAAATCCCTCGCTGTTGAGCTGCCATGCCTCGCTCTCGAGGCCGTTCCGGTTGAGGTCCTTGCAGGTGAGATGGATAACGACCTCCTTGCCTGCATACAGGAGGGGCTTCGCCAGAGCCTGCGGGGCGAGCTGGGGATTGCCGCCCGCGTTGTCCGTGATGGACACCCAATCGATGGAGGGACGGTCGACGAGCTGACTTGCGAAGGAACGTGCGCGCGCTGCGCTCTTTTCTGCCATCGAACCGCGGATGGAGACGAGCTCTGCCCCAATGAGGAACCGGGATGCATCCCCCAACAGTTCGCGGAGGGATTCCATGATGCGTGTTCCCTTCTAGGAAGGGTGATATCGATCGACAGCGATCTTGATGGCTTCCGTGTGGTCGGGCGTGCTGCCGCAACATGAGCCGATGATGTTCGCTCCTGCTTTGAGCATGTCGGGCACCTGGAGCGCCATCTCTTCGGGCGGCTGCTTGTACACCGCCTTTCCGTTCTCGAGCACCGGGAGGCCGGCATTCGGCTGCCCCATGGTCGGCAGCGATGCATGCTGATGGTAGAGACCGACGACGGCCGCTGCGCCCGCCATGTCCATCCCCGTACCGCAATTGAGCGAGATGATGTTCGCACCCTGTGCTTCCACAAAGGCCGCAGCAGCCTCGGGGCGGACTCCCATCATCGTGACGTAGAATGTCTTATCGTGCGAGAGATCGTATGCAAGCGAGGCGATGATACTCGGCGCTCCAGCGTGCTTCGCGGCATCGATCGCCATTCCGAGCTCTTCGAGGGAGGTCTGGGTCTCAATGATGACAGCATCAGCGCCCGCCTCGACCAGTGCTTCCGCCTGTTCTTTGTAGGCAGCATACGCCTCTTCGGCCGGCAGATCGCCGTACGGCTGGAGGATGGCCCCCAGCGGACCCATGTCGCCCAATACATACCCGGGCTTGTCACCGAACGCTTCACGGGCGATCCTGACGCCGGCCATGTTTATTTCACGGACCTTGTCCCGCAGGCCATGGCGTGCCAGCATGATGGGACTTCCGCCGAACGTGTTCGTGATGATACAATCCGCCCCTGCTTCCACATACCGCCGCTGGATCTCCAGCACCCTGTCCGGATGCGTCAGGTTCCACTCCTCCCCGCAGCCGCCCTGTTCCAGGCCGGCGTGCATGAGCTCTGTACCCATCGCACCATCGCAGACAAACGGCCGCTCGAGCACCGCTTCATGCAACAATTTCTTCGTCATGTCCTGTATCGTGCCTCCAATTCCTTCACCAATGCTTCCGCGACGTCTGCAGCATTCCCCTCCCGTTCTTCCTCATCGCTCCACGCCCACTGCCCGAGATAGTCGTCCGTGCCGGTCAGTCCCTGCGCCTGTGCCGCAGCGTCGATCAGGACCATGAAGCGCTTCGGGAGCTCTCTCCTGACCTCATCGCTGTCGTCCCAGACCTTGAGCTGCGATGGAATGTCCTGCCAGGAAAGTATCTGAAAGAACGCCATGCTACTTCCCGCTCATGAGATGAATGAACAGATCGACCGCGGATGATGCATCTGCGCCGTAGCCGTCTGCCCCGATCTCGTCGGCATACATCTGGCTGATGGGTGCCCCGCCGACGGCCATCTTGATGTGGCCCTGGCCCTTTTCCCGGAACCCGTCGATGACGACCTTCATGTAGGTCATCGTCGTGGTGAGCAACGCGCTCATCCCCACGATGTCCGGCTTGTGCTCCTCTGCAGCTGCGAGGAACTTCTCAATGCTCTGGTCGACGCCGATGTCGATGACCTTGAATCCCGCCCCCTCCGCCATCATGCACACGAGGTTCTTGCCGATGTCGTGCAGGTCCCCGCGGACCGTCCCCATGAGGAGCACACCCACCGGCCTGACACCCGAATCGATGGCAGTCAGCAGCGGTTTCAGCACTGCCATGCCGGCCTTCATGGCCCGCGCGGCTATCAGGACCTCGGGCACATACAGGATATTGTGCTTGAAATCCTCCCCCACGACGTTCATCCCGGCGATCAATCCCTCGGAGAGGACCTCCTGAACGCTCCGCCCCGCCTCCAGAGCTTCTTTCGTCATGCGTTCAACGTCCTTCGCTTTCCCCTCATACAGGAACTGGTTCATCTGTGCATAATCCGGCATGATTGCTGTCTCCGTTCTTCTGCGATGTGCACTGGATCATCAACTCCCCGTAATGTAAGATTTTGTGCTGCAATCAGGAAGATATCAGACCCGGCTCGGGGCACATCATGCGCATCCCCTGGGCCGGGACTCTCCGAGACGCGCGAAATGCAGCCCGAACGCTCCCGATCGATATGTTCTCGGGTCGTTTTCGTATTTTTCTGAGACTGGAGTCTCGCGGGACCAACAAGAAAAACATTCGGCCGGGTGCCAGCAATGAAAGCACTTTTTATCGGTGGTACCGGAAACATCAGCAGCGCAGTATCGCAGCTCGCCGTCGATCGTGGCATCGACCTGTTCCATCTCAACCGGGGAAATCTGCAACCGCCCTCCCCGAAGATCACAACGCTCGTCGCCGATATCAGCGATGCCCGGAGCGTCGCAACGGCCCTCGGCAACCATACCTGGGATGTGGTCGTGGACTGGATCGCATTCAAGGAAGCGGACGTACAGCGGGACATCCGGTTATTCGACGGAAAGACCCGGCAGTTCATCTTCATCAGCTCGGCATCGTGCTATCAGAAGCCTTCTCCCTCTCCCGTGATCACAGAGGAAACTCCCCTTGCGAATCCGTTCTGGCAATATTCCCGGGACAAGATCGCCTGTGAAGAACGCCTCTTCAGGGCCTTCCGGGAGACCGGCTTCCCTGCGACCGTCGTGCGGCCCTCCCACACCTACCGCACGATCATTCCGGCCGTCATCGGCGGAGGACGGGAATTCACCATCGTCGATCGGATCCGAAAGGGGAAGAAGATCATCGTCCATGGCGACGGTTCATCCCTCTGGGTCCTGACACACGCAGACGACTTTGCCACCGGATTTCTCGGGCTTGTAGGACAGGAACAAGCGCTTGGACAGTCCTTTCACATCACGTCTGACGAGGTCCTTTCGTGGGACCGCATACACGAGATCCTGGCCGGGGCTGCGGGCGGTGAGGCACGGATCGTTCATATTCCGTCGGATCTGCTCGCAACGTATGACGAGAACCTTCGGGGAACGCTGCTCGGCGACAAAGCTGTCAGCGTGATCTTCGACAATTCCCGGATCAGGTCTCTCGTACCGGACTTCAATCCTTCGATCCCGTTCAGCGAAGGCATACGGCGAACGCTCGCCTGGTTCGACGAGGATCCGTCACGCACGGTCGTCAACCCTGACACGGACAGGATGATCGATTCAATGATACGGAGATACGAACGGGCATTCGCATCGTAAAGCCGAGGCGCAGATACGCACCGGCCAGGCGGAGCGTGCGTTCGGGAGGCTTCTTCCCGTTCAGCGGAACGTGCCTCCATTCCCGGCGAGTTTCTTCGTACATTTCAGTCGACACATTTCAGCGGAGGATGTCATGCGACAAGCGTCCGCGGGTGTTCTTTCCCTCCTCTTCGGATTTTTCGCGGCATGTTCCGGCTCCGGGCCACGTACCCCCATCGAGCCCTCTGCCCACATCGTCAGCTATACACAGCTCCCTGCCCTCCCGGCACGGTTGGCCGACGAGAAGAAGAATGTCATCGTCCTGTTCGAGATCGATCCGGCCGGACGGGTGAGCAGTCTTCGGCTCGTCAGCGAAAGCGGGTCGGCCGAGTGGGATAAGGTCGCGCTGGACTCGCTGCGGCAGTGGCGATTCGCTCCGCTTCCCGCCGGAGAACCAGCCCGCACACGGCTGCGTCAGGACACGATCATCATCCGGCACCTGGAGCCAATGGTCGTCTTCATCCGTGAGGTCTCGGTGCAGACCAAGGAGTACGCCGATTCCCTGTACGGTCTGCTGAAGACGAACCATGATGCGGACAGCCTCGCAGAGGCCTGGGGATTCCGCATCTGCGAGCCGAGGCCCATCGACATCACACGCCTGCCTCCGCATGTCTTCGCCACGCTCAACAGCATGGCGCGGTTCACCTGGTCGCCTCCGCTCCTGGTGAACGACCGGTATCAGCTCTTTCAACGGAGGGACTAGGTCAGGTTCCTGCACGGGTGGGACATCGCACACCCGGTTTCTCCTCACGCTGCCGCAGATGCCTGACAGATCCCCGTCCCTCGCGGATGGAGCAAGGCAAGTGCGCCCCAGCCTGGTTGCTTTTCCTGACACCCCCATATACCTTGATGCATGACCATCGGCCGTCGGACCTTTCTTCGGGTGGCAACCGGTAGTGGTGTGCTGTTCCTCACCGGAACAGGGGCACTCTCATGTGCCGACACACCGTCGGTGGCTTTCGAACCATGGTCCGGCCCGTCCCCCCTTCTATCGGACGAGGATGTCCGGCTTCGCATTGTCTCCTATGCACTTCTTGCACCTTCGTTCAGGAACACCCAACCCTGGTGGGTGGACCTCAAAGGGGACGGCATCCTGGTGCGGCCTGAGATGCACAGGGTCCGCGATGCGATCGATCCTGGAGGGAGGAACACACTTATCTCGCTTGGCGCGTTCATCGAGGCCCTCTCGATCGCGGCTTCAGCGTTCGGCTACGAACTGCACGTTGAACCGCTGCCCGGACGAACGAACGGAGAGCCCCTTTCAGACACCACGATCATCGCGGCCTGCATGCTCGGGATACCGGAGCAGCCTCCGAAGGACCCGCTGTTCGACCAGATCCTCCTTCGACGGACGAACAGAGGAATCTACACCGAGAGGCCTCTCGAATCGCGGCACGTGAAAAGTCTCCAGAGCACCCGGATACCCCCTTCCGTATCCCTGGAGCTCATCACTGAGCGAATTGAGGTGGAGCGCCTCTCCTCAATAGTACACGCTGCGGATCTCGGCCAATATGATGACCAACAGACATCAGCATCCATCTTGTCGCATCTCAGATGGACATCGGAGGAAACACGGCTGCATCGCGACGGCATGACAATGGAGAATGCGGGCATCCCAACAATCTCCCGCCTGTGGCTCCGGCTGCTCGGGGCGGTCGGTGCGACAGATCAGGCAACGGCCCTGGACATCCTGTCGAAGTCCGTGGAAGGCCAGACTGGTTCGGCAGCAGCATATGGAATACTCAGCACAACGGACGATGGGCATGTCCGCCTGCTCGACACGGGGCGGGCATTGATGCGGATCTACCTCCGGGCCGCCTCCGAAGGGGTGGCTCTGCAGCCGTTCAGCAGCGTCCTTGACGGCGACGCCCGGAGGTCTGAGCTCAGGGCCGCCCTATCCGAAGACCACCACGGGTTCGTGCAGATCCTGTTCAGGCTCGGATACGGTCCGGATGTCCCTCCGTCACCCCGTCGCTCGCTCTTCGAGATCGTCCGGATCTGATGCGCCTTCTCCTCTTCTCGTTCCTGACCGCCTGGGCTGGTTCAGCAGCAATGGGCCAATCTCAGCAGACCAATTGGTTCACATCATCGTTCCTCGGGGAGATGTGGCGGGGAGAGGGGCCCCTTTCCGGTGATTCATCCTACGTCGAACCGGAGCTTCGGCCGCTCCTCCCCTCTATGGCCCTCGAGGACCTCCGTCACGCACGCCATCCGCAGGGAACAGCCATCGCCGGAGAGCTCGCACGCCGGACAGGGCTGTTCCGGGTCACGGACAACGCGCCCGCTCCACCGATCGGGACCGACTCGCTCCTCGTGCTGATGTCGGGGACCGAGGGACATGCCGCTGACATGTTCGCCTATGCACGGCTCCGGCTGTTCGATCACCTGGTTGGCGACTGGAGCCGAACGGAAGACGACATCGCATGGTATCCATGCACCACCGATGCGTGCACCATGTGGCAGCCCGTCCCGAGGCCGTACGAGAATCCGTTCACCCGCTACGACGGACTCCTTCCCTGGATGCTTCTCCAGGCGGGAGAGCAAATGACCTCCTGGTCGGACGACCCCAGCGAATCTCTTCATCCTTCCAATCCTTTGCGACAGCTGGACCGTCGCATTCTCTCCTCCGCTCCGTGGTCGGTCTGGGATTCCGCGGCGACGTCGCTGTCAACCGGCCTCACGAGCGACGTCCTGGCATCATCGTGCGAACCGGCCAGCGAACCCGGCCGCTCAGCTCTCGTTGCAGCCCTCACGTCGCGGTCCGGAAGGATCTACGCCCTCACCCAGGCGTATTACAGACGCATAACTCGCTTCGTTGAATTCCACGGGAACGGGCACGCAGACTCTATCTTCCTGAGGGTGCTGTCGAGGCAGGCGATCGAAGTGAGCACAAGAGCATCGGGCGGGACGCCCCGCATCCTGAACTCCCTCGCCACCCGGGAGGTCCGTTTTCTATTGACAGAGGGAGGTCATACACTTTGGGTCGAAGGGCGGCCGAACGTGTCGTTCGACCTGATCGCCGACCTCGGTGAGAGCTCCTCGAGTGTCTTTTCCAGGGCGCATTCCCTTCAGGCCTGGCAGGAGGGTCCCACGGGTGGAGTAGACCTCTACCGGACACCAGCAGACGACCTGAACCTCCGGCGGGACGACGCCTGGGGTCAACGCATCGTGTTCGTGCCCTGGCTGGACGCCAACCAGGAGGATCACCTGTTCCTCGGCGGTGGTCCCGAGATCACGACCTCCGCATACCGCCGGTGGCCCTATGCAACCCGGACGGCCATCCTCGCGGGATTCGCGACTCGAACACGCCGCTACAGGGTGCAAGGTTCGTTCGAAACGCGAACCCTCCTGCAGGATCTCAGCGTCGGCCTGTTCGCGGAATACTCTCAGCTCAGCATCTCCAACTTCTACGGCCTTGGGAACGAAACGATCTCCGTCGATGGGTTGGCGGCGCGCTCCTACTATAAAGCTGACCAGCGTGTCGTCGAACTGAAGACACCCGTCCGGTACCATGCCTCGTCCGCCCTTTCCGTCGGCATCACTCCGGCTCTGCACATCCTCAGGACCGACCCGCGAGCAGGAAGCCTCCTCGACTCCCTCATCTCCGCCGGATTTGCACGCCGCCTCAACTATACGAGCATCTCGATCGATGCGTCGTACGACTCGCGCGACCGGACGGCGATCCCCACCTCCGGAATGCAGGCGTCTGTCCGTTCCACCCTGTTCCCCGCAAGCCTCCAGAACAGACAGGCCTTCACATCTGTCGAGGCCCATGCCAGGACATACCTGTATCTCGGAAGCGAGGGGATGCACCTGATGCTCAGAACGACCGCGAAGAAAATGATCGGTGACCATCCATGGTTCGAGTCTGCATTCGTGGGTGGGTCGCAGACGCTGCGGGGATACGAGCGCAAACGATACGCCGGTGATGCTGCGATCTCGGGTGCGCTTGAAAGCAGAGTGCCCCTGGGCCGGATCCATGTGCTCTGGCCATTTGATATCGGCGGGGTCGCATTCGCAGAGACGGGGAGGGTCTTCGTCGCGGGAGAGGCCTCGGCACGCTGGCATTCGTCGGGCGGCATCGGCGCATGGCTCCGGCCTGCCCGCTCGCCGTACACCGTCGTCGTATCAGTGGCCGTATCATCAGAGGAGGCCGAGTTCCTGGCCACCTTCGGCCTCCCCATCGAGCACTGACAGATGACCACAATCGAGATCATCAGACCGTTATGAGCCCGCTCACCATCGCCGAACTGAACCTTTATCCCATCAAATCTTTTCGCGCAGTACCGCTTCATACCGCTCTGGTGAAACGGATGGGATTTGCATACGACCGGCGGTGGATGCTGGTGGATGACAGGGGTAGATTTCTCACGCAACGCGAACACCCGACCCTGGCCACATTCGGCGTGGGACTCGGGGGCGACGAACTGCAGATCACTGCCCCTGACGGCTCCCACCTTTCAATCCCCCTCGAAGCTCCGCGCTCGCCCACACTGCCAGTGACGATCTGGAACAGCCATGTCAAAGCATTGACGTATGCTCCCGAAGTCGATCGATTTTTTTCGGACGTCCTCGCGACGAACGTCAGGCTCGTGCGAATCCCGGAAGCGGCGGTGCGGGATGTCGACCCTCGGTACGGGAAGACGGGAGACCATGTGAGCTTTGCGGACGGATATCCCGTGCTCCTCACCTGCACAGCCTCCCTGGACGACCTCAACGCACGGCTTGCCCGGCCGGTCCCGATGAACAGGTTCCGCCCGAATATCGTGGTGACATCGTCCATATCTTTCGAAGAAGAGGACTGGACCGCGGTCGATGCGCCGCAGGCGAGGTTCAGGGTCGTGAAACCGTGCGGCCGGTGCGTGATCACGACGACCGACCAGACAACGGGAGAACGGCACGCTGAACCGCTTCGGACCCTCGCATCGTACCGGACACAGGGCAACAGCGTGAACTTCGGTTTGAACTGCATCCCCGAAGCCGAGGGATCTCTCACGGTCGGCGATAGGTTCACCACGCACTGATCCCGCATCGCGTCGCGGGCCAAGGCTCTGGGGTTCGTAGAACGTCATTCCTTCGTATATTCCCCCAGTGGCACGGCCAAGCAGACATCGGAATCCATCCGCAGGATCCATCATCTCCCCCACTTCTTTCAAAGCGAAGCGGGAGCACATCCGGACTCTCCATGAGAACGGAGCCCGCGGATTCACGACCTGTCTCCGCCTGTCGGGACTCGCAGACAGGCTTTTGCAGGATGCCTTCGCCCTCCACGCTCCGGGCGCTCCGTTCGCCGTGATAGCGCTGGGAGGCTACGGCCGCCGGGAGCTCTGTTTCTGGTCTGATGTCGACACGATGGTGCTCACCCGTCCCGGAGCGGGCGTCGCAGAGATGAAGGCGTTCTACCACTCCATCCTGGGATACGGGCTCGATATCGGTCACAGCTACAGGACGGTGGACGACTGCCTCAGTTTGCGGCACACTGATATCGACGCGTGGATCTCGCTGCTCGATGCACGTTTCGTCTGCGGCGACCGAACCGTGTTCCGGGAGCTGCTCACACGCCTGGCACACGACCTGAAGAGCATCGACCTGGCGCCGCTCCTCGAGCGCATCCATTCGATCTCCGATGAGCGCCATGCAAAGTACGGGCGTTCGACAAAACTGCTGGAACCGAACATCAAGAACAGCTCGGGAGGGTTCCGTGACGCTCAGACCGTCCTTTGGCTGTACCGATTGACCCGTTCCGTACCCGTCGGTCAGGCCTGGGAGGATGCGGCGCTCCACCATATGCTCCGGGGGCGCAAGGCCGCGTCGATGTTCCCGACTTCCTTCCTGAAAGAGGCACGCAACGGGCTCGATACCCTCTTCCGCATCCGCCATCAGATGCACCTTCATGCGGGCACCCTCCATGATATCCTCGAATTCTCATCCCAGGAACCGATAGCACGGACCCTCGGCTATCGGTCCGCCGGAGCGGCATCGAGCGTCGAGCGGTTCATGCAGGACTACTATGACGCCGCGAACAGCGTGGCCGAGCTGTACCTTCGGGTCGCCGACTGGACGAGGGACCGATGGCTCAGAACCCGGGAGCGTCCCCGCATCTCGCGCGTGTCCGCTGACCTCCGGGTCCGCGGCGGACGGATCTCGCTCGCTCCCCGGAAGCGCCTGACATCCGAGGTGCTGCTGCAGGCCTACGTGCTGCGGCTGACGGACGGTCTGGAGTTCAGCTTCACCCTCGAGGATTCGATCCACCGGAAGGTATCATCGCTCACGGCTTTGCGGTCCCGGAAACCGATAACACTTTTTTGCTCGTTGTTCAGCCATGACACTGGGGTAAGCGAAGCGCTCCGGCATATGAACCGGTTCGGCCTCCTTGCCCGTTGGCTGCCGGAATGGCGCCCGCTCGTCCGGTTCTTCCAGCATAATCAGTATCACTACTTCACAGCGGACGAGCACACGCTCACCGTCATACAAAAAGCGGAAGACCTCCGAAGCGACCCGTCATCCTTCGGGGATGCCTTCCGTGCGCTCAGGCGGAAGGACGTCCTGTACTTTGCGTGCCTGTTCCACGACATCACAAAACCACGGCGGCTCGACGACCATGAGGTCACCGGTGCAGAGCTCGCGTCCTCAGTCCTGAAACGCTTCGGGATGGACGACATCGCCGAGGATGTTGCGTTCCTCGTCCGGCATCATCTGACGATGGAGCAGGTGGCATTCCGCAGGAACCTCGCCGACCCGATCACCCTCCGGGATTTCGCGGACCGGTTCCCGCGCGCTGAATTGCTCCCGTATCTTTTCGTCCTCACGTACGCCGACCTGTCGGCCGTGAACAGGAACGTCCTGACGGAATGGAAGAAAACCCTTCTCACTGAGCTGTACATGAAGACGCTTCCGCTGCTCAGCGCCGGCATAAAAGGGGCTCTGCACATGACGGAGCCGGGCGTGGACGAGCTGCTCCGGTCGCTGCCGCAGGACGACGCCGACCGCCACGGCTCTCTGCTCCGGGACGACGCGTATCGGAGGACATTTTCCCGTTCCGAGATCGCGGAGCACATCGGGGCACTGCGGGATCTCGACGTATCGGCGTCGATCTTCCATCATTGGAGCGATGTCTCAGACATGACGCTCCTGACGAAGGACGCGCCGTTCGTCCTGGCACGCGTCTGCGGCGTCATCTACGCGAACGACCTGAGCATCATCGATGCGAGGATCTTCACGCGCGAAGATGGGATCGTCATCGACTCTTTCCGCGTCGTCGACAGCCAGAGCCACAGACCGCTCACCGAAGAACGCTGCCGCTCCGTGGATGCGGAGGTCCATGATGTCCTGGTGGGTGCCTGTTCGGTCGAAGACCTGCTCGAGCGCCATCGCAAGCGATGGAAACGACGCGCTGCTCATGTCAACCCGAATGTCCGTGTCGATGTCGACTTCGAGGACCATCCTCATTTCACTATCATCGACGTCTTCGGCGCCGACACACCCGGGCTCCTGTACGCCCTCTCCGATACGATCTCACGGCAGGGCTGCTCCATCCACTTTGCGAAGATCTCGACCCGCGGTGACGGCATCGTCGACACGTTCTACGTCCGGGACGCCAACGGAAGGCCCATCACGTCCGTGTCACGAAGGAGCGAGATCCGGCAGGCTCTGCTCGAGCGTATGAGGTCCATGTACGACCCTCAGCCCACATCCCCTGCGGAGGCACGATGACGGACCTCGCCCGGCCTATCGGTGTGTTCGATTCCGGTGTCGGAGGATTGACGGTCGTCCGTGCACTCCAGCGGATCCTCCCGCATGAGAACATCGTCTACTTCGGCGATACGGCGCGTGTTCCGTACGGCCCGAAATCAGCCACCGTGGTCCGCGAGTACGCGGCGCAGGATACCGAGGTCCTGCTGAAGCACGGGCCCAAGGCGATCGTCGTTGCGTGCAATACGGTCTCCGCCGTTGCGCTCGACGTCGTGCAGAAGGCCGCCCGGATACCGGTCATCGGAGTCATCATCCCGGGGGCTGAAGGGGCGGCCGAAGCATCACAGGGAAAGCGGATCGGGATCATCGGCACGCAAGGAACGATCCACAGCCGCGCATACGAGAACGCACTGGCGTCCCTCGATCCGGACATCCAAAGCTACGCACAGGCCTGTCCGCTGTTCGTGCCGCTTATCGAGGAAGGCTGGGAGCAGCACCCTGTCACGCGCGCCGTCGCGAAGGAATACCTGCATCCGCTCCTGCAGCACAGGATCGATACGCTCATCCTGGCCTGCACGCACTATCCGCTCCTCTCAGAGCTGTTCCGGGAGATCTGCCCGGACGTCAGGCTCATCGATTCGGGCGAGGAGACGGGCAAAGCGGTCCGCGCGCTCCTCACAGAGAAAAGCATGCTGAATCCGAGCACCCTCAAACCGCACCTGCAGTTTCTTGTCAGCGATATTCCCCTTAAGTTCTCGGAGATCGGTGCTCGATTCCTCGGCCATACGCTCGGCCGGGTACGGCTTGCATCGGCTGACCATCCCTGAAGATCATGGCTGTGAAGAAGATACGGCTGCTGGGCGACCCCGTCCTCCGCACGCGGTGCACTCAGGTGGAGCATCCGGGCCAGGTGCGATCCCTAGCCCGCGACCTCCGGGATACCCTGGCCGATTTCCGCCGCCGCAAGGGATTCGGCAGAGGGATCGCAGCGCCGCAGATCGGTTCATCAAAACGGGTTGTGTACATCGACCATGGCTACACGGGTGCACTGATCAACCCGCGCATCACCAAGCGGAGCCGGTCATCCTTCGGATTGTGGGATGACTGCTTCTCGTTCCCGGACCTGCTCGTGTGGCTCCGCCGGTCGTCGTCCGTCGAGGTCAGATTCATCGACGAACACGGAGAACGACGGACACTGCAGGCACGCGGGTCGTTGTCAGAGCTCCTCCAGCATGAGATCGATCATCTTGACGGCATCCTCGCTGTCGACCGCGCACGACGGGTGCAGGACATCATCCTCCGCAGCGAACGCCGGAAGGCCCGGAGACGATAGGAACCATACACGCGTGACACAGGATGGAGGCAACCATGTCAGAACTCCTCGACCTTGAGCTCCTCGACAGAAAACTGAAGACCATGCCGGGCTGGTCCCGCAAGGAGAACGCTATCACGAAGACCTTCGAGCGGAAGGACTTCGCGCATGCGATGGGCTTCGTCATGCAGATCGCACTTCTCGCCGAACGTGCCGACCACCACCCGGACATCGATATCCGGTGGAACAAAGTGACGCTGACGCTCTCGACGCACAGCGAGGGAGGAGTGACGGCCAAGGACCTTGCTCTGACGCAGGAGATCGAGAATCTGTGAGCACGGAACGGCTCTCCCGGCTCCTGGCACTGCTCGAGGCCGAGCCCGACGATGCATTCACCCGGTATGCCCTTGCGATGGAGCATGCCGGCCTCGGAGAGATCGAAGCCGCCATCGGCCTGCTCGAAAACCTCAGGAACCGTCACCCCGATTACGTTGCGTCCTACCATCAGCTTGGGATCCTGTTCGAGCGGCAGGGTGAGACCGGCCGTGCGGAGGCCGCGTACCGCGAGGGGATAACTGCAGCACAGAGGACCGGTGATGCTCACGCAGCCGGAGAGATGCAGGACGCTCTTGACCAACTTTCATGATGCCGAAAGATACCGTATGACCGACCAGCCGCACATCCTTTCCATGTTCAAGCAGACAGGAGCCCTGCTCGAGGGGCATTTCCAACTCACATCAGGACTGCACAGCCCCCAGTATTTCCAGTGCTCGAAGGTCCTCCAGCATCCACAGCACCTGACGATGCTTGCGGGCATCATCGGAGATGCCTTCCGCTCACGGAACATAGACACGGTCATATCCCCCGCTCTCGGCGGGATCGTCCTCGGCACGGAAGTGGGACGGCTGATGGGAAAACGGACCATCTTTGCGGAACGCAAGGATGGGACGATGCAGGTCCGGCGCGGCTTCGAGATCGCAAAGAACGAGCGGTTCCTTGTCGTTGAGGACGTCGTCACCACCGGCGGATCGGTCAAGGAGGTCATGGAGTGCGTTCGGGCAATGGGCGGCATTGTCGACAGCGTCGGATTCATCGTCGACCGGAGCAACGGCAAGACGACATTCGGCGTGGACCAATTCTCGGTCGTTGCCCTCGATGTCGTGACCTACCCGCCTGAAAAATGCCCGCTCTGCGCGCAGGGGAGCAAGCCGGTCAAGCCCGGCAGCAGAGGAGCGTAGGAATGGACCAACTGTACCAGTATCTCGGCGTGACCTCGCACGATCCTCGCATCAATGCGGTCGTCTATCTCATCGCCGCGATCCTCGTCGGCTATCTCGTACGGTTCTTCCTGACGAAGGTCGTTCGACGGATCACTCGAAGGACGGGAACGAAGCTCGACGATGCCATCCTTGACATTCTCGTCCCGCAAGTGAAATGGATGGCGCTCGTCATCGGCTTCAGCCTGGCTCTTCGGGAGCTCTCGAAGACGATCCCCGGCAGCGCCGAGACCAGCCTGTCCATCTTTGGCTATGCCATCGACGTCCTCTTCGCTGCCGGCGTCCTGATCGTGACCATCCTGGCGTCGAAGACCATCTCCCTCACGCTCGAACATGTCCTTGAGGGCTACTCGCTTAAGACGGAATCGGACGTGTCGCGGGAATTGACCCCGCTGCTGAAGCGGCTTGCCAACATCCTCGCAGGATTCGTCGGCATCATCGTCGTACTCGAGCGCTTCGGCATCCAGGCCAGCAGCCTTCTGGTATTCCTCGGCGGCGGCTCGGTCGCGCTGGCCCTTGCAGCGCAGGATACGCTGTCGAACATGATCGCCGGGTTCGTCATCATGATCGACCGTCCGTTCCGGGTCGGAGACCGCGTGAAGCTGCCAACCGGCGACGTGGGCGACGTATATGAGATCGGCCTCCGGTCGACCAAGATCCAGGACTTCGATAGCAACCTCATCATCAGCCCCAACGCGGAACTGGTCAAGGCCCAGGTCGTCAACTATGCTTATCCTGTCCGTCTCATCCGGGTGCTGGTGGAGGTCGGTGTCGCGTACGGGACCGATATCCCCATGGCCCGGAAGGTCCTTGTCGCCCTGGCGAAGAAGCACCCGCACATCCTTCCGGACCATGAGCCGCAGGTGTTCGTGATGGACCTCGGAGACTCGGCCGTCCTGCTGCGGCTCATCGCACGAACGGACGACTTCACGAAGAAGTTCGAGGCGGAGACAGACCTTCGCGAACAGATCCACGAGCGGTTCGCAAAAGAGGGTGTCGAGATCCCGTTCCCGCAGCGCGTTGTACACTTTGCACCGGAGAACAGTGGAAAAGCCAAAGGTCCTTCGAAGCGAACGACCGTACGCCGGAAGCATCGTCGACCTTCGGGTGGATGAGGTCCGGTATCCTGACGGCCATACGGCCGTTCGGGAGGTCGTCGAGCACCCCGGAGGAGCGGTCGTCGTACCGGTCCTCGCGGACAGGTCTGTCCTGCTCATCCGGCAGTACCGTCATCCCGCTGACGGATACGTCTTTGAGCTTCCCGCCGGAAAGCTCGAGAAGGGAGAACCGCCGGAAGCTTGCGCCCGAAGGGAGCTCGAAGAAGAGACCGGGTACACCGCACCGGCGCTTATCCATCTGACGTCGATGTTCACGACGCCGGGATTCTGCGACGAGGTACTTCACATCTACCTGGCAGAACAGTGCGTGCCGGCTGCCGGCGGCCAGGACCTCGACCCCGGAGAGTCCCTCCTGACCGTCCATCCTGCGACAATGAACGAGGTCCTCGGCATGATCGATCGTCAAGAGATACGGGACGGCAAAACGCTCGCTGGCCTTTTTCTCGCCTTCCGAAAGATGGGCCTTTCCGGAGGCCGGCGATGAACGCCGTCGAGCTCATACGGAAGAAGCGGAACGGCAGCTCCCTCACCACGGAGGAACTCTCGTTCTTCATGAGCTCCTACATCCGCGGCGACCTCCCTGATTATCAGATGTCCGCGTTCCTCATGGCATGCTACTTCCGCGGCATGGACGAGGAGGAATCGAAGGCGTTCACCGAGCTGATGCTCCATTCCGGCACCGTCCTCGACCTCTCGGACATTCCGGGCGCCAAGGTCGACAAACACTCGACCGGGGGTGTGGCAGATACGGTCTCCCTCCTGCTCGCTCCCATCGTCGCATCCTGCGGCGTTCGGGTGCCGATGATCTCAGGCCGCGGCCTCGGCCATACTGGCGGCACGCTCGACAAGCTGGAATCGATCCCGGGATTCCGGACGGACCTCGACATCGCCGCTTTCCGCAAGGTCCTCTCTGAGGTGGGCGTGTCGATGATAGGCCAGACCGACGACATCGCCCCGGCGGACAGAAAATTGTACGCGCTCCGCGACGTGACGGCGACGATCGAATCACCGCCGCTCATCGCCGGGAGCATCATGAGCAAGAAACTTGCAGCGGGCATCGATGCGCTCGTCCTCGACATCAAGTGCGGCAATGGCGCGTTCATGGACGATCCTGCAAAAGCAGAGGACCTCGCGAAGCGACTGGTGGACATCGGCGAGCGTGCCGGGAAGCGGACAGTGGCCTATATCACGGACATGAACCAGCCGCTCGGCTCACGCATCGGGAACTGGTTCGAGATAGAAGAGACTGTCCGGTGCCTGCGGGGGGAACAAGATGAGCTCAACAGGGACCTGCTTTCGCTGACGCACCTGCTCGCCGGGACAATGCTGTTCCTTGGCGGCGCAGCGAAGACGGTCGGGAGCGGCACAGACATGTCGCGAAAGGCAGTCGCTGACGGTTCGGCGCTGGCAACGTTCCGATCGCTCATCACGGCCCATCATGGCGATCCGGCATCGATCGACCCGCCCGGCCCGCACCCGCCGTGCCCGTATTCGCTGACGATCACAGCGGAACAGGATGGGTTCGTTCATACCATCGAGACGCGGGAAGTGGGAATGTGCAGCGTGCTGCTCGGCGCCGGCCGGCTCTCGCTGACCGACAAGCCTGACCCGGTGGCGGGGATCATCCTGTCGAAACGCCGAGGGATGGCAGTACAGCGCGGCGAACCGATCGCAACGTTGTTCGCCTCGGACGAGAACCGCCTCGACGCGGTCTCCGGACGGCTTCGCCGGGCCTTCCGTGTGGATACAAGCGCTCCACCCGCTGAGCCGCTCGTCAGGTCCGTTGTGACGAAGGACGGCGTCCGGCCGTATGACGGTGGGTCCTCCTCCCTCCAACGCTGACAGAATATCGGACACCATGTACATGACGAAGGCCATCGGGATCACCGACGGCCTTCGTCATTCACGCCAGCACGAGCCGGATCAGGAACGATGCAGGTTCTTTCCCAGTATCTCCGCCATCGCATCATGGATACGTCCGTTGGTCGCGAGTACTTCCCTTCCTTTCAGCCTCCATTCTCCACCTTCGAAGTTCGTCACCACACCGCCTGCTTCGCGGACCAGCAGCACTCCGGCAGCCATATCCCAGGGATTCAGACTTACCTCCCAGAACCCGTCGAACCGTCCGGCAGCGACATAGCAGAGATCGATCGCGGCCGAGCCGAGCCGCCGCACTGCCTGGGATGAAACGAGGAACTCGTTGAAATGCTCGATGGCGTTGTACGGGTTCTTCCGGATATCGTAGGGAAATCCCGTCACCAGAAGGGACGACATCAGCTCGCTCGTGCTCGTGACCGATATCGGCTGACCGTTGCAGTTTGCTCCTCCCCCCTTTGTCGCGGCGAACATCTCGTCGTGATTCGGATCGTACACCACGCCTGCGACAAGCTCGCCCCTGTGAACGACCCCGATCGAGACGCAGAAGATCGGCAGGCCGTGCGTGAAGTTGGTGGTCCCATCGAGCGGATCTATCACCCACACGGTCTCAGCATCCCGTTCCGAAGAGCCGGATTCCTCTGCGAGGATACCATGGTCCGGGAAGTGATTCCGGATATGAGCGATCACCATCTCCTCGGAGCGCTTGTCGATGTCCGTGACCAGGTTCGTCTCCTGTCCATCCTTCCGTTCGACGGTGCGTATCGCGCCGACACTATCGAGGAGGAATCGACCGGCCTCGCGGGCAGCGCTGTGAGCGACATCCAGCAATTGTTGTGCGTCCATACATGTATGATACACAATTTTCCGGCGACACTCCCCGCTGAAGTCGTTGAGAGAGGTTCGAAAAAGCGGTAGGTTGCTGTCCGACATGCACGAACGTACTGGACCCTCGATGATGCGCCTCTCTCCCGTTCTTCCGTTTCTCGTCCTCCTTCTGATGATCGCTCACGGATGCGGCCCCTCCCTTCCCAATGAACGCCCATGGACCGTCGCGGAACTTGGGGTCGAGGTGGCCGATACCTCCCGCGAGGTCAGTTTTACCAATACGAAAGCCGGATTCTACTACACGGAATCGAATGGACCGCACCGTTCATCGTGGCAGGGATGGCATGTCAGTTCCGTGAAGATCCTGTCCGACTACCGGATCGAACTGGGAAATGAGTTGCTCGAACGCACGGCGGGGGTGCATGGTACAGTCTGGCCGCATGAGCTCACGCGCACATACCCCGGAGGACAACAGGAAACGTTCATCTTCTTCGACAGCCTCGATGCGTTCATGGTCTCGCTCAGCAACCTGAGGACTGCCGACGCAGCACTTTCACTCGTCTTCGACCCATCCTCGGCCATCGAATCGGCCGCCCCTGATGGCGAGGGGCTCGTCGTATTCTCCCCGTTCAGCAGCGTGACCCGCCGAAACCGGCCGGATGTTCCTGGTTGGATCGGGCTGGCCTCCCTTTCTGCAGAGGCCCGGACGAGCGATTCTCTCCTGCAGGACGGAGGGCGTATCATCGCCGGCCGGGTCACACAGCCGGTCGTCGATGGCGCTGCTGCATTCGTTGTGGCGGCCGGGCCCGATCCGGCACACGTGCGCACGACGCTCGCCCGGCTCAGGGCAGAACACGAACGCTACAGGGAAGAAAGGATCTCCCGGATGGAGGCGGTCCTGAACCAGAGCTACGTCCGGACGAGCGACGGGCGATTCGATAAGGCGCTCGCATGGGCGAAGCTTTCGATGGATGCGCTCATCATGGAACAGGGACGAAAGGGGATCTTCGCCGGCCTTCCCTGGTTCAGCAACTACTGGGGCAGGGATACGTTCATCTCTCTTCCGGGGGCTACACTGGTGGTCGGGCGATATGATGACGCGCGGAACATCCTCGCGTCCTTCGCCCGCTGGCAGAACACGGATGCCCGATCACCGAACGAAGGGCGCGTTCCGAACATCGTCACACCCACGTCGCTCGCCTACAACACGACGGACGGGACCCCCTGGTTCGTCCTCGGCGTCCATGGCTATGTCATGGCATCCGGAGATACGGCATTTGCACGGGAGATCTATCCCGTGCTCAAGCGGGCCGCCGATGGACCGATGCGTCACCGAACGGACAGGCATGGATTTCTGACGCACGATGATGCCGAGACATGGATGGATGCCGTCGGCCCTGAGGGTCCGTGGAGTCCCAGAGGGAACAGAGCCAACGACATCCAGGCCCTGTGGTACTGGCAGCTCTCCGCATCCTCCGCACTGGCATCGCTGCTCGGGATGGACCACGATGCGGAGCGCTGGGGACTCGCAGCCGACGAGGTGCTGTTCGCGTTCCGCCAGGAGTTCATCGCTGACGGGGATTCCCTCGTCTATGATCATCTCAACGTCGACGACTCACCGGACCTGTCCGTCAGGCCGAATCAGCTGTTCGCACTCGATATTGTCCCGGACACCGAACTGCAGGCACGCATCTTCGCCCGATTGACCCGGGAGCTCGTGTATCCATACGGCGTCGGTTCTCTCTCGCCCCTGGACGAGAACTTCCACCCCTACCATCATTATCAGCCATTCTATGTGCAGGACGCTGCGTACCATAACGGGATCGTCTGGACATGGCAGAACGGTCCCTGGATCGAACATGCCGTCAGGCTTGGACGAACCGATCTCGCCTCCGAAGTGACGGACGGGATGGTGCATCAGATCCTGGATCGCGGCGCAGTCGGGACGATCTCAGAACTTCTGGACGCTGCACCCCGCCCCGGCGAAACGGAACCGCGATTGTCGGGAACCTTCTCGCAGGCCTGGAGCCTCGCTGAGTTCATTCGTACGGCCTATGCATCATACTTCGGCATCACAGTGGACGCCATCAACCGGCAGGTCTGGCTGAAGCCGCATCTGCCAGCAAGCATGCGATCTGCGGATCTCATCGTTCCGGTCGGCCCGAACAAACTGCGCGTGACATACGGAATCACGGCGCGGTCCGCTGCAGTCACGCTGGACGGCCGGGATATCACTGTCCCGCACTCTGTCAGCTGCAGCTGGACATTCTCAAACGGTCGTGAGCGCTCGGTCAGCGTCTCCCTGATGCCGGGCGAGGAGATATCGCTCGTGATCACCCCGGATGCGGCATCGGCCACATCGCAGGAAGGCGAACCGGTGGATGCGGACACACAGGTCAGGACGCTTCCGTCATACGCTGCTCTCGTTGGGCTCACGCTCGCATCGCCGCTCGTGCGCCCTGACCTCAGGAGCCTCACAGGGCCTTCATACGAGCTTCTGCCGCATGCTGTCGTGCGTACAGCACCAGAGGGAACGGTCGTTCTGATGGATGCCACCGACCCCAAGGGAGATGATTCGGGAACCGGCAGCTATTCATACCCGTCAACGACACATCTCAGGAAAGGAAGCCTTGACCTTACGGGACTCACGGTGTCGAAGGGGGACTCACTCGTTCACTTCAGGCTGAAATTCGCTGCGCTGTCAGATCCGGGCTGGCATCCCGAGTATGGGTTCCAGCTGACGTATGCGGCGATCGCTATAGACAAGGACGGGATCCCGGGTTCCGGCACACGGAGGGTCGGACGCAATGCGCAGTATGACCTTGCGCGGGGATGGGAGCATGAATTGGTGATCTATGTGGGGGGCGGCATGCAGGTGGAAAATGCAGCCGGAGAGATCCTGGGCGCATATCTCCCGTCAGAAGGAGACGAGAAAGACCCGATCGGGAACGCGGCTTTGGGGATAGTCAGTTTTTCGATTCCCACGCGCATGATCGGGATACCTTCGAAAGAGTGGCGCTACACGGTCCTCGTCGGGGCGCAGGACGACCATGGAGGCGCCGGGATCGGCGAATTCAGAAGTGTGGATAATAGTGGCGGCGAGTGGATCGGAGGGGGGAAGGAACGTGCAAGCGACCCGAATGTGTATGATGTGATGAGGGTGCAATGACCTTCGTGCCCCCTTGGGGGATCTCAGATTGCCACCCTACAACTGGCAGGGTGCTATATTGAACCCCTACGGGGTTCCGGATGGTAGCTTTGGAAGGGCAAGAAATCTGTGACCCCTGACGGGGTCATTGTCCCAAATAGGATCATACGGATGCCTCACGACAGATCTACTGACCCCCGGAGGGGGTCCAGCTTTTCTACCAACACCGCAGACCCATACATCTGAACCCCGTCAGGGGTTCCGCATGAGCATCCACGCCTGACCCTCGACCCCCGGAGGGGGTCCAGCTTTTCTACCAACACCGCAGACCCATGCATCTGAACCCCGTCAGGGGTTCCGCATGAGCATCCACGCCTGACCCTCGACCCCCGGAGGGGGTCACACATTTCTAACGCCTGCATAGACGCTGTGGAACGAACCCCGTCAGGGGTTCCACATCTACGCGGACAAGGTCGCCAGCTCACGATCAGCAATCAGAGACGCGCACCCTGTCCCATCTTCCTCTTGTTCATCACCAGGAATCCGAACCACAGCACCGCCGAGACAACCAATCCCGGGATGATCGGCTCAAGCCCGAACGGATATGTCGCTCCATCTCCGCCTGCATATCCGACGATCAGGCTTCCCGTCGAGACGAGCGAACCTGCGATCATAGCATAGACCGCCTGCGGTCCTTCTATCCACAGACGGTAGTTATACGCGCTCAGAACAGGGAGCAACAGACCGGGGATCAGCGCCGTTCCCACTGCATACCACAGCTCGACCACGGACGGCAAAGCCCAGGCCAGCAGCACCGAAAGCACCATCGCACCGAGTATGCCGAATCGCACCCACCAGCGGACGGTCCGTTCATCACTCCTCCCTTTCCACCGCGCAAAGATGTCCCGTCCTGCGGTAACGCCTGCGAGCTGGCTCATGCTCGTCAGCGTTGACATGACCGTGGCCAGGAGTCCCACGTAGAAGATCCCCAGCACCCCCTCCGAGAGCATCAGGTTCGCCAGTTCCGGGTACGCCAGCGCAGGATGTTCCAGGTTCGGCAGATATGCCCGCGCGAACATCCCTGTCGTCACGGTCATCATGTCGAATATGAACCAGAAGACGATCGACACGAGAATGCCACGCCGGGCCGTCCGTTCATCCTTCGCCGCCGCGCAGCGCTGATGGAATGACGGGTCCACGATGGTCCAGAGCGCGATGAAGAACCACACCGCGATATACTGTGCCGAGTGTTCACCGAACGGCGTGAGGTAGGACTCCGGAAGGCGCTCGACAAGGTACGGGATCCCTCCCCCTTCGTTGATTGCGGTGAACAGCAGCACAGCAAAGCCGACGTACATCAGGACAAACTCGAACATATTCGTGCTCACTCCCGCGCGCAAACCTCCGAACAGAAGGAAGACCACCGAAACCAGCACACCGGCGACCAGATACTGAAGGAGGCTGCCGCCGAAGACCATCTGGCCCAGCAGTCCGAGCATGAGGACATACGGTGCGGGATTTACGAGAAGGAAGGTCAGGACGCTCCCCGTCAGTGCGGCCGGGCGTCCATAGA
The DNA here is from genome assembly GCA_964534125.1 of uncultured Ignavibacteriaceae bacterium. Classification (GTDB taxonomy): domain Bacteria; phylum Bacteroidota; class Ignavibacteria; order UBA10030; family UBA10030; genus 2-02-FULL-55-14. The sequence goes on from CAZHOJ010000003.1 coordinate 38,749, forward strand.
CCTCTTCGAGCTTGTCCGGAAGGCTGACGACCCCGCTCCTGCGGATCCGGGGAGCGAGGAACATGGCGTACAGGAAGGCGAAAAGGTAGTACGGGAATCCGAAGACGACCCAGGTCGAAACGCCGTAGCTGTAGGAGAACTCGCCGACACCGAGGATGCCCCCGTACCATGTGGAGACCAGCGTTGCGACGAAGACGGGCACGGTGAGCGTCCGGCCCGCGATGAGGAACTCCTGATGCTTCCCCCGTGTGCGCCAGGACGAGCGGAATCCGATGAGCAGGACGCCCGCGAGGTACAGCAGGATGACGATGACATCGAGCGGGGCGAGGAAGAGAAGTTCGGGTGTTTGTTCAGGCATGTGGACGAGCGGGCACGATGTCTCTCACGAAGAGGAACATGGTACCGCGGCGGACGATGATCTCAACGGGAGAACGTGTGACAACGTTGCTCGTTCCGTCACGTACGCCGAGGGCCAGAGACTCGTACTTCAGGTTCCACTTGAGCCCCTGTGTGATGACGCCCTCGCACATCGTGAGCGGGAGCAGCGACACGATCGTCCCCGGAGGGATCTCGGCATGGAACCGCGAGAGGATGGGATACAGTGACCCTTCCACGTCGCGCGTGATGACGTGCACCTTGCGCTGGAACTTGGCGATGGCACTCAGGTTGCCGATCGTGTGGTCCAGCCGTCCCCCCGTGGCGCCGAACACCTCAACCACCTTGTACCCCCGGCGAACGAGCCATGTGAGGCCCTTCTCCAGGTCGGTGGAGTTCTGATCGGCGATCCGTCGTGTCGTCACGCTCGAGAACCTCCGCAGCGTCCCCTGAGATATGGAGTCCAGGTCGCCGATGATCAGATCGGGCCTCAATCCCATCCGGGCAGCTGCATTCGCTCCGCCGTCAGCACAGAGCAGGAACGTTCCGTCCCGGAGGGAAACGTCGAGCATCCCCTTCGTCGGCGGCTTTCCATTCGCGAGCAGAACTGCCCTGGGCTGGTCGTCCATACCCGCATAATGCACTTCGATGCGTCTGCGTGCCATGCGTCGTGTCACATATCAACGGTGATGCCGAGCACATAATTGCGTTCGGCCGCGGGAAAGAATGCGTTCCCCTGTCCTCCGGTGGTGTACAGGGCGTTCAACAGGTTTCGCACCTCTCCGCGCAGGACCATGCTCATGCCCCACGGAACGTCGATCCGTTGCAGCACCCTCGCGCTGACAGTCGTGTACGCATCGTTCCGGTGGAGCGGGTTCTTCGTGTTGTCGGTGTAGAAGTCACCGACGTGCTGCACGTCGATCCCGACCGTCGTTCCGTCCCTGTCATAGGCGGCATGGACGTTGGCGATGAGGTCCGGAAAGCCGGCAATGGGATTCCCGTCAAACGCGACAGCGGTCCCCGTCTCATAGCTTGTATACTTGATGTGACGGTTCCGGGAGAGCGAGATGTTCCCCGACAGCGACAACATACGAAACAATCTGCTTTCGGCCTCGACCTCGATGCCGATGTGGCGTGTCCGTGCCGCGTTGCCCGTTACCGGCTGGCCGAACACATCGACCTGCCCGCTGGCGACGAGCTCGTCCGTGAACTCCATCCAGAACACGTTGGAGGTGAATCGTAGCGACGGCGCATGATATCCGATGCCCGCCTCGAGGTCCAGGAGCTGCTCTGGCTTCGCCAGGGGAGATGAGAAGTCGTACATGGCCCCACCGGCTCCTGCTGCTGACGTCCTCTGGAACTCCGGTGTCGCCCCGAAATACGCGTCCTCCGCAGCGTACAGGTTCCGCAACCTCGGCTCCCTGCTGGTATACCCGACGAAGGCATATCCGTGCCATGCCTCCGTCATCGCGACATTCACGCCGGCCCGCGGATTGACGAACATGTACGTCAAGTTGAAACTGTTCCCCAGAAATTTCTCGTTCCGGATCCCGTACCTGTTGTAGACCACCTGCACGTCCCCCACGACCGACACAGCAGGCGTGAGGTTCCAGGACTCGTGCACATACGCCGACAGGATATCCCGCACGCCTTCATACGCATACACGTCCTCCCCCTGGTCGAACCCGGATGATGGCGCAAGCGATGCGAACTGGATCCGCCCGTAGTGTTTCGACCGATGGAACCGCGCCTCGAGCCCGATGGTGAGGCGTCCGCCCGGATGGTCCCAATCGATGCGGGGCAGCACTCCCCATTGCCGGTTCTCGACCACTCCGCGGAACAGGAATGACGGGAATGACGAGACACCGAACGTCGAGTCATATCCGACATACGTCGTGAACCAGTCCACCGCCGCAGGAGTGTACGGGATCCAGTCGCCGTCGTAATCGAAGAATCCGTCCCCTTTGATGAAGAAGGCAGCCGTGTGCATCTCCACATCGTCCGTAAGCGACCAATCGTGCAGGATCTCGACATGCGGCTGTGAGAAATTCTCGAGCGCCTGGCGCTTCTGCGGCACTGCATACCCGACTGCTGTCCCCGTCTGGTCATACTCCCAGTAGCTGTAGTTCGTGCGCCTCAGGGCCAGGTCCGCATTGTACGATTTCGGAAGTCCGATATAGACAAGCCCGTCCGCGATCGGCCCGCCGTACACATGGATGCGGGTCGTCATGTTCTCGTCAGTGCGCAGAGCACCCAGGAAGTATGACGTCATATCGACCCATCCGTGGTCGCGATATCCATCGCTCTGCAGCCTGCCGAGACGGCCGTAGAACATGTACGTCTGGTCGACCCATCCGGAGTTCAGGGTGATGCTCTGCTTCCGTGTGTTCAACCGCGTCTCATTATCAGCGCCGAACTCCTGAAATCCCGCCAGCAACTCGACCGAAATGCGCGGGCGCTGATGGAACGGATTGGCGACGAGATTGATCGACCCGCCGATGGCCGGAGGACCATAGAACGCGCTCCCCGCCCCACGCTGCACCTGGATGTCCTGCGCGTTCGCAAGCAGGTCCGGGAAGTCGATCCAGTAGACGTTGTGGTCCTCCGGATCATTCTGCGGGATCCCGTTGATCATCACGGAGATGCGGCGCTGGTCGAACCCGCGCAGGTTGATGTAGGTGTACCCTATGCCGTTCCCGTTCTCCGAGTAGAAGGTGATGGAGGGAAGGCGGGAGAGGATGACCGGAATGTCCTGGGTAGAATAGAGCGAACGGATATCGGCCCGCTCCAGCGTCGAGAAGGTCACCGGTGAGATCTGTTGGGTCGCCCTGGTGGCGGTCACCAGCACCGGGCCTTCTGCGTATGTTGTATCTGGCTCCGACTCCTGTGCCTGTGCGACACCAAGTGTCGCTGTCAGGAGCACAGAACCGAACGATCGCCAAGTCATGACGAATACCTCACAAAAACGACAAAGCCGCTTCCGAAGGGGTGACCCCGAACGAAAACGGCTCAAAAAAATGAGGATTCTCGTTTTCCTACGCTGGCATGATCCAGGTCAGGTTCGAGGGTATGATCTCAGTGGAGAAGAGAGAGAAACATTCGAGATTCGGAATTCGGAATTCGAAATTGCCCTATCCTCCCCACACCCCTAACGGCGATCGACTCGTCGTGATAAAAAGAACAGAGAATGTTTCCGAGCGTTCATGCGGTGGCACAGAGGTGCAACCGGCATCGCTCTCTATAGTGTACGGCGGATCCCGGAGAACGTCAAGTCGTAGCGAGGATCCTCAGGTGCAGTTCGACGCTTTTGGCGAGGGCGCGAAGGTCATACCCCCCTTCCAGGACCGACACGATCCCTGCCTCTGTCGGCACGTCGGCGACCATCGTCGTGAGCATGGCGAACGATTCATCCCGGAGCTGGATGTTCGCAAGAGGGTCATCCTCATGTGCATCGAAACCGGCGGAGATGATGATGAGGTCGGGCTCGAACGCCGTCATGGCTGGAATGACCGAGTCGCGAAAGGCGGCCGAGTAAGCGTCCTCGCCGCTCCCCGGCGACATCGGGATGTTGAGCGTGTATCCCTCACCCTCCCCGCTTCCCCTCTCATCGCGTGTTCCCGTTCCGGGCCACAGCGGGAATTGATGTGTGCTGATATAGAGAACGGAGGGATCCTTCCAGAAGATGTCCTGGGTCCCGTTCCCATGATGCACATCCCAGTCGACGACCGCGACCCGGCCGACGCCATACCTTTCCTGAGCATAGCGCGCAGCGATGGCAACATTATTGAACAGGCAGAATCCCATCGCGGTTCGGGTCCCGGCATGATGGCCCGGCGGCCGTCCTGCGCAGAATGCATGCACCTTGTCGTCGCCGCATGCCCGGTCCACCGCGAAACAGGCGCCGCCGGCTGCAAGGAGCGCCGCCCGGAATGAGCCCTGCGAGACGTGGGTGTCGCCGCTGTCCAGCAGGGTCGTTCCGTCTGCAATGCTCTTCTCGACCCACGCAACATATTCTTCCGGATGAACGCGCAGCAGGCGCTCCCTGGGAGCCGCATCAGGCCGCAGGTGCTCCATCGTACTCCAAAGGTCCGTCCCCATCAGATGCGATATGAGATACTTCAGCCTGTCCGGACGTTCAGGATGACCGGGACCTGTATCGTGGGTGAGCGTGTCAGGATGGTAGATGAATGAGAGCGGATGAGGCATGCGCTTATGCCCTTACTCGAGTGCCCGGTCCAGCGACCGGAGCGCAATCCGGAACGCGATAGCCGTGAACACCAGGAACGCAAATGCTTCAAGAACGATGGTGGACGGGTCCCCTGCGCCCAGCAACGCCCATCGCAGCACATCCGTATGCCACGTGATGGGGTTCAGATACGACACGAACCGGAATGACGACGGGAGGTTCTCGAGCGGATAGAACATGCTGCTCACGAACAGCAGCACGAAGTAGGCGACGTTGACGATCGTGTTGAAGGTGTCGTTCCGCCGTATCCGGAAGGCGACCGCGGCGAAGCTGAAGAACCAGCCCATCGTCCCGAGTATGACTCCCCCCACCAGCCAATGCATAGTGTCGAGAGGGATGTTCACACCCAATAGATATGCCGCTGCCGCAAGGGTGAACACGGTCTGGATGATCGCAAGGATCAGTTGGAAGAGGATCTTGCCAAGGAGGAACTCGCCGCGTGTGATGGGATACGTCAGCGTTTCATAGAAGATCCCGTTCTCCCGATCGACGAAGAACCCGTACGACTGGTTCATGGCAAGGCCGAAGCACGCCATGCCGATGACGCCGGCCACGAAGAACTCGTTGTAGGTGTACATCTGCCCTCCCATCTCGATGCCCGACGAGAGCGCGGCATTGAACCCGACACCGAACATCAGAAGGTAGAGGACGGGCACCATCAGGTCGAAGAAAAGCCAGAGAGGGCTCGTCATCCTGATAATGGACTCGCGGTAGAGGATGGCGACAAGGCCGTTCATGCCGGTTCCTCCCTCTTGTCCACCAGCTCCAGGAACACATCCTCCAGGCTCGCAGCGTAGACCTCGAAATGCCGCAGTTCCTTCATCCGCCGGACCCGTGCAAGCACCCGGTGCACCTCGGCCTCGTTACGGACCGTCAGTTGCACCGTATCGTTCATCCGCTCGATCCTGTGCGGCCGCAATCGCATCAGCTGCTCCATGACTTTCCGGGTGACCCTGTTGAACGTCAGGGGGATCGTCATCAGGCGAAGGCCCAATGATTTCACCTCCCGCATGGTCCCCGATGCGATGAGACGGCCGTGGTTCACGATAGCCACCGCATCGCACAGCTCTTCCGCCTCATCGAGAAGGTGCGTCGTAAGAACGATCGTCCTGCCGTGCGAGGCCTCGGCCTTGATGGCGGCGATGGTGGCCTTCTTGTTCTGCGCGTCCATTCCGGTCGTCGCCTCGTCGAGGATGACGAGAGGCCTGTCGACCATGAACATTTTGGCGACCTGAACACGGCGTTTCTGACCGCCGCTCAGGTCAAGCCCCTTGCTGCTCCACAGGTCCCTGAGTCCGAAGAGCTCCGAGACCCGGGCAGCAGCGATCTCGCTGTCCCGGCCGCTCAGCCCATGATATCGCCCGAAGACCCTGAAGTTGTTCCGGACGGACAGGTACGACTCGATGGAGTTTTCCTGCATCACGGCGCACATCGAGCGGCGCACGTCGAGCGGATGCGACATGACATCCCATCCCATGACCTTTGCCGATCCGGAGGTCGGCGTGAGCAGGGTCGTCAGTATCTTGATGGTCGTCGTCTTGCCGGCGCCGTTCGGACCGAGCAGCCCGAAGATGGAGCCTTTCCGGACAGAAAAGGAGATGCCTTTGAGGGCCTCCACCGGACTCTTGCCGGAAGCGGCATAGGTCTTCGCCAGATCTGTGACGACAATGGCGGGATGGTCGGGTGATCGGGACGGCATGAATGAATGTAGAAAGGATTGAGATCGATTGCATGCTTATCGGAGAGTCAGGGCGCTGGGGAGTTGGTCCACATTTCCGTAGCTTCTCCCATGCGCACGACCATGATGCTCCCGCCTGGCTTCTCGATCAAGGCCCTCATCTATAGTCACGGCTGGTCTGTCCTTCCCCCCTTCGACATCGACCCCGATGAGCTTGGTCTATCTGTCGCGCTGGAGCCGGCCCCGTGGCCTGCATGCATCGTCTCCATCCGTCAAAAGGGCAACATGCTCCGGGTCGAGGTGCATCCCTCTCCCGTCAGTAACAAAGAGGCATTCCGGGCCGCGATCCGGAGCGTCGTCCGGTCGATGCTGCGGCTTGACGAGGACCTGACAGACCTGTACCGGACGCTCAAACGGCACAAACACCTGCGCTGGGCGCCCCGTCTCGGCGCGGGCAGGATCCTTCGTGCAGCGAGCGCTTTCGAGGACACTGTGAAGATCATCTGCACGACGAACTGCTCGTGGGAACTGACCACGCTGATGGTGAAGCGTCTCACCGAGTCCCTCGGCACGCACGTCGATGGGAGGCATACATTCCCCACGCCTCACATCATGGCGGAGCAGCCCGAGCGATTCTACCGTGACACGATCCGTGCCGGCTACCGGTCCCCATACCTCCGGGAGCTTGCACAGCGTGTCGCGAAAGCAGATATCGATCTCGAGGGACTGCGCAACAGGAAAGCTCCCAGGGAAGAACTGCTGGAGACGCTCCGATCCATAAAAGGAGTCGGACCGTACGCGATGGACAATCTGTTGCGGTTCCATGGCGTGTATGACAGCTTTGCACACGACTCATGGATCAGGGCGCAGTACAGCCGGATCTACCACGGTGGCAGAAAGGTCACCGACCGGACCATCGAAAGACGATACTCGTCCTTCGGCGACTGGAAAGGTCTTGTGTACTGGCTCGACATGACGCGACCGTGGTACGAGGAGAACTTCGAGTTCCGGTCCTGAGATGACGGAACCCTCTGAACATCGACGACCATGAGTTGGAAGAACGACATTTCGCGGGAGCTCTCTCATGCCCGGAAGGCATGGAAGGAAGGAAACGACGGCAAGGCCCGGACGTGCGCACGTCGCGCGGTCGGCAGAGCAGCCGCAGAGCTGCAGGAACGGGATGCATCATACGCGCTCGGGCGGGATTTCATCTCACAGCTGCGCACGATCGCAGAGAGCCGGAGATTTCCGAAGGACGTTCGGGATGCAGCCGGAAGGCTTCAGGCGCGGATCAGCACCGACTTCACGTCACCCTCGACGGATCCCATCGGCGATGCCGAGACGATCCTGTCCGACCTCTCGTCCCGATTGGAGCAGGATCAGAGCAGGTCGTCGGAGAGATAGTCCGTGGTGTCGTACCGACGGTTCGAGGTCCGTTCACCGTGCAAGCGCACCATCGCAGCCACTGCGATCGGGACCACGACGAGCGTGCCTGCCAGAGCGATCCAGCCGAGCATGTGCGGTGTCAGGTGCCGCCGGACTGTCCGCACGAGTTTCGGACCATACGTGTCGAGCACGAATTGCGCTACCTGGCGGGCGAGCGGGTCTATGGAAGAAGATTGATCCATTCAATAATTTTAGGTCATTCCTGCCGAAAAATCTGTAACGCACATCACACGTGTCCCCGCTTGCTCCCCTTCCCCTCGATCAGGACCACGAATTCCCCCCGCACCTTCTTCCTCTCACAGTATGCGATCGCGTCCGACAAGGTTCCACGAACGAATTCCTCGAACTTCTTCGTCAGTTCCCGTCCAAGGACCACGCGCCTGTCCCCGAGCCCTTCTCGGAGATCCCGAAGGGTCCGTGGTAGCCTGTGGGGAGATTCGTAGAGCACGATGGTCCTGTCCTCCTCCCCGAGCATGGCGATGCGGGAAACCCGGCCCTTCTTGACGGGAAGAAAGCCTTCGAATACGAACCTGTCGGTAGGGAGACCGCTGGCGACCAGGGCTGTCAGGAAGGCCGAAGGGCCCGGGATGGGGACGATCGTGATGCCCGCTTCGACGGCCGCACTCACAAGCCGTGTGGCAGGATCGGAGATGCCGGGAGTCCCGGCGTCAGACACAAGGGCGATGGACTTGCCGATGGTGAGGGTGTGAACGAGGTCGGGTATCCTCTTCTCCTCGTTGTAGGAAAAGAAGGACACCAGTTGACGGCTGATGCCGAAGTGCTTGAGGAGGTGCCCCGTATGCCTCGTGTCCTCTGCGGCGATGAGGTCCACATTGGCGAGGATGGAGAGCGCACGGCGCGAGATGTCCTCGAGGTTGCCGATCGGCGTCGCGACGATGTACAGTGTGCCGGCGCCGTCGGTCATGTTACATCCCCCAGTCCCGCGCGTACCGGAAATCGATGTTGATCGTCCGGTAGGACACCTTTGCGATCACCGGCGGGCGGCGTTTGAACTGGTTCTTCCGGACCCGTTCCCTCACGGTCCGGATGAACGACGCTTTGAATCCCATCGACCTCAGTTCAGCATCCGACCGTCGCTCGTCGATCATCACCGCCAGAAGCTTGTCAGCCTCAGCATAGGTGAAACCGAGCTCCGCTTCGTCCGATTGGCCCTTCCAAAGGTCCGCCGAGGGCTTCTTCCGGATGATGTCCTCGGGGACACCCAGAAGTTCCGCCAGCCGCCACAGCTGCGTCTTGTACAGGTCGCCGATTGGATTGATAGCAGAAGCGAGGTCCCCATGGAGCGTCCCATAGCCGAGCAGCAATTCCGTCTTGTTGCTCGTTCCGAGGACGAGCGCCTTCTCCTTTGCCGACCGGTCGTACAGCACGGTCATACGCGCCCGGGCCATGACATTCCCCATCCGCACTCTGTCCGTTCGTCCCGCCGCCCGCTCGAAACCCGAGACGATCGGCGTGATGTTCACGACAGCCGAGCGGACACCAGTGGCCTTCACCACCGCCTTCGCATGCTCGAGGCTCAGCGGTGAGCTCTTCGCGTGCGGCATCAGAACCGCCGTCACGTTCTTCTTGCCGAGCGCCTCTGCTGCGAGGAACGCCACCACAGCCGAGTCCACACCGCCCGAAAGTCCGACCACGGCCTTCCGGAATCCCGCGGCGTGGACCTCATCACGGATGAATTTCACGAGCACCGACCGGACGATCCCGATATTGATATCAAGGGCGCGATCGTGAACGCGGTCCATCATGAGCCTTTCGATATGGCCTTCAGGGATTCGCGAATGATGCCCGTCCCCTCATCGATCTCCTCTGTGGAGACGTTCAGGGCGGTCCGGAACCGGATCGTCCGCTCGCCGCAGGGAAGAATGATGAGGCCCTTCTCGTACGCTTTCCTGCGAACGTCGTCCCGGTGCGCAGGCGTGTCCATGTCCATCGCGCAGAAGAGCCCGAGCCCGCGGGCGTTGGACACGAGCGCAGGAAACTCGGACTGGAGCTCCTGCAGCCGTCCCTGGAGATGCGTGCCGACCTTCGCGGCGTGCGTCAACAGGTCCTCCTGCTCGATGACCTCCAGGATCTTCGTGAACCGGACCATGTCGACCAGGTTGCCACCGAAGGTCGAGTTGATGCGGCCGGGTTTGTGGAACACGTTCTCCTGCACCTCATCGATCCGGGCAGAGCTCATGAAGCCGCAGACCTGCGTCTTCTTGCCGAACGAGACCATGTCGGGCTCCACAAAATGCTCGTAGGCCCACATCTTTCCGGTCAGACCGATGCCGGTTTGTACCTCGTCGAAGATGATCATGATATCGTTCTCATCGCACAGGGTGCGCAGCTCCTGCAGGAACTCCTTGCGGAAGTGGTTGTCGCCCCCTTCGGCCTGGATCGGCTCGATGATGAGCCCGGCGATGTCGTTACCGTGCTCCTGGAGGGCCTTCTTGATCTCCTCGAGCGCCTGTTTCTCCTCTGCCTGGACCTTTGCGAGGTTCTCAGCGTTCAGCGGGAAGCGCACAACAGGATTGTGGACCCGCGGCCACCGGAACTTGGGGAAGTAGTTGATCTTGTTCGGGTCCGTGTTCGTCATCGACAACGTGTAGCCCGTCCGGCCGTGGAATGCCCGGCGGAAGTGGATGATCTGGCTGCCGCGCTCCTCCTTGACCCCTTTGGCGAAGTTCTTGCGGACCTTCCAGTCGAAGGCCGCTTTGATGGCGTTCTCGACCCCAAGCGCTCCCCCGTCCACGAAGAAAGTGTATTTCATCGGCGGGGTCATCGCCAGCCGGCCGAACATCTCGACGAACTCTGCGATCTCGACCGTGTACACGTCTGAGTTCGAAGGCTTGTTGACGGCCACCCGGCCGAGCTTCCGGAGGAATTCCGGCGTCGTCAGTGCCGGATGGTTCAGTCCGAGCGAGCCCGACGCGAAGAAGGAAAAAAAGTCAAGGTAGGTCTTGCCCGATCGGGCATCGATGAGGCGGGATCCTTTGCTCTTTTCCAGGTCCGCAACGATATCGAACCCGTCGGCGAGCATGTGCTTCCGAAGGGTCGCGTGGACGTCCTGCGGTGCGATCTTCTTGATGGTGGAATCTGCTTCTATAATGTGCGGCATGATGGTCTCCTTTCCGTTTGAGGGTGACGTGACGAAAGCCCGGAAAGGGAACCTCAGAAGAACTCCTGATGCTCGTAGAGCGAGATGATATATGGTCTTTGGGAGAGGATCATTGGTCTATCGTGAACCGTGGACCGTAAACCGTGAGCAGATGATCACGAATGCTATTACGGCTTACTGTTCACTGTTCACTGTTTACTGTTTACTGTTTACCCTCGTAAGTCAATAGTTGTCTATCTGCGCCCTCTGCAATTTCCCGCTGTAGTCGACGTAGACCGCTTTCCATTCGGAGTAGAAGTCGTAGACGGTCCAGCCCCCTTCGCGGTGGCCGTTCCCCGTCTGCTTCACGCCACCGAACGGAAGATGCGCCTCCGCACCGATGGTTGGGACGTTGATGTATGTGATACCCGCCTTGATATCGCGGATGGCTGTGAAGGCCTTATTGATGTCGCGCGTATAGACCGAGGAAGAGAGCCCGTAAATGGTGTTGTTGAGCTTCGTGACCGCATCCTCGAGCGAGGTCGTACGGATGACCGACAGCACGGGACCGAAGATCTCTTCCTTTGCGATGCGCATCACGGGGGTGACGTCAGTGAAGATGGTCGGCTCATGGAACCAGCCTCCATCCACACCCTTTCCTGTCGCAACCTTGCCGCCTGCCACGAGCTTCGCCCCTTCCTTCTGGCCGATCTCGACGTAGGACTGCACGGTCTTGCGCTGCCCCTCGTTCACGAGCGGGCCGACATCGGTCGTGTCGAGCAGCCCGTCGCCGAGACGCAGGGACGTCGTTCTCTTGATGAGCATATCCATGAACGTGTCGTAGACCTTCTCATGCAGGATGAGCCTGCTCGTTGCGGTGCAGCGCTGTCCCGTCGTCCCGAACGCACCCCAGAGGACGCCGTCGAGCGCCAGGTCGAGGTCTGCATCGTCCATCACGATCTGGGCGTTCTTGCCCCCCAGCTCGAGCGACACGCGCTTCAGGGTATCGGCCGACGCACGCGTGATGTTCTTCCCCGTGACGGTGGAGCCGGTGAACGAGATAAGGTCGATGTCGGGATGCGACGTGATGGCATTCCCCACTTCCCCGCCGCCGCCATGGACAATGTTCACCACGCCGTCCGGGATCCCCGCATCTGCCATGATCTCGACGAGCATCGTTGCCAGCCTCGGCGTGTCGGACGCGGGCTTGAAGACAACCGTATTCCCCGACAGCACGGCCGGGAAGATCTTCCACGTCGGGATGGCCATCGGGAAGTTCCAGGGTGTGATGATGCCTGCCACGCCGATGGGAACGCGGACCGCCATCGCGAACTTGTTCGGCAGCTCCGATGGGACCGTCTTCCCGAACAGGCGACGTCCCTCGCTCGCAGCATAGTATGCCGTATCGATGCCTTCCTGCACATCGCCGCGTGTCTCGGCGAGGACCTTCCCCATCTCTCGCGTCATCTCGCGGGCGAGCTCTTCTTTGCGCGCCACCATCAGGTCCCCGATCTTCCGCATCACATCCCCGCGCGCTGGCGCCGGGACCATGCGCCATTTCTCGAACGCCGCCCGTGCGGCCTTCACCGCAAGCTCGACATCCTCCTTGCCCGATTTCGGGAAGGTGCCGATGACCTCGTCCCACTTCGCCGGACTTCTGCTCTCGAACGTGTTGCCCGACAGTGCATCCTGCCATTTCCCGTTGATGAAATTCTGGAATGCCTTCGCCATGTTCTGCTCCGTTTCTATTCTATACCGACGCGTTTGAAAATTGTATCGAGGTGTTTCAGACTTCGTGCAGGGTCGAACAACGCATCGAGCTCCTTGGCGGAAAGGAGGTCCGTCACCTGCTTCGATCGCCCGAGGAGCTCCCGGAACGACGTTCCTTCCTCCCACACCTTCATCGCCTGTTCCTGGACGATGCGGTACGCATCCTCACGCTTCAGACCTTTCTTCGTGAGGGCAAGGAGGACCTCCTGCGAAAAGACGAGCCCGTGTGTCGTGTCGAGGTTCTTCTTCATGTTCTCCGGATAGACGAGGAGATGCTCCATCACATCGGTGAACTTCGCCGTCATGTAATCGAGCAGGATGCACGAGTCCGGGATGATGACGCGCTCGACCGACGAATGCGTGATATCCCTCTCGTGCCAGAGCGCGACATTCTCCATCGCAGCCATCGCGTTCCCACGGAGCACGCGCGCAAGTCCTGCGACGCGCTCACATGTGATGGGATTCCTCTTGTGCGGCATCGCCGAAGAGCCCTTCTGCCCCTTCGAGAAGAACTCCTCCGCCTCCAGGACCTCCGTCTTCTGCAGATGACGGATCTCGGTGGCGAATTTCTCGAGCGAGCTGCCGATGACGGCTATCGTGGCCATGAACTCCGCATGCCGGTCGCGCTGAAGGACCTGCGTCGAGACGGGCGCGGGCTGTAACCCCAGCTTGGCGCAGACATGCGCCTCGACAGACGGGTCCAGGTGCTGATACGTTCCGACCGCGCCGGAGACCTGTCCGACGGAGATGGTCTCGACCGCCCGCTGCAGCCGCGCGATGTTCCTGTCGTTCTCCGCTTTCCACAGCGCCAGCTTGAGCCCGAACGTCACCGGCTCGGCGTGGATGCCGTGGGTCCGGCCGATCATCACGGTATGCTTGAATTCCTTCGCCCGCTTCCTGAGGACCTCGCCGAGCTGCCCCAGACCCTTCAGGAGGAGCTCGCCGGACTGCTTCATCTGGACCGCCAGAGCAGTGTCGAGAATGTCCGAGGAGGTCATCCCCAGGTGGATGAACCTCGAGTCGGGGCCGACATACTCCGCGACATTCGTCAGGAAGGCGATGACGTCGTGCTTCACCTCCTCCTCGATCTCGAGGATCCGCTTCACGTCGAAGGAGGCCTTCTCCCTGATGACCGCCACCGATTCGGCCGGGACGATGCCCAGTTGTGACTGCGCCTCGCACGCGAGGATCTCGATGTCCAGCCAGACACGGAACCTGTTCTCGTCGCTCCAGATGTGCCCCATCTCGGGGCGTGTGTACCGTGGGATCATGCCTATTTCTTTCCGAGAACGACCTCGCGGTCGATCATCCCTTTGTCCCTGTAGATGGACAGCTTCAGTTTCTCTCCGGGCGTCATGTCCACCAGAACGCCGATAAGGTCCTGTTCTGAATTGACAGTCTCAGCGTTGGCCTCGAAGATGATGTCCCCCACTTTGACGTCCGCCTTTGACGCGGGGCCTCCGTCGCTCACATCGCTCACGATGACCCCCTGCACGGCCCGCAGCCCGAAGTACCGGGCGATGCGCGCATCGACCGATTGGACATCGAAGCCGACGACGACATCACGCCGGACCTCCCCCTTCTGCTTCAGTTCCTCGACGATCCGCTTCACCTTGTTGATGGGGATCGCAAATCCGTACCCGACATACGTCGTCGCCTGACCGCCCGTGTAGATGAGCGTGTTCATGCCGACCACCTCTCCCTCTGCGTTCACGAGCGGACCGCCGCTGTTCCCTCCGTTGATGGCCGCATCCGTCTCGATCATGTCGCGGTAGTACCGGTTGCTGATGCTCCCGAGGTTCATCCCGACGGAGGAGATGACGCCCACGGTGACCGTCGGCTTGTCGTTGATCTCGAACAACCCGAACGGATTCCCCAGTGCGATAGCCCATTCGCCGATGACGATGTCCTCTGAATTTCCGAAGCGGACATGCGGCAATCCCGACTCGTTCACCTTCAGCACTGCAATGTCGCTCACAGGGTCCGTGCCCACGAGCTCAGCATTCAGCTTCCGCCCGTCGGTCAGCGTCACCGTGATCTCAGCAGCATTGCCGGCGACATGGTCGTTCGTGACGATGTAACCGTCTGACGAGATGATGAACCCCGACCCGAGACCTTTGACCTCCTGCTGATAGGTGCGCCCTCCGAAGAACTGCCGGAAGAACGGGTCGTCACCGAAGAACCGGAACATCGGATCGCGGAACTGCCTGATCTCCGTTACATTGATGCCGACCACAGCGGGGCTGACCTCCGAGACGGCCCGCGTGATGGCGTTCCGGCGGGAGTTGCTGATCTGATCGTCGCTCACCGGCATCGCGACCTGTTCGGGTATCCCCTCTCCGTTGCCCGCGCCGAGGCCGGGAGCGTCGAGAGCCGAAGAAGCAGCTGGATGAATGGAGTATCCGATGCCGATCCCGATGATGGCCGGGACCGTCAGAATGACGGCAAACCGAAGGAATGGATTGTTCATGCGTTGTTGTCCCCTTTCACCGTCCGTGACGACAGGAGTTCACGGATCCCGTCCTGATGACCGATGAGGAGGAGCACCAGAATGACAGATGTGAATGTTGCGTACGTGACCGGGTCCACGTCGCGGATCATGAACCACGAGAGGACCTGATGGGGCACCGCCCATACCGCGACAAGCGAAACGGCCGTGGCCGAGACGTTCCCCAGAAGGATGTCCTTCTTCCACCGGTAGACGACGAACCACGCCACGCACCAGAAGACGAGCAGAAATTGACCGAGCGCGAACAGCGCTCCCGCCACCGTCGCCAGTCCTCGTCCACCTTTGAAGCGGAGCCAGACCGGATAATTATGACCGAGCAGCGCACCGACGATGCTGGCTGCCTGGACGGTGGGATCATCGGGATACATCTGCCACGCTGTCCAGGCGATGGCGAATCCCTTGAAGGCATCGAACAGTCCCACACCAATCGCAACCATCCTGGACCGCGTCACGGTATAGGTGTTGAATCCTCCCGTCTTTCCGCTTCCCTCCGTACGGATGTCGCTTCCCGACCGCAGACGAACGGCCAGATAGCCAGTGGGGATGGAGCCAACGAGATAACCGATGAACAGGAAGAGGATCTGGTTCAATTCAAAAAAGCCCTGATAATGGCCTGAAATCAAAAGGTACAGAAAATGAGGAGGGAAAACAATTGAACCGGATTGAACGATGGAGTGGCTGACGGGATCAGCAGACCAGGAATACAATGAGGGTGTGCGAAATTGCGGGGCAAAAAGCCGGTCAGCCTTGCCCCGGCCGGCTGCTGCTTAGATGACGGTAAAAAGGAAGGCGCACAGGAAACCGGCAATGGTGGAGAGCCCTACCTCTGCCCCCCCGTGCTCATACGCTTCTGGCATCATCACGGACGACACCATGCCAAGGATGCCGCCGCCTGCGACCGCCTCAACAAGCGTGATAGTGGTGGGCGGGGCATCGAGCAGGAAGATGTTCCCGAGTGCCGCTGCGATAGCGCCGGCAACGACGAGCGCGCCCCAGAGACCGAAGATCTTGAATGCGGAAAATCCCGCATCCTTCATTCCGGCTGAGCTTGCCATCGCCTCAGGGAGGTTCGACAGGAAGACCGCTGCGAGGAAGGTGAATTCATACGACCCGAGCGAGACGAAGCTCGACCCGATGACGATGGACTCGGGGATGCCGTCCATCATCGCACCGAAGAAGATCGCGAGAGGAGCTCCCGCCGAAGCGTGCTTCGCCATCAGCCTCACTTCTTCGTTCCTGCTCAGACGCTGGATGTTCGCGACGGCCACCTGCTGCCAGTGCGCGGCATCCATCGTCCCGGTCGTCGCCTGCACGTTGCTCATCAGGCGCTCGGAGTTGAGCCGTTCGATGGCGACACGGATGCTGGGAGATTTGTCGATCAGCTCGTCGAAGTGGACCTTGTCGATCTTGAGGAGGGAGACATCCGTTGCAGCGGCGACGGTCGCCGTCCGGGCAGCTCCGGTGAGCAGCGCCATCTCGCCGAACGACGCTCCCCTTCCAAGAACCGCAAGCTCCTTCTTCGTCCCTTCCGCATCCGTCATGCTGATGTCGACGTTCCCCTCATCGATGAAGTAGAGCGCATCGCCGGGATCTCCCTGGCGGAAGATCGTGGTGCCTGCACTGGCATGGACGGGCTGAACGCAGACCAGCAGGTCCTCGATGTCTTCGGGAGGAAGGGATCGGACAAGTTCGACGCGGGAGAGCTTCCGGAGCGTGCTTGAGGACTCTTCCCTCTTCTTGTTCAGCAGGTACAGTTTTGCCATCGCGGGATGCCGGAGGGCACCGCCCCATTCGTCGATGAGCCGGTTGCCGACATAGTAGAGCGCACCCCCCATCGCGAATCCCCCCGCAACCCAGACCCAGCTCATGAAACCCGACATGTTCGCCTCGTGCATCAGCCGGAGCGCCCCTTCGTCTGCGAGCTGGAGCGCGAGCGCCTGGATGAGCGCACCGGTCCCGAAGGCCATGATCATGGCATGGACCTTCTGCGACGGCTTCGCGTACAGGCCGATCCCCGTTCCGATGAGAAGCGAGAGCATCGATACGAATGCGAGGACCGAAGCAGTGAGGACGCGGGAAATGTCGGGCGATTCGATCATGAGAGGGTAAGCACTACGGGCACGGCGATGTCGGCAATAAGCACATGAATATACACAATACCGGCGGGGCAACAAATACGCTGCGTGACCTGCGTCATCTTTCGGACCACACGGGCAGGACCTCCCAAAAAGGAAGAGGCCGGGCATCACCCCGGCCTCTGATCACTCCCTGCTCCCAACTCCCTGCTCATGACTCCGGCTGGAACTTCTCCACCTCCTCCACGATGGTCCGCACAATGTCCTCTTCCTTCACCCGCTTCACCATCTCCCCCTTCCTGTAGAGAATGCCGACGCCCTTGCCGGCTGCGATACCGATGTCCGCGGCGCTCGCCTCGCCCGGTCCGTTGACGACACACCCGAGGACCGCTATGGAGACCGGCTTCTTGACGTGCGCCAGCTTCTGCTCGAGCTGGGCCATGATGTCGAACAGGTCGACCTCCAGCCGGCCGCAGGTCGGGCAAGCGATGAGATCGACGTTCCGGGACGCAAGGCTCAGCGAGCGCAGGATCTCTTTCCCGACCTCGACCTCCTTGACCGGATCGTCCGTCAGGGAGACGCGGATGGTATCGCCGATCCCCTCGGACAGCAGTGTCCCGATGCCGACAGACGACTTGATGGTGCCCACGCGGATCGTTCCTGCCTCGGTGACCCCGAGATGGAGCGGAATGTCGGTCTTCTGAGCAACAAGCCGGTACGCCTCGATCATCAGCTTGACGTCCGTCGATTTGACAGAGATGACCACATCCTTGAAATCGAACTCGTCGCAGATGCCGACGTGGCGCATCGCGCTCTCGTACAGCGCTTCGGCCGTCGGGTACCCGTGTTTCTGGAGGATATCCTCTTCGAGCGATCCCGAATTGACTCCGATGCGGATCGGAATGCCCCTGTCCTTGGCTGCGGTCAGGACCTGGCGGATGCGGTCCTTCGAACCGATGTTGCCCGGGTTGATGCGCACCTTCGCGACACCCGCTTCGATGGCTCGAAGCGCGAAGATGTGGTTGAAATGGATGTCTGCGACGATGGGGACCGGTGACTGCCGGACGATCTCAGCCATCGCATCGGCGGCCTCCTTGTCGTTCACCGTGACGCGCACGATATCGACGCCCGCTTCCGCAGCATCGACGATCTGCTTCACGGTCCCGGCGACGTCGTCGGTCTTGGTCTTCGTCATCGTCTGCACAGAGATGGGAGCATCCCCGCCGACCGTGACGTTGCCCACCGTCACCGCCCGCGTCTTGCGCCGTTCGCCATTCCGAAAAACCCCGACCTTGTAGGTCTCGTGCGGCATCTTCTCAGTTTCCATGCTCATTCGTGGATGTTCTCCAATGACCTTTCCGGCTCACTGCTCACTGTTCACTGTTCACGGTTTACGGTTCACGGTTTACGGTCCTCAGTTCAGCTTCTTGCTCGCTTCGAACAGGATCTTCTTTTCTTCTTCCGTCAGGCTCTGGTACCCGCGCTGACTGATCTTGTCGAGGATGTCGTCGATCTTCTTCTGTGCGTCCTCTTCGATCGTCGGCTTCTCTTCCTCTGTCCTCCGCGATCCGTCCCGGATGTCATACACTTTCGCGTCACGAACGTCTTCCGTACCGGTCCGGCCTTTGCGGAATGTGAACGCCTCCTTCACGCTCTCGAAGAACTGAGAGTGCATGAACGATCCGCGCGACGAGTACGTCTGCCTGCGCTGATACAGAACGAAGAGGTACCCAGCGAGCGCGCCGCCGAGATGCGCGATGTTGGCGACGTTGCCGGGTGAGCCGACGGACATCACACCAACGACGATGAGGAACATCACGAAGTACTTGACCCGGACGGGGATGAGGAAGTAGATATAGATCTGCCTGTCCGGGAACATTGCCGCGAACGCGACGAGCACGCCGTACACCGCTCCCGATGCACCGACCGTCGGACCGATCGCCTGCGACGGATCGAAGATGGGCGAGAGGATGAGCTGAGCGAGCCCGGCTGCGACACCGCACCCCAGATAGAACCAGAGGAATCGGTTGCTCCCCCACGTATGCTCGACCTCGGTGCCGAACATCCAGAGGCCGAAGACCATATTGAAGAGAATGTGGAAGAAGTCGGCGTGAACGAACTGGTACGTAATGAGCTGCCAGGGCCAGAATCCATGCCCCAGCGGCATCAGGCCCAGAATGTTGTCAAAGTAGTACCGGAGCGGAACACCGTCGATGCGGTACGCCCCGAAGAACATCATGATCAGGAACACTGCTCCGTTCGTGAGCAGGAGCATCTTGATCACCGGAGGAAAGAACGAGAATCCTCCGAAGAACGATGGCCTGTAGTAATTGCCGTTCGCCGCCATTATCCCTTCCGTTGATATTTTGCGGGTGCATTCATGACGCTGCCACTCAACTGCCCGACAGGGCTGCGACGCCGGGGAGGACTTTGCCCTCCAGGAATTCCAGAGACGCACCGCCCCCGGTCGACACGTGAGAGACCTCCTTCTCCAGGCCTGCCTGCGCGATCGCTGCCGCTGAATCCCCGCCGCCGATGATGGTTGTCGTTCCTGCTTTTGTGGCTTTCGCCATCGCCCGGGCGACCGCGAGCGTCCCTTCGGCAAATGCCGGGATCTCGAACACGCCCATGGGACCGTTCCATACCACCGTCTTTGCCGATGCCACCTCCGCCATGAAGGTCTCGCGCGTCTTCGGGCCGATGTCAACCCCTGCCCACCCTTCCCCGATAGCCGCGACATCCACGGTCTTCGTCTCCGCCCCTTCCTTGACCTCGCGTGCGACCACTGTATCAACAGGGAGCAGCAGCCGGACGTTCCGCTCCTTCGCCTTGGCGAGGATCTCCTTCGCCAGGTCCACCTTCTCCGCCTCGACGAGCGAGGAACCCGTCCCGAGCCCCTGAGCCTTGTAGAACGTGAACATCATCGCGCCGCCGATGAGGAGCGCATCGACCTTGTCCATAAGATTATTGATGACGTCGATCTTGCCGGAGATCTTCGACCCGCCGAGAATGGCAACGAAGGGCCTCGCCGGATCGGCGATGGCCTTGCCGAGATAGTCAAGCTCTTTCTGCATCAGATAGCCGGCCGCTTTGACGGATACATGCTGGGTGATGCCTTCCGTCGAGGCATGGGCCCTGTGGGCCGTGCCGAACGCATCGTTCACGTAGACGTCGGCAAGCTCTGCAAGCTGCTTCGCGAACGCCGGATCGTTCTTTTCCTCCTCCGCATGGAACCGGAGGTTCTCCAGGAGCAGGATCCCGCCGTCGGTCAGTCCGTTCGCAGCCGCGGCGGCGTCCGGCCCGACGCAGTCGTTCGCGAAGGCGACCTCCGCACCGAGCAGCGCCGAGAGATGCGCGGCGACCGGCCTCAGACTGTATTCCGGTTTCGGTTTTCCTTTCGGGCGGCCAAGGTGGCTCGCAAGAATGACACGTGCTCCCTTGTCCCGGAGGGCCGTGATGGTGGGAAGGGCAGCGACAATGCGCGTATCATCCGTGATGTTCCCGTTCTCGTCAAGCGGGACGTTGAAGTCCACGCGAACGAACACCCTCTTCCCTTTCACATCCAGCGATGCGATCGAGTTCGTCTTCATGGCAGAGTTGTCCTGTCTGTCTGGAATGATGCATCATACTGTTCCGGTGTCCCCCATCACCACCCCAAATATCGGTATCACACACACCGGCAGCTCAGTGCCCCCGACCGGAACGGAAACGGGCCGGGACGCTCAGGTCTCCGGCCCGTTCGTTGGATCGTCCAACCGGAGGGGCTAGCTTACAGCTTCTTCGCGAGCAATGCCGCGAGTTCGATGACGCGGTTCGAGTACCCCCACTCGTTGTCGTACCAACCGAACACCTTCACCAGCTTCCCGAGCGACATCGACAGCTTCGAGTCGAGGATGCAGGAATGCGGGTTGCCGACGATGTCGCGAAGGACAAGGTCGTCCTCACTGTACTGGAGGATCCCCTTCAGGGAAGTGGAGGCGGCCTTCTTGTACGCCTCGTTGATCTCCTCCTTCGTCACCTCCTTCTCGAGCTCCGCACTGAAATCCGTAATGGAGCCGTTCGGCGTGGGGACGCGAAGCGCGTAGCCGTCCAGCTTTCCGTTGAGGGCCGGGATGACCTTCCCCACAGCTTTCGCAGCGCCTGTCGTGGTCGGAATGATGTTCACAGCCGCAGCACGTGCACGCCGCAGGTCCTTGTGCGGGAGGTCGAGGATGCGCTGGTCGTTCGTATAGGAATGGATCGTCGTCATGACGCCCTGCTTGACCCCGAATGCATCGTGGAGAACCTTCACCATCGGGGCGAGGCAATTGGTCGTGCAGGAGGCGTTCGAGATGACATGATGCTTCGCAGGATCGTACGCATCATCGTTGACGCCGAGGCACAGCATCACGTCGGGCTTCTTCGCCGGAGCGGAAATGATGACCTTCTTCGCGCCCTGCTTGATGTGGTCCTGCGCGGCTTCACCGTCCGTGAAGTGCTTCAGGCCGGTCGATTCGACGACGATGGTGGCTCCGAGATCGCCCCATTTCAGCTGCGTGTGGTCCTTCTCGGCGAACACCTTGATGGACTTCCCGTTCACGACGATGGCGTTCTCCTTCACCTCGACGGTGCCGGGGAAGTTGCCGATAACAGAGTCGTACTTCAGAAGGTGGGCGAGCGTCTTCGTATCCGTGATATCGTTGACGGCAACGAACTCGATGTCCGGATTGTCTATGCCGGCGCGCAGTACGTTGCGGCCGATGCGTCCAAAACCATTGATAGCTACGCGAAATGCCATGGAATCCTCCGTTTCAATATTCAAAAAGCCCTTTCCCGGGCTTCGAAAAGTTTTTTATGGTACCCAGAAATGCGTCCAGACGCAAGACGCCGCTCAGCCGTGGCTTCGGGCGGCAAGCGCTATCGTGCCTGCTACCACAGGTCCTGAACCTCCTCGCCTGAGCAAAGCTGCCGCCTCGACGATGGTTGCGCCAGTCGTGAGCACGTCGTCGACGAGCAGAACAGGACCTCCAGGAATATCCTGCGCGGGAGCTTTCCCCGGACCGAATGCGCCAGCAACATTCGTGCGACGCTGCACCGCCGTCAGTTCCGTCTGGGTCGATGTATTGTGCAGCCGCCGCAATGCGTTCACGACGACCTTCGCTCCCGTCACGCCTGAGACGCCCCTGGCTATGTACTCGGCCTGATTGTACTCGCGCTCGCGTTCCCTGGCCTTATGGAGCGGAACGGGGACCACCGCCCCCGCATCGATCCCGGTCCGCTGGAGCTCCCTCCCGAGTTCCATCCCAAGATGTTCACCCGCCTGCGGGATATGCTGATATTTCAATGCATGGATGATGGATTGGAGGGGGCCCTGCTTGTCGAACCAGAAGGGAGAGACGATATCCTGGATGATCCCGCCGTTGCAGATGTGCGCCCGAATGGACAGAAATTCAGGATCGTCACGATCGATCCGCCGCAGCTCATTCATACAACGACCACAGATGCACGCACTTCGGTCGCTCAGAAGGTCAGAGCACGAAAGGCAGAGCGGAGGATAGAGGACATCGACGACTGAATGGAAGAATTCGCGGACGAACACCTGCCCCTCGGGAGAATTTCGAATTTCAAGATCCGAAACAAGCACGACATCCGAAAGCGGGAGGAACAACCTCAGTGAAGCAGCAGAGCATCATCCGGCACCCATACCCCCGACCTCACTCTTCGCTCTTCGCTTGTTCCTCTTTCCTCCTGGTCTTTCGTTTCCGGTCTCCGCTGACCGCTTTGCGCTTCGCTCTTCCCGACCTCTGACCTCTGACTTCTGACTTCCGACCTCTGACTTCTGACCTCTGACGCCTCCTCCTCATCCACCTCAGGTCTTCCGCTTTCTCCGTACTCCGGACTCCCGACTCCGCACTTGATCTCCTCCTCTCCCTTCCAGCTTCTCTATCTCATCCCTCAGGTGAGCGGCGCGTTCGAATTCCAGGTCCTTCGCTGCCCGCGTCATCTCCTCACGAAGTTCCGCAATGAGATCCTTCTTCTGCTCGTCACTGAGGTACTTGGCGACCGTCTCGCTGACAGCGTACGCCTTCCCCTCAGCCTTGTCATCCCGCCGTCCCCGTACGTCCGCCACTGCGGTCGCCGCGAGGATCTCATCGACCGATTTGTATATGGTGCGGGGGGTGATCCCATGCTCTTTATTATAGGAGACCTGCTTCTGCCTCCTCCTCCCGGTCTCATCCATCATCCGCTTCATGGACCCCGTGATCGTGTCGGCGTACAGAATGACCTTGCCGTTCACATTCCGGGCCGTCCTGCCGGCTGTCTGGATGAGCGAACGCTCCGACCGCAGGAAGCCCTCCTTGTCGGCGTCGATGATAGCCACGAGGGACACCTCCGGCAGGTCAAGACCCTCACGCAGCAGATTGACGCCCACAAGCACATCGAACTCGCCCAGACGAAGGTCCCGAAGCGTCTCGACGCGTTCCAGCGCATCCACCTCGGAATGGATGTACCGCACCCGCACGCTGATGTTCTCGAAATACTCGGTCAGGTCCTCGGCCATCCGCTTTGTCAGCGTCGTCACGAGCGTCCGTTCCTTCCGCTTCGCGCGCACGCGGATCTCCTCGAGGAGGTCGTCGATCTGGTGCTTCGACGGCCGGATCTCCACCTCCGGATCGACAAGTCCCGTCGGGCGAATGACCTGCTCCACAACGACTCCCCCTGACTTGTCCAGTTCGTACGGACCGGGCGTTGCGCTCACGAAGATGATCTGCCCGGCCTTCTCTTCCCATTCGTGGAACTTCAGCGGCCGGTTGTCCAGCGCCGAGGGGAGCCGGAATCCGTGCTCCACGAGCGTCGCCTTGCGCGACCGGTCGCCTTCGTACATGCCACCGATCTGCGGTACGGTCACGTGCGACTCATCGATGATCGTCAAAAAGCCCTCCGGGAAGTAGTCGAGCAGGCACGATGGCCGCGATCCGGGCGGACGGCCGTCCAGGTGGCGGGAGTAGTTCTCGATGCCCTGACAGTACCCGACCTCCCGCATCATCTCGATATCGAAGTTCGTGCGCTGCTGCAGACGCTGCGCCTCTACGAACTTCCCCATCCCCTTCAGCTCGTCCACCCGTCCCCGCAGTTCCTCACGGATCGGGCCGATGGCATTCTCGATCGTCGGCCGCCCCGTCACGAACTGCTTGGCGGGATAGATCACCTCGTACTGCGTATCCCCGAGCACGTCTCCGGTCACCTTGCTGACGTATGAGATACGCTCGATCTCATCGCCGAAGAACTCGACACGAAGCGCCTCCTCGTTCTCGAAGCCCGGCGTTATCTCCACGATATCGCCCCGCACCCGGAACGTCCCCCTCGTGAACTCGTAGTCGTTCCGCGCATACAGCATGTCCACCAACCGCTTGAGGAACGCCTGCCGCCCCATCGTGTCCCCTTTCCGCAGTACGAGCATCTGCTTGATCCATTCCTCGGGCGCTCCGATACCGTAGATGGAGCTGACCGAGGCGACCACGAGCACGTTCGGGTCCCCCGACAGAAGAGAAGAGGTCGCACGAAGGCGCAATCGCTCGATCTCGTCGTTGATGGAGGCATCCTTCGCTATGTATGTGTCGGTCGAAGGGACGTAGGCCTCCGGCTGGTAGTAGTCGTAGTAGGAGATGAAGAACTCGACCCGGTTCTTCGGAAAGAAAGACTTGAATTCTGCATACAGTTGTGCAGCGAGGGTCTTATTGTGGGACATCACAAGAACCGGCCGCTCGAAATCCTTAATCACGTTCGACAGCGTGAAGGTCTTGCCACTCCCGGTGACTCCCAGGAGCGTCTGATACCGGTCCCCGCGCCGAACGCCTTCCAGAAGCTGCCGAATGGCCTCCGGCTGGTCCCCCGAAGGGGTCATCTCAGAAATGAGCGTGTAGGGCATGTGTCTGTCCGATGGGGATGAAGTTCGAGATTTTCTTGCTTACTTTCTTGCGTATGCATATCCGTACACTGACACCTCTCCTGGTCACCATCTGCCTCGCCGGATTCGCCGCCTGCGGGACCAATGAGGAAGCCGTTCCTGAAAGCCTATCAGCAACGTACGCCGATCTGCTCGCCTATCGCCATGCCTCAGCATCTCTCGACTCGACGAGCTATGCCCGCGGCATCGATTCCATCCTGACCGTTCACGGCTACGACCGTTCCTCCTTCGCTGCCGCATTCGACAAGCTGGGGACATCCGCCGATGAAGTGAACGAGTTCTTCGGCTCTGTCAGTACACAGCTCATCCCCTCCAAACAGCCCAAGCAGCGCCCCGAGTAGGATCCCCCACGACACTTGACAGTCTCACCGCTTTCATGTATGTTATACGACAAATTTGTCATTCCCGCAATGGGAGGTGACATTCTTGTCCCGGAAGCAGAAAGGAACCGGCATGAAGCAGACACTCGGACAGCGGATTCGGGAAGCAAGGATCGGCCGCGGCCTTGACCAGGCGAAAATGTCGGCCCGGCTCGACATTGCCACCCGCACATTGCAGCGGTGGGAAAAAGGAGAACAGGAACCGGATGCTTCGGTGATCATGCGGATCGCAAAGATCACGAACGTGCTCCCTCAGTGGCTTCTCACCGGAGAAGGAGAGCGACAGCTGGACCGCGGGACCGCCCGCAAGGTCCTTCCCCTCTCCGACAACAAATACCGGAAGGTGAACCTCTTCACCGTGCCGCTGCTCTCGTCCGTTCCCGGCGGCGTCCCGAACCTCATCTATCATCCCGAGTACGTCGACAAATATGTGACCGTCGATGACGTGAGAGATGACCAGGCCTTCGCGCTCGAGGTCAAAGGCAATTCGATGGCGCCCAGGATCGAGGATGGCGATATCATCATCGTCAGCCCGAAGCTCGAGGCCCGGAGCGGCGACATCTGCGTCGTACGGGTCATCGACGAGGACACGGTCAAAAAGATCAAGATCGAGGATACCTACATCCATCTCATCCCCCTCAATCCCGAGTTCGAGCCGATGGTCGTGAAGAAGAAGGACGTGACGTTCATCTGGAAGGTGGTCAAGGTCATCAAGGACCTGTAAGCATCCTCCCTCGGCCGGTCCGTATGTGTTTTTGGCGGAAGAAACGTATATTGTTCCGCAACGATCTGATGTTTCACCTCTGCAGCCAGGGACATGATAGACCGCCAGGGTCCCCCGACTCCCCGGGACGATAAGAAGAAGGCCGTCAGCGACGTACTGAAGCGCGTCGACATGCTCATCAAGCAGCATGACCTGAACAGTGCGCTGACGGAGGTGAACAGAGCGAAGGAGCTCGACCCGAAGAACGTCTATGCGTTCGCGTACGAAGAGCGCATCGCAAGCCTCATCAAGGAGGCATCGACGACGAAACGCGCAGCATCAGCCACTGAGCTGCCCGCGCCGCCGAAAACGCCAGCACCTCCCCCGACACCGCCGCCTGCACCACCCAAACCGATAGCGGCAGAACCTCCTCCGCCAAAACCAGCCCCTGCCCCGCCGCCACCTGCACCTGTCGCCCCTGTGCAGCCGAAGCGCGCGGACATCTCGGTCGTCGACGAGCTGAAGAAGCGACTCGATGCCTATGAGAACTACAGGAAAGCGCTGATGGAGGTCTGGAGCGACGGCGCCGCGACCGAGGAGGAGCGTCAATGGCTGACCACCCTGAGAGAGACGCTCAACATTTCCGAGGATGATCATCAGCGGCTCGAGCACGATGTTCAGCTGGATGCATACCTCGAGACGCTGAAGGGAGCATGGAAGCAGGGTAAATTCAGGGCGGAGAGCGCGGATCTCCTGACACAGATGCGGATGTCGTTCAGGATCTCGCAGGAGGATAACGACAAGATCGAAGCACGCTTCCTGGCGGAGATCCAGGCGAGCGAGAACCAGCTGCCGAAGATCGTCGTGATCGACGACGAGGAGAAACTCCTGGAGATCATCTGCCAGACGCTCCAGGAGGCCGGCTTCGCAACGCTTCCCTTCACGACGTCCGACGAGGCGTACGCATACCTGAAGGGCGGGTCCGTTCCCGACCTGATCCTGTGCGACGTGAACCTGGAGACCTCGACGATGGGGGGATTCAGCTTCTACGAGAAACTGCAGTGGATGGACCACCTGACCGAAGTGCCGTTCATCTTCCTGACCGGGCTCGCCGACGAGGTGCTGGTCCGCACCGGTAAGGAGCTCGGCGTCGACGACTATCTCACCAAGCCGATCTCCGACCAGACGCTCGTCGCGACTGTCAGGGGAAAACTCAAGCGCTTCAGGCGGATCAAGGAACGTCGCTCCTGATCCACCTCATGTCTGCGGCCTCTTCCGTGTGAAGGTGTCGCAGAGCCGGCCGGACGTCTCGCAGTGATAGACGTACGTCCGCATCCCCTCCACCTTCCGCACCCGGAACCGGCGCTGCACCCTCCTGATAAGATCGAGGTCCTCCCCGAATGGCATGTTCCGGAACCGATAGCCGCGCCCGATGATCCGCCTCCTCATGAAGAATGTCCCGCCCACGTAGCAGTGCCGCACGTGGATGGTCTGCGCAGGATCGTCGAGGTCGACAACATACCGTTTTCTGATAGGCCCCGTCACCCGTAGCCCGCCGTACAGCATGTCCGTCTTCTGCATGCGGCGCAAGGTCGCCACACGGGATGCGAGATGGGACGGACGATACTCGTCGTCCGAATCCAGGAAAGTGATGAACTCCCCCTTCGCCTTCCGAAGCCCCGCATTGCGGGCCCGTGCCAGGCCTCTGTTCCGCTGCCGCACGACGACGATGCGCGGATCGGCAGCTGCGAGACGGGAAAGGACCTCCGGCGTCCGGTCAGTGCTCCCGTCGTCGACGATGATGAGCTGCCAGTTCTGATACCGCTGGCAGATGACCGAGTTGACCGCCCGCCGGATCAGCCGCGCCCGGTTGTATGTGCACAGGACGACGCTCACCAGCGGCTGCTGCGACCGTTGCTTCGTCATTCCACGACCCACGGTTCGAGGACGTTCTCGGGGATCCCCTGAAGGAACCGGGACGGTTTCGTCAGGATCACGCCCGACTCACGGTCGTACACGTTCATCGGATACGTGATGAACACATGCTCCTTCGCTCTCGTGATGGCCACGTACATCAGTCGCCGTTCTTCCTCCAGCTCCTCGTCCGTCCCCACAGAGCGCATCGCAGGGAAGCGCCCTTCGAGCGCGTAGATGATGAACACTGCCCGCCACTCCAGCCCCTTCGCGCTGTGGATGGTCGAGAGCGTGAGGTACTCCGTCTCCTTCCCCGGCGCCTCCACATCGACGATGCTCTCGTTCGGCGGCTCGAGCGCCAGGTCGGTCAGGAGCGTAGGAACGTCCTTGTACCGCTCCGTGATGGTCTGGAACATGTCGAGGTCTTTCCGCCTCTTGGGGTGGTCATCGAACCGCACGCGGAGGATCGGCTCATAGTACGACAGGATGCCGGAGACCTTCTCGGCGGGATGCATCGACGGAGACGCGATGGACTTCAGGACGTCGAACAGGTTCCTGACGGCCTTCGGGTAGTTCCCATAGTCCATCCAGAACTTCGATGTGCTCGTCACCGCCTGCTGGAATTCCGTCGCAAGCCCGACCCGCTTCTTCTGGATATCTTCGATGACTTTTTCCGCCGTCCGCGGGCCGACGCCGTCGAGGAGCAGCAGGATCCTGTTCCACGAGACGATGTCCCGTGGATTCTCGAGGACCCGCAGGTGCGCGATGACGTCCTTGACGTGCGAGGTCTCGATGAACTTGTACCCACCGTACTTCCGGAAGGGAATGTTCGCACGTGCCAGCTCGATCTCCAGATCGAACGACAGGAACGACGACCTGAACAGGACGGACATCTCCTCCAGCGCACATCCCTGTTCCCGGAGCTCGAGGATCTTCTGGACGACATATCGCGACTGCATGTTCTCGTTCTCCGCGGCCACGAGCTGCGGCAGGCTTCCTCCTTCCTTCCGGGTGTACAGCTCTTTCGTGTACATCACTCCACCCCCTCCTCTGCGGCTGTACCCGATGGCGGCGCAATGGGCACACCGCGCAGGACGAGGTTGGCGAGGTCCAGGATCGGCTGCGTGCTCCGGTAGTTCTCCTCGATCTTGATGACCTTGCAGCCGGGGAATTCCTCCGTGAACGAGAGGATGTTCCGGATCGTCGACCCCCGGAACGAATAGATGCACTGTGCGTCATCCCCAACGACCATGACATTCCGGCGGTCCCCTGCCAGGAGTGCCACCAGCCGGGCCTGGATCCTGTTCGTGTCCTGATATTCGTCCACCATTACATACGGATACTGCTTGTTGACAGACCGGCGCACATCCTCGTGTTCCTCCAGGATGCGGGCGCAGAACACGAGCAGGTCATCGTAGTCCAGCAGGTTGTTCTCTTTCTTATAGGCAACATACGCGGCAAGCACTTTGAGGATATCCCCCGCCTGCTCCTCGAAATGGGGATACTCCTTGCGGATGACATCCTCCGGCGGGGTCACCGTGTTGAGCATCTTGCTGAAGATGTCGTAGAGGGTCTCTTTGCGGGGGAAACGCTTCTCGCGGGTGTCGAGTTTGAGCTTCGTGCGGATGAGGTTGACGACGTCCTCAGCGTCCGACTGGTCGAGGATCGTGTAGTTGCGCTGGTACCCCAGCAGATGCACATGCTTCCGCAGGAAGGTATTTGCGAAGGAATGGAACGTCCCACCGGCCACCTGCTCGCACCTGCTGTCGAGGAGGATGGCCGCCCGGCGGAGCATCTCCTGCGCAGCCTTGCGCGTGAAGGTGAGCAGCAGGACCGCCTGGGGCCGAACGCCGCGTTCCACGAGGTAGGCAACGCGATACACGATGGTGCGCGTCTTGCCCGTTCCCGCTCCTGCGAGGATGAGGTGCGGCCCGTCGATCGATGTGACAGCTTCGTGCTGCGACTCGTTCAGGTCCCGTTTGTACGGGATGGTCAGACGGTTCGCACCAACGAGATGAAGGTTGTCGCCGGGAAGCGGCTTCAAAGAAAAACGTTTCACTCGACCAAGATACCGCAAAAATGAGAAAGATGCGGAAAGAGGTCCCTTGAGAATCGGGGAACTTTCCGGTACGTTTGTATGAACGTACTTCAACGACGAGCGACGGAGCGAGGCGATGAACATTCTGGTCCTCAACTGCGGTTCTTCCTCCCTGAAATTTCAGATCATCGAGACCGACCTCGAGCGCATCAAGTCCGACAAGGATGTCCAGAAGGCGCGCGGCCTCATCGAGCGCATCGGGACGCAGTCCCTCGTGACGATGCAGGCGACGGGACAGCCCGTCATCAAGCAGGCGCTCCCGCTCCGCGACCACCGGGCAGCGCTGGACTACATCGTTCGCTGGATCGTCTCCGCTGATTCGCGCATCCCCGACATCCGGTCGCTTGGCGACATCCATGCCGTCGGGCATCGAGTGGTGCACGGCGCGGAGAAGTTCCCCCGGTCGCTTGTCATCGACCAGTCGGTCATCGAAGGCATCGAGGATTGTATCGACCTCGCACCGCTGCACAATCCGGCGAACCTGAAGGGCATCTATGCGGCGCGCGAACTCTTCGGCGAGGGCGTCCCGCAGGTCGCGGTCTTCGACACATCGTTCCACACCACGATGCCCGAAGAATCGTACCTCTATGCGATACCGTATCAATTGTACCGCCGGCATAAGATCCGGCGCTACGGTTTCCACGGCACGTCCCACCGCTACGTCGCCTACCGCTACCGGAAGATCCTCGACATCCCCCGCGACACGGTCAACGTCATCACCATACACCTCGGCAACGGTTGCTCGGCCTGTGCCATCAGGTCCGGCGAATCCTACAACACCTCGATGGGACTCTCTCCGCTCGAGGGCCTTGTGATGGGGACGCGCGGCGGCGACATCGACCCCGCGGTCATCGAATACCTCTCCCACAAGGAGGGGATGACCATGTCCGAGGTGGACACCCTGCTCAACAAGAACTCCGGCCTCCTCGGGCTCTCCGGGCTGACGAACGACATGCGCGACCTTCTCGACGAAGAGCGGGAGCACCAGGACCGCCGTGCGACGCTGGCCATCAACATCTTCGTCCTCCGTGTGAAGAAGTACATCGGCGCCTATCTCGCAGAGATGGACGGCGCAGACGCTCTCATCTTCACGGGCGGCATCGGCGAGAACTCCCCCACCATCCGGCAGCGCATTTGCGACGGCCTGTCCTGGTTCGGCATCGCCCTCGACGACGAGAAGAACCATACCATCAAGCCCGGGCATGAGGAGTTCATTCACCAGGAGGGAAGCCGCATGAAGATATGCGTCATCCCTACGAACGAGGAGCTCCTGATCGCACGCGACACCGTCCGGTGCGTCGAGAATGCGCCCCGCCGCTGGTGATCTGCGCACTGCTCTGCCCTTTCCGACCATCCCCATCGGACCCGTGCATGGCTTTTAAGGCCATTTTTCGGTACTTGTACGGTTCGCATTTCTTTGTACCATAGCGACTGACAGGAACGTATGACACCTGCATCGAAAGAGAACAAGCTGTTCGAACGGTTGATAGCCATGTCTCACAACATCTGGTGGACATGGAATCCTGAGGCACAGGATATCTTCGAGGAGCTTGCCCCCCAGCTCTGGAGGGACTCCCACCACAATGCTGTTGAAGTGATGCTCGGGGTCTCGGAAAGCGAGGTCCGGGCGCGGCTGTACGACAGCGCCTTCGCGAAGAAGGTTCGGTCAGTGCTGTCAGACTTCGACGCGTACATCACCGAAAAGAAGACATGGGCGAGCAAGCATGCGAAGTCGCTGAAGCATCCTGTCGCATATTTCAGCCTCGAGTTCGGACTCCACGAATCACTCCCGATCTATTCCGGCGGCCTTGGTATCCTTGCCGGCGATCATATCAAATCTGCGAGCGACCTGGGGATCCCGTTCATCGGCATCGGGCTCTTTTATAGAGAAGGCTACTTCACGCAGCGCGTCGGCCAGGAAGGATGGCAACAGGAGCTGTACCTGCCCAATCACAGCGACCGGCTGCCGATGTCGCTCGTCGAGACACCCGAGGGAGGCCGGAAACTGAACTCCGTGCAGATCGGCCACAGCACCGTCTTCTTCCAGGCGTGGGCCATCAGGGTCGGCCGGGCAACCCTCTACCTCCTCGACACCGGGATCCCGGAGAACGACTTCCATTTTCAGGGCCTGACGAATCACGTCTACGGGGGAAACGTCGACACGCGGATCGGACAGGAGATCCTGCTCGGCATCGGCGGCGTCCGGCTTCTCGATTCGCTGGATATCACTCCCTCCGTCTACCATATGAACGAGGGGCACGCGGCATTTCTGACGTTCGAACTGCTCGCCCGCGAACTGAAGAACGCAGTGCCGGCAGCGGATGCCGTTGCCACGGTCCGCAAGCGATGTATCTTCACGACCCATACTCCGGTCCCCGCCGGCCACGACCGCTTTACCCTGGAGCTGATGCGCCACACCTTCGAGGCCGCATGGGCGCAGTCTGGCATCGTGTTCGAGGACATGATACACTACGGCAAGGCGAATCCATCCGACCCGAACGAGCCGTTCACCATGACCATCCTGGCACTGAAGATGTCGCACGCTGCCAACGGCGTGAGCAAACTGCACGGGAAGGTCTCGCGGGAGATGTGGCAGTACCTCTACGCCGATACGGCCGTGGAAGACGTTCCCATCGGATCGGTGACCAACGGCGTGCACACTCCGAGCTGGGCCATTGGCCAGGCACACCAATTCTGGAACAAGCGGCTGGGATTCGACTGGACGGACCGGCTGATGGAACCGCACTTCTGGAAACAGCTCCTGAGCGAGGAGCTTGCTTCCGATGAGGAGTTGTGGGCACTCCGGTACACGCTCCGCAGGAACCTCGTCGAGTTCGTACGACGACGGTTCCGCGAGCATAATCTCCGCACGGCGGGAGACGAGACAGTCAGAAGGATCCTCTCACCCGATGCGCTCACCATCGGTTTCGCGCGCCGGTTCGCGACCTATAAGCGGGCACCGCTGATGTTCAGTGACTTCGACCGTGCGCTTGCGCTTCTGACGGACCCCGACCGGCCGGTCCAGATGGTCTTCTCCGGAAAAGCGCACCCGAGGGATGACGAGGGCAAGCGGTTCATCCAGCGCATCGTGGAGCTCAGCCATCACCCGCAGTTGTATGGCCGTGTCATCTTCCTCGAGAACTATGATATCAACGTCGCTCGGCACCTCGTGTCAGGGTGCGACGTGTGGCTCAACAATCCCCGTCGGCCCCTGGAGGCCAGCGGTACGAGCGGCATGAAGGTCTCCATCCACGGCGGTTTGAATGTGTCCATCCTCGACGGGTGGTGGCGGGAAGCGTACGACGGCTCGAACGGATGGGCGATCGGCGACGATTCGAATGACCCAGACCCAGGGAAGCAGGATGCGATCGATGCTGAGAATCTCCTCACCGTGCTCGGGGAGCAGGTGATTCCGATGTTTTTTGACAGGGATGAGAAGGGGATCCCGCGGGCGTGGATCGGACGTATCCGCAACGCCATGTCGACCCTCATCTCCCAGTTCAGCACCGACAGGATGGTTGCTGAGTACATCGAACGCTTCTATAATAGATAGGGAGAAGCGAGCCCGCGCCGCGATTGTTGACCTGCGTCACGTCCCCTGCCGGGATACATTGCTTCTCTAGAGGTGGCTGGATATCTTAGAAAATTCTTATGCGGAATCGCTAAGAATACACGACCAATAACATGACCACATCCGGGACAGATACGAACCTTCAAGGCGCAGAACGCAAGCTTTCCGTCATCATGTTCACAGACATCAAGGGATTCTCCAGAAAGATGGCTGAGAACGAGGCGGGAGCGTTCGACCTTCTGAAGAAGCATGATGCGCTCCTCCGGGTGCTCTCCACGAAGTTCGGAGGAAAGGTCGTCAAGTCCATCGGCGACTCCTTCATGGTCGATTTTGCGAGCGCGGTGAACGCCGTCAAGTGCGCCATCGAGGCTCAGAAGAAGTTCTTCCAGCATAACGTCGCCAAGTCCGAGTTCGATAAGATCGAGATCCGCGCAGGCATTCACCTCGGCGACGTCCTCATCCGCGGGGACGACATCTTCGGCGACGGTGTGAACGTCGCCTCACGCATCGAATCGATCACCGCCCCCACCCGCATCTGCATCACCGCCGACGTCTACAACCAGATCCGCAAGAGCATGGATGTCGAGGTCTTCCGGATGGGGAACATGACGCTCAAGAACATCCCCGAGCCTGTCGAGGTCTTCGAGGTCCTGATCCCCGACATCCCCGAATTTGCGAAGCCCTCCGAGAAGGCGGCCGCCGAGTCGAAGAAGCAGTCGCTGGAAGCAAGTGAAAAGCATGCCGCACGAGTCGCCGGACATGAGAGCAACGTGAGCCTCTTCCACCAGCAAGCGCTCACGATGAGCGACGAGGAGAAGCAGACACAGGCAGAGGAGTTCTACGAACGGGCCGAGAAGTTCTTCCAGATGGGTCGCATCGAAGATGCGGAAGCGGAACTGAAGAAGGTCGAAGAGCTCGTACCTTCCTTCCAGCCGTCGGAGGGGAAACGCCAGGACGAGGAAGAGAAGGAATCGAAAGTGCAGGGGCACCTCTCCCGCGCCCGCTCCCTGATCTCGGAGGGGAAACTGGACGACGCCGAGGCAGAGACGCGGAAGGTCTTCGACCACTACCCGTTGCATGTCGGAGCACAGCAGATCCTGGTCCGCATCGAAGAGGAGCGGTACAAGCTGGAGGAGGAGGAGCGCCTCAAGAAGGTTGCAGAACGCAGGAAGACCGAACAGACGAGCGTAGAGCAGCAGAAGGTCACCGATATTCTCGACCAGGCGCGGAAGCTCAGCGAAGAAGAGTCCTACACCCAGGCCATTTATACTCTTCGCGAGGTCTTCAGCATCGACCCGAACAATTCCGTCGCCAGGACCCTCGAGCAGGAGATCCGTCAGGCCCAGGATCAGAGGGCACGGCAGGACCGGGCAGCTGCCGAAGACGAGGAGCGCCGGCTCGAAGAGGAACGGCTCGAACGTCAGCGCAAACGGAAAGAGCGCGAACAGGCGAAGAAGGTCGCTCGCGCCGCTCGACCGGCAGAGAAGAAGAAGGGCTCGCTCGGGCTGCTCGTGCTCGGTGCGCTCCTGATCGTGTTCGGCGTCGGCCTCTACATATCGCTCCCCACGATCATGCGCACGTTCTTCCCCGTTCGCATCACGGTCGCAGCCATTCCCTTCACCGGGTCGGGTGACCTCGGCCTGACGCACGGCGTCCCGATGCTCCTCGTGCAGGATCTGTCCCGCGTGACCAATGTGAGCAGCAGGGCGACGACATCATCCTTCTCGCTCGACCCCCGGACCTTCGGGTCCGGCAGCACGGCCAACACCCTGAACGTGACGCATGTCCTCACGGGCTCATACGACTCCACTGACAGAGGGGTCGAACTGACCGTCCGGCTCGTTGACGTGAAGGAAAAGACCGCCGCGTTCGCACGCCGGCTCCTCATCACTCTCGACCGGTTCCCTGTACAGAAGACCCAGCTTGTCGAGGCCATCATCGACGACATCGGCATCGACGGCATGGCCCCTGCGTACACGCAGGCAGAGGTCCCCGGGGACGCGTATCGCTTGTTCCTCACGGCGCAGGCGCTTCTGCAGACGGACGTCCCAGAGCAGCTCCTGCAGGCACGTACCCTGATGGAGGGGACGATCCAATCCGGGGTCGAATTTCCCGAGGCGGCTGCAACGCTCGCCGAAGCATATGCGCGCCTTGGTCGCATCGGGTCTGCAACGGATGACGAACTTGACTACGCCATCGGGATCGTGCAGAACGCGTCCAAGCGCTCTCCGAACGACCCGATCATCGTTCGCGCGCTCGCGACAAGCCTGATGGCCGGGCAGAAGCACACCCAGGCGCTCGCCGCCATCCAGCGAGGCATCGCCCTCTCCCCCCAGGACGCTGAGCTTCACCGCCTCATGGCCGAGATCTCCCTGATTCGGGGAGACTTCGAAGCGGCGGCGGCATCCATCGCCACTGCGGTCGTACTCGACCCGACCAATCCCCGCACATTCCTCGTCAAGGGCTGGTATTCTCACCTGCGCGGCGATGCTCCCGAGGCAGCCCGGCAGTACGAGGTCGCCATAGCGGTCGGTGGCAACAGGTCGTTCATCCTGAGCTCTTTCCTGGCCTCGGCATGGCTCCGTGGCACCAACCGGGACGGGGCCGTCCGATACTATAGGTCCCTGACGGAAGCGTATCCCTCCGACTATCGCCTGAAATACTGGCTCGGCCGGGCATATGCAGAGCGCCTCGACTCTGCACAGATCTGGTTCCGTGACGGCCTCCGGCTCGCGACCGAGGGACTGGAGTTCAATCGTGAGGACCGGCGGGCACGTGCATACAGGGCACTCTTTCTGACCCGCCTGGGACGTTTCAGCGATGCGACGTCCGTCCTGGAGCGGCTCGAATCCGACGGCGTGTCCGATCCGGTTGTCCTCTATCGTATGGCCAATGCCTACGCCCTTCAGACGAAGCGGGAAAAAGCTCTCGAACTCCTCTCCTCTGCCCTTTCGTCCAGATACTCCCTGAGCGAGATCGTCAATCCGGATTTCGGCGTCCTGTTCGAAGATCCCGATTTCCGCTCGCTCATTGTGCGCCAGATCCAGACAGCGCAGTAGCCTCCCCGGCACCGGTTGCCTCGGGGTGGTTTTTTGCATATGTTTTCGCCCCATCACCTACCACTCCGTCTCTGAAAGCATTTCCCATGAAGATCTTCGACGAGCTTCAGAAATTTGACCACGAACAGGTGGCATTCTGCTCCGACGCACGCGCCGGACTGAAGGCCATCATCGCGATCCACAACACCACCCTTGGCCCGGCGCTCGGCGGCACACGCATGTGGACCTACGCGAACGACGATGAGGCCCTTCGGGACGTTCTTCGGCTCTCCCGGGGGATGACCTACAAGGCGGCGGTGGCCGGTCTCAATCTCGGCGGCGGTAAGGCTGTCATCATCGGCGATCCGGAGAAGGACAAATCGGAAGCGCTCTTCCGCACGTACGGCCGGTTCATCCACACGCTGGGCGGACGGTACATCACTGCCGAAGATGTCGGGACGAACGAGCGCGACATGGAATGGGTGAGCCTCGAGACGGACTTTGTCACGGGGACGTCCACCTCCCGCGGGGGGAGCGGCGACCCCTCCCCTGTCACCGGCTACGGCGTGTACATGGGCATGAAGGCGGCCGCGAAGGTCGCATACGGGTCCGACAGCCTCGCCGGGAAGAAGGTCTCGATCCAGGGGGCAGGAAAGGTCGCCACGTACCTCGCCGAACATCTTGCCAAGGAAGGCGCCAGGGTCATCTGCACAGATATCAATGAGGAGCGCGCGAGGTCACTTGCGAAGAAGATCAAGGGCACCTTCGTGAAGCCGGACCAGATCTACAAGCAGAACGTCGACATCTTCGCGCCGTGCGCTCTCGGGGCCATCGTCAACGATGACACCATCCCCGTCCTGAAGTGCCGCATCATCGCCGGGGGGGCCAACAACCAGCTGCTCGACGAGAGGAAGCACGCGCGCATGCTCGCCGACCGCGACATCCTCTACGCACCCGACTATGCCATCAATGCCGGCGGCCTCATCAACGTCGCCAGCGAGCTGGAAGGCTACGACCCCGAACGGGCCCTGAAACAGGCCAAGGGGATCTACGACACGATCCGCGACATCTTCAGGATCGCCGAGGAGGAGGATGTGCTCACCACCGTCGCGGCGAACAAGCTCGCAGAGAAACGGATCGCTCAGATCGCACACATCAAAGGTATCCAGACCGGCTCGCGGTAGGTCCCGGTCACGACCGGAAGCCATCATCATGCCCTTCAACAGAAGACGAGTCCGTGAAAGGGTCCTCCAGGTCCTTTACGCGCATGAGATCACGCACGATCCCATCGACGATATCATCGACCGTCTTCTGAAGGACCTCGACAGGACAAAGCGTTCCTGGGAGTTCGCTTCGACGTTCATCCACGCCGTCCATGACCACGCCCCGGAGTTCGATACGCTCATCAAGGGCCAGGTCGAGCACTGGGAATTCAACCGGCTTGCGGTCCTCGACAGGGTCATCCTGCGGATGGCCATCTGCGAGTTCCTGATGTTCGACGACATCCCCCCCAAGGTCACGATCAACGAGGCCATCGAGATCGCCCGTCTGTACAGCACCGAGAAGAGCGACAAGTTCGTCAACGGAGTGCTCGATTCGCTCCTCGAGATCCTCCAGCAGCAGCAAAGGGTGCACAAGAGCGGAAGGGGCCTGCTGGAAAGCTCTCTCCCCCACGGAAAGAAGGGGACACGATGATCCCCTCGTCAGGACGGGGCCGCATCCTTTCCTGGGCGCTCTTCGACTTCGCCAACACAGCGTTCTACGTCATCATCCTCACGGTGGGGTACCCGCTCTACTTCAAGGAGGTGGTCGCCGCTTCATCGCCCAACGGCGATTTCCTGTGGGGCCTTGCCTTCAGCGCATCGATGGTCGTCGTCGCATTCCTGTCCCCCATCCTCGGGGCGGCATCCGACGCCGGGTCCGGGAAGAAACACTACCTCGCTGCGTTCACGCTTCTGTGCATCCTGGCCACGGCAATGCTCTTCGTCGTCGGCGAAGGCATGCTGCTCGCGGGCATCCTGCTGCTCATCCTGGCGAACATTGGATTCGAAGGAGGCCTCGTCTTCTACGATGCGTTCCTGACCGAGCTCGCTACGGAGCGCAGCTATGGTCGCGTCTCCGGCTATGGCTTTGCGGCCGGGTACGCAGGGTCCCTCATCACGCTGGCGATCGTGTTCCCCCTGTACGTCGGCGGCTTCGAGCCCGCGAACCTCCCCAACGTGCGGCTCAGCTTCGTCATCGCCGCCTCGATGTTCCTGGTGTTCGCCATCCCGCTGTTCGTGTTCGTTCCGGACAAGCAGCGGCTACGAACGGTCTCGCTCGACATCGTCCGTACAGGTTTCCGCCGCATCCGCGAGACCTTCCGGTCCGTCGGACAGTACAGCAATGTCGCCAGGTTCCTGTCCGCGTACTTCCTGTACGTCGACGCCATCAATACCATCATCATCTTCTCCTCGATCTTCGCGCGGCAGTCCCTCGGTTTCGACCTGACGGAGATCGTCATGTTCTTCGCCCTCGTGCAGACGAGCGCCCTCATCGGCTCCGTCGTCTTCGGTGTGCTTGCCGACCATCTCGGCCATAAGAGGACCCTCGTCATCACGCTCTTCATCTGGTTGTCGCTGACGATCGCTGCATACCTCGTGACAGACAAGACCGCCTTCTTCGTGGTCGGCTTCTTCGCGGGCATCGCGCTCGGATCGTCGCAGTCGACGAGCCGAAGCCTCATGTCATCCATCATCCCCATCGATCGCAGGACGGAGTTCTTCGGGTTCTACTCGTTCTTCGGGAAGGCCTCCGCCATTCTCGGGCCGCTCCTCTTCGGGCTGGTCTCATCGCTCATCGACCAGCGCACAGCCATTCTTTCCGTCTCGGTCTTCTTCATCGCCGGGCTTCTCCTGCTCCGGAAGGTCGAGGTTCCTGCTCTCAAGGACCGCTCCGCCGGCAGTCCGGCGATGTGACACCCCCCACACCTCCCTGCTTTCTTGTTCCCTCAATTCGCGGTATCATGTCGTGCGACATTCTCTCACCCGATATGGACTGGCACGTGAAACGATCCCTCTTCACCATCCGACGAACCGCTCTTATTCACTCCCTGGCGCTGATGCTCATGGCTGGCAGTGCGCCGGACGCCCAAGCGCAGAGCACGCCGCCGAAGCGTGAGTTCCGGGCGGCCTGGGTCGCCACCGTCAGCAATCTCGACTGGCCCTCCACCAACAGGCTCTCGGCGGGTGAACAGCAGCAGGAAATGGTGACACTGCTCGACCAGCTTCATGCATCTGGCATCAATGCCATCATCTTCCAGGTCCGCACGGAATGCGATGCCCTCTACAACTCCCCCTACGAGCCATGGTCATACTATCTGACCGGCAACCAGGGAACGCCTCCATCCCCCTTCTATGACCCGCTCGCATTCACGGTGGCGGAGGCACACAAACGGGGGATGGAAGTGCACGCATGGTTCAATCCATACCGCGTCCTGCGTTCCTCGCTGTCGTACCCAAAGGCGTACAATCACGTCTCCGTGCAGCATCCGGAATGGGTCATCACCAGTGGCGGAACGACGATCCTCGACCCGGGCCTCCCGGCGGTCCGGGAACATGTTGCGAAGGTCGTGCTCGACATCGTGACCCGATATGATGTGGACGGCATCCACGCGGACGACTATTTCTATCCCTATCCCCCTGATCAGCTGACGACGCAGGACGACGCGTCGTACCTTGCGAACAATCCGGGCGGCCTTACGAAGGATGACTGGCGGCGGAACAACGTCAACACGCTCATCCGAACGTTGTACGACAGCGTACAGATCATCAAACCGCACGTAAAGTTCGGCATGAGCCCATTCGGGATATGGAAGAGCGGGATTCCAACGGGCATCACCGGCTTGAGCGCATATTCGACGATCTACTGCGACGCTGTGGCATGGCTCCAGGGACAATACATCGACTACCTGACCCCGCAGCTCTACTGGCAGATCGGGGGAAGCCAGGACTACCTGAAGCTCATGCCGTGGTGGGCCACGCAGCTTAACGGACGCCACCTGTACCCCGGGCATGCCCCCTACCGGATCGTTTCCTCGAACTGGACGGCAAGCGAGCTTCCAAATCAGGTCCGGGCAGACAGGGACCGCCGAGCGGAGAACGTCCTCGGAAGCGTCTTCTTCCGTGCACGGAACGGCATCACGGATAATCCGAAGGGATTTGCCGACAGCCTGCGCATTGACCTGTACAGATATCGCGCCCTCATGCCGCAGATGTCCTGGAAAGATCCTGTGCCTCCGCTTGCCGCAGCAAACCTCCGCTATACAGACGGAGCAGACGCCCCCGCACACCTGCAATGGGACGTCCCTTCTGCGGCCACCGACGGGGACACTGCAAGCATGTACGTCGTCTATCGGTATGCGAACGACCCCGGACTCACGCCGGACATCGATGATCCGGCCGGCATCCTTTACGTCACAGCACCGTCGTCCTTCGATGCCCCGGTGCCGTCGTCATCGTCCGGCTCATACTTCTACACGGTCACGTCCCTCGACAGGAACCACAATGAGAGCGGCGTGTCGAACGTGATCGAGGTCGCGTCCCCCGCCGTACCCACAGCCATGCTGCCGGCGGACAGCACGACGGGACTGCCGGATTCGATCATGTTCGTCTGGAACCGTACCGATGCGACCTCACGATACACGGTCGAGATCCGGCAGGCCGATCAGCCTGGCACGCTCTTCCTCACCCGGACGCTGACCGATACCATGACGTCAGCGTCGGGTTTCGACGGGCAGAAGACTTACATGTGGCAGGTGCGGTCGGGGAACGCAGGCGGGTCGAGCAGTTATTCATCCGCCTCGTACTTCACGACCGGATTCCCGGCAACACCGCTCCTGGCATACCCGACGGACGCCCTCCCCAATGTGCCGTTCGACGTGGACCTGACCTGGAGAACGACCCAGGGAGCTGAATCATACAGGCTTCAGTTCTCGACGAATTCGACATTTGCCACCACCGAGATCGATACGAGCGTTCTCACTGACACGGTCTTCACCGTTACGAACCTGGCATCCTATAAGATCTACTTCTGGCGGATCCAGGCGACAAATGCAGTCGGCGACAGCAGGTGGTCGGCTGTGTTCAGGTTCCGCACCCAGACAGCCACGAACATCGCCGCTTCGGAGGATGTCCCCGGCTCGTTCCAACTGTATCAGAACTACCCGAATCCGTTCAATCCGTCGACCATCATCCGATTCGCCCTTCCTGCGGACGCGACGGTCTCGCTCCGGATCTATGACATTCTTGGCCGGGAGGTCCGGCGGCTCATTGACGGGAATTCCTATAGCGCCGGGATCCACAGCGTCACGTGGTTTGCCCGTGATGACCGGGGAGTCCCGGTTTCGAACGGCGTCTATCTGTACCGGATCGAGGCGGGCGGATATATGCAGGTAAAGAGGATGGTTCTTCTCCGATAGTTCAGGAGCTTTCCTCCCGGTACTGATATGTTTTGAACCGGGTATCGAAATTCGGTCGCAACGCCGCTTTTTCCCAGATGTGGGAAGAGCGGCGTTTCTGTTTTTTAACACGTGATTCCGCTGGTTTCTTCTGCGGGTGTTCACCGTCACAGACCGCTTTGGACGCGCATGAAATCTCCACGACGTATCCTCATCGGCTTGAAAGTCACGAAAGAATTGTTGAACGTTTGTACTCGTAGATATGCATTCAGCCCTGCTCAGGATATCTATGCCCCCCTTCGTTCGCACTTCGAATAGCCGATTTACTGGAGATCGTATGAACCAATTCAAACGAACCTTCACGCTCATCCTCTTCTCCCTGCTGAGTAGTTCGGTGCTGTTCGCTCAGACGGGGAAGATCTCTGGCACGATCAAGGACGCACGCACGGGCGATCCGCTCATCGCAGCAAACGTCGTCGTGGAAGGTACGATGCTCGGCGCCGCGAGCGATTTCGACGGATATTTCGTCATCCTCGGCGTTCCGCCCGGCATGCATTCGTTGCGGGTGTCGATGCTGGGGTATGCCCCCAGGCGCGTCCTGGATGTCAGGATCTCCATCGATCTGACAACGAACCTCGAGGTCGAACTGTCCGAAACGGTCATCGAAGGGGAAGAGATCATCGTCGTGGCCGAGCGGCCGGTTGTGAAACCCGACCTTGCTGCCAGCACGGCGAACATCTCCATTGCGGAGGTGGAGAACCTGCCCGTTACCCAGGTGTCGAGCATCGTCTCGCTGCAGGCCGGCGTACAGGGCCTCACGATCCGCGGTGGCGGCTCGGACCAGACGGACTTTGTCCTGAACGGGCTGTCGCTGCGCGATGAGCGGAACAACACTCCCTACACCGCCATCAGCCTCCTTGCCGTCGAAGAGATCCAGATCCAGACCGGCGGTTTCAACGCGGAATACGGGAACATCCGGTCCGGGCTTGCAAACATTGTGACGCGGGAAGGGGGTCAGAACGAGTACACCTTCGGCATCTTTGCCCGCTACTCCCCTCCGGGGAAGAAGTACTTCGGCCACCCGCCCAACCACCCGAACTCCTACTGGGTGCGCCCCTTCATCGATGATGCCGTTGCGTGGGACGGGACAAAAGGCGGCGCGTGGGATCCCTGGACACAACGACAGTACGTTGACTTTGAGGGATGGAACTCTCTCTCACAGAAGCTCCTGTCTGACGACGACCCGACGAACGACCTGAGCCCGCAGGCAGCACAGAAGGTCTGGTTGTGGCAGCATCGTAAGGTGTTCGATGTCACGAAACCGGACTACGATGTCGATTTCGGCTTCGGCGGACCGTTCCCGTTCATCAGCGAGGTGGCCGGGAATCTCCGTTTCTTTGCCTCCGGCCGTATGACTGTCAACCAATACGCGATCCCCTTCGGCGGGCAATGGTTCGAGGACCGCAACCGTGTGCTTGACTACAGCTACAACCTCAAGTTCACGTCCGACATTGCAGAGGGTATGAAGCTTATGGTCGAGGGCCTCATCGGACGGAACGAGGCTATGGACCAGAATCGAAGCGGCGTGTACGGGATCTTCACCTCTCCCGGTGACATCGGTTCGTCGATGAACCGGGTGAGTTACATCGACACGCGCCTGTTCACGACCGACTACTGGTCTCCGAGCTATGTCAATCGCGAGCTCATCGGCGCGAAGTTCACGCACCTGCTGACCTCTGAGACCTTTTACGATATCCGCGTCCAGCGCTTCCACTCGAAGTACGACACGAACCCCGGCCGTCTGCGCGACACGACCCGCCAGTACCTTTTCGGGGACGCGTACTACCTCGATGAGGCGCCCGTCGGGTTCTTCGGAAATCCGCCAAGCTGGTCGACCAACGGCATCGACGGCAAGCTCCGCCTCGGCATCGGTTTCAGCAATGCGCGCGACAGCAGCGAAGTGACGCGGTATCAGATGAACTTCGACCTCGTGAGCCAGATCGACCGCTACAACCAGATCAAGGGGGGCTTCGAGATCGTCTACACTGAGAACTTCGTCAACTATGCATCGGTCGACGAGGTCCTCCAGTCTGGCCGCTCGCAATCCGCATGGCAGACATACCCGACGCGATATGCCATCTACCTGCAGGACAAGCTGGAATACGAGGGCATGATCGCCAATCTCGGCCTGCGGTTCGAGGCGTCCGATCCGGGCGGAGAATGGTACGCGTACGACCCCTATACCCGGGAGTTCTTCGGCACGTC
The DNA here is from genome assembly GCA_964534125.1 of uncultured Ignavibacteriaceae bacterium. GTDB lineage: Bacteria > Bacteroidota > Ignavibacteria > UBA10030 > UBA10030 > 2-02-FULL-55-14. Next base: position 83,302 of record CAZHOJ010000003.1, read on the forward strand.
CTCGCTCGGCATCGACACCACCCTCCAGAAAGCGCCGACCAAGGTGACGACGACCATCAGCCCGCGGCTGGGTGTGGCCTTCCCGATCACCGAGAACGCGAAGCTCTTCTTCAACTACGGCCACTTCCGTTCGATGCCTTCTCCCGAGAACCTCTACCTCATCCGCCGTGACGCTGCAAGCAAGTCCCTCCTCCGCCTCGCAGACCCGAACCTCCCGCTGCCGAAGACGGTCGCGTACGAGCTCGGGTTCGAGCAGAATCTCTGGGACCAGTTCCTCCTGCGTGTCGCCGGTTACTACAAGGACGTCTCCGACCAGTCACGGCTCGTCTCCTACGTCGGCTTCGACAACAAGCCGAACTATTCGGTGACGACCAATACGTCGTACGAGGATATCCGGGGATTCGAGCTCACGCTGACGAAGAACCGCGGACAATGGGTGCAGGGATTCATCAACTACACCTACATGGTCGAGACGAGCGGTGCGTTCGGCTGGGGCACTCAGTATCAGAACCCGGTCGACCAGCGCGACTATGAGCGCACCAATCCGCAGCAGTTCAAGCCCATCCCGCAGCCGTATGCGCGTGCCAACATCGATTTCTTCACGCCGTACGACTTCGGTCCGGACCTCTCCGGCATCTATCCGCTCGGCAGCTGGAGGCTGAATCTTCTCGGCACATGGTCCGAAGGGTATTACTTCACATGGGTCGGCGGCGGTTCACGGCCCGGCGTCATCTACAATGCACAGTGGAAGGACAGCTGGGGCTTCGACATGCGCCTGAGCAAGAGCTTCTCCATCGCCGGCATCGACCTCCAGTTCTTCATGGACATCCAGAATGCGCTGAACTTCAAGTATCTCACGTCCTACGGCTTCGTCGACGGGGCCGACTACGAGGCATACATGAAGTCCCTCCATCTCCCGAAGGAGTTCAGCGAGTTCTATGGCAACATCGTCGGCGACGACCAGCCGGGCGAATACCGGCCATCCGGCATCGAGTACCAGCCCATGGTCCATACCTTCTCGCTGACCGAAGTGGGCACACCGCACGTGCGCCCCATCTACTATGAAGAGGCGACCAACAAGTACTACCAGTGGCGGAATGGCGCGTGGGTCGACGCGGACCCGACGTTCGTGCAGACCACACTGGACAATAGGGCGTACATCGACATGCCGAACCAGGACTGGTTCAATTTCGTCAATCCGCGGAACATCTACTTCGGGATGAGGCTTTCCTTCAAGCTGTAGTGGACGACGGAAGGCACTCGGACAACGAACTCATCGAAGAAAGACCTATGGACATGCAAGCACTGAAAAGAATCGCTCACGGCATCGTGATGATCCCCATCCTCCTCCTGGCGTTTCCGGCCGACCTGCAGGCCCAGGGAGCGACCAAATGGGTCGCCATCGGCGAGCTGAGCAACTGGTACTCGGAGGTCGGGTGCGAGATCGAGCACGGGAACTTCCCTTCCCAGCAGTACGGTCTCCGCTGGCCGTCGCAGTACAACTACCAGGACATGCAGGCCGCAAAGGGTCTGTGGATAGGCGCGACGAGCTGGACGGATGAGCGGGGGACCTCGTGGCCGATCAAGGTCGTCCACGTCGGCCCGCGCGTCGACGGCATCTCGAACGGGGAGTTCTTCCCGCTCGAGTTCAAGCTTATCCCGAAGTTCTCAAAGTCCCTCGTCATTGCAGACGGACTTCCGACCTTTAGCACGATCGAGGAGGCCGAGGACCCCGACCCCTCCATCCCGTCGGACCGCATCCTGTACACGAAATCGAATACTGCGCTCGGCGTCACAATGGAACGCAAGGTCTATGCGTGGAGCCAGCCCTATCACGACGACTATCATATCCTCGAATTCACGTTCACGAACACGGGGAACATCGACGGGGACGCCGACATCGAATTCCCGAACCAGACCGTCACAGGCCTCTATTTCTACTGGCAGGAACGGTACTCTCTCACCCGGGAGATACGCTACATGGTCAACAACTCCGCCGGCTGGGGTATCAACACGATGAACGATGCACGCGGATTCCCGCCCGACATCAGCAACCCCGCCATTCCGGCAGGCGAGAACGATGTAAAGGCCCAGTTCGCATGGCACGGTTTCCACAACCAAGCGAACAAGCCTGTCGCCCCTGCCGACTTCGATAACATCGGTGCACCGATCTGGAATCCGGGACTGTCGGCCGGGTACATTCCGAACACTGACACCACCTGGCGCCTCGGCTCCGCCCAGTTCTGCGGGAAGGTCCATATCTATGCCGACCAATCAGCGACCAACAAGGTTGCTGCAACGAATCAGCCTTCCACGACCAATTACGTCGCCTCTGACGAACCTATCACCCGCAACAACGACCAGTTCAATGCCGGACTGATGAGCCAGGAATATGCTCGGATGAGCGCCGGCCATACACCCCGGCACGCCTGGCTCGTTACACCGGACGGGAACTTCTCCGAGCAGAAGGTCATGGGGAACATCGGAGACGGGGGACCCGGCGGCTGGTCCACTGCATGGGGCTATGGGCCGTACACGCTTGGCCCCGGCGAAAGCGTCAAGGTGGTCTTCGCGGAAGGAGCCAACGGCCTCACACGCGAGGAAGCCATCCGGATCGGCAAGAAGTACAGGGATGGCGTCATCACCACGAAGGCGAAGAACGATTCGGTGCTCATCACGGGAAAAGAGCGCCTGCTGGAGACCTTCCGCAGAGCGGTCGCCAACTACGACGCAAATTTCAACATTCCCGCCACGCCGCTTCCTCCGGCATCCGTGACGGTGGCATCCGGAGGCGACAGGATCAGCATCTCCTGGGTGGAGAACAGCCAGACAAGCGCAACCCCCATTCAGGGCTACCGTGTGTATCGCGCAGAGATCGAGCCCGATAGCACGTTCCATCTGATCCACGAAGCTCCTCCGGGAAGCGGATCATTCGACGATGTCACTGCGATCCGTGGCCGCGATTACTACTATTATGTATCATCGTACAGCGCCACCCTCCCCCCCGACCCGACGACGTTGTTCCCCGGTGGCGTGCTCCAGAGCAGCAGGTTCTATACGCAGACGTACGATCCCGCGAACCTCAAGCGGCCGGCGGGTACATCCGTCGACAACGTCCGCATCGTGCCCAATCCGTATAATGCGGCGGCAGATCAGAATGTCGGCTACTTCCAGGGAGCGACCGACCGGATCGCGTTCCTGAACATTCCCGGCCAATGCACGATCCGTATCTATACCGAGCTCGGCGAGCTCGTCAAGGAGATCGAACATACCAACGGAACGGGCGATGAGTTCTGGAATTCCGTGACCTCCTCCAACCAGGTCGTGGTGAGCGGCGTCTACATCGTCCACATCACGGTCAATCAGAACCAGGTCGATGCGACCACGGGGGCGGTGCAGTTCACGGCCGGCCAGAAGATCATCAAGAAGCTCATCATCATCCGATAGACGACGATGTTCACTCAGACAGGACTGACCATGAAGAACCTGAGATTATCCCGGACGATAGGGCTCATGACGCTGGGGGCGCTTCTCTGCCTGCACACCCAGTCGTTCGGACAAACGGAGTACCGGAAGCTCGCCCAGACCGGCATGAAGTTCCTCGCCCTGAGCGCAGGAGCGCAGCAGGCCGCTCTCGGCGATGCCTTCACGGCCGCCACCGGCAATGCTTCCTCGATGTTCTACAATACAGCGGGGATGGCATTCACACAGCAGTTCGCCGATGTCTGGATGGGCCATACGCAGTGGATCGCCGACATCAAGCACTACCATGCTGCCGTGCTGATCCGCCCGTTCAACGGCCTCTACGGCGTCCTCGGCTTTTCCTACCAGTACGTCGATTACGGTGAAGTGCAGAGCACTATCCTGGCAACGAACTCGCAGGGCTACCTCGACGTCGGCATCATCAAGCCGAACGCGTACGCCTTCGGCATCAGCTATGCGAAGGCCCTCTCCGACAGGTTCGCTGTCGGCGCCAACGTCAAGTTCGTCGGGCAGAACCTTGGAACCGGCATGCTGGGCGGAACGTACGGCGTGAACGGCACGACAGGCGAACCAGATTCCTTCACGCCGGAGCGCACACGGGAGTTCTCCATCAAGGATATCCCGACGTTCGATTTTGGTATCCTGTACAAGACCGGCCTGAAGAGCCTCACGTTCGGTATGACCGTGCGCAACTTCGCACGCGAGGTCTCCTACGTGGAGGAGAACTTCCAGATGCCTCTCACGTTCCGTATCGGCATCGCGATGAACGTGTTCGACCTGCTCGAGTTCGACCCGGAGTTCCAGCGGCTCCAGGTCACGGCCGATGCCGAGCATCCGCGGGACTTCTCCGAACAGTACAAGGTCGGGCTCGAGTACGTCTTCGCGAACACGATCGCGCTGCGGGTGGGCTACGTCTCCCCCGCCGATGAGTATGACCTGTCGTACGGACTCGGACTTCAGACGTCGCTGGCGGGGACCAGCCTTGCCGTTGACTATGCATACACTCCGTTCGGGGTGTTCGACCCGGTGAACAGGTTCTCAGTGCGGTTCGGACTTTGATGGACCATATGTGACGAGATAACTTACCTCTGACCAGGCAGAAACCATGACAACTATGACAAGACCTTTCCGACGCATGCTCGCCGGATCACTGGTGGCATTGATGCTCTTCAGCTGCACGGAGAACGAGGAGCGGGGAAGTCTGAACGACATCACGCTCCCGTCCACGCCGCAGCCGACGGTCTCGGGCATCTCACCCGCGGGCACCGCTCTCGCCGGCGTGGATACCCTTACCATCTCCGGGTCGAACTTCTCCTCGGATATCTCAAAGACCATCGTCTACTTCGAATCGACGCCCGGGACGATCCTGCAGGCGAGCACGACGCAGCTCGTCGTTCTCCCGCCGCTCGTGCTCGGGGACAGCGTTCGCATCCGCATTGCGACCCAGGAGTCCGACCAGATGAGCCCGACGCAGTACTATCAGCTCAGAGCTGCGGCCGTCGAGTTCGGCAATCTCTCTCCCACGGAGACTGCAGGCGGGGTCACCACCGACGCATCCGGGAATCTGTACGTCGGCATTGCCGCCACGGGAGTCGATCAGGGGGTCTTCCAGTACACGCCGGCTGGCGTGAAGACCCAGCACGCTCCGCCGACAGCCGGAACGGCGAACTGGAATACCCTCACGTACGGGAAGGCGGGCATCATTCTGGCTGCACGCAATATCCGGGCTATCTACAACTACGCAGCGGGAGGCGGCAGTTCAGCCGCCGTCTGGAAAGCGTTCCCGACCGGGACGTCGATCGGCGATGTGGACTACGACGCTTCCGGCAATGTCTGGGGCATTGGCAATAACACCTCGATTTTCTGCGTAAAAACGGACATGAGCCATGTTTCGTATGCCTTCAACGGAAATGTGCGCTCAGTTCGTGTTTTCAATGGATTTTTGTATTTTTCGGCTACCGCGAATAGCGAGAGCAAGATCTACAGGGCACAGATCACCGGCGATGCGATCGGCACGCCCGAAGTGGTCTTCGATTTCACTGCCACCTTCGGGACCGGCAGGACCGCCTTGGGCCTGGCTATCGCCAGCGACGGAACGATGTTCGTTGGAACAGAAGCGCCGCAGGGTGTCGTCATTATCTATCCCTCCGGCGCCTATAGCGCACCCTTCGGGTCCTATTCTTCCCTGTTCGGAACGTCGGTGAAACACTTCGCGTGGGGAGCGGGGGATGCCCTGTACGCAGTGACGAACGAAGGAGGATTGATCCAGATCGCGGCACGCAAGACAAGCGCACCCTACTACGGAGCTCAGTGAACTGATACATACCCATTCTATTCACCGATGCGCGATCCCGATGAAGGAGGTGATGGGAAGCTGCTCACAGACCACATTGCTAACGCCTAACTCACGAGTTGCACACCAACTCACAATACGGAGGCATCAATGAAGAAAACTCTCCTACTTTTCACGATCCTGGTTCTTGTGGCCAGCGTGTCGTTCAGTCAGTCGATGAACTTCACGAAGGTAGCCACATTCCCGGATACATCAAGCTTCAATCTCCCGGGTGGGAACTGGATCAACGGCGGTGTCGCTGTCGATTGGGAAGGAAAGATCTGGATCCAGTCGTACGGGGGCACCTTTGACACACTCTCCTTTTCACCCGATACACTCACGACTGGTATGATCTGGGTGTTCACACCCGATGGAAATCAGACGACCTTCTCCCCGATCCGTTTCCTGTCCGGTGTGGATGAGACAGGTGCCTCTGTCACGGACACCATGCGCGGTGCCGGGTACGGCCTGAATATTGATCCGACGAACGGCAATATCCTCTCCGTGAAAACGAGCACCCAGTTGTGGTCGATCAATTACAAGACCGGTGCTGGTATCCGCCGCATTAAGAATCCCATTCCGGGATACACCAGCTCTCTGGCGGGTGTCGCAGCCAATGCTGACGGCGAGTTCTTCCTCGGCCCCGTCCTCCCGGGCGGAGCGGTGCAGATCCTGAATCCTGACTTCTCGGCTGGCACACAGATCGCAGCGAGCGTCGGCGACTATGGACGCACCATTGAGGTCTCGGCGAGTGGGAACGATGTCTATGTCCCGCGGTTCACATCGAAGAAGACGTACGTGTACCACTCGGATGCAGGATCCCTCGGACCATACACCCTTGCAGACAGCATCTTCCTGGGTGCGTCGATCGAATCGATCGCCATCCATCCTGTGACCGGGTACGTGTGGGCATGCGCTGACAGCCGTTCTGATGCACCGTGGACAAAGTTCATGTACTATGCATATGACCCTGTGTCCAAGGCGATCGTCGACAGCTTCGCGACCGATCAGGCCGACCATCCGCGCGGTATTGCTTTCACCCCAACTGGTGATTCCGTGTATATCGGTGACTTCGCGACAACAACGCCTGCGACGTGGTTGTACGTGAAGGGAAGCCTCCTGTCCGTCGAGCGCATCGATGATGCGGTCCCGGCCGGATATGCTCTCGAGCAGAACTTCCCGAACCCGTTCAACCCGTCCACCGAGATCCGTTTCTCCATCGGCACAGCTGCCTTCACGACCGTGCGTGTATATGACATGCTCGGCCGCCAGGTCGCTGAGCTGGTGAACCAGGAACTCGAGGCCGGTACCTTCACAACATCGTTCAACGCGTCCAACCTGCCCAGCGGCACGTATGTGTATGAGGTCGTGTCCGGTGGCGTCAGGCTGATGAACAAGATGATGCTGCTGAAGTAGTCCGCTCCCGCATCCGCGGGTGTGGTTCTGTTATCGAAGGGCATCTGGCTGCGGAAGTCGGATGCCCTTCTTGTTTCTCCCATGCGCTCTGCCGAAAGGGTCCCCATGAAGCCTTGGCTCCGTGTTCCTGCAATGCTCCTCCTGTTTGTGATCATGCTCTCTGCCGCGATGCTGGGCCAGGCGCCAAAACGCGAGTTCCGCGGGGCGTGGATCGCCACTGTGACGAACCTCGACTGGCCTACCCGCGGTGCTGCCACCCAAACGCAGAAGGACCAGCTCACGAGTCTCCTCGATGCCCTCGTCACGGCAGGCATCAATGCGGTCATCTTCCAGGTCCGCCCCGAATGCGACGCGCTCTATGCATCGCCATACGAACCATGGTCCTACTGGCTGACCGGGTCGCAGGGAACGGCGCCATCCCCCTGGTATGATCCGCTCGAGTTCGCAGTGGAAGAAGCGCATAAGCGAGGGATGGAGATCCATGCCTGGTTCAATCCATACCGGGCCTATCGGCAGAACAACACGTACCCCGCCGCCGCCCAGCACGTCACCAAACTGCATCCCGAGTGGATCATCACATGTCCGGACGGATACAAGATCCTCGACCCGGGGCTTCCCCAGACGCGGGACTTCGTGTCGATGGTCATCAGCGACGTCGTGAGACGATACGACGTCGACGGGGTCCATATGGACGACTACTTTTACCCATACAGCGAACACGGTTTCACGAACGAGGATGCTCTCACCTTTCAGACCTATCCGCGCGGCTTCACGAGCGTACACGACTGGCGGCGCGACAATGTGAACCTCCTGGTCAGGCAGGTGTATGATTCGCTGCAGGCCATCAAACCGTGGGTCAAGGCCGGCATGAGCCCGTTCGGGATCTGGAAGAGCGGCGTACCAGCAGGCATTTTCGGCATGAGCTCCTACGATGTCATCTACTGCGACGCCATCGCGTGGCTTCAGGACCAGTCCATCGACTACCTGACACCCCAGCTCTACTGGGCATTCGGGGGCGGCCAGGACTTCGGCATCCTTCAGCAATGGTGGTCGGATTCCGCGGCCGCGCACGGACGGCACCTGTACCCCGGCCATGCCATCTACCGATGGTCGGCAGACGAGATCGCAAATCAGGTCGCCGCGAACCGGAGCAATCCGAACGTGCAGGGGAGCGTCCACTTCCGCGCGAACAACATCCGGTATGATACCTACGGGAACGGCGCGCGGATGATCAACGACCTCTACCGCACGGGGGCCGCCATCCCGGTGATGCCGTGGAAAGAGACGACACCGCCGGAAGCGCCGCAGAACCTTATCACGCAGACCGATCCGGTATCAGGACTGACGACGCTCAGCTGGAACGCCCCGGTGGCGGCTTCCGACGGAGACACGGCAGCTCGCTATCTCGTATACCGGGTGTCACAGCAGAACATCACCGCGGGCGACCTTGACGAGGGGGCAAACGTGCTCGCCGTCGCGGGCATGACGAGCTTCATTCCCTCAGCACGGATTGATGCGCCCAACGATCAGTACAGCTTCGCCGTCTCTGCCCTCGACCGGAACAACAACGAGAGCGCGATCAGCAATATCGTATCCATATCCGCCTCGGTCTCTGCCCCGGTACTCGCCTCCCCTATCGATATGGAACCGAACGTTACGAAGACCTCCCGCCTCGTATGGAACAGGACGGCGGGAGCACTGCTCTTCAGGGTCCAGGTGTCAAGCGACGCATCCTTCCATCCGGACAGCCTCCTTGTGGACCGGACCACGACCGATACGAGCACGACACTCCCCACACTGGAAGCGCAGGCATGGTATCACTGGCGCGTGATGAGCGGCAGCCAGGGAGCCAGCAGCGACTTCTCGGCCTCCCGTCAGTTCCGGACCGGCTGGCCTGTACCACCGACCATCATCGCGCCGAATGCTGTCGTGAACACTGTCCACACGCCGACCTTCACATGGTCCGGTGTGGGCGCGACGTCGTACCGGCTGCAGGTGGTCAATGATGTCACGAAGGCGGTCGTGATCAACATCGTAACGTCGGACTCGAGCTACACACCCTCGACGCCGTTGCTCTCATACACGATCTACACCTGGACGGTCCGGGCCATAAATACCTATGGCGAGAGCGATCTGTCCGCTGAAGGACGTTTCCGCACCAAGACCGGGACCTCCGTCGCCGACGGGGCAGGAACGCCTGCTGCTTACGGACTGGCCCACAACTACCCCAATCCGTTCAACAGCTCGACCCAGCTGCAGTTCTCGCTGCCGGATGAAGGGCCGATATCTCTCCGTATCTACAACATGCTCGGACAGGAAGTTGCCGTCGTCCTCGACAGGGTGATGCCTGCAGGAACACACGTGCTGCATCTCGACGCATCACGGCTTCCGACAGGTACATACATCGCAGTCATGAACTCCACAGGCGGACGGTTCACACAAAGGATGATCCTGCTGAAATGATGCGTCCCGCCACTATCGTGTCCGTACCGCTCATGGCGGTACTCCTGGCCGGAGGATGCTACCCGGAAAAGAGCCAATCCCCGACGACCGGGACGCTCCATGTTCGTATCGCTGAGTCTGTCGCTCCTCCCGCGATCCATGAGATTGACGCGTTTCTCGACCTCTACGCCGAACGCGGCGCAGAAATAAGCTACGAGGTCGTTCCATCGCTCGAAGCTGTGCGAGCGTTCGTGCACGATTCGATACAGCTCTGCATCGCCGTCGACAGCCTGACGCCCGCTGAGACACAGATCGTCGATGCCATGGCCGGGTCCTTCCTGGTCCGGACAGCCGCGTATGACGGCGTTGCGGTCGTGACGCATCCGTCCAATCCGGTGGATGTCCTCCGAACGACCGCGTTGCGGGACCTCCTTACCGGTTCATTGAAAAGGTGGGAACAGATCGACGGGGCCGGGCGCCGGGGGGAGGTCAGGATAGTGATTCAGGAGCGCGGGGACATATGGCGGTACCTCGAGCGAACGGTTCTGCACGGGACCCCTATCACTGCGGCTATCGCGGACGTCCGGACAAGCATGGATGTCCTGACAACGGTCACGGCCGATCCCCGATCGATCGGATGTGTGGGGACTGCATGGCTGGACTCATCGGAAGTCAGGCCTCATCTCGTGAAGCTGTTCATGGACCATTCTGACGAAGAGGCGTGGTACACGATCGCAGAGGAGGCGAGGGAGTTCGCCTACGACGCACATCCGGCGAACATTCTGAGGGGATACTACCCGCTGAGGAGGAACGTGTATCTTCTCAGCAGAGCGGCACCGGGGGGCGATCTGGCAACAGGACTCGGCGCCTACGTCCTCAACAGCGCCGGACAGAAGATCTTCTTCAATGCCGGGCTGATACCGGCCACCCAACGCATCGAACTTCGGTAACGACGTACGCGCCTGGCGCCGACCCGCGCGTACAAGAGAAACGGCCCGCCAACCGGCGGGCCGTTTCTCTTTCTCCCTACTCCGCAGTGCCTTCTCCCTACTCTCCTCGAAGCGTTTGACCTATCAAGGAAATTCTCAGAAATCCGGCCCCAATGAGAAATAATACACCGGTTCGCTAAATCCACGCCACGTGAACTGCCACGCAATGTCGATCCTCAGCGGGAGCCCGAAAAATATGAGCCGTGTTCCGTATCCCATCCCGATGAGCATGTCCTTCGTCACGGTGAATCCGTTCTGGTCCGTGGCAAGGCCTCTCCATTTTGCGGTGTTCGACCATGCGGACCCGACATCGACGAACATGGTGCCCAGGATGTTCTGGAATCCTATCGGAACGGCTCCGAGGATAAGGTACCTGATGAGCGGGAACCGCAGTTCTGCATTGAAGAGGGCGTACTTCGTCCCGTTGAGGGCATTATAGTTGTACCCCCGCAGCGGATAGATGGGCGTCAGGAAGGTGTAGTCCTCGATCGATTCGATGGGAATGTAGCCGCCGTCGAACGCCCGGTTGATCCATCCCTCGGTCCCGCCGATGAAGAAATGCTGGCGATTCCGGCCGATACTCACTCCGCCCGCTGTCCGCCACGAGAACACGAGGTTGTCCGTCAGCTTGTGGTACGAGCGGTAGTCCGCCATGAAGGTCTGGATGTCGAGGCTTTCGTCCGAATACTTGGGGGACCCATAGAACGTCAGGCTCATGCGTGAGCCGTTGTTCGGCCCGAACCATCCGCCCATCCAGAGCGAATTGTCGCGGATGTAACTGATGGTGGGCAGGATGAAGGAACGGCGTTGCGTGGGCGTGCCGGTGTGGTCCAGGTCGTCACGCGAGGTGTTCAGCCACATCAGGTTCAGCTCAAGACGCTGGAACCGGTCGATGGGGTAGCTCGCTGTGCCGCCGAGCCCCCACATCCGGTAGCGGAAGAGCGTGTCGTTGAAGAACAGGAACCGGGCACTGTGGAATCCCGTGAAACCGTAGTCGATGCGGGAGGGCAGATAGAGATACGTCAGACCGTAATCGCTGTTCGACAGGTCCAGGAGAAGGTTCGTCTGGAAGACGATCTGATGGTCCCCCAGCATGTCGCTGAAGGCCATGATGGTCGAGCCCTCGAGCCCGAACAGCGTGTTGTAGCCTGCCGAGCCGTATACCAGGTCCGGCGTGAAATTGAGCTTGTACCGCCGGGGGATGTAGTTCCCCTCTGTATCCTTGCTGTCCGGGGACAGGAAGGTGGTCACCGGAGCTGAGACATTGGTGGTATCTCGTCGGATCTGCTCTTCGCTGAACACGTACGAGGAGAGATCGACGCGCTTTGCGGTGCGGTAGGGCTGCTCCGATCCCAGCGTGTCGGACACGATGACGAGATTGTCACGGATGGTGATCGTATCGGACGGCGCGACGACCTCCTTGACCTCCTGGACCGCGACCTCCTTCGGAACGCCGAGCTGTTGTTTGCGGAACTCGGTCAATTCCAGCTTGTCGACGCTGAGCTTTCGGTCGAAAGGACGAAGCAGCAGGTAGACATCGAATCCGCCCTCGCAGAGGGACGAGAAGAGCAGCTTCGACCCGTCCGCTGATACAGAGAGCTGGTAGATACCGCTGAGGGAGTTGGTGATGGGGCGGTCCTCCCCCGTCTCGAGGTTCTTCAGATAGATATTGTTGATGCCGTTCCTGTCGGAGATGTACAGGATCTGCTTTCCGTCGGGTGAGCTGACAGGAGACGTCTCATCGCTCAATGCGTCATTGGTGAGGCGCCGTATCGTGCGCGTCCCTATCTGCAGTTCGTAGATGTCGCGCTGGTTGAAGTCGAAATTCCACATCCTGAACGATGGTGGGACCGACTCCCTGGTGAGATGGTCCCGCCGGTCGGACACGAAGAAGATCCTCGACCCGTCGGACGAGAACGAGGGGTCGTAGTCCGAGAAGATATCCTCCGTCAGGTTCGTCAGCTCCCCCGATTCGAGCGAGTAGAGATAGATATCGGACTGCGGAACCTTGATGCCCGCGAAGGTCAGTTCCTTCCCTGTGGGCGACCATGATACGGACCGGATGCCGTCCAGCGGGAGGCTGATCTTCCGCGTCTCCCCGGTCTCCACATTCACGATCATCACCGCGTCCCGCTCGCCGGCTTTGGTCGTCAGGGCGATGCTCTTTCCGTCGGGAGACCATGTGAGGCCGGGCGTGAGAAGATGCAGCTCCTCGAAGTCGTTCGACTTCTGGCCGTCCACCACCTTATCGAGGATCTCGCCATCGATGGCGGAGGCCAGGTACACATTCATGAAGTCGTCGCGATCGGAGAGGAACACGAACCGGTCACCCTGCGGAGAGATCGCCGGGCTGGTGTTGTAGAAGTTCTGGTCCTCGACGTGATTGGTGAACCGCTTGTGCGCAAAATCGACGGGCTCCTCGCGACGGGCAATGTCCGGCCAGTAGATCACCTTCATCTCCTTCTGCCACCGCTCGGACAGTTCACGGACGGTCAGGCCGATCGTCGTCTTGAAGCCCTGATCGATGCTGCGCGCTCCGCGGATCCTGTTCAGGATCTCTGCTATCTTCGGCTCGCCGTAGGTCCTGGCAATGTAATGCCAGACGGCCTGGCCCCCGCGATAGGCGAAGTAGCCCCCGAGGTACTCGACAGGGGGAAGGTAGGTGTGGATGGCCGCGTCACGGATGAACATGTCTGAGTTCGTGTCCCATGTCAGGGCCGCGTACTCGGCAATCCCTTCGTTCATCCACAGCGGAAGGGTGACGGGAGCCCTGCTCGCCAGGAGCGCCTGGATGCTGCCGCCGTAGAACATGTCGTTGATGACCGCATGAACGAGCTCATGGTGGATCACATGCCGGAACTGCTGGTAGTCACCCTCGAACGGAACGACGACACGGTTCTTGAAGAGCTCCGTGACCCCGCCGACCCCTTCCTCGAGATAGGAGCTGATGACGTTCGTCTGCTGGAACTCGTTATGCGAATTGTACACGACGACCGAGATGCGGTCCTTGATCTCATAGCGGAACAGTTTCTTGATGGACCGATAGGCGTTCTCTGAAGCGACGGCCGTGAACTGGGCGAGCTCGTATCCGTCCTGGGAGAAATACACATCGAAATGGTCCGTCTGGATGTACTCCCATTCGTAGAACTTGTACTGCACTTTGTTCTTTCCGAAGACCGAGTACTGTGCGTGCGCCGGCTGGACCTGGATGGCCAGCGACAACGCCAGGACCAGGACACCGGCCCACCCGATGGTTGTTTGTGTGGTCATGTTCCCCATACGTTCTGCCTCATTGTCACACACTGCTGAAGATATATTGTAGTTCTTTCGGGACCGAAGGTCAACGGCGCTTCGAGCGTGCCGGCATTTTTCGAGGCTCTTTCTCATCCTTCGAAACGATCCGGAAATCGATCCGACGCTCTTCAGGATTGACCCGCACGACCTGCACATCGATCGCATCTCCCAGGCGGAACTGCCGCCCGGACCGGCGGCCCGTGAGCGTATACGTCGACTCATCGTATACGTAGAAATCATCATTCAGGTCACGCACATGGACCATGCCTTCCACCAGGAGGTCGTCGATCTCTATGAACAGCCCGAACTGGGTGGTCCCCGAGATGATCCCTTTGAACTCGTCCCCGAGATGCCGCTGCATATAGGTGACCTGCATCACCTTGAGGGCTGCCCGCTCTGCCTCCATGGCAACACGTTCCCGCGCCGAGGAGTGTTTTGCGATCTCAGGGAGCCGCTTGGCCAGGTCCCCCCTCCGCTCGTGCCGCATCGACCTTCCGTATTCCTTCATTAACCGGTGCACCACGAGGTCCGGATATCGACGTATCGGTGAGGTGAAATGCGTATATGTATCGAAAGCCAGCCCAAAATGCCCGATATTCTCGGCGGAATATTCCGCCTTCGCCATCGAGCGGATGGCCACCTCGTTGATGAGATTCTCTACATCGGAACCCCGAACTGATTGCAGAAGATCCTGGAGATCTTTCGAGCGGATATTTCCGTCGACATGCATCTTGTAGCCAAACGTCCGCACGAACGTTGCCAGTTCCCGGACCTTGGCAGGATCAGGCAGGTCATGCACACGGAAAATGAAGGGCCTGAGCCCCTCCTCCCGCTTCTGTACGCCGAAATCTTTTGCAACCACCTTGTTGGCCAGGAGCATGCATTCTTCCACGAGCCGATGGCTTTCCAGGCGCTCCTTCCGATGGATGGATTCCGGATTCCCCTCCTTGTCAAAGACGAATGTCGCCTCGGGGGAGTCAAAATCGATGCTCCCCTCCTTCATCCGCTTCTTCGTGAGCATGGAAGTCAGGCCGTGCAGCCCTTCGATCATCGAGACCACCGCGGGCTCTTCCTTCTCCCGGGCCTGCTCATCACCGGTGAGGATGCGCTGCACCTCTTCATAGGTGAACCGGCGTTTGCTCCGGATGACCGACTCAGCGGTCCTCGTCTCTTTGACGGCGCCGCGCGATGAAAGAGTAAGGAACACTGTGAACGCCAGCCTGTCCTCATCCGGACGCAGGCTGCAAAGGCCTCCGGAGAGCCGTTCAGGCAGCATCGGGACCACCATGTTCGGCAGATAGACACTCGTGCCACGGCGACGAGCCTCTGTGTCGAGAGCAGTTCCTTCCTGGACGTACGCCGAGACGTCAGCGATGTGCACCCCAAGCTTCACGGAACCATCCGGAAGCTGCTCGAGCGACAGGGCATCATCAAAGTCCTTCGCATCGACCGGATCGATCGTCACGCAGAGGAGGCTGCGGAGGTCGAGCCGCTCCCGAAGCATATCGTCGGTGATCACAGCCGGGAATGCCTCCGCTTCGGCGAGCACATCAGGCGGAAAGGTCTGCGACAGGCCGAACTCTCTGGCCACAGAGAGCATCTCCGCGCGGACGTTGCCGGCATTCCCCAATACCTCGATGACCTTACCGACCGGTTGAAAGTGTCCCTCTCCCCAGCTTTCGATGCTCACGACGACCTTCTCGCCGGGCTGTGCCTCGCCGGCATCTTCTTTCCCGATGAGCACGGACGGTGCGATGCGGACATCATCGGGGATGACATACAGCGCATGACGGATGCGTTCCAGCGTACCGACCACCTCCGTGCGGCCCCGGCGAACGATACGGACCACCTCCCCTTCCCTGCGGTCCCCCTCCTTCTTCTTCTTCCGGATGTTCGGCATGAAGAGAGCCACTTCCACGGCATCACCGTGGGTGGCGTGCTCCAGGTCCCGCTGGGCGACGAAGATATCGTCAGACCCATCGTCCGGTATGACGAAGCCGAAGCCCTGACGCGTCATGCGCAGCGTTCCCGTCAGCTTCTGCGGGACATAGAGATGCTGATACGTCTTCCCGCGCATGCGGACGACGCGGCCTTCATCCTTCAGGCGGAAGAGGACCGCTTTGAACGTCTCATATTCTTTCGGTGTGCGGTACCCGAGCCGGCGCGCGAGCTCCTTCGACTTGAACTCCTCGTACGGGTACTTCTCGAGGAATGTGAGGATCCTGGTTTCGATATCGTCGTGTTGTGCCATAGGTCAGAACCGTATCCTGTACTGGATGCGAGCCTCATTGGATGATTGGCGCTGGTCCTCGACGTTCTCCGTTCCCTCGACCCTGCGCTCGAGCGTCAGGATGAGGTTCCGGAGCTCATTGGAGTTGAGCAGCGCAGACATGGGTATCTCGATGATGATATTGGTATTGTCGATGCTGTCGAACACTCTTCCCCCCACCCGGTACACCGCATCGCCCAGCTGGCCGGAGACCCGGACGTCCGCCCCCTGTGACAGCTGACCGCCACCAAAGTATATGACATCCAGCGACTGGATCGTCCCGCGCGTCGTCCTGCGAAGCGTCTCGCTCAGCGGCCCCGTCAGCAAACCGGACGCAAGCCCGTAGCCGAGGTTCTCCGTCAGCAGGCCGGAACGCTGCTGCTCGGTCAGCTCATCCCGGAACTGCCCTGTCATGATGAAAGCGATGGCATCTCCCTCCACATCCGTGTTGCCGCCTTCGCTGCCAAGACGCCGTACGCCTTCCGTGCTGGTGGGGTCCTCCACCTCGATATCGAACTTCGTCCGCAGCTCGCTTCTGGGACCCTGGAGGCTGAGCACGACGGTCACACGCTCGTCGACCGTTTGCTGCGGTCCGTCGGCGGACGCGACGCTGCCGGACACGATCTTCTTGTGAATACCCTGATACCGTGCGACGATGTCCAGTTCAGGGTTGAGAGGATTGCCGGTGAAGAGCAGTCTGCCGCTCGCGCTGAACCGTTTCAGGAAGTTGTAGTATGACCTGTCGGTGACCTCGATATCGCCGATGAGCCGTGTCGAGGCCTGGTCCCGCAGGAAGGAAAGCCGCCCGCGAAGGTCCGCGAACAGCACATCGTTCGCCTGTGTGTTGAAGATGAACCGCACCTGCGTGGCCCCCTGGGTCTCCAGTGTAAGGTCGAAGTCGATCCGGTCGACAAAGGACTCTCCCGCCTCCTCTTCCCTCGTGTCTGTCACCGCGAATGCCTTTTCCTTCGAGGCCTGGGAGCGGCGTGCGCGGACATTCGCGGAATCCTGGTCCCGGATGATCTCGATAAGGCGCGTGGAGACCTGCTGCGATTCCCTGTCCGGCGGGAGCGTTATCTGAGCATTTCGGATGAGCATCTGACCGCTGAACTTCGACCGATCGATCGTTCCCTTCCAGTTCAGCCCAGGCCCGCCGGTCGCAGCAGTGAGGTCGCCGTAGTACAGAGAGCCAAGGGCCCGGGAACTGTCTTCCCGCATCAGCCGGAGCTCGCCGTTGAATCCCAGGTCGAACCCGTTGAGCGTGATGCCGGACAGGAACAGAGAGCCCGTCACATTCATCCTCCCGGACGCATAGTCCGCTTCGGCGTTCCGTATCAGGACGTTCTGCATCTGGATGCGATCGTCCGCCGTCAGGAAATTGCCGTCGAGGCGATAGACCATGCGGGTGGGGACGAACAGGAACCGGCTGTTCCGTATCGTCGCCATTCCCTCATACCGCGGGTCGCTGACGTCGCCCGTCATCCGGATGTTGCAGGTGAATGTACCCTCCAGGTCCCGGGTCACCGAGGCCAGGAAGGGTTCGAAGAATCCCATATCGATGCCGGTTGAGATCATCACCAGGTCGATCTCCCCCTCCAACGGCTCGTCCGGCTTCTCACCGGCAAAGGTGAGGTCAAAGGGGACGGAGCCCCGAAGAAGAAGGTCGGGTGTGCCGCCGCCGTCGCGGTGACGGACATTGAGCGTGACATCGAGCGAGAGCAGTCGTTCGAAGTAGGAGATCTGTGCCTCCAGCTGTCCGAAGCTGACCCGGTCCAGCCGGACATCCCCGCCGTGTACCCTGAGCTGCACATTGGGGTGATTGAGCGATCCGCGGAACAGCAGCATTGCGTCGATCACGCCGTCCAGACCGGCGACAGTCGAACCGAACGAGGAATTCCCGGCAAGGCCGGCAATATGCGATGCTCTGAAGTGCAAGAGGTCGGCCCGGAGATCGGAGATCCCCCCGGGATGGAAGATGCCGCTGAGGGAGACCGAGTCCTCTTTGGACCCGAAGATCGCCCGCTGGAACATCACTCCGTCCGCCCCAAGGACGGCGATGACCGTATCCCGCGCAGAGAGGGTGAACGAGTTCATCTCGACGCTCATCTGGTCCAGCGCGAACGAAGCATACTCTCCTGACCGTCCGAACGTCCCGCTCGACGTGATCCGTATCGACGAATCGACGAGCGCATCGAGGCTCAGCATTCCGGACCTCCCCTGCATATCCGTGCGCAGCGATACGGAGGACAGCAGCGTCTCCTCGAGACGCAGGGCCTCGATGCCGACCGTCAACGAGGTACCCGAGTGACCTTCCGCCCCGGCCTCTTCGAGGCGGTCGGCGAAGAAATCGACCTTCAGGTTCTTGCCGGCAGCGCCGAACGCGGTATCGTCGAGCGAGACAAATGAACTTGACGCACGCCCGCTCACCTGGAAATCGCCGGGGGAACCCACGATGTCGAGCATACCCGAGGCGTCCCCCGTCAGGCGAACGCCACCGAGGGCGCCAACGGGTTCGAGCGAACGTATGTCAAACATGATGCGAACATCGGATGTACCGAATCCATCCTGTGCCGCTGCCGCAACGCGCCCTTCCGTACGGCTGCCTTCCTCAAGCGGCCTGAGGTGGCCCAGATCACCGAAGACCTGGTCGGCATGGCCGACGATCATGCCGATCGCATGCGTTGCCAATGCCGGTAGGTCGGCCGGTTCAAAGGTGCCTTCCATCCGCACCGTCGCCGGGACCGACTCGAGTGTGATGCTCCGTCGCCCGTTGGCTCGTTCCTGACGAACGTTCACCGCTGAGCTTTGAACGGTGTAGTCTCCGAAGCGCGAGTCGAGGAATGCGAGTCGCACACTGTCCTTGCTCACCGTACTATCGCTGAACCCGCCCGCGCTGATGTCGAGGTTCAATTCGCTGGCATATGACGTCTGTCCCGTCAGGCGTGCAAGGTCGAACCCGCGAAGCGATCCCTGCGCTGCATACGACCGTATCACCCCATCCTCGTCCACGCGGGACCTGCCCGTCAGGGTGATGGATCCCGCACCGGTATGGGCATCGGCATGACCGTTCACTGTCCCCTGAGCTGCATCGATGACCGCGACCGACCGCCGGACATCCACTCCGTAGATGCGGGAGCTATCCGCGGTCATACGCATGACAGCGATGAGCGACCTGATATCCGTTCCAGAGCCATCGACCTCCATCGTCGCATTCAGTTGCGATACCTCCGTGCCATCACCGACGAACCCGCCGAGATCGAAATCTTCCGTCCGCACCGTTCCCTTGTACGTCAGGAAGCGGCCGATGGTCAGGCGTCCGTCAGCATCGACGCTCCCTCGTTCGCTCGACGCAGAGATGCGTGCATGGAAGTCGAGCGGCTTACCGTTATACGTAAAGAAGAAGGAGACGTCGCCGAAACGCTCCCACGATGGAAGGTCCAGACCGGGAAGGAGCGCCGCAATATCATCCGACCGCGCAACGCTCTCGTCTCCCTGGATGTCGAGAGTGAGGTCCTCCGGCCGATGCAGGTTCGAGACGTACCCACGCATCTGGATGAAGGACGCCGGCGTCCTGAGGGCAAGCCGGTCGACCGCGAGCCGGTCGAACGTCCCGGAGACGCGGAGATCAAGAAGCACGGAACGGTCAAGAAACTCGATAGACGGATAGAGGAATTGACGAAGCTCACCGAGGTCGAGATCACGCGCCGTCAGGGCGAGCCGCGTCGCTGTCCCTTTCAGGTCGGCGACCGAGGTTATCTCTCCAAGCCCCTTCGCCAGAAGTGCGTCAATGAGCAGGCTGGACCGGCCTGTCACGATCTCCAGTCCTTCGACACGCGTCGCATGTTCCTGGAGCCTGACATCGGCGGAGAGATGCTGCAGCCGGAGATCGTGGCGTGGCAGCTCGAACGACAGGTTGGCGATGTTGATCCGTGTCTCCTTGTCCAGGAGCGTCAGGCCTGCATCGAGCGTAAGCAGGGACAGGTCGATGTCAGCATAATCCACGGCCCGGCGTGGAAGCTCTTGCGCCTCCACCGCCCGCGCAGCGAGCGCCACGGAATCGACCATCCTGAACCGCCCCCCTTCGACCCGCAAGCGGCGCACCGTGACGGTGGATGATGCCGCGCTCGTATCAGGTACTTCAGATGGTTCCGGGAGGAAGCGCGTCAGGTTCAATGTCCCGTCAGCGGAGCGGAAGAGGAAGATCGACGGCCTGAGCACCTCCACCTCGCTCAGGCGCACACTGCCGAGGAGGAAGCCGACCAGGTCGTAGGAAACACGCACCTCGTCGATCCGTGCCAGCTCCTTGTTCTCCGTCGCGATCTCAACATCCCGTAACGTCAAGCCAGTTATGAGGTTGCCGTCGAGCGATGAGACCCAGACAGATCCGCGCACGGAGGCATTCACCTGCTCGAGGATTGTCCCAAGGAGGTATGCCTTGAAGGTCTTCGTCTGCGTGAACCCGGCAACGGCCACCAGGAGGAAGATCAGGATCATGCCTGCGTGATAGATATGTCGGGCGATTCTTCTCATCAGAGCATCAACGATGACGGTCCCGCACCTTAGTCCTTTGCGCCCTTTCGAATTCGATCGATGATGGAGGTTGTCGAACGGTCGGGGAGGAATGTGATGGTCTGCACTGAACCCCCGGCGGCTTCGACGATATCCTTGCCGACGACCTTGTCGATCGGCCAGTCCGCACCTTTGACGAGGATGTCAGGGACGAGAGCCTTGATCAGCTCGAGCGGTGTATCCTCCCCGAACGGCACCACGAGGTCCACCACGGCAAGAGCTGCAAGCACGACGGCCCTGTCATCGAGAGGAACGACCGGCCGCCGCGGCCCTTTCAGGCGTACCACCGATGCATCCTCGTTCATACCGACGATGAGAGCGTCCCCCAGTTCCCGGGCCTTCGTGAGATACTCCACATGTCCGCGGTGGAGAATATCGAAACACCCATTCGTGAACACGACCGTCTTCCCCTGCGAACGGAGGTCGTTCCGCAATCGCGAACATTCCTCGCGCGACACCACGCGTCCCATCACTTCCCTCCTTTCACAAGTTCTGACCGCTGCACTTCCTGCAGAAGGACCTTCTGTTCGATCGGTACGATGCCGACCTCTGCGCAGACGATCCCACCTGCGTAGTTGGCCAGCGTTGCCGCCTGCCGGATGTCGGCGCCTGCTGCGAGCGCCACGGTGAGCGTCGCGATGACCGTATCGCCGGCCCCGGAGACGTCGGCAACGTGCCGCGCCTGTGTCGGAACAAGACTGACCTCCCCGGAGGACTCGAACAAGGCCATCCCCTTGTCACCGAGCGTCAGGAGAACATTATCAGCCCGCAGTTCCTCGAGCAGACGTTTCCCGGCACCGCGGATGTCCTCCTCTGTTCTCATGCGGATCCCGAGCGCCTCCTCGGTCTCCTTTCGGTTCGGCTTGAAGACCGTCGCATCCTTATAGCTGAAGAAGTTGTTGAACTTCGGGTCGACTGTCAGGATCTTCCCCTTTTCCCGGGACAGGGCAATGACCTCACCGATGAGCCGGGCAGTAAGGACCCCCTTGTTGTAGTCCTGGAGAATGATGCCGTCGAACGCATCGATGTTCTCCCGGAGGAAGGACATGACCTTCGCCGACACCGCCCCGCTGATGTCCTCTTTGACCTCCTGGTCGATGCGGACAACGTGCTGGCCGTCGGCGATAACGCGGGTCTTGACGGTCGTCGGTCGCGATGCGTCCTCGATGATCCCATCGGCCGGAAAACCGAGTGCCCCGATCGTCTGCGCGAGAAGACGACCGTTGGCATCGGCTCCGGAGACGCCGACCAGGACCGGAACGCCCCCCAGCGAGGCGATATTGTTCGCCACGTTGGCTGCCCCGCCAAGTCGGGTCGATTCTTCGGCAACCTCAACGATGGGGACGGGTGCTTCGGGTGAGATGCGGGTCACGGAGCCCCAGAAATACCTGTCCAGCATCAGGTCTCCGACCACCGCAATTCGCTTCCCGGCGAATGAATTCAACAATTCCTTGAGCTCAGAGTTCGTAAAGACTACCACTTTCGTGCCTCCGTAGATTTGGCCAAATCAAAGTAATATAGGCAATTTTGAAAGGGTTCGAAAATTGTCGACATGGCAGGACGGACACGGAGGTCCTGAGAAGGAGACAGCCGTCGAGGGAAGCCAAGGGTGGACGGCAGAGAGAAGAGAAGGAATGAAGGGGTCGGCCGCGGCGTTCGCACATATCCCCGGTCGGACAAACTTCCCGTGGTCAGAGGAGCCGGCGGAGGATCGCCGGACGGAATCGGACCCTGCGCAGCTATCTGGAGCGTTTCCGGGGTTTTCTGGCCGTCGATCTCTGTTTCCTCGGGGCGACCGGCTTTGGATCTTCCGCCAGCACCTCGCTCAGTTCCCGGGCAGATTCCCGGTACAGACCGAGCAGCACCAGAGCCTGGTCAGCGATACGCTCGGCTTTGTTAAGGGTGCCGATGAAGACAAGGCTTTGCCGCGTCTTCGATTTGCCGAGCCGGATCCGCTTCATTTGCCGACGGTCGAATTCCCGTATGGTGCGCTTCAGATGGAGAAGTGCTTCTTCCACCTGGGCGATCTCATCGAGCGGACCCTGGGCGAGCATGCGGGATGCATTGCGGAGTATGCCATCCACGAGTGTCCGCACCTCACGCAATTCGAGCTCCTGTTCATCGTCGAGGGGAGTATGATTGTTGTCAACGTACGTAAAGGCTCCGTTCGTGAGGGACGTCAGATTCGCTGTGATGATCTGAAATGACGCGATCTTCCTTCCGTAGCGGGGCGTGATCCCCTTCTCTTCGTCCGTAGCATTTCGCATGACGTCCAGAATCGACGAGATGAGTTTTTCACTGTCCTCTGTCGCGTTCTTTGCAAGGAAGGCCGCATTCCTCAGGACCCGCCGGTTCCCCTTGATGAGTCCCTCGTATGCATCCTCAATGACCCCGGAGACCATGACCAGGAATTCCGCGAGCTCCTTGCTGTTAAGCTCGAAATCCTTCGCTTCGATGCCGAGATATTTCTTCTCTTTCCGCTCGAAGTCCTTCTCCCGCTTTGTATAGATGATATTCGTCCTGTAGTAGAAGAAGAAACCGATGAACACAAGGCCGAGGATCGCTGGAAGCTCGCCGTAGTAGATAGCGGTCGTGAACGTGAAGCATGCCGTGAATGCCAGCATCGCCGTGAAGAACCATCCGCCGACGACCATGATGACGCCATTCACCCGGTAGACAGCGCTTTCGCGGCCCCAGGCCTTGTCTGCAAGGGAGGTCGACATCGCGACCATGAAGGTCACGAATGTCGTCGAGAGAGGGAGCTTCAGGGCCGTTCCGACGGAGATGAGCGCGCTCGCCACCATCAGGTTCACTCCTGCACGCAGCATGTCAAAGGCGGGCATCTCACCGTCGTCGCCGGGCCTCAGCTTTGACCAGCTGGCATCGAGGCGCTCCGAGATCGTACGCTGGAGTGTGAGCGGGGCAGTACGTTTGTACACGTCGTGGAATCCCACACCCATCCTGACGAGTGCTCGTGCGAGGGCTGACGAGGAGAATCGCTCCACCCCCTCTTCCTGGCGGCCCAGCGACACCTCGGTCTTTGTGACTGCGCGAGCCTTCCGCGAGAACCAGAGTGTCGCCACCATGACCGTTCCCGCAAACAGGAGAATCCAGATGTTTGCACGCACAGGTTCGCGAAGGCCCCCCATCAGCATCGTGTTCGGGTCTCCCCCTTCCGCCGAAGCGATCTGGTAGGCGTTGAGTGCCCCCATCGGGGAGCCGATGAAATTCACAAGGTCGTTGGCGGCGAAGGCGAGAGCCAGCGCGAAAGTGCCGGCGAAGACCACGATCTTGAGAACATTGATACGTGTAAGAAGGATGAAGAGCTGAAAAATGACCGTCACGCCGAGAAAGATACCCGCCAGCAGGAGCGACATGTTGTCCGATATCCACGCGGACTGTTCCTGACTGATGAGAGCCGATCCCTTTGCCCCTTTCACGAGGATGAAGTAGACAATGGCCGTGATGCCCGCTGCACTGTAGAGCGCACCGTATCGCCGGAACTGCTTCTCATAGTCGAAGGTGAAGATGAGGCGGGTCAGAAACTGTATGCTCACGCCGAAGATAAAGGCGAGGATGATCGAGACACCGATGCTCGACACGATGGTAACGATCTTGCCCGTGTTCAGATAGATGAAGATATCGGAAAAGACACCACCGGCAGCCTGCACCTTCAGCCACGACATGGCGACCGCTCCGCCGACAAGTTCAAAGACCAATGAGACTGTGGTCGAGGTCGGCAGGGCGAAGGTGTTATAGAGATCGAGCAGGATGATGTCCGTTATCATCACTGCGAGGAAGATGATCATCACCTCGTGGAACGTGAACAGCTCCGGATTGAATATCCCTTTCCGTGCCACTTCCATCATGCCGGTCGAGAAGGTCGTTCCGACGAAGACACCGATGGACGCGGTGATCATGATGGCCACGCGGGAGCCGACCTTGGAGCCTATGGCCGAGTTCATGAAATTGACGGCGTCATTCGCGACACCGACGTAGAGATCGGCCACAGCAGTGGCAAAAAGGACGATTAGGATGAAGAGATAGAATTCCATAGGATTAGCAGGATCGTCGTTGGCGGTGTGGTGGTCGCGGGTCGGTCTGCAAGTGACAGTTCAGGGATCGCAAGGGTGCTTCATGAGGCATAGGTAATTAGATGATAATGTCCTGAGATACAACCCCGGTGGCGACCGTGTCATTCGGGCAAAGATGATGCTCCCAGGCTGGGGACGAATGGAAATGCTTTGCGGAATTGGGAAAAGCTCGATACATTATAGGTCCTGGAAATCAGGCAGTAGGCATTGGCTTCAATGCCCAGATGGCGGCCCGCCAACAATCGTTCGACCTTGGCAACGGCGGGTAAAAACTGGCAGACGTTCTTTGTAATCGACATAGAAATGCCCAGATGGCGGAACTGGCAGACGCGCTAGCTTCAGGAGCTAGTGATCGCAAGATCGTGCAGGTTCGACTCCTGTTCTGGGCACTTACAAAACAAACCTCCCTTTCGGGAGGTTTGTTTTGTACCGTCATCAGGCAAGAGTTCCCTCCTGCCGACTGAGTGGCGCTCCTGCGCCACGAAGGAGGCCTCGCCGCAGGCGGGTTCTGGGCACTGTAAACTGAAAACCCCCTTACGGGGTTTTTCAGTTTACGATGTCATCAGGCTACGATTCTACTCCTGCCGAGTATCCGACGCCAGTCGGATACGAGGCCCCGCCGCTTTCTGGCGGGGTTCTGGGCACTCAACAAGGAAGAACGTATAGGGTAAAAGGAAATAGTAGGTATATCCTATCGGTGGCTGTACTTAAAGCCCTGCAGATGCAGGGTTTTTTTGCTTTCCTGACGCGCCAGTACCCAGACGCCACCCCTACGCAACTCTCCCTGAATCGCTGCGAATACCATAGGCAGACACCCTGATCGCATAGAAGCATACTCCGGAGGCACCAATGACAAGACCCAGTTTCATCTGTCTCGCGGCCATCCTGCTGATCACCTGTCCCGCCTGGACCCAACCTCAACAAATAGACTTCGGCTCCGACCAGTGGACCCTGATGAATGCACAGGTCGTTCAGCACCTGGGCAGAGCGAGCCTGAAGGGCTCGGCGCGGCTGAAGGACGTCGTGTTCAGGAACGGGGTCATCGACGTGGATGTCGCCACAGTGGCCGGCATGCGTTCGTATCCTGGCGTGACCTTCAGGATACAAGACCCCGAGACCTATGAGCGCATCTACATCCGCCCCCATCGTTCCATCCTGTACCCAGACGCTATCCAATACGTCGCGTCCTTCCACGGGATCGACAGCTGGCAGCTATACAACGGGGATGGTCGAACCTCATCGGCCGACATCCCCCCCGGCGAATGGAATCACCTGCGCATCGAGGTGGCGGGATCGATGGCCAAAGTGTTCTGGAATGATATGAACGTCCCGGCACTCGTCATTCCCGACCTGGCGCATGAGGTCTCAGAAGGGACCATCGGCCTCGACGGACCGGCTGATGGGTCTGCATTCTTCTCGAACTTCCGGTATGAGACATCCGGCAAGCCCGTTGTCATGACAGACACAGAACCTGACAGCGTCGTCGGCATCATCCGGGAGTGGGAGATCTCAGACCCATTCCCGGTGACCAGAGCGGATTTCGAACACTATCCTTCCGGGAATGACCTGAAGACACTCGCGTGGAAGAAGGTCCAGAGTGACAGCAGGGGACTCGTGGACATCTCCAGGCACTTCGGCCGGACTTCACGCGCGGGGGATTGCCTGTTCGCCAGGACGACGATCCGGTCAGATAAGGACTCCCTTCTCTTCCTTGGATTCGGATACAGCGACTACATCACCATCTTCGCTGACGGGAGGCCGGTGTTCTTCGGCAATTCGGCCTATCAATCGAGGGACCGTTCGTTCCTCGGGATCGCGGGATACTTCGACAGGGTCTTCGTTCCCCTGCACAGCGGAGAGAACGAGCTTCTGGTGCTCGTTGGCGAATCGTTCGGCGGCTGGGGCTTTATGTTTCGCGATGAGGGGGCAGTGTACCTCAGCGCCGGCGTGACCGTTGCATGGGACGCTCCGAACAGCATCACCATCCCGGAGTCGGTGGTATTTGACGAAGAGAATAACGTCTGCTATGTCTCCAGCTATTTCAATGATGGAAAGGAGTGCATCGCTCGCATCTCCGCAGACGGAGAGGTACTGGATGAGGCCTGGATCACAGGCCTCTCGATGCCGACCGGCATGTGTCTCTCAGACGGCAAGCTCTATGTGGTCGACAGGAGAAGCCTCACGGTGGTCGATATACGGTCGGGGGCGGTCACCGATAACGTGCCCCTGACGGGCATGGCGTTCCCGAATGATATCGTGACGGACGGGAACGGGACATTCTACATATCCGACACGAGAGGGCATGCCATCTTCCAGTACACCAATGGTGTCCTCGAAAAATGGCTGTCGGGAAGGAATATCGCGAGTCCGAACGGTTTGCTTCTGGATGGCGAGTCGCTTCTCGTCGGGGTAGGCTCAGATGCATCTCTGAAGCGTGTGAACCTGAAAGATAAGTCGGTCGAGACGGTCGCCACCCTCGGATCGCAGGCAAATATTGACGGGATCAAGAGATTCGACGATTCGCGATATCTCGTTTCCGATTACACCGGGCGGCTGTTCATGATCTCCAGGACCGGGCAGACGCAGGTGCTTGTCGATTCGCGAACACCCGGATGGACACTCGCTGATTTTGCGTACATCCCATCGGCGCAACGGCTGATCGTCCCAACGTTGTTCAATAACAGGATCCTGGCGTTCGATATTTCGTTCGCGGATTGACTGCGACACGGCCGCCTGCAGGGAGGAAGTTCATACAGATAGTGATCTTTTGTCCGTGTATAAAAGAAAGACGCCCCTCAAAGGGGCGCTTTCTTTTTCTTGCGTTCGCATGGCACGGCATCCGTAAGGTCAATGTGATATCTGGATCCCGAGTTTGTCGAGGGGTGGCGGGTTCTGGACACAGAAGGAGCCTGGCGGAAGGTCCTCTCGATCTCAGGGTCAATGTCCCCGCCCGCCCACCCGCCAGAACGACTCTGTCGGGCTGGTGGCGTTCGGGCGGGCAATGTCGAACACCCAACGCCGAATTTCGAATGACCAGGTATTCGGAACGGATCTATTCCACCACCACCTCGTCCACGAACACCCACGTCGGCTGGCCGGCGCCGAGGTGCCATTCCGGACACACCCCGACATTGGTCGCCT
This sequence comes from uncultured Ignavibacteriaceae bacterium, assembly GCA_964534125.1. Lineage (GTDB taxonomy): Bacteria > Bacteroidota > Ignavibacteria > UBA10030 > UBA10030 > 2-02-FULL-55-14. Next base: position 111,331 of record CAZHOJ010000003.1, read on the forward strand.
TCACACGGACATACCGGGCAGACAGGTTCCTGAACTGCTGGCGGAACTCCAAAATGGCCGGACCGTCATGCGCGTCCGCGATCGGACGCTCAAAAACAGCCACGCGGACCATATTGGTCGTATCTGCTCCGGCGAAGAACTCGACCCTCGCCGGGAAGAAGATCCATGAATAGGTGTTCTGAAGATGTGTCGATGCGATGGTCCTGACCGGCTTGTTCTCCCCCAGGTCGATCGTCGCCTCCAGATCACGGCCGCTCACTCCCTGCCAGCGCCCGTCAGCATGCAGATACCCGCCCCGAACGCCATCTACCAACCCGTACATCCCTCCCCCATTGTATCTCGTCGGGACCGTGGCATACTGCACCGGCCTCCCGAGCGCTGTATGGACGAACACCGGCTGTGCGCTCGTGATGCTCAGCCGATCCGGACCTGTGAACGCGGCAGCGCGTACTGTCGCCGTTCGTTGTATCCCGATGGGTCCGTCATATGAGGCAGACGTCGGCGTCGGCTCTGTTCCGTCGAGGGTATAGCGGATATCCCCCATCCCTATCTCGCTTGATAGTGAGACGGTGAGCTTCTGTGCGGCAGCGTCGTATGCAACGACAGGATCGACGGTGTACACGCTCCGCGCGTAGTTGTATCCCCGGGCCTCATACCTGCGCAGCAGCGGCTCGATGCGACCGGCGAAATTGTCCCAGCTTCTCCCCTCTTTCTGCGACCAGACCGCCTCCGCCATGGCCGCCATTCTCGGCAAAGTCATGTACTGGGCATGTTCCGGCGTTGGAATGAACTCCGTCCAGAGATTCGCCTGACCTCCCAGAATATGCTTCGCCCCATCTGCCGTCAGGCTGTCCGGAACGGGGTCGAATTCATACACCTTGCTGAGAGGCAGATATCCACCGATAGCGAGCGGCTCCTGTCCCGAGCGTCCCTGGTAGTAGTCAAAATAGCAGTGAGAGGTCGGCGACATCACCGCATCGTGGCCCGCCCTGGCCGCAGCGATGCCGCCGGCGATCCCGCGCCATGACATGACCGTCGCCTCGGGAGCCAGGCCCCCCTCGAGGATCTCATCCCATCCTATCAGGCGCCTCCCCTTCGACACGATGAACTTCTCCATCCTCCGGATGAAATAGCTCTGAAGCTCTTCTTCGTTCTCCAATCCCTCCGCTTCGATGCGCGCCTGGCATTTCGGGCACTTCTCCCATTCCGTCTTTGTCGCTTCGTCGCCGCCTATGTGGATGTAGGTGCCAGGGAAGAGGTCCATGACCTCCGTCAGGACGTCTTCCAGGAACAGGAACGTGCTGTCATTGCCGGCACAGTAGATGTCAGTGATAGGCCACACGCTCCCTGGAGGCACGGTGAACGGCCCGCCTGTGCATGAGAACTGAGGATATGCCGCGAGCACGCACGTCACATGCGCAGGCATTTCGATCTCAGGGACAACGGTGATGTTCTTCGATGCGGCATAGGCGACTATGTCCCGTATCTCCTCTTGCGTATAGAACCCTCCGTACGTCGCGCTGTCCCCTTCCCCCTGCGGCTCGCGGGCGTTCCAGTGCTTGTCCTCCCTGTCCACACGCCATGCGCCGATCTCGGTCAAACGGGGCCATTTCTTTATCTCGATGCGCCAGCCCTGATCATCGACGAGATGCCAGTGGAACGTGTTGAACTTGTGCATCGCGAGCATGTCGATGTACGTGTATATGAACTCCTTGGGGAAGAAATGCCGGCTGACATCGAGGTGCATGCCGCGCCAGCCGAACCGGGGAGAGTCCTCGATCCGGGCGCATTGCGCCTCCCATTCCTCGCGTGCGATCCTGCCTGATGCATAGATGTCCGGAGGGAACAGCTGCAGCAGGGTCTCGATGCCGTAGAACAGTCCCGCCCGTCCGCCCCCCTCGAGAATGACATTGTCATCGTCCACCAGCAACGAGTACCACTCTTCGCTCCTGCCGTTGGCAGGCACAAGACGAAGTACTAGGTCCCCGTCATCAGATTCCTGCGGTGAGATCACGGAAAGCGGAAAACCCGTCGGCCTGCGGAGCCGCGTGACCAGTTCCTGTGCAGCGTCGGCAACCGCCGGGATGCTCAGGTCAGCGATGATGCGGGACTCATCTGTGAGCTCGAACTGATCATCGATGAGCTGGACCGACGCCGGACGGGGGATCACGCCGATCCCGTCACCGGACCGCTGTGCGTGGACCGCGAGAACACTGAAAAGAACGAACAACAGGAGCAAGTGGATCTTCATTGAGCGACCTCCCAGAATGCGGACGAAAGAACGATGTGAAGAATATACCACTCGCTCGCTTTTGATGTGACAGCCGCGTGCACATTGACCTGCTGTGCCACAATCCTTACTTTACGACCATCCTATCACACGCACCCCCCGAGGAGACCATGGCAATCGAATCGATCGACATACCGCTTGGCACGAAACTTCCTCCCTTTGAGCTTGCAGATCCGGCCGGGACAAGACATGCAAGCGATGCGCTCATGGGACCAAAAGGCCTGCTGGTGATCTTCACCTGCAACCATTGCCCATATGCAAAGGCCGTATGGCCCCGTACCATCGCTCTCTCAAAAGAGGCTGCAGCAAAGGGGATCAACACAGTGGCCATTAATCCGAACATCAACCCAGATTACCCCGAGGATGCGCCGGAAGCGATGAAAAAGAAGATTTCAGAGTGGGGCATCCCCTTCCCGTATCTCATAGATGAGAGTCAGGATATCGCCCGTACATACAAGGCACAATGCACGCCGGATATCTACCTGTTCGATGCTTCGAAGAAGCTCGTCTATCATGGCCGTGTGGACGATAACTGGCAGGACGCTTCCAAGGTGACCCGGCATGAGCTGAAAGAGGCCATCGAAAATCTGGCTGCGGGCAAACCTCTCACGGGAGAACAGTATCCGACCATCGGCTGCTCCATCAAATGGAGATCGTGATCAGCGATCCCAAGGGACCCTCAACGGGTCCGCCGTTTTTTTCCTGAGGAATACCCCTGTATCTTGCCTTTGCAGTGGACACATTCCCATCGCCCGACCGTTCTGGGGCTGCATCGACACGACCGAAGTTCATCAGCGCAACCCTTCTGATCTTTTCTGTCTGTCTCTCGTTGCCCCTTCATGTTCCGCTCCACGCACAGCAAACGGAAGAACCCGGTATAGTCCGGGGATTCGTCCGTGATTCTGTGAGCGGCGAGACCATCCCGTACGTCACGCTCATCCTCCAGGGCACGATCCTCGGCACAAGCAGCACCGCGACCGGATATTTCGTCATCCCTTCCATCCCCCCCGGTACCTACATGCTCTCGGTGTCGCACGTGGGATTCCATCGGCTGGAGCGGTCTGTCTCCGTCCGGCCGAACACGACCACCGACGTCGCTGTGCAGCTCGTCCCCACTGTCATCGAGTCAGAGGGGGCAACTGTGTACGGCCAGCAGGAGATACGTCCGCATGAGGCAGACCTGGGCCTTGAGCGGCTGTCCGTACGCGACATCGCCATCGTCCCGAAAGGCGTCGAGATGGACATCTTCCGGGTGCTGCAGTTCCTGCCGGGTGTCAGCACCACGAGCGATGTCTCATCACGGTACTACGTCCGCGGCGGAGGAAGCGACCAGAACGTCGTCCTGCTGAACGGCGCGACCATCTACAATCCGTTCCACACCCTCGGCATCTTCAGCGTCATCGATCCTGAGCTCATCTCCGCGCTCGAGTTCCACAAGGGGGGATTTCCGCCTGAGTATGGCAACAGGCTGTCGTCCGTCCTGACGGTCGTCTCGCGTGACGGGAACCAGAACGAGTATCACGGTTCCGTGCAGGCGGGTCTCCTGTCGGGCAAGCTCTCCGTCGAGGGGCCGATCCCGGACGGGTCGTTCCTGTTCACGGGCCGGCGCAGCTGGTACGCATCGGTGATGCGGAAGTACCTCCCGCAGAACCAGGCGCCGTTCGAGTTTTATGACGGTTTCGGCAAGATCACCTACCAGAGCCCGCTCATCGACGAGAACAGCAGGTTCTCCCTGTTCGGTTTCACCAGCAGCGACGACGTTCGGCACGACACGCCACTGCGCGCGGACTACTCCGTCGCCAATCACATCGGAGGACTCAACTGGCACAAGGTGTGGTCTGCACCGTTGTATTCGACGCTGACGGTCGCATACAGCGGATTCGAGGCGGAGCTTTTCCCCAAGCTGAGCTCGTCCTTCCCGAAGCGGAACATCATCTCCGACATGACGGTGAACTGGGATTTTTCGTACGTCTACGACAGTCGCGACGAGGTAGCTTTCGGCGTTCACAGCAAGTTCCTCCGCACGACGCTCGACCAGGTCAATTCCTACGGCAACCGTTTCATTTTTCGCCAGTCAGGCTCGGACCTCAGCGTCTACCTGAACTACAAATACTACAGGCTCAAAACGCTGGGCGCTACTGTCGGGCTGCGGATCAAGCTTGTCCCGCTTGGCGAGAACCGCCCGCCGCTGTTCGAGCCGCGCATCAACATGACATGGCGTCCCGGTCCGCTCATCGCGGTCAAGGGAGCGTTCGGATTCTACACTCAGGAAGTGGCAACGCTCGCGCAGGAGAACGAGCTGCTCACGGTGTTCGAGCCGTGGTTCATCATGCCTGCCGAGGTCCGTTCCCCCGTAGCGGCGCATGCGTCGGTCGGCGTCAAGGGCTACATCACCGACCGGTTCACGCTGGAACTGGAGGGGTATTACAAGCCGATCACCTACCTGATCGACATCAATGAGCGACGCTACTATCCATGGCAGCGGGATTTCACGAATGTGGACGGCAAGGCATACGGAGTGGAGTTGATGTCCGTTTACGAACCGGGGTGGATGAAGCTCCAGACGACCTACTCCCTTGGCTGGGTACGAAAGGTGAAGGAAGCCGTGTGGTTCTACCCCCGGTATGACACCCGGCACTCCCTCAGCGTGCTCTGCGGCATCACGGTCGGGACAGGCTGGGAAGTGAGCGCCTCCTGGAGCCTCAGAAGCGGCATGCCCTTCACGCCCATCGCCGGATTCTACGACCGGCTGGTGTTCGGAGACGCCTCGCCATGGTACGGACCGGACGCGTTCCAGGCATCAGCCCTCTGGGGAGCCCGGAATTCAAAACGGCTGCCGTACTATCACCGGCTAGACCTCGGACTGTCCAAGACGTTCCGCTGGGACCCTATAGAGCTCGGGATCGAGCTTGGCATCCTGAACGTGTACAACAGGAAGAACATCTTCTACTTCGACGGCGACACAGGCGAGGAGTTCTACATGCTCCCGTTCTTCCCCACCCTCTCTGTCAGAGTGGGTATATGAGACAGCTGCGGGCCATCAGCGTTCTGGCGCTTCCGCTGCTCCTGCTCCTCTCCTGCGAGACATCGGTGGAACCGAAGGGTCCATTCACAGAGCATCCTGTCCTGTACGGCATCGCGACATCCAGTTCGCTTGGCAATATCGTACAGCAGATCGTCGTCACACGAACATACGATCTCGAAGGGATCCAGGTGCCTGACTCGACGATCGACAGAGGCATCTCGGGAGCTGTCGTCACGTTGAGCACGAGCGGCAATGATATCGCCCTGCAGGAAGACACGGTCATCTTCCGATACGCCAACGGTGACAGCCTGACCCGCCTGATGTACAGGTCTTCCTCATTCCGATTCGGCCCTCAGCAACTGCTCTCCGTTCGTGCCCAGCTGCCGGACGGCCGGACCCTGACAGCCGAGACGACCTCTCCACCCTTCTTCTATTTTGAGCCGTCATACAGGTTCCCGCGAGGCATCACGACAAAGGCCCGTGACAGGACCGGCGATACCTGGACACTGCGGTGGGACAATAGTCCTTCTCACATGTTCTGGCCCCGCCTCACGATCAGTTATCAGCATACGATCAACGATTCCACACGCCGGTCGGGGTCCATCGAGGTCCCAATGGACTTCATCAGGCATGACGGGGCCATACGCCCGGTCTATCCGACCCAGACGTGGCAACCCTCCTGCTCATTCGCGTTCAGTGCCATAGACAGCGCCATGGCCCGCATCTCGGAGGGAGATCCGCTCAAGAACCGATATCGCATCATCTCGGCGAATTTCTCGGTGACGACGTATGACCCGCACCTTTCGCGCTATTATACCAGCGCGCACGGCTCAGCGGATGAATATTCCATCAGGACGGACCCCGCCTTCTACTCGAATATCCAGGGAGGTATCGGTATCTTCGGGTCTCAGACCGTGAGCTCATTCGAGTACATGCTCGACCCGCTGTATGTGATGTCGTTCGGCTATCTGGGCAGCGGATGATGACCCGAACCTGTCCACATAACCCACCCGGCCCGGAAGTTCGTTACGATGGGATCTAAAGCCCGGAAAGCCCGATCCCGCAAGTCTCTCCAGGCGCGCATCGGTTTCGTCTGCTTCTCACGCGCGTTCGGCGGCCTTGAGATGACGACCCTCCGTCTTGCCTCCTCCCTTGCGGAGCGGGGCGCATCGGTCCATCTGATCGTTCCCGACCGGTCGCCGATGCAGCAGGAATGTCTCTCGCGGAACCTCCCTCATACTCCTCTCGAACCGGCGATGAAGTACGGCGACCTGCGTACCGCATTCCGGCTCGGCAATGTCTTCCGGAGGGAACGGATCGAGGCAGCGTTCGTCCTCCGCTCGCAGGATATGCACCTGGCTGCGCTCGCATCGGTCCGCTCCTCAGGTACGCGGCTCATCTTCTATCAGCAAATGCAGTCAGGCATCGGAAAGAAGGACATCTTCCACGATATGATCTTTTCCCGATTCTCTGCCTGGCTGACGCTGACGTCCATCATGCGAGAAGAGGTGCTCCGCTGGACGAACATGCCGCCGGAGCGGGTACATGTGGCCTTCCTCGGACGCGATGAGGGCTCATTCCGTCCGTCACATGCGCTCCGGGCTTCATCACGCCGTGCACTTCGCCTCCCGCCCCGCGGGTTCGTGGCAGGCATTCTCGGGCGGCTCGACCGGCAAAAGGGACAGATGGAATTCCTGGAAGCCATCGCCGCCATCCTGCCGGACGTTCCGAAAGCGACCTTCCTGATCGTCGGGGATGAGACAAAGGATGATCCGGGGATGAGAGAGAAGCTCGTCACCAGAGCGGAAGCGCTGGGGATCTCACCGAACGTACGCATCCTTCCCCCCACTGAGAACGTTCCTTCACTTCTTGCGGCGCTCGACGTGTTCCTGATGCCGTCCTACAGCGAGACGTACGGCCTCGTCCTCATCGAAGCGATGGCAATGGGACTTCCGGTCATCTCGACGAACTCGGGCGGTGTCCCTGAGCTGGTACGCGACGGCATGGACGGTATCATCGTCGAGCCGAAGGATGTTCCGCAACTGGCCGATGCCATCCTGACACTTGCACGCCATCCGTCGCTCCGGCTGCGGTACGGGACGAGCGGACGACGAAGATACCTGGAGACGTTCCGGGATGAGCAGTGCATCGACCGGCTGTCTGACCTGGTTGTCACCGTTCTGTCCCGGTAGGAATCGGACCGCTTCCGGAACCCGCGAAGCAGAATCTCATTTCTAAGAATTTCGCTGGACTTCTTCCTCTTTTTCCCCTTCCAGCAGCGATTTTCGGTCACTTTTGCGGCACATCGCTTGCGTTGTTCTGTAGCTGCAGCATCCAGGAGGAGTGCATGGAAAAACGAGAAATATCGTTCAAGGAATGTGACCAGACCTGCCCCCGCGACTGCGACATCATGAACAGGATCCTCCTTCGTGAAGCCGCTATCGGGGACATGTATCTTCAGTTGCTGAAGGACTGCGACTATCCTGACGTCCAGCAGTTCGTCAGGCGGATGCTCGAGGAACGCCGGGAGTATGTCTCACGCTTCGAGCGTTCGCTCACCAAGATGTATTCCTCCTTCGATCCTTCCGGGTGCTGATGGCCCCGACCCGCATCTGTACCTATACCTCCTCACCCCGATCCAGAACGATCCCGACACCGAACAGACCATGAGCCAGGCGACCAGCACAACGTCAGTCTTCCGTTCCGGCAATCAGATGGTGGCGGACGGCGCCCTTCGCGCCGGCTGCAGATTCTTCGCCGGATATCCCATCACACCGGCCACCGGCATCTTCAAGGCGATGGTGGATGCGCTTCCCGGACGCAAGGGGCTTGCGCTGAGCACGCCTGACGAGATATCCGCTATCGCGTATACGATCGGCGCCGCGATGCGCGGCTACAAGGCGATGACGGCCACATCGGGACCCGGCTGGGCGCTGATGATCGAGTCCGTTCAGTACGCCCTGATGACCGAAACGCCGCTCGTCGTTGCTCTCGTCCAGCGGCTCGGTCCCAGCACAGGAGGCGCAACACAGGGGGGGCAAGGCGACATCCTTCTCACTGAGTTCGCGACATCAGGCGGATATACCATACCTGTCCTCTCTCCCTGTGACGCCCATGAGTGCTCCACGCTGACCTATACTGCATTCCGCTGGGCAGAACGGCTGCGCACGCCGGTCATCGTCCTGAGCGACAAAGAGATCGCGATGACCTCCGAGCGTGTGGACCTTGAACACCTTCCGTCGGAAGACCTTCCATCGATGTTCGACATCGGCGAGCCATCAGGCCGGGGCAATTTCTGGTTCGAGGCGCCGAGCGACATCCCGGCATTCCTCCCTGTCGGCGGGGATGCCCGGGTCATCACAACGGGCTCAGCGCACGACATGCGGGGAAAGCTCCAGAAGAACTCCCCCGAGACCATCGAGGTCCTGCGACATCTCGAGGAGAAGATACGCTGGCGCGCCAGCGAACTGGAGATCGTGGATGTGGACCGTGACGACGCTGCCACCACCGTGCTCGTCAGCTACGGCATCACCACCCGCGCCGCACAGGAGGCAGTGGAGCAGGCACGGGAGAAGGACATCGCGGTCACCCACGTGGCGGTGAAGTCTCTCTTCCCGGTCCCCTGGTACGCCCTGAACGAGGTCTTCGGATCTGCCGAGCGCATCGTCGTCGCCGAGGAGAACCTGAACGGCCTGTATCGTTCGGTCCTGGAGCGGCGGTCCAACGGAAAGATGTTCGAAGGGATCAACAAGATAGGGTCGATGATCACGCCGCAGGAGATCGTCCGCGCGCTCGGGGAGGGCCAGTCATGAGCACGACGACCGCCGTTCCCGACACCTATTTCGTCGATACTGTCGCGTTCCCGTTCTGCAAAGGGTGCGGACACACGAATGTCATGAGGCGCCTCAACGAAGCGCTGGTCGCTCTGAAACTCCAGCCCCGGGACGTCGCCCTCGTGACCGACATCGGCTGCATCGGCCTGGCCGACGGGCTGTTCAAGGACATCCATACCGTCCATACCACACACGGACGGTCGACGGCATTCGCTACCGGTATCGGTCTGGCAGACTCCGTCCTGGCGAACGGGGCCCTTCACCTCGTCGTCCTGATCGGGGATGGAGGAGCGATGATCGGCCTGCAACACCTTGTGCATGCTGCGATGCTCAACGTGAACGTCACCGTGCTCATCGCCAATAACTTCGTGTACGGCATGACCGGCGGCCAGGGGTCGGGGCTCACTCCGCAGAACTTCATCACCTCGACGACACCGACAGGGAACATGGTCCCTCCCGCGGACCTCTGCCGCATCCTCGTGCACAGCAACGCGTCCTTCGTGGCGCGGACCCTTTCGACTGACAAGGACCTTGCGCAGACCATCCGCGACGCCATCGCATTCCCCGGTTTCGCTGCAGTCGAGATCCTCGAACTCTGCACGGAGTTCGCCGTTCCGCCGAATCACCTCACCGGCAAGAAACTGAAGGAGATAGCCGATACGAACGGCTGGGAGCTCGGCGTGCTCGCGAAGCGGGACGACGCCGTTCCGTACGACAAGCGGCTGGCATGGCCTCCCGAAACGCCTGAAAAGGGGGCATTCGTGAGGTCTACGGGAGAAAGATCCTCGCTGGGACACCGCGTAAGCGTCATCGTGGGTGGAAGCGCCGGGGAAAAGATACAGTCGGCGGCCGCGGCGGTGTGTAAAAGCGGCATCGATGCGGGGCTTTACGCGACGCAGAAGAACGACAATCCTGTGACGCAGGGTTCAGGATTCTCCATCGCCGAGATCTCGCTCGGCCCGTCTCCCATCAGGTTCACGGGGATCGAGAATCCTGATGCCCTCCTTGCTGTGTCGCAGGACGGGCTCCGTGAGTTACAGAAGAGAGGTTCGCTCGACCTCATGACAGACAGGTCAGTGCTCATCATCGACGAGACGCTCGACTATGCTCCGCAGCGTGGTACGCGCATCTCTCTGCCGCTCCGAAAGACCTTCGGACCGAGCGGTGCTGCGACCGCTGCCATCCTGCACGCATGCCGGATGCTGCACGTCCTGCCGCAGTCGCGGATCGACGCTATCGCCGCAAAGCGACTGGCCGAGAAAGCTCCGCTCCTCAGCGAGATGACGACGATCGCTCCCTCCTGACGCCGACGCGGGATCCTCATAGAGCAGCGAGGCCCGGTCGATCGACCGGGCCTCGCTGCTTCACATCCCTCCGAACAGGCCTCAGCTCAGCTCGATGACCTCCTGCAGCATCCCGAGCAGTTTCTCGGCCGTGTAGGGCTTCTGCAGAACGCCCTCGACGGACTGGATATCCTCGACGCTGATATCGTCCGGGATCCGCATGCCCGTCATAATGATGATCTTGACGTCGGGGTCGAGTGACCTGAGAGCCCGTATCGTCTCTGCGCCGTCCTTCCGTGGCATCATCATGTCCGTCACGACCACGCGTATCTCATCCTTGTGCTCCTCGAACATCTCTATCGCCTCCGCTCCGTCCCGCGCTGCAAGGACCGTGTACCCCCATGATTCGAGGGTGGATGTCGCGACCTCACGGAGGACGGATTCATCGTCCACAACGAGGATCATCTCCCCGTTCGCGCGGCGCAGCTGGTCCCTTGGGATCTGGTACTCGACCTTTTCTTCTTCGAGCGATGCAGGCAGATAGATGTTGAATGTCGTCCCTTTCCCGATGGACGAATCGACGGTCACGAACCCATCATGACTCTTGACGATGCCGAGCGTCGTCGACAGGCCGAGGCCCGTCCCCTTCCCGATGGCTTTCGTCGTGAAGAACGGCTCGAAGATCTTCTCTTTGAGATCATCCGGGATGCCCATGCCGGTATCCTTCACCCAGATGTGGACGTGGGGGCCGGCCGTCGCACCGTAGTGCCGACGCGCGAGGTCCTCGTCGACGACCGTGTTCTCAGCGTGGATCGTCAGCGTTCCCCTCTCGGGCATTGCATCGCGGGCATTGACGCACAGGTTCATAAAGACCTGATGCAGCTGTGTGGCGTCGCCGACGATGCGCCACAGCTGTTTCGGCACCTCGTTCCGGATCGTAATGGCTTTGGGGAAGGTCTCCTCCATGAGGCGCAGGACCTCGTACAGCACATGGTCGATCTGCATCGTGAGCCGTTCACCCTGGATCCCCCTGGCGAACGTGAGCACCTGTTTGACCATGTCCGTGCCCCTCTTGGCGCTGGATTCGATCGCCGCGAGCGTCTTGGTGGCCAGTGCATCGCCGATGGTCCGCTTGAGGATGTCGATGGAGACGACGATGGGGGCGAGGATGTTGTTGAGGTCGTGGGCTATCCCTCCCGCGAGGGTGCCGATGCTCTCGAGTCGTTGGGCCCTGAGCATCTGGGCTTCAAGGAGCTTCTTCTGCGTGATGTCGGTATTCACACACAGGATCGACTTCGGCATTCCCTCATTGTTGCGCACGAGCGTCAGGCGGACATCGGCATGCTGTTCTCCGCCTGCCCGCGACATGAGTGTGAGTTCCTGCCGCCATTCGCCCCGCGCGATGATCTCTTCGAGTCCCCGTTCGAACTTCTCAGCATGCTCGCTGGGGAACAAAAGCCTGATGATCGACCTCCCCTCTACCTCCTGCGCACTCCAACCATAGAGGAACTGCGCACCTTTGTTCCAGTAGCGTATGTTCGCGTCGAGGTCGAGCTCGATGATTGCATCGGACGATTTGTCGAGAAGCTCGGCCTGATCGCGGATCTTTGCCTGAGCCTGACGCTGCTCAGTAATGTCAGAGATCACGCCTTCGACAATGGATTCTCCTCCCAGAGAGAAGGCAGAACACATGATCCAGATTTCCGCACCGCTACGCTTCTTGACAGCCAACTCGAAGCTTTCCACTGAATGATATTTCTCTAGCCTAGCCCAGAGCGGCTGCCACTCCCTTTGGAATTGGCCAAGAATGTGAGATTCCAAATCTTGAACAGTATTCAGCTCAAACATGCTAAGCATGGCACGATTCGCATCCAGAAGCTTAGATGATGCGATATCAAGCCGAAAGATACCGACGAGTGAGTTTTCGAAGAGATTGCGATATTTCTTCTCGCTTCTCGAAAGCTCATCGAGCTGCTGTAGCTTCAAGGCTAGCGTGCGCCGTTGTCCAAGCGCAATCGTAAGCACAATTCCTATGGATATGGCGATTAGAACTACTGTGCCAATACCGAAGGCCCACCAGAATTCCTGGGGTAGGCTTTGCATAGGAATGCTCCGCTATAGACAAGATTTATGAATATGATAAACACCCAGTAGATATGGAAGATCCTCAGAATCACATCAGCTGAGAGTTCCATAAAGAGCCCTTGAAGCGCAAGAAACATCACCGCACCGGACATATATAGAATTGTGCCCGATGCAATCCAGAACCTATGATTCTGCAACAGCGGCATTTCCATGTCCTTGGATACTTCATACAGTGCATGAATTGACACAATGGTCAGAATCACTCTGGAAGTAGGCCCCACATAGGTCGATGGCTGCAACATGCTCTCAAAGGTCATTTTTGAGACAAACCAAAAGAGAATAAAAAAGACTCCGATGACAACATATATCGATTTGACACGCTCAGACTTAAACCACATTGAGTAGATCCACACCATGGCTGGGACCTCGAAGAGATTGTAGCCATGAATCACCCAGTGGTTGTTGATGTTGTTTTTCGCAAGAATGAATTGGAGCAACGCATCCAGAGATGCTAAACACATCAAATAGAAGAAGAACCTTAGGTCTTTGGATTGCGTTTTCATCCGCATCATTCCCACAATCATTGGGAGTAATGCGGAGAAAATTGCCAAGATAGAGAGAGGGGGTATTCCGACAGCCATTAGTGCCCAAGAGGCGAATATGACCTGTGAAGTTCGTCATTTGATACGATATCTGCAAGAAATGCGGAGGGGTCTGCTGTTGCAGACCCCTCCGAGAGTCAAGGCCTTCAATCACTTCATGGCTATGGGGCCATTGATGTCTTTGCTAATTGCAACATCTCTGTCGCAGAAAGGTGGGCACGGGACTATGCCCTCGCCAACCACTGAGGTGATGTCCTGTCCCTCTTTGTCCACTCCGACCAGCACAAACACATCATCACCATTGTCGTGCTTTGCCTTGTAGATACGAACTCCCACTGCTCCTTCCTGATCCAGGATTCTCTCGAAGATATTCCGGCCGAAATACCCTGCGATAAGCTCTCCCTCACCGGCCGTCTTCTGGAACTCAGATGTCCAGCGCTGTGCCTGGTTCAGTGTGACCTGATGATGCTCCTCCCCCGTGAACAGCGTCGAGCTCGCCGTCGAGGTCTGAAGTGTTACCAGGAACGCGATCGCAAGCAGAACCACTGATGCAAATGCCAGCGTCGCACGAAATACGAGCTTGTTGCTTCGGGATGTCATTGCTATATCTCCCAATTCAATAGAAAGAAGGATTATCGTTTATTGCATTTTACAGCAACATCACTTCATGGCTATGGGGCCATTGATGTCTTTGCTAATTGCAACATCTCTGTCGCAGAAAGGTGGGCACGGGACTATGCCCTCGCCAACCACTGAGGTGATGTCCTGTCCCTCTTTGTCCACTCCGACCAGCACAAACACATCATCACCATTGTCGTGCTTTGCCTTGTAGATACGAACTCCCACTGCTCCTTCCTGATCCAGGATTCTCTCGAAGATATTCCGGCCGAAATACCCTGCGATAAGCTCTCCCTCACCGGCCGTCTTCTGGAACTCAGATGTCCAGCGCTGTGCCTGGTTCAGTGTGACCTGATGATGCTCCTCCCCCGTGAACAGCGTCGAGCTCGCCGTCGAGGTCTGAAGTGTTACCAGGAACGCGATCGCAAGCAGAACCACTGATGCAAATGCCAGCGTCGCACGAAATACGAGCTTGTTGCTTCGGGATGTCATGATGACCTCCATGTGTATGTGATGGGGTTGATGGTTTGGTGTGGTGTTTCTGTCATTCTCTGTGAACACACTCCGGATCCGACGTACATGGGCCCACTCTGTGCCGATCGTCGACTCCCCCCTCATACACAGTGCTGATCGCGCTTGTCGTGACACCGCATGGAACATAAGAAATTCCTTATCCGGCGTTCGAGAGTCAATACCTAAAATTAGTGAGTGCCATCCGCGGGAGACTCCGGCATCCCTAATTTTAGTGAGTGGCAGAAACGAGGGAATAGAAGAAAAAACGGGCTGCCCGAAGTATCAGGCAGCCCGTTGTGGGTAGGATGGTAACATTCTCAGGAGAGACTCAGGTTGTTCGGCCTCGTAAAGAGCATCTGGACCACCGAGATGTTGCGCATTGCGAATCCTGCCTCGCAATAACTGAGATAGTAGTTCCACTTGCGGATGAAGGTGTCATCGAAGCCGAGCTCTCTGATCCTTCGGAGCGACGCGTTGAATCCTTTGCGCCATGTCGCGAGCGTGCGTGCATAATCACGCCCGAACTCTTCGAAGTGATGCAGGTGCATCTCCCCTGTCCGGTTCACAGCCTGTATCATCGCTCCCACTGATGGAAGCAACGCGCCCGGGAAGATGTGCTTCTGGATGAAATCGATGCTCTTGCGGTACTCGTTGTATCTCGAATCGGGGCTGGTGATGACCTGAAGCGCCAGAAGACCGTGCGGTCTGAGGACGCGTTGGCAGACCTCGAAGAAATCCCTGAGGTACTCGTGTCCGACCGCCTCGAGCATCTCGATCGAGACCGCCTTATCGAACCGGCCGTCGAGCGTTCTGTAGTCCTGGTACCTCACCTCGACCCTGTCCCCGAGACCTGCTGCCCTGACCCGCTCGACCGCATAGGCGTGCTGCTCCCTGGAGATGGTGATCGTTGTGACGCGGACGCCGTAGTGCTTCGCTGCGTGAACAGCCATCCCCCCCCAGCCGGAGCCGATCTCCAGAAGGTGTTCCCCTTCCTTCAGTTGCAGCTTCCTGCACAGCCTGTCATACTTCTCCGTCTGGGCTTCCTCCAGCGTCATATTCTCGCGCGCGAAGAATGCGCTCGAGTAGGTCATCGACGGGTCGAGCCACACCCCGTAGAAATCATTGCTCAGGTCGTAGTGTTCGGAGATGTTCTTCCTGCTTCCGGTGATCGAGTTCCGGCGGAGCAGATGGGCTGCACGATTGATGGCCTTGAGCAGGTTCACGCCGACGAACCGTCTGCGCGAACCGGAAAGCGGGAGGTCCTGCAGGTTCTGCAGCATCACTTTCAGCAGCAACGGGAGGTTCTCTGTCTCCCAGTCGCCGTCCATGTACGATTCGGCAAAACCGACATCGCCGTAGAGCATGCTCTTGCGGAAAAAGTCGTCCTTCAGGACCCTGAGTGAGACCTTTGGTTCGGATGACGGGTCGCCCAGGTCGATCGCCTCTCCCGACGGGAGCGTGAGGCGGACATGTCCATGTTTCATGCCCGTCAGCAGCTTCAGCACCAAACGCTGATAGAGGGACGAACGCCGCGACACGTCCTGGTGCATCACAGCCGTCCTGCTCGTTATTTGTTCCATACGATCATGTCCTTCTGAAGATCAGGATTGTCTGTCTTTCTGTGAAACGGGAGCTTCTTCCACCAGAGCTTCACTGCCTGGAGATGGATGAGGCCAAGCACTTTGAGCGTGACGAAGGGTACCCTGAAGAGTTCGAACGCCAGCGCCCGGTCGTTGAGTTCCCTCATCGTTCCGCTGAGGGACGACAGGAAGAACTTCTTTCCGTCCTTGACATCATCGATCCGGAGAAGGAGCTTCTCCCCCGGGATACGCAGGTCGAAGTCGAACCACGTGTCCATGTCGATGAAGGGAGAGACGTAGAAGAACTTCTGCATCGTCGTGCGAAATCCGTCCTTGCCGAGCGTCCCGCTCCCGAGGAAGTAGGGTTTCTGCTCCCGGAACGTGTTGCCGACCTCGGGAACCACGCACAGCGGCGAGCCGTCCTCATCGAAGCAGAAATAGAACGAGACCGGATTGAACACGTGCCCGAAGGTCCGGGGGTGCGTCAGCAGAAAGATGCGGGCCGGCTCCTTGTCGATCCCCTGCTGCTGCAGGTACGCCCTGATATTCGTACGCACATCGCCGGGGACGATCGACAGGTGGTCCGAATCGCGGAACTCGAAAACGTTCCGCCTGTTCCGGCTGAAGAGACGAAGCTCCGCATGCAGCGTGTCCAGTTCATCAAGGTCCAGATAGAGCATGTACACGGAGTACACGAAGCTGTTCCGCAGCGGTTCCAGACGATGGTGCATCACCTTGCAGTCGTAGATGCATGAGCGCATCACCACACCTTCTCACCCGTCATCGCCCGCACCATATCGATGGCAGAGGTCAGCGCATCCTCATGGAAGCCGTACCGGAAATAGCTGCCGCAGAAGAAGGTCACACCGTTGCCGTTGAGCTCCATCAGGCGCTTCTGGGCCTCCATCGCCCGGACGGTGAACACCGGATGCGTGTAGTCGATCCTCAGGAGGACCCTGGACGGATCGATCTCGCTCCCTCCGTTGATGGAGACGAAGTAATTGCGCTTCTTCGACACATCCTGGAGGGAGTTCATCCAGTAGACCGTGCTCGGGAGCAGACCACCCAAGCGGTCGACGGATACCCTGTAGTTCCAGGATGCCCAGGCCCTCCGCGAACGGGGCATGACGCCCTCGTCCGTATGCAGGGTGGCCAGGTTGTTCTGGTATGAGAACGGCGACAGGAGTTCCCGCTCCAGCGGGGTTGCGTCACTGAGCATGCCGAGGGACTCGTCCGCATGGGACGCCAGGACGACCTTGTCGAACGTCTCGGTCCGCCCGTCCGCAGATGTGACCTGCGCTTTCCCTCCTCTTCGCTCGACCCTGACCGCAGGATTCGCAGTCCTGATCCTCTCCCTGAAAGGTGCGATGAGCTTTTCCCGATAGACGCGGGATCCGCCGTCGACCGTCCACCATTGGAACTGGGTGTTCATACCCAGCATCCCATGGTTCTTGAAGAACCTGATGAGCGTCGCAGCCGGGAATCCGAGCATCTTGTCTGGCGGCGTCGACCAGACAGCACTGCTCATAGGAACGAGATACTTGTCGACAAATCCCTGCGAGTACCCCTCAAGGGTGATGTAGTCGGCGAGCGACAGATGGAACCGCGAAGGATCGTCCAGCAGCCCTGGCGCCTCACGGTTGAACCTGTTGATCTCAACGAGGAACGAGTAGTAGGACGGACGCAGCAGATTCAACCGCTGCGCGAACAGCTGGTTCAGGCTCGCCCCGTTCCATTCCAGTCCGGTCGGGAGATGCTGCACGCTGAACGACATGGACGTCTTCTTCACCGGTACGTCGAGCTCGGCGAACAGCCGCACAAGGTTCGGGTACGTCACGGCGTTGTACACCATGAATCCCGTGTCGATCGGGACCTCCACCCCATCTTCGTCGGCCAGAACGGTGTTGGTGTGACCGCCGATGTAAGTGTTCTTCTCGTAGATCGTGAGGTCCGCGTGCCGGTGCAGGAGGTGCGCCGCACCCATCCCCGCGATGCCCGTTCCGATGATCGCTATGCGCTCTGCCATATATGCCTACGGTCCATAGGGATCGTACGTGATCCGGACGATGTACGACTTGCCTTCTTCATTGTTCACGTTCGAGATCCCCTCATAGGAGACGAGCCGTCGCGCTTCCATGTCATACATGAGCACGATCGGATCGAGAAAGAGCCGGATGAGGAAGTTGTCGATGTCGAGATGCACGACCATGAGGCGCCGCCCGTCCCGGACGACCTCGGACTGTTTATAGACCCGGAAACCGTAATAGTCCTGAGCGAATGCAGCGCCGAAGTTGAAGTACTGCTTCTCGCCCCGGGCGATCCTCTCCCACCGGACCTGTACGAAGTTATTGAAGCCAGCGTCCACGACAGCCGGATCGGGTATCCGAAGCGTCGTCTCTTTCATGGAACTCCCGGCATCTGTCTGCACGAACAACCGGACAGAGTCGCCGACGATCTCCGCTCCCTCCGTGTATCCATCGCGCTCGTCAATGAACCGGAACTCGGGAGTGAGCGGGTTCTTCCGGAAGTCGACCGACCTACGCGCCAGGACCCGTCCCTCCATATCCCTGTACTCCGACCGAAGTCCGACACGCCGGCCGTCCTCGACGACCTCTTTGTGGTCCTCGATGTAGAGCGCCTCACCCGTTTCGAGGTCCACCGCTTTCCCGATGTACGCAGGATGCGGCACCTGTGCATGGGCCGCTGAGAGAGCCCACAGGGTCAGGAGCAGGAGAGGAAGGGCTATGCGTGACCGGCGTCGAAACATCGGTCAGCCTTTCGCGAACAGATAGTGGCTGACCATCCATTCGTTCCCGTCGCGATATCCGAAGAGCTCTTCACACGCCATGAAGAACACCCGCCAATAGACCCACCACCGCGTAACATTCTCCTGGCCGTATGTCCTGGCAAGAATAGGCTTGAGGATATCCTCCTTCGCGTCCATGTTGTCCAGCCAGCCGCGGGCGGTCTTCTGGTAATGGACACCGCTGACGCGCCAGTGCTTCTCGATCCGGAGCGGACCCGCGAAATACAGGAGCAGGTCGTCCGACGGCATCACACCTCCGGTGAAGAAGTACTTCGCCATCCAGTCGGTATCATCCTTGACCTCGAAGAGGTACGCAAACTCTTTATGTGTGAAGATGTGCACAAAGAGCTTTCCCTTCGGTCTCAGCCAGCCTGAGATTCTGCCAAGCAGGAGCTCATAATTGCGCATGTGCTCGAACATCTCGACCGAGACGATCCTGTCGAAGGTCCTGGATGTCCGGAAATCGTTCATATCCGCCGTGACCACGGTGATGTTCTTCAGTCCCCGCCGCTTCGCTTCGCTGTCGATGTGCTCCTTCTGCGTGCGCGAGTTCGAGACCGCTGTGATCCTCGCCTTCGGGAACCGCTCGGCCATATAGAGCGTCAGTGAGCCCCACCCGCAGCCCAGTTCCAGGATCGACCGGGCCTTTTCAAGGTCGGCACGCTCGACGGTGAGCTCGAGCATGTCCCGCTCTGCCTGCTCAAGGGCGGTCACTCCCTCTTTATAATAGCAGCTGCTGTACTTCATGTGAGGGCCGAGCACATGCCGGAAGAACTCCGTCGGCACCTCATAGTGCTGTTCGTTGGCCTTATCGGTATGCACGGCGAGCGGCGCGGCACGGAACGCTGACAGCAATTGCTGCAACCGCGCGAGCTGTGCGACCTCGTTGGGCGCCTTCTCCTGCCTGAGGCGCTGGCGAAGGAGCTGTCGTATGCCGAACCGGATCGCAGCATCCGGAAGAATGTCACGTTCAAGCAGAGTGTTGATCATCGTGCGTCAGGCTTTCGTAAACCAGGGTATGAATGCGCTGGTGGTGCGCTGGTACTCCCGGTAGTCATCGCCGCGGGAACGGAGCGCTTGCTCCTCCGTGAGCGGGATACCGGTGACCCGGGTCAGAATGTAGAGTATCGCCAGGGGTGAGATCAGCCCGAGCCAGCCCATCGGCCCACCGAGTGCGATGACACCATACCCGACCCATATCAGCCACTCGAAGAAGTAGTTGGGGTGACGGGAATAGTTCCAGAGCCCTTCCCGGCAGGTCTTTCCTTTGCTCTCCGGGCGGGCCTTGAAGCGTTTCAGCTGGGCGTCCGCAACAGATTCACCGATGAGCCCGACCAGCCAGAATCCAGCACCAACAACATCATATGCCGTGAAGGAAGGATCCGGATTCAGCATGGCCAGGATGAACGGAAGTGAAAGGACCACAACGAGCACCGTCTGGAACTGGAAGAACCAGAAGAACTTCGCGTTGAGATTCGTCTTCCACTTCAGGCGCATCGCCTGGTACCTGCCATCCTCCGGTTTGCCGCCGAGGACCCGGTCGGCGAGAAGGTGGAGTGTCAGTCGCTCCCCCCAGAACACCACGAGGGCAGCGACAAGAAGACGACGGTCGAACCACCCGTCAGCCAGGAAGAACGCTACCACCGCAATGATGGCGAATCCGTTCCCCCATCCCACATCCACCACCGCCGCGTTCTGGATCCTTCGGAACCAGAGCCAGATGATGCACATCAACAGGAAGAGGACGGCGAATCCTGTCCCGGAAATTGTGAGGATCTGATAGAGCATCGTCGTCATGCCTTTTTCGGAAGGAACATCTGTTCGAATCCCTCACCCTCCCTGAGCGAACGCGCCTGAAGGAAGACGTAGGCCGCCGTGGCCATGCTCCCAAGAAACACCAGCGCGACCAGCCATCCTGCCTTCGCGATCAGGGTCCTCTCCCGATAGACAACCCACAGAAAGATGAAGGCGATATTGATGTAGAAGTCGATAAGGGTCGCCTGCATCCACGGCATGGAGATGAGCGTCGGCCACTCCTCCACGAGATTGCTGGCGAGACTCGTCTCGATCGTGGAATACAGCATCAGCAGACCGAGAACCACCGCGAGATATTTGACGAACGTGACCATGCGGGACCTAGCCCTTCGCAGCCTGATTGACGAATGTGATGATCCCAAGCCAGGACATGACCTTCATGATGGGATATGTTGGGTCGAGCTCGAACCAGCGCACGGCAAAGTTCGACCGGCTTGGATACTTGTGATGATTGTTCTGAAAAAGCTCTCCCATCGTCAGGAAATCGAACGGGAGCGAGTTCTTCGAGAAATCCTCTGTGTCATGAAAATTGACATATCCATACTTGTGGCCGAACCAGTTCACGATCGCCCCGTGCACCGGACCCATGACGAACTGCATGGGAAGGAAGAGCCACATCCACCATTCCGTCGCAAACTGCCAGTAGAACAGGCCATACACGACTCCCCAGAGAATGCGGGGAGTCCACATGTTGGCGTACGTATCGAATGACGGCCACTCGGGCACGTTCTTGTCGAAGCCGGCCTCCGGCGCCACCCTCCGCAGCAGGTAGTCCAGGTAGACATCCTTCGTGCGGAGCATCATGTGGATCATGCTCGAGAAATAGTGGGGCGAATGAGGGTCCTTCTCCGTATCGCTGTAGGCATGATGCATCCGGTGCATGATGGCATAGGCACGCGGATTAAGGAACGACGAACCCTGTGTGACGAAGGTGAAGATGTAGAAGAACTTTTCCCATGCGGGGGACATAGTGAACATCTTATGGGCCGCATACCGGTGGAGAAAGAAGGTCTGGGAGAAGAGCGACAGAACCCAGTGGGCCACGAAGAAGACAACAATTTCCATGAGCTTCCTTTCGGTGCTTCAAGGATGAAAGCGATAATGAGGCCGGAAAGACTGGTAGTCGCTATGATACCTCATACTGTTTGCCATTGCAATCCTGCCCGGAACGGGCAAAAAAAGTCCCGTCATTGACGGGATATCGCTACAACGCATGATCCAGGGAGATGATTCCCATGGGCCTGCCTGGCGGCCCTAAAAATCACATCTCAATGCGCGAATTCCTCCGGATGTGTTGAAAATCCCAACATGCGCACCGTCGACCCTCATCATCGCACAGGAGGAGTGAGACCGAGATCCTTGAGAGAGATGAGGAAGTCGCGCTTCCCGACGCGGACCTGGAGTGAATCCACGCCGATCTGCGATACAGTGGCATTCGCCAACTCAGTATCATCAAGGGTTCCCGGGGGATACAACGTCACCAGCAGGGAATCACCGACCTGTTGCAGACGAACCGGGACAGACTCGTCGGACCCGGCGACGATCGTCTGCATCTCCCTGTCTGCCTCGAAGAACGGGAGCTGTCGGATCACGGTCGATCGCCATCCCTGAATGTACCGGTCCTCACGAAGCAGCGCCTTTCTTCTGCCATCGGCCTCCATTGCCTGCGCTGCGGCAGCAGCCGGGGCGGGGAGTTCGTGATCCAATTCCCTCTTCAGTCTCGTGGCGATTGTCCACACCGTACGTGCCCGCCTCCCGCCACTCTCACCAAGGATATCTTCCGAACGATCGGCTGCGGCTTCCTCATGGATAGCCTGCAAACCGGCTCCGGCCGCTGCATCTCTCGCCCGGGCCTCTTCCTCCCTTCGTGGTGACGAGACTTCGACCGGTCGCGACATTTCGGACGGTGCTGCCTCTGAGACAACCTCATCAGCATCGGCTGACTCAGCTTCCGCTTCAGGCTTTGCCTCTGCTGACGCACCGGGGACCAGCTCTTCCTGGTGCGGCATATCCGGCTCGTCCCCCGGAATGTACCAGACCGCGATCGCCAGGACCAGCGTTGCAGCAAGACCGACCCAACGATACATCGTCGTCCGGCCTGATCGGCGGGCCGCCAACATCGCCTGCAGATCTGACTTGAGCTGCTTCCGCGCGAATGCCTGCACCCCGCGAACCATGTCCCGTTCCGCGCTCACCCTTCGCCTGCAGGACTCGCACACGGCAAGATGACCGTCAAGCTTCTCCCGCTCGCGGTGGTCCAGTTCCTCTCTCAGATACCGGTCGAGCAATTCGTCATCGCCGACCCAATGCATGCCATGATCCTCAGCCATCGCTCATCTTCTGCATCAGCAGACGCAGCCTTTCTTTGCATTGATACTTCTTTGCCTTCGCGGTGTTCGCATTAGCGAGCCCAAGCACCTGCGCGATCTCCTCCATCGGCAGGTTCTCCCAATAGAAGAGGACCAGCAGTGACCGACAGAGCGCATCGAGCCTGCCGAGGGCAGCCTCAACGCCTGCAGTCTCCTGCTCCTGAATGATCACATCGTCGATCGCCGGCTCATCGGAAGCCAGCATATCCGGATCGGGAGGGTCATCCGCATCCCGTGATCGCTGCCGCAGCCGCCTGAGCCAGAGCTTCCTCGCCACGCCATAGATGAAGGTGCTCAGGGCGGACCGCTCTTCGAAAACGCCTTTTCTGATCTTCTCCCACAGGATGACGATCGCTTCCTGAAGCACATCCTCACCGTCGTCGCCCGACCCACCGTTGCGTGTGACGAGCGTCACGACAGGCCTGCGGTTCCGATCGAACAGGTCCAGTAAGGCTTTTCTGTCCCCATTGCGGATCCTCCGGACAAGCTCGGATTCCCGTTCCTGATATGTCATGTCCGGAGACATTTACCTTTCTCTGGTGAATGCGATCAACAAGCACGAAGTAAACAAACGTAACACTTCCGCCATATCCATTCAACTCAGGAGGACCAGGCCATGAGAACACTTTTCACGCTGTTCGCCGCGTTGCTGCTCGTCATTCCCAGCGATGCGAACGACAAGAACATCCGGGTCACAGCCCGGGTGAACACGCCGGTGATTTCGATTCAAGGAGGAAGGATCTTCGTCCAGGTGACGGTCACCACACCCCGGCTTCGGATCCCCACCCGCGCCCCGATGGCACTCACCGTCGTCCTCGACAGGAGCGGCTCGATGGGCGAAGAGCGGAAAATGGATTTCGCGAAGCAGGCGCTCCACAAGCTCATCGACCAGCTGCACCGAAATGACATTTTCTCGCTCGTCATCTATGATGATGTCGTCGACGTCGTACAGCATCCCGTGCGTGTGACGGACAAGACACGACTCCATTCGCTCGTGGATGACATCTATCCCCGAGGGGCGACCAACCTGGGCGGCGGATTGCAGGAAGGCCTCCGGCTCGCAGTGCAGCACGCCCGAAAAGAGATCACGAGCCGCGTGATCCTTCTGTCCGATGGACTGGCGAACCGGGGCCTTACGGACCCGATGCAGTTGAACGCCATGGCGCATCGATTCCGCCGTCAGTCAGTCAGTGTCACCGCGATGGGTGTCGGGCTTGACTACAACGAGAACCTGATGGTCGGACTTGCCGAAAGCGGAGGCGGTAACTACTACTTCATCGAAAGCCCGTCGACGCTGGCGTCGATCATGCACAGGGAGCTCAAGGACGCCTCCTCGATAGCCTGCCGCAATGCTGTGCTGGAGTTCGACCTGGGTACCGGCATCGAGGTGCGCGATGTGATCGGATATTCATGGGAACGGAGAGGATCAGGCGGAGCGATCTCACTGGGCGACCTGTACCAGGAAGAGGAACGGGAGATCACATTGGAACTGATGGTGCCGGGAGGCAGGGACAAGACGACGGTTTTCGAGGGGAACGTGACATTCGAAGGCACTGAAGTTGCCCGACAGGAAAAAGCTGCGACGGCTCTCATCGCATTCACGCAGGACGAACGGGCCATCGAGCATAACCGGGACCTCGATGTTCAGGGAAAGGCCGACATAGCGGTCTCGACACGGAAGGTGGAAGAAGCTCTTGATGCACTCGATGCGGGAGATGAAGCCGAAGCAGTTGTTCGGCTCGAGGAGGCAAAGAGCGTGCTGTCCGCATCGCCGGCAGCCTCGGGCGCAGGATCTGCGGAGATCCGGGAACAGCTCGGGCGACTCGACGCATTCAAGGACAGCGTGATGACCTCAGACACGCGGCGCGCAAAGAAGGCGATCCAGTACGAGAACTATCTGCAGCAGAAGAGCAAGAAGCAGTAGCGCGCGATCGAGAATATTCCAGCGGAATCAGGAGGGCCCTCCGGGGCCCTCTTCTATTATTCCCCCCGGGAAGACAGCCGCGCCCCGAGGATCTTTGGGAACGAACCTACCATGACTTCATCGACGGTGCACCCGGTCTGTGCAATGTCGTCCTCTGTGAAAGCCCCGCAGGCGTACCCTTTGGCGAAGAACTGGAGGAGCCCCAGTCCCGTGGCGATGTCGTCAAAAGCCTGTGAAACGAGGCGCGCCCGGGCAGACTGCTGCAGGAACGACGACAGGCGTATCGTTGCCTCATCCTTATCGCGCAGGAACAGTGAGAAGACCGCTGCGTAGCGCGGTATCAACTGAGAGGGATGAAGGTCCCACCCCTGATAGTAGCCGAACATCAGGGAGTGGCCCACATGCTCAAAGACCTCCCGCCAGGCGCTCCGCACCGCCCGGTCATTCTCCGCACGCATGCGAGGTGTGAGCTTCGATTCCCTATGGCGAGCGATCGGGATCGTGTTCACGGCA
The DNA here is from genome assembly GCA_964534125.1 of uncultured Ignavibacteriaceae bacterium. Lineage (GTDB taxonomy): Bacteria > Bacteroidota > Ignavibacteria > UBA10030 > UBA10030 > 2-02-FULL-55-14. The sequence continues at coordinate 136,587 of CAZHOJ010000003.1, forward strand.
CCGTCGGAGATCCAGACGTGCTCCGACGAGCCGATGACCGAGGTGACAGCGCGCAGATGGTCCGCGCTCGGATGGCGAAAGCCCTGCTGCGACCCGACGATGCCCAGCGAGGAGAGGTAGTCGTAGAGTCCAAGGTGCAGCCCCCGTACGCGTCCCTTCCCTGCCTGGACCAGCTGTGACAGGTACGTGCCCCGCGCGTCCGACATCACGACCCGGGGATGCTCGACCATCAGCTCGATGCGGATGGTCCCGAGGCGCAGCCCGTAGTCCGTCTCGATGATCCCAAGCCGCCCTGACAGGTGCTCGACCTCAGCGATGGTTGTGACCTTCGGGAGCGTCACGGCAAATCCCGCGGGGATTCGTCCGGAAGAAGCCCGCAGCAGCTCACGCATATACAGATCGAGCGTCCGGAACGACCGATCTCTGTGGGCGGAGGAAAGTGGTTTCACCCGGATGCCAAAGAATGGCGGAAGCGTGCCGTCCGCGAATGCCTGCGCGGTCTCCGCCGCAGACCGCATCGCATCCCTGTCCTCTTCAGCACCCGTCCGGAATCCGTAGCCATCCTCGAAATCGATCCGGAAATCCTCGACCGGTTCGGTCCTCAGCTTGTGGAGGAGCCGTTCATACACTTCGAAGGCGAACCATGCTCCGGGAGATTCTGTCCGGGCCGCAATGGTCTTCCGGCGGAGACGTTTGAGGAGTGACATGCGGGCCTTCTTCGTGCGAGGAAAGTCCGCCGCCTCGGGCAGCCCGAGAGCCTCTGCGAGGGCAAAGCAATCGGGGGCGACCGACTGCAGCTGACTGAGAGCAAGATGCCCCATCCTCGGGACCGTCTCCGATTTAAAGAGGTTAGCCCCTCCGTACAGCGTGTGGACCGGCTGTCTGTTCAGGGACACGGCCTCAGCCCTCCTCGACGGGGACGTTCCGCAACCGGACCGGTTTCGAGGTGCGGGAACGCATGCGGAGGTTGAGCATTTCGACGAAGACGGAGAAGGCCATGGAGAAGTAGATGTATCCCTTCGGGATATGGTTGTCGAAACCTTCCGCAATGAGCGTCACGCCGATGAGCAGCAGGAACGCCAGCGCCAGCATCTTCACGGTCGGATGCCGGTGAACGAACGCGCTGATGGGCCCCGAGAAGGCCATCATGAAGATGACCGCAATGACCACGGCGCTGACCATGATGGCCAGTTCCTTGACCATGCCGACGGCGGTGATGACCGAATCGAGAGAGAAAACGATGTCGAGAAGCATGATCTGCACGATAACGGACCAGAACGATACCCCTTCCTTCGCAGCCGATCCGTCCTGTTCGCCTTCGAGTTTCGAGTGGATCTCGTGCGTGCTTTTGGCGACGAGGAAGAGACCACCGGTGACAAGTATGATATCGCGTCCGGAGATATCCTGCGAAAGAACGGTGAAGAGCGTGTCCCCGAGCGACATGATCCAGGAGAGCGAGAAGAGCAGGCCGATGCGCATGAACATGGCGAGGCCCAGACCGGTGAGTCGGGCTGACGGCTGCCGCTCCGCCGGAAGCCGTCCCGACAGGATGGAGATGAAGATGATGTTGTCGATGCCGAGGACGATCTCGAGCGCTGTGAGGGTGATGAGCGCAATCCACCCTTCGCCGGTGAAGATCCATTCCATAGGAAGACGCCTTCAGGAACTGTGGGATGAGTACTGCAATAGTACGGAGCAATCGTATCGCATGAAAGCGTTGCCCGTGTTGTTTCTCCTGCGCCGGTTCTGTACAATAGGACATGGCCGATCTTCTTGAGAACGCTGAAGGATTCATGGCAATCGCCCTTGAGGAAGCGCGGGCTTCCCTGAAGGAAGGAGGGATACCGGTCGGCGCAGTGCTTGTGAAGGACGGACGGGTCCTCGGGCGGGGACGCAACCGCCACCTCCAGAACAACGATCCGACCGCTCATGCTGAGATCGAGTGCCTTCGCGATGCCGGCTCGCAGGAATCGTACAAGGGGATGACGCTTTACATCACGACGATGCCGTGCCATCTGTGCGCCGGTGCGATCGTCCAGTTCGGCATCGAGTATGTCGTTGTAGGAGAGCGGCAGAACTACAGCGGAGCCGCATCCTTCCTTAAGGACCATTGGATCCAGGTGGGCCGACTGAAAAGCGAGGAATGCGTCAACCTCCTGGCCTCGTACATCGAGAAGCACGGGGATGTGTGGAGGAAGGACGTCGGGGAGCGCTAGGAGCTTGCGGAAAAACGTTTCTTGCCTGCCTGACTGCGTCACGCAGGCAAGCCACGTCCCCGCCTGCCATTGGAGATCCAAAAAGGCGGGCAGGCGCAACGGTCTTGATGGATCATGCAGGCAGCGCCTGCCTGACGAATACCTGCCCGCCGAATATCTGCAGGCGGGCCTACAGGCAGGCACGCGACGATTTTACGTATTTTCTAACGCTGCGTACGTTGCTCCCGTCGCGTGCGTTGCCTGCCTCGCCGCAGGCGGGCGAGAAACCTACCGTGAAGCGTATTTCCGCACCCTGCTAGGGAGGCATTGAGAAGATCTTTCACCCCGCCATACCTGCAGGTGTTCCTCAGGGAGGCGCAACGACCACCACGGCCATGAATGATCGGATGAGCACATCGCCGGAAACATATCTGCGCCGGGCGATCCAACTGGCGGAGGAGAATGCCTCCTCCGGACGCGGAGGTCCGTTCGGGTGCGTGATCGTGAAGGACGGCAGCATCATCGCCGAAGGAACGAATCTCGTCACCGGAACGCATGACCCGACGGCGCACGCAGAGATCGTCGCTATCCGGAAGGCCTGCAGATCCCTCGGAGCCTTCCAGCTCACGGGTTGCGAAGTGTTTGCATCGTGTGAACCGTGCCCGATGTGCATGGGGGCAATCTACTGGGCGCGCCCGGCGCGGCTCTACTATGCCGCCAGCCAGGAAGATGCGGCGAAGTCCGGTTTCGACGACGCATTCATACGCAAGGAGATGGCAACGCCGGAGCAGGACCGTTCATTGCCGGTGGTGAGGTTGATGGAGGAAGAAGGAAAGCGGCCGTTCGCAGTCTGGGATGGTCTCTCCGGCAGGAAGCCGTACTGACCTGACTTCAACGATCGTCATTTCGTCGCTCCACCCCTACCGAAAAGAGACGGAGATTCCCTCAAAGCTCGTGCCCTCCAACGGGCTGTCGCCTGCCTTGTACGAGCTCGTGTGATACGCGATCTCCAGGTGAGCGAGCAGGTACGATGCGATACCGGAACCAACGCTGTCGCCGAAGAGCAGGTTCAGAACCTGGGTGACTCCTCGTGAGCGTATCGTGTACCCCTCTGTCGTGAAGGGGCTGAAACCGGGCCCGTCGTACGAACCCCTCCGGATGGCGAAGATCTCCAGTGCCTGGATCTCGTAGCCGCCGTGGATGTCGAACCTGTCTGTCCCTTTGCCCACCACGACGTTCGTCATATAACTCATGTCTCCCGGCCAGCTTTTATAGCTCCAATCTGCATTGGTCCTCCGGACGAGGACCTCGTCCGCCTGCCGGACGCGCGTGAACGTCAGAAGCTCCCAGCGTGAACCGGTCCTTTCTGTGGCCGCCCCCAGCCGCACCGCAAGTCCCATCGAGCTCATCCTCGGCAGCGGGTCGCGCGTACCCAGGTCGCCGTACACAATGTCATCCCCGACGTTGGCAAACGCATGGGAGATGGTGATATCCACAATAGGGACGATCGGGGAAAACTTCTTTTCCCGTGAGAACAGCTCACCGAGGGGCAGGGTGATCGTCAGCCCATAGTCCCCGGCCGTCGCCTCCCCCTTCCCGGATATCTGTTCCTGTGCTGTACCGAACGGTGGGAGGTTCGACTCGATCTTCTTCCTGCTCAATCCGAGACCGATGCGCACTCCCACATCAAGTCCTACAGCGAGCGAATAGATGCTTGCATTCTCCGACGCTGCGAAAGTCTCGATGGGATCGGGGCTGTTCAGTGTCCGCACGAACGTCCCAAGATTCAGCAGGACCCGCGCATACCCGACACCAACGCCGAGCGTGAATGGAAGGTCCAGGACATCGTTCAGACGAAATCCTGCAGAGAAAGCATCCCCGCGGATATCGAGGCCATTGATGCCGAAGGAAGGAAACCACTGCGTGGGGGACGTGTAGATGCCTGCGGACACATATCGGTCGAGGGCTCCGATACCGATGTGTCCGGGATTCATGAACTGCGACCAGGCGTCATCGCTGCCGTATGCGCCCGATGCTTCGCCGATCCCGTTCCCCAGAGGCGACAACGAAATGCGCAGGAACGGCACGCCAGTCGTTATCACCTGGGCAGAAGCAAGCTGGCTGTGGAGGATGATGATCCCGCACAGAGGGACGAGCACTCGCCCGATCCTGCTCAATACTGAGGAAGACTCGGATCGATCTCCCGTGCCCATGCGAGTATCCCTCCTGTGAGGTTCTTCACATCTGAGAATCCGGCACCTTGGAGGAACCGTACCGCTGTGGCGCTGCGGCTCCCGCTCCTGCAGTAGACGATGGTCTCCGCGGCGGGATCAAGCTCATCCACCCTTTGCGCGAGCTTATGGAGCGGGATGAGCTTTCCGCCGATGTTCACGAACAGGTGCTCCTCCTGCTGCCTGACGTCCAGAAGCACGAACGTCTCCTTGCTGTCCTTCTTCTTCTTGAGCTCCGCAACTGTGATCACAGGGACCATAGACTGCTTTTCCTTCTCAGAATGTGGATCGCAAAATGCTTCGTAGTCGATGAGCCTGTCGATGGTCGGCCGGTCACCGCATACCGGGCATGCCGGATCTTTCCGGAGATGCATCGTTTGCATCTCCGTCCGGAGCGCGTCGAACAGCACCAGCTTGCCAATGAGAGGTTCCCCGATACCTGCCACCAATTTCAGCGCCTCGGTCACCTGCAATGTACCGATGATGCCGGGGAGGACGCCGAGCACACCCGCCTCTGCGCACCCCGGAGAGAGCTCCGGAGGGGGCGGTGCGGGATACAAGCACCGGTAGCACGGACCCCTGGCGGCATCGAACACAGCGACCTGTCCCTCGAACCGGAAGACGCTTCCGTACACCAGCGGCTTCTTCAGCAGGACGCACGCGTCGTTCAGAAGATAACGCGTGGGGAAATTGTCCGTCGCATCGATGACGACATCGTATCCCTTCAGGATGCTGAGTGCATTTTCCGATGCGAGGCGCTCCCGGTGCTCCACGACCTTCACGAGCGGATTTATCTTCCCGACGGACATTCGGGCTGATCCGACCTTGTGCGTTCCTATCTGCCCGGTATCATGGATGATCTGGCGCTGAAGATTGCTGATATCCACGACATCATCGTCGGCAATCCCTATAGTGCCGATCCCCGCCGCGGCCAGATACATGATGGCCGGCGACCCAAGGCCCCCTGCCCCGACGACGAGAACGGATGACTCCCTGCACTTCTGCTGTGCCTCCGGGCCGAACCCGGGGAGCACGAAGTGGCGGGAATAGCGGGCCAGCTCTTCCTGGGTGAACTGAATGATTGTCGAGCGACGATCGTCGATTGTCGATTCTCCCTGTCAACCCGCTTCAGGTAGGGACATATGAGCGGATCGTTGGAACAATGAAGGGCAAAGTAGTGATGGGTTCGCTTCGAGTCAATCTTCCGTTGCATTTTGCATCCTGTGCACATAGCTTGGAACACATGGATCAGCTGTCAGTCAATGTCGTCAGACGAGCCCTGCTTGTCATTCTTCTGATCGCTCTCGCGTTCCGTGCAGGAGCCGCTTTGCTGCTCGAGCCTCCTCTTCTGTCTGACGATAAAGACTATGTCACGTTGGCAACCTCGCTTGTCCAGGACGGTTCCTATGCGCTTGATGGCACGTTGACCGCATACAGACCACCGGGCTACCCGTTCTTCCTCGCCTCCATCTTCACTGTATTCGGTCATTCGTTGGTGGCCGTGCGCCTGGTCCAGGTACTGCTGGATACCTTCATCTGCCTGCTCCTCTTCCGCCTTGCCTTGAGGTATATCGGGTCCCGGTATGCGCTCGTTGCCACCGCCGTGTACGCCGTTTTTCCTCTCCAGCTGCTCTACGTCGCATCGGCCATGAGCGAAACGGTGTTCACGTTCCTCTTTCTGCTTTCGGTCACGCTGCTCACTGAGAAGGATGCGGACTGGCGGACCTATGCGATGGCCGGGATCGCCGCAGGACTTTCCATGCTCGTCCGGCCGACGGGAATGCTGCTCTTCGTGCTGATTTTCTTCTTCCCTGCCATGCTCACGGTACCCTGGCACAAGCAGCTCCGGACCGCGATCCCTTTCTTCATCGCAGCGCTGATCGTTATCGGACCATGGCTACTGCGAAACGAAGCGGCGTTCGGACGGCTGACGCTGGCCAGCCACGCGGGAGTGAACTTCTGGATCGGGAATCATGAAGGAGCGAACGGATCGTACTCCTATCCGGAGGGAAATCCGCTCACCAACATCGAGGACGAGTTCGCCAGGTCGGACGAGGGCTTTCGGCTGGGGCTGGAATTCCTCGCGTCACATCCCCTGAAGGCTGCAGTGATCACGGGGAAGAAGTTCGCCCATTTCTTCGGCATCGACTACTGGGCGCTCATGTCCCATCAGTACGACCCATCGTGGAGCAGCGCAAACAGGCTTTCCGGTGTGGTCGGCAATCTTTCGCCGGCGAGCATCCTGGCGACCCATCTTCCCGTGATGGTCGTATGCCTGCTTGCGCTGTTCTGTCTTGCTGCATTGCCGGAGCCCGAGCGCCGGCAATGGATGGTCATCGCGTTACTCGTCTCCATCTGGCTTCTCGTGCACCTGGCGTTCTTCGGCTCGGCGCGGATGCGGGTCCCCATGCATCCGTTCCTCATCCTGGCCGCCGTGAAGGGCTGGACCCTCCTGAGGAGCGGTCTATATCCTCATACGACGGTCCGGAAGGCCGTCCTGGTATCGGTAGGATCGCTCCTCGTCGCGGGGTGGGTCGTCGAGGCCTCGATCCTTCTCTCCTACTGATCCTTTCCGCCCGCCCGATACTCCTTCACGCCCATATTATAAAGCGTGAATGCGTACTTATCGGCCACTTCTTCGATGATCTTTGACGTCGGCTTGCCGCCGCCATGTCCCGCCTTCGTTTCGATGCGGATGAGGACCGGGCTCTTGCCCGTGTGACGCTCCTGCAGTGTCGCGATGTACTTGAAAGAATGGGCAGGGACAACACGGTCGTCGTGATCCGCCGTCGTTACCAATACTGCAGGATAGTCCGCTGCCTTGATGTTGTGGAGCGGGGAGTATCCGCGCAGGTACGAGAACTGCACGGAATCATCGCTGGAGCCATAGTCCCGCGTCCATGCCCATCCGATTGTGAAGGTGTGGAATCGGAGCATGTCCATGACGCCGACCGCTGGCAGGCCCACGGCGAACAGGTCCGGACGCTGGTTGAGGACCGCCCCAACGAGGAGACCTCCGTTCGACGCCCCTTCGATGGCCAGCTTCTTCGGCGATGTGTACTTCTGTGCGATCAGGTGCTCTCCCGCCGCGATGAAATCGTCGAACACGTTCTGCTTCTGCAGCTTCGTCCCCGCCTCGTGCCAGTCCTCGCCATACTCCCCGCCCCCGCGAATGTTCGCCACAGCGTAGACGCCGCCTGTCTCCAGCCACACCATCCGGGCCGTGCTGAATGAAGGCAGGATGCTGATATTGAAACCACCGTATCCGTAGAGGATGGTCGGATTGGACCCGTCCATCGCTATTCCTTCTTTGTGCACGATGAACATCGGAACGCTCGTGCCGTCCTTGCTCTTGTAGAAGACCTGTTGCGTGACGTATCCATCCGTCGGCATTGCATAATCCGACGCGCGGAACTGCTCAGACGTGCCCGACGCAAGATCCATTCTGTAGATGACCGACGGATATGTAAATGACGTGAACACGTAGAACGCATGCGTGTCTTCCCGCTTCCCGCCTGCGAATCCGACGGTGCCGAGGGCGGGCAGCGTCAGTTCGCGCTCCAGAGTGCCGTCCTCAGCGTAGACATACGCCCGGTGGCTCGCGTCCTTGATGTACACTGTGAGCAACTTCCCTCCGACATCCGTCACATCGGAGAGGACCTCCTCCTTCTCGGGGATGATTTCCTTCCATGATTCCTCGGCCGGATCCTCCGGATCGATGAGGACCACCCTGTTCTTCGGCGCCTTGTAGTTCGTGAACACGAGAAGCTTCGACCCGACGTTCCGGATCACACCGAACTGGTGGTCATAGGTCACGACGATCGGCATCCATTGGGGATCCTTCCGGGTATGGTCCCTCACGAACAGGGGATTTCCCTTTTCCCCGCCCTGGAAACCAGTGAGGATCGAAAAGCGCTCGTCCTCCGTCACGCCGACGCCGAAGTTGCGCTTCGGATGCTCCATGTCCTCGTAGACGAGCTTGTCTTCCGACTGCGGTGTGCCGAGGCGGTGGAAGAAGACCTTATGGAACTCGTTGGAGGCCGTCAATATGTCCGACTCTTTTGCGGGAGCGTCGTAGCGGCTGTAATAGAAGCCGTCCCCCTGCCAGCTGATGCCGGTAAACTTCGCCCACTCGATGTTGTCGGGCAGAAGCTCTTTGGTCTTCGTATCCATCACATAGATGTCGCGCCAGTCGGAGCCGCTCCGTGTGAGCGCATAGGCGTAGTAGCGTCCGTCCTTCGAGAACGCGGCGCCGGCAAGGGCGACGGTGCCATCCTCGGAGAAAGAGTTGGGGTCCAGAAATACCTCCGCCTGTCCGCCAAGCTCCTTCTGACGGTAGATGACGCTCTGGTTCTGGAGACCGTCGTTCTTGCTGAAATACCAGTAGTCACCTTCTTTCCTGGGCGCAGAGTAACGCGGATAGTTCCACACTTCCGTCAGACGCTTCTTCAGTGCTTCCCGGTACGGTATCTTCTCCAGGTATGCGAAGGTAATGTCGTTCTGCTGCTCCACCCACTCGGCGAGCTCCGGTGCGTCATTCGCTTCCATCCACCGATAGGGATCGGCAACCTCCGTACCATGGTAGACGTCGACATGGTCTACTTTCTTCGTCTTCGGATACGTGATCGTTTGTGCGTACGCCAAACCCGCCACAAACAGCAATGCGATGAAAAGCTTCATGAGCTTCATAGACCCTCCGGTATGAATCGAGTGTGGATACAGTCAGCGTTATGATCAGAACGTGAATCCGATCCTGAAACGGCTGGAGCGGACGTTGTACTCGATGAGATTCTCGCCGTAGCCGTGCCAGAACTGGAGCAGAAGGAACGGATTCGTCCCCAGCACATTGAAACCAAGCGTGGTGAGAGGCCGGGCCATCAGATTCACCACGAGTGTGAACGACTTGAACTCCCTGTCGAATCCCGGCCGCACGGTCACTTCGAGCCTGTTGTTCTCGGGGTCGGGAAAGAGATACAGGATACCGGTGACCTGACCGAATCCGATGAATGTACGGATGTCCTTGTTCTCTGCTGCAATGAAGAACGGGACCCAGAATCGGGGCTCAGCATAGAAGAGATCGTCGACGATGCGGATCCGGGTGGCGACAGTGATCTTGTTCCAGCTGCGCGAATCCGGTCCGCTCTTCCCGTTCGATTCATGTTCTATTCCGGTCTGCAGGTATTCCAGGATCATATTCGGGCCGCCCGTGAGCCGGTAGAACAGCTCGGGCATGTGGTTGCTCTCGCGGAACGGCGTCGAATGCTGCCAGTCGTACAGGTCCCAGAACGACCGCTGCGAATACGCGAAGTAGAGCGGGTAGTTCGTGAAGATCCGGTAACGAATGCTGAGCTGGAACGTGACCTGGGCATCGAATGTGAATCCCCCGACGACATAGTTCAGGCGATAGCGCTCGATATCGCCACGCCAGGGCTGCACCTTCTCCGCGCTGGTCTGTCCGGCCAGCGGAGCGCATAAGAGGACACCTGCGAGCAACGCGCATGATCTCATCGTTTCACCTGTCGCCTTGGACGCAAAGGTCTGCGGATCATAGAGGATAGCTCTGGCGACTTCGGCCATATCTGCCGGGCGAGGAAGTACACCGACATACCCGTGCCGGCCAGTGCAGTGAGAATGCCTCCGTAGAATGCGATATTCGCCAAAAACTCTGCCTGATGCTGAGCCTGAAAGTGGTTCAGCAGATTACCCCAGTCGTGCGTATGCTTGTTGCGCGTGATGAGCGGCAACGAGCGGAACGGCGCGTCAAAAATGTACGGCGTCAGATCGATCAGATGCACTCCCGTGAGCGTGAGGTAGACCGTCCACCAGAAGGAATGCTGCCGCAGGGCGACGACGACCAGGATGAGCGGGAATGCCACCTGCCAGAAGGAGCCGCCGAAGATCGTCAGCGCATAGCCGAGGGGGGTGAAGATGAGATGGCCCGCCTCGTGCAGGGGAAGAATGATACCGGCCTTCCAGATCATATACAAAAAACCCGGATCGCCGGGAGGAAAGACGGACGTGGAGCCTGCGGTCTGCCAGAAGAGAACGAACGCAAGCAGCGCCACGATCCCCTGACCGATGATGGCCCCCGGAGAGACTAAGGAAGGCTTTTGAGAGATTGGCAGGGTGTCTGTCATGGGAAAAAGGCGTGACACGAAGATCCGCGAAAGTGTACGAAGCTCCACGAAACGTTTTGGATATACACCTTCGCGGAACTTCGGCTTGCTTCGTGGAACCTCGTGCGATTCTTTTCGCGATGATCGATCAAGGCTTTTGCTCCATAAGCTTGCCCAGGACTGCTCCCAGGATCACCCCCCAGCAGACTCCATAGACCGTCATGACCCACGCCACCCAGTACGGGAAGCCCTCGATCAAGAGGTGGAGAAAATGGAACATGGGAAAACTCATGACGATGCCGACATAGAATCCGAAGAGCGCTCCTCCTTTGATACCGGAGGCGAAGGAGCCCCGAACCCTGAGATAGAACCACGCAATGACCAGCACGGCAACGAAGTCGCCCAGGATGTAGAACGGCATGAGCGACGGCTCCTGCCTGAAAACACCCGCATAGCGCTGATAGACGGGTCCGGCGAAGAGGACCTCCTGAAGAATGAAATCGAGGACATTCATCACGACCCCGCCGACGGCAACGGCGAGCCAGAAGCGGCCTTCTTTCATTGGAGCTCCTTATGGAGAGACAAAAGACGAGAGACGAAAGATGAAAGAAATTCGATGGAAGATGTTCTGACGCATAGTGTACCAATGAAACGAGTGTGAGGCAAGGGACGAACCGACCTTGAGATTCTGTCCCCAGTATGGTATGTTCAACGCAATGCAGAAGCCTCTCTTGCCTCAGCCATCGACCCGGGTCTTTGCCCTGCTGCTTGTCTCCATCACCATCGCTGCGCTGTTGGTCCGGGCACTTCCTCTGTATGATGTCGTTTTTCAGGACGAGCTCGTTCGATTTCAGGGTATCGATGCGTACTACCACGCTCGACTGACCACATATGTCGTCGAGCACTTTCCGCATCGGCTTGACAATGATCCCCTCCGGAAATTCCCCTCAGGGCAGAATGTGGACGTCTATCCTGCTTACGATCTGCTCAACGCCACAGCGGCAATCATCGTTGGCATCGGCAAACCCTCGCAGCGAACCATAGAAAGCGTCATGGCATGGATGCCTCCCGTTCTGGGGGCAGTGACCGCACTTGTCATGGGCCTTGCCGGATCTTTTTTCGGCGGACGCTGGAGCGGGATCGCAGCTGCACTGGTCGCAGGATTCATCCCTGGCGGGACATTCTCGCAGACATTGCTGGGTTTTGCGGACCATCATGCCCTGGAGTCCCTGCTCCTCGCCATGAGCTGGTTCTGTCTCATCGTTCTGCATCAACCGTCCGTGACCGTTCGACGCTCCTATGCAACCTGGTTCCTTCTCGGCCTCCTGAGTGCCACCTATGCTCTGACGTGGGAAGGTGGCCCTGTTCTTCCGTTCTCCATAGGTGTCATCATCGGTCTTTCCGCGCTTCTGCGCAGGAACGAACAGGATCTCGGCAGGATGACGTCGGGGGCTGTCATCTATGCATGCACAGGGCTCCTCGTGCTGATGATCTCGTCGTTCATCTCACACATGATATGGATCAGCGCGATCCTCATCGCCCTGCTCCCTTTCCTCGTCGGATCGCGGCTGCTTCTGGTGCGCATCTTCAGTGCCGAGCGCGGTGCTCCTGCAGCAGCGGTCTGGTTTTTCGTGATCGCAGCCGCAGCGATCGGGGCCTACGCAGTGCTCCCTGATGCAGTGCGGGAGGCCTTTGTGACGAACCTCAGCAGGCTTCGCCCCTCCAAAGCCGCCCAGACTGTGAACGAGCTGAGGCCGATGATCGAGGACCCATCGCTCGTGTACAACTCTTTCGGTCCCGCAACTGTCTGGCTACCACTGCAGCTCTATCTGCTCGTCAGAGCGTTCAGGGAATCGAGGAGCATTTCCGCCGTCATCCCGCTCATCCTGAGCATCATCTTTCTCTCTGCTGCGCTGACGCAGGTCCGATTTTCCGCAAGCTCCTCGCTTGCCCTCGCGCTTCTGTCAGCGACCCTGATCCAATGGATCACGCAGCGTCAATCCCCCCTCTTTCGACAGCAACGCTGGACCGGCGTTCCCGTACGATGGATCCTTGCAGGGCTGTGGCTCCTGTCAGTACCTGTCTGGTCGTTTGTACATATCAGGGGTCTCGCGGCCACAGACAGAGGACCGGACCCTGACTGGATCGAGACGACCCACTGGATCAGGGAGCATGTCCCGGAACCCGGATCAGCACCCATCAACACCTATGGCATACTGAACTGGTGGGACTCGGGGTACTACCTCGTCAGCCTGGCAGGGAGACCGCCCTTTTCGAACCCGACGCAGAGTGGCGCTGCTGCCGCGGCCCGGCTCTACCTCGACACATCCGCAACGAACGTTCGGGTGGCCTTGCAGGCGAATTCCCTCCGGTATGTTCTGACCGACGCTTTGATCACGGTCGTGCCGGTATCACCGACAGCGATCAGCGGCAAATTTCCCGCGCTGGCGGTGTGGGCATCTCTCGTTCCAGGCGATTTTTTCCGGCTTGTCCATCTTCCCGGGGAAGGCGGGAGGCTCGAGCCGCGTTTCGCGTTCTTCCCGTCATATTTCAAGACCCTTCATTCCCGGCTGTACCTCTACGGAGGGAAGCGTGCAGAACCGCGAGCTGGCAAGGTGTGGGCCATCAGGACCATGCTGCGCCATCAACCAGGCCTCGGGACCATAGAGATCGTCGAATCCGCCATGAGCTTTGCCACCTATGCTTCAGCCCGCGCACTGATCGACGCTCAGCCACAGCAGGGATGGATGGTCGTCAGTTTCTCTCCGTTCGATACGTGTGTGCCGCTGGAGGAACTCCCCTGGCTGCACGAGGTCTATGCTTCACCCTCCACAGCAATACAGAGCCCTTCCCTTCAGGAACCGCTGCCGATCATCCGGATGTTCAAGCTCACTGACGATACATCCTCCCCTGAAGACAAATGACCCCATCCCTCCCCGTCAAAGGACGGGAAGCGGATGGGGTCGCTGTTGATCGTTCAGCGGAGCTGCCGCTGTCTGCCTTACCGCAGGAGGACCATCTTCTTCACAGAGGTGAAGGTCCTGTTCGGATCCGCGGCAGACTTCGCCACCATCCTGTAGATGTACAGGCCTGACGGTGCGTTCGCATTCCAGACAGTCTGGAAGTATCCAGCAGGCAGAACCCCGCTGGTGAGTTCCTCCACCACCTGACCGAGCATGTTCACCACCTGCACCGTCACACTGCTCTGCTCAGGAATGCCAAAGCGGATGGTCGTCGTCGGGTTGAATGGATTCGGATAGTTCTGGCCGAGCGAGAATTCTGTCGGCACACCCTCCAGCACCTCCACGCCGGTCACAATGGTGGCGGCGATGATCGCCGGTTCGCCTTCATTCCCGTTCTTGTCCGTTGCAACGATGTAGTAATACGCCAGAGCAACGGGCGGAGGAGTATTATCAGTGAAGCCCGCCTCCACTGTCTCACCGATCGGCGTCATCGTTCTAACGTCATCGCTCGGGCTCAGGGACCGATAGACCTTGTAGTTGTACAGGTCTTTCTCCGTGTTCGGTTGCCAGGTGAGCTTGACAGCTCCGCTGACGAGCGCGGCAACGCCTCCTGACGGCGGCTTCGGCGCAAGATTATCGACCGAGTACGCACTGTCCATGTTCGAGGCAAAGAAGACGCCGCTGCTCAGATGGGCCGTGACGACGAACCGCTCCCAGTATTTTGCCGCACGGCCGGAATCGGTCCGCGTCGGGAGCGTCACAAGGTAGCGGGAGAGGCCGATCCCCCTGAAATCGAGGACCGGTTCCCATACAAAGTTCGTATCGACGGCCGCGGCCGTTCGTGCCTCAGCGAGCGTCTTTTCCGGCGTTTCCTTCAAAGCCTCCGCGATGCGCTGATGGTCCCATTCGGTCAGTTCCCACGGATAGTGCAAACGCCAGAAGGAATACCCATCGAAGCACTGAGCGTTCGACCCGCTGCATTCGCCATGATCGAACTGCGACGCGATCACCTCCGCCTCGATCGCACCGCCATCATCCTCACCGACGTCGCCGGTGCAATGAATCTTCGGCGTGGGATCTGCGGTCGTGAACGTAATGACGGGTCCATAGGAAAGACCGACAGGATTGATCGCATCGATACGGTAGCTGTAGGAGGTGTTCTCCTGAAGCCGCGGACCCCAGATGTAGAAGAAGTCATCGTAGTACGACCGGGACATATTGTCGGTGGCCAGCACGGTCCCAGGATCGTACGGGCCGGTTCCCTCCCAGAGAGAGAAGGAATACCACGTATTGTCGACCTCGTTCTCGGGGACCGTGAATTCGGGTTCGAAGAAATCGACTCCGGTTGCCCCATCCACGGGGACACACTGGGCCGGCACTGCAGGATATCGCTGGACCGTCCCAAATTCGCACCAGTCAGACGCCGGACTCGCGCCAACATCATTGAAGTCGATGACCTTGCAGAAGAGCCTGGCTCCTGGATTATAGTACGCGCTCAGTGTACCACTTTCATAGGGCCCATTCCCTGTTATCTCCACGAACCCGCCAGACGCCCTGAGCCAGACCGTCGTACTAGCGTGCGGATCGTATTCATACACACCGCTATAGTCGTAATACGTTATCGTCTGATTGGTAATGCTGAGCGTCTTTGCCGGATAGCTGAGGACACGGGCAGAGACCTGTGCGGTGTCGACCGCTATGATCACGTGCGAACTGTCCTTCCCCGGCGTGGAACTCCAGGTGATCGTAACGGATCCGAACATATCCATGGCCCCCACAGGGCTCGTCACTACTGGCTTGCCTGGCGGCATCGGGCTGTTGAATGACCAGGCTGTACTCCAGGGCCCCGACCCTGCATTGTTGTTCGTCCGCACACGCCAATAGTAGGTCGTCTGTGCCTGGAGACCATCAACGGACTGGACCGTGTACCCGGTGGTCGTCCCGGTGTTCTTCGTGAAGACGATCGTCCCCGCTCCGAATGCAGGGTCTGTCGCAACCTGAAGATCGTACGAGGTCCTTCCATCGACGAAATCCCAATCAAGGAACGGCGTCAACGTTGTGACCGTCTGGTTGTTCAACGGAGTCAGATGCGCAGGTGGGGGAAGAACATCGGTAGGCGTGAACCGCCACCAGCCTGTCCACGGGCCGATTCCCGCAGCGTTCCGTCCCTGCGCACGCCAGAAGTAGGCGGTTGCCGGTGTGAACCGGCTCAGATTGACCGCAAAACTCGTCCCGGTCCTGCTTGTGTCCAGAACTGTCGTCCCGGCGACGTTGTTCGTGTCCGAAACGATGATCACACGAAACGTATCAACAGAGCTGCTCTGCAGCACATAATTGAACGTTATGGTCGCTGTCGCGATCACACTCTGGTCCACGGGTGTGCTGAGCGTGACCATCGGTGTCATGAGCGTGTAGAACACCCTGGTCACAGAGGGATCACCCCACCCCGCAATGTTCTTTGAGCTGATGCGCCAGAAGTACTTCGTTTGGTAGGCAAGCGGCGGGAACAGCGCATTGTACGACGTGGAGTACTGACCCGAGGTCGAGTCCTTCAGAACGACCGACGTGAAGTTGGTGTCTGTGGCAATCTCGACCAGATATCCCTCTGAACCTGAGACCGAGTACCAGGACAAAGAGACCTGCGTCGAGGTCGTTGTATGTGCCTGATCGTTCGGCGAGGAGAGACTTGGTGGTGACGGAGGAACCAGCGTCCGGAATGAACGGACCTCCGACCAGGCCCCCCATCCCGCAATCCCATACGCCCGGACGCGCCAGTAGTACTTCGTATTGACCGTCAGTGGAGGGAAATATACCGTCTGGTACGAATTGGCGGATGTGGCAGAATCATTAACGACGATCTCTGCGAACAGCGAATCCTTAGCGACCATGAACTGCCGGGTCAAAAGACCCGATGGGTTCGTCCAGGAGAAATAGATGCTGTTGGTCGACGTGTTGTATGAGTCGTCCGAAGGAGTCGACAGTGTCGGAGCAGTCGGCGGATCCGCGGTCCGGAAGGACCACACCATGGACCAATCACCCCAACCGACCGAATTCTTCGCCCGCACCCTCCAGTAGTAGTCAGTCGACGTCACCAGCGGGGGAAGCGGAACGCTTTTGCTGGTGCTTGTCAGCGACGTATCGTCGTATGCGATACCCGAACCGAACGTCGGATCAGTCGATATCTGTATGTGATACCCGGTCGCAGAAGAGACGGAATTCCAGGAAAACGATGGAGGATTGCTTGTAAGACCGATATTCGCCGCTCCATCTGCAGGACTGGAGAGGAAGGACTGGGCGGGCGTCAGCTCCACGGTGGCGGCGGTCACCGTGATGCTGTCCACGTACAGGATATGCTTCTGCAATGTGCTGGTGAGGCTTGTCGCCTCGAGACGGAGCTCGTACGACGTGCTCTCTGTGTCCGAGTACTTCTTCGATGCCGTGTCGTTCAGCGTCACCCGAAAGACGTTCGCCGATGCATCGAATTCGACGAAGAGCTTGTGCCACGTGTTCGTCGGCACGGTCCATCCGTCAGCATGGTCGGAGAAGAAAACGACCCCATCGGCAAGTGTGCTCCCTGTAGCGAAGGACATTCCGACGTTCTCGACCGTGACCATACCGATCGTCTCGTTCACATTCCCCGAGTCGGGAATGAACACGTAGTATTCGTACGTGAAATCTCCGGTCGGGATCGACGTAACGTGTTTGATGCGGGACGCCACGCCGACGCCCGAGCTCAGCCGCACAGCACGGACACCGAGGTTACCGGTCGCGGAGACCACATATGCATAACCGGCCGAACCTTCGAGCGAGGTCCATGAGGCGGGGAACGCCCCCACCGCATCTGACTCAAAACTTTCTGTGAGGACCTGTGCGCTCGAAATGGTCCCCAGCGATAGCACACATACCGAAAGCACAATGGAGTGCAGAACCAAGGATCTCATTGTGAGGACCTCCCTGCTATTGTAGGATGTACGTGCATACTTCGGAAAGCTCGGTTCGAATACGAAACAACTTCAGGTCAGCCAGTAGGAATACCAAGAAGAAAACAATCAGCAATTAGTATGTCAAGTTAATATTCCTTTACTTCCCGGGACCAGTCACACCACCATCCGTGATAGCTCGTGAGACCCTCTCCCACATCGGAAAAAGTTGTAACTGCCGTTCTTACAATCGCTTATACGACTCTGATGGTCCGCTATCATGAGTGGGCACAGCAGTTCGTCCGCAACATCCAGCAGGAGACCGCGTGGACCTGGGGAGCCGCAGCCGGGGTGACCATCCTCCTCGCCGGACTGGGTGCACTTCTGATCAACCGGGTCCGCCGTGAGCACGACAAGGGCAGACGCACGAGCATCATCTTCCTCTGGTCGGCCACTCTCCTGTTCATGGCGATCAGCCAATGGATGCTGATGTCCGTCCACACAGAAGCAGTGCATTTCATCCAGTACGGGATCCTGGGCGTCCTCGTCTTCTTCATCGTCCGACGGATCCCGGCGACCCTCATCATCACGACCGTCATCGGCATGGTCGATGAAGGGTACCAGTACTGGGTCCTCTATAAAGGATGGGTGTCGTTCTTCGACCTGAACGACATCATCCTGAACGCAGTCGCGGCAGGTCTCGCGCTGCTGTATCTCCTGTCGGTCTCTCCGCACCTATTCGCCGACGAAACGGATGATCCGTGGATCGTGCGCAATGTTGACCTGCTCGTGCTTCTTGTCCTTGCCGTCCTTCTGGGAGCCGGCCTTATCACCCACACGATCGCACTCTATCGTCCGCCGGATCTCGACCCTGAAAGTGTCCTCCTCATTCTCAATCGCAATCCCCCGCCGACGGAGTTCTGGTTCGATGCGTGGTGGTCCGGACGCAGGTATCATTCGCTCAGTCCCATCAATGGGTTCCTGGTCCTGGCTGCGGTCCTCCATTTCTACCGTTGGGCTCTCCCTCGCCTGAAAGTCTCACCACGGGCATGATCTCCGTCATCATTCTTCTTGCAGGGCTGCTTCTCCGCACCGGTCTTATTGACCGCTGGCCCGAGCCGCGCACGATCATCGCGACATCGAGCCGGGACAGCCTCGTGATCGACGGGAACCTCAACGAAAGGGCATGGCAGGCCGCCGCGTGGTCCGATCCATTTGTCGATATCACCGGAGACAGCGCTCTGC
Source organism: uncultured Ignavibacteriaceae bacterium (assembly GCA_964534125.1). GTDB lineage: Bacteria > Bacteroidota > Ignavibacteria > UBA10030 > UBA10030 > 2-02-FULL-55-14. The sequence goes on from CAZHOJ010000003.1 coordinate 155,257, forward strand.
ATCCGCGGTTCTCAACACGTGTGGCGCTGGTGTGGAATACAACACACCTTTTCATCGCTGCCCGCCTGGAGGAACCGCATGTGTGGGCAAGACTTCGTCAACGGGACACTGTCATCTTCTACGACAACGACTTCGAGTTCTTCTTCGACCCGGACGGAGATAATCATCGGTACGGCGAGATCGAGATCAACGCCCTAAACACTGTATGGGACCTGCTTCTGGAAAGACCGTATCGGGACGGTGGACCCGCACTGGATGCGTGGGACCTGCATGGAATGCGGACTGGAGTATGGATCGATGGCACGCTGAACGATCCATTGGACACGGACGGCGGTTGGAGCGTCGAGATCGCTATTCCCTGGGATGATATCGCAAGCCTTGATGCACGCTCCATGCCCCCTTCTCCCGGCACGCAATGGCGCATCAACTTCTCGCGGGTGGAATGGACCGTACGGGACAGCAGCAACATCTACGTGAAGGCCGCCCCGCGGGAGGACAACTGGGTCTGGTCCCCCGTCGGCGTCGTGAACATGCATATGCCGGAGCGGTGGGGAGTGCTTGAATTCAGAGATGAGGGAGAAACCGGTGCGGTGGCTCTTGATACGGCTGCAGAGCACGTGCGGCGGCTGTTGATGGCGGCCTACGCCGTTCAGAAGGAGTTCAGGAAAGAGCACGGTCGCTGGCCATCGATGCATGAGCTCGAAACCCGATCGGGTACGGCACTTCCTCAGGGTTCCGAGGTACGGTCGACGAACGACGCCACGGAGATCTGGATGCCGTACACGACGGACGACGGCGACGGCCAGTGGGCCGGTGTTACAAGCGACGGAAGATTGCTCTGGAAGTAGAGCGGTTTATCCGAGGACCTTTCCGACGAGCTCAACGAGCGACGGAAGGGAAAAACCTTTATCGAGGTAGGTCACATCGGGCTCAGAGTTCCACGCGCCCGCAGCCTGTGCAGCGCTCGTCATCATGATGACCTTCGTATCCTTCAGGGCTGCATCCCCCTTGATGGTCTCGGCCATGACGAAGCCGTTCATGCCGGGCATGTAGACGTCGCTGATGACGAGATCGGGGCGGCGCTGCTGCGTCATTTCAAGGCCTGAAAAACCGTCCTCGGCTTCCCAGACCTCGTATCCCTTCACCTTGAGCGTGATCGCGATGGATTTTCTGAGCGATTCATCGTCGTCGACGACGAGGATCTTCTTCTTGACCTGAGTTGCCATGACCTTTCAGGGAGTCTTGTGGTCGGTGGGTGGTGTGGCAGTGTCGTTGGCCCCTTTGATGTGCTCGATCTTCGACGAGACGAGTGCGGTGAGGTCTGTCATCGACTTCACACCACGGGCAACATATTCGATCCCCTCGCTCAGTTCTGCGAAGGCCTTTCTGATACTCTCATGCGTCTTCTTCTCGAGCTCAGCGATGAGTTCGCTCTCCTTCTCCTTGGAGGTCTTCGCGAGCGTCGTGAGCCCGTTCTCCACGAACTGTCCGAGGGAGTTCACCGTCTTCTGGAACATCTGCAGCGACGCCAGCTCCATCTCGCGTTCCCGAAGCCGCTTCTCCTCCCCCTCGATCCGCTGCTTCTCACGGACGAGCGTATGCTTTTCGTGGACCGACCGGATGACCTGCGCAAGATGGCTCGTGTTGATCTGGTCCTTCCGGAAGTACTCGTACGCGCCGGCCTTCATCACCTCGACAGCGGTTGTCTCGGACCCTGCGGCAGTCAGCATGATGACCGGCGTGTCCACTCCATGTTCCTTGAGCCACTGGATGAACTCGATGCCGTTCATACCCGGCATGTAGAAATCGACGATCATGACATCGTACGTCTCGTCCTTCAATGCCTCGATGGCGATCTCCGGAGAGGAGTACGATTTGGCCGCATACCCATCGAGCTTGAGTGCCATCTCCACCGCCAGGCGGAACGGATCCTCATCATCTATGATGAGCACCCGGAGCATCGATTCATTTGTCATTGGACCCTGATCGTCAGTGGACACAGACAGCTTTGAAGAAGCGCATTGCGAAAAGAATGGACTAAAGTATGAAGCATGGCACCGAAAAACAAGACTATGAGCACCTAGGGGGAAGAATGGTCTTCCTGATGGCAGAGGACCTCGTCCGACCGGCTCTGCAAATCCAGTGATTATGAGTCATTTTTGACTCACTAATTTTAGGGATGCCGGGCACCATCAGAAGCGACATGAGACGGAAGAACACAACCTGCGAGAATTCGGGGGTGTCCGAACTGCACCCTCGGCAGGGAGACACAACCGGAGAACATTTCCATCGGTGGTTCATAAGAAAGAATTTACGTCGTTCGCAGCACGTCCGATGCTCCCGTGACCTAAAACTCCCTCAAACAGGCGAAAATGGCCACATTGCTCCTGTTAACCTCCACCTCCCCTGCTTCGTATCATCACCGGCATGCACGAGCATAGACCGTTGAGCAACGACCTCACGAACATCATCCACGCTGCCCAGCGGGGAGACGAGCATGCATTCCGGCAGCTTCTCGAGCGCCATTATGAGTACGTGTATCGGATCGCGTATCGTGTCCTCCTCAACACGGATGATGCACGGGACGCGGCGCAGGAAGTGTTCATCAAGGTCTGGCGGAACATCGGCACATTCAACACCGCAATGAACTTCACAACATGGCTGTACCGCATCGTCGCCAACACAGCGCTCGACCTTCATCGGTCCCGATCGCGGCGACCGCTGATCTGGCACGACACACCGGACATGCCGGCTGACGCAACGATCGAGCAGAACGCAGATGCACACGATCTGCAGCATATCGTCCGGTCGCTCCTGGGGCAGTTGCCGCCGGTCCAGCGGCTCATCTTTGCGCTCCGGGACATCGAGGACCTCCCGGTCGCGGATGTGGCAGCGGTCACCGGCAACAGCATCGCAGGCGTCAAGACGAACCTCTCCTATGCGCGACGGCGCATGCGGGAACTCCTTGCTGCGCAGTATGACATCAAAGGATCCACACCATGAGATGCAACGACGCACAACATCTTATCCACCTGCATCGTCCGGGCGAACGCACAGAGGAGGAAGAGCGGCTTCTTGAGATGCACTTCCGCACCTGTGCGACATGTGCCAGGGAAGCAGAGCGGGTCGGGCAGACCATACCTGACATGGACATGGTGATACGTTCCGCAGTTCCGCCTGTCCACGTGGGACAGGAGACGAGAGCTATCATGGAGCGCATCGCCGCTGACGCCGGAGGATCACCTGATCTCTTCGGCATTCTCCTTGGCATCGGGAGACGGCGGTCCGTCCAATTCGCCTATGGCGTGCTGACCCTCTTCGCCATCGTGACGATGGGGACACAGATCGCCGGGCTTCGGCATACTGCCGATGCGCCCGGACCGACTGCACGCCCGTACATCTCTTATACCATCGACACACAACCGCTCGCTCAGCTTGCCGCACTGCCGGTGCCCGAGAGTATCAAGGCCTCAGTGCTGTCACGCCCGACGCTCGAGATCCGGAAAGAGGACCTGGACAGGTCCGTGCGGCTCGCCGGTCAGGCTGCACTCCACTCGATGTCCTTCACACGGGAGCAGCGGCGTCTCGCCGAAATGGTCATCACATCCCTGGGCCGGTCATCAGAACTCACCATCCGGCTCGGCAAGATCGGAGGTTGACATGTCACACATCATTTCACACCTGGTCGTTCGCATCCCTGCGCTCCTCCTCGCCCTGTCACTTGCAGGATGTCTCGAATATGAAACGACCACGACGGTGCGTCCAGACGGGTCGTTCGTCCGGTCCATCACGGTGAAGGGGGATTCAGCTGCGCTTCAGACATGGGATTTCAAGATCCCGGCGGATTCGACCTGGACCATCGTTGAGCGCTCGAGGGTGGACGAGAAAAAATGGGCCCTCCGCGCCGAGCGCCTCTTCACGAGCGGAGATGCATGGACCGTCTGGAGCAAGGATCTCGATCGCCGGACGCTCCAGTGCTCGGTCGCTGTGGAGAAGCAGTTCAGGTTCTTCACCACCCGCTACTGCTACACCGAGAAGATCGCGTCCTATAACCCGTTCACGCTCATCCCTCTCACGGACTACATCTCGCCCGGCGAGCTTGACATGTTCCTCCGCTTCGAGGTGATGAAGGAATCGTATCCAAGCCGGGGTGACAGCCTTGCCCTGGACGATGCGAGCGACAGGTTCGAGGAATGGGAGGTCCGTACGCGCGTTGAATCATATTTCGTCGCACTGGAAAAAAGCCTTCCGGCATCCGCTGGCCTGACTCCGGAACGCCTGCATGCCCTCAAGGAGGACCTTGCACAACATCTTCTTGCTGACAGCAATGACAACAGCTACGAACCTCAGAGGATGGTGACATGGGCCCGGAGAACGCATGAGCCCGCGCTGGTACGGGCCATCCAGAAGGGTTCAGAGGAGCTCGATGCCTTCTATGCGGACATCGAGTTCGTTCAGGAAACGGGCGGGGACTCGTATGTCTCGCGGGTCGTGATGCCCGGGGAGATCACCAGGACGAACGGGAAGAGAGAAGGAACGCAGACGGCCGCCTGGGACGAGTACATTGCCTATGCATACGTGAACGATTTCACGATGACGGCAGAATCAACGGTCGTGAACGCGTGGGCCTTCATCCTCACTCTTGGTGTGATCGTCGGAGCTCCCATCCTGGTGTGGGTGGCGTGGATGGTGAGGAGGAAGAAGATGGAGAGAAGCGGGATGTAAGATGGGAGATGGGAGACAGGAGATGGGAGATGGAAGATGAAAGATGGGAGATGGAAGACGTGCGATGGCTGGTGGGTATGAGCGAATGTGTGAACCTCAGCAGGGCCTTGCGAGGTCGCGTGAGGGAAAGATCAGAATGGCAGCCAGGTGTTTTCCCAATGTCAGTCTCCTGCGGATCCCTCCTCTGCGACGCATTCCCGCGCCATTTCCACCATGCGCCAGTAAGGCGGCCGGTAGTGATGGCGGGCCAGGAAGGTGTCCGCCTTCTTCAGCAGGCAGGCCGTGAGGGCATCGTGCCTGTCTGAGTAGGTTGCGTTCTTCAAGGCTGCCATTGCATCCATGCCTTCGGGGATCGGCCCGACTGCACCGAACCGGTTCAGTACCCAGCTATACAGCTTCATTGTCCGTGCGATCGGCAGCATCCAGACATCAGCTTCCAGTTCTTCCCCCCTCTCCGCTCCCTCCAGCATAACCTCTGTGACGGCGTTATCGATGTGGTCCTTGTAGAGCGTTTCGGGGTCCCTCCACTCCGCGACGACCGTCAGCTGAGGATCGTACTCCAGGTCCGACGGCTCCTGGGTCACGAAGTACCGCACACCGAATGCCGCCAGCCATGATCGCAGGCCACGAGAGGAGATGGTGGACATACCCATCCAGAGGTTCACGCCTTCCCAGCCATAGGCTGCAGATGCCACTTCGGAGCAGAAGAGCTTGTCGGGATTCGAGTAGTCCATCGCAAAATCATACGGGATATGCCTGTTCCGGGCGTCCTCGAATGCGAGGGAGGCCGCATGATGTGGGAGCATCGGTTCGCGGACGAGCGCCGGGAGGTCGGACCGGAGCCGCATCACCATCACGCGCAGCTTCTTGTCCTTCAGGTATTCCTCCAGCGTCGACCGCACGACCCCGCACTCGATGTGCGACTCCAGGATGACCGGCGTGCGTGTTTCCTCATCGATGTAGACAAGGGCCACGTGCGAGAAGTTGCCGGGGAAGTCGTTGCCGCGGGCGATGAGAGCGGAGGTCGGAGCCCCGCCGCGTGAGACAAGGATATCACCGCTGTGTATCGTGACACCGAGGATCGTCTCACTGGGAGTTACCGACGGTTCGTCGTAGACATTAATGGTCGCGGGGAGCAGGCCGTCCGGTATCTGCAGGACAACCTCTTCAAGCGACGCCCGGCTCCCATACAGGAGCCTGTACATCACCTCCCGTGTACCCCGATCGTTCATGTCCCACGCCATGGAGAGGCCCTTCACCACCGTGCGCATCCGCACGACCCGCCACATGTACTCTTCTGCATAATCCGGACATCCGGCCACGAGCGGGGCGAGAGAGAAGACCAGACCTTCGAGCCGGGTCAGTCGGGGATCATCGGGCTCCGCCTCCCCTGCATCAAGGACATTGAGAGCAATGTCGATATCAACAAGGAGGTCCTCGATCCTGTCCTGCACACCCGTGCAGCCCGCCTCCCGGGCCGAGACAAAGGCATCCTCGAGACGGTACCAGACGGAGTCCTGCGCCCACACGAACGGTTTGCCGGCCGGCGGAGAGAGCACTTCTTCCGGAATGGGTTCCGGCAGAGGGATCATGAGAACGATATACAGCAGGAGGAGTCCTCCGCTTGCGCGTAGAAGTGTCCGCTTCAACGGAGACATCGCACCGGAGCGCCTCTTCCTGTCCTCAGAGATCGTGGTCGGGTCAGACAATCGCGTATTCCTCCCTTGACCGAGATACCTTTCCAGTCCTCAAAAAGCAAGACCCCTCCGGGGGCTGGGAGGGGTCTTGGAGGGTGAATCGTGAATGGTGAAAAGAGAATCGTGTACGTCCCGGTACAGGATCCCTATTTGATGAGGCTCATCTTTTGCACGGCTGAGAACTCGCCCGCCTGCATCCGGCAGAAATAGAGACCGGACGGCAGCGCAGAAGCATCGAAGACTACCGTATGCGATCCTGCCGAGCGCTCTGCCGAAAGCACTGAGGCCACCTGCTCTCCCAGGGTGTTGTAGATGAGGATGCTCACCTGTACCCGGGCCGGCAGGTCGAAGGCGATGGTTGTCGTCGGATTGAAAGGATTCGGGTAGTTCCCGTGCAGCGCGAAGGTCACTGGCAGCCCCCCAACGGGCTCTGCAGCCGTCGTCCCGGAGCTGGATACGATCACGCTCGCCTCGCTCTGATTCCCAGCATGGTCGGTCGCCGTCAGCCGATAGTAGAAGGTCCCGCTTGCGCCACCGGCGTCCACGTATTCAGTTGTCGTCGTAAACGCATATGGCGTAAGGCCTTCCACCGAGAACCCCGGGGTTGTGGACCGGTAGACACTATAGTACTTGAAGTCCTCATCCTCGTTCGGCGACCAGCGGACCACGACATCAGCACCGCTCACGACAGAACCGATCCCGGCAGGAACACCGGGGGCCATGTTGTCGAGCGAGTACCCTTGCTCCGGATCAGAGGTCAGCACGAATGCGTTGAAGATAAAATGTGCCCGGACGATATATGTCGACGTGAACATTCCTTCTGTCTTTGTCGAATCCCGCAGGGTTTGAACAATGGCAGTGTACACCGAATCCATCGCTGCAGGGATCGACTGCATGAAGACCCGGTTCGGGCCGTCCTGCCTCCAAATCGAATAGGACTCAACGCCAAAATTATTCATCGCGGCAAACATCCGGTCGATGCCCAACCATTTGACATACACATGCCTCCCGTTATCGAACGGCACATCCCAGACGGCAAGGATCTGCGGCGGAGGCGGGAGCGGAGGCGTCCCGACAGTGAAATCCGCATCGACATAATCGACAGTCTCTGTTCCGGTGATCGTGATAAGATCGGCAGGCAGCGAGGACTGATGGTCGTAATACTGGATGTTCCCCTGGTAGTCGAACTTCACGTAGTACGATCCCGGATCGACGGTCACCGACCACGAGCCGTTGTCGCTTGTCTCTTCATAGACCATCTCGCTGTAATCCGAACCGAGGACAACGATCTGCGCACGAACCGGCATTCCATAATTACGCACCTGCCCGCGGATCACCGCGCCCCTGGTGAGATCGGCATTCAGATTCTTGACCGAATCCTGCGTCGTTATTGTGAGGATCGTCGCAGCATTCCAGTCCCTGGTGTTGTCCCAGTACTCGTGGAAGTACCCTTCCGCACGATAGTTGAGGCGGTAGTTACCAGGCGGAACTGCAAAAGCAAAGGTGCCATTTCCGTCCGTCCGTGTTCCGTATCCACCATAGCCTGCTTCAAGTTCGGTCCACACATCTGCACCAGGCAGAGGCTGAGCAGATTCTCCGCGAACAGTCCCGGTCAGGACCGTTCCCTGAATGAGCATGAGACTCACCACGGGTGCCACACCACCGAGGTTGACGGTTGTGTCCTTCTTGATGGGGACGAGCCTCCCCCAACCGGTCCCTCCTTCAGCGAGTCCAACCCGCCACGGATTCAGACTCACAGGATCGCCGCCGACCGTTCCAATGGCGATCGTGAAATTGCCGTTGATATCCGTCAGGGCATGCCAGAACGGATTCATGACACCTGCGGATTCAGACTCAGTGGATGCCTCGACAACGAAGTTCGCCTTAGGATATCCGGCCGGGACACTTACAGTCCCTGTGATCGTTGCCGCCGGGCTCGCCAGAGGCGTGATATTGAGGGCTGCAGATGAATTCCCAGATTCTGTCTTGACGACAAGTATCCAATGGGCCGGAGCAAGCCCGGCTGGGAATGATGTTGTGATGATTCCATTCGGCGCTCCGTCATCATCACCGGGGCCGTCATAGTTCGAGCCTCCATCGACCTGGTCGAACATAAAGATCAGGACATCCGTGCCGACGTCGAGTGCTCCGTTGTTGTTGACATCAAGCCACAGTTCATTGTGTGATACGCTCCCTGGCGGGATAGAAGAGATCTGCCAAGAAAGTACCTCCCCTGCGATGATCGTCCCGTCAGCTGCGGAACCTGAAAACGTGAGCTGAACCTGGGCGATGAGGAACATGGGGAAGGCAAAAAGGAGCATACCAAGCAGTACCAATCGTTTCATGCCGACCTCCTTGAGATGTGTACTTCTGATATCCATATACTAACGTCATTGTTCAGAGCCTCCATTGTTGTGACAGAGGTCAACGTGGAGGAAGAGAACCTTCTTATCCCAAGAATGAGAATTCAAGAATTCCGTGAAGATTATTGTTCATAGGCCAAAAACAGGATAGATTCTCAGGCTTTCGAAGCCCTGTTATCAGACCTCAAGGAGGAACTCATGATCAGATTCAGAATCCCGACACTCATCATCATAGGGATGGTGTCTGCAGCGACCATAGCATTCTCACAACCCTGGATGCGCGTGCAGGGTCCGGACCATACAACAGATGATCCCGTTGTCCGAAGCATCTATGCCGAAGCAATGGATTCATCTCAGCTCGAGGTCCTTGCGCACGAGCTGCTCGACGTCATCGGTCCGCGGCTCGTCGGTTCTCCTCAGTCGAAGAAAGCCGGCGAGTGGGCCGTCAGCACGTTCGGAAACTGGGACATCCCGGCACGCATCGAGAAATATGGCGAATGGGAAGGCTGGGACAGAGGAATCACGCACATCGACCTGCTGGAGCCCCGTGTGCGGACGCTCGAGGGAACGATGAAATCCTGGAGTCCTGCAACGAAGAAGGGGGGCGTGAAAGCGACCACGATCATTCTTCCCGACCTTGCGGATTCAGCCGCCTATGCGAAGTGGTTCCCGACCGTCAAAGGAAAATTCGTGTTGGTGTCACAGCCGCAGCCGACAGGCCGTCCCGAATCGGTGTGGAAAGAGTTCGGCACGGACGCCTCCCGCGACAGCATGAAGGCCCTGCAGGACCGCATCCAGGAGAATTGGCGCAACCGCATCCGGAAAGCGGGTTATCGCCGCGAGAGCGATCTTGACAGCACACTGGATGCATCGGGCGCTGCCGGCATCATCAGCTCGACGTGGTCCTCCGGATGGGGAGTCTATCGGGTCTTTGGCACGACCTCCCGAAAAGCTGTTGCCGTCGAGCTCAGCCTTGAAGACTACAACCTGGTGTACCGCCTGACGGAGTATGGGAACAAACCGCTGATCCGTATCGAGGCGACGTCGGAATTTCTTGGGGCCGCCCCCGCATTCAATACCATAGCCGAGATCAAGGGGACCGAGAAGCCTGATGAATACATCGTGCTCTCGGCGCATTTCGATTCGTGGGAAGCCAGCTCGGGGGCAACAGACAACGGAACGGGAACGATCACGATGATGGAGGCAGCGCGCATTCTGAAGAAGTACTATCCGAATCCGAAGCGCACCATCATCGTCGGGCTTTGGGGGAGCGAAGAACAGGGGCTGAACGGGTCCCGTGCCTTCGTGGAAGACCACCCAGACATCATCGCGAAGCTCCAGGCTTCGTTCAACCAGGACAACGGGACCGGCCGCGTGACGAACATTTCAGCGCAGGGGTACATCGATGCCGGGGCATCGATCGCTCGCTGGATCTCCCGCGTGCCCGGGTCCGTCACGCAGCACATCAAGCTCAGTTTTCCCGGAATGCCTGGAGGGGGCGGCAGTGATTATGCATCGTTCGTCGCCGCGGACGCACCAGGCTTCGGGCTCAGTTCCTTGAACTGGGACTACTTCTCGTACACGTGGCACACGAATCGTGACACCTATGACAAGCTGGTGTTCGACGACCTGAAGAACAATGTCGTGCTCACAGCCATCCTCACCTACATGGCATCTGAAGACCCGGAGTTCACACCGCGGAATCACCGTGCGATGTCGGTGAATCCTCGCACAGGTGAGCCGCGGGAGTGGCCGACCAAGCGCCCACCGGAAAGAAAAGGAAGACTCGAGTGAGCGACCGCTGCATGTAAGCATCTGGCTGCAACCTTCCGATCAACATGGAGAAGGCCGGTCGCATCGCGGCTGGCCTTCTCCATTTCCTCAACTATCTCTCACTGCATTGCCCCCATCTACCAAAGCTCTTAGCTGACAGGTTCACTCCGTGCTCGATCATCTTTTCCGTGACAACGGACACAGAACACGTGCATATCCCCCGCTGTGGGTAACCTCACAGACATGCTGACATCAAAATCCTGCCATCGCAGGTCTCCGAACTCTCCTCCCGGCTTTCCCATTCTTAGGACATTGAAATACAATAACTTAGAGGCCTGTTACCTAGGGTAACACTTTAAGCCATTTGGCACTCCGTTTTTCCTACTTATGCCATACTGACATGAAGAATGGCCCTCATTTTCGTGATTTTCGGCACACGAGATTCCCATAACTCATTTAGTAATAATGATTTTCGTAAATTGTTACCGTTCGTAACGAGCGACAGAATAGCAGATTCGAAGGTCAGAGCCGGCACACAGCCATTGACAGCGAAGGCAAAAAGAGAATTGGACACAATCAAACACATCAATTCATCATGGAGCACATCATGAAGAAGCTCATCTACATCGTGGACGACGAACCGTTGCAGCTGCATTATCTGCAGGCAGCCCTGCGAAAGAGCAACTACAGCGTCGAAGCATTTTCCGATCCGCGCGAGATGCTTGCGGCGCTGGAGGAGCAGGAACCTCACGCAGCGGTCGTTGACCTCATCATGCCCGAATTATCGGGCGTCGAGCTGATCCGCGAGATCAGGAAGCGATCACCCAGACTTCCCCTTATAGCCGTCACTGCCTATCCGGAGATCGAGACTGCGATGCAGGCAGTGCGGGCGGGTGCGAACGACTATCTGAAAAAGCCATTTCAGACCGCAGAGCTTCAGCTCGTGGTCGAGCGTTTGCTCGAGGCATCCCACCTCCGGGAGAACCTTGAAGCGATCGTCGACCAGAGCGCGCAGCAGTATTCGCTCGAATCGTTCATCGGCACCTCCCCCGCCATCGAGCGCGTTCGCGTTGAGCTTCGGCGACTGGCCGATATGCCGAAGACAAACGTGCTCATCCACGGAGAGAACGGGACCGGCAAATCGTATGCTGCCCGCGTCCTCCACTACACCCATCCTGACGCGGCAAAGCGCCTCATCGAGATAAATTGCGCCAAGCACACGACGGAAGAACTTGAGTCGGAGCTGTTCGGGTGGGACGAAACGCTGAGCGACGGTTCCGTCATTCACCATCCCTCGCTGTGCGAGGTCGCCGAAGGAGGGACGATCCTGCTCGACTACATCACCGATGCCGACATACAGGTCCAGCGGAAACTGCATGAATATCTGATCCGTGTGAGCGGCGAGAGCGTGTCTCCGGACGATCCCATCGGATGCCGGATCATCGCAGCCACGACAGTCGATCCGGGGACAGAAGCTGGACGGGCAAAATTCTATCCCCCCCTGTTCGAGACCCTGTCGCTGTTCGACCTGAGCATGCCAACGCTGCGGGAGCGTGGAGAGGACATCGTCGATCTGGCCCAGCATTTCATCGTCCGGTCGGAATCGAGTTCGTCTGTGAAAGTGCGCGGGCTCACGGACGCGGCGAAGGAGGCGTTGCGGGGGTATGCATGGCCGGGAAATGTGCGCGAACTGAAGAGCGTCATCGAGCGCGCACTTGTGACGACAGAAACCGCCATGATCGACGCCAAGGACCTGCACCTTGGTGCGATGTATCACACCAAGGAAGATGAGTCGGGCATCAGCGACACGCTTGCCTCGTTGCGTGAGCTCGAGATCCAGCAGATCCGCCGGGTATTGGAATACACCAACGGCGACGTGACCAAAGCCGCGCAGATCCTCGGGATCAGCAGGAAAAGTCTCTGGGAAAGGAGAAAGCGGTACTCACTCGACTGATCCATGTCATAAGGAACTGACCGGAAGCCACGTACAGTGATCCACACTCTCAGACATAGAACCCTCCGAACAGCCGTCCACTTCCTGGCTGTCTTGTTCAGCCTCGCCGTGTCGGCAACGACGAACGCCATCGGACAGGTCGTGACGCCGACGCCTGTCGCATGGCCGACAACATGGACACCGTACAGCGTTAAGAACACCCCCATCACCGATGCGAAGTCAGCCGACCCGTCCAACGGAGGGACCTCTCCGCAGGGTTCTGTGAACATCACATCAGGAGCCATCGAGTTCACCGCTCCCTCGGCATATTATGCCAGTAACGGGACGCACCTCTTCGTCCGGTTCAGGCTTGAAAGCAGCCCGAGCTCATATGCCGCAGGGGCCAAATACGGGAATACGGATCCCTGGAGCTCTGCCCAGTGGACATTCCTGCTCGATATCGAAGGTGACGGATGGCGGGATTTTGCCATTCTCCTGAATGGTGCATCAGGCAGCCCTTCGACCCCGATCGACAGGATCCAGATCATCTATTCCAGGCTGACCACGACACAGTCGATCGACCCTGCTCTGACAGGTGTGTATCTGCTCGCTGAGGTTCCTGCTGCGGACGTGACAGGGAATGAGCTTCAGGAGTATAACGGCTCAGGACAGCCCGTTGCGAACAACTGGGCTACCACGACAACAGTCCTTGATTTCGGGCGGACGAGGGTGATCGATGAGACAGCCACCGGCGGTGACTATCTCCTCGATTTCCAGGTCCCTATCTCGCTGCTGGATGCCTCAGCATACAACGGCCCCGCGCTTGCGAACAACACCATCATGTCGGCGGCCTTCACGACCTCGAACAGCCTCAGCGATCCCTTCCAGAAGGACTTCGCCTACATCGAGGCTGTCTGTGCCGATCCCTCGAATCCCATGCCGGGCGGAGATCCTTTCACGATAGAACCGACCCCGGACCTTCCTGAGATCATCGTCACCGAGGTAACGGCCGAGTTCTGCCCCACGGTCCAGCTCACAACACGCATCCTGACCGCCCAGCAGATGCTCGATTGCTACACGGTGGTCAGCAGCGCGGTGGATGTCCGGTTCTATTACTACTACGACCAGAATGCGAACGGATCGACAGACGATTTCAATGAGAGCTGGACCCTCGTCGGGTACGGAACTCCAACGTCTCTCGGAGTCTGGTCGGCCACATGGAACTCAGGTTCGCTGCCCACAGGACAGTATCTCATCAAGGTCGTCGCAAGCGATACGGCGGGCTACGCTGTCGACTCCGACCTTCAGACCCTGAGCCAGTTCTACCGGCCGATCGCCATCATCAACAACAGCTGCGGCGTGAACCCGGGCATCGTTACCAAGACGGTGTCGCCATCGGTCGTCCTCAAGAACGACCCGAGCACCCAGCGCACGGTGACATACACGATCACGCTCCAGAACACACAGGCAACGACGGTCGCGATCGATACCCTCTACGACATTCTCCCGCAGGGATTCACATTTGTCGCCGGATCAGAAGGAGGAACGCTCGCTTCTTCGATCGCCTCATCACCGATCGCCTCGACCGATTCGATCGCATGGACCTTCAGCGGTGCATCGGTCGCACCAGGAGCCTCCAGGACGCTGACCTTCCAGGCTGTCGCGCCCGCGGTCACCGGCACATACAGGAACAGCGCCGCCGCTCTCGGTTCGACGTACTTCCTGCCGGCAGTGAACACCGCTCCGGTCATCGTTTCCGATGCGCGCGCTTCCCTGTCCAAGTCGACGTCGGTCGCAACGGGTGTCAATCCTGGTCAGACGCTGGCCTACACATTGACGGTCCAGAACACAGGAGAAGCAGGGCTGACCGACATCACCGTCACCGATTCACTGGTCCAGGGGATCCAATACCTTTTCGCCACGATCACACCGACGACGGTGTCCGGGCAGAAGATCATCTGGACCCTGAACTCAGGAACAGACACGCTCTTTGCGGGCGCGACCCGCACGATACAGGTGACCGTTCAGGTGCTCAATCCCTACTCCGGCACCAACCCGCTCATTAATGCAGCCCGGCTCACCGCTCCGCAGCTCCTGTCACCGGTGGTCAGCAACACCGTACAGAACACCGTCCTGGGTGCGGTGTTGTCGCTGCAGAAGTCTGCGAGCCCTCAGTATGTCACTCCAGGGAATACCGTCGGATTCACGCTCGTCTATAACAACGTCGGCACTGCGACAGCCGAAGGCGTTGTCGTCAGGGATACACTCCCCGGCAATCTCCGATATGTGCCAGGCTCGGCGCTCCCTGCCGCAACAAGCATTGACAGCATCACGCTTGCGCCACGGACGGTTCTGACTTGGACCGTCGGCCAGATCCCTGCCGGGAATTCGAACCTGAACAGCACCATCACCTTCCAGGCGTTCGTGGCCGATCCATATCCGAGCCGGGGCGTCGATCAGGTCGAGCGCAATGTCGCGACCATCAGCCGTACGCACGCGACACCGCCTCCTTCTTCGGTCTCCTACACGGTCGGTACGGACGTCTACGTCACCGCTGTCCCGGCCGTCTCCCTTACGAAGACATCCAACCTCGCGGTGTATGCAGCCGGGGATTCCGGCACATTCACGCTGACGCTGACGAACACCGGAACCTTTGCAGCATCCCTCGACAGTCTTGCCGACGTCCTGCCATCACTCTTCACCTACGGCTGGACGAGCGGCGGCACGCTCCTTCCGACCGTCAGCCCGACGCCAGGCGCCACGGGACGGGTCACGTGGAAATTCTCACCGGCTGAGACGATCGCTCCCGGCCAGACGAAGACCCTGCAGTTCCGCGGACGCGTTTCTATTGTCGGTGTGTACTACACCAACACAGCCCATGCATACGGGATCCTTACGGGTGCGGCAGCGGGAAGTGTCTCCGCCAGCCTTCCCCTGACGGTGGCTGAGGGCATCGAAGCGATCAACAAGTCGGTGGACAAGTCGCTCGTGTTCTCAGGCGATACGCTCACCTACACGATCTACTACCTGAACGCATCCGGATCGAAGAAGGCACGCACCATAACCGATACGCTCGCCCCCTCCCTCACCTTCCTGTCCGAGACTCATTCGTTCGGATCGTTCGACGGAGCCACCGGACAGGCCCTGAGCTGGAGTTTCAACAACCTCTCGAACGGCGGATCCGTTACCATCACCATCAAAGCGCTCGTCGATTCCGGCGGCGTGACGATACCGAACAGGGCAACGTTCTCGTCAAGCCCGGTTACCTACTCGAACCAGGTCACGACCATCTCACAGAATGCACCGAACCTGTCGTTCACAAAATCGGCAGACCAGGTCACCGCACCCATCGGCACGGAGATCCTGTACACGATCGCCTACAGCAATGCACCGGGATCGAGCTCGTCGACAAGCACCATTGTGACAGATACCATTCCATCCTTCATGACCTATGTGGCAGGTTCGGTCACTGGCGGTGGGCTCTGGCAGGCGACTCCCTCACCCAAAGGGCGCATCGTCTGGAGCCTTGGAACGGTCGCGGCGAATACGGCGGGCACGCTCACCTATCGCACACGGATCGACAGTTCCACAATTGGCGGCCAGCAGATCGTGAACACGGCGCGGCTCAGCAACGCCCAGGGACAGGCGCTGTTCTCCCGCGACACGGTGACAGTCACACAACAAGCGAACATCATCCTTCTCAAGAATGTCGATGCATTCTATGCCGGGCCTGGTGACACACTGGTGTACACCATCTCATACACCAATACCGGTAATGCTCCGCAAACGGGAATTGTGATCACGGATTCTATCCCATCATCGACATCGCTGGTCAGCATCGCCGGCGGCGGCACATCGGCCGGCGGTGTGGTGACGTGGTCCTTCCCGGCACAGACCATCAATGTCGGCGACACCAACAGCGTGCAGATGACCGTTGCGCTCCCGATGCCGATGACATCCGGTTCCGTGGACCGCATCTATAATACAGCCCGTGCCCTGCCCACGGGGCTGTCACAGCGGGTGTCGAACACGGTCCAGACGAATGTCATATATCCGCAGGTGTACCCGACCAAGAGCGTTGATGTCGCGGTCGCCGACATCGGACAGGTCCTGACCTACACTATAGAAGTGACGAACGCCACCATCATCGCCGCCACGCAGACGATCGTGACGGACACCATTCCGGCGAACACGGTCTATGTGCCGAATTCCACAACGCTGGATGGGATCCCGCAATCCGACCCGGGTCCCGGCGTCTCTCCCCTCGAGGGCGGGATGACCATCGGCACGGTCCTGTTCTCAGCCCCCCGGACCATCACATTCCAGGTCCAGATCGCTGGCAGTGCAACGCGCGGGTCGACCATTGCCAATCACTCCGTGCTCACGACGGCGAAGCTGACCGGATCGGTCACTGGTAATACGGTCTCAACAACGGTGTCCACCCTTTCCTTTTCCACATCGACGAAGAGCGCAACGGACCTCAATGCGGACATTCTGCTTGCCGGGGACACGCTGCAGTACACGATCCATGTCGCGAACACCGGGATCGCAGCAGCATCGCCGCTCACCGTCAAGGACCCTGTTCCGACCGGCCTCTCCCTTGTGCCCGGCAGCTACGGCATCGCAATCCTGAGCGGCGACACGCTTCTCTGGACGATCGCATCGCTTGGCGTCGGGGCCTCGACGGACCTCACGTTCCTGGCCGTGGTCGACACCGCTATCGCAGACAATACACCGATCCCTAATGCAGCGACGATCAACTCTGCCGGATTGACCTATGTCGTCTCGACGACCGTGACAGCTTATAACAGGGGGCGCATGACGCTTTCCCTGGCCGTGAACACGCCGACGAGCGCTCCCGGAGACACGCTGACCTATACGGCGACCTATGCGAACGTCGGAACATCGACTGCGACGACCGTCATCCTGACAGTATCGGCGGCACCGATCAACACGGCGTATGTCCCTGGCACCATCCTTCTGAACGGCGCCCCGAAGACGGACGCTGCAGATGCCGACGAGATCACGCTCACAGGCACGACCATCCAGGTCACCCTCGGCAATGTAACCGCCGGGACGATCGGCACGGTCGTTTTCAAAGCACGAGTGGAATAATGCATACCCAAAGAGGAGTAAGACTCATGAAATCGTACCTCATCGCAGGACTCGGAGCTGTGGTCCTATCCATGCAGCTCGTTGGCCAGCCCCTGACACAGGCATATCCCGGATATGCCGTCTCGGTGGCAGGTTCGCCCGGCAGCGCTCCTGATGCCGGGTTCTTACCACTCATCTGGGGAAAGCTCGACACGCTCAACCGGCAGCAACGGGACTCGCGGTTCGGGATCCTCTTTCGGGGAGCGACACAGGACCCTGCCGGTTCGCTCGTCTTCACGTTCATCGATGCGGCGACCGGATCGAGCATCCACGAGATGACGATGGCCCAGTACCGTGGTGAGGCCGGCGAGGGGATCCGTCCGCTCCCGCAGCGGTCCTCCTCGAACGATTCCACCCGCATCGATGCCTTCATGATCGAGAAGGCGGGACGGTCGTTCACAGCGATCCGGACGGTCGCCCGGCACACCGACGCGTCCATGCCAACGGGCTCATTCCTTGCCCTTTCATGGACCATCGAAAGCGCAACCGCTTTCGACATCCGCATTGTCCTGAACGGCCGCGCAGAAGGCATTGTCACCACACGGGACAATGCTCTCCATTTCTCGCCTGCACCGGCCTTCTCGTTCTTCCGTCCTGAACTTGTTGTTGTCGGGGACGCAGGAAGCCAGGCCGCCGCGGATGCACCGACCGCGACCCTCACCGGTCCTGTCGTCACTGTGCCCGCCGGTCAGGCGACGCCGGTATTCACGCTTCGGGTCTTCGGGACGGCTGTCACCGTCACCGACTTTGCATCTCAGCAGGCGGACAACATCGTCGCTCTCCTGAACGGTGCGGCGGCCTCACCCGCGATGGTCACCCGCACGATGGTCAGCAAGGCCACCCCTGCTCCGGGTGACACGATAACCTATCGCATCCTCTTTCATAATGTCGGCACCGCTCCTGCGACCGGCATCGTGCTGACCAACCCGATCGGTCAGGGACTGACATACGTCCCGGGCAGCGCGACAGGACGGGATGCGGACATTGCCATTGGACAGTCAGACCCTGAGCCGCCACAGGCGCCCGTGGTTCAGGATATCACATGGACATTCACTTCAAACATTCTACCAGGAGATGAGCGATGGGTATCGTTCAAAGCCATTGTTCAGTGATGCCGATAGGCATCCTGACCGTACCGAAAAGATCCATCACACTCTCACGCGATCATTCCCCTCCACGGGGGCACCCTTCCAACAGGGAGGGGCCGGGTGCCAGAGGTCACCCGCCTCCGAGAGGGAGGCTCTCACAGGACACGAGAGAGTATGCAGCAGGCAGTAGGCACGACACAAAAAGAAAAAATGACACTGCAAAACGAGATGAGAAAATGAGAACGCTACACACAACACCCAACAAACCAATCACAAACCACAAGAAAGGGACTGACATGAAGTCCACATTTCTTGGTGTTCTTGCGTTTGTGCTTGCCGCAATGCTGATGGTCTCACCCTCAGCGTTCGCCGGCGGCACGAAGGCGGGAAGCACCATACGCAACATCGCGACCCTGACGTACTACGCCGGGGGCGGTGGAACACAGCTGTCCGCAGCTGACACGGTTGATGTCACGGTCGAGACCATCGTCGGCGTCAACGTTGCCCTCACCAATGCCGTGACGACCACGATCGGCGACGGAACACGCCAGGAGGTCGGCGTGACCGTCACCAATACGGGGAACGGCACGGACACCTACAACCTCGCCTACACTGTTCCGTCGGGATGGAGCACTGCCTATCAGGACAGTATCTATTTCGACACCAACGGCAACGGTGTTCTGGATGCGAGCGAATGGATAGCAGGGAACGTCGTCTCGGCGTCCACCGGCATAAATGGATGGACATACGATGAGAACGGCAACTCTGCCACCCAGGGAACTTACAAGTTCATCGTCGTGACCTATGCACCGCAGTACCTGGCAGCGAACACGACCCATGTCGATTCTGTGCAGGTGGATGGAACGCTCTCCCCGACCACGGGGAACGTGGCGGAGGGCTCCCTCTCCACCACATGGACCATCCAGCGGGCCGCGTTCAGCGTCAACACAAAAACGATCGATACGACCTCGGCCAACGGCTACGGGAACACCGCCGGTTCGACCGTGGAGTACACGATCACGCTCACGGCGGCATCCGGTACGAACCTGATCGCCGCAACGAACATCGCCGTTCGTGACACTCTTCCGGGGAATCTGACCTACGTCGCAACCTCGGCGGCCGCATCCGTCGGGACCCCTACCTTCGGCAGCGGCGTGGTTTCCTGGGACGTTGCCTCTCTGGCACCAGGTGCCACCGCGACCCTGACGTTCGAGGCAACGATCAACGCCGGTGTCTCTGGCGGTACGGGCATCACGAACACGGCCAACATCGCCTATGACGATGCCAACACAACCGGCGAATGGACGCGCGATGTGACGCCTGCTCCGTTCGTCACCCTCACGGTCGTCGGCTTCGGCTGGGCGGTCGACATCGCCGATAGTGTCAGCACGAGCTTCGGCGCGGCGATCTCCTCCGAGACGGCCGAGCCGAACAACCGCATCTTCTACCGCCTCCGGCTGACGAACACCGGCAGCGTATCCGACGAAGCGGTCGTGTCGTTCAGCTCTGCTGTCACCAACGCCGGATCCTCCCCGGCCAGCTGGTCGTGGAGCTTCTACCTCGACGGAGGAACGCTCGGCACGTTCGAGCCAGGTACCGGTGACGGCCTGCCGCTGGCGATGAACTACACCACGGCGACAACGTCGTCCTCCGGTGTGGTCTACATCTGGGCCGTCTACACGCCGCAGTACAACACACCGTACAACGCGTTCGACGTGACCCAGTACATCGCCGCATCGAACTCCGACAATGCATACGCCGATACGGCCACGTCGACCACCAACGTGAACGCTCCGTTCATCACGGTCACAAAGACGGTCTACGGCGATGCATCCGGAGCGATGGGCAGCGCCATCACGAGCGCAGCACCGGGTGACACGCTGTGGTACCAGGTCTATTTCATCAATGGCGGTGATGCCACGGCGAGCACGGTCGGTCTGACTGATGCGATCCCGGTCAACACTATCTACCTCGCAGGGACGGTCCAGACGTCTCCTGACGGATCGACCTGGACAACGCGCACAGATGGATCCGATGCTGACCCTGTTGCGGCCAGCCAGGGAGGCGGCGTGAACTACACGTTCGGCTCCCTGAGCGCCGGTCAGGATGAGTACATGCGGTTCCGTGTGACCGTCCGGTAGGTGCTTCACCTCGTCCTCCAGCCCCTCCCGCGACGAGCGGGAGGGGCAGCGGGCGGGACAACAACATGAGATCGAGACTGAAACATATCACCCTTTTCCTGATCGCGGCGGTATTCTCGTTCGCGATGCCGCAGGCGTCTGCCCAGACGTTCGGCGGTACGCCGATCAAGAATACCGCTACGCTCAGGTATTCGGTCAATAACGGACAGATCATCCCGCGGCAGAGCAACACTGCGACGATCGTCGTGGAGAGCTTCCCGTTGATGACCCTGGAGAAGAGCGTCTCGGCCGCAGTCGTCCCGCGCGGCGAGGAGTTCTCCTTCAGGATCGTCGTCACGAACACGGGCAACGTCTCCCTGAAGAGCATCGAAGTGTACGACACGCTCGATGCCAGCTTCCGAAATATCCGGACCGATAAAGGCAGCATCATCGATGGCGTCCTCATCTGGCCGGTGGAACCCATCCGGCCCAGAACGAGCGATTCCGTGACTATCACCGTCGGCTATGTGGACGCGCCGGCAGGCACAAAGTTCACCAACATTGCCCACGCGTTCGACGAAGATGCTCCATCGGTGAACGCCTCCGCCTCCTTCACCACGGCCCAGGCGGGCAGCTTCAGCGTCTACATGAAGAAACGGGGACCCGCCCTCGTCACTCCGTTGGACACGGTTGATTACACCATCTCCGTCCAGAATGACGGTGCCCTCACCTTGTACCGCCTCAATGTGCTCGATACCATACGTGCTCCCATGCGGATCATCGGGGCCTCCGATGGGGCGACGGTGAACGGCAATGTCCTTGAGTGGACTCCGGCCCGGATCAACGTCGGCGATTCGGTCACGTTCCGTGTACGTGTCGCCTTCGACGCGGTCACCAGCGCTCGGCAGATCACGAACACGGCGCATCTGCTCACCTCGTCACGGCTCGAGGACGACCTCTCGCGTGATGCGATCATCCAGTCCTCGACGGTCACGACCATCCTCGAACCGCCGCGGACCGACATGAGCCTGTCGAAATCAGTCTCCAGGCCGGTGATCGCCTTGAACGACACCGCGACGTACACGATCACAGCCCGCAATACCGGGAACCGTATCCTGACGCAGGTAGGCATCATCGACACCGTGGATCCCACGCTCTTCACCGTCGATACCGTGTATCCACCGGGCGTACAACCGTCAGCGAACATAGTCGCGGCGGTGTTCGATACACTGTTGCCGGACCAGGCGGGACACCTCTCCTTCAAGGTCCGCACGCTGGCGACGATCGCCGACCAAGCCTCCGTGATCAATACCGCCACAGCCACGGCGCACGAGATCCCCGGGCGGATGTCCGCCTCGGCCATTGTGGCGATCACGGACACGACCTCCGTCACCGCACCGTCGATCACTTTCGCGAAGTTCGGCCCGTCCGCTGCCTCGTCGCGCGATACGGTCGAGTATGTCATCTCGGTACAGAACACGGGCGCAACTGCCCTTCGCGACGCCGTCATCCGCGATACCCTCGACACCGGCATGGCCCTTGTCTCCGCCTCGGACTCGGCTCTCGTCACTGGCACCATCGTTACCTGGCCGCTCGGTTCCATCCAGCCCGGCCAGCTGAAGAGCGTCACGATCAGGGTGACCTTCCCGACCCTGTCCGCTCCGCGGGTCTTCACGAACCGTGCGGGATTCTTCGCATACCGTTCGGTCCCGGCATCGGCTTTCGTCAATACGACAGTCACACCAGCCGTCGTTTCGCTCGGCATCACGAAGTCTGCGTCTGCCGACACCGTCCTGCGCGGGTCTGCTGTCGAGTATACCATCCGTGTACAGAACAGCGGAACCACACCGCTCACGAATGTGACCGTCACCGATACGCTCACCCAGGCATGGTATGATGCGGTCACGGTCTCCCCCGGTGCAACGTTCACCGACAGCGTCATGAGCGCCGTCTTCCCGGTCATCGAGCCCGGGGCATTCCGGACCGTGAGCATCCTGGCCACTCTGCGGCCTGACCTCGTGGAAGGGACCGTACTCAGGAACATTGCGCATGCAGCGGCGACCGAGACGGGCGCGGCCGACACTGACACAGCGACCGTCTTCATGGCCATACCGCCGTACCGCGCCTTGAGCTTCACAAAGGTCGCGTCGAAGGATTCCGCACTGTTCGGCTCGCAGGTGACCTATACGTTCCATGTCACGAACACGGGCAATGTCCCGCTCCGGAACATCCTCGTCACCGATACGCTTCAGGACAATGTCTTCGACAGGTCCATCATTCTGTTCCCTGGTGTGGACCGTCAGGGGAACGTGATCACCGCCTTCTTCGATTCGCTCCGCCCGGGCGAGACGGATTCAGCCTACTTCAGGCTGCGTCTCCTCACTGACCTGCCGTCGCCGACGGTCGTGACCAACACAGCCTATGCGATCGCCGATTCGCTGATCGACTACGAGCCATCCTCGGCGACGCTTGTCGGATACGAGTCCATCTCCCTCCACCTCACGAAGACGGCCTCGGCGGACACCGTTTCCCTCGGGGGGACCTTCTTCTACGTCATCCGCGTCGAGAACAACGGGTCGAAGGACCTCTCGAATGTCGTGGTCACCGATACCATCCCCTCGGCGTACGTGACGCCAGTCTCGGTGATCACCAACGGCTCACTGACAGGCAACGTCGTGCAGTCCACCTTCGCAGACCTGTGGGCCGGTGATGCCGAAGAGATCGTCGTCCAGGTCCGGGCACGGACCGACACGACGGCCCAGCCGGCCATCGTCAACCGGGCATTCGCTACCTCGGACGAGACCGGACCGGACCCTGTCGTGGCCCTGGCAACGATCACAACGTTCGACCCGACGAGCGGTCAGGTCGATCAGCCGCTGCTCTACCTCGGCAAGAGCGTTTCCACCGAGCTTGTCGCTGTCGGTGATGACGTGTCCTACATGCTTCTCGTGCGGAACGCGGGCAATGTGACCCTCCGCGACGTCCTCGTCATCGATACGATCCCGGGTGTTCTCTCCGCTGTCCAGGTGTCCGAACCGGGAACCGTCGCCGATACCATCGCACGATGGATCCTCGATTCCCTCACGGTCGGCGAGAGCAGGACCTTCACCATAGCCGGGACCGTCCCCGAAGGCGTCGCTCACCGGACACGGGTCATCAATCAGGCATACGGGTCTTCGGCACAGACACCACAAACGTCGTCCAGCGCTTCGTTCACGGCGATCATCCCGATCGCGGACCAGTCATGCCGGATCCATCTGCAGGTGGCCCCGCGGCTTGTCATCGGGAACGGCCTGGAGGCTGCCGTCTTCGAGGCGTTCGTCAGCGACACGCTCGGCAGGCCGAAACCCGACGGAACCCCCGTGGTGTTCCGGACACCGACCGGATTCTTCTCGAACGGGCTCGACTCCATCATCGTCCCGACCGTCAACGGTATCGCACGGGACTCCCTCAGGGCGCTGATATCTTCGGGCTCCATTGCGCGGATCGATGTCACGGTCTCCGTCGAGGATCCTGGCGTCTGCTCGGCACAGGAGATCGTCCAGGTGGTGTTCTATCCGGGCGCCATCGCCGGCGTCGTGCTCGACAACCTGACGAGGGATCCGTATGAGGGCGCTGTCGTCATCGTCTACAACCCTTCAGGCGATCTCATCGGCACGGTCACGACGGGTCCTGACGGATCGTATCTGATCCCGGTGCCGCAGACAGACACGTACACAGTCGTCATCATCACCACTGACCGCTTTGGGCAACCGATCACGACAACGACAACGGTCGTCGTCGAAGTCCCGGGAACGGGCGGGATTCCTCCCGTCATGACACGGAACATGATCACGGGCAAGATCTACTTCTACGTCTCCGACAAGCCTATCGTCGCGCAACGTCTCAAGGTGGTCCTTGTCTCGGAAGCGCCGAATGCGCCCGGCTCGGCATCCGACGACGGTGAACGGATCACCGTTCTCGGAGCAGTGGACTCGACCATCACCGACAGCACCGGAACGTACATCTTCAACAATGTCCTTCCGGGCACCTACACGGTCAAGGTCGATCACCCGTACCTCGGCGGCACGATGGTGGTTGGAACGATCAATCCCGGTCAAACGATCGTGGACGCCAACATTCCGATCGTCCTCAACCAGCAGCTCGGCCTCACGAAGTCGGGACCCGCCGCAGCGCTCCAACGCGATACGGTCACGTACACGATCGGTATCACCAATACCGGCACGTTCTCCCTGGACAGCGTCATCGTGACCGACTCGCTCGATGCAGCAATGGAGTTCATCTCAGCGACAGCACCGGCAGGTATGTCGTTCGTGTACGATCCGACGGCACATCAGGTTATCTGGAATGTCGGGCGCATGGACAGCACAGGCGGACCGTTTACAGCCGCATCGATGAGTGTGACCGTCCGGTTCGCGGACAGCATCTCCGTCAATCAGACGCTGACCAACGCAGCGTTCGCCACAGGGTCCAACATCTCGCCGCGCCTCGGGCAGGCAGTGGCCACTGCGATCGTGCGACCCGAGATCCGCCTGACAAAGACCGCTCTCAAGCGGGTGGTGGAGATCGGCAACGTCGCCACCTACACCCTTGCGGTCACCAATGCCATGCCGACCTTCCCGGTGACGGATGTGGTGATCGAAGACCTGTTGCCGCTCGGATTCTCCTACGCCGCCGGTTCGAGCTTCATCGACAGCGTCCGGATCACCGATCCGGCCCCGTCCCGCCTGCTTCGCTGGAGCGTTGCGGACACGCTGCGGCCGGGCGAGACGGTCACCCTGACCTACAAAACGATCATCGGTGCCGGCGCCCTTGAAGGGAACGGCATCAACACCGCCGAAGCATTCGCGCTCAGCGCTTCACGCCGCATGCTGCGGTCCGGACCCGTCGAAGAACGGGTCGACGTCCGTGCGGGTATCTTTGCCGACCGCGGCCTCATCATCGGAAAGGTCTTCTTCGACGAGAACCGGAACGCATATCAGGATTCCGGCGAGGCAGGCGTGAAGGACATCGAGATCATGACATCCACCGGCCTGAGGGTGATCACCGGAGACGATGGCAAATACTCTATCCCTGACGTCCGGCCGGGTGAGCACGTGCTGCGGGTGCGTGAGCGTTCGCTGCCCCCGGGCGCTGCCCTCCTCGAGGGGTACAACGACTTTGCCGGCGATGCGCGCTCCCGGTTCGTTCAGGTGACGCCTTCGGGCATCGCTCGCGCCGATTTCTACCTGTTCCAGACGATCCCCGACACGGTGATCCTCACGAAGACCATCGCCAAGGCCGGCGCGGTGACGCTCACCCGCTGGACCGATCCGATGAACCTGGTGTTCATCGAGGACGAGCGGCGCGCCCCGATGAAGCTCACGGGCGTGAATTTCGAGGTCGCACGGGCTGACCTGAGGGAGGAGGCAGCTCCGGCTCTCGGTGAGCTCGCCGAGATCATGCGCGAGTATCCCGACGTCAGCCTGCTCATCGTCGGCCACACCGATACGATGCAGATCAGGACGCTGACCTTCCCGAACAACATGGTCCTTTCGCTTGCGCGTGCAAACGCCGTGAAACAATTCCTGTTCGGGCGGGAAGGGATCGATTCGTCCCGCATCAGAACACTCGGGTTGGGAGAGCTGCAGCCCATCGCCTGGAACAGGACCCGCGAAGGCCGGGCGGTGAACCGTCGCGTGGAGTTCTTCTTCAACGACGACTACGAGCCGAAGCCGCTCACGGTTGCCAGCATTCTGATGCAGATCGCGGTGGAGTACGACGGCTCTGTGCCGGCGCGCAGCATCCGGTTCACCGACAAGCTCGACCAGCGCGTTCGCTTCGTACCCGGATCGGGCCTGCTGGGTGATTCGATCCGCATCGAGCCGACCAGCCATAATGGCGAAATCCATTGGACCATTCCGAATCCCGGCAAGCGGTTCTCGGAGGTGCTGACCTACAGGGTCGAGATCGACAAGCCCGACAACGAGGTCCTGTCAGCATGGACCACGACGCGGAACATCATCATCGAGACCGACTCCGGCTTCGTCGAGTCCGACACGACCATATCCACAGTGAACCATGTGGCTGTCGCTGTTCGCGGACGGGCAGCCAACTATGTCATGTCGGGGATCCTTTTCCGCGTCGGATCTGCTGAGCTCCGCCCGGCAGCACTCTCGGCGCTCGACGGTGTGGCGGAATATCTGCGGAACGATCCGACGGCCACCCTCGTCGTCGAGGGCCACACGGATGCGACACCTGTCCGGGGCGGACGATACAACACGAACGTCGAGCTGTCACGCGCCCGCGCAGAATCGGTCGTCGACATCCTGCTGCGCTCGTACGGCATCAGCAGGTCCCGCATGCAGGCGTTCGGATTCGGAGCGCTCAGGCCGGTGGCCACGAATGAGACGCCCGATGGACGTGAGCGCAATCGCAGGGTCGAGCTCAGGCTCTACAAGCAGGAATTCTCGTCGAGCGTCATCCAGGCTGGCCGCATCGATTCATCCCATGCGACCGTCGCCCGTCTGATGCCGTCCCCGTTGCTGGATGATGGTGTACACGCTGACACAGTGCATCCGGGCGAGTTCTACCGTCTCACGCTGAGCGTGACTCGGCCGTACTCCTCCAAAACGGCATCGCTCACCATCGTCGATTCGCTCCCCTCCGCGATGCGGCTTGTGGATCGGTCCCTCGAAGCACTGAACGGTATCAGTTCTGCCACCGGACGACGTGTGATCAAAGCAGTTGCAGAACCGAGAGCGACGGAGATGACCGTGACGTTCGTGGTCGAGATCACGGAGACGATGCTCCGGAGAGAGCTGCTGCATCATGAGTTCTATGCCGTCCGTACGGAACGGACGGGCGATATCATCGTGGACAAACATACGGTCAACGGGAACGGATCGCGGATAACCGCAGAAAAGTAGTGCAGTTCGGCAGAAGCACATATCGCCACCAGAGCAGGCGGACCCTCACACGGGTCCTCCAGGGACTGCTGTTCCTGAGCTTGTCCGTGCTCTCCGTCGCCCCGGCGCAGTTCTTCCAGATCACTGATCCGAAGGACGGCATGGTGAGCCGGATGCAGCAACACCTCGTCCGCGCAACCGGATCCCCGGGAGCCCACGGCGAACTGTGGCTGAACGGCGAGAAGGTGCGTGATGGACAGTTCCGTATCGATGGGGTGATCGAGTTCATCGCTGTTCCGTTCCCGATAGGTAATGTCGAGGTGGAGGTGCGGGTGGTCACACCGAACGGTATCGCGCTCGCACGGCAGAAGCGGATGGTCCACATCCTCGGAACGCCTGTCACGATCGGTTTCGACCTCGACAGGAGCTCGCTCAGGGCGGACGGATCGTCGACCCTCAAAGGCACGATCACGCTGCTCGACGAGTGGGGCTATCAGATCATGGAGGGGTACCACATCACGCTCCTCGCCGAGGGGGGAACGATCACGTCGCCCGACATCAATGCCAACAGCGGCGGTGTCCAGCGCGGTCTCGAGTCCGGTGTCGCGACGTTCGAGTTCCGTGCCGGCACAGAGGTGGGGACCGGCATCATCACGGCAAAGGTCAACGACACGACTGTGACCATCCGTGTGCCCATTGAGACGCCCCTCGAACCGTTCACACTGGTCGGGCTTGTCAACGGTTCGGCAGCATCCATGAGCGGCAGCGGCGACAAGAGCGGCCTCTCTGACCTGAGCGATATGAGGAACGGGCTCAGGGCGGACGGGCGGATGTCTGTGTATGCACGCGGAACGATCGGCGACGACTACCTGCTGACGGCCTCGTTCGATTCCGACCGCCGCGACCGGTCACGACTGTTCCGCGAGCTTGATCCGGACTACCTCTACTCGATCTACGGCGACAACAGCATGCTGCACTACGACGTCCAGACGAACACGAACCTGTTCGCGCGTATCGAGAAGAACCGTTCGTATGCGACGCTTGGCGAGTTCGGCACGGACCTGGCTGGGAACGAGTTCACCCGCTACCAGCGCGCCCTGAACGGCGTGAAGGTGGGGCATGAGGACGATCAGTGGGCCCTTGCTGGCTTCGGCGCCCTGACGGACCGCCGTGCCATCCAGCGGGAGATACGGGGCGAAGGCATTTCGGGCTTCTACATGCTGCAGGCGAGCGACATCACCATCGGCTCGGAACGGGTGCGCATCGAGGTGCGGGACAAGTTCCAGTCGCATGTCGTGCTGAAGGAGGACAACAAGTTCCGGTACACCGACTATGATATCGATTACCTGCAGGGAACCATCTTCTTCAAGCAACCGGTCCCTGCGATGGATGCCCAGGGCAATCCTGTCTGGATCGTCGTCACATTCGAGGCGAAGACCGGTACTGCGTCGTCCGTCATCGCGGGCGGAAGCGCCCAGCGGAAGATCACCGATGCCCTGTCGGTCGGACTAACAGCCGTTCTCGAGGAGCAGGAGCCTTCCAACTACTCCCTCCTCGGATCGTCTGCGACGTTCGCGCCCGACAGCCGGTTCCGTATCTCGGGTGAGGTTGCACGGTCGAATGCTGTCGCCGGGTCAGGGCTCGCCTACAAGGTCGAGACATCCGGCTCTCCGGCAGACATGCTCAGCCTTCGCGGCTACTATCGCGCCGTCGAGGCGGGTTTCCTGAACATCACACAGGCGGGAGGCCGACGGGAACTGGGTACGGAGAAGTATGGCGTTGGCGCGACTGCCACCCCGACGACCTCATCGAAAGTGACCGCCGACTGGTATCAGACGCTCCAGGAGATCGGCCAGGGCCGCACGCGCCTGACCTCGTTCACCGGAAGCGCCGAACATGCGTTCGACATGGGCCTCAGCGGGTTGCTGAAGGTGGAGGATGTCCGCTATGCCACGCCGGATTCGAATGCCACGGCAGCCGAACGCCACTCCACGCTCATCACGGGATCCACAACGTATCGGGCGACCGACAGGCTCAGGGTCACGGCCCAGCATGAACAGAACATCGGCTCGGCGACGGATGCGACCACGCCAAGCGGCTCTTCGATGCTCGCAGATTATAAGGTCACGGACAACATCGTCGCGACCGGCTCTGTGAAGCTGTTCGAGGCCGGTGGTGCGATGAGCTCCATCGGGCTCCGGTCCACCGTCTTCGAGGGCACGGAGGTCTACGGCAAGTACGAGATCGGGAATGCCATCGGCGGCAAACGGAACATGATGACCATGGGACTGAAGAACACGATCGAGCTCCCGTATGACCTGCGCGGCAACTTCGCGTTCGAGCATGCGAAGGACATGCAGCGCCGGATCGCAGAGACGCCGACCCAGGACCATACCGCCCTGTCCGCCGGACTTGAGTATCTCCCCGCCGAGCCGTACAAGGCGAGCACCAAGGTCGAGTTCGGCGACAACACGGCGAGCCACAAGGTGAATATCACCCTGGCAGGTGATATCCGCCTGGAGGACGACCTGAGCCTTGTCATGAAGTACCGCCGTGGGTCAGACAGGTCGAAATCGAACCGCGGCTACCAGGTGCTGTCGCATCTGATAACGGGCCTCGCATACCGCCCGGTGAGTCACAACAACTACAATGTGCTCGCAAAGTTCGAGGTCAAGAACGACGACAACCGCTATGTCCAGCCGTACAACGCCTACTCGGCGATGATCGCATCGGTCCACGCGTACGCTGAGCCCGTTCAGCGCATGGAACTGGGCATCAAGTATGCCTTCCGCGTGGCCGAGGAAGAGACGCCGCTGTTCTCGCAGGCCTCGAACACGAACTTCATCCTGCTTCGCGGAACATACGACATCACCTCGCTCCTCGATGCCGGGATCGAGTACCGCGCTCTCATGCAGGCGCAGGCCAATGATATCCTCTCGGGCTACAGCCTCGAGGTTGGATACGTCCTGCAGAGGAATCTGCGCCTGGTGGCGGGGTACAACTTCAAGGGGTACAAGGACCGTGACCTCATCGACGCAGAGCTGTCGAATGCCGGACCTTTCATGAAGGTGAGCTTCAAGTTCGGCGAGGACCTCTTCGGTCTAGGTAACGACTGACGGGAACGACCGCATTGATACGAGGCGACGGTCCCGCGAATGAGAATGGAAGGACCTCACAGAGTGCTCCCTTCCGGCCTGGCCGGGGCGGTCCAGTTGCCCCTGCCGCTCGTACGAGCTGTTCCGGTCCGTGCGCTTGCAACTCTCCCCGATTTCACGCATTCTGTGCTATACATTATTCCCTGAAGGTGTGATATGCCCACGTTGCCCCTGCCCGAATTCCTCGAGACCCTCAGGACGCGTTTTCCGAACCTGAAGAATTACGATGAGACGCGGTTGTTCTCTGTGCTGCTGGAGGCTGGATTCGAAGTGGAATTCGGCGTGGCGGATGATGGATCGACCAACATCACGCATCCGGAGATAACCGACGAGGTGGCGGCAAAGCTCTCGGCGATCTAAATACCGATGTGGATATGGCTGTCAGTAAAAAGCCCGTCGTTCTGACGGGCTTTTTACTTTACCTCTCGTACGAACCACTCGGCGGTGAGACAGCGGAACACCATCGAATGCTCCACGGTCTCCCCTGATGCCCCTCCGCTGGCCTCTGGCTCGAGCACGCGACGAGACCGTTCCCGTATCTCCTGCATCGACTCTGCATCGAGTATGTTCGAAGGGTCCGTGGATCCGTCCCAGAAGGACAAAACAAAGAACGAATGGTGCTGCTCGACACGATGCATCAGGAACGCATCGATGAAACCCTTCTGCGGTGACAACAGTGACAGGATGTTCCTGCTGAAATCCTGACGGAACTCGCCGATCTTGTCGGAGCGTGATTCGAGCGAAAGCAGGTGCACAAAGTAAGGGAGCGCAGGCGGATGTTTCTGGGGCACACCGGCTTCTTCGAAACCTACGACCACAGGACGTTCAGGCGTCGGAGCGTAGTCGAGCTTGAGATCCTCCCAGGGTCCATGGCCAACCTCGCTCGAGTCCTGGAACAGATGCCTGAGGGTCGACAACAGGCGCTCGTACAGCCCGCTCTTCTCGTACTCCAGCGCCTTCTGCCGGCTCCGCCAGATGGTGATCGATGAACAGGTCTGATGACTCTTAACGTTCTGGACGAGCGCCGCGAAGAGACATCCGTCCGTCCCGCGAAGAGCGGGGATGATCCCCTGAGAGTAGATATTGGTGAGGGTGTGCACGGCCTCTCGCTTCACCCACATCATGACATTGCGTATGTACATGGCGTTCGCCTTTGCACATCGTATGCCACAATATTCGCAGAAGCGCGAATCCCCTCTTACTGCAGAAACACCTTCAATGCTGCCGAGGCACTCCTCGTGAACCTGCTGTCGTCATTACAGAGAACCGCGATGGCGCAATTCTTCTCAGGAACAAGAATGAGCATCGCAGTCCCTCCGATGGATCCTCCGGCATGGGCAACGTACAGAAGGCCATCTTCACTGCGAACGCTCCATCCTATGCTGTAGTTCACTTCTTTTCCATCCGCAGTCTGCTGAGAGGTGTACATCAGCTCCCTTCCGCCCTGCGTGAACATATCGCCGGACATGACCGCATTCGCGTAGCGGATGAGGTCCTCCGTCGTCGAGAGGAATCCTCCCCCTGCCCACTTGTAGCTGTTGTCGACCATCGGAGCGTTCGTGTGGACATCGCCCGCCACATAGAAGGCGCTCCTGTTCCTGATGATACTGTCGGGGTACTCGGGGACCGTGGCCGTCATGCCGAGCGGACCAAAAAGTCTGTCCTGCATGAATTCCAGGAACGGCTGTCCCGCTGCCTTCTCCATGACGGCGCTCAGGAGATTGAACCCGTACGAGGAGTACGCATACCTTGTCCCGGGCTCGAAGAGGAGCGTGTCGTCCTTGAAGATGTCCAGTCCCTCCTCCACGGTGGCATAGCGTTTCTGGCTCAGGAACTCCAGGTCACGGTAATGACGGATCCCCGCCAGGTGACCCGCCACCTGCCGGACCGTGATGGGGTACAGCTTGGCCGGGAACGATGGCAGATAGGAGCGCACCGGCGCATCGAGGTCGATCCTGCCATCCTGATAGAGCAGCGTCAGGCCGCCGGCGGTCAGTGCCTTCGACACGCTGCCAATGCGGAACTTCGTTTGCGGCGTAGCCGGGACCTGCAGCTCGACATTCGCGTACCCGAAACCCTCGCTCCAGACGACCGTGCCACCGATGCTGAGGGTAACGGACCCGCCGGGAGTGTGCGTCCGCTCCATCATCTGCAGGACCGTGTCACGCGCCTGGGCGATCTGAGCGGCATAGCGCTGATCGACGACCGACTGCGCCCGTAACGGACACATCGCGACGACCGCGATCACGAGCATACAGCGCACGATACGGTTGGCGTCCATTGAGCTTAGAATGTTCATGTCATATCCCCTTTCGCATCTCTTGATCGCATTCCTTCGCGGCCTTCAGGACAACACCTGGTAGCAACCGCACGTCCTCCTCTGTCGTCCGGTAGTTCACGATGCACGCCCGCAGGACGAACGAGCCCCGGATGACGGCATTGGAAACGAACAACACCCCCTCCTTCTGGACCCTGGCCAGGACCGCCTCGTTCAGGTCGTTCAGGTAGCGCTGATGGGCAACGGCATCTCTCCGAAGATCATCGGGAACGTACCGGAAGGTTACGATGCTCAGCTGCTGCGTCCACACCTCGAACGCAGGTTCCTTCTGCAGGACCTCTGCCATAAGGACCGAGAGGTCCATGTCCTGTTCGATAGCTTCCTGCATTCCTTTTCGCCCCGCCTGCTTCAACTGCACCCAAACCTTGAGCGCCCTGAATCCCCGTGAGTTCTGCATGCCATACTCGAAGAGGTTGGTCCGCACCTCTCCGTCCGTCCCCTCGAACCGGTAGTACTCCGGCCGGAAACTGAACGCCGCAAGCAGATGCGCCGGGTCCTTTACGAGCGAACAACCGGCTTCCATCGGCACATACAGCCATTTATGAGGGTCGAGCGCAACGGAATCCGCCTTGCGAAGGCCCCGAAGGTCATCCGGCGCCTTCGGCGATGCTGCGGCGGGGGCTCCGTATGCTCCGTCAACGTGGAACCACAGGTTCTCCTTCTCACAGACTGTTGCGATGTCATGAAGCGGATCGACCGCTCCCGTGGAGACCGTGCCGCCAGCCCCGACGACCATGAATGGCTGGTACCCTTCGGACCTGTCCTGGCGGACCTTGTCCGCGAGCGCCTGCACATCCATCCGCTGGTCCTTGTCCGCGGGTATCCAGCGAATGCTGTTGGTGCCGAGTCCGAAGAGGTCTGCGGCCTTGTGGATCCATGTGTGCGTTTCCTGTGATACGTATGCGGTCAACTGCTTGTCGCCCGCACGTATGCCGGTCTGCCGCACGTCCCATCCCGCCTTCGCCGTCCGGGCGGCGAGGAAGCCCACGAAGTTCGCCATGTTCCCGCCGCTGACCAGGACGCCGCCGCAGGATTCCGGGTAACCGATGAACTGTGCGAGCCATCGCACGGCCTGCAGCTCGATCTCGCTCGCCACCGGAGAGAGCTGCCATGCGCCGACATTCGGATTGAGAGCAGAGGCCAGAAGGTCCGACAAGGCACCTGCAGGTGCGGCCGAACCGGTGATGTAACCCCAGAACCGGGGGTGAGGCGTGAACAGCGAGTGCTCCATGAGCACCGGTACGAGGTCCCTGAAGATGTCCTTCGGGTTCGTCCCCTCGTCCGGCAGATCCGCACCCCCAAGAGCGCGTCGAACCTCCGAGGGAACCGACCCGCGGGTCACTGGTCCCGCAGCAAGTTTTTCATAGTATGCAGCGATCGCATCGACAAGATCATGCCCGAGTTTGCGGAACTCCTCGGGCGAGATGTGCAACGCTGTGTGCCGGGTGTTGCGCTGATCGTTCTTCACGTCACTCCCTCTTATCACTGACAATGAATCCTGACATCGCCTCCCGGGTGTCCTCCACCTCCGGGAAGCATCAGAATAGCAACAGAGCACTTCGGAATCAACCCGCTCCTCATTGCTTCCCCTGCTTCCTTCGTATACATTTCGCTAAGAACGACCCGGTCGTCCATCTTCACCAGGAGAATCAGTATATGGAAAATAACAACCACCGGTCCGAGTACGACGAGCAGCAGGATATGCAGCTGCGCACCCTCCTGTCGACCCAACAGGACATCTGGCGTGTGTTCCGGATCATGGCCGAGTTCGTCGAGGGCTTCACGGTCATGTCGCGTCAGGAGAAGCTCGTCTCGATCTTCGGGTCTGCCCGCACGAAACCCGGCACTCCCCAGTATGAGATGGGAAAACAGGTGGCGAAAGAACTGGTCGCGAGGGGATTCAATGTTCTAACGGGCGGCGGTCCCGGGATCATGGAGGCGGGGAACAAAGGGGCCCGTGAGGCCGGGGGCGGATCGGCGGGAGTGGCCATCGAGCTCCCGCATGAGGAGGCGGCGAACAGTTACATCGACCGGGACAAGCTGGCGAAGTTCCGCCACTTCTTCGTGCGCAAGGTCATGTTCGTCAAGTATGCGCACGGATACGTCGTACTGCCGGGCGGCTTCGGAACGCTGGACGAATTCTTCGAGGCCGTCACGCTCATCCAGACGAAGAAGACCCGGTCATTCCCTGTCGTGCTGATGGGCTCCGATTACTGGAAGGGGCTGATCGCCTGGATCAAAGAGACGATGCTTCCATCAGGGATGATCTCACCTGCTGACCTCGACCTGTTCACCGTCACAGATGATCCGAAGGAGGCAGCGGATCTCATTCACTCGTTCTATGAGCGGCATCCGGTGGTGACGAACTTCTGAGGCATCGGCGGCTTTGTCGGACGTGACACACGGGTGCGTCATGCACCGGCCATCTACGCCGTGCCGATCATATCCTTCAGGCTCGCGACCCACGCCGCTGTATCGTCCTTCTCCTTCGCGAGCTTGCTGACGACGCTGTTCGTATCGACCGTCCCACGGACCGCCTCGAAATCCCTGAGCATGTCGGCCTCATCCATGCCGATCCCGTATCCGATGCGGGCGAAGGCGTCATACTCTTTCTTCGAATCGTCCAGGATCATTCCCTGCATGCTGCCGGCGGCATCGGCGTAGTCCTCGAGGACTTCCAGCGCCTGTTCCTTCGTCATCTCGTTCGCCGCGAAACCATGCTCCTGCCGGAATGCCCTGCAGACATATTCCCATTCAGCATCCGCATATCGCGCCGCCTCCCGCTCGAAGGCCGCCTGCACCTCCTTCATTGTCGCGTACGTTCCTCTGGAGATGCCCGTCTCGATCGCGGTCAGCCCCTCTTTCGGCATCAGCAACCCGGCCACGTCGATCCAGGAGGACGGATCGCTCAGTGTACCGGTGCACCTGAGCGATGCGACCGCCTCTTTCCAGCTCCCGGAGCCCTTAAGGGCGTTCTGAAGACGCGCCAGAACCTTTCCGTCAAGGTACCTGGTGACGGCCTGCTGGTAGAACTTCGCGGACTTTCTCAGGAAGAATCGCTTCATCGTCAGTCCGCCGACTTTGACGACGCTTTGGTCTTTCGGCGTCGTTTCCTGGAGGTTCTTCAGGAGGTCCCTTCCGCGGCGCATCTTCTCGACCGTATACGGACTGTACACATCGAACGTAATGAGGTCACGTTTCACCGGCGCCTTGCGTCCGTCGCGTTTGGGCCACTTCTCGCCATCCCGGACGGTACCGACAGTGAAGAGGTTCATGCCCGGGACGATCCGTGACTGCCCTTCCGCCTCGTGGATGTTCGAGAAGGGAAAGTCGCCGGCGTTGATGTTCACGTAATGTTTTCCGATGACGACCGAGAACGCGCCGACATGCGTCTCGTGCAGAACGTACGAGAACGAACCGGTCTTGCATCCGCGCTCGAACACGCCCTGGTGGACCGGGCCGAGCTTGTACATATGATTGCTTTGGTTCGTCCCCGATCCCGCGTTGTAGAACGAGAACTGTGCTGCGATGAGGAGTGTCGATTTGTGGTGCGTCACGGTGTAGGGACCAGCGAAGATGGCTACCGCCTCCCCATGGAAACCCTCGCAATTGGCAAAGAACAGGCAATTCTCGGCCGAGTATTGCTTCCCGATCTTTGCCGCCTGACCGACGAAGGTCTTGTCGAGCAGCACGCCGCTATCCACCTTCGCGCCTTCCGCCACAATGAAGTGCCTCGCCTGCACGGCTGCACCGATGACCGTTGGATGCTCCGTGCAGCTCAGCACCGTTCCGTCCTCCAGGTGCGCAGCCCCTTCGATGCGGGCGCTCTCTCCGATGCGGACATCCTTCAGGATACCGCAATGGGCCACGCTTGCTGCCCTGCCGACCACTCCAGTCTCCGGCGTTGAGGCATCGATGGCATGCTTCAACAGGTCTGCCATCCCTTTCTGAAGCTTCACATCGTGAAGCCGGAATGCCTGCAGAAAGGAGGTCTGCGCCGACATGTCCGGGAACAGGACAACGTTCCTTCCGCCGGCCTCGTTCACCGTCTCCACAGCGATTCCCGCCCCGAAGGTCGCTCCTTCCTTCGCAACGAGCGAGCCCACGTCCTCGATGATTGCTCCGTCGCCGATCGTGTACCGGGAGACCGACGATCCGACGTTCGCGATGCGGACATCATTCCCGACGGTCACATCGGCCAGTGTCGCGTTATAGATGCCGCAGGGACGGGTCGTTCCATCGACCGTGACTTCGCCGGCGTTCTTTCCGACCGCCACGGTCCCGGAGAACACGACGTTGCGTATCCGGGCAAGGTCGCAGGCGGGATCGAGGCTGACGGTCGTCCAATCAGCGGATGTGCAGCCTTGTCGTTCGAGTTGAGATATCTGTTCCGGGGTGAGGGCCATGGTCAGGTCCTTGTATGCATCGACGGATGGTGGAGAGTGATCGCAGAAGGGACCGTACCGCATGGAGGGGCACAACGATGCCGGTCCAAAGGGACCCGGCGAACGGTCATCGTTGCGTCCCCTGCGGTACAGCCCCTCCCGTGGGCATCAGAGCTTCGGCAGTTCGAGGTTCTTCCCCTCGATGTCCTTGAAGTACTTGACCGTGCTGACCTTGAGTTCATAGGTCGCATCCTCGTCGCACACGATCATGCCATGTTTGTGGAGCTGGAGCATCGAGACGGTCCACATGTGATTGACGCCGTCCTCGACCACTTTCTGGAGCGCACGGGCCTTGGAGTGACCTGTCACGAGGATGACCACCTGCTGCGCATCCATGACCGTTCCGACGCCCACCGTGAGGGCTGTCTTGGGGACCTTGTTGGGATCGTTGCCGAAGAACCGGGAGTTCGCGATCCGGGTATCCTGCGTAAGCGTCTTGATCCGGGTGCGGGACGAGAGGGACGAACCCGGCTCGTTGAAAGCTATATGTCCGTCGGGCCCGATGCCGCCGAGGAAGAGGTGAATACCGCCTGCCTTCCGGATCCTCTCCTCATACTGATCGCATTCTTCCTCAAGGTCCTTGGCGTTCCCGTTGAGGATGTTGACGTTCTCGGGCGGAATATCGATGTGGCTGAAAAGATGGTGCCACATGAAGTAATGATAGCTTTCCGTGTGGTCCTCGGGGAGGCCGACGTACTCGTCCATGTTGAAGGTGATGACGTTCTGGAAGGACACCTTCCCCTGCTGGTGCAGGCTGACGAGGTTCTGGTACGTGCCGATGGGCGACGACCCGGTCGGGAGCCCCAGAACGTAGGGACGGTCCTTCGTGGGTTTGTAGGCATTGATCTTGGCCGCAACATAATGGGCGGTCCATTTGCTGACTGCATCGTAGGTGTCGTGGATGATGATTCTCATGGATGGCGCTCCTGGCTAAGTGATTCGATATCGATGATGTTTTCCGCCTGCATGGCAGGCCGGTGGCCCTTCGTTGGGCGTATGGTCATATCTTTTTGACAAGCACCCGTGCGTCTGCCACAGCACAACCTTGCCCGGCAGTATAGACAAGCAACGGATTGATGTCCAGCTCCTGTATCTCAGGAACGTCGATGCTGAGCTGCGAGAGCCGCTGCAGGCAATCGGCAATGGCGTCGAGGTCCCGCAGGGGCCGCCCGCGCGCGCCTGTCAGCATCCCGATCGATCGAACCTCCCGGACCATGCTGTCTATGGTGGCTGGCGTCAACGGGGCGATACGGAAGGAGACGTCCTTGAAGATCTCAACGAATATGCCCCCGAGGCCGAACATCACCACCGGCCCGAACGAGGGGTCCTGTTTGAGCCCGAGGATCACTTCCTCGCCCCCCTTCGCCATCCCCTGCACAAGCATGCCGTCTATGGTCGCTTCCGGTTCGGCTGCGATGACGGACGTCATGATCTCATCATAGGCCGACAGCAGTTCTTCCTCGCTCCGGATCTTCAGCCGCACTCCTCCGACATCGAACTTATGGACGATGTCCGGCGAGTCTATCTTGAGCGCAACAGGATATCCGATGTTCGCAGCGGCTTTCTTCGCCCGCTCTTTGTCGGGGACAACCTCGAACGGCAGAACGGGGAATCCGTACGTCTGCAGCATCGTCATCGCATCGTTCTGCGAGATGAATGTCCGGCCCGCATCCGCTGCTTTCCGGGCGATGCTGACCGCTTTCTTCTTCTCGGCCGCACCGACCTTCGTGACGACCTCCTCAACGAGATTCTTTCTCTGGTAGAGGTCGTTCGCCCGTGCGAACGCACGGCACATCGATTCCGGCAGCACATAGTGCGGGATGTTCCGCTCCTGCAGGATGGCGATCCCGGAAGCGACGTCCGTCTCCCCCATGAATGACGTGTACGTCGGCTTGTCGAACCGTTGTGCGATGTTGGACACCTCTTCAGCGATGGTATCGATGTCGGTCATCGACTGCGGCGTGAGGATGACCAGTGCTCCATCGACGTTCTCATCCTCGAGCGCACTTCCCATCGCCACGCGGTACCTGTCCGCCCGGGCGTCACCGATGACATCGACCGGATTCTTGATGTTCGCAGTGACGGGCAGCGACTTCTTGAACGTCGCCACCGTCTTCTCGGAGAAGGCGGCAAGTTCCAGACCCTCGTGGATGGCAGCGTCTGTCGTCAGCACGCCGGGTCCGCCTGCGTTGGTAATGATGGCCACGCGGCGTCCCCGCGGAAGCGGCTGATAGGCGAGCGCGATGGCGTTGTTGAACATCTCCTCGATGGTCTGGCACCGTATGACACCTGCCTGCTTCAGCGCCGCATCGACAACGTCGTCGCTCGAGGCGAGCGAACCGGTATGGGAGGCCGCTGCAGATGCTCCCTGCTGCGTGCGTCCCGACTTGAGGACAAGGATGGGCTTGCCGGTCTCCGCAATGACCTTCCGGGCCGCGTTGACGAACGCCCTGCCGTCGCTCATCTCCTCGAGGTACATCAGTATGACCTTCGTCGCCGGGTCATCCTTGAGGTACATCATCAGGTCGATATCGCTTACGTCGGCTTTGTTCCCGAATGACACGAACTTCGAGAACCCGATGTGCTTCGCATGCGCGTAGTCAAGGACGGCGGTGCAGAGCGCCCCGCTCTGGGAGAGGAACCCGATCGACCCCTGCGCGGGCATACGCCGTGCGAACGAGGCGTTCATGTGCACCATGGGGTCGGTATTGATCACCCCGAGACAATTGGGCCCGATGAACGAGATGTCATATTTTTTTGCGAGCTTCCGGATCTCCTCCTCCCGCTGCACACCGGCCCCACCGACCTCCTTGAAGCCTGCGGAGATGATGATGACACCCTTCACTCCCTTCTGGCCGCACTGCTCGAGGGCGAGATGCACAACGCTGCTTGGGAAAACGATGACTGCAAGGTCCACGGGGTCGGGGATATCGACGAGATACTTGTATGCCTTGACACCCGCGATGGAGCGTTCCTTGGGGCTGACAGGGAACAGCATCCCCTGGAAGTTGTCCTTCAGGATGTTGTGGAAGATGTCATGCGGGACCGTACCCGGAACGCGGGTGGCACCGACGACAGCAATCGATGTGGGGGAGAAGATCGGATAGAGGCGGTCCAATGCTGGACCGTCGGTCGTAGTCATACTGCCTCCTGGGTCTGAGTATGTCCGGGGCCAGGCCGGAAGTCCATCAGCGTCGGGAGATCATCCCTGCACATGCATCTGAGCCTTCACACAGCCTCCCGACATTGTGCCGGGGGAACTTCGGGACACCCCCTGGAGGATACGCTACGACACGTATTGCGCTATGAAGTCAACAGCCCCTTCGACAGTCTGAACTTCCCGTGCCTTGTCTTCGTCCATTTCGATGTCGAACTCTTCCTCGAATCCCGCGATGAGCTCGACGCTCTTCATTGAATCGGCACCCAGGTCGAACACAAAATTCGAAGTGGGCTTGATGTCTTTCGTATCAATGCTCAGAACGCCGGCAACGACCTTGTTGACACGTTCCTGGATCTCTGCACGCTCCATGAAGTTCCTCCGTACATGAAAGCTGTTCGCAAACGTAATCGTAGTGCGGGCCCGAGCAACTGCTGCCCGCTCATGAACGTTCCGGCTTTTTCGCAACAGAATCAACGTTTTCGGGAGCATAACCCGGTGCGTACGCCGCGATCAAGGTCTCAGAATCGGGAATCAGAGAGGCTGACCTCAGCCCGCAATCGCCGAAGAAGAGGCAGCGATGCGAGCGAGAGCACGGCCATCACGCCAAAGGCCACACCATAGCCTGCCGAAGGGACGATCCTGCCCACCGCAAATGCAGACCACGATTCGCAGAGGTTCGTCGATCCCATGAACGCGCTGAAACTCGTCGCGCGGTACGCCGGCACCGACACGTTCATGAACATCGCGTAGGATGCTGCCGTGAACAGACCGATGCCGAGATAGACGATGACCAGCAAGACGATGGTCGCCACCTTGTCCGTGACGCCCGCCGCAACGGCCACGCTGAACACAACGACGACCGTGACGAGGGACAGGAAGAACGTCCTCGTCGCGCGGAGAGCGCCTATCCGGTCGCTCACCACGCCGCCGGCAAGCGCTCCTGCAGCCATAGCAACGACCGAGGGGAATGCGAAGAACGCACCCGCCGCCGAGGTGTCGAAGCCCGCATCCACAAGGAACGGACCAGCGACGCTCCCCAGACCTTCGAACACCGCTCCTGCAAGCAGGCCGAATCCGAGAGCATACCAGACGATCCGCTGACGAAGGAGGAAGCCAAAGACATGGACGATAAGCGAAAGGTCCCTGCGTCCGGACGCGGACGGCGGATCCGCTTCTCTGAGGTCAGAACGCGCGACGACCAGCGCAATGCCCCAGATCACGGCGATGAGCGCAACGATCCCGCCCGATGGTCCGAGCACCGACAGGAGGAGCAGTGTTCCCCCGCCGAACAACGAACGGCCGAGCAGCATCCCCGCCTGCATCCACCCGTTCGCCCTGCCTCTTTCGTCCGGGGGAAGCGCTGAGATGCAGAGCGCGTCGATGGCCACATCCTGTGTCGCCGCAAGGAAGGCATGAACGATAAGACATACGAAGGTCAGCCAGAGGACCGATGCGGGACCTGCGACGGCCAGAGGGAGAAGCGCCAGCCCCATGCCCGTCTGCGCCGCTATGATCCATGACCGATATGTCCAGCGAGGCGACCGGAAGGCATCGAGAATCGGGGCCCACAGGGCCTTGAGGGCCCACGGGATAGCAAGAAGTGACGAGAGCAGGGTGATCGTCGGTAGGTCGACGCCGTCAGCACGAAGCTGCGTCGGAAGGGCCCACCAGGCATATCCGATGGGGGCGCCCTCCGAGAAGTAGAGAAGAGCGAAGAGAAACCTGTGCCGAAGGGTGACGGGGAACGCGATCGATCTTCCTCTCAGGACCTGAGCCAGCTGAACGAGGTGTTCTGGGATTGTCCGATGGGCAGACGGAAGACGCGGGCCGAGTTCTCCGACATGATCTTCTGCTTGTCCCTCGTCGGGATGCTCAGTTCTTCCATGAACTCCAGGTACGATTCCATCGAGGAGATGGGCCAGTCCGTGCCGAACAGCACCTTGTCGGGCTCGACACCATAGAGGAGCATCTCCTGAAGCTGCTTGCGCATGTAGCGTTCGAAGCGGTCAGAAAAATTGCCCAGGACCAGCCCGGAGATGTCGGTGTAGACGTTCTTGTTCTTGTACACCACCTCCATGCAGTCGCGGATCCAGGGATTCCCGATATGGCAGATGACGATACGCACATTGGGGTGGTCGACTGCGACATCATCGACATGCAGCGGATGTGAGTACTTGACCTTGCCCGTCGGACTGTAGGTGTCGCCGGAATGGATCATCACGGGGACATCGAACTCCTCCGCGATCTCATAGACAGGCCTCATCGTCGGGTCCCCCGGATAGTACGGCTCATACCCCGGGTAGAGTTTCAGTCCGCGCACCTGTCCGTCCTGCAGAAACTCCCTCAACTCGCGCAGGTCGTCCTCTTTGAAGTTGAGAAAACTGAGCCCCGCAACGACGTACACGTTCTTCAGGTCACGCGTGGCTTCCACCACCGCCCTGGTAGATGGTCTGCCAGGAACGACCTTGTATGAGGTCAGAACGAGCGCACTGTCGATCCTGTTCCGGCGCATCTCGCGCTGGAGGTTGGCGATCGCCTCCGGAAGGTTCCCGACGGATTCGTCATGATAGTTGTTGACGTGGGTGTGGCAATCGATAATCATAGCAATGGCACCCGAAGGACAGACGAAAGTGAACGGTGAACAGTGAATCGTGTATGTCTGAGGTCCTACTTCCTCTCCCCCAGGTTTTGCTGCCCGAAGGCACGGTTGATGACCCCGGAGGCCCAGTCGCGTCCGCCGAGGCCGAACGCGAGCGCAAGGGCAAGACAGAGCGCACCGAAGGCGATCTGGAATGCGGAGACCAGGACCTGCCCGCCGATCTCGAGCTGTTCGAGCGCAACGGAGACGACGAAGAACAGCAATGCGTACTGGGTGATCATGCTCATCAGCCGCGCGCCGCCGATACCGATGTTCGTCAGGTAGGTGAACGAGATGCCCTGGATGAACCGGGCGAACTGTGCGCCGAAGATGAGCACGAGGACTGCGACGACGACATTGGGCAGATACAGGATGACCTTGTTGAAGAGCTCAGCCGCCGCATCCAGGCCGAGACTGTTCATCACCGCCAGCACGACCGTGAGCATGATGATCCAATAGACAAGACTCGACAGCAGCCCCACCATCGTCAGCTTCACATCGCCGCGGAGCAGGAAATCCTCGATGCCGGACCGCTCCGCGATGACGTCCACCTTCAGCAGATTCAGCAGTCGTTTCGTGGCTCGTCTCACGAGCTTGGCAAGCATCCATCCAAGTGTGAGGATGACGAGCGCAGCGATGATGCGCGGGAGCACTTCTGCGACCTGATTCCAGAACTGCCGCAGCGATTCGAGCATGATGTCAAGCTGTTCCATGCGTCCTTCCTTCCTTTTTCAGCGCTTCCCGCCGGTCATCCGCCGCATTGGGCGGGGATCACGGCACTGGTGTGACGGACTGTTTGAAGATGAGCCCCTCCCTTGTCAGTTCCGGTAGGATGGCATCGTAAATGGTCGGATGCGTCGGGATGAGGCATCCCGAGATCCGGATGGTTCCGTTGAGGATGAGCCGCACCGCCACTGACAACGGCAGTCCGACAAGCCTGGTGATCGACGAGAATCCCTTCGGATCCCCGTACTCGACGAGCTCGTGAGTGATCAGCTCCTTCCGTGGTTCATCCCCGGCATACTCCGCCTGAATCTGATGCCAGAGGATGACGACGTCCTTCCCCTCCGGCGGGAGCAGCAGCTTCGACCGGATGAGATGCGTCATCACCTGAGCCGTCGTCGTGACATCGAGACCGATCTTCTCATTCGAGAACAATCCGAGCCATCGGAGCTTGGACATCACATCGCCCGTCGGGCTGATGCCGAGATATGCTGCGAGATCCTGGGAGAAATGGGCCGATCCATGATACGGCGGCAGGAACATCTCCACCATCTCACGATACGTCATCTCGGATAGGCCGGGGATCACCAGCACTTCGTTCGTCAGGCCGAGCTGCACG
The DNA here is from genome assembly GCA_964534125.1 of uncultured Ignavibacteriaceae bacterium. Taxonomy (GTDB): domain Bacteria; phylum Bacteroidota; class Ignavibacteria; order UBA10030; family UBA10030; genus 2-02-FULL-55-14. The sequence continues at coordinate 200,075 of CAZHOJ010000003.1, forward strand.
ATGCACTGCCACGTCTCGCTCCAACCCGGATATCGCAGCGTTCCACGGATCATCGTGTGCGCATGCTTCAATCCCAGGAGGGACTCATAGGCGAGCGAGTCACGGTTCGGATAGGCCTCGAGCTCGCCGAATCCCTCGACCTCGACCGTCCAGGTCCGGTTGAAGACCTGATGGAACGGCACCATCTTGATCTTCCCGTGCTCCTTGTAGATGGCCCCGTCCTCCCCCGCCATCAGCACGTTCCGCGGATTCCATGTGATGGCGTAGTTCATCGGATTCGTGATCGATTCGCGGGCAGGCAGGCCACCCCCGTACGAATGAAAGCTCGTGACGATGCCACTTTGCGACCGCACCTTATTGATGAGGGACATCGCGATCATGTGGTCGATCCCGGGATCGACGCCGAGCTCATTGAGGATCAGGATCCCCCGCCGGTGTGCGTCCGTGTCTAGCTTCCGGACGGCCGCCTCCTCATACGACGCAGTGACCATAGACTTCCCGTGATACAGGCAGTCCAGTGCGATGAGATGCTGCAACGGCCGGGTGAGAAGATTGACGACGATGTCTGCATTCCCGATCAGCGCGGCACGCAGGTCCGCATCGTTCGCCTCGAACTTCACGGCCTGGCCACGCGCATTTCCCGTGACCGCCTGGGAAGCGGCCTGCATGTCCCTGTCGGCGACGGTGACGTACCAATCCTCCTCCTGCGCCTGCGTCAACAGCTTGTGAATGAGGTATCTGCTGGAAAGTCCAGCCCCGAGGACGAGGATGTTCTTCACGTTCGTTGTCTCAGCGTCTTTTTGAGGTATGCGAATGCCGGCATCAGCTTTCCGCGATGGGCGATGAGCGCGTCTTTGAACGCCGTGCGGATGGAGAGTGCGTGCAGTGGTCTTGTCAGATCGGCCCGCGCCAGGCCCGGCACATACGGTGCAAGAGCTTCGCTGAACGAGCTCGACGCCTCCAGCGGAAGTTCTGTCGGCAATTTGTCCACGGCAAGCACCACAGGGCCGCGCCCCCGCACTCCCGTTACCGCTCTCCCGTCCGATGCCCGATAGACGAACACCGGCGCCTGCTCTGTCGTTGCCTTGACCGTGATCTCGATGGACCCCCCGATGTCGCACGTGATATCCCCGACGACACGAAGCCGCGGAGACCGTTCACGCGCGAACAGAGCCCGGACGAACCGTTTTGTCAGGATCTTCGGATAGCGCGGTTCCCAGTAGATACCGTTGATGATCATCGATGCGTGGGGAACGAGCTCACTGAACCGCTCGCGGTATCGGTCCGGATGACGATTGAACTCGTGCAGATCGAAGGATCCCGGCTTTCCTCTTCGCGTGTAGAGGTCCGATTTCTTCGTCTGCACGACGCACACCACATGGCGCGAGAACCTGCCGCGCGACATCAGCGCGTCCAGATCGCCTGCATCGATCATTTCTATCGGGAGCAGCTTCAGCAGCTCCATGGCAGCCGTCGATACCCGGCCGTATCCCGTTACAAGGACAATGAACGGCGACAGTGATGCAGGAAGTCCTTTCGTACGGATATGACGCGCGATCCGCCGGAGGTCACTCCGCGCTTCGTCCAGCCGTTTGTACGACGTGGCGTACCTCATACGACCGAAAGGATGCCGGATCCCTTCTGCATCGAGCCGCTTGCCCAGGGCCCAGATCGAATCGATCAGCCCCGCATAGCCCGCGAAGTCCCCGAACGCGATGGTTCGCTTCCCCTTCCTGTCCTTCACGAGCTCATAATCGAACAGCGATACCTTCGTGTCCAGGATGTGCCGCAGCAGGGGCATGTTGTAGGCCTGCCCCTTGATGACGTGCGAGAAGAAGACGTAGGGTTTTTCGGGCAGCATCCAGCTCGGCGCCACTTCCTTGACGCCGAAGATGATGTTCGCCTCCGAAAGGTCCTCCGTGATCTCAGCCCCGGCACGCCGGTACTCCTCGTCCGAGAAGATCCGGCGGTCCCACGGATAGACGAGCACTCGTATCCCCTTCTCCCGGACGAGCCAGCGCACCTCTCTCGGTGCCAGAGGCGCACGCCGCTGCGTCTTGTCCTTGGTCTCCCGACGCATTCCGATGACGTTTCTCATGATCGAGTATCAGGTCCTGTCCACATGATGAGCGAACGATCGAGTGTCCTGTGTTCAGCCACGGAACACTTTCCCTTCGGTGAGCCGTCAATCACCGAATGCGACCCCGAGGTCCCGTGCGGTCAGGATGGTATCGCAGGTGAGCGGAACAACCTTCATGCGGCTTGTTGCCTGGTCGAGGTCCACATAGCGGACGGTCGGAGGATCGAGGGCCACCATGATCCCCGAGCGGCCCTCCTCGAGGGCTCTCACGGCCGCCGCCCCGAACCGGAGCGAGACGAGCCTGTCAAAGGTCGTGGGTGTTCCTCCCCGAAGCAGATGCCCGAGCACAACGCAGCGGGCCTCGTGTTTCGTCATCTCCTGCAGCTGACGCGCGACCGTATCGCCGATCCCTCCCAGCCGCTCCGCCCTGCCGATCTCCTTCTCGACAACGGCATAGGTCCCTCCCTTCGGCTTCGCTCCCTCAGCGACGACGACGATTGCGAACTGCGCGCCCGACTGATAGCGCCGTTCGATCTTCTCTGCGATCTTCCTGAGGTCGTACGGGATCTCGGGGATCAGGATCACATCCGCCGTTCCCGATACGCCGGAGTTCAGTGCGATCCACCCGGCATAGCGGCCCATGACCTCGATGACCATGATGCGCTGATGCGCCTCTGCCGTGGAATGCAGACGGTCGACACACGCCGTGGCGAATGAGACAGCCGTATCGAACCCGAACGTGATGACGGTCTGATCGAGGTCATTGTCGATCGTCTTCGGGACGCCAACGATTCGAAGACCTTTCTTTGCAAGAGCGTTCGCGATCGTGAGCGACCCGTCGCCGCCGATGGCGATGACGGCATCGATGCCGGCCATCGACAGTCCCCGGATGACATCGTCGGAACGGTCCGTCTCCTTGACCGAGCCATCGGGCTGGCGCACAGGGTACGAGAGCGGATTCCCTTTGTTCGTCGTGCCGAGGATGGTCCCGCCCAGATGCGTGATGCCCCTGACCTGGGCCCTCGTGAGCGGGAAGACGCCGCCGTCGGGATAGTTGTCCGGCTGGAGGATGCCATTGTATCCATCCCTGATGCCGAAGACCTCCCAGCCTCTGTTGAAAGCCGCGACGACAGCAGCGCGGATGACCGCGTTGAGCCCGGGAGCGTCGCCGCCCCCTGTCGTCAGTGCGATTCGCCGGATCGATTGACTGGTCATGGTCGTACCGTTATGGATTGTATCCGATGCGTGCCGACAGAAGGACGCGTGGTTTTTTTTCGACAGGGAAGAACGGAGCGATTTCGAGGCCTGCGTTCGCCCTGTCAGTGATCTCCAGCCCGTAGATCCTGAAGAACTGGATGACATCGAAGTACAGCGACAGGACGAAACCGCCGCCCCGTTTGGAGACGTCCAGCGGTGTACTCACGCCATACAGGCCGAAGCCCGCACTCACGGGGAATTGCTCTCCACTCTCGCGATCCACATAGAAGAACCGGAGCAGCGCGCTGGCATTCCCGTACTCCACAGAATCTGTGGCCTGGCTATCGTAGATGACCTTCGGGATGCCGAACGTGAACCTGCTGTCCAGCCAGGAGCCCCGGATACGGTAATGCCAGATGATGCGGGTATTGTTCCGCGATGTGTACTTTGTGTACTCCTCGTCGGGAGCCACAACGATCCGCACATACCCCCAATCCGGTAGCGTGTCAAGCCGGATCTGCACCGAATCGCTCCGTCCGGGACTGATGAATCCGAACTGCATGATCTGACGCGCGTACTCCTCCATCTTATCTGCGTCCTTTTCCGGCGTCTCCTCCCGGGGAAAGGTGAACGCGAATTGGTCCACCGCATCCAGCTGGTCTCCGTCACGGTTCAGGACGTGCGTCGTTATCCTGACGAACTGTGGCCCGGCTTCCGGCGGAAGGGAGGACCGGTCGAAATACACCGTGAGTGAGGCAAGGTCCGGCTTCGCCGTGGTCACCGCGCTCTTTTGGGATCCGGCACCGGCGATAGGACTCACGGACACGAACGACCGGAGCGGAACGATCATCCTGGTCGGCTGGGCCGCGATCTGGCCCATGACCTGAAGGGAAGACACAAGAATGCACGAGGCGACGAGCAGGGGCCTGAGTCTTCCCTGCCGGGAAACAGAGTACATGGTCTGTGAGTGCGTGCTCATTGAACTGAGGGACGGTCCGGGCGAGGTACAGTACCGATGATCAGGGCCTCCTGGACAGGGTGACAGAGACGTTGAGGACTGATGTGAAGGAGTATTGTAGGAGTGTTTACGTCAAAAAGAAAGGGGAAGGAGCGCATTCTCCCTCGGGAGAAACGAAGATCCCGGCCATGGCCGGGATCCGGGTGACACCATATGTCAGCCTCCGATCAGTACTTCTCGAGTGCGCCCTGACGCTTTTCGGCCTCAGCATCCCAGGTGAGAACCGTCTTTCGCAGGAAATCTGCCTTCGCCGTTTGCAGAGCTGCGAGGTCCAGACCTATATATCGCTGCGCCTTCGATTTTGTCGACACATCGGGCAGCGGCACGGGGTCCGTGAAGCCGCGCCGGGCGAGGAGCCGCACGATCTCGGCGTGCGCTTCCTGGGACTTTTGAATGCTCGTTGCCAGCGTTCGCAGTGCGACATCCGGAGAGTGGAATCCCGCACCATGCGAGGCTGCGACCCAATCCCACCGCCATTGTGCGTGCCGGATGAGCGTGAGCACGGGTTTCATCTCCGTTTCAGTGGCACCCTTCTTCCATGCGAACTCTGCCTCCAGGTGGGTCCGGACAAGCGCATCTCCCGCCATCGTAAGCAGTTCCTTCACCCGCATCTGCCGCGTCTCAACGTTCCCCACCAGATCTGCCTCACTCTCCCGATGGCACACCTGACACGATGTCGAGACGGTCGCAAGCGGGCTGGCGATCTTGTGGTTGGTGAACTTGACGCCTCCTTCACTCCTGTACGGCATGTGACAATCGGCGCATGACACGCCCCGCTCCGCATGGACACCGGTCATGTACAGTTCGTAATCAGGATGCTGTGCCTTCAGGATCGGGGTCTTGCTGAGGGAGTGGACAAAATCGACGTGCTCGACGCGGTCGTAGTACGTCTCCATGTCATCGGCAGAGAACCCGTCATCCCACGGGAAGGTGAGGTATTTCTCTTTCTTTCCCTTGAAGTAGTACTCGACGTGGCATTGAGCGCACACGAGGGACCGCATCTCCTGATGTGTCGCCTCCGAAATGTCCTTCCCCTGACGCTGGAACGCTTCCTGAAGTGCAGGGCGAGTGATACGGAGGTTCATCGTGAGCGGATCGTGACAGTCCTGGCAACCGATGGGATTCACGATCTCGCCCCCCAGGTCTTCCCAGGTCTTCATGTAGAACTCAGAGATGCCGATCTCTTTCATCACGCGGGGAACATCGGTGCTTTTGCACGTCCAGCAGGTCGCCGGCTGAGGTACGCCGGTTCGGAGCGTGTTCCTTATGTCCCGGACCGCATGATAGTGGCCGCGTCCCTGGTTGTAGTCACGAGAGAACGCATAGCCGGCCCACAGGATGACGTTGTTGGGGTCCTCCTCGAGCATGTCCCGCATGGCACTCCCGCCGAAGCGGCTTTCGAATGTGGTATCGAGCGTCGCGCGGTAGGTCTCATACTCACGCGGGAAGTTCTCGCCCCACACTTCGTTCCGGGGTTCCCACTCCCCCAGTGGCTTGACCATCTGGAACGCCAGCCGGGATTCGGCCCGGCGTTCGATGATGGAGGCCCCGAACAGGCCGACGAGAAAAACGACGACCGCGGTAGCGATGAACAATATCCACCCGACAGCTGGTCTCTCTTTGACGATGTCGACGATACTTTTCATAACGGGTCACTCCGTTGGTGACGATGTGGTTGAGCTACGTCCTGCTGCGACAGCACCCCTGATCCATGCCGGAAGAGGATCCGAGAGGATCGGAACGCGTGCGTACGGCGTGGAGGCGAGCGAGTTCACTCGTCCGTGCGGTACCTCGCGATGGCAGTCCCAGCACGCCTTGCCCTCACCATGCTGGGTCTCCACATAGGACTGCGTTCCCAACCGGGCGAGGGAGGTGAGATGGTCATGACACCGGAGACAGTTCTCTTGTACGACCTCCTTGCCCGCTTGCTTGATCTGTATGACCTGCGGCTCCATCCGCAGGGTGAAGATGCTCGCATGCCGGAACCCATCCTGCGCTTTGAATGCGTACGTCCGCACAACATTATCGTGTGGCACATGACAATCGTTGCATGTCGCAACCCTGCCATGACTTCCCCGCTGCCATGTGGCATACTGGGAGGTCATAACGTGGCAGTTCATGCATGTTGCCGGATCATCGGAGAGATACGAGGGAGCATCCGAGAGACGGACGATCAGGACGGCCAGTCCTGCCAGGAGGCCGAGCATGAACATGACCGGCAGACGCCATGCGGCGGGCGGACGGAGTGTTCGCCTGACCGTTGCGAGCGTGCCGGGGGAATCAGATGGCTGCTGTGTCATGCAGAGAGCCCTGGTCGATGCCTGGTTGATCAGTGATGATGATATATATTAGACTATTTAGTCTGATTAATCAAGTATCGGACAGGATAGACCGGAGCTTCATGCGGACAGTGGTGCAGCGCTGCCCAAGGGACTCCCGGAGCAGGAAAAAACGGTGCAGCACAGCCCTGGGCAGGGACGCACTCGTGACATTTTCAGAAGGTTTTGGGAGGAAGAGAAAACGCCGGACGGCGGTACAGAAGGAAAGCCTAGTTCACCGACTCCATGGTGGACCATGCTCCGCTGGAGAAATCAGCGGAAAAATCGAATTGCGCAACGATCTGGACGGGGTTGTCGCCATCGACGCCATTGACCCCCCCGAATCCCTGGAAGAGAACCCAGGTGTCTCCAGCTGTAACGTTGATGGTCAGCCGGTCGGTGGTTGTCATCTTCTGTGGAGGCCTGAAGCCAACGAGGCTCCCATCGCCGCCACCGAGGTGATTGGGACGTGCAGCAAACTTGCGAGCTTCGCCGACGAGCATGTTCATCTGCGTGATGATCAGGTCACGCTCGTTCTCCTGGTTCGCGGTCGACATCATGCGTGTCCCGCCGTACACGGCCAGGCCGACGATCAGTGCTCCGAGCACTATGAGGAGGAGTTGCTGCTGGCCCATGTCAGTTCACCAGTATCCCCCGCGGGCCCATCTCGCCCAGCGTGACGGATGTGTTCTGGCCCTTCACGGTCAGGGCCCATGTGCCGCTGTTGTTCTTCTCGGCACAGTAGCGCGCCAGCTGTGTGATGATGCCGATCTTCTCGGGGCGCTTCTTGCCTGCCCATTGACTTTCGTTCACGACGATGGTCGAGTTCGGTGCATCGAACGAGTGGACCAGTCCGGAAGCTTTCCATTGCTCGATGACCGGGTCGACTTGCGAGAGGTTCTGAGGCAGGGCCGTGTGTCCGACAAGGTCCAGGTAGTCATAGACCGCATATCCAAGGCCGATGAAACCGATCACGAAGAGGGTGATGATGATCCTCTTCTGGCGACGGTCTTCTTTGTCTGCCTGTGCTGCTGATCTGACTTCGACGGACACAAACACTCCAATGAGGACGGAAATCGCAGAAACCACAGCGTACAATGGTCCAACAGCACAATATTCTCACCAGCACTACTTCCAAGATATGAGCGGATTGGCGTAAACGCAAGGGGAGTCCCCCCCCGGGGGGGGATAGCCGTTTTACCCTACGGGCGACCGGATTCCCAGCATTTGGAGGGGGCACAGCCCTCTGGAAGGGATTTACTCCGACAGAAGAAGATTGTGTCGGAGGGATCCGATGAACTTCCGTGCTTCCTCGCTGTCCCTCTGGTCGATGATGTGTCGCAGGTGGTTCAGGCGCCCGGAGATCTTCTGCAATTGTCCAAGCGATTCGCGGTTGAACAGGATCTCCGTCAAAAGGTAATCGTCCTCTCCCAGAAGTCCCTTGGCGACCTCCACGTGCTTTCGGAACGTCGTGCCGGGAACTGCCTTCATCGACACACACGAAGAAAAGACGAGCGACGACACGAACGGAAGTGTGAGGGAATATGCCATCATCGCGTCATGCTCGGCGAACGGATACTCGAAGAGCGTGATGCCGAAACCCTGCAGGAACTCGCGCCAGAAGGTTTTGGCCCCATCATCGGATTCAGTGATGATGACCGCGTTCTCGTTCTTCAGATGCTCCATCCGGGCGAAGGTGGGTCCGAACATCGGATGGATGGATGCGAACCGCCTCCCCGTCTCAGCATAGTATGCTGGCAGGTCGCCCTTCACCGACGCCACGTCGCACACAATGCACCCGGAGGGCAGGAACGGCTCTGCAGCCCGGAAAGCATCGAGGGTGTTCTGCAGGCTTACAGCATTGATGAGCATGTCCGGCTGTACGTCCTGCACCTCCGCAAGGTCGCTCAAACGCTTCCCCTTCTCCAATGTCTGTTTGACCTGTGGATCGGTATCGAACAGGCAGATATCGTGCCGGCCTCCGAGGGAGTCCGCAAGCCACGCTCCCATCCGACCGCCGCCGAGGATGGATATCTTCATGTCACGGCCTCCTTATACACGCCGAGCACGCGCACGTCCCCGGCATGCTCTTTCATCTCCAGAAGGACCGGGTCGAGGTCCTTGCCTTCCCCCGAGAGAAGCACATCGATGAGGAACGAGTACGAACCGGGCTTCGACCGGTCGGGCCGCGACTCGATGCGGGAAAGGTTGATGCCATGGTCAGCGAACACCTTGAGGACCTCATGCAGCGCACCTGCACGATGCGGGGCCGAGAAGACGAGCGTCCCTTTTCTCCCCTCTCGCCGCGCTTCCGCCTTCGACAGGATGACGAACCTCGTGTGGTTGCTGTCGTGGTCTTCGATGTGCTCTTTGATGACGTCGAGACCATACAGGCTCGCTGCAAGCGGGCTGGCGATCACTGCGGTCGCCGACGGACGTTCCGATGCGAGCCATCGCGCCGCCCCGGCAGTATCATAGTAGGGTCGCGGCTCCAGCTTGTTCCGCCTGAGGAACCCCCGGCACTGCCCCAGGGCCTGTGGATGCGAATAGACAGCCCGGATGTCCCTGTAGTCCGAGCCGGGCAGCACCATCAGCGCATGATGGATCGGTACGGTGACCTCGCCGACAATGTGCAGCGACCGGTCGATCAGCAGGTCGTTCACCTCCGTCACCGCACCTTCGAGGGAGTTCTCGATCGGCACAACACCGGCATCGCACTCTCCCTTCTCCACCTCTTCGAACACGTCGACGAACGTCGCGCACGGGACCGGAACGACCTCCCCGCCCAGGCTCCGCGAGGCGATATCGCCCCATGCACCGAGCTCCCCCTGGAATGCGGCGAGCCGCAGCGGCTTCTCCTGGATCCTCTTGCTATGGTCCATGATCATCCGGAAGAGGTCTGTCAGGAATTCCTGTTCGAGGAGCGTCGAGGCCATCCGTGAGGCGTTCGTGAGCACGATCTCCTCCCGCCGGGGGTCGGCTGGCTCGAGCTTGTGGCGCCGGGCACGGAGCGCCAGCCCCATGCGGCGGTGAATGAGCTGCAGCAGGTCCTGATCGAGCCTGTCGATCTGTTGACGGATCTGGTCGATGTTCATGAAGCGACTCCTTCCGGACGGGTCGTGGCAGTATCATCCAGCGAGAGCCACGCTTCGCGCAACATCCGGCATTTGTGTACCAACGATACGAATTGTGCAGGCAGAAGCGCCTGGTCCTTGTCGCTCAACGCTTCCGCCGGATTGCTGTGAACCTCGAGGATCAGACCGTCAGTTCCGGCGGCCACGGACGCGAGCGACATCGGCTCGATGAGGCTCACACGCCCGGTGCCATGCGTGGGGTCGGTGATGACCGGAAGATGGCTCACTTCTTTCACCGCCGGCACAGCGCTCAGGTCCAGCGTGTTCCGTGTATAGGTCTCGAACGTCCGGATACCGCGCTCGCAGAGGACCACGTTCGGATTCCCCTCGTTCAGGATGTACTCGGCGCAGTTCAGCCACTCGTCGATGGTGGAGTACATGCCCCGTTTCAGGAGGACCGGGCGCTCGGACCGCCCAACCTCCTTGAGCAGCGAGAAGTTCTGCATGTTGCGCGCGCCTACCTGCAGCATGTCGGCATATTCCGACACCCACGAGACATCACGCGTGTCCAGGACCTCGGTCACCACGGGCAAACCCGTTTCTTCCCTGGCCTTTGCGAGTATCTTCAACGCTTTCAGGCCGAGTCCCTGGAACGCATACGGCGATGTACGCGGCTTGAAGGCGCCGCCTCTGAGAACGTTCGCGCCGGCCTTCTTGACAGCGTGGGCAACGGAGATGGTCTGCGCCTCTGTCTCGACGCTGCATGGACCTGCGATGATGACGAGCCCATCGCCGAAGCGGACATTCCCGACCTGTACGATCGTGCGGGGCCGGTCATTGAGTGCAACAAGTCTGAGGTTGGTCATAGTATTGTCGATTGACGATTGTCGATTGATGATTGATGTACAAAAGAAAAGGTGGGCCGCTTTGCTCTGCGGTCCCACCTTTGAAGGTCACAAACGTGCCGTCTCAGCCGGAACGCAGTCGCGTTCGGAACCGATAATAAAAGAAGAAGGAATATCGGACGGCCGTTGTCATGCTCATTCCAGTATACACTTTCGGCTTCTTAACGTCAAGAGATCCCTACCCCCTGACGATCCATCCCACGATCCGCGAGAACTTCGGAGGCGTTCCCTGGATGAGGATGGCCACCCGGAAGATCCTCCCGCCGGCCCATACAAAGAGGAGAGTGAACAGAAACATGCCCACGAGGCCGACGATGGGCTGCCATATCGGCACCGGCTCGGGAGTGGACATTCTGAGGACCATCAGCGTCGGCGTGAACGGCGGGAAGAGGGACATCCACGTGGCGAACGCCCCTGCGGGTTCGCGCACCACAGGGAAGTAGACGAACATGGGGATGATGGCCGGCAGAATGGACGGGAATGTGAGCGACTGGGCATCTTTCGGCTCGCTGCAGGTGGCCCCGAGCGCTGTGGACATTGCGCCGAACATGACGACCGCCAGGAGCATATAGACAAAGAACCAGGGAAGGACGTCATACGGTATCATCCGGGCATACCCAAGGTATTCGACCGTCAGCGTACCCCCGATGATATAGACCAGCGAGGTCGTGAGCGACACTGCGATACCCCCTGCCACCTTTCCCGACATGAACTCGACGGGCCTCATAGAGCTCAGAAGCACCTCTGCGATCCGCTGCGTCTTCTCCTCCATCACCGACTGGAGCATTCCGGGAATGCTCATCATCATCATGAGGAACATCAGCATCATCAGGACGATCGGAATGAGCAACGCCTCGATCTCGCTCGACCTCTGCAGCGCCGTGACGCCGCCCGTTTCTGCATCCGCCTCCAGGAGGCCCATGCCCTCCACCCCCATCCACCAGAACAGGTCGGGCACCTGCTCCGGACCGATGCGCGCGTCCTTCAGCCGGAGCAGCCGGAGCTGGTCGTTGAGCGGGCCGCTGATCCAGCGGCGGAAATCGTCCAGCGCAGCGTTCTTGCCGAAGTACAGCACACGGCACGTCTCGTCCTTGCCGATCGGATGGACGACATCGGCGCCGATGTCGAGGAATGCATGGTACTCCCCGTCGCGTACGCGCTCGGAGAGCTCTAGTCGCTGCCCGAGGGTGTCCGAGGACGGTTCGACGACAACAAAGCTGTACGCCGGGCGTACCTTGTTCCCCGTTTCTGCGTCGAAGACATCCTGTTCGTTCCTGCGTTCCGCCGCCTCGACAAGTGATGCTGCGACGAGGCCTGTCCGGTCCACGATGGCGACCGTCTTGTCGGTCGTGTCCACCCTGTCCTTCATGATCGCGAACACGATGAGACTGCCCCCCATCATGATGGGTGCGATCAGCAGGCCGATGATGAAACCTTTCGTTCTGACTGCCGCGAGGTACTCACGGCGCGCGAAGGTGAGGATCTTATGCATCCTGCACCTCCTCCGACCTCACACCGGCGATGCGGACGAAGATATCGTGCAAGGACGGCCTGACCACGTCGAAGCTGCGTACCGTTGTGCGTGACACGAGCGCCGAAAGGATCGCATTCGTGTCCGCCCCCTTCACGAGCCTGAGCTCCTGCATCTGTCCGAAATCCGTCACACGCTCCACACCCCCGAGGCCGTCGAGCGCAGGCCTGCCGTCGGACAACCGCACGCGGACCGTGTCCGTGCCGTACATGTCCTGGATCGACGCCAGCGTCCCGTCGAGGACCTTCTTCCCTTTATGGATCATGAAGATGAAATCGCACATTCGTTCTGCCGTGCTCATATCGTGTGTGCTGAAGACGACCGTGGTCCCTTTCTTCCGAAGGTCCAGGACCGCCTCCCGCATGTGGTCGGTATTCAGAGGGTCCAGTCCGGAGAACGGCTCATCCAGCAGGAGGAGCTTCGGCCGCGTAATGACCGTCGCCATGAACTGCACCTTCTGGCTCAATCCCTTGCTCAGCGTTTCGACCTTGTCCCTCGCTCTGTCAGCGAGGTCGAACCGCTCGAGCCACTCTGTGATGTACGCATCAGCATCGGGAGTCTTCCGCAGACGGGCGAAGAACTGCAGTATCTCACGCACCCGCATGCGCTTGTACAGGCCCCGTTCCTCCGGCATGTAGCCTATCATGTCGGCCGCTCCTGCATGCATCTGCTCACCGAACATCCGGATAGTGCCGGAATCAGGCAGCAGGATATTCATCATCATCCGCAGCGTGGTGGTCTTTCCGGAACCGTTCGGCCCGATGAAGCCATACACCGACCCATCGGGGACCTCCAGGCTGAGGTCATCGACGGCGACCGTATCGCCGAACGTTTTCCTGACCCTCTCGATCGAAACAGCGCTTGGCATCTTGTATCCGTTCTATGAAATGACCCTCAAGAATAGGCAGTCATGAGGGTGGATGCAATCCGACAGGCATTCCACCGCTGTGCCTCTTGTCTTCCACGCGATTTTTCCGTTCAGTAACCAATCATGACCTTGGGCGTATACGTCCGGAACCTCTGAATGTTCAGCATGTCCCTCTTTTCTCATAGTTGGAAATCGAGCGTGCGCTCCATCATCTGGGGTCGTGAGCTCGGCGCCAACATCGTCATCGGTGCGATCCTCGCACTGCTTGCTCTGAACCTCCTCGGACTGGGCCTGTTCATCCGTCCTGTGCTCGAGGAGATGTATCCGGGCGAGGACCCCGTCGTCCTTGTGAACGGCATCCTGCTCGCATGGTTCATGTTCGACGTCATGCTCAGGCTGTTCCTGCAGAAAGCCCCCTCCGTCGAGGTCTTGCCCTATCTGCTGCTTCCCGTTCCCCGGAGGCACATCGTGCGATTCATGCTCCTCCGCACGCTCATCTCCGGTTTCAACATCGTCCCTCTCTTCGCCATCATTCCCATTGTCTTCACGTTGATGCTCCCGGAGACAGGATGGTTGTCATCGCTTGCATGGTTCCTCGGCGTCAGCGGAATGATGGTTCTGGCGAACGTCATCGTCTTCGCCACAGAAAAACTTCAGGCGCAGAAGACGCGGACCGTGCCCTTGATCGCCCTCGCTATGGCGGCCCTCTTCGTGCTGGGAGAGGCCGGCATCTTCGAACTTGCGGAGCTCTCGGCAGCTCTGTACGGATCGCTCCTCACCATGCCGTTGACAGTACTGGTCTGGTTGGCGGTCATCGGTGCCATCACTGAGGGGGTCGTCGGATGGCTGACCGGCCTGCTCCGGCTCGAGTCGTTGCTGGAGGCGGGACGGATCGATCGGGGAATGAGCGGAGACAGCCTTCTGAAAAGGTTCGAGGGCAAAGGGGCCGTTGCGGCGTACCTGGGACTCGAATTGAAGATGCTTCTTCGTAACAAACGTCCGCGGGCATCGTTCGGGCTTGTCATCTTTGTCATCCTCTTCGTGCCACTCTATTATATGGGGATGGCGCCGGTCTTCCTTGAGTTCTATCCCCCTCCCGACCACATGCCGACCCGGGAAGTACTGACCGCAGCGACCCTTCCGGAGGAGCGTCTCGTACAGTTCGTCGTCAGGGACGCGGCAGTCCCGAAGGATGCCTGGGTCTATGTGACGGGGAACCACTCCCTCCTGGGGCCATGGAAGCCGTCCAAAGTACCGCTCGTCCGCAATGAGGACAGCTCGTGGAGCAGGACGATACCGTTCGTCGAAGGGACTGCGCTGCGCGTCATCGTCACGCTTGGCACATGGAGAACGGAGGCCTCGACCGGTCCGGACCTGGAGCCGGATGTGAAGGAATTCACAGTGACGGGGGATACGACGATCGTTCTATCCGCGCCGGCGTGGAAGCAGCCGGCATTGGACGGCTTCGAGACCTTCATGCTCCTCTACATGGCGCTGCTGTTCGTCGGTATGCCGATGCTCGTCCATGGCCAGTTCCTGTTCGTCTGGGAAAGCAATTACTTCGACCTCCTGCTGACCGCGCCGGTGGACTGTGCGGCCTACCTGCGGGCGAAGCTCTACCTGCTCCTGTCCCTCGGCTTCTTCGGGCTGCTTCTTGGCCTGCCGATGTTCTTCATCGCCGAGCAGCTTCTTCCCATCCACGTCGCGACGGGCATCTATGCTCTCGGGGTCAACTCCTTCCTGCTCATCCTCTGGTCGATGCTCTCACGAAAACGGATGGACCTCGGAGCGAGCATCTTCAGCACACAGGGGAAGGGAAGCACGAATTTCCTGACGATCCTGCCCACAATGATCGCTCCCATCCTTCTCTTCATCCTCGCCAACACGATCCTCACCCCGGCCGCAGGATTGTATGTGCTCGGGGGACTCGGCGTACTTGGCCTGTTGGGCATGACGCCGCTGATGAGGTTCGTGCAGCGTACATTCACCTCGCAGAAGTATCTGATGCGGGCAGGATTCAGACAATCGTAGAGCCGGAGCCGCTGATGATCCATGCACACGATCTGAAGAAACAGTACGGGAAACTGGTCGCGCTCGACGTGAGCGACATGACCATACGGCCGGGCGAGACGTTCGGACTCGTCGGGAACAACGGGGCAGGCAAGACGACGTTCTTCAGCCTCATGCTCGACCTCATCGTCCCCACCGCCGGGACCGTGGAGATGAAAGGGGCCAACGTCCATGCGACGGAGGCGTGGAAGCGCCACACCGGGTCATACCTGGACGAGCGGTTCCTCATCGACTTCCTCACCCCCGAAGAGTACTTCTCGTTCGTTGCAGAGGTGTACGGCGTGACCCGCGAGCGGTACGAAGAATTCCTGGCGGAGTTCGCGGACTTCTTCGGCGGAGAGATCCTCGGCAGCGGAAAATACATCCGCGAACTTTCGAAGGGCAATCAGAAGAAGATAGGGCTGGCCGCTGCGATGATGTCCCGGCCCGAGGTGCTCATCCTCGACGAGCCGTTCCCGCATCTTGACCCAAGTTCAGTAAGCCGGCTGAAGAACCTGCTGAAAACCTACCACAGCAGGCACGGAGCGACCGTTCTGATCTCAAGCCACGACCTTCATCATGTCACGGAGGTCTGCGGGCGGATTGCGCTCCTCGAAAAAGGGCATATCCTCTGGGATGAGCCCACGAACCAGGACACGCTCAGGAAGCTCCAGCAGTACTTTGCCGTCTCGCCCTGACCGGTTCAGCGTGTGAAGACCGAGACGAGGATGGATGGATCGGAAGGGCTTGAAACGACGGTCGCCTGCAGAACGTCCGTGCGGAAGCGGAACGAAAGCTGCACGGCAGATGCGAAATGAGCGACCTCGACCGAATCGATGTGGGGAGAAGAGAACCGCTCAAGATACGCGGCATCATACGCCGGGTCCACGATGGTCAGAATGACCCACCGCTGCTGCGTGACCAGGGCCTCGACCTGGGGCTGACGATCGCCTGCGGGAAGTTCGAGGAGGTACCCGTTCTCCATATGCACGACCGATGGGGCTGCGAAACGTTCTGAAGTCCTGGATGAGAACAGCCCGCATCCGGCCCAAAAACCCAGAAGCAGAAGGATCCCGGCAGTTCGAGCGGCCGATCGTCGCCGACCCTCTGTCACGATGCCATTCTCAAAAGCCGGACTCTCCCGATACACGCTTTCGACCATGAATTTGAATCTCTATCTTGGGACATGAACTGCATCTACCACCCCCACAGCCCGGCCGCACACTCGCTCTCCCAATGGTCGGCAACACCACACAGATAATCAAGGAGATCTATCTATGTCACCACGCATACTGCGTTCGCTGATCCTCCTGCTGGTCCTGTCAGCGACGATGTTCGCACAGGAGAAAGAGAAGCTTCCACCCCTCACGATGGACGCTCTCCGGGACCCGGCCGTCATGGCCGCATTCAGGGTCCCGTCCGTCCAGTGGTTGTCGGACAACACCGCGCTTCTCACTGAAGCGGAGGGCATGTTCCGGTACGACCCTGCAACCGGTTCGAAGACCCCGTTCATGGACACCGAGAAGGCGAAGGCCGGTTTCGCCGCTGTTGCGGGAGGCGAGAACGCCCCTCCACTCCCCCGGAGCCCCTATGAGTTGACGGAGGACGGCGAGAAAGGGCTCTACGTTGTCAACGGCGACATCTATGTCCTCGATGTAGATTCGTACGAGTTCGTACGTGTGACAGCGACCGAAGCCGCCGAGGAGAACGCACATTTGTCACCCGACGGGGACAAGGTAGCGTACGTTCGCGAGAAGAATATTTACATGTACGACCTCGACGACAAACAGGAACGTGCCATCACGACCGACGGCGGAGGGACCATCCTGAACGGGACGCTCTCCTGGGTCTATTGGGAAGAGATCTTCGGACGGTCGGACATCGCCTACTGGTGGTCCCCCGATTCGAAGAGCATCGCATTTCTCCGGACCGATGAGTCGGACGTCAGCATCGAGTACTATGTCCATGTCGCTCCCTGGACGCCGAAGGTGACCGAACAACGGTACCCGAAGATCGGCGAGAAGAATCCCGTCGTGACCGTTGGCATCGCCGACATCGATGACGGTACGACCATCTGGGCCGGGATCGACAAGGAGAAATACGAGTACATCATACGCGTCGACTGGCTGCCCGACAGCGACCGCCTCTGCGTGCGTACGGAGAACAGGCTGCAGACAAAGCTCGATTTCTATTTCGTCGACCGGGAGTCGGGAGCAGCGACCTACGTGATGACGGATGAGAACGAGACATGGCTCAACATGTCGGACGACCTGTACTTCCTGGAGGACGGCGACCACCTGATCATCGCGTCCGAGAGGGACGGGTACGAGCACCTGTACCGATTCACGATGGACGGCAAGCTGGCCAACCAGATCACGAAAGGGGACTGGTCTGTGCGTACCTCCGGGGGCGGACCGTTCTGGATCCGTCAGGCGGTCAGCGGCATCGATGAGAAGAACGGATGGGTCTACTTCACTGGCCTGAAGGAATCTTCCCTCGAGCGTCATCTGTATCGTATCAAGATGGACGGGACCGGTCTGACGAAGCTCTCGAAAGAGCCCGGCACACATGCCATCACGATGAGCCCTGACGGGAAGTGGTACTTTGACCGGTATTCCAGCTCGACAACCGCCCCCTCGCTCACATTGTACAAGAGCAGCGGAACTGTCCACAAGGTCCTCGCCGCCTCCAACATGGAGGGATTCAAGAAGTATGATGTGATCTATCCGGAGATCACGTGGATCGAGACGCGGGACGGCTTCAAGGTGCCGGGATGGATCGTGAAGCCGAAGAAGATCGAGGAGGGGAAGAAATACCCTGTTGTTGTGCAGGTCTACGGCGGCCCCTCGGCCCCGACCATCGCGAACAGCTTCGGGTTCGATCTTGTCCAGGCGAATGACCTGCTGCAGCAGGGATACATCACCTTCAAGGTGGACAACCGTGCCGCCACCGGCATCAGCAAGACGCTCGAGAACCTGATCCATATGCGGACGCCGGGAGAGGTCGAGCTGAACGATCTTGTGGATGCAGTGCAATGGCTCAAGAAACAACCGGGCATCGACCCCGACAGGTTCGGCATCACCGGCTGGAGCGGCGGCGGTACGAACACCATCCTCGCCATGACGCGCTCGAAGGAGTTCAAGGCCGGCATCGCCGGCGGGGCCGTGACGGACTTCCGCTACTACGACACGAAGTGGGGCGAGGCGCTGATGCGGACAGAGAAGGAGAACAAGGAGGGATTCGAGAAGGTGAACCTGAACCAGTTCGCCAAGGACCTGCATGGCAAGCTGATGCTCATCCACGGATCGCACGACGACAACGTGCACATTCAGAACATCTGGGTGTTCATCAATGAGCTGATCGAGGCGAACAAGCTGTTCGAGCTCATGGTGTATCCGGAGCGTGGCCATGGCGTCCGCGACCGGGGCGGCAGGACGCACATGCAGAACCTGCAGCTGGATTTCTGGAAACGGAACCTGTAGCAGAGTGCGGAAATACGTTTCACGGTAGGTTTCTCGCAACGCGCGCCATGGAAGCAACGGACGCAGCGTTAGAAATTACATAAAAACGTTGCGTACGCCGCCTGCATGATCCATCAAGACCGTTGCGCCTGTCCGCCTTTTTGGATCTCCAATGGCAGGCGGGGACGTGGCTTGCCTGCGTGACGCAGTCAGGCAGGCGAGAAACGTTTTTCCGCAAGCTCCTGGAAGTGGAACACGAAGTTGACGCGAAGTTCCACGGAGAGTGAAAGTAAGCTCTTTCCCTTCGTGGAGCTTCGTGTTGGCTTCGTGCCTGCACGCCTGTCTGCGTGTCGAACACTTCGACAGGCAGGCACGCAGGCGCGGGCCTTCGTGTCCCCCTATCGAGCCCCGTCCACCACCGCCGGATCGACGCCCCTCCACTCGGCGATCTGGGCGATCATCCTCTCCCGCACATTCTCCCGCAGTGATTCCAGGTCCTTGATCGTCAGGCCGGCCGTCTCAATGGCCGGCAGGACCTTCAGGTAGATGTCCGCTGGCTTCCCGAAGCGCCAGGACGATTTCTGTATCGCAGCGAACGTTCCGTCGATCACCAGGGGCAGGATCGCGATCTTCTCCCTGATGGCAAGCAGGAACGCTCCGTCATTGAACGCCTGCACCCGGCCGTCCTTCGTCCGTGTCCCCTCAGGAAAGATGAACACGGAGCATTTGTGGCCCAGATACTGCTTGGCCTTCATCAATGCACGGACCCCGCTTCTCGCATTCCCTCTGTCCACGGAAATATCGCCCGACAGCTTCAGCATCCACCCCAGGACCGGCAGCTTGAACAGCTCCTCTTTGCCCATCCATTTCATTTCCCACGGCACATTGCTCACGAGCGGAATATCCGCGAGGGACTGATGATTGCAGACGACAACATACGGACGGCGCGGATCCTCGACCTTCTCGCCCTGGATATGGAGCCGCCAGGCAGCATTGACGCGCGTGATGGCCCTGCCGCATTTCCTGAAGAGGAGTCCCGTGCGGTAGAGAGCCGGATCCCTGTCGAAGAGACGGCTGATCGCAAGGAGCGGCACCCAGAACAAGATGACCGAGCCGGTGATGAACCAGGTCCAGAGAGAACGGATCATAGAATACTCACTGCTTAGTGCTTCACTGAGGATGTTTGAGGGTAATTAGCCACAAAGAACGCAGAGAACACATGAATGAGAATGCATAAGGACTTGATTAATTGATGGATGGCTGTTTTCTTGGACTATCCGCACAGAGGGGGAGCATCATGCGCTCGATCACACAAATCTGCGATATCATCCGCCAGACTGCGTTCGACCTCCATGTCTATCTTGGCCATGGACATCTGGAGAAAGTCTACGAGAATGGCCTTACACATCGTCTTCAGAAGGTTGGTCTCAGAGCGGTCCAACAATCCCCCTTGTCGGTCTTCGACGAAGACGAGACACGCCTAGGAGACTACTTCGCCGACATTCTGGTTGATGATCGGATCATTCTCGAGCTCAAGGCGACACAATCCCTCCGCCCGGAACATGAGGCCCAGATACTCGGCTACCTCAAAGCATCACGGATTCAGCATGGTATGCTTATCAACTTCGGGTCCTTTCAGTTCCAGATACGAAAATTCGTATGGACCCATCCCCTTTCTTCCCGCGGATTGAACACTGCACAAAACATTCTTCGTCCCTGAAAATCTCTTTGTGTTCTGTGCGTTCTTTGCGGTTGAATTCTCTGTTTACTGCTTCACCCTGATCGTCACCGCAGCGCCTCCCCCCTCCGCACACACGAGCTTCAGCACGTCATTGCGTGTCACGTCCCTGCTCGAAATGACATACGCCATCGGATTCTTCTTCCAATGCGCATCCGGAGCGTCAGCGTAGATGGTCGCGGTGTAGGTCCTTCCCGCTCCGAGGAAATCGAGCGGCACATCGAATGACCGCCGCTCCTCGTCCGAGATCGCTCCTATGAACCATTCGTCCTTCCCTTTGGCCTTCCGCGCAACGACAATGTAGTCGCTGGGCTCTGCAGCGATGTATCTGCTTTCGTCCCAGTCCAGCGCAACATCCTTGATGAACTGGAAGGCGTCCGGGAACCGCTCATAGTTCTCCGGGTAGTCAGCGGCCATCTGAATGGGACTGTACATGGCGACATACAACGCCATCTGTTTCACGAGCGTCGTGTGGACCTGAAGGTCGTCCTTGCCAACATTGTAGTAGTCGAGCGTGATCTGGAAGATGCCCGGTGTGTAGTCCATCGGACCGCCCATCAGCCGCGTGAACGGCAGGATCGTCTCATGCTCGGGCGGATTGCCGACGCTCCAGGCGTTGAACTCGTTCCCGCGGGCCGCTTCTGCCGCGATCCAGTTCGGGTAGGTGCGATGGAGCCCCGTCAGCCGGACAGATTCATGCGAGTTCACCATGATGCGATACCGGGCCGCTTTCTGTGCGGTCCGGACAAAGTGATTGACCATCCACTGGCCGTCATGGTGTTCCCCCCGGGGGATGATCCGTCCCACATACCCCGTCTTGACCGCATCGTAGCCGTAGTGCTTCATGAACGCATAGGCGCTGTCCTGACGGCGCTCGTAGTTGGTCACTGACGATGAGGTCTCGTGGTGCATGATGAGCTTGACCCCCTTCTTCCGGGCGTACGAGCTCAGGTATTCCACGTCGAAATCCGGATACGGGGTGACGAAATCGAACACCTCCTCCTTCCACTTCCCGAACCAATCCTCCCATCCGACATTCCATCCTTCGACAAGCACCCCATCGAATCCGTGCTCCGCCGCAAAATCGAGATAGCGTTTTGTCCGCTCGGTCGTTGCCCCATGCCGTCCGTTCGGCGTCAGCGATGCGAAGTCCGTCTCGCCGAGCCGCACGGAGGGCACATCGGCATAGTTCCAGGAGTGCGTCCAGGTGTGCATTTCCCACCAGATGCCGATGTATTTGACCGGCCTGATCCAGCTCACGTCATCGTAGGCGAGCGGTTCGTTCAGGTTCAGGATGAGCTTCGAGGCGAGGATGTCGGTGGCCTTGTCGCTGACGATGACCGTTCGCCAGGGGGTCCGGGTGGGTGTCTGCATGTAGGCCATATTGCCGACCGCGTCCGGCACGAGATGGGCCGACAGCGTCGGCGACCCGGTCGCCACATTCAGATGCAGTGCCGGATAGTCCACGAGCGCCGCTTCGAAGATGTTGACGTACAATCCGTCATCCGTCTTCATCATCAGCGGCGTCTGGACGACGCGTTCGCCGGGGAGCGACCTCACGGCGATCTCCGTCACTTCCTTTCCCATGAACGCGTTCACGTCGCTCAGCCGCGTGTGGTTCCAGACGTACTCCTGCGAATCGTAGTCGCCCGGGATCCAGAAGGCCATATGGTCGCCGGTGAGCATGAACTCCGTCGCCTCACTCTTCACGATGAAGTACCGCAGTTCATCCTGTTCGGGAAACTCATACCGGAATCCAAGTCCGTCATCGAACACGCGGAAGACGACGTCCATCCTCCGCCCGTTCACCTTCGGCTGTTGCAGGATGATGCGCAGCTCTGTATGGTTGTCCCGCACCGTACGCTGCTCGCCCATGACGGGTTCCCATGCGACATCGCTGGTCCGGGTCTCCGACCCCGCGACCACGAACCCGTCGAGAAGGCTCGGCGCATCCGGGAGCTCGATCCCCAGTCTGCTTCGGCCGACGACCGCCCGCTCATCCCTGTACAGAGCATACGTCGGCACGCCCCCCGGCGTCAGCACGAATGTGAGCCTGAGCTTTCCATTCGGCGATACGATAGACTGTGCCACGGCTCCTCCATACAAGGTGCAGCACAACGCCAGTGCTGCTCCGATCCGTACTATCGCGTGATGTCGTTCCATGATCTCACCCTTGTCCTCGAAGCATTATTCTTCCGCCCCGGCAACAGCCATCCATGTCTCCGGATCGAACTCCCGCTCATCGATCTCGACGTTCGCCTTGATGTCAGAGTAATATTCTTCCGTCGCGATCTGTCCGTCCCGCAGGAACAGCACTTCCGCTGCCACCCAGCTCCCATCGACCTGCCGATAGTCGTTGAACTGGACTTCCATGGTCATCCGTGGCCGCGGCTCGAGCGTGCGGAGGAGCACCAGCCGCTCTTTGTCCACCCAGAACTGCTTCGTCGAATCGTCCCCCGCCAATGCTCCCACGATGTAGACCGGCCGTTCGTTCCAGACGCCCTCATCCAGCACCGCAAGATCGTAGCCGAGGTCGGCCAGTTTTGCCATTGTCTGCTCGACGGGCAGGACGTAGACGTCGAACCCGAGCAGCAGCAGGGGATGGATCATCGGCCTGCCCATTCTCATCACTCCGGCTTCATAGGAATAGACAGAGTCATCCGCGAAGAGGATGCCGTTCCCCGCTTCGACCGGATCGAACCTGATGCTCAGCGCTCCGGGCGCCCGATAGCTCTCGTACCAGGTCTCCTCCTTCTGCGTTCCGTCCTGGCCGGTATGCACCGTGCGCTGCGTGAATGTAAGCGTGCTGAGGTAGGCCTCCCCGTATGCCGCTTTCATCTGCTGAACAAGCTGTTCAGGGGTATCTATCGCGGGCGCACAGGAGAGAAGGAACAGAGTTGGAACCAATACGAGGGATCTCATACAACCTCCGGGTGAACGTGATGGCGGAAGTATGATACGCCGGAAAAACGACAAGCAAAAGCAGCTGCCGTTGTGTTGCGCTTTCCGGTCCATCAGCATACATTGGCGAGCAGAACCTGCCACGATGGCCATCACCGAACCACAGGACCTCAATGAGATCAAGATCGTCCACATCCAGGCGTGATTTTCTCCGCACGTCGGCAGGCCTCGCCGGCGCAGCTATCATCACAGGCACCCCGCGCCCTCTCGCCGCAGCACCGGGCTCCAGAGAACCGCAGCTCTCCCGAAAACGGGACATCGTCCCCATTACGAGGGAAGAGCGGGAAGACCGGATCGAAAAGGCCCAGCGGCTGATGGTTGACCAGGACCTCGACGCCATCGTTATGGAGAGCGGTTCGAGCATGTTCTATTATACAGGGACGCGCTGGGGGAACAGCGAGCGGATGTTCGCTCTTGTGATCCCGGCCCGGGGAGAGCTCGCATGGATCTGCCCGGCGTTCGAAGAGGAGCGGGCCCGGGAGGTCATCACGTTCGGGACCGACATCCGCACATGGGAGGAAGATGAGGATCCCTCCGTGCGCATAGCGCAGATCCTCGCCGACAGGTCTCCCCGAACGAAGAAGATCGGCATCGAGGAGACATTTCGGTTCTTCCTGTTCGACGGCATTCGTGCTGCGGCGGAAGGATACGCACTCGGGAGTGCGACCCCGGTCACGGCCGGATGCCGGATGATCAAGTCGCCGGCGGAACTTGCGCTGATGCAGGTGGCGAACGACATCACCATCGACGCATACAAGGACGACTTCCCGCAGCTCAGGGAAGGGATGACGCAGTACGAGTTTGGCGGGATCATCCGCGAAGCGTTCCGGAAGGCGGGAGCGAGCGGCGGAGCGATGGTGAGCTTCGGAGCAGCATCTGCGTATCCGCACGGGACACAAGCCCCTCAGAAGGCGATGGAAGGAGATCTCGTACTCGTCGACGGCGGGTGCAGGGTCGAAGGATACACATCCGACATCACACGGACGTTCATCTTCGGAACGGCGACAGCGCGTCAAAAAGAGATATGGGACCTCGAGCGCAGGGCCCAGGATGCAGCGTTCGCAGCCGTCAAACCCGGCGTCTCTTGCGAGGACATCGATGCTGCAGCGCGGAAGGTCATCATCGATGCGGGGTTCGGTCCGGGGTACAAGGTGCCGGGACTACCGCACCGCACCGGTCACGGCATCGGCCTCGACGGCCATGAGTGGGAGTATCTCGTGAAGGGGAACAAGACACCGCTGCAGCCCGGCATGTGCTTCAGCGACGAGCCGACGATCTCGATCTACGGCGAATTCGGGATCCGGCTCGAGGATGTTTTCTATGTGACGGAGGATGGGGGAAGGTTCTTTACAGCACAAAGCCCGGCGATCGATCAGCCGTTCGGGTAGCGGGACGCGTACATCTTCATGGGTAGGTTTCTCGCAGAGACCGCAGAGAAAGCAGAGCGCGCAGAGGTAGATAATAGTAAAGAAACGTGGCGGGTGTGACGCCTGCCTGTCGTCCAGGCAGACGGTCGTATAGATTCCGACTTGCGTCGGAATGACAAGGGAGGCAAAATCCGATTATTCTGAGGGACTCCTCGTAATCCAACCATAGTCATCCTGAACGTTCGCGCAGGCGAACGATTCAGGATCCATACGCACGTCTGCCACGCTGGTGGGAACTGCTCCGGGGCAGATTCCTGGATCTGCATCTATGCCTGTTCGGACGATGCAGCTCCGTTCCGTGATCGCAGATATAGATCGATAGACGCCGCAGCCGTCCGGCCGTCCTTCATCGCAAGAATAACGGTAGCACCTCCGCGTGAGAGGTCCCCACCTGCGAACACACCCAGACGGCTTGTCGCCTGTCCGTCATCAACCTGCACGATACCCTTCCGCCCCGTTTCCAGTCCCGGCGTCGTCGCCTGGATGATGGGATTCGGGCTCTGACCGATGGCCTCGATGACCTGGTCGACCTCCAGGATGAACCCAGAGCCTTCGACCGGGATGGGCCTGCGGCGCCCCGAGCTGTCGGGCTCACCGAGCTCCATGCGGCGGCACTCAAGGCCGCACACTTCGTGCGCATCATTGCTGATGATCCGAACCGGATCGGTCAGCATTTTGAACTGTATCCCCTCTTCTTCGGCGTGGTGCACTTCCTCATCCCGGGCAGGCATTTCAGCACGGGACCTGCGGTAGACGAGGTAGGCATTCTCAGCACCCAGCCTGCGTGCTGTTCGGACCGCGTCCATCGCGGTATTGCCGCCGCCGATGACAGCCACATTCTTCCCGACGCGGATCGGCGTATCGACCTCCGGGAAGGCGTACGCGCGCATCAGGTTCACGCGCGTCAGGAATTCATTTGCGGAATAGACGCCGATCAGATTCTCGCCGGGAATACCGAGAAATGCGGGCGACCCGGCTCCGGTCGCCAGATAGAGGGCGTCGAGCGACCATTCCGACATCAGCTCGTCGATGGTCGCGGTCATGCCCACGACGAAGTTCGTCAGCAGCCGTACCCCCAGGTTCTTCACCTGCTGGATCTCGAGGTCGAGCACCGTTCGGGGGAGCCGGAATTCCGGGATGCCGTAGCGCAGCACTCCTCCGGCCTCGTGCAGCGCTTCGAACATCGTCACTTCGTAGCCCATCTTCGCCAGCTCAGCCGCACACGTCAGGCCGGACGGACCGGAACCAACGACACCCACATGACCCTGGTGTCGAGGCCCGCGCTCCGGGATGACATGTTCATGCTTTGCCGTATAATCCGCGACGAAGCGCTCCAGCTTGCCGATCGCAAGCGGCTCGTGTTTGCGGCCGACCGTGCACACGGCCTCGCATTGCGTTTCCTGGGGGCACACTCTTCCGCAAATGGCTGGAAGCGAATTTGTCTCGCGTATCTTATGCGCCGCCGCGAGGAAGTCCCGCTCGACGATCAGCTGGAGGAACGAACGGATGTCAACCTTGACCGGGCAGCCGCTTATGCAGACGGGGTCCTTGCACTCGATGCAGCGGGTGGCCTCTGTCACCGCCTGGTCCTCAGAGAAGCCGAGGGCCACTTCTGTGAAGGCGGTGATCCGGTCTTCCGGCGCCTGCTCTGCTGAGCGCTGGCGGGGAATGCGCATCCGCTCAGACGGCTTGAGGGTATTCGCGGGGCTCATGACGACACCCCTGCGGTCTGGCTTGCGCACTTCAGGGCATCTTCAGCACGCCTGTCGGATTCTATTTCCTGCTTCCGATAGCTGCGGCTCCGGATGAGAAGCTCATCGAAGTCCACCTTATGGCCGTCGAATTCCGGTCCGTCCACACAGGCGAATTTCATCTCGCCGCCCACCGTCACCCTGCATCCGCCGCACATGCCCGTACCGTCGACCATCAGCGCATTCACACTGACGATCGTGCGGACGCCGTAGCGGCGCGTGAGCTCACTGACTGCCTTCATCATCGGCAGCGGGCCGATGGCATAGACCACATCGACAGGGGCTTGTTTGAGGATATCATCGAGCTGGTCGGTCACGATCCCCTTCCGGCCATAGCTTCCGTCATCGGTGACGATGAACAGCTCATCGGACACGGAGCGCATCTCAGGTTCGAGGATGATGAGGTCCTGCGAACGGGCTCCGATTATCGACGTGATCTTGTTCTCCGACCTATGGAGAGCAGCCGTGATCGGGAACAGCTCTGCGGTTCCGACGCCTCCCCCGATGCAGACAATGCGCTCGCCCGTATGGAGCGGCGTGGGCTTGCCCAAAGGACCGACAAGATCGGTGAGCTCCTCGCCTTCCTGCATGCGGAGCAGTGCTTTTGTTGTCTTCCCTATCGCCTGTACGATGAGCGTGATGCTCCCGGAATCCAGGTCAGAGTCGACGATGGTGATGGGGATGCGTTCTCCGTTGGGCGAGACACGAAGAATGACGAAGTTCCCGGCCTGGCGTTTACGCGCGACGTACGGCGCATGGATCTCAAATCGTGCGACGGTCGGAGAAAGGAATGTCTTGCTGAGGATGGTGTACATGGACCCTGTCATTGAGTTCAAATGCACGCATTCCTCCGCAAACTGCTTGCCAGCTTCAGGATGTAGAAGAAATGAACACCCGGGAAGGAAGTCCGGACAAAGGGCTGATTACGGAGACATTTTGAAGGCAACGGAGCAGAACAGCAGAAGAGGGAGAACAGCTCCTAACTTCTGGAACCTCAGAACCTCGCCATTATCGAAAATGCGAATGTTGACACCTTCACAGGAGCTAGCTACATAAGGATCGATAAGCCCTGTCCACTTGTTGCCCCCGCAAATCCCGGGAGAGCGGCGACCCTTTTACCTCTCTTCGAACTGCAATATCTGCCTGGTCGGGCGCTTGATCCCTCGTATCTCCTCTAAGACAAGAACAGCGGAGATTTTCGTCGAAGAACTCATGTCCCTTGAAAAGTATTCTATCTGACCACGCTAACGGGCCAGTCATTTGGGAACCGCCCTGAAAGGGCAGGATGCTGTCTTCCTCCTGTGTCATCGGCCACACGTCTATAGACATGCTCGTAGAGCTCCCTGATCCCTA
Source organism: uncultured Ignavibacteriaceae bacterium (assembly GCA_964534125.1). Taxonomy (GTDB): domain Bacteria; phylum Bacteroidota; class Ignavibacteria; order UBA10030; family UBA10030; genus 2-02-FULL-55-14. The sequence goes on from CAZHOJ010000003.1 coordinate 227,806, forward strand.
CGATACCATCACCATCGAGGTCTGCACCTCCTTTAAGGCCATCCACAAGGTGATACGTATATACGCCATGCCCCTGCCATCTTTCACCTTCCTGTGAATACTCGCTCGACGACGAGGCCGTGAATATGACTATGCCATCGCGTACCTCAGCAAGTTTTGAGAGGAGCCTGTTTGTTAGGGTCGCTTCTGAACCGCGTGCAGATAGCCGGGGGGAGATACCCAGTCCGCCGGAGTGGCAGGCATCCGCGAACATGATCACCTTCCTCGCTCTCGCCCCGCCGATAGCCTTCTCAATGTCGGACTGGGCAATTCCTGTACCCACAACATTGTTGGGATCAGCGTCAGTCCCGAGGAAATAGAGTTCTCCTGAGACTTCATCGGGGACACCATGCGAAGCGATGTAGATGATCACCTGATCGTCATCGAAGGCCCTTCGGAGCTTTTCGGAAATCGAACGAAGGATGTTTGCACGCGTTGCATTCAGATTTGTCAGCAGCTCTATCTGATCATCCGGGATGCTTCCTCCCTTTGGGCTCTTCAGGAACCCATAAAAGAGCTGAGCGTCCTTGTCTGCATAGCGTAATCTGAGGTCTCTATCATGATATTCAGAGACCCCTATTACAATCGCCCATATCTTCGGGAGTTGAGTTGCCGTTCGGAGTGGCGCTGGTTTCCCGGACTCTTCGGGCACGGTAATGGTCGCTGTATCAACTGCAGAATTGCCTGCAAGATCTGATGCTCGCACCACGACCTTCTGCACGCCTGGTCCCAGCATGATCTCATGCTGAAAGCGAACTACATGACTCTCACCTTGTGAAAGAAGCAGGTCTTCCTCCCGTAAAGGGACCAGATCTGCAACCTCATCATTCACCTGAACATCTCTGATCCCCGAATCGTCTTTGACAATCCCTGCAATCCATAATGACGTGTTCCCGGGCTCCGTGACTTTCAGACCTCTTGGTTGATCCCTATCCAGGATTATCGTTGGGGGCTTCATGTCCATCGGTCCGGGTGATTCCTGAGCGACATTTGGCTTTTCCTGATCCGAATCCGCGATCGTGGCACCAACGATCTCCATAAGATATGATGCCATTGTTGGATTGATGCCACGAACACCGTAGTCGCGAAGTTCTTCAATGACCTCCCCTTTCTCCCGGCTGTCTGCAATTACGACGAACCGGCGGAAATATATTCTTGCTTCATCCAGCCTGTTCAGGATGACATAACAGAGACCAATCCGGCTTGTCTGTCTCGCGCTGAACCTTGCGATCATTGTACCGGCGTCCAATTCGCTGAGAATGGATTTTACAATTCCTTCCGCTTCATTCGTCCTGCCATTCTGAGCATACAAAGATGACAGCATCAGCCTGCCCTCTATTCCTAAGCGTTCCTTTGAATGAGCATCAGAGAGAAGTTGAAGCGCCTCTGTTGACCTGCCGTCAATGGTCAACCTCCTTGCTTCCCCTACGTAGTATGGTTGGTATTTTACGCCCCCCACGAGTGCTTTTCCTTGGAGGTCTATTTCCCGAATCAAAGACAGGATAGCCGAGGTATCCGACGACTTCTCGATGACTATGGTGAGCAAGGAATCGGCTGACGCCGATCCTGGAAATTGTATCAAGTACTGAATCAAATGAGAAGCAGCATCGATCGAGTCTCCGATTGACAGAAGCGTGGCATATCCAAGCTGCAAAGTCGCCGTATGTCGGGGATATCTCCTCTTCATAGTGTCCAGTAGCGCCAGGGTTCTCACTCTCTCGTTGTTCTCAAGAAGAAGCATGCCAAGCTGTTCCATAATACTCGGAGAATATGACCAGGAGTACAAGCGTTCATATATCTGGAGCGCGTCGGCACGATTACCCCCTATCCTTTCTGTGTCTGCATATGTTTTCAGAACCTGAGCAACGATCGGCAGAAGCGCTTCCGGAGGCTTTCCATTGTCCTCAATGAATTCGTCAACCAGTTTCTTCGCAGTGGCTATATCCTCGGCCTGGATGAGAGATGCCAGGTCCGCTTTGAAAGATTCAACAGAATTATGAATGCGAAGAACTATCCTGCGACCTTCAGCAGAAACGTCTTGACCTCGCACCGATTGTAGAGACGCAAGTAGACATAATACTATAAGCATTGACTTTCGTTGCATGCTCGTACTCATTTTGCTTCTTCGACTGAAATGATGAGAGATATGCTAGTGCCTCTTCGTGTCGTCCTCAACACTTCTGTAGACGCATTCATGAACACCCCCAATGGTCACGATTCCGTAACTTTTCTGATCCACTACTCCTTCTGGATCATCCACCAGCTGATAAGCAAGAAAGCCTCTTTCGAATGCTCACGCACTCTCCAGAGGCTTCTCAAGATTTCCAGGTCCCCGGCATCTGGGGAGCGGTGTTGAAGTGTTATACGTTACCGATTGGGCTAAACGATGTCAATACAATAGTCGTTCCGTGGCCTGGAGAGTTATCATTTTTGACAAGTCTAGTCTTCCAAGGTATCACCATACTTTTCCTGGAGGCTCTTCAGCTCCGCCTTCAACTGCTTCGTCATTGCCTCCACCTCAGGCTTCCCATACAGATTGTTCAGCTCGAACGGATCTTCCTGCAGATCGTACAGCTCCCAATCGTCAATATCATTATAGAAGTGAATGAGCTTGTAGCGCTCGGTGCGGATGCCGTAGTGGCGCTTCACCTTGTGCCAGCCGTGAGGGTATTCATAGTAATGGTAGTACATCGATGTACGCCAGTCAGGATCCTTCGGATCGCGCACCACGCGCATCATCGATTCCCCCTGCATCCGCTCGGGAATGGGCAGCCCCGCCGCGTCGATGAGGGTTGCCGGAAGGTCGATGTTCAGCACCATCCGGTCGACCACTGTGCCGGCCGGGATGTTCTTCGGATACCTGACGAGTAAGGGTATGCCGATGGATTCTTCATACATGAACCGCTTGTCGTACCACCCGTGCTCCCCGAGAAAGAATCCCTGGTCCGAGGTGTATACGATGAGCGTGTTGTCGAGCATCCCCCGCTCCTCCAGATAGTCCAGAAGCTCGCCCGTATTCTCGTCGACCGAGGCAACACACCGGAGATAGTCTTTTATATAGCGCTGGTACATCCACTCCTCGAGCTCCTTCCCCTTCAGGCCCTTCCTGTAAAAGTCATCAGAAATGGGCTTGTAGTAGTCGTCCCAGGCCTTTTTCTGTTCTTCGGTCATCCTGCCGTAGACGGCATCCCATGACGCCCGGCCGTCGTACCGTTCATTCCCCCCGGACCCCGGGTCCCTCTCCCCTTCGGGCAGGTAGAGCTTCATGTCGAAGGTCCGGTACATGTTCCTGATCTCCATGTCCTGGTCCCGCGCAGCGTCCGAGCGCGTGCGATAATCGTCGTAGAAGGTCTCGGGGACCGGCAGATCGACAGAATCGAACAGCGCGAAATACTTCGAGTCGGGCATCCAGTTTCGATGGGGGGAATTGTGATGCAGCATCAGCAGGAACGGCCTGTCCTTCACCTCATCCAGCTTTGCCAGGGCGAGATCGGTGATCGTCTCCGTCACGTATCCGACGGTATTGACCGTGTCCCCCATTTCAATGAACCGGGGATTGTAGTATTGACCCTGGCCGATGAGTATGTTCCAGTAGTCAAAACCTGTCGGTTCGCTGCCCAGGTGCCACTTGCCGATGAGCATCGTATAGTATCCAGCCGCCTGAAGGACCTTCGGCATCGTGAGCTGACTTCCGTCGAAGTTCTGGTCCCTGTTGTCGCGGATACCGTTGATGTGACTGTAGACGCCCGTCAGCTGGGCCGCCCGGCTGGGACCGCAGATCGCGTTCGTGGCGAAAGCGTTCCAGAAGACAGCCCCTTCCGAGCCGATCCGGTCAATGTTCGGGGTCTCCAGAAGCTTTCCATTATAGATGCTCGTCGCGGCCTTCGCGTGGTCGTCCGTCATGATGACGATGATGTTGGGGCGGTTCTGGGCGATGGCTGCGGACATCAGTCCAAGGAAACTGATCACATGGGCTTTCACTGATGATCTCCGGTCATGGAACATGTTAAGACCAAATAGCAAAATGGAGTATATTCCCCTTTCCAGCCGAAGGCAACCCTGCAGAGGGGTGACACGAGCCCCTTTTTTGACTTTTTCGTCGAATTCCCATAGCGTTGAGACAGTGAACAATTCTGCCTTTTCCTCTTTTCCCCGGAGTGAGCCATGAAGAAATATGACCTGATCCACACAGAAGAGCCGAACCTGCTGAGCGACCTGTTCCCCTACACCCTCCCGCCGAAGATCGAGTTCGACGGCAAGATCAAGGAGACGATCGACGGCAAGGAGGTCGTGTTCGACCCTGCCGAGCTGAAGACCCGCGATATTCATGTGACCGACACGACCTTCCGCGACGGCCAGCAGGCACGGCCCCCCTACAAGAAAGAGCACATGGTGAAGCTGTACGAGATGATGTCACGCCTCGGAGGCCCCAACGGCGTCATCCGTCAGTCGGAGTTCTTCCTCTACACAAAGAACGACCGCGAGACGATCGAAGCATGCCGGGCTCTCGGTCTGAAATATCCTGAGATCACCGGATGGATCCGCGCCGTCAAAGGCGACTTCCGTCTCGTGATCGATATGGGACTGAAAGAGACGGGCATGCTGACCTCTTCGTCTGATTACCACATCTTCCATAAGCAGAAGCAGACCCGTCAGCAGGCGATGGACCAGTACATCGAGGTGGTGGAAGCTGCATGGGAAGCCGGCGTCCGGCCCCGTTGCCACCTTGAGGACGTCACCCGTGCAGACCTGAAAGGCTTCGTCCTTCCGTTCGTCCAGGAGCTGTCGAGGCGAAGCGAGCAGGTGCCCGACAACCTGAAAGTGAAGATCCGCCTCTGCGACACGATGGGCTTTGGCATCTCGTATCCGCAGTCGGCGGAGCCGCGTTCCATTCCCAAACTCGTGTGGCGCATGGTGAACGAGTGCGGCATCTCCGCCGACCGGCTGGAATGGCACGGCCACAACGACTTCCACAAGGTGCACATCAACGGCACGACGGGTTGGCTCTACGGTCTGAATGCGCTCAATGCCACATTGTTCGGTTTTGGCGAGCGGACAGGCAATCCCCCGCTGGAGGGTGCGGTGATGGAATACGTCGGCATCAAGGGAGACCTGAACGGCGTGAACCTGTCGGTGATCACCGAGATGGCCGAGTACTACGAGAGCGTCATCGGAACGCACCTGTCGAACAACTATCCGTTCGTCGGACGTGATTTCAACACCACACGCGCCGGCATCCATGCGGGAGGCCTGCGGCGCTTCGAGCAGATCTATAATATCTTCGATACGACGGCCCTGCTCAACCGTCCGCCGCGGGTGGCGATCACGGACAAATCAGGGTCCGATGGTGTCGCCCTGTGGGTGAACGAGTTCCTCGGACTCAAGGGGGACGAGCGGCTGACCGTCTCCAAGGTCATCAAGATCTTCAAGTGGGTGATGGAGCAGTACGAGGTGGGCGGACGGATGTCGTCGATCACAGACGAGGAGCTGGAGGAACAGGTAAAGACGCACCTGCCCGACCTGTATGCGAAGAGGAAGGGATAGAAGGCCCCGGCGTAGCCTACTCCGACACGGCCCACTGCGTTACGAACATCCCTGCCCTCTTTGATCAAGGGGGCAGGGATTGCTTTTGGGAGGGCAGGTGGTGATAATCACGGTCTCAACGAATATCCAATGCCCAACGCCGAATGATGAAGGTCAAGCAACTCGAGCCCGATGCCCTTTGCCTTGCCCGCCGACCGCGTTGTACGTCACCCCGGCATGCTTCTGGCCGGGGTCGCCTACCACAACGTTGGCAACGCTACATCAGGAAAAGGCGATCCCCGCCAAAATCATGCGGGGATGACATTGGATCAGGCTAGCGATTCCCCACCGGACAATTGTCGCTCACCTGAACACAACAATGCCTGATGCCGGCAGCAGGCGTTGCAGCCGCCGCGAGAATTGAACTCTCGCAGCCTCTACTCAACGGTCAGCTGGCTGTACACCTCACGGATCCCGGTCTGGAACCTGCTTTTCGTGCTCCCCTCGGCGTAGATCTCGAATCCTTTCAACGCGTCGATGGAGGCGAGCTCATCAGCGGTCTTTCCGTCCTTGTATCCCTTCTCCACATACACGAACAACGCTGTCAAAAAATCCCGCATCGCCAGGACATCCTGCTTCGCGCCTGTGATACCATGAGCCTCGTTCCCATGGCCGAAGATATAGATTGTGTCTTCGTCGAACTGCCGGACGGCCTTCTCAAGGACGGCGATCCAGTTCTTCACTTTCGAACCGCCGGCGGTGTCGATGTACGGGGCGAGGCGATTGAAGACAAGGTCTCCCATATGGACGACGTTCGCTTCCTCAAAGTGGATCACGCTGTCCCCTCCCGTGTGGGCCGGTCCCCAGTACCGCAGCGTCACCGTCTCGTCCCCGTACGGTTCGCTCCACGTCTTCTCGAAGGTCGCGTCGGCATACACCTGCCCTTCCAGCCGGTTCGAACGTTCCGCAGCGGCCTTTTGAAGCGCCGGCACGTTGGCATGTGCAAGGATCTTCTTCGTCCTCGGGCGGAAGACGCCATTCCCTCCCGTATGGTCGAAATGGTGATGTGAGTTGATCAGCAGATCGATCTTCCTCGGGGACTTCTTCGCCAGCTCATCGAGGCAGATCTCCGCCGTTCCCGGCATCTGAGTATCGACTGCAAGCAGCGCATCGTCATTGACGAGCCATCCGATCGTTCCGCCCCGGCCCGTGAAGATGCCGACCCCCCGACGCAGCTCCCTGATGGCAGTCGCAGGGGCCTCCTGAGCGAACAGGTGCTCCGGCCGCAGTGCGGCGAGGACCGACGCTGCTCCGACGGTGCCGAGAAAATGACGCCGTGAGAATACTGACCGAACCATCATGTGGTCCTCCTTTTCCAGGATTGTTCCGGATGGTGAATGCCGTTATGAGATGGATACAATATTTGGTTCAAACTTGAACTTATCAAGGAAATTCTCAATATTGACACATACGAAAGACCCACTCAGACCAAGATCGCATGAAAGCATTTCGCATCGTCGGAGCCGTCATCCTCGGGGCCTTCATCATCATCCAATTCATCCGTCCGGACCGGACGGCAGGCCCGGCCGGCGGAGAATCGCACGTGTCAGCCAGATTCCCGGTCAGCCCGGAGGTGGGGACGATCCTGGCAAACTCCTGCTATGACTGCCATAGCAATGCCACGAAGTATCCGTGGTACAGCGAGGTCCAGCCGATCGGCTGGTGGCTCCAGAGCCACATCGAAGATGGCCGGCGTGAACTGAACTTCGACGAGTTCCTCTCGTACGGTCTCCCCCGTCAGTTCCGGAAGTTCCAGGAGATCGAATCAGAGGTGCGGGAGGAGCTTATGCCTCTCCCGTCATACCTGCCGATGCACCCTGAAGCACGCCTGACGCTTGAACACCGCCAGCTCCTCACATCCTGGTCGCAGGCCCTTCGCGATTCCATGCGCGCGTGGTATCCGGAGGACAGCCTCACCAGGCGCCGGTCCGAGCCAGCATTCCAAAGCGCACCACAGGAGAATCCACAATAATGCAGACCTCCACAAGACGTTCTACCATCGTCCTCTGTTGTTCCGTCCTTTCCCTCTGCGGAGTGTCAACGACATTCGCACAGGAGGTCCCGGCGGATACTGCGATCGTCACCTATGAAGAGAACGTCAAATGGGCGCTCGTGCGAACCTGCTTCGGATGTCACAGTGGCATGGAAGCGAGAGGCGGCCTCCTGCTCGATTCCTACGACGCCCTTATGCAGGGTGGCGAGAACGGAGCACCAGTGGTCCCGGGACACCCCGAAAAGAGCATCCTCTACCAGAAGCTATTCCCCGATCCCCCCTTCGGGAAGATGATGCCCCGTAAGCGAGGCCTCTCCCTGAGCGAGTACGAGCTCGACATGATCCGCACATGGATCGAACAAGGCGCCCGGCGAACGAACGTCGCCGAATCACGTTAGCACACCAGAGCGATCACCGCACACCGGAAGGACACAAAGGCCATGCGCACCCTATTCGCCGTCATGCTGATCTGCGGTTCATTGCATGGTCAGACAGCCACATTCTCCGTCTCGGAGAACAACTTTGCCTACTTCATCGACGACGCAGGCCCGAATCCCCCCATACAGCTGTTCAAGGATTCGACGTATGCGTTTCGGGGAGCGGCCATCCCTTCGGACCATCCGTTCGCGATCTCGACCTCGTCGTCCGTCGCGACCGTTCCGCCGGGGACGTCCCCGGCATCGATCACCGGGAACCAAACGCTTCTCTTCACGCCTTCCACAACTGGCACGTTCTTCTACGTCTGCACGTTCCACTTCTTCTTCGGAGAAATAACCGTCATCGACGCGCCGACCACCAGCACTGGCGCACAAGCCTCTGCGACACCGAGCAGCTTCGCGATGCATCCCCCCTACCCGAACCCGTTCAATCCGTCCTCACATATCAGCTTCGACCTCCCCGAGCGAAGCGACATCCAGCTTACGATCGTGAACACACTCGGACAAGAAGTGGGAACGATCATGCAGGGAACATACGGGCCTGGCACACATCGGGCAACCTGGAATGCCTCGGCTCCGACGGGGGTGTATTATTGGAAATTGGAAGCCGCGTCGCTCGATTCCGAAAAACGCATCATCGCCACGCAGCGCACGGTCCTTCTTCGATAGTCCTGAATTATTGAAGAAACTTTCGATTATCATGCCCCGAGCCTGCGGAATTTCAATTCTGAAAACAGATTCCGCATACTAGCTCCCTCCTGAGCAGTTCTACTGCTCCTCTATCGCACTTCAGTTTCCCAATTCTCATCGTTGAGATTCCGATTTCCGTTCCAAATCCCCGTTCCTGAAATGTGAGCTACGGCACGCTCCTTGTAGGAACCGCCGACAGTCCAGAGATTTCGGACCCTTCCATTGCGTCACCATGTAGGAGATCCCACCATGGCTGATATGCTCACAGTGACAGACTCAAAGTCAGGCGAGAAGTTCGATGTCCCGAAGGGGATGGTCATTCCCGACAATCTGACGATCATCGACAGCCGGACGAAGAAGGAATTCCCTGTGCCGATCGCCGATGAGACCATCAAAGCGATGGACCTGCGGCAGATCAAGGTCAAGGACGATGACTTCGGCATGATGTCCTACGATCCCGCCTTCATGAACACGGCCTCGTGCAAGAGCGCCATCACGTTCATCGACGGCGACAAGGGCATCCTCAGGTACCGCGGCTATCCGATCGAACAGCTCGCGGAGAAGTGCACGTACCTCGAGGTCGCGTACCTCATTCTGTTCGGGGAGCTCCCGACGCAGAAGCAGCTCGACGACTGGGTCAACAACATCACGCACCACACGATGCTGCACGAGAACATCAAGAAGTTCATGGAGGGGTTCCATCCGGACGCCCACCCCATGGGGATGCTCGTCAGCACCGTCGGGGCCCTGTCGACGTTCTATCCGGACTCCCGGAACATCTCCGATGCGGAATCCAGGATGCTCCAGATCTACCGCCTCATCGGCAAGATGCCGACGATCGGGGCGTATGGCTACCGCCATCGCCTGGGATTGCCCTATGTCTACCCGGACAATGAGCTGACCTACCCGGGCAATTTCCTGAACATGCTCTATAAGATGACCGAGCTGAAGTACAAGGTCAATCCTGTGCTCGAGCGGGCGCTGGACGTCCTGTTCATCCTCCACGCCGACCACGAACAGAACTGCAGCGCGAACGTCATGCGCAGCATCGGCAGTTCGCATGCGGACCCGTTCGTCTCGACAGCCGGCGCGGCGGCCGCCCTCTACGGCCCGCTGCATGGCGGAGCGAACGAACAGGTCCTGCGCATGCTGGCCGAGATCGGCTCGAAGGACAAGGTCCCGGCGTTCATCAAGGAGATCAAGGAAGGAAAGAGCGGACGCCGCCTGATGGGCTTCGGCCACCGGGTCTACAAGAACTACGATCCGCGCGCCAAGATCATCAAGGAAACGGCCGACCAGGTGTTCGAGGTGACCGGCAGGAACGCCCTGCTCGACATCGCCATCGAACTGGAGCGGATCGCGCTCGAGGACGAGTACTTCGTGAAGCGGAAGCTGTATCCCAACGTCGACTACTACTCTGGCATCATCTACCAGGCGATGGGATTCCCGACGGACGCCTTCACGGTCCTGTTCGCCATCCCGCGGACATCCGGCTGGCTGGCGCAGTGGCAGGAGATGCTCACGGATCCGGAGCAGAAGATCGCCCGGCCGCGGCAGGTGTACACCGGCTACGACCAGCGCGACTTCGTTCCGATGAAGAAACGCTGAGCGCTGTCAGCGATACATGCACACGCCGATGCCTCCCACCGCGGGAGGCATCGGCATTATTACGGTGACCGATGGTCGGCCTCCCCTTCATCCGCCGTTTCGCGGCGAACGCAGTCCGGTTGTCCCTCTTCGCGGGCAAAGTCCCGCGTCCGCTCATCGTCACATACTTCCCGACCTTCCGCTGCAATCTGTCATGCACCTACTGTGACTATGTGCGTGACGGATACGCCGACCGCCACCCCGAGCTCGGCACCTCCGATGCGTTGAGACTGCTCGACATCTGCAGGGACGGCGTGCCCTCCATTGCATTCTCGGGCGGAGAACCGCTCATGCGGAAGGACCTGCCGGCCCTCATCCGGCACGCGCGCGACCTTCGATTCCGCCCGATCTCCCTGTTCACGAACGGTCTTCTTCTGCGAAGGAACCTCGATGTCCTTCAGGATATCGACTACCTCCAGATCAGCCTCGATTCGGCAGACCCGGAGGTGCAGGACAAGACCCGCAACCGAACGGGGCTTGGACGCGAGGTGATGGATGTTGTGCGGGAGATATCCCGGCTGCAGACAATGGCGGGATTCAGGGTGAACCTGAACTGCGTGCTGACGCCCCGGACCATCGATGGCATTGACCGGCTCCTGGACTTTGCGGAAGAGACCGGCGTCCGTATCTCATGCTCTCCGCAGCTGGATCCGGACGGACTTCCGGATACTGGCTTGCTATCGGAGGATGTCCTTCCCCGCTATCGCCGGGCCATCGATGCTGTGAGGTCTTTCAAGCGAAGGACGCGAGCAGTGATCGACATCGACCCCTTCCTCTCGAATCTCCACTCCCTCCGAGCGGGGCCGTGTCTGCCGACACTCACACCGCGCGTCTATCCTGACGGATCGCTGCGGCTCCCTTGCGCCGTCAACGCGCGTCATCGGCCGAACGTACTCGCCCTGGGATCGTGGCAGGCCGTGTGGGACGAGATCGTGGCGAGGACCGCACCATGTGCCAAACCCTGCCTTCTCCCGTGTTACCAGGAAGCTTCCCAGCTCCAGCTTCACCCCTGGTCGGTCGTGCAGGAATTCCTCCCCTCATGACGCCATCGTCCCTGCCGACCGAAGACGTGCCCTGTATGACAGGTTCAGCGGTATTGTCGCTTTCATGACAGTATCGACCGGCAGATAGGCCAGCTCCTGCAGTATCCGGCGGGATATTCTCTTCTTCGAATAGAACTCCGACAGCACGCGATCGTGACCGTCCTGCAGCTGCTGCGCGCTCATGTTCCGGGGATCGAAGACAACGTTGCTGAAGTTGTAGTGCGACCAATCCCTGTCCGTGATCCGTCCCGAGAGATCCATCTCGTCATACAGTGGCGTACCGGGAAACGGCGTCAGGATGGTCGCCTGAAGCGCATCGGCGTTGACCTCGTCGAGGAAGTTCAGCGTCCTGTCGAAGACGTCGGGTCCATCCCAATCGTAGCCGAACACCATCCCAACGATGACGCCGATACCCGACCGATGGATCCGTTCCAGAGCCCATGCATACTCCTTCGACGTATTGATGTCCTTGTTCCATTCCCGCAGGTTGTCCTGCGAGAGCGATTCCAGCCCGATGAACAATCCGCGGCACCCGCTCGCGGCAGCAGCACGCAGAAGCTCTTCGTCATAGGCGATACGGATGCTCACCTGACTGAACCACCGTTTCTGCAACGGGGCCATCGCCCGGAACAGCTCCAGGGCATAGTCCCGGTTGGAGGTCATGTTATCATCCATGAAGAGCACATATCTCTGGAGGCCCCGCAGTTCTTCGACAACCTCCCCGACCGGCCGCGTCCTGAAGCGCCTGTTGAAGAATGTGGAAATCGAACAGAAGCTGCAGCCATGAGGACACCCCCTCGTCGCCTGCACGGCATCGACAGGAGCATACAGGCCGCGCCTGACGAGCGATCTGTCCGGCACGGGCAATCCTTTCAGGCTCACCTGCCTCGGTCCGTAGGTCCGTTTCAGCGTCCCGGTCCGGAAGTCCCGTATCATCTCGCTGACGGTCCCTTCCGCGTCGCCGATACACACTGCGTCAGCATGCTGTACTGCTTCGCCAGGGAGGAGCGAGGGATGATATCCTCCCATGATGACGGTCTTTCCTTTCGCCCGAAACCGGTCCGCGATGGCATATGCCCTTGGCGCATTGAACGTCATAAAGGACAGGCCTATGATGTCTGCATCGGTGTCGAAATCTATCGGTTCGATGTCCTCGTCGACGATGCGGACCTCGACGTCGGGCGGCATGGCGGCCGCGACATACAGGCTCGAGAGCATGGAGAACCGGAAGTACCGGGTCTTCGCCGATGGGGCGTGGCCGTCCCGCACCCGCCACTCCCGTGCGGTCGGATTGATGAGAAGTACTCGCATTGAGGCGCTCATAGGACAGCTCCCTTTTTCGGAAAAGCTACAAAGAGGGCCATCTCACATTGTCACAGCGATGTCATGATCACGTCATGTTGAACGCTGCGCCGGGGACTCTTCAGCCGTTCCTGAAAGATACAAAATCCGGGATTCTCTACCCCCTCCACATCCCTTTCCCTTCTGCACCAATTGTTCGTACCTTACTCCCTCCTCCTGTACGTGATGGAGAAAGCCCATGGTGCTCTTCCTCCTCTTTGCGATCCTCTTCCAGGCAATGCCTACGGTCTCTTCGTTCCTGCGCCATCTTGAATCGCGTCCACTCACCGCCCGGCACGAGGTGGTGGAGAAGTTCTTCGCCAAACATCCGGCCACACCGGTCATCGAGCAGGACAGCATCGTCTGGTTCTTCTACCATGGACCGGCCCAGGTGGTCGCAGTCACCGGCGACCTGCAGCACGCATGGAGCCTGCCCGACACGATGACCAAGATCGGCTGCGGCGACGAAGGACTTTTCTACCGGAGGTACATTGTCCCGCCGGATGCCCGAGTGGACTACAAGCTCGTTGTAGACGGCAGAGAGATCCTCGATCCGATGAATCCCCGCACAGCACCGAGCGGCTTCGGCGACCACTCGGAGCTCCGCATGCCCCGGTTCACGTCAGATCGGTCCCTCCGGGAACGGACCGGCGTTCAGAAAGGCTCCCTGGACACTCTGCAATTTGTCAGCCGGAATCCCGGCATCAGACCACGGCCCGTCCTTATCTATACGCCAGCGGGTTACAGCGATACGCTTTGGTATCCGACCGTCTACGTGCATGACGGCCGCGACGCGATCGACTTTGCCCTCATGCCCCGAGTCCTCGACAACCTGGTCGCAGACGGCGCGATCAGGCCGCTCATCGCGGTGTTCATCCCTCCTGTCGAACGCTCGGATGAGTATATCCATGCCAGGCATATCGCTTTCGGAGATGCACTCTGCGACGAGCTCGTACCGATGATCGATAGGACGTACCGGACATCGATGAGGCCGGAGGACCGCCTCATGATGGGGATCTCCAACGGAGGACACATCTCGCTCAGGACGGTCCTGCGGCGCCCGGACACGTTCCTGAATGCGGCAGGACAATCGAGCACGCCGACGCACGACCTGTTCTTCGGCATCGACAGGGCCCTCCAGGCCGAGGCCTCACGGCCTGCATTCCGGCTCTACCTGGATGTCGGTGTGTACGACCTTGGCATGGGAGAAGCATGGAGCTTTCTGGAGGGGAACAGGGCCATCCATCGGGCCCTGCTCACGCATGAGCAGCCTCATGTGTATCATGAGTTCAACGACGGGCACCAGTGGGCGAACTGGAGGGAACGAACGGCCGAGATCTTAGAGTGGTTTGTGCAGCGAACGACCAGGTGATCGCACGGGCCCGCATATGGTGCCGCTGCCGAAAGTCAACTTTTCCATCCCGGCTGCGTAGAACCGACGGTAGTCCCTGATACTATTCGACCGGAGAAAAGACCTCTCATGGAAAAACACATCACGCTTGTCGGAGTCTTGAACATCGTGTACCGTTCGTGGACGGCATTTGCCGGCTTCGTCGTCCTGGCCCTGGGCCTGAGCTTCGAGACCATCATGCGCTGGCTACAGGAGGAGCGCATCATCGGATACCACGAGTTCCACGATATCCCGGAATTCGTCTTCGACCTGGTCCCGTGCGTGCTTGTCAGCATCAGCGTGCTCATGCTCGTCGTCTCACTGGCAGGCATTATCGGCGGCATTGGCGTGCTTCGCAGGCGGGAATGGGGCAGGATCACCCTCCTGATCGTCTCCTTCTTCAATCTCCTCCGTGTCCCGCTGGGAACGATCCTCGGCGCCTATACGCTCTGGGCGCTCATGAATGATGAGGTGATCCGGTTGTTCGATCGGCCGCCCGGTTCCTGACCGTCCGCCCGTTGTCTGCTCGTGTGCCTCCGGGCCTGCCAGCTGTGCAGGTCCGGTTGCATTTCAGCGTACTTGTCCTTACTTGAAGGAAGTTCTCTCGAGTTCCTTCACCGATCGGACCCCTCCTTCAGTGCAGATCCAGCCCATCATTCAGCGCTTCAGATTCCTGTTCGACGTCTCCCGTTTCCGCAACTGGCTCGTATATGGCACCATCATCGGCTTCCTGTCGGGGATCGGGGCCATCGTGTTCACGTGGGGGATCGACATGTGCTCAGAGTTCGCGATGGGCACGATCGCTGCATACAACATGGCCCGTCCCGGGTTCGAAGGGAACGGTTTCCCGGATTCGGTCGGGTCGTTGCAGCACTGGCTCTTCCTCATCGTTCCAGCCGTCGGGGGACTCATCGTCGGATGGCTCGTGTATACCTTCGCTCCGGAAACCGAGGGACACGGCACGGATGAGGTGATCCGCTCCTTCCACCGCGAAGGCGGGGATATCCGGGCCCGCGTGCCCGTCATCAAGACCCTGTCCTCGGTCTGATCGAGGCGGGGATCGGGCTCCTTTTCATTCGCTCTTTCTATTATATGCGTGAGAAGGTGTTCCGGAAGCTCGAGATCAAGCGCCACTTCAAGCCCGCGCTGGGCGGACTCCTGCTTGGGATCCTCGCGTTCTACTTTCCCCCCATCCTCGGGTCCAGTTATGGTTGGGTACAGATGGCCCTGTACGGCAAGGTCGCGCTCTGGGCGATGATCCTCTTCCCTTTTCTGAAGATCCTGGCGACGAACTTCACGATCGGTTCCGGCGGCATCGGCGGCGTGTTCGCCCCTTCGCTCGCCATCGGCGGCATGGTCGGAGGCGCGTTCGGAGCCATCTGCGCACCGCTCCTCCCCCACGACCGCGTGCCGGGGATGCTTGTCGGGCAGAATCTGAACGATGCGATCGATATCTTCAACGAGTACGGGTTCGACGAGATCCCTGTCTACGAGAAGAGGAACGAGCCGCCGGTGGGTCGCCTGCGGAAGAAAGACCTGCTGCTGGCGACCAGTGCAGAGCTCGGGCGGAAGGCAAAGACCAGCAAGAAATAGGACCGACAACCACCACCTGCAAGAGGGAAGATATGAAACGCACCAGACGCACCTTTCTTCGATCGTTGGGCACTGCCGCGACCGCTCTCTCCGCCTCCCGCCTCCTCGCGGCTCCCCCTTCCCGCCCCGCAGCCTCCCTTCAGCGCACGCACTCCCCGACCGATGACCGCGCCATCACAGTCGCGTTGATCGGTGCGGGAGGCATGGGAATGGTCGATATGAAGACCGCACTGACCATCCCCAACGTCCGGATCGGCGGTGTGTGCGACCTGTATTCCGGCCGTCTGGAAAAAGCAAAAGAGACCTGGGGACCGGACCTCTTCGTGACCCGTGACCACACGGACCTGCTCAAACGGCCGGATATCGATGCGGTGATCATCGGGACACCCGACCACTGGCATGCACGCATCAGCATCGATGCGCTCGAGGCCGGTAAGCATGTGTACTGCGAAAAGCCGATGGTCCACTCCGTGGACGAAGGCCAAGCCGTCATCAAGGCCTGGAAACGGTCAGGGAAGGTCTTCATGGTCGGAAGTCAGGGCCTCTCTTCGCTCGGGAATGAGAAGGCCCGGCAGCTCCTTGCCGAAGGGGCGATCGGCGACCTGAACTATGCGGAAGGCTTCTGGGCCCGGCATTCCCCTCTCGGCGCCTGGCAGTATCCCATTCCTGACGACGCATCTCCCGACACGGTCGACTGGGACCGCTTCATCGCCACCACGACGAAACGCCCCTTCGACGCAATGCGGTTCTTCCGGTGGCGGAATTATCTCGACTACGGCACGGGCATGTCGGGGGACCTGTTCGTCCACCTGTTCTCGAGCCTTCATTTTATCACGAACTCCCCGGGGCCGGACCAGATCCTCGCGACCGGCGGACTCCGCTACTGGAAGGACGGCCGCGAGGTGCCCGACGTACTTGTCGGAACGTTCAACTACCCGGAACGAAAGCAGCATCCGGGGTTCACGCTGTCGCTCCGATGCAATTTCGTGGATGGCACGAGCGGGACGACCTACCTGCGCCTCGTCGGCAGCAAGGGATCGATGGACGTGAAATGGGAAGAGGTCGTCGTCAAGCTGAACGAGACCGTCTCCGATGACGATCCGTTCACGAAGGAAAAACAGGCCGAAGGAGACGGGCAGAAGGACAGGAAGCGGATGCTCCCGCCGCAGGAGATGGTGTACAGAGCAGAGGAGGGATATCTTGGAGCATTGTATGATCACCACTACAATTTCATCTCGGCGATCAGGAACGGAGGCACGGTGGTGGAGGACCCTGCGTTCGGCCTCAGGGCCGCTGCACCGGCACTGCTCTGCAACGACAGCTATGCCCGCGCGTCCTTCATCGCATGGGACCCGGTGAACATGATGGTCAAAGGATAGGTGAGGACATGAACACGACCAAAGTTCTCGTGATAGCTTCACTTCTGCTGCTTCTCGCATGCAGAACAACAGAACAATACCAGCCAGCCAACACGCTGACAGACGCCGAGAAGGCCGATGGATGGATGCTCCTGTTCGACGGGACCTCCACTGATGGATGGAGAGGCTTCAACGAACAGAGCCTGCCCGAAGGGTGGCTGGTCGAGAACGGCACGCTCACCTCGCTCGGGAAGGGCGGGGATATCGGCGGCGACATCGTGTACGCCCCGGATGCGTTCGGCAACTTCGACCTTCGTCTGGACTGGATGCTTTCGGAGGGCGGGAACAGCGGCATCTTCTACCATGTCGTCGAGGGAGGTTCCTACAAGGCGCCGTACGAAACTGCTCCCGAGTATCAGGTGATCGATGACCTGAATTTCCCCGAGCCGCTCGAACCATGGCAACAGGTCGGCGCCGACTACGCCATGTATCTGCCCGACAGCGGGAAACCGGTGAAGCCCGCAGGTGAATGGAACTCCAGCCGCATCGTCTTCACACCCGACAGCGTCATCTACTGCCTCAACGGAGAGGTGACTGTCCGGTTCGTCCCGTGGTCCGAGGACTGGCAACAACGGAAGATGGAGGGGAAGTGGAAGGACTATCCTGACTACGGTGTCGCACGCTCAGGACTCATCGGCCTGCAGGACCACGGCAGTGTCATCCGCTACAAGAACATCAAGGTCCGGAAGCTCTGAGCGATCCTTCGCTGGAAGCGCCTGCCCGATATCCTGCTATCCTGCGGGTACGCGGCTCCTGAAGTTCGATCTGAACGACAGTCCGAGAGCCAGAACGAGGAGAGTCATCCCGACCGCGAAGATGCCATACGGATATGGCTCTGGAGGCATTCCGTGCAGGCCAGCGTTCGTATCGGCCATGAAGGTCCAGAGTATCAGTGCACATCCTGCGACACTGCCTGGCCAGGACATCGCATGGGGACGAAACGGTCGGCTGCGCTCGACCTGAACGATCATGCAACCGGCGGCGATGAGGAGAAGCGAGATGAGAACGGGGGCAATGACCGGACCGATCCATGGGAGGGGCAACAGAAAAAGGATGTCGAGTTCGAGGAGTGACGACGGCCATGCGATCGCCACGAGGAGCCAGACGTAGTAAAAGATATCCCACACGCCGAACGCGATGGCAAAGTGAGCAAAGCGTTCCCAGCGTGACCGGCCTGCGAGGATACCCACCGTCAGAAGCATGATGATCGTCGCGAACTCACGCACAAGCTCAACGACAACGTGCGGCTGACTGATGGCCTTCAGCGGAAACGTGAAGCCCTCGGGATAGTAGATCTCACGAAGATAGACGACGACCGATGACTCCACCCACGCGAATGCCACAGCAAAGGCGACGACCGGGACGCATGTTCTCCATGGAAAAGCCAGTTCTGCCTGGTGAGAATCTCGTGTCATGTCCGGGATGCCCTAGAACGGGAACTCCTCGGGGACAGACTCACGAGGAGCCTCCCGCTCCTCGATCCGGGCCCGGGCAAGCTGGTGCGTCTCGTGTGGCTGCACATAGATCGCCCGGCGCGGCTCGGTCGGACACGCGTGCTCACACGCACCGCATCCCACGCAGTAATCGTTGTTCACCTCCGGGATCATCAGCTTTCCCTCATACGGCACCATCTTCACCGCTTTGGTAGGGCAATGTTCCGCACAGGCGCCGCAGTCCTTCTTCTTTGTCTCGACGATGCAGTCCTCCTTCACGAAGACCACCTTTCCGATCTGTGTGATATGCTTCCGCTGCAGCGTGAGCGGCTGGAGCGCCCCGGTCGGGCAGACCTCCCCGCAGCGCACACAATCGAACGTGCAGTAGTTGACAGCATAATCCATGTGCGGCTGGAAGAGGCCCTCCCACCCGTACACTGCCAGGGCCGGCTGCAGGACCTGTGTGGGACACGCGCTCACACACAGCTGACAGCCTGTGCATCGTTGCACGAATCCTCCCCTTCCGCCACCTCCCGGGGGAACGACAGGCATGCTCTTCGCCGTGTCGTAACGCTGTTGGAGGTCGTCCTTCGCACCGCCCGACGCGATCGACGTCGTCACTGCCGCAGCGAGCGTAGCCATCACCCGACGCCGTCCTGGCTCTGCCTGCCGGTTCTCCCCTTCCATACCCCAGACGAAGCTCATACCGTGGCTGGGACAGGCGTTCAGGCAATCGAAGCAACCGACGCATGCCGCCGTGTCAATGCGGCGGCGGGCGCTGTCGATACATTGTGCCCTGCACACGCGTTCGCACAATCCGCAATCAGTGCACGCGTGTTCCCGGATGCGGACCGCGAAGAGCGGCCGGTGTGAAAGCAGGCTCAGAACGCCGCCGACCGGACACAGCACGTTGCAGAACAACCTGCCCCACCGGTACGACAGTGTCGCGAGGACGACGACGAACAGGAGCACTCCGAGGAGCGTCCAGAGGCCGGGAAGAACGAGCGGCACTTCCGCGATACCGTGCCCTCCTATCGATCGGGACAGCCATGCCGTGACATTGTTGAGCGCGATGAGACCCGGCCGCACAAGGGACGTGAAGATCCTTCCCGCGTTGCTGAACGGTTCGAGCACGTTGACGAGAACGAACGATCCTGCGAGCATGGCCGTTGCAACGAGAGCCGTCAGGCCGTAGTGCCAGGCATATTTCGGGGGTGCGTATGGAAACCGGCGGTGCTTGTATCTCCGTTTCCGGAACCAGATCACGATGTCCTGAAGTACGCCGAGCGGACAGAGGAAGGAACAGTAGACCCTCCCGAACAGGAGGGTGAGGACGGACAATACTCCGACGACGATCGCTGCGCCGCCTGCCCCCGAGACCAGACCGAGGATTGCCGGTCCCAGCTGGAGCGATACGACGGCGTCGATCACACCGGCAGGAATCCAGTGGCGGATGTCGAGAAAGACCGCAGCTGCGACTCCCAGAACGGCCGCCGACGCCGCAATGCGCGCTGAGCGGAGCGGATGCACGATCAGGAGATGGAGATGCGCTTGATGTTCATCGACGACAGGTCTGACGACCCGAGACCAAGCTTCTCTGCGATGCCGATATAGCGCACCGCTCCGGGATCCATGCCGAACAGCTTCGCTCCCGCGGCGTCGATGGCGACCATGTTGGTCGAGATCAGGAGGGAGCGCATCGTGACCACGTCATCGACCGAGACACCACGCGGGCCGTTCTCCTTCATGACGTAGTAGGCGTCGAGCACGTTCAGATGAGGCTTGAAGAATGCAGAGAACTCAGCAATGCACTGGTGAAGATCGTTCCGATGCCAGAACCTGCGGTCCCACACAACGCCCATCAGGTTCTTCATCGCCATCGTGAGACGCGCACCGCCGTGGTTCTTCAGGACGGGGACATTGATGACGACATCCGACTCGAGGATGAGCTCGTGGACCTTCGCATCCTTCATCGTCGAGCCGTTCACCGCGACGGGATGGAAGTACCCTTCAGTGTTCGCCGGCGCCAGTCTCCCCTTCGCCGACTTCACGGCACGCGCAATGCCGCTATTGTCATAGCACCGTTCCCAGTTGTCGCACGTATTGTCGAAGACCGAGACCTCCTTCGCTCCCGCCTGGTAGCATTGCCGCACGATCTCCTCGACAAGTTTCGGATTCGTGTTCCCGGCCCGCTCCGGCGAAACATCCCAGCCGATGTTCGGCTTCACGACAACCTTCTGCCCCTTCTGGACGAAAGCACCGATCCCTCCGAGCGCCCCGATCCCCTGCTGGAACATCTCTGCCGGCTCTCCCCCCTTGACGGCGACAAGATCGTATGGAGCCCCGGTGCGCTCCTGGTCCGACATCGATGCTGCGAGCATTTCCCATGGCTTCGCTGCGGAAGCGAGTACTGATAATCCGGCTGAGCGCCTCAGGAACGACCTCCGGTCCATATGATCCTCCCTATGATTGTGCGTGAGCGATGTTCGCAGATTTGGGATGCAACTATCCTGCCAGCATTCTGAGGCTACGGGCGGGATGTAAGTCTCCCACGAGCAATCAAATCCTCAAAAAATCGATTACATTTGCCCCATGTGAGCCTTGCCAGGGACCTCTCTTTGCAAAAATTGGAAACGTGGACACTCAAACGGCTCTTTGCCCTCTCACTCACGGGGGCAGCCGTGCTGGCCTCTGTATCGGCACAAGTTCCGGAAGGTGCTTCGCTGGGCGGGGTGGTCATCGATTCACAAAGGGGCGATCCTCTCCCGCAGGTCAACGTCTTCCTCGCGAACACAACCCTCGGTTCGGTCACTGATATTGACGGCCGGTTCCTCATTGCCGGCATCCCTGCCGGTGTGTACGATCTCATTGTTTCGAGTCCGGCATACCAACGCGACGTTCGACGAATCGAGATCCGCCAGAAGGACAGGACCGACCTTCGGATCCTTCTGACCGAGCGGGTGATCGAAGAACGACCGGTGGACATCGTGGGGAAGGAGCCTGACGTGTGGCGCGAACGGCTCGAAACGTTCAGAGCGCACCTGTTCGGGAAGACCCGGAACAGCGAACACTGCACCCTCCTCAATCCGGAGGTTCTCGAGCTCACGGTGGACGATGAGGTCGGCCGGTTCGAAGCGACATCTCCATCTCCACTGATCATCGAGAACCGGGCGCTGGGGTATCGGATCGAGCTGATCATCCGGTTCTTCACAGTCGACCACCGCCAGGTCCGGATCAGCGGATGGCCTCGCTTTGTGGACCTCATGCCGGCATCGGGCGAGGAGCGTGATCGATGGCAGAACGAACGCGCTCGCGCCTATCACGGATCCATTCGACATTTTCTGGCAGCGCTCATCAGGGGGAGGCTCAGAGAGGAAGGATTCAGGCTGTCGCAGGTACGCGAGATACATCCTTTCCGTCGGATGAGTGTCGTTCGTGAGTCGGCGCTGCGGGATCGAATGCTGACCTTCGATCCCCCGACGAACAGATACACTTTGTTCTTCGAGCACTACCTGCGGATCGACTATCTGGCGGAAGAACCGGAACGGGACTTTCGGGAATACGCCGAAACGATGCTGGGGTGGGACCGGGCAGCCACCAACGACTGGCAGGTTTCATGGCTGCGGCTTCTTGGGTTGAGTGCAATGGTCATGCCGGATGGCATTCCGATCGATCCTTCGCAACTCGAGACGTACGGATACTGGGCGTGGGAACGTGTTGGGGAATGGCTTCCGCTTGACTTCCGTCCCTAGGACGTCGCGGCGGGACGGCTTCGCCCTCTCTCACATCTGCTAGCACTGCTCCACTGCAGGTAGCTCGGCCTCCATCTCTGCCGGCATCTTCAACAGGTCCATGACCTCGAGCGGATCTCCCTTCGATGGGTCGCGCACAAGTGAGATCGCTCCATACGCGCACTTGCTCACACAGATGCCGCACCCCATGCATCGGGCACCATCAACATTCGTATGAAGGTCCTGCGTGCTCAACGCATCGAACTGGCAGTAGTCGTTGCAGTCCCCGCAAACCTCGCACATGGACTCGTCAACCTCGGCAACATATCCGGAAGAAGCGAGCATGTTCGACCCGTGCTGGTGCGACTGCATTGCCCCGCAGCAGCACTTGAAGCAATTGCAGATCGCATAGAACCGCCCCAGCATGGCATCCTTGAAGAAGGCATGATGCACATGCCCCCGCTCATCCTCCTCCTTCAGGATCTGCTCAGCCTCGTCACGCGTGATCCGGCGGGACCGGCCGGGATGGTGCTCCTGAGCGAAGCTGGCGAACGGCTCACCGACGATGAGACATACATCGAGCGGCGCGCACGGTTCCTTGCGCGATGCCCGGCACGGGCAATCGAGGACGACAATGTGGTCGGGATTCTTGAGAATGATGTCGCGTGCGACGGGATACGGGATGACACGTTCCGGACATTCCAGCGCTATGTCACGGTCCACACGTATCAGCTGCGTGGCTGCCTCGAGTGGTACAACTTTGCCATGGTATGTGTCCCCCCAGCTGAAGCGACTCCCCTCTCCGTTGCCGGACGCTTCGCCTGCCCTTTCTACTGCACGCTTCTCGATCCACCTCCCCAACGGTTCGAGAAGGTTCGAGAGCCGATGATCACCCCGTGCCACATCGATGTAGAGATACGTCCAGCGCAGGTATGCGTAGCCGTGAAGAAGCTCCATCAGGCTGCCGCCCGTCGTTCTCCATTCTTCAACGAACTGACGGGTGGAGGGAGAGAGGAGCCGGTACAGGATCGTGTGCATTGCGGGGGGCCTCCTGTTCGGTTCACGGAGAGACAACCAATTCTGTACCAGCAGCACCATGGCACGGAGATTGAGTCGTTGGGCATGGAAGCATCCCAAATCGGCCCTCTTGAGCGGTGAGGGACGCTTCTTTCGCATATCTGAGAGAGCGATGCCATATATGGAATCCTTCCTGTTCCTGGTATCGTTGCTCATCCACCTAGCGGGAAAGGACTCAGGAATAATGAAGAAGATACTGTTCGTTGGAATCATGCTGTCGCTCATGGTCGCCACCGGCTGCAAAGAGGACGACCCCTCCTCCCCCGATACAGCAGTTGTCGAGGCGATCATTACACATTGGGGGTTCGATTTCTCGGCCGGAGCACCCGATACCGTTGATTTCACACGCAACGATGGGGAGACCATCGGCTGGCAGCCCGGCGGAGCGACGAATCCCGGTTACCCATCCTATGGTTCGTACATCTGGTTCCGAACAAGCAACAATTCGATGGTCAATGAAACGAAGGACATGGGCATCGTGGACCTTGCATCCGTCACCGCTGTCCCCGAGGCGTGGGACGTGAGTCCGCTCATCCCGCCGCTCCTTGTTGACCATGTGATCGTAGCGGCGTGCATGGACGGCTATGTGAAGTTCAAAGTGCTTTCGACAGACAGTACCGGCTTCTGGCCGGCAAGAGTGCAATACGTGTTTTCCGCCACGACGAGCTTTCCCGACTGAGCCCGAGTGATCGGCGCTCCCGGCCGTGAGGGAGGTCAGTCTGCATCGATAACAAAAAGGAGGATGGTATGGCCACGTTCATGCTCCTTACCAAGCTTCCGTCCGAGACCCTGAAGGACCCGAAGCATCGCGAATCGGTCGGCCGCTCCTGGTTCGACGAGGTCAAGGCAAAATGTCCGGATGTCAGATGGATCGATCACTACGCGCTCCTCGGGCCGTACGATTTCCTCGACATCTATGAAGCATCCTCGCCTGAAGAAGCGGCGAAAGTATCGATGATCACCATGTTGAAGGGCGCGGTCGAGGCAGAGACCTGGACCGCCCTGCCGTACAAGGACTTCCTGAGGATCTCCAAAGAGATGTAGGAGCCATTCTCAATATCCCGGGCCGTCGCAAATGGCAGATGAAGGGCGCTCTGATGCAACACAGGGCGCCCTTTTTTCGTTTATGAGGGATGTGTGAACTGGTCCATGTCCGGAGAATACCATGACCCGATGCTGGCTGGCATCCCTTCTCGCCGCGACCCTCACTTGCTTCGCATTCCCTCAGGAGTCCTCTTCACCTCACACGCTGACCGCGGTCCGGATCGATCGACCGATCCAGCTCACCGGCGACCTCCTCGATCCTCTGTGGAGGACCGCATCCTCCGTCGAACTCCCGTACGAGTTCCAGCCGGGAGAGAACACGCCTGCACCACAGCGCACAGAGGTCGTGGCCCTCTACGACACTGAGCACCTGTATCTGGGCTTCCGTTGTTTCGATACGCGTCCACAGGAGATCCGGGCGAACCTGTCCGACCGCGACAGGATCTTTTCAGACGATTACATCATCATCGTCCTCGATACGTATGGTGACTATCAGCGCGGGTACGAGCTCGCCGTGAATCCCCGGGGCATTCAGGGCGACCTTATGATGAGCAGCGGCGGTGAGGATCCGAGTTTCGACATGATCTGGGAATCAGCTGCATCCCTGACCGATGATGGCTGGACCGCAGAAATGATGATCCCGTTCAAGAGCCTGCGCTTCCCGGCGCAGGCCGAGCAACGCTGGGGGCTCAGCATCGCCCGCAATATCCCCCGCGAGAGCAGGATCATGACCAGCTGGACCCCCATCGACCGGGCAAAGCCCAACTTCATGGTCCAGGGCGGCCGCCTGGAGGGACTGCGCGACCTTCATTCAGGAGGGTCAGTGGAAGTGCTCCCGTATGTTCTCGGGCAACAGTCGAGCGCTCTCTCGAACACCGGAGACCCGACTTCACCGTTCGTGAACGGGAATGTGCAGGGAAGGATCGGCGGTGGTTTCCGCTATACACCGAGCTCTGATTTCGCGCTCGACTTCGTCGTGAATCCCGATTTCAGCCAGGTGGAATCCGACGCCGACCAGATCAGCGTCAATACAACCTTTGCGCTGTCGTATGAGGAACGGCGGCCCTTCTTCCTGGAATCGGCAGAGCTCCTGCAGACCCCGATGTACTATTCGCGTTCGATCAACAATCCTCTCTACGCCGGCAGGATCGTCGGCAAGACCGGATCGCTGTCGTACATGTACATCGGAGCACAGGACCGAAATTCTGTTCTCGTCATCCCGGGGGAGGATGAGAGCAGCACCGTCCCCACGTCGCTCACATCCTATGCGAACATCGGCCGGCTGCGCTATAATCTTGAAGACGAAAGCTACATCGGGGCCATGGCATTCGGACGGAACTTCCCGGACGCGCACAATTACCTCCTCGGATTCGATTGGAACTACAAGTTCTGGACAAACTGGTACTTCAACGGAGAAGGATTTCTGACGAACACGAAGGAGTTGCAGGACACCGCACTCTTCGCGTCACAGCGGGCGTTCGGGTCGACCGGGAAGAGCGCCGGCCTGGACGGTGAGCAGTACTCCGGCGAGGGGATACACATCGTCCTGTCACACAGCGGCCGGGATTACGGGTTCGACGCCGTCTACAACGATTTCTCGCCAACGTATCAGACCTATAACGGCTCCTTTTCATCCGTCGATTACAGGCAGGTCTGGCTCAACCAGAGATACACGCTCTACTGGGAGAATTCCTTCATTGAACGGGCGAACGCCTACCTCTCGGGGGGAACACGGCACAATCATGAGGGCATCCTGAAGGAGCTC
The DNA here is from genome assembly GCA_964534125.1 of uncultured Ignavibacteriaceae bacterium. Taxonomy (GTDB): domain Bacteria; phylum Bacteroidota; class Ignavibacteria; order UBA10030; family UBA10030; genus 2-02-FULL-55-14. The sequence continues at coordinate 254,030 of CAZHOJ010000003.1, forward strand.
GTCCTTCAGCCCCAAATGAGTGTGACGCTGCGCGGCCAGACACAGATCAGCGTTTCATATCTGCTCGTGAATGAAGAACACCTGCGGGGTGTCCGGCTGAAGAATGCCCGGCGTGTGCTCTTCAACGCAAGCTCCCGTGCCTGGGACGCATTCTCCTTCAGCCTGTACGGCCAGATCGGCCGGTTCATATACCGTTCCTCGACCCCCGAAATGGGGGACGGACACAGGCTCGGATGCTCCATCACCCTCCGGCCGACGAGCAGTCTGAAGCTGGACATGTCATACGATACCGAGCGATTGGCCCGCGCATCGACCGGGGAGACGCTGTACGATGGTTATGTCGTCCGGACCGTGGGCATCTATCAGTTCACACCTGAAATGTTCCTCCGAACGATCCTCCAATACAACTCATTTTCCCGAACGATCAATGTGTATCCGCTCTTCAGCTACAAGCTGAACGCACTCACAACATTCTACGCCGGTCTGACCAACGACTATTCCTACTATGGCGATCCGAACGGCTTCACGACCACCGACCGGCAGTTCTTCGTGAAGGTCCAGTACCTGTTCCGAAGCTGACAAGGGCCGTCCACCATCGCACTTCTGTGCGCGAACGGCAAAGATGTTCCCCCTCATTTTCGTACCTTAGGCTGGCGCCTGGAAAGCGCCGGCCATGTCCTCCTTTGACACACATATTCACGACATCTTTGGACCTGACGGTTCTCTGGCCCGTTTGGAGGGAATGGAGTTCCGCCCCCAGCAGCTCGATATGGCCCTCGCCGTTGCGGACGCCATCGAGCAGAACTCCCGGCTGATCGTCGAGGCACCCACCGGTGTCGGCAAGAGCCTCGCCTATCTCGTGCCATCGGCCCTTTTCGCTCTCCATCAGGAAAGGCGCGCGCTGCTGTGCACGCACACGAAGAACCTGCAGGAGCAACTCTTCTCGAAGGACCTCCCTCTCGCCGGAAAGCTCATCGGCGAGTCCATCCCCGCGGCAACGCTCAAGGGAAGAAGGAACTACCTCTGCACAACACGCCTCGCAAACGCCCTCCACGCACAGCGGTCGTTGTTCGAGAAGGAGGACAGACCTGCGCTCGAACGCCTCGCAGCATGGGCAGAGACCACACGTGACGGTGACCTCGAGCATCTTCCCTTCAATGTCCCCTCCTCCGTCTGGAGCGCCGTCGCTTCAGAACAGGGCACATGTTCGCCCAAGCATTGCGGTACGGAATGCTTCTTCCAGAAGGCCAAGCTGAAGGCAAGAAGCTCTCCCATCGTCATCCTGAATCATGCACTGTTCTTCACGCTGTTCGCCATGCAGGAGCGCGAGGACCACTTCCTGTACCCGAACGATTTTGTCGTGTTCGACGAGGCTCACACACTGGAGCAGATCGCGGGGACAGGCACGGGGAAGAGCATCTCCCGGAATCAGGTCCTGTTCGCTATCCATCGTGTGTACAATCCCCGGACGAAAAAGGGTATCCTGGGCGGGAGGAAGGGACCAGCGGCGCTCGTGAAGGAGGTCCGCACGCTGTGCCAGGAAACAGAGGGAGCGGTGGAGGATTTCTTCGCATCGTTGGACCAGGTGGCAGCCCGTGCCGGGACATACGGCGGCACGGTCCGCGTCACGGTCCCTCATATCGTCGCTGATACGATCACCGGACCGCTTCATGACCTGCAGCACCGCCTGAAAGACCTCGACAAGGATGGTGGCGCCTCCCTCAATAAAGAGGAGGCCGCCGCGACACGGCGACTTCTGTCAGAGGCGGAGTACCAGATACGGTCGTTTCTGCATCAGGAAGACAAGGGATTGACCTACTGGATCGAGCGGTCGAGGGGACGCTCGGGGAATGTCCAGCTGCACGCCGCCCCGACGAGCATCGCAGACAGCGTCGGTCCCCTTCTGTTCGGCCGCGGGCCGGCAGTCATCATGACGAGCGCAACGCTGACCGTCGCAGGATCTGCCCGATATGTCCAGGACCGTCTCGGGGCGCGCGACGCGGAAGCCCGGTTGCTCGATTCCCCGTTCGATACCCGGCGGCAAATGCGCATTCGCGTGTCAGCAGCGCTGCCGACACCCGACCAGCCGGCTTATGAGGAGCAGCTCCCAGCGGCCATCATGGAAAGCCTTCGGCTCTCGGAAGGAAAGGCACTGGTGCTCTTCACCTCCAACAAGATGCTCCGGTCGGCCCTGGCGGCCCTCCGTCTGGAGATCGAGGCCCAGGGGTGGACCTGTCTTGCGCAGGACGGACTCATCCCGCGGCATGAACTGCTTGACAGGTTCCGTGAGGACGTACATTCAGTGCTTTTTGGGCTGGATAGTTTCTGGATGGGAGTTGACGTCCCGGGCGAAGCGCTCGAGCATGTCATCATTACGCGGTTGCCATTCGCCGTACCGGACCACCCCCTGACGGAAGCCAGGATGGAACGTATCGCCGCTGCGGGGGGAAACACATTCCTGGACTTTCAGCTTCCCGAGGCGATCCTCAAGCTGCGACAGGGTATCGGGCGGCTGATACGATCGACTGACGATCGGGGGATCGTCACTATCCTGGATTCCCGTATCGTCCGGAAGCAGTACGGCAGGCACATCATATCCTCCCTCCCCCCGTGCCCTGTCGAGATCATCCATCCTGATGGTTCCGTGGAGGAGGTGGAGCGGTAGGTCGCGTCTTAGCGGGGGATCTCGACCCGGAACCGGGTTCCCTTTCCGTGCTCTGACTCCAGCGTGATCGTTCCGCCGTGCTGTGAGACGATCTGCTGGACCATCGGCAGGCCAAGGCCGGTCCCCTGAGGTTTCGTCGAGAAGTAGAGATTGAAGATCTTGTCCTGAAGGCCGGGCGGAACACCGGGGCCGCTGTCCTCCACTTCGAAGAGCGACCGCTGGTCGTCCTGCGACATGCTCAGCGCCACCGTCCCTCCCTCGGGTGTGGCCTCAAGCGCGTTCCGAAGCAGGTTCAGCAACGCCTGCAGCATCTGGTCACTGTCCATCCGGAGCGTCATTCCGCGATCCCCGATCACCGAGAACCGTACCTGTTTCTCCCGAGCGGCCGGTTCGATGAGTCCCGTCAACCGGTCAACGAATGGAGCCGCAGGGACCGTCGCGATCTCGACCTTCGGCGGCCGGGCGAACCGAAGGAACTGCTCGATGATACCGTTGACGCGTTTCGCCTCCGTCCGCAGAAGCGCGGTCAGTGAACGGTATTCCTCTTTGTCGGCTTCAGGTTCAAACTCTTTCTCGAAGCGCTGTGCGACCATCGCCATCGCGTTCAGCGGATTCCGGACCTCATGAGCCACGCTTGATGCAAGCTCCCCCATCGCCGTCAGCTTCTGCTGGCGCCGGAGCGCCTCTTCCATCCGCCGGGCCTCCGTGACATCGCGGATCACGAGAGTCGTACTTCGGACGGCGCCAGCCGCATCCTGACTGACAGAACGCTGGATTGCAGCGCGCCGCACAGTGCCGCGCGGAGTCTGGACCGTATGGTCTCCTGACCTCATCTCCTCCGCCCCAAGGAACGCTCCCAGGTGCATCGGAAGCTGATGGACCTGCCGGCCGAGGACCTCCGACGGCTCGAGCTCGAACATAGCTGCCGCACGGGGATTGAAGACGGTCACCCGCCCCAGCTCGTCGAGCGATACCACGGCATCCCCCATCGATTCGAGCACCGATCCGGTGAAGGTCTGCATCGCCGAGATCCTGGTCTCGAGGAGCCGCGATCGCTGGGCAGTGAGGATGTAAATGATCGTGATAAGCGTCAGGACGGTGATGACTCCGAACATGACCAGGATCCGCCGGAACATCCGTGTCTCTGCAGCATCGACCTCCTCGAGCGAGAGACCGATCCTGAGCACGGCATCCGGAGCATCCGAACCGCGGAACAATGTGACCGCCTCGAACACGCCACGGTCGCCGAACGTCGTCTCGCGCGTGACGATCGAGTCGGAAGACCCCACCGATGTCAGGAATGGATCATCCTCCATCGCCGACATCTCTTCGACCTGCGATGTTGCGGCAATGATTCCCTGCGCATCCTGAATGACCGCGTACACGACGCCAGGATCCTCCCCGATATCGCTGATAAGCCTGCCGATACCGATCCGCCTCCGGAAATCGAGCAGCTCCCCCGCATCGAGGTTCATGACGATGGCGCCCCCTCCCCGATGAGTCCGCCGTATCGCCACGGCATAGCGCGTGCCGTCCTCAAAAGGGATGTCCCGCAGCCCGATGATGAGCCGGGATGTTTCCCCCCGAAGGATCGGCTGGATCAGCTCGCGTGGCGCCTCGCCCTGATGGATCCCCTCCGCACGCAGGGGACCGACGTGGCTTCCCATGACGCGCTGTCCCCGGCGGTCGAAAATGTTGATACGGAAAATGCCGTTCGATTCGGCTATGGAACGCAGTGCCGGCTCCGTGAGAATACCAAGACTGTCGAGCCTGGAAATGTAGTAGGCATGCGTGAGCAGCCGATGGCTCAGCTGTTCCTCGACCTCGTCGGTCGCCAGGAGCACATTCTCACTGCTTCGGTTGATGATGGCTGCCGTCGAGGAGGCGTGCGAGTGAAGGACGTGAAGGAGCTCTTCCTTGCTCTGCCGGAGTTCGTAGAGCGCGGAGCCGACCATGATGCCGGACAGGACGATCGCGGCGCCGATGACGTAGGACGATTGGACGCGGGAGAACACGTGGGGTCACGAACTCCGTAGTGTATGACTGGATCGAACTACACGAATTAACGGAGAAACTGGAGAAGAAGCACGCAGGAGCATCTGTGCATTCGGTTGGGAACCGTCTGCGTGTTCGGCAGAACCGCCTGCGTCAGAACGGGATGGTGATCCCCGTCGAGATGGCAGTATTTCTATAGTCGTAATACGGGTCGTTGGATGCATTCCGGATGAAGGTCGCAGAGACCGTCAGCTCGAGCCCCGTCTGCCCGAGACCGGTCCGGCCCAGAATGGACCAATACGTCCGGCGGTCTTCGCGATGGTCCGAGATCTGCAGGCCATCGAGACTGAATGCCGGCAGCAGGCCATACTCCTTCTCCTGGAGTCCGTAGGAGAGCCGCACGAATGCTCCGTCCCACACCACCTGCGTGAGCATGGCGGTCAGATTGAGGCCCTCATACCCGTAGCGGTCGTCGAACAGTTCATCGTCCGACAGCATCCCCAGGTCAGAGATGAGGTACCTCGATTGCTTCACCGGATTCCATTGGTACCGCGCCATGAGACTGAGACCTGTTCCCTCCGCCAGTCCCTGTCCGATCCGGATGCCCGCGAGCCACTGGGTGACGCCGATGGTGGCGAGGTTCGAGGGGTCTGTCGTATCGACCGTGCCGGGTTCCAGATATGCCTTCCGGCCGTACTCCGCGAATCCGATAATGGTCGTCCTCGTCTGGAAGTTTGTCGTTACGTTCGCCGAGGCCACATGCTCTCCGTAACTGAAAAAGGTGGCCTGATCGAAGCTCACACGGCGATAGACATACCCCGCCTGCGCGAAGACACCCTCGCCGAGCACATGACGATACGTGGCCGAGATGCCGACCTGATCGTTGTCGTAGAACTCATAGACGCTCTTGTTCTGACGCATTCCGCCGCCCGCTTCGAGAAGGTACATCCCCGCACCATCATCACCGACCGAACCGCTGAGCGTGAGGCCGATCGTGTGCGCGGCATAGGACCGGTCCGAGATCGCCTGGAACATGCCGAAGGTTCCCGCATACTCGAACGACAGCCCCGCCGGCTCGAACGCCACGTCATAGGCAGCGCCCAGGTTCAGCGTCAGGATGCGGTCCTTCAGCTGTTCCGCATTGTTGTTCACGTTGTCGTCCACCATGAGGTCGAGCCCGCCCGACACCTCCAGCTGTGCCAGAACGGACGAGCCCATCAGGGCGATCGCGGCGAACAGGAAGAGCGCCCGTCTCATTGACGTCCCCGCCGGGGCTTCCCATCGCTCTTTGTATCGCTCGGTTTCATCCCCTCTGTCCGGCGACGACCGAAGCCGAGGCCTTCCTCGCGCCCGTCACAGATACCGTCGCCATTCTTGTCGATGAAGCGTACGGTCGCCCGTCGGCGGTTCTGCATACGGGAACCGTTGCCGTCACCATCCGGAATGCCATCACCGTCCTTGTCGATGAACGGCTTCTCCTCCCCGGAACGCCGTGAAGATGAATCAGGCACCGACTGGGCCGTGAGGCTCGCTGTCAGTGCCATTGTCATGATGAGGATCAGAAGTGCGCGTATCATGGTGTGTCTCCTTAAGCAGGACAATGGAGCCGGGATGGCTTTCATCCCGGCTCCATGTGGAGATCCTATCTCCTACCAGCCCGCGTCTGGTTTCCTTTTGGGCCTGTCCCGTCACATGTTCCCTGGCCGGACTTGTTATTCTGTGTCGCACCGTATCCGGTCCCGTTCTTGGGGCCCTGCCCCTTGTTGCCCGTGCCGTCCTTCGGACCATACTTGTGTCCCTTGGACCCGAGCGAACCCTGGGCCTTGCCACCAACGGCTGTGTAGTTGTCGCATACGCCGTCGCCATCAACGTCGATGAACGAAGGGCTATCGGTGTTCTTTCCCGTGCCCTTGTCCTGGGCATAGGCAGTGTCCGACAGCATAGCGCTGATGCCGATCATCATCGCCAGCGTGAGCGTCAGTTGCAGAATCCGTTTCATGATGAGCTCCTGTGTTTTGCGGTTGTTGTTCAGCGCCTTGCGTTGCGCTTCCGGTGCTTGTATTGCAACGCGCGTGCCAGAGCGAACGGTGTTGATTCCGGCCCGGAATCCGCATAGAGACACTGCATCGCCAGCGGATTCGACGGAACTGCCGAACTGGTTCGACAATTCTGCCGAGGCAATTGCTGGGTGTTCCGAGAGTCCAAAGGAGAAGGAACGGCGACGCAGGTGCGGAGGGATCAGCGGTAGCTCATTCGCGGGACGTCTTCACGCCCCACTTCTGCAGCCGATACCGAAGGTTGCGTTCAGAGATGCCGAGCGCCTCGGCGGCTCTGGATTGGTTGCCGCCGCTCGCCTGAAGCGCATCCATCACGAGCTGCTTTTCCAATCGTTCCACAAGCTCGGGGAGCGTACCCCCCGATGATGATGCAGAGGCCTCCGGCGCGGATGGAAGGAGCGATCGCGGAAGATCGCCTGTCGTGATGATGTCCCCACGCGAGAGTATGACCGCGCGCTGCACGATGTTCTCAAGCTCCCGCACATTCCCCGGATATGCATACCGAAGGAGGAGGTCATGAGCTTCGCCCGAGAACCGGAGGTCGGGCCGGCCGTGGTCGTCCGCGTATGTCCTCAGGTAGTGTTCCAGGAGCGATGGTATGTCCTCACGACGTTCCCGCAGCGGGGGTATCTGCACGGTCACCACGTTCAACCGGTAGAACAGGTCCTCGCGGAACGATCCCTCCCGCATCGCGTGCTCGAGGTCCTTGTGCGTCGCCGCAACGATGCGGACATCCACCTGGATCAGCTCCGAGCCGCCGACACGTTCGAACGCACCTTCCTGGAGGACACGGAGCAGACGGACCTGGGTCGCAAGGGGAATGTCACCTATCTCGTCGAGGAAGAGAGTGCCGCCGTTCGCCTGTTCGAACCGTCCCTTCCGCTGTCTGTCGGCGCCCGTGAAGGCCCCCTTCTCGTGGCCGAACAGCTCGCTCTCGAGAAGGTTCTCGTTCAATGCGGCCGTGTTCAGGGCAACGAAGGGCGAGGATGCCCTCGGGCTTGCGGCGTGGATCGCACGCGCGATGAGCTCCTTCCCGGTCCCGCTCTCTCCGCGCACGAGGACAGGCGCCTTGCTCGGCGCCACACGAGCAGCAGTAGCGAGAACATCTTCCATCGCCCTCGATGCGGCGATGATGTTGTCGAACGAATATTTCTCGCGGATCTGCTCCCGGAGGTGTGCGATCTCTGAAAGCAGCTGCTGCCGTTCACGGATACGGGCGATGATAAGCTCGAGAGCGTCGAGGTCGATCGGCTTGGTCAGGTAGTCGTAGGCACCGGCCTTCATGGCTTCAACGGCCGATTGGACCGTACCGTATGCAGTCATCAGAACGACAGGAATGTCCGGATGGATCTTCCGGACATCGACGAGAAGGTCCACACCCGTCCGGGCCGGCATCTGAAAATCGGTCAGGACGAGGTCGAAGGAACTCTCCCTGATGGCACGGAGCGCCTCATCCACAGTTGCGGCCTGTGTCGCTGAGAACCCCTTTTTCCGGAGGTAGCCTGCAAGGACCTCCCGCTGGGGAGCCTCGTCATCGACGACGAGGATGGAAAGGGTATCTGCAATCTGCTGAGAGGTTCTCATACGGATGTGGGATGCGGCGGACATGCGAAGGATTCGCCCTGAATCCTTCCCTCACTTGGCGCATCCTATGGACATTCACCTGAAGGATGACTTTATGAATGTACGGAAGATTACGTCTCTCACACTGATTTTTTCATTTCTCCTGCTCCTGCTCACCGGCGTCGTGCTGTATGTCGTCCCCGCCGGCAGGATCGCCTACTGGGCCAATTGGACCTTCCTGGCCCTGACAAAAGAGCAATGGGGAGCCCTTCACACCACGTCCGGCCTGGTCGGGCTCATCGCCGCTGCCATCCACATCTACTTCAACTGGGGCCCGATCGTTCAGTATATGCGGAACAAGAGCAGGGAAGTGCAGGTGCTGAACGTGAATTTCACTGTTGCCCTCGCCTTCACTGCCTTTGTGGTGGCCGGAACGCTCATCGGCATCCCGCCGTTCACGTGGGTGCTCGACCTCGGTACCTCCATCAAGGACACTGCGGCCGAAACGTACGGAGAACCGCCGTATGCTCATGCCGAGCTTTCAACGATCGGCCAGTTCACACGGAACATCGGCATAGACACACAGCAGGCCATGGACATCCTGAGCGGGCAGGGATTCGCCCCCGATAGCGCCGGCCAGACCATCGCTGACCTGTCAGGGAAGTACGATGTGGCGCCGCAGCGTATCTATGAAGTGCTGAAAGAGGCGACGCACGGGACATATCCGGAACTGCCGCAGGCACCGCCGATGGGCATCGGCCGCCGGACGATCGCTTCTATCTGCGATCAATACGGTCTCGACACCGGGGCTGCGCTCAGGGCGCTCGAAGCCAGCGGTTTCGCCGCTCAAGCGGGCCAGACACTGAAGGAGATCGCCGAGGCACACGATGCAGAATCGACCGAACTCTACGAAGTGCTGAAAACCGTGGAGCGCAAAGCAGTGCAGTAATTCGTCCCTCGCAGTACAGAGCACACGATTTCTTCCCCGGCGGCATGATGGCAAACGATCCGTCATGCCGCTTCGTTTTCACACCTGCCGCATGTTTCCGCTCTTTCCTCACTTCTGAGAATCGCAAAGACAGGAATTCGCCGCTCTTCTTTATCGGGAATATCTCTGGAGGATTTGATTGCTATGCTCCTCATCCGCAATTTCAAGGTACGAGTTCCGATCAGCCTGTGGCATGCGAATTGACCGGACTTTCCCTAATTCCGTCCCGGACCTATCCATTTGAAAAGGTGATGACCATGAATCCCCGCACACTCCCCTGGCTCCTTGAAACGGGCGTAGAGAGGTTTGGCGATAACCATTTGATGTGGGAAAAACGGGATGGAGCCTATCGGCCTTCGACCTACAGAGAGGTCCGCGATCGCATTCATCTTGCCGCAGCAGGACTGATGAGCATGGGACTGAAGCCCGGCGACCGGGTTGGACTGATCGCCGAAGGACGGAACGACTGGGTCACCTCTGAGCTCGGCATCCTGTATGCAGGAGGGATCAATGTCCCCCTCTCCATCAAGATCGAGGAGCCGTCCGAGATCAAGTTCCGGCTGGCGCATTCCGGTTGCAGGATGGTCATCGTGTCTGCGACGCAGCGGCATAAACTCGATAAGATCAAATCGGACCTCCCAGACCTCGAGCACATCATTCTCCTCGATCCGCCGGAAAAACGGCAGAGGGAAGAATCGACGATGGAGGAGATCCTGGAGCGTGGACGGAAGTACCTGGACACACACCGGACGGAATTCGAACAGCGATGGCAGGCCGTGAAGGAGGACGACGTCGCGACCATCTGCTATACATCAGGAACGACGGCCGACCCGAAAGGAGTGATGCTGACGCATCTCAACTACGTCGAGAACGTCAAACAGTGCTCCGACCACCTGCCTCAACCTTCATGGTATCTCTCCCTGCTCATCCTCCCCTGGGACCATTCCTTCGCGCATACGGCCGGTGTCTATCTGCTGATGAGCATCGGTGCAAGCATGGCCTCGGTGCAGGTCGGCAAGACGCCGATGGAAACGCTCCGGAACATCCCCGTGAACATCCGCGAATCAAAGCCCACATTCCTGCTAAGCGTCCCGGCCCTTGCCAAGAACTTCCGGAAGAACATCGAGAAGGGTATCAGCGAGAAGGGGCCGAAGGTCCAGCAATTGTTCGACTCTGGCCTCGCGGCCGCCTATGCATACAACCGGGAAGGCCACAACAAGGGCGTAGGCGTGTCCATCAAGGACCGCATCCTGTACAAGCTCATCGACACCATTGTGTTCAAGAAGATCCGGGCCGGCTTCGGCGGCCGGCTCGAATATTTCATCGGAGGCGCAGCCGTGCTGGACATCGAGCTGCAACGCTTCTTCTATGCTATCGGCATTCCGATGTACCAGGGGTACGGCCTGACCGAAGCGGCGCCCGTCATCTCCGCGAATACTCCCGAAAAGCACAAGCTCGGCTCTTCGGGCAAGGTGCTTCCCCGCCTCGACCTGAAGATTATCGATGACGGGGGGAATGCGTTGCCGGCAGGACAGAAGGGCCAGATCATCGTGAAGGGTGAGAACGTCATGAAGGGGTACTGGAAGAACGAGCGGGCAACAAAGGAAGTGCTCAAGGACGGGTGGCTGTACACGGGCGACATCGGATACCTTGACGAGGACGGGTTCCTCTTCGTGCTGGGCCGGGAGAAGAGCGTCATGATCAGCGCCGACGGCGAGAAGTACAGCCCGGAAGGGATCGAGGAGACCATCGTGGCGCACTCGCCGTTCATCGAACAGATCATGCTCTACAACGATCATTCGAAGTACACCGTTGCGCTCGTCGTACCGAACAGAGAAGCGGTCTGCGCCTGGGCGGCGGCGCAGAAACTGAGCTGCAGGTCGGTCGAGGGACAGGATGCGGTCCTCCGCATGCTCGATGACCAGATCAGGGCCTACCGGAGCGGCGGAAAGTTCGCCGGTTCATTTCCCGAGCGCTGGCTCCCCTCCGCGATGGCAGTACTGGGAGAGGGATTCACCGAGCAGAACAGAATGCTCAACAGCACGCTCAAGATGGTCCGGAGCCGCATCGTCGAGTTCTACAAGAACCGGATCGACTATATGCTGACGCCTGAAGGGAAAGAGGTGTGCAACCATCAGAACAGGACAATCATTCTGCGTCTCGATGAGCAGACGAACGGTTCGTAAGGATTATCCGAACAAGATGGACTTTCAGCCCCGGTCTGTTCCTGACCGGGGTTTTGTATGAGACTTCTGTACCTTGAGGAATGCCACCCCCGTCGCTCTCATTGACACCCATTGGTGTTATCCGCACGCCGTTCTCTTCGCGCTATTCCGCACCGAGACAACCTGGCACATCGAGGCGGCGGAGTGTCGGGACGATCACGCTTGATGCCGGACGGAACTTCGAGCAGGCGCTCGAGGACCTTGCCGGCTTCGAGTACGTGTGGATCCTCTTCTGGTTCGATCGTAATACGGGCTGGAAGCCGAAAGTCCTGCCCCCGGCGAGCGACCGGAAGAAACGCGGCGTCTTTGCGACCCGCTCTCCCCACCGCCCCAATCCCATCGGCCTGTCTCTCTGCCGCCTCCTCGAGGTCAAGGGCCGGACACTGAAGGTAGAAAATCCTGACCTGCTGGATAGAACACCCATCCTTGACATCAAGCCGTACATCCCGCACACGGAATCAAAGCCGGGAGCCCGTGACGGTTGGATCGGCGATGCCCATGAGGACACCGAACGGCGGTTCAAGGTAACGATACGTCGGTCCGTCGTACAGCACGTGCGACAGAAGGACATGCGCGGTGCAACAGAAATGCTCGACTATCTTCGGTCCGTCTTGTCGCGGGATCCGCACCCACATAATTACCGAAGGATCAAAGCTGCTGCAGACGGCACAATGGAGATCGCGGTGAAGAAATGGAGGTTTGGATACCTGCTGAGAGGGATGAAGGTCAGCGTTGTGAAATGCTGGCGGGCTGATCTCTAAGACCTGCCCTACACTCTTCGCTCTTCGCTCTTCGCTTCCTGCTTCCAACTCCCGCCTACTGCCTACTGTCCACTGCTCCCCAGTGTTCCTCCACCATCTCCCTCACCCGTCGCAAGAGAGTTCTCCTGATCAGGTCGCTCGGGCATTCCTTCTCGAACGCGCCGCAGGCCTCGTCGGCCAGTGTGCGGGCTGCATCGCCCGATGGGGCCCCTTTGATCTTCTCTTCGATCCCACCACAATAGCGCTGAATGAGCTCCATCTGCTGCTGGCTGCTCATTCGCATGTAGCGTGCGTCGTCGAGAGGTTCTTCGTCCCCGAACATGATCGTCCCCATGTGTCGTATTGCCTGATTCCCTGGTTATCCCCTGCCGGAGCCTGTCACGCCCTTTTTTTTATAGAGAGACTCAAGTTCGTCAACGAGCGCGTCTATCTCCGCATCCGTATATCCCCTGGATCCCGCGATCCCTTCGATGGTCTCCCAGACAGGCTCACCGCAGGCGAGCGGTTTCATCCCTTTGCCGATAAGCACACTCACGGCATCCGGTAGGATGTCAACCAGCTCTTCGATCCACATACCGCGATGAATAGTCGCCATGGCATTGCCTTGCAGCTTTTTATTGGACCTCGATGACTGGTTCCACTGTCACGACTCCCTTGATCGAGTTCGAGATCAGACAGCTGTGATGCGCGTCCGACATCGTCTGTTTCGCCTGTTCGACCGCATCCTCAGACGCGACCACGACCTTCGGACGAACGACGACCTTCGTGAATGAATATCCGCCGTCGGTGAACTCCAGCGTCCCATCTGCGCTGCTCTCATAGGATACGAGAGGTATCTTCAAGCGGGTGGCGAACGCGATGAACGTCGTCATCGTGCAGGCCTCAACGGCAGCGACAAAGAGGTCCTCTGGCGTCCACACCCCTGCCTCTCCCTTGAATTCCGGGGGACTTGCCACTCTGAACGAGGCTTTTCCATCCGAGGAGAGCTGTCCCGCGCGGTTCTCAAGCCAGGACAACTGCGTCGCGTAGCTGAACGATTTGTGTCTGACCTTTGGCTGACCCTGTTCCATCTGATCCCTTTCCACGTATCTGTGAATACCAATAAGATGCGTGATCCGCATCGAAGATTCGTGCCCTGATTTCCGAAAAGCGGACGATTCCTCTCATTTTCCGGAATCCGTCCGCCGGGGGTGCATCCGGCAGGACCATGAAATCCCATAAAATCCGGGCCCTTTGCGTTGTCTGTGCCCGCCACGAAGGGGCACGTTTTTTGAGACTTCTTATTGACAATAATTGTCATTAATTTTCACACACAATGAGCACAAAGCACGAACGGGAACTTCACAGCCGGATACGGTCGCAGCACCTGCGCATGACGGTGCCACGGCGGTCGATCATCAAGGTGCTGAGTTCGACGGTCCAGCATCTCTCTGCGGAAGAGGTGTACAAGCGCGTCCACCGGACCCATCCGACCATCAGCCTGAAGACGGTGTATCGAACGCTCGACATCCTTGCGGCGATGGGTGTCGTCGCCAGGCTTCACTTCGGGGACGGCAAAGGCCGCTATGAACTGAACAAGAATCCACAGAAGCCCGAGCATCATCACCATCTCGTCTGCACCGTCTGCAAACGCGTCATCGAGTACGATGATTTCATGGAAGAAGAGGTCGCCCTCATCCGGAAGCTCGAGAAACAATTGTCGCTGAAACATCGGTTCGACATCTCGGACCACATGATCCAGTTCTACGGTCAATGTCAGCCGTGCCGGGGAAGATCCTGACACAACGGAAATCACCATGGAAAAGCCCATAAAGATCGGCATCATCATCTGCCACCGGTATCATACGTGTGCCGGTGGAAAGTGCTTCCGATCGCTGCGCAATCGTGAGGGAGCTTTCAGCAGGTACAAAAACAGTGCTGTCGAAGTAGTCGGGTATACCACGTGTGCCGGTTGCCCCGGAGGCAACGTGGAGTACGCCCCGGAGGAAATGAAGCGGAATGGTGCCGAGGCCGTTCACTTTGCCACCGGTCTCGTCGTCGGATACCCTCCCTGCCCCTATGTCTTCTCCTTCCGCGACACGATACGGCAGAAGTACGGCATGGAGGTCGTGATCGGAACACACCCGATACCGCGGTCGTACTATGAGACCCATATGGCGCTGCATACATGGGACGACCCTGCATGGCAGGAGATCATCGGACCGCTTCTTGATGATGACACAATGATGGATGCGTATTCGTAGACAGCAGTTCACGGTGAATGACGTCACGGAAGCACACATATGGTATTCGGATCTACCCCGACCCCGTGCTCCGGCAGGTCGCACACGCCGTCGATACAGTCGACGGACCAACGGTCGATGTCCTGCGCGCAATGGTCTCACAGATGTACGCGCGCGGAGGGATCGGCCTCGCGGCAACGCAGGTGGGCGTTCTCAGGCGGATGATCATAGCGGACGTGGGGGACGGCCTCGTCTCCTTCATCAATCCGCTCATCCTCGACCGTTCGGGAGAATCCTCTCTCCTCGAAGGTTGCCTGAGTCTGCCGGACATAGGGGTCCATATCACACGCAGTGAGCGTATCACCGTCACAGGGCTTGACCGGGAGGGCGCAGAGACGACCCTCGAGCCCGACGGGCTCATGGCGCGGGTCATCCAACACGAGATCGATCACCTCGACGGCATTCTGATCATCGACCATGGGCCGCAGATCGATCTTCGCGAGCACGAGAACGCTCAGCCACACGCGGGATAGGTCGATCCCGCCCGTACACAAGGGAGTCATACCATGCGGATAGCTGTCGCGACAGAGAATGGAAGGACGATCTCCGCTCATTTCGGACGGAGCCCCCTGTTCGCGATCTACGATATCGCCAACGGGACATTCACACAAAAAGAGCTGCGGAAGAACACCTTCACACAGCATTTCAAAGAGGGACATCAGCACGGGGAGGGACACGGGCAGGGCGCACATCATCATGGCGAAGGCCATGGAGACGGGCATCGCGGCGTTGCCGCGGGGCTCAGCGATTGCCAGGTGGTCATCAGCCACGGCATGGGGCGGCGCGCCGTCGATGACCTCACCGCAGCGGGAAAGGAGATCTTCGTCACATCGGAGACCGATGTCCAGACGGCCGTTCGTGCCTGGATCGACAAGACGCTCACGACCGATGAACGGAGGATCCACGGGTGAGCGCGCCGGCGGAAGACCATCTCGACGGCCTTTCACGCGACGAACTGAAACGGCTCGTGCGCATGTATGCCAAGAACTGGCTTGCACATGACGGATGCTGGTTCCTCGCGGCAGAAGAGAAGTACGGTATGGATGCGGCCATGGAACTCGACGCAAAGTCCTGGGAGCGATTCGCAGCTGCAGAGGCGAAACGTATCATGCGGGAGTTCGACGTCCCTCCCAACGGTGGATTGACATCCCTGGAAAAGGCCTTCCGCTACCGGCTGTACGCCGTCCTGAATCCCCAGCGAATCGAGAGGGTGGATGACCATACCCTCATCTTCAGAATGGTCGAGTGCCGCGTGCAGTCCGCCAGACATCAGAAGAACCTGCTGGATTTCCCCTGCAAGAGCGTTGGTATCGTGGAGTTCACGCACTTCGCCCGCGCCATCGACCCGCGCATCCGCACCCGGTGCATCGCCTGCCCGCCTGACGAGACGTCGGAATTCGCGTGTGCATGGGAGTTCACGATGGGCGTGGGCACAGAATGAGCTCTTTCCTCCCCATCCTCAACCAAACGCTGATGGTCACTGGCTTCGTCCTCGTGATGATGCTCGTGATCGAATATGTGCATGTCCTGACGGCCGGCCAATGGCAGAAGCGTCTCCTGCGGTCCGGATTCAGCCAATATGCTCTGGCCGCACTCCTGGGGGCGACACCGGGCTGCCTGGGCGCCTTCGCTGTGGTCGCCATGTACTCCCATCGCATGGTCTCCCTGGGAGCGCTGGTCGCAGCCATGATCGCGACCAGCGGTGACGAGAGTTTTGTGATGTTCGCCCTCATTCCGCGGGAGGCCGTTATCCTGACGGGAGTTCTGTTCGTCACCGGTGTTCTCGGAGGCTATCTGACCGACGGTGTCCTTCGCCGTTCAGGCGATCTCCAGGCGGAACCCTGCAAAGGCCTCGCGTTGCATCAGGAGAACGCATGCCGCTGCTACCCCAGGGGAGAGATCCTCGCGCAGCTGCGGGCTTTGTCCCCGTTCCGCGCAGTCCTGCTGCTCGTCCTGGCATTGTTCATGTTCTCCGTCGTCCAGGGACAGCTCGGACCCGAGGAGTGGGGCTGGGTGCGATCGTCCATATTGCTGGCTGCGGCCATCGGATTCTTCATCGTCCTGACAGTGCCGGACCATTTTCTCGAAGAACATCTTTGGAACCACATCGCCCGCCGTCACGTGCCGCGCATCTTCCTCTGGACGCTGGGCTCGCTCCTTGTGCTGGATGTGCTGCTCGTCCAGCTCGACCTGACCTCGGTGATCCAGGAATCACCCTGGCTCGTCCTCGGCGCCAGCTCTCTGGTCGGCATCGTCCCGGAGTCCGGGCCCCATCTGATCTTTGTTACGCTGTTCCACAGCGGAACGGTCCCCTTCAGCATCCTGCTCGCCAGCTCCATCGTTCAGGACGGGCATGGCATGCTGCCGGTGCTCGCTCATTCCCGCCGAACATTCGTCGTGGTAAAGGCCATCAATCTTGTGATCGGCGCAGGCATCGGAGCCCTCGCGCTGGGATTGGGACTGTAATTTTTGGTATTTTTCAATTCATCTACGGATCAACGTCTATGAGAATGCGTTTTCCCTTCATCGTACTGGTTCTTCTTGTACTGTTGCTCGCACCGGCAGTTGTAGCCCAGGATGCGTCCACACAGGGTTCGCCGTTCAGCCAGGCGAAGTTCGTCCCGGACATCTCCTTCATCATGGATGTGTCCGCTTTGATGCGCAATATCAGAGATGACGAGTACTCCCACCTTTCCGTTCCCGGCCTGGAGCCTGCGGAAGCCCATGGGCACGGACATGAGACAGCGTCAGAGGGAGTGAACCTGAACTATGCGGAGATCGTCATCGCTTCCATCGTCGACCCATACTTCGAGGTCTTCTCCGTGCTGCACGTGTCCCACGAGTCCACCGCCCTCGAAGAAGCGTTCCTGTTGACGAGAAAACTGCCTGCGGGGCTCCAGTTCAAGGCCGGAAAGTTCCTGTCCGGATTCGGCCGCATCAATGACGTTCATCCGCACTACTGGAGCTTCTCTGACCGGCCGTTGATACACTCAGCGCTGTTCGGGGACGAAGGACTGAACGAGGTCGGCGCACGCCTCACTATCGTCCCGCCGACCGACCTGTTCCTCTCGCTCGGCATCGAGGTCCTTATGGGAGAGAACGAGACCAGCTTCGGCCGCGAGGCGATCAGCGATGCGGCAGGGACCGTGTCCGTGAGTCCGGTCTTCGGCCCGGGGCTGCTTGTCGGAACGCTCAAAGCGTCGACCGACATAGGCGAAACGACGATCCTTGCCGGGCTTTCCGTCGCACGCGGCGCTGCACGGCATGCGCATGATGAAGCGGGCGCCAGCGGCACATCGACAATTCTCGGCGGGGACCTGACCATCCTGCACACATTCGATGCCGTGCGGTATCTCAGGGTCCAGGCAGAATATGTCCGCCGGGAGATGACCGGCACGAAGTATGACTTCCCGGCCTCTCTCCCTGTGACCATATCATCGCTGGAAAGGACGACCGACGGTCTGTATGCACAGGCCGTCCTGAAGTTCGCTCTGCGGATGCGTGCCGGGGTTCGTTTTGACCTGCTCAGAAGTCATGAACTGACGGTGCAGGGAACAAAGACCGTGTTCCCGGACAATCTCGCCAGGGTGACCGGCATGGCAGAGTTCAACGCCACAGAGTTCTCACGGCTGCGAGTGCAGTACAGATACGATACATCCCTGCATGAGGAGACTGCAACAGGGTTCAAGCAGGTACCTGTCCACGAGGTATCACTGCAGTTGAATCTCGCCATCGGCGCCCATGGCGCGCATTCATTCTGACCGACAAGGAAGGACTTCATGAAACACATTATCACGGTGATCGCATTCATTCTTCTCCTTCATATGCCGCTCGCCGCAGACCCGCTGCATGTGGTCGTGACGTACCCGTACATCGGAGACCTCGTCGAGCGCATCGGCGGTGATAATGTGACGGTGTTCGTGCTGGCCCGCGGGGATTACAATCCTCACATCATCATCCCCCGTCCTTCCTTCATCGCGCAGGTCCGGCGGGCCGACCTCGTCATCATCAACGGAGCACAGCTCGAGATAGGCTGGATGCCCCCGCTCCTGCGTCAGGCGAACAATCCCTCCGTCCAACCCGGCGAACCCGGTTTTCTGGACCTTTCCGGTTCGGTCAACCTGATCGATAAGCCTGAGTCGGTGTCCCGCGAGAAAGGGGACATTCACCCCGACGGCAATCCTCATTTCTATCTCGACCCGGAGAACATCCCTCTGATCGCCGAGGCCATTTCCGGAAGGCTGACGCAGCTCGACCCGGACAACGCTGCCCGGTATGGCGCACGGCTGAGCTCGTTCCGCGAGACCTGGTCGGCGAAGCTTGCCGAATGGAGCGCTGCCATGAAACCGCTCTCCGGGACGCCGGTCATCGAGTACCACAAGATCTTCGACTACTTCCTCCATCGGTACAATATCACGCTCGCCGGAACGGTGGAACCGCTGCCGGGCATTCCGCCGACCTCGCGGCACATGGAGCAGCTCGAATCGCTGCTGAAGACCCGTCCGGTCCATCTTGTCCTCCAGGATGTGTACAATCCGGCCGATGCATCGAAGCTGCTTGCGGAAACGTTCGGGTTGCGTCTCACTGTCCTTCCCCACGACGTGGGGGCAACCGGTGAAGCGACCTCGATCGTGTCGCTGTTCGATGACATGGTCCGGAGAATGTCAGAGTGACCGGCGAATCACTCCGACGGACGATCAACGAACAACAGCAGCAGGACCATACGGAACCTGCCGGCAACGGGTGTCCGTTCGATCCCGGAGGAGGTGTTACATGAAAAAGCCGATCCTGTCCATCGCCCTGGTGCTCCTGCTCGTCGTCCCCCTTCTGTCGAAACCACTGCATGTCGTCGCAACGTATCCGTACATCGGGGACCTTGTGGAACGCATCGGCGGCCGGAACGTGAGGGTGTTCGTGCTCGCACGAGGAGACTACAATCCGCACATCATCATCCCGCGCCCCTCATTCATTGCCCAGATCCGCCGCGCCGACCTCATCGTCATCAGCGGGGCACAGCTTGAGATCGGATGGATACCCCCTCTCCTCCGGCAAGCGAACAATCCTTCGGTGCAGCCGGGTGAACCGGGATTCCTCGATCTGTCGGGTTTCGTCACGTTGATCGACAAGCCGGAGTCCGTATCGCGGGAAAAGGGGGATATTCACCCTGACGGCAACCCTCATTATTACCTCGATCCGGGTAACATCCTTCTTCTTGCGGAGGCCATCGCCGGCAGACTGACGCAGCTCGACTCGCGGAACAGCTCATTCTATGCCGAACGGCTCCGGGAATTCACCGACATGTGGAGTGGAAAGCTGAGCGAATGGAACGATGCGATGAGGCCCCTCGAGGGCACCCGGATTGTCGAATATCACAAGAACTACGATTACTTTGTCCTTCGCTATGGCCTCGTCCTGGCCGGCACCGTAGAGGTTCTGCCCGGCATCCCCCCGACCTCGAAGCACATCGAGCAGCTGGAGGCCATCCTGGCGACCGACCCGGCACGAATCGTCCTCCAGGACGTGTACAATCCCGATGATGCTTCGCGCCACCTGTGCGGGAAGCTGAACATGAAACTTGTCGTGCTGCCTCACGACATCGGGGCGGTGGACGAGGTGAACACCATCGTATCCCTGTTCGACGAAATGGTCAGGAGGATCACACAATGACGGATATCTTGCTCTCGGCGTTCGTTCTTTCCATCGTCCTGCTCGGCATCCATTCCTACTTCGGCCTGGAGATCATCAAGCGGGGGATCATCTTCACGGACCTTGCCATCGGACAGATGGCCGCGCTGGGAGCTGCCGTTTCCATCCTGTTCTTTGACGGAGAGTGGCTCGAACTCCTTTCCCTCTCCTTTGCACTGCTCGCAGGGGGCGTCGTCGCTGTTGCCGCTCATCGGACAGACACGCACGAGGCCTTCATCGGGCTCCTGTATGCCTTCGGGCTGTCGGCGGTCTACATCATCCTGTCGCAGTCATACCACGGCATGGAAGCCTTCCAGAAGCTGATGGCCTCCGACATCCTATTCACACCCTACGAGGAGATCCTTTGGACCGCTGTTGTGTACGCATTCCTCGGGCTCGTCATCTACTTCGTGTACCGGCGTGTCACGGGTTTCCTGAAGGAGGCTGTATTCTTCATCACCTTCGCCATCACGGTCACGCTGGCGGTCCGCCTGGCGGGTGTGCTGGTGGTGTTCGCGTTGCTCGTCGCTCCTGCCCTCATCGCAACGAAGATCAGGAAAGGGAACCGCCTGCTCAACGCATGGATCATCGGCACGCTGGTCAACGTCCTGGCGATTTTCATTTCCTACACCTTCGATTTCCCCACCGGATACACGCTCGTTGCACTTCATGCCGCACTGGCACTTCTCTTCACGATGATCGCCGATTCGCCGCAGATGAAACAATCCGGGTAGGCCTGCAGTTCATCCTCTGGAATGGTACATTGCAGGGAATATTGGCAAGGATGACCTATGGCAACCGGCTCTCAGACGATCCTCATAACCGGTGCGAACGGTGAGATCGGGCACGCACTGATCGATCACCTCGCGGACCAGGACGGGACGCGCATCGTGGCGATGGACCTCGACCCGATCGACGAGCGGCTGCGGCCCAAATGCTCCCAGGTGTTCGTTGGCGACATCCTGAACACAGCCCTCCTTGAGAACATGTCGACGGGGTCGGACTTCGATGTGATCTATCACCTCGCCGCACTTCTCTCGACCCGCGCAGAGCGACAGCCTACCCTCGCCCACCATGTGAACGTTGACGGGACGCTGAATATCCTCGAGATGGCCGTCACTCAATCCCGCCTGCAGGGGCGCGAGATCAAGGTGGTCTATCCGAGCACGATCGCCGTGTATGGCCTGCCCGATCAGGAGTCCAAAGAACGGGCCGGGGCAGTCCGCGAGGACGAATGGTGCATGCCGCGGACGATCTACGGGCTCAATAAGCTCTACGCCGAACATCTTGGGCTGTATTATTCACGCTACTACCGCCAGCTCGACGCCGAGCAGGTGCAGGGCCGGGTCGATTTCCGGGGACTTCGCTTCCCCGGTCTGATCAGCTCGAACACTGTCCCCTCGGGCGGCACGAGCGACTACCTTCCAGAGATGCTCCACGCCGCCGCACAGGGAAAGCCGTATGCCTCCTTCGTGCGCGAGGATTCCCGCATCCCTTTCATGACGATGCCCGATGCGGTCCGTGCTCTCCTGGGCCTCGCTGCCGCTGACCGGGAGAAGCTCACCCGGCAGGTCTACAACGTTCGGGCCTTCAATCCGTCCGCAACGGAGTTCCGCGACCGCGTCCTGAAGGCCTTTCCGGGGGCCGACATCTCCTTCAAGCCTGACCTCAAACGGCAACGGATCGTTGACAGCTGGCCGGCGGATGTCGATGCAAGCGCTGCAGCGCGAGACTGGAACTGGAAGCCGGAGCATTCCTTCGACCATGCCTTTGCGGATTACCTCGTCCCCTCCGTGAGGAAGCGCTACGGGGCAGCATAACGCCATGGACGTCGATCAGATCATAAGGAGTGTTCCCGCGTCGGGAACGGATGTGCAGCTTCGGGAGCGCGGTTACGACCTTCTGGAGGAGTACCTGCGCATCATCCAGGCCGCGGGATTCGACCCCATGCTTCCGGTGCTCGAACTGGCCAGCGGCCCGGGACGGGCTGCTGCACTCCTGAGCCGCCTCGGCTATCGCATCATTACGGGGGACATCACTCTGGAGAAGGAGGCCGATATGCGCCATCGGATGACGCCGGCCTTCGAACACCTCCTCACAGCGTGCCGCCTTGACATGCTACACCTTCCCTTCCGCGACAATGTTGTCCACTCCATTCTGTGCGTGAACACCATCCATGAGCTCCATGACCCGCGGCGATGCGTCGACGAGCTGGTCCGCATCCATCAACCCGATGGAACGCTCGTCCTGAGCGATTTCAACGAGGAGGGATTCGACCTGATGCAGGCGATCCACCTGGAGGTCCATGGAAAGGACCACTACCGCGGTGCGGTCGATCTGTCAGAGCTCCTCCCCCATCTCCGGACACGATACGACCGGATAGCGACGATCGACACACCGCTCAATCGTAGCTACATTCTCAGGCGAAAAAGGGCCTGAGCCCTTCCCGATACGCTCCACTTCTCTCCACATTCCACACCGTCATCGTGAGGTTTGCCGTCCGGATTGCACATCCAGCGATCTGTCGTGTTCTCAGGGTTGCGATTGGCCGCTCAAGTCGTATCTTATAAGAGTTGGCGTTTCACGTTACACCCCATTTCTTCCACCTCACAAGGGAGGCCACTATGAAAGTATCCGTCAAGCTCACGAAGGCAGAGAAGAAGAAACTCGCCAGACTGAAGCGGGATATGAAGAATACGCAGGGGAAGTTGCTGCGCACATACGACTCTATGGAACGGGCATGGAAGAAAGGGAGGAAGATCTCGTCCAGCGTCTCGAAGGATGTACAGGACACCGTAAAGCGTGCCAGGAAGGCGACGAACGAAGCGGCCACGTACTTCGGCAAGCTGAAGCGCAAGTACCGCTCGTAGCCCCCGGTCACATCCTTCCCGATCACACAAAAGCCCGGTCCTCACGCGACCGGGCTTCGTTTTGATGACCATCATCTAATGCGGGTGCCTGCTTCACGCAGGTCCACATGCGGCGACTATCCGTGACGGATGGAAAGGATGTCGCCATCGTTCACAAGATATTCTTTTCCTTCCAGGCGCCAGTGCCCGGCTTCCTTCGCTTTGGCGAACGACCCTTCTGACGCTACGAAATGATCGTAGTGCACGACCTCCGCGCGGATGAACTTCTGCTCGAAATCAGAATGGATCGTGCCGGCCGCCTCCTGCGCGTTCATCCCCCGGCGGATCGTCCAGGCCCGGCATTCGTCCTCCCCGACGGTGAAGAACGACTGCAGCCCCAGCAGGGCGTATGATTCCCGTATCAGCGTGTCCAGGGCGGAACTTTTGATCCCGTATTCCGCCATGAATGTCGCCGCCTCATCTTCGTTGAGCTCCGACATTTCCTGCTCGATCTTGCCGAAGAAGCTTATCACGCGGGTGTTCGTTCCGCTGATTGTTGAAGCAAGGGATGTCACGAGAGCGTCGGCCTTCTCAAGGTCCTCCTCCCCGCAATTCAATGCGATGAGCATCGGCTTGATCGTCAGCAGCTGGTATGTCCTGAGCATCCTGACCTCTTCAGGCTGCAGGTCGGCATCGCGAAGGAGCCGGCCCTCATCCAGATGCTTCTGGCAGGATTCGAGCAGCGATAGCTCGCGCTTCAAGGCATCGTCCGGGAGCTTCGCCAGCTGTTTCCGTGCCCGTTCGATGCGCCCCTCGAGAAGGGCCATGTCCGCAAGGATGAATTCGGTGTCGAGCGTCCGTATGTCGCGCATAGCATCGATCGACCCATCCACATGAGCAACGCTCTCATCCCTGAACCCCCGCACCACGTGCACAAGCGCATCGTTGTTCTTCACATTCCCGAAGAAATTGGTGGTGAACTGCGCCGTTCCGGATTCCCCCTTCTTCAATCCCACCACGTCGACGAACTCGATGGCGGCATGAGTGGTCTTCCTGGGAGAGAAGAGCTCCACGAGCCGGTCCAGGCGCGTGTCGGGGACTTTGACCATCGCCTGGTGCGCTTCCGCCTTCACCAACGCGGCAGGGTCGAGGTGCGTTCGCGTGATCGTCTGGTAGAGGGTCGATTTGCCGGAGAACGGGAGTCCAACGATGCCTATCTGCATATCATGCTTTCTCTGTCATATGATGTGAATATGCTCTCGCAACGTTCGCAACGAAGGCAACGACCGCAACGAAAGACAAAACGAGCATCTTGAAGAACATTGCTCCATGGCCCTTTCGTGAACAGCACTTTTGTATGATACATCGGACGCTCGGCAAGTTCAATTGCTCAGGCACTGCCGATCGATCCGGATACCCGTCATTCCCAAACTCCGGAATTCTCCTTCCTTCTTTCATCAAAAAACCGTATCACACTGCGTCATGAGAATCCAATTCCTCGGGGCGGCCAGGACGGTCACGGGCTCCATGCACCTGATCAGCGTGAACGGCAAGCAGGTCCTGCTCGACTGCGGGATGTTCCAGGGCAGCAGGAAGCACACCTATGAGCGGAACCACGAATTTCCGTTCGATCCGGCCACCATCGATGCTGTGGTCCTTTCCCATGCCCACATCGACCACGCCGGGAACCTCCCGAACCTCGTCAAGCAGGGTTTTTCCGGCCCCATCTGCTGCACTCCCGCCACTGCCGACCTGTGCCGACTGATGCTGGCGGACAGCGCACGCATCCAGGAACGGGATGCAGAGTTCGTGAGCAAGCGCCACGCACGGAAGAAGAAGCCGCCGGTCGAGCCGCTCTACACCACCGAAGATGTGCAGCCCACGCTCGATCTGCTGACGGAGGTCCCGTACGAAAAGCCGTTCGCTGTCGTCGACGGGGTCGACGGGGCGTTCTTCGATGCCGGTCACATCCTCGGATCTGCTTCTGTGCGTCTGTCGTTGCAAGAGAACGGAAAAGAGATGGTCCTTGGATTCTCCGGAGATGTCGGACGTCCTGTCACACCGATCCTCCGGCCCCCACAGCACATGGGCGAGCTCGACGCGCTTATCTGCGAGAGCACCTATGGCGGCCGAGTGCATGACGGGCTGAACACGATGACCGACCGTTTCCTGGATGTCATCACGCGAACCGCTGACCGCGGCGGCAAGGTCATCATCCCGTCGTTCAGCGTCGGGCGGACGCAGGATATCGTCTTCAAGCTGAACAACCTGACGAACGAGGGAAAGCTGCCGGACATTCCGGTCTTCGTGGACAGCCCCCTTTCCACCAACGCCACCGAGGTCTTTCGCAGACACCCCGAGTGCTTCGACGAGAAGACCCGTGAGATCATGAAGACAGACGACGACGTGTTCGGATTCGACCGGCTCACCTACACCCGGGACGTGGGAGAGTCGAAAGCGTTGAACGACCGGAAGGGGCCGTTCATCGTCATCTCTGCCTCGGGCATGTGCGAAGCGGGGCGCATTGTCCATCACCTCCGGAATTCCATCGAAGACCCGAAGAACACGGTGATGATCGTCGGGTACCAAGCGGAGAATACGCTGGGGAGGAAGATCGTGGAGCGGCACCCGGAGGTGCCCATCTTCGGGGAGGCGATGAAGCTGAACGCCGAGGTCGCCGTGATGAACTCGTTCAGTGCACACGCCGATCGGAACGAACTCCTCGCCTGGGTCGACCGGTTCCCCGCCGGGAGGCTGCGGAAGATATTCCTTGTGCATGGCGATCAGGACCAGTCGGATAAATTCGCCGGGACACTGACACAGCGCGGATTCCGGGAGGTCCATGTTCCCGAGCGCCTCGAAACAGCCGAGATCTGAACATTGTCATACCCTCAGGTGGCGCGAAATTCATACGGAATTACTATCTTTGGGAACCTCATTCACGCTTCACAGCTGCACACCATCACTACACAGGAGGCATCCATGAACCGAACGTTACTGCTTGTCGCGGCAACGGTCCTTTTCGTCGTCGCCGGCACCGCCCAGACGTGGGAACTGACATGGAAACTGGACAATGTGCCGTTCTCACAGAAGACCGACGAAATGGCCATGGTCAAGGCAGGATTCGACACAGACAATGACGGGTGGGGAGAATTCCTTTGTTCCTGGACGGACGAAGACACGAATGCCGTCCTTCTCTATGAGGCCACTGCGGACAACACGTACGAGCTCAAGTGGTGGTTCGTCTATCCAGTCTCTGGCGCATCCTTCGCTTCGTTCGCAGTCGGCGACGTGAACTCCAACGGAAAGGTTGACATCGTCGTCGCATTCCCGTCGTATGTCGACACGGACGTTAATCCCCCCCGGTTCTGGACATTCGAATGGAACGGCGTACAGGGAGAGAATGTGTATGGCACGTGGAACGCCGGATCCAATGCGTTCGAGCCAAACGACCACTGGAACCTGGGCGTTGCGGACAGCTATGAATTCCGGCCGTACAGCATACTTATCGACGATATCGATAAAGATTCACAGAACGAACTCATCGTCGGTGTGCGTCAGGCAACGCCCTCCTCAACCCGGGAGATCTATGTAGCATCCTTCGCTGGAGATTGGGGAGGATTTATGACGTGGGAGGTCGAGTATCGCTTCTCCGGAACATTCGGAGGTTCGCTGTACAGCACGACCATCGGAGACCTTGATAATGATGGGAACAAGGAACTTCACGCCTTCATCTGGAACCTGTGGTCGCTGAAGGTCATCGAATGCACCGGCAACAAGCAGTATACCGAGTCCGCATTCATCGATGCGTTGTATACGGCCGATGGCACAGACTACGGAGCAGTGGACGGCGTCGTGACGCTCGACGTGAATGGCGACAACTCGAACGAGATGTACATCGCCGGAAGCGAGGACCCTAACAAGCTGTTCGTCCTCTCCGGGATCACGGACGTCAGCCTGCTCACAGGAACTGATGTGAAAGAGTTCTACACGATCCCGCCAGTCGTCAATGGCGGGTTCCGATCGATGCAGGCCGCGGACCAGGACGGGGACGGAAAGATCGAACTGGTCATCGCGGGCGAAGCGGAAGGACGCATCCATTCTCTTGAGTACAAAGGGACGGGCGACCCTGCGGATTCCGCCAATTGGGAATATTCTTTGCTCTTTGATATTGCCACGGAGACTGACTCGGCCGTGACGCCCAGGTTCTTCTATGGATATCCCGCAGGAGATATGGACAAGGACGGAAAGGCCGAATATGCATTCGTCAACTACAGCCCCGACTATGCTTCCTATCCGGGTGATGCACCCCTTCGCATCATCGAGATGAGCTCTGTGACGGATGTGCGGGACGATGGAGCCGGCATTCCGGAAGGATTCGAGCTCGGACAGAACTTCCCGAATCCTTTCAATCCGACGACGTCGTTCACATACCGTGTTCCGCTCCACAGCCGTGTGCAGGTGCGTGTCTTCACTATCACGGGCGAGCTCGTGGCAATGCTCGTGAACGGCGAGAAGGAACCCGGTGCTTACACGGCGACCTGGGAGCCGAACCTCCCGAGCGGCACGTATCTTTACCAGATCGTGGCCGAGCCGCTCGACGGAAGCGGCCAGCGCTTCTCTGAGTCGAAGAAGATGATCCTGCTCCGATAAATACCGTGCGCACGCACCTCGTGCGCGATCCTATGAAGGCCTCCTCCCCAGCGTACCGTCTGGCAGGAGGCCTTCGCTTTGCATCCCATGGCAGCATGGTTCCATTGTATCCGGAGTGACCCTCATGCTCTCAATGTTCATTCGTCAGCTCAGCCTCGGCCTGAGCATTTCGCTTGCCGGCATCTCATGCGGATTCCTCGCCGGCAATCTTCCATCCATGACGTCCCCCCTGGACGGAGTGAAAGATATTTCGCTCCCGCCCGGTTTCTCCATCGAGGTCTACGTCGATGACATCGACGGGGCCCGTTCGATGACGCGAGGCCCGGGAGGTGTTCTGTTCGTTGGGAGCAGGAATACCGGGATCGTCTACGCCGTTAAAAGTACTGCGGGCGGATCAAAGGAGGTTCTCACGATCGCGAGCGGACTCAATTCGCCGAACGGAGTGGCGTTCAGGGACGGATCCCTGTACGTCGCCGAGATCTCAAGGGTCATCCGGTTCGACAATATCGAGTCTTCGCTGCACACTCCCCCGGAACCCGTTGTGGTGAACGACAGCTTCCCCGCCGACCGCCATCACGGGTGGAAGTTCATCCGCTTCGGACCGGATGGAAAGCTCTACGTTCCGGTGGGCGCGCCCTGCAACACCTGCGAGCGGGACGATCCCCGGTATGCCTCCATCATGAGGATGAACCCGGATGGGACGGAGCTTGAACTGTTCGCATCGGGTGTCCGCAATACGGTCGGCTTCGACTGGGATCCCGCCGATGATGTGCTTTGGTTCACCGATAACGGGCGCGACAACCTTGGAGATGACATTCCGCCGGACGAGCTCAACGCGGCACCGCGAAAAGGGATGCACTTCGGCTTTCCGTACCTGTTCGGCAGGAACGTCCGGGATCCGGCGTATGCTCCCGTAGCAGATGTATTGCGATACACGCCGCCTGAAGCGGAATTCGGGGCACATGTCGCGGCGCTAGGGATGCGGTTCTACACCGGGACGATGTTCCCGGAACGTTACCGCAACGGCATCTTCGTCGCCGAGCATGGTTCCTGGAACCGGTCGGTACCCGACGGATACAGAGTGACCTTCATTCCCGTCACGAACGGAAAGGCCGGGAAACCGGAAGTGTTTGCGGAAGGTTGGCTGGATGGCTCAACGGCCTGGGGACGTCCTGTGGATGTGGAGGTCCTGCCGGACGGATCGTTGCTGATATCGGACGATAAGGGTGATGCGATCTACCGGGTGACATATCGGGAGGAAGAAGCAGTACGCAGTAGGCAGTAGGCAGAGGTCAGAAATCGGAGGTCAGATACAGGAAGAGGGCGTTTGCAGGTTATTGCCTGACTACTGAAATCTGTCTTCTGTCATACTCTCCTTGTTTCTCTGCTCAGCTATCAATAGGTTACACCATCTTTGAAGAGCAGGAAGGCCATGGGAACGAAGAAACGAACACCAGTCACGCCAGCATCACCACGAAAGCGATCGACGCGGTCCGGGGCAACGAAGTCAACTCCACCTGTTGCGCCTCCGGCGCCTCCAGCTGAAGAAGGAGAGATCCAGACGAAGGTCCTGGATACGCTTCTTTCCGTCGTCAAGCGTCTGCGGAAATCGCTCGGTTCCTGAATCCGCCGTCGGCCGGATAGACACTTTGGTCCCGGCGAAAATAAATGAGCAAGGCAGATGATCCGCCTTGCTCATTCACATGTGTGCCTCCCGAGGAGAGGCCGAACGAGGACCGCTACTGGTCCTTCTTCTTCTTCACTTCCTCTTTCTTCTTCTCGTCATCCTTCTTCATCTGCTCCTCCTTCATCTTCTTCTCTCCCATCTTCTCCATCTTCTCCGCTTTCTTGTCCATCATTTCACCCTTCTTCTCCATCTTCTCCCCCTTCTTCTCCATCATCTCGGCCTTCTTCTGCATTTCCTCCCCCTTCTTGACCATCTCTTCGTTCCCCTCTTCCTTCCCCTTCTTCTGAAGCATCTCGCCCTTCTTCTTCATCTCCTCTGCCTTATCCTGCACCGCCTCGCCCTTCGCTTCCATCTTCTCACCCTTCTTCTCCATCATCTGCTCCTTCTTCGCCTCTTTCTTCACATCCTTCTCCTGCGCTGATGCCGGCTGGAGGACCAGCATCGCGAACGCAACGACCAGGAATCCTGTGATGACTCTCATAGTCACTCTCCTTGTGGTGTGGAACAACATGGCAGCATGGCCACTGCAAACCCATGCGACGATACCACTTCTCTGCTTCAAATACCAGACAGCTATACGGTGGCCGCCCCGGCTTGTTTCAGATACCACTGCACCGTTCGTTCCAGCCCCGTTTCGATAGGAGTTGCGCGTACCCCGAAAGCCTGCCGGATCCGCCTGTCGTCCACAACAAAATCCTCAGTAAACTCATACATCATCTCGACCGTTTCCCGAGCAGGCGCAATGAACAGGCCGGCGAGGCGCATCATGAAAGGTGTAATGATACTCATTCTCGATTCGGCACCAAGGATGCGGGCAGCTTCTTCGATTATTTTTCCCTGTGTCCAGGGGGCAGCATGCGGCGCGATCCACACCTTTCCGGCTGCATCTGTATGGGTTCCAATGATTGCTGCCGCCGTTCCAACGTCCTCGATGTATGCTACCGAATGGAGCTTGTCCTTCGCCCCGCTTATCTGAGCTTTCTTCCCCTTCACCAGATTTCCGAAGACCATTTCTCCCATTGCTGACCCGAGGACTCCGGGACCATAGTAATCGCTCGAGCGAAGGGTGGTCGCCTCCACGTCTCCTCTGCGGTGAGCATCCAGGACCTCCTGTGCCATGCGGGCACGCAGCGCCCCCTTCTTCGACCGTGGCTCGACCGGAGAGTCCTCTGTCATCGGGCCCGATGAGTCATACATGTAGAGGTTCTCGACCGAGACATACCGAGCACCCGCCGCCTTTGCCGCGGCAAGTGCTCCGGCCTGCAGGGAGGGAAAGAATTCGTGCCATTGGTGATACTCAGGGTTCAGTGCCTGATACACCACCGACGCACCGCGCGCTGCGTCCTTCGCTGCGGACAGGTCTGTGACGTCGGCAGCGACGATCTCTGCATCAGCAGGCATCAGGGATGGCCGCTTGCCTGACCGGTTCACGGCACGGATGGGGATATTCTGCTCACGAAGGGAGCGTGCGATCCAGCATCCGACGGGACCCGTCCCGAAGATAACATGCAGATTGCTGGCCATATGGTTCCTCAGAATGATCTGTACGAGCGACACGCGAGACGAACATTCTGCAAATATACGAAGCTGTCATGGTCCGAACCAGCGTGTTTCAGGTCACGATGGTGATCGGGAACATGCCGTCTGTTCTGACGCGTGCGTATCCTGCATGTGGACATTGAACCATGCTTTACGAGTGCAGACATACTATCAACGATGAAGGCCCGTACAAGCTGCGATGGTTCCACAGCTCTTTCTTCGATCTCGATGTGTGGCTGGCTCCGGACGGATCAATCCATAGCTTCCTGCTCTCCTACAACAAGCCCAGGGACGAGCACGCTATCGCCTGGAGCACGGGCTCGGGATTTCTGCATCATAAGGTCGATGACGGCGAAGGCCGGCCCGGGAAACACAAATCATCCCCACTATTGCTCGCCAACGGTGACGTGGACGTCCCGCACCTTGCGGAGCGGTTCCGTCAGGAAAGCCGGGATATATCTCCGACCATCGCGGACTTCATCCTGCGGACGATCCTGACCCTGCCGAAACCCCCTCCCCGGCCTGAGATGAGGTTCTGAAGTTCCCGCTGGCGATTTGCATCATTGGACCGTACTATCGTAGAGTCCGTGACCACTACGACTACGGTGTCGACCGATGCAGGCAACGTCCTTTCGTCGCAATCTGTTCGTCCTTCTTCTCGGCCTCCACGGCCTCTTCGCGCTGTTCTGGATCTCACGCCTGAGCACGGCGATCGATGATCAGCGGTACTACACCCTGTTCGACGACGCCATGGTCTCCATGCGGTATGCAAAGAACCTGGCCGATGGGAACGGACTTGTGTGGAACGCAGGAGGTGAGAAGGTCGAAGGATTCTCGAATCCCCTCTGGACCTTTGCGATGGCCGGCGCCCACCTGCTCGGGCTGCCGGCGCGGCATGTCAGCCTGGTGATCCAGCTGCTGTCGGTCGGCCTGATGACCGGCACGCTCGTGTTCGTGCGGAAGATCGTCCTCCTGTTCGACCGGGAGGAGTCATACACACCCCATATTGCCGTGGTCCTCACGGCGTTCTATCTCCCGCTCCAATACTGGGGCATTCATGGCATGGAAGTGCATGCCCAGACCTTCCTGCTGGCTGTCGGCACGTATCTGATCCTCAAGGGAACGTTCAGGGACAGTGATCGCCACTTTTTTCACATTGTGCTTTTCATTGTTCCGTGGGTCCGGCTCGACTTCGTCGTTCCGTTCCTCGCCCTCCTTGGCGGCGCATGGCTCATCGACCGCAGGTCGAACACCCGTTCAGTGCTCGTCGGCATCGCCGTTCTCTGCGGAAGCGTCGCGGTCCAGACGGGGGCGCGATGGCTGTACTATGGCGACATCGTTCCCAACACGTTCCATCTGAAACTGTCGGATATCCCCCTCCTCCTGCGGTTCTCTGAAGGAAGCGCTGCGGTCATCTCATTCCTCGCCGGCGTCGGCCCGCTGCTTGTCGCTCTTGCGCTTGCCTCCCCCTGGCTGAAGCGGGCCAGGCCGCTGCATCTTCTGCTGCTCATCCTGGCTGCACAGCTGGCATATACGATCTACATCGGCGGTGACAGCTGGGAGAGGTTCGGGGGGAGCAATCGTTTCATATCGGTGCAGATGCCTCTCTTCTTCTGTCTGGTCGCTCTCGCCGGGGTCCATGTCTTCAGGCTGGTCCTTTCGTCTCGCAGTACCGGCATCGGGCTGGGGAGCGTCGCAACTGCCGTTCTCGTCGTTGTGACGGGCCTCTGGATGATGCACAGAGAGACGCTCTGGCAGGACGGCGATTACCTTATGCTGCGTACGCAGCCGTACCACATCGTCGAACACCGGAATCATGTGCGGAAGGCGGTGGCACTCGAGAAAGGGATCACGAAGGAGGCGAAGGTAGCTGTCGTGTGGGCAGGCATCGTGCCATACTTCATTGACAATGAGTGCATCGATATTCTCGGTAAGAACGATCCCCGCATCGCCCGGCTGGCGGGGACTCCGCCGTCAGCAGCCTCACCCGGACCGTACGAGCCGGGACACGTCAAAGTCGACTATGCGTATTCGATCGGTGAGCTCCGGCCGGATGTGATCGTCGAGCTATGGAACAGGAAGGAAGAAGCATTTGCGGCGATGGGAGAAGACTACATGCGGGGGACGATTGGCGGACAGGCGTTCTACTTCCGGAAGGGGTCGCCGGAGGTGCGGTGGGATAACGTGCACGATGTTGAGCCCATCGTGCCTGATGAATAGCAGGTGGATCCTAGGAATAGTCCCGGGTGACTTTCAACTGCCAAGCGATCAACTGCCAATGAACAGATGACTGCTAACCGTCAGTTGTCAAACAGAATGGTTTTGGATTACACAACCCTATTGGTAGTTCTCTTTTGGGCAGTTGGCAGTCAGTGACAATTGAGCATTGTCAATTGGCAGTTACCCGAAGGTCGACTTCATGCTGCTCCCGCTTCCTCCTGCCTGCTGATACTGCCTACTGATCTTCTCCCTTTACCGGAACCGCAAAGCTTCCCACCCCGCCCCCCACGTCCGACACACGATATTCATCCGACAGATTAAAGGCAGCCAGCGCTTCAGAGATCTGTTTGGCTGCCCCCTTTATCTCATGTACGGTCCTCGCCGCGACTGACGGGTCAGCAGTACCTCCGGAGAGGGCATCTGCCTTCATCATGATGATCTCGAGGGGATTGTTCACCTTGTCCTGCACACCCCTGATGACCTCGTGAAGCGTCTTCACCTGGATGTGTTTGGTCTCGAGCTCTGAATGTGCATGCAGCCTGCGGCTCTCGGATTCATGCAACCGGGACCGATATTCGATGACTTTGACGAGCGAAAAGGCCAGGAGCCAGAGAAACGGCACCGCAATGAAGGTCTCATAGACGCGGATGAAGCTTGCATCCCCTGTCTTGACCAGCCAGAAGAAACGGATGATGCAGAGGAAGAGGTAAGAATAAATGATATATCCGGAAAGCGTAGCAGGATAGCGAACGACGAATGCTTTCAGGCTTTTCCAGAGCTCGCGTAGGGACCTCATAGGTGTTCTCCGTGGATCGGAATGTGTCCGGCAATTCGATGAGCATTCCAATATATAGCACGCTTCGTTCCCCTGCGAGCGCCGGAACTGTTCCCGCATCATGTTGAATTCTCAGCAACGGGAATGCCAATATCGTATACTAGGGCGTCCCTTATCCATCTCGGCACCGGCCTACAACGGAGGATTCCATGAAGGCTTCGTTCCTGCTCGTCCTCGCAGCCAGTTCGCTTTGCGTCGCCCAGCAACGATATGCTGATTCCCTCTTTGCAGTTCAACAGACCGACACGAACCTCGTCTATGCAACGGCTCCTCAGCTTCAATCGCCATACGCCGGCGAGAGTGCCACCCAGAGCACTAGCCTGAAAATGCATGTGTTCCAACCGGCGGGCGACACGGAGCAGGAGCGGCCGATGCTGCTTTGTTTTCATGGCGGTGCGTTCGTCAGCGGGAACAAAGAGCATGATGACATGCTGGCCTTCTGCAGGACCTTCGCGGCGAAGGGGTACGTGACCGCGACCGTTCAATACCGGCTGGGCATGAACGCCACCAGCGCCGTCAGTGGTACTCGCTCTGTCTATCGGGCACTTCAGGACGGCCGGGCGGCCATCCGATACGCAAAGGCCCATGCATCGACGTTCGGGATCGATACCTCGAGAGTCTTCATGCTCGGGAGCAGCGCCGGCGCTTTCATCGGCCTCCAGGCGATCTATATGAACACGTCGGCGGAAAAGCCTGCCGCCGCAGGACATATTTCCCATATGCCTCCGACGCTCGACGACGGTCCCGACCTCGGCGGACTGGATGCGATAGAGTCATCGTTGACCGGATTCGGCCAGCCGGCTGCCGTCATCTCCTTGTGGGGTGCCGTTCAGGATACCGTGCTTATTACCCCGACCGACGTAACGCCCGTACTTCTGGTGCATGGCACCGCCGACAACATCGTTCCGTTCGGCGTGGGCTCGCCGTTCAACCTCACATCGCTTCCCGCCACATACGGCAGCAGCCCCATCCATGAGCGTCTGATGAACCTCGGCTTTCCCCATGAGACATACTTCGTCCCAGGAGAGGGGCATGAATTCTACGGGGTCTCCAACGGCATGTGGAATCCGGCACCGAATGCATACTGGGACACGGTGGTCACGCGAGTCACGGAGTTCCTGCTTCCAAAGGTCACTTCAGTGAAGGAGGCGTATTCCAATGACATTCCGGGAATGTTCGTGCTGGACCAGAACTTTCCGAATCCGTTCAATCCCTCGACCAGGATCTCCTTCCAACTTCCAATTGCTTCTCATGTTTCGCTCGCCGTGTATGATCTCCTCGGACGCGAGGTGGATGTGCTCCTTGACAGCAGGATGCCAGCGGGAGCCCACACGGCGGTCTGGAACGCAGCGCGCATGCCAACCGGCATGTATCTCTGCAAACTGACAGCGACGGCGCTGGATGGATCAACAGCATCCGGGATCAGAAGAATGGTCCTCCTTCGCTAGGGATTTCTCGCACACATTCCCAACTCTGAGAATGCATGTTGATTTCCACACCCGGCTGACGTACGTTTGCTAGACCTATAGTGCTCCCCGGAGACCGGGGACACAGGAAATTCTGAAGGCCTCTGGGGAGCGCATCTGCGTTCACGGAGGCCTTCAATTTTTTGGACCACTTTTGCAGGAGACCATCTCAAGAATACATACCGCAGAGAACACAAAGAACACATGATCGATCCTCCCTCAATTCTGCTTTCTCTGCGTTCTTTGTGGCAATTTCTTCTGCGCTGAGAAGGTTTGTATAGCAACACCCAGCAGGACACGGAGCAACATCCCAAACCACCTGAAGGATGCTTTGTGTCATATCTGATCTCTGCGTGCTCCTGGACTTCCTTCCGCTTCCGAAGCCGTCCTCTCCCCTCCTTTCCAGCTGCTGAATGCCATTCTGAAAGTCGCCATCCATGAACAAGGAATCGTTGTTCCAAAGACTGATCCCGGAACAATACCGGAATCTCTATGCGGTTGCGTACTCGATCATATCCCTCCTCTCGATTCTTCTCTCAGTTCCGCGGATAGTCCGTGAAGCGGGAGGCCGCTCCGCTGGTATCGCCGCGGGCATTGTGTGGGGACTCCTGCTGATCGGTTCCGTTGTCTTCCTTATGGTGCGATGGAGCGATATCGCCCGATACCGGCGAAGATTGGTACAATCAAGCAATGTTCTTCTTGCCACGGGCTTCGTGCTTGCATCCGGCTGGATCGTGTACACGAGCGGCTCCCCCGTCCGTCTGTTAGCCTGGCCAGCTGTGATCCTTTTCTTTGCGATGATGTTCATCGGCGGCTCCATGCTCTTGCTGTGGTTGGGCCAACGCGAAGAACGAACGCTTGCGAACACCCTGAAAGACAGTTGTGCGCTTTTTCAGCAAACGTTCTTGAATGGAATAGCAGAGGCGATGAATGCAACGAAAGAGATGTATGGATTCGAGAGGTTCCATGCTGCGCTGGAGAAATGGCACGATCTGCCGGCAACGGCAATACGGGACAGGCTGCTAGCAGATGTGAAGGAGTTCACGGGAGCAGCAGCGCAGCATGATGATATGACGGTAGTGGTAGTCAGAGTTCTATAATTGGGCATAGAGCTTTCAGCCAACGGAATCAGTCATCAAAGAGAATATTGACAACGGGGACCGTTCGGACATTCGAGAAAGGTCAAAATGAAGCGTACAATCGTTCTGTCATCGTCTGCTTTCGTCTTTATGTGTGTCGTGAGCAGCTGGGCGTTCGGGACCTATGGCGCGGGCAGCCTTCGCGAGACTGGACAGCAGCTCACGCTCATTCTCGTCAACATGCTCATCGGTCTTGGCGCGTCCTTTCTGGTTCTCCGGATTGTTGCGAAGCTGATCGGCCGGCGTATGAAGCCTTTCTCGCGAAAGGTGCACCGTGCCGTGGTCCTGACCACCATCACCGCGGGTCTGTTCGCTGCTCCGATGCTCAACTTTGAGATCGGACTAACACTTCGATATTTATTCGGGGACTTGACCGCATCCTCCCACCTCCTCGTCAACGAGTCCTCCGTATGGATGCTCCTTATCGCATCCATCGTTGGCTGGATCACAGTCGCGTATGTCCTCCCACTCATCTACGAGGAATGGATCGGACGCCGGTCACGTATGGTCGCGCCCGTTGTATCCAGAAAGGAACGGTTGTTTCTGTTGTTGAAACTTGCTCTCGGCGGTTTCGTCGTCTGGCTGCTCGTCCTCGCAACAATGTCGGGTGATTGGACGGGGATCCTCCAGCGAGGCGGTATCATGGACGACCTCACAGGATCAAGAAGAGTTGAAAGTGATTCCATTGTCGTCATTGATCTCATATTGCCGGCAATGAGCCATTATACCTACCTGAACGGTGTACGTCGCGTCGGAATGGAGGTCGACAAGCATGGAGCAAGGATCAAGCTTGTTATCCTTCCGGCGGACCTTGAACAGTCGTCACGCATCGCCGGCGTCATCCGGGACATCGCGACTCAGGGCAATGTCGTGTTCGCAGTCCCCCCACAACATCGCACACGCAATACCGATATCCGTTTGGCAGAGAATCCTATCCATGACGCCATACCGATCGATTGGGGGGTGGCGAGCACCATGGATCTGAAAGACAGATATCTCTGGTGGCCACCCCTCACGTTCCGGCCAGTCGGGTACATCGAGGAGACCACGGGCGAGGTTGTGCCGGAGGCTGTGCTTCGCCTCGTCGCCCGTTTCGTGGATGATGCAGACACGACACATGGACATGTTGAGGGATCCCGGTTCACAATGGGATCATATTCAACTGGCCTTTTTGCAGACGGAGAGGCACCAATTGTTCGGCGGCTTGCGACATGGAAGCTCCCTCGGGGCGCGGTCTCATGGCAGGAGGACAATGATACGCTCCGATATGCCTACAACAATATGCAGCTGACGACACTTGACTCAGCCGGAGTGAACGCTTTCAGGGGGAAGATCGTCATCCTCGATCCCGGGGGTTCTGCGGGCTTCCCTGCTCAGGGAGAATCGTACGGCGAGACCGCGGCAATCATCACGCACCAGATACTCCGGGGATATTCCCGGACTCCTCTGGATACCTGGACGGACTGGATCGTTCTCGGTACACTGGTTGCCTGTATCGCGATGATGCTCTACCTGCAGCCAATCGTCGCAGCGATTGTCATTTTTATGTTGGGGTACGGCGATCTGATCCTCGGTATGTGGATATCGAACCAGCTCGAGGTTGTTGCCCAGATCCTTCCGCCGGCGCTGACCGCCTTCTGGTCCGTCCCTGTGCTCCTTTTCGTACGGGTCTTTCATGACCGTCGGCGACTTGAGTCGCGGGAGAAGAAGCGGGCTGAGGAGGAACTCAAGACCGCCCGCGAGATGCAGATGGGACTCATGCCCACAGTGGATCCCACCATCCCCGGATTCCAGATCAGCGGCATCTGCCGTCCGGCGAACGAGGTGGGGGGCGACTTCTTCGACTATGTGTGGCTCGACGACCGAAAGACACGCCTGGGCATCGTCATCGTCGATGTGAGCGGCAAAGCTATGAAAGCGGCCATTACAGCGGTCCTCACAAGCGGCATGCTCTACCGGGAGATGGGGACTAAGGACACGCCCAAGACCATCCTTCGCAAGATCAACAAGCCGATGTACCTCAAGACGGACCGCCGCGTGTTCACGGCGATGACATTCGCGGTGCTGGATGTGAAGAAAAAGACGCTCCAGCTGTCGAATGCCGGGCAGACATTCCCCGTCCTTATCCGGGGTGGGAAATCAGAACTGGTGCGCCTGAAGGGCCAGCGGCTCCCGCTGGGGGTACAGGAAGAGACGTTGTATGAGGACCGGACGGTCCGGCTGAAGAAGGGAGATACGGTGCTGTTCTACACGGACGGTATCACGGAAGCGATGAACGAGAAGGGTGAGATGTACGGGTTCGAACGATTTGTCGAGGCGACGACAGCACTGGACACCGACCGCACTGCACGGCAGTCTGTAGGGTTGTTGATGGACTCTGTCACCGGCTTCGCAGGCTCTGCAGCGCAGCATGACGATATGACCATCGTCTCTCTCAGGGTGCTGGCATGAAGATCTCGCAATCATTGTCCCGCAATGAATGGACCGCGATCCTCACGGCTTGCGGCCTGCTGTATCTCCTCGGGGTGATGAATCTCCTTCTGGAACGATGGTGGCTGAACGCATGGAGTATCACATGGCTCCTGATCGGACTGGTTCCCTATGCCGTCATCATACTGTTCCTCTCTCTGGTGGCTCTGCTTCTGGACCGGGCCCGGAGAGCGTACGGCTGGGATTCCACCAGGCCGAGCGTTCGTATTCTCCGCACAGGCGTATTGTTTGCAACGGCTTTTCTCTCGGGCCTGCTCGGACAAGTGGCGTTCAACGTGGCCCTGAATCTGACAGGGCGCATACAGGTGGATATTTTCCGGGTCTACCCGACAGAGCTCATCGCAGGCATAACTGCCGGGATCGTGATCCTTGTCCTCATGTGGGCATATGGCACTCAGCGCCGGTTCATTGTTGCGGTCGGTGTGCTAGGTGCAGCACTGTATGTGCTGCCCTCTGTCGTTCCTGGCTCTCTCCAACGGGATCTGGAAGCTGGATGGATCGATGTGCTGAACAGCACCAATCCGGATCCCGCATATGTTCCGGACACGTCTGTCGTTGTCATCCATCTGGATTCCTGGACAGGGGCCGAGGACATGCGTTCGCTCTTCCGGCTCATCGCCCGGTCTGGTCCGTCTGCGATAGGGATCATGTTTCCTGTGTACACCTTCGTGGATGCCGGGAAGGATCCCACGATGTACGCTATTCTTCCCAAAGAGCGGACAGTGTTTGGGGTCTTCCCATATGGAAAAGACCGAGACACACCAGACACATGGAATCGGCTCGAACGCGTTACCGATGTACGTTCCGGAAGCGCGTCGGGCGTGAACTCTGAAGAAAAGTGGTTCCTGCCCAGGGGCACGTATCTGCCTGTTATTCAGCAAGACTCCCTTCTCCGCTTCTCCCATCGTGCATGTGACGCCGGTCTCGCACTGGCCCTCATCCACCGGAACGCTGACCTGCCTCTCCCCATAGAACGCGTATCTTCTCTCTTGTTTGGCGAAACCATTCGGATCGACGGACTCTCTATTCCAACAACATCAACCGGAGCCGCCATTGTCAACCGGTTCAGGGACGAGAGCGTTTGGGGCCAGGCAGTACTCAAAGCTGAGCAACGGGAAATGCCCTTCGGAGGCGGAGTGGCCCTGTATCTGCACCCACATGGGCTCCAGGGTTCGGACGGCTATGTCATGCCCAAACGCATGGCAGACGGGTCCGAAGATGTTGCATTCGGCGTGCCGGGTCCCTACGCAGCCAGCACAGACACGGATCACATTCCGGGGCTTCGGGGAAGGATCGTTCTCATAACCATGCGGTCGCAGCATGATGTTCCGAAAATCCTTCCCCAGCATATGGAGGCCGCAGAGGATGCTGCAGGGACCTCCTATAACGCTATCATCAAGGGTCTGCTGGTCGTCGATCCGATACGCTCCCTGAACGATACGATTTCATCGATCCTGTTCCTGCTAATGATGCTGTTGGTGCTCTGGCTCTTCAGGCGCCATCGGCCCTTCAGAGCAGCAGTCCAGGTCACTATGATCACGATAGCCGCTCTCCTTATCGGGGTGATCCTCTTCGGTGTTGCAGACGTCCACATCCCCGGTTCACCCGTACTGATCCCCGCCGGGCTGGGACTCATCATCCTCTTCCCTGCTGAGCTGGCGAGAGAGCGCCGACTCATCCAGGCAGAACGGGCCAGACTCTCTTCTGAACTCAAAACTGCCCACGACATGCAGATGGGTCTGATGCCGAAGGAGGATCCGGTCATTCCGGGACTCGACATTTCTGCATCCTGTGTACCTGCTTCCGAAGTTGGGGGGGATTTCTATGATTTTGTCTGGCTGGACCGGAGACATACGAAGCTCGGCATCGCGGTAGCAGATGTGTCAGGGAAAGCCATGAAGGCAGCCATGACCGCCGTGATGACCAGCGGGATGCTCTCTAGCGAGGTACAAAAAAGCAGCTCCCCCAGAGAAGTCCTCCGGCGCATCAATCATCCGCTCTACATCAGATCGGACAGACGTGTTTTTACCGCGTTGGCGTTTGCCGTGATAAACACCAAAGACAAAACTCTGACATACTCCAGCGCAGGACAAACACCGCCCGCACTTGTGCGGAGAGCCAGGATCCAAGATCTCAAGATCCAAGGAGTACGTCTGCCGTTGGGAGTAAAGGAAGACGTGATATATAAGGAGCTGAAGCTCGTGCTGCAGAAAGGCGACGTACTGGTGCTGTCCACGGATGGCATCGTCGAGGCGATGAATGCAAAGAAGGAGCTGTATGGATTCGAGAGGTTCCATGCTGCGCTGGAGAAATGGCACGATCTGCCGGCAACGGCCATCCGAGACAGGCTGCTGGCGGATGTGAAGGAGTTTGCAGGAACAACGGCACAGTATGATGATATGACTGTTGTCATTGTGAAGATCATGTAGAGATGGAAGATGAGAGATAAGAGACATCAGACCAAAGATGGAAGATGAAAGACGGCAGAATATTTCTGAATGAAGATCCAGCTGCTACCTGACGGAAAATCGCATGGGTGAAGGAGACATCGCGATGAAAGATCATACGAACATGGTCGAGGTCCACCTGCCGAACGAGCTCGGCTACGAAAAGATAGCCATGGAAGCGGCGGCGGCGACCGCAAAGATGCTCGGCTTCTCACCGGACCGCGTGGACGACCTCCGTACAGCGGTGAGCGAGGCCTGTATTAATGCCATCGAGCATGGACCGAAACAGCAGAGGACAGAGCGTCTTCTGATCACGCTCAAGGCCGGCGAAGGAGAGCTTCAGGTGGAGGTCCACGATACAGGCGATCCATATACAATCCCCCACAAGAGACCCAACCTGAAGCGGAAAATGGAGGGAGGCTCTCCGCCCCGCGGCTGGGGGCTCTTCCTCATCAGGAACCTCGTCGACAAGTTCGAAGTGGCCGCCAGCGAAGGCGGCAACGTGACACGCATGATCATCACCCTGCACAAGAGTTGAGCACTATCATCCAAGGAGCCATCTATGGACCAGCAACCGACCATCGACATCGTCACCCGGGACAATACGGCGGTGCTGAACATCACGGGGGACGTGACCAGCTTCGCCGAAGAGCCGGTGATGAACGCTTATTCGAAGGCTTCCCAGGAGGGAAGCAAGAACATCCTCCTGAAATTCCAGGAGGCGACCTACATCAACAGCGCCGGCATCGCCATCATCATCGGCATGATGTCGGACGCTCAGAAGGCGAAGCAGCGGGTCGCTGTCTGCGGTCTGTCAAACCATTTCAAGAAGATCTTCGACATGATCGGCCTGGTCGACTACCTCGAACTCTACGATGACGAGCAGCAGGCGCTGGACAAGCTGAACAAGAAGAAGCGATGAGACGACGATCCGCTCTGCCGCAGCGGAACGAGATCCTCGGCGACCTGGAACGCCTGCAGCGCCTGCATGTGGGGCTCGAGGCGCGTCTGCAGACAATTCTTGACCTCACACACCCGGACCAGACGTCAGGACAGCTTCCGTCGCTCGAGGAATCTCTGGCCTCGACGCTCTACAGCCTTGTCGGCAACTTCGGCACGCTCGGCGGTGCCGTCTATGTGATACGCCGTCAGGTCCCTTCCGCACAGCGTGTGGCATCGACCGTCCTGCCCCGCAATCACTGTGAGGACCTCGCGGCAGCCCTCGCAGCGGCCAATCTGACCGACTTTCCGTCGAAGATCCTTTCCGCACGATCGTTCAAGTCCCTGCGGGCATTTCCGGGAGTCGCCGAGCTGCTCCGGTCCATGAAGGTCTCTGTCCTTGCCCCCCTTCCGCTTGGGAAAGACCAGAGCGCGTTCATCATCCTCGGCCGGCGCATGAACCGGAAGCCATTCTCCAGGGCCGATGTATCGGTCCTTTCCGTTCTCATTGCCACGGCCTCGCTCTCCGCCAGGTTCGCGGGGATGATGCAGACGAACCTCGAGCTCCAGATGCAGCGGTTCAGGGTCCAGGGATTGCTCGAGGAGTTCATCGCCCCAGAGGTCGTCCAGCAGCTATTGTCCAGCCCCCGACGTCGGGCCACCACTGACCGCCGTCGGGTCAGTGTGCTCATGGCGGACATCCGGAACTTCACTGCAACGTCGGAGATCACCCCGCCGGAGGTCCTCGTCCGATGCATGAACTCGTTTTACGACTCAGTGGCGGCCGTGACGATGCGACATGGGGGCACGGTCGACAAGTTCATCGGTGATGCCATCCTTGCCGTCTTTGGCGCTCCCGTTGCAATGGACGACCATGCTCAACGGGCGGTCAGGGCGGGTCAGGACATGGTGCGGATCTTCGAGGAGCTGAAAGAGAAAGAAGAGGAGTTCGGAGAGGTCTTCCGATCGTCTGGACTCGGCGTCGGGATCGCCACCGGCGAGGTCATCAGCGGCTCGATGGGGTCTGGCAAGCGGGTCGACTACACGGTGATCGGACGAACGGTCAACCTGGCAGCACGCATTACCTCCCTTGCTGGTCCGCAGCAGGTCGTCTTCGATGAGACCACGCGAGCAGACCTCGGAGACAGCATCACCTTCTCGACGCTCCCCTCACAACTTGTGAAGGGGATCGGGGAGAAAGTTGCGCTCTTCGAGGCAGGAGATGGCTCACAAGAATGATCTGGCGGAGGTCCTGCACTTCCCTGTCAGAGATGCCATTTCTGACTTCCGTCACCCCCGCCTGCCGGCTCACGGTTAACGGTTCACTGTTCCCTTTCCCCGTTCTACCGCAGCAATATCATCCTCCGCACCTGCATCACATCCCCTACCAACAGACGATAGAAATACACGCCGCTCGGGAATCCCTGCGCACTCCAGGTCACCGAATGCGAGCCCGCGGGAAGGACATCGCTCATAAGCACAGCCACTTCACGCCCAAGCACGTCGAACACTGACACCTTCGCATATCCTCTCTCCTCCATCCTCCATCCTATCGTCGTACTCGGGTTGAATGGGTTCGGGTAGTTCTGCTCAAGAGTGAAGTCTACGGGCGTCTGCACCGTATTGTCCACACCTGTGACGACAGGATATTTCAGCCGCACGTCGTCCAGGTAGATCGTCCCCGACGTCACCGTTCCGGCCGTTGTGGCAGGGGCAAGCTGTATCTCGATGCGCTTGAGCGCCAGCGGATAGCTCACGTTCGACACTCCCGAGAGAGGCGTCAGGCCGATCATCGCCGCATTGACCGCGAGGAACTTCGTGCTGTCGTTCAGGTATTTCAGGCCGAGAGCACGGAATATATTCCCCTCGGCATCTTCGAATCGGTAGTAGAGCCTATGCCGGCGGCCGTCGGTCTGGGCATCCAGATAAATCGAGTCGGGAATCCCATAGATGGGGATATCTTTGTTCAGGTAGATCATGTACGGCGACTTCGAGACATCATACGTAAGCGAATACTCGATGCCGAACCACTGGTTCTGCTCCCCACCTGTAGTGGTCACGATGCCCACGAAAAGCGAATCCAGGGTCGGCCCCTCGAAGGTCCAGCCGGTCAATTCATGCAACGGATCGATAGTCTGAAAGCCGCTTGCCACCTCCACACGGACCTCACTCGTATCGCTATAGCCGCCGAGCGTTGCGATGATATGCGTGGTGCCTGTCTGTTTTCCCGTGAAGACACCTGCCGCATCGACTGTCCCTACCGATGGATCCGTCGAGACGAGCGAGAACATCGAGATTGGTATATCGTACTTCAGCGAGTCGGCATCATACGTATCGATCCGCAAGGCCACTGTGCGCGACGTGTCTGTGACAACCAGCTTCGGCCGGATCTCGAAGAACGCGAAATCGAAGGTGGATACATAGCAGGAATCCGTGACACCATTGAACAGCGCATAGACGTAGCCGCTGTCTGCATGGTCTGACGGCGTGAAGATGCCCGT
Organism: uncultured Ignavibacteriaceae bacterium; assembly: GCA_964534125.1. GTDB lineage: Bacteria > Bacteroidota > Ignavibacteria > UBA10030 > UBA10030 > 2-02-FULL-55-14. The sequence goes on from CAZHOJ010000003.1 coordinate 299,016, forward strand.
CGGTGCGATGGTCCCGATGCCCGCATCGCAGCTGTACTGCACCATCGATTGCGGCAGCATGATGCGGTTCCCGTTCGGGTCGAGAACGGTCGAGGTGAAGAGGTGCCTGTCGTACCGGAAGACTCTCAGCGAATCGGACGCGAGCTGCATCGATGTCAGGTCCTGCGGAGCAACGGACGAGAGAACGATAAGGGAATAGAGGAATTCGGCGGCGAACCCACGGAGGATGTCCTCGTTGCCGCCGTGAGCCATAGTGGGGAAGAACATGCTCTGTGTGTAGATGCCGAGCTCAGTAGCGACCCGGTCGATGCGGACGCCGCCGTAGATGACGATCGTGAAATCCGTCGAGACGCCGCTGTCAGGCGGGACGACCGGATCGAGCAGTCCGTGGAAATTGGCGACCGGAACATCGCCTGCTTCGATCCATGACGGATCCATCGTCGCGCCGACGTAATTGACGATCCCATGGATCCCCGTCGAGTAGCCGGGATTTCCGCTGGTCCCTTCGATGTCACCCCATGTCACCTGGTCCACGTCCGGAGGGATCTCATCCTGGTCCCAGTACGCATAATGTACTGCCACCATCGAGCCGGCCGATGAACCGTAGAGATAGATGTGAGAGGTATCGATACTGTACTCTGCCGCTTTCGACCTGAGAAATCTCACCGCCGCCTTGGTGTCCTGCACTCCTCTGAGCAATTCCTCAAGGATCGTCGTCACGCCCTTCGGGGATTCGATGCCCAGGCGATAGTCGATGGTCGCCGCGACATATCCGCGGCGGGCCGCATCGCTGCAGAAGGTCGCCATACCCCCCCGGTCGCCGCTTATCAGACTCCCCCCGTGGATGAACACGATGAGCGGCCGTGATTGCATCGTATCGCCGGTCGGGACGTAGAGGTCGAGGCGCAGCGTATCGACCGAGCCGCTGATGCCGGTGTTGCTGCCGAACACGATCCCCGCGGTCGTCGTGGCCGAGGGGAAGATAAGGTCTTTGAATCTTGTCTGGGCGTCCGAAGCTGAGGCGAAGAGGATCACGGAGGCGATCACCAGCGCCCGGAGACTTGAGCGATGCGGAGAGAGCATTGCGTTCTTCCTTTCTTTTCCCCCTTCGATCGAACCGGGAATCATCAATTTGACCCAGCGGAAGCCCATTGTCAAGAAGAGGGTTCTCCCTGGCATTCCCATTCGTGCGATGTGGCTGCATGCAGGGAATTCTTCAGGAAACTCTTGGCCCTCTGAACGGATTTTCTATCATATTGGTGACAACCATCCTCGCAGAAGGACACAACCATGAAGAATCCTCTCGTGTGCCTGGCCACCCTCCTCATCGGTTGCGTGAGCGTTCCGGAGAACGTCACCCCCATCGAACCGTTCGAGCTTGAACGATATCTTGGGACATGGTACGAGATCGCGCGCCTCGACCACTCCTTCGAGCGCGGCCTGAGCCGCGTGACCGCGAACTACACGATGCGTGATGACGGAGGTGTGCGTGTCCTGAACCGGGGATACAACGAGGAGAAGAAGGAGTGGAGGGAAGCCGAAGGAAAAGCGTACTTCGTGGAGCGATCGGACCAGGGTTTCCTGAAGGTGTCGTTCTTCGGTCCGTTCTACGGATCATACATCATCGTAGAGCTGGATCAGGAGGACTACCAGTACTCGCTCGTCTGCGGTCCGGACAAGGACTACCTGTGGATCCTCTCGCGGACACCGGCGATGGATGAGGCGACGAAGGAGAAGCTTGTGACAAAGGCGAGGGAATTGGGGTTTGAGACGGAGAAGCTGATCTATGTAGAACAAAACGAAATCGGAAAGTAGCAAGAGGCGAGAGGGTGAAGGCCGGGGGGCTCACGCGACGTTTGCACATGAGGACCAGAAAAAGGCGATCCCCGCTAAAAGCATGCGGGGATGACATAGGAGCAGGCCAGCGATTCCCCGCCAAACAACTGGCGCCAGCTCGAACGCCACAGACGGGCGGAGGCGGGCATACGTGAGGCATGCAGGAATGACGGAGGTCGGGAATGGCATGAGTTCTTGATGACATTGAAGGAAGCCCACCAAGCCCCACGTCACCCCTGCCTGCCCTGACGGTCAGTCAGGCAGGCCGTCACGTGGTTAGACGGGGTCGCCATTGTGGGACCTTCCTTCAGGGAAGGCGATTCCACGCCACAAAGACGGCGTGCAGGCCACTAGAAGCATGTGGGAATGACGCACGTCGGGGTTGGCTGGAGTCCTTCGGAACTATGATCGATGTTCACCCCGACCTCCGTCACCCCCGCCCGACCGGCGTGGTCGCGACGGGCGGGGGCGGGCACTCCGGCAGGCAGGCCGACGAACGTCGGGATCTCAGTGACCAGCGTCTGTGGATGTCGATCGGATGGATCATGAATCATTCGCTTGCGCGAATGTCCAGGATAACAAAGGAGAGCGAGAATACCCTATTGCGCCTCGACAGGTACTACAGCTTCACGCCAATCGGCTGTCGTCTTCACGAGCCGCTCCGCGAGCATGAGCATCATCTTCCTGGCAAGCTCAGGATATTCCTTGATCAGCTCATCGAGGCTCACTCTGATGTGAAGAAGGATCGTCGGTTCCTGGGCGATGAGGGTGGCCGTGCGGGGAATGTTGAGGAGGAAGCCGAGCTCACCGATGACCGTGCCGATCTTCGAGATCTCTGCGACCGTGAGGTCGCTCTTGAAAACACCCACCTTGCCCGAGAGGAGCACATACCATCCGTCGGTCTTGTCCCCTTCACGGAGGATGATGTCGCCCGGGTTGAAGTAGCGTTTGCCCGACGGCAGTTTGGCGTATTCGGAGATGTCGGTGGCCATGGCAGCGTCTTATGAGGATCGGAGGAGAGAGACGAACACTCTCCTCACATGACGAGCGCAACGATGTGCATGCTCGCGCACGACACAAAAATGCATCGACGACGCCTGATTTGCTATGGGTGCCATCATGTTTTTCCGTTAGAAAATTCTTAGCTGCCTGGCTGCCTCTTTTCTGAATGCATGGATTTCTCAGAAATAGGGCCTCCCTGCCGCCGCGATATTCTCTCTGCCCCCTGCATCCTCTCTCAATGGCCATCGTAGTATGAGGGTGCACGAAAGATCGTGCGTCTCCCCATAGGTCCCCAGGACATGGGGATCGTGCCCCACTCCCAATAGCAGGCTGCGGAAAAAGTCAGCCAAGTAGGTTTCGCGCAGCGCTCGCAGCGGGAGCAGCGAACGCAACGATCAAAATATCATCAAAAACCGTGGCGTGCGTGGCATATTTGACATTCCCTGACCGTCGCGGTCGTTGCGCGAAATGTTTTTCCGCAAGCTCATAGTGTATGGAGGCCTAGGATCATGAAAAAAAGAGCTCTTGTCGGATCAGGCGTATGCCTGGGTCTTTCTATCATCAGTGGATTGGTCACATATCAGCTCTCTGACATCCCGTTCGGCACTGCCTTCAGCATCAGCTTCCACCTCACATTCCTTTGTCTCTCCTTCGCCCTCTTCGGGCTGGCGTTCGTCCTGTGCCTTTCGGAACGAGTATGGATCCGGTCGATAGGGATCATCCCTGCAGTTCTGGGCCTTGGAATTCTTGTCGTCCAGATAGCGGTACAGGCGGACCCACGGGTGATCCATTACAGGGGAATCCCCCCTTCGCCGACGGCTCAGGAGTGGCAGGAGGATGCACGATTCCTCGTCGGGGAAATGGAAGCGAAGCATGCCGATCTGTTCGCTCTTGTGGACCGTACGCTCTGGGACTCGGTCACAGCAGACGCCGTGTCACGCATCCCCTCCCTGTCCGAAGCCGGGATCCTGATGGAACTCACCCGCATCGTGGGCCTGCCGAAGGATGGCCACACCTTCCCGTTCATCATGGCGCCATGCTTCAGGCTCCACAGCTTTCCCGTCGTGTTGTATGGCTTTCCCGAGGGATGGTATGTTGTCAAAACGGGGAGAGGCCTGAACGACCTCGTGGGAGCAAAGCTGCTCTCTGTCGGCGGGCGTGATATAGAGGATATCTTCGAGACCTGCTCTCAGCTGATCGCCTGGGAAAATGAACAGTCGCGACGGGAGCACTTCACCTACATGATCACCATGGCGGAGTGGCTCACGTATCATGGGCTCATCGATGATGTTGACGAGGCCACGTTCACCTTTCTGACGGCGGATGGAGACACGGCGGTCCGCACGATATCGTCCGTCGATTTCTGGCCGCAGTTCCTCTGGACAGGCGTGTTCCCGATCGCCAACGATGCACCACCGGTCTTCACGAATTCCCGGGAGGATGCCTATACGTTCAGAACGCTCGATGACGGGAAGGCGCTGTACGTACAGTTCAATCAATGCATCGATCAGCCGGGACGGGAGACGGCGAAGGACTTCGCTCTTGAGGTGGAACGATATCTCGATGACCATCCGGTGGAACGCTGCATCATCGATCTCCGGAACAACGACGGAGGCCAGAGGGTCTACACGGAGCTCCTGCGGGTCATTCGTGACAATCCCTCGATCGATCGGCGCGGTCATCTGTTCGTCCTGACCGGCCGCCGCACATTCTCCGCCGCGGTGATGTTCTCGACGGAGATCCAGCTGCAGACAAATGCCCTGTTAGTCGGAGAACCGACAGGGCAAGGACCGATCTTCTATTCGAGGCCGCGACTCACGGAATTGCCACACTCGGGGCTGAAGTTCGCGATATCGGGATACCACAATATTGCCGGTCTCCCGTTCGATACAAGAGAGGCAATCGAGCCCGACATTGCCGTGCCGTATGGCATCGACGATTTTCTTTCGGGACGTGATCCTGTCATGACCGCTGCACTCACCTATCAGGAACCTGCCGCACCTGTCGCAGGCAGATCGCAAACCGGCAGCTGGCGCATTGCGGGGAGATATCAGAAGGACGAGACCATGCTCCTTGAGGTCTCTGAGCAGAATGGAACATTGTCCTGCAGGGTGACCGACGCTCTCCCGAACACATCGGCACTATTCCTGTCCGCTCTGCGGGCATCGGACGACGGATCCTACGCCACAAGATTGCCCGACGTCTCGCTCCGGTTCGGGATGAACCGCTCGGGGGATCCTGTGCATGCAACGCTCCACTGGATGGGAGAAGAGGTCAGATTCCTGCGGGCAGATGATGCGTATCAGATACCGTTCGAACGATTTGCGGAGAGCGACATCGCGGGAGGATGTTCCATGATACGCGCAGACGCCGAACGATACATGCGACTCTATCCCAACCTTGAATTTGTCCTGAATCAGCTGGGATATCAGTACCTGCGAGGCGGGGAGACGCCGGAAGCACTACAGGTGTTCCTGCTGAACGTCGAGCTGTATCCCCTCTCCTCGAATGTGTACGACAGCTACGGCGAAGCACTGATGGTGAACGACCAGATCGACAGTTCGATCGCAAGCTACACCAGGTCGCTGGAGCTCAATCCGGACAATGACAATGCTGCTCGCGTAATAGAACGCTTGCGCGAACTGCAATAGATCAGCGAGGATGTGAATCTAAGAAGACAGCCCGGGTGATCGCCCGGGCTGTTCGTTTGTTCGAACTCGGTGTGGCCAGAAGCCATCACAAAAAAGCCTCTCGCAAAAAGCGCAAAGACGAGAATGGAATCAGGAACACTCCATCACACTGGGCCTGGCGAACTCGGCGGTCTTTGCGAGAGTCAGTTTCCAGTTGTTCTTGCTTGTTGAGACGGGCCCTAGCAGGCTGCGGAAAAATCCCCTTGGGAAGGTTTCGCGCGGCGCTCGCAACGTTGGCGACGAACGCAACGATCACATAGTTATCAAAAACGTAGCGTGCGTGGCATATTTGACCTTCTTTGACCGTTGCGCTCGCTGCGAGAAATATTTTTCCGCAAGCTCCTAGTCCATCAGACCGAACCGATAGACCGTTTCCTGCGTGTAATCCTCTCCCGGCCGCAGCACAGTCGGAGCGAAGGACGGCTGGTTGGGGGAATCCGGATAGTGCTGGGCCTCGAGACAGAAGCCGTAATATTTCTTGTATGAGATACCGTTCTTCCCGGCGATGCTTCCGTCCAGGAAATTCCCGCTGTAGAACTGCAGGCCGGGCTCGGTCGTCCAGACCTCCATCACCCTCCCGCTCGCCGACTCGGTCACCTCCGCAGCCAGTTCAAGCCCCTTCCCCTTCCTGGTCAGGACAAAGTTGTGGTCGTACCCGCCTTTGACATTGGCGATCCTCGCCCCGATCTCCTCCGCCTGCCGGAAATCGAACGGAGTGCCCTTCACGCTCTCGACCTTGCCTGTCGGGATGAGCACCTCATTGACTGGCGTATAGGCGTCCGCATGGATCATCATCTCATGTCCCAGAACGTCCCCTGCGGCGGGCCCCGCGAGATTGAAATAGCTGTGATGCGTGAGGTTCACGATCGTCGATTTGTCAGTCGTCGCAGCATACAGGATGCGAAGCTCGTTCTTCGTCGTCACCACATATGAGACGGTCACACGAAGCTCTCCGGGATAGCCCTGTTCGCCGTCAGCGCTGACATATGTCAGGGTAAGAGCGACGGAGTCCCGCCCCTTCAGCGGAGTGGCCTTCCACACAACTTTGTCGAACCCGCGTATGCCACCGTGGAGGTGGTTCTGCCCATCGTTGATTGTGAGCTGGTATCGCTCCCCGTCGAGCGTGAAGGCCCCCTTGGCGATGCGGTTCCCGTACCTGCCGACGAGGCAGCCGAAATAGGGATTCGCACCGAGGTAACCGCCAAGACTGTCGAATCCCAGCACGACATCTCCGGATACCCCCGCTCGGTCCGGCACCGACAGCTCAGTGACCGCTCCGCCGTAGGTGGTGATCTTCACCGTCATCGATCCGTTCGTCAGCGTGTACAATGCCACGGCCTCGCCCTCCGGGGTCTTGCCGTATGATTCTTCAGAGATGTTCAATGTCGGTTCCTCCTTCGTACTGCAGGCGATGAGCATTCCCAGAGCGAGCACGAGCATCAGTGTGCTCATACGATGCGAGCGTGACATCATACCAGTCCTCATGCGAGTGGTTCTGTCGCTACGACAAGATACCTCCTGCCGTTCAATCAGAATGCCTCCGGACCGTCCGGACGTCGAACACCGGTCCGGCAAAGGCGTTCGGCTGGCAGAAGAATCCCACGGTGACCTCTTTCTTTCCGCGGGTCAGATCATACGGGACCGGATACTCCTTCCGGGTGAATTCCGGAGGGGAGCCGGTGAGATCCTCGGAAGCTATTGCCTTGCCGTCTACAGAGACCTCGAAACGACGGTCCGGCCCCTCGCTTCCTCTATAGGTGCACACGATCGTCATAGGAACCTCAGGGTCGACGGCCAGCACGTAGCTGAACCGTCCGGCTGCGGCCTCCCGACCTTTCCGGTTGTCATACCAGTGATCCCGCGACCCAGTACCCTCCAGCCCGTGGCCGATCTCATCTGAGCGAACATGCACATCGACACGATCGATCGTATGCTTCTCAATGCCAGCCCATTTTTCGCTCCGCTTCCGCAGGGTTCCGGTATAGGCAGCAAACGCTTTGCCGTCCATGATACGCCAGTAGACAGTATACCGACGATGGTGGATCTCATGGAACGGGAGGAGATCCATGCTCGCCGGATGATCCGCATCCCGGTCCGCGACGAACGCCTCGGCACGTCTGTCGGCATAGAGCAGTGTCCGCACATCGGTCGCACCCGGTGCCACCAGGACAGGCAACTCTGCCGGTGTCAAGGACGGGAACGCCGGTGCTTCCGGTCCGTATTCCGTCGTCCGCCCGATCCCCTCCGCACCCAGATCGCCCGCCAGGACGATGGGACCTTTCAGGAATGCCACGACCGCCGGATCATCGGGCATCGGCTCGACGGAAACGGTCATTGGATAAACGAGTTCCACAACGTCACCGGACGTCCATCCACGGACGATCGAAAGATACGAACCTGGTCGCAACGATTCTTCCCATCGGGCACCGTTCACCGTCACCATAGCTCCCGATGTTGCCCATGCTGGGACGCGAACCCTGAGGCTGAATGTCCCCGACGGTGCCGCGGCCATGACGAGCCTGATGCCATCGGTGCGGGGAAATTGCGTTTCCTGCCGTAGCACCACCCCCTTGTCTCTCCACCGGACCTCGGATGGCACAAAAAGGTTGACCAGAAGGGAGTGTTCGTCGTGCATGTAGATCGCTTCGACGAACCGTTCCGGATTCTCCATCCCTGTACCGACGCAGCACCAGAAAGAGGAATGCGGGGTCGAGTACGTCTTGTACGCCCCCGGCTTCAGCGATATATAGTAGCAGTACATTCCCGTTGCCGGGTCCTGCGATGCCAGGATATGGTTGTACAGCACACGCTCGAAGAACTCCATATACCTGGCCTCGGGAGCATGGCAGAACAAGGCACGGGTGAGCTTCAGCATATTGTAGCTGTTGCATGTCTCTGTGGTCGCCGCACCCAGGTTATATGCCATCTGCCCGACGGGCGTGAAGTGCTCGTCATTCGTGTTCCCGCCGATGACATACGACCGGTGGTTCACAACCCGTTCCCAGAAGAAGGACGCGATATCGAAGTATCGTTTCTCACCGGTGAGTTCGTGTTCGCGCATCGCACCGATCATCTTTGGGATCTGGGTGTTCCCATGAAGGCCGTCGAGTGAATCCACGCCCCGGGAAAGGGGTCCGAAGACCACTTCGTGATCGAACATCCCGGCAAGCCGGAGATGGTCCGGATCGGCAGTAACGGAATAGAGCTGAGCAAGGATATCGTTCATGCCACCGAACTCGGTCTGCAGCATTGCCTGCTGCTGCTCCTTCGTGAGGCGATCCATGCGGAACCGGACCCACTCCGCCATTGCGCTCACCATATCCAGCGCATCGTTGCTGCCGCAATACAGATACATGTCGAGAAGGCCGGCCATGATCTTGTGAAGCGTATAGTACGGGGCCCACACTCGCTTCCGATGCTCGACCCTGTCGATGAACTCCTCCGGAAAGGCGGAGAGATAGCCGGGGTATGTGGCACTGTCGGCCAATGCTTTCTGCACCTTCTGAAGTTCGCCAACGATGTATGCACCGCGGTCTTTGAACCGCTCGTCGGCCGTGTTCGCATACATGAGCGCACACGCCGTCAGGTAATGTCCGATCGTATGGCCACGAACCTCGATGTTCGGCGCCTCCCACCCTTCGAGCGGCGCAGCCGACGACGGCAGATCGGCATTGAGCCTGAATGTGTGGAGCAGACGGTCAGGGTCGAGCGCCAGAAGCACGCGTGCGGTGCGTTCCCGGGCCTCGAGGAACGGACTGTCGAGAAGGGTCACCTCGGAGTATCCGAACGGCAGCACCTTCGGAGCTGCTTTGTCGGGGACAGTGGCCGGGCGCTGGGGCTGAGCCATAAGGAGGGGACAGGAAAGAACAACGAAGAAGGAGAGAGAATGTCGAAAGATCTTCATGCTCACTCCACCTTCCATTCATGAATGCCGGACGAGAAGGAATCCGGGAGGGCGACCTCTATCCGGAGGGCCATGGTCTTCACGGGCGAGAACCGCGTCACGTTGTAGACATCGGGATCCGTCCCGTATACCGACGGCTCGTCCACAGGCTTCCAGTCGTCACCGTCCCGATACGAGAGGGACCACGATTTCGGGACCCTGCATTCTCCGATGCCTGTGTCATCGTACCAATAGACCTGCACGGAAGAGACCGTCGTCGGCTCTGCAAAGTCGTACTGGACCCACTCCGCTGTCCCTTTACGGGGCCACCAGTGCAGGTATCTGTACGTCCTGTCGATTGAACTCTTCGGCTCCCGCTGATCGTTGAGCGCTCCTGCGTCTCCTCCCGATGAGGAAGGCCGCGCTTCGGATGCAAGGGTCGGCGGCGGGACAGGCTCGGCCGCCCCTTCCGTCCGGGCAAGCCACACCTGCATCTCTCCTCTCCCCCTGTTGGCCCATGCGAAGTACGGGATAGCGTTCACTGCCGAAGCCTCACTGCGAACAGTGCCATCAGTATTGCTGTAGCGTCCGCGAGCGGATGCCAGGATCGCCGGGATCCCGCCGAAGAGAGACGTCCGGAAATCGCACAGAAGGAACGCATCGTCAGGCATCACGAGGTTTGTCACATGGCCGTCCTTTGTATCAACACCTTCGACACAGAAGACCAGCGGACCGCGCTGAAGAGCGATGCGCTCCCTGTTTGCCTCGACCTCATGTCTGCTCACGACCCTTCGGACCGCCATGGGGAGAACGAGTTCCACGATGTCGCCGCTGTGCCAGGACCGCTTCACGGCCGCGTACCCTTTGTCGAGTGACAGCGGAACTGCGTCGCCATTCACCGTCAGCGTGGCGGTCTCATCGGAAGGCTCCAGGAACGAATACAGTCCGAGCGGTATCGTTTCACCCCGCGCCCATCCCGGAATGCGTACCTTCAGCGTGAACTCCTGGCCGGGTCGCTCTGGTTTGACCACGATGCGGACACCCCCCTCGTACGGATAGAACGTGGCCACATCCAGGCGAACAGTCCCGGAGGGATGCGCAATCGTGACACCACCCTGTATGAAGAGGTTCAGATAGACGTGCTGTGCATCGAACGCATATGCCTGCGCCGCCACCTGCGGGATGATACGTGCGATGTTCGGCGGACAGCATGCCACCGCAAACCACGGCGACCTGCTCATGCTGCCGTCTGATTCGAGCGGATTGTCGTAAAAAAATGTCCGGCCGCCATAACTGACACCGGAAAGGACACTATTATAGAGGGAGCGTTCGAGAACATCGACGTACTTGGCGTCGCCATGAAGCCGGAACATCCTGCCGTTCCACAGAACATTGGCGATCCCCGCGCACGTCTCGCAATACGCCGACCGGTTGGGCAACTGGAACGCCTCGGCAAATCCTTCATGCCCTCCTTCTGCCCCGATGCCGCCCGTCACATAGATCTTCTTCCCGACCACGTCGTCCCATAAACGGTCAAGCGCCCGGGCATATGCGGTGTCGCCGTAGAGCGCCACGATGTCCGCCATCCCTGCATACATATAGAGCGCCCGTACAGCGTGCCCGACCGCTTCTGCCTGCTCAACGACAGGCATGTGGTCCTGGTTGTACGTGCCGTAGAGTGCATGTCCATCGCTCCGGCCGCGCTCATCGAGAAAGAACTTTGCCAGCTCCGCATACTTCCTGTTCCCGGTCGTCCGATAGAGCTTCACGAGCCCGATCTCGATCTCCTGATGACCGGGAACGAGGCGGCTCTTTCCCGGACCGAACACCTCGAGGAGCAGGTCCGCACTCCTGATGGCCACGTCCAGCAGGGTGCGCTTGCCGGTAGCCTTATAGTATGCGATGGCAGCCTCGTACATGTGCCCGAGGTCATACAATTCGTGGCTGTGGCGAACGCTGTCCCATCTCGTCGTACCGATATAGCGGGCGAAGCGATAATCGGGCGCTGTTGTCCTGCGGGGCGTGAACAGATAGCCGTCCGGTTCCTGCGCCGCCGCGATAGCCGAGATGATCGTATCGACGCGCGCCTCGAGGGACGGATCGGGATACATCGCAAGGACATACGCCGCCGCCTCGAGCGCCTTGTAGACATCGGAATCGTTGAACCACCATCCCTCGAAGTATCCCTCCTTGCGGCCTGCCGCTTTCAGGAAGTTATCGATGCGGCCGGTGGCCTCGCACTGGTCGAACAGGTGGGGCACCGTCGCAGAAACGTTCGTGTCGAGGCGCGGGGACCAGAAGCCGTCGCTGACACGGACCGAACCCGGGGTAGAAAAGGTGATCGGGTATGTGCCGAGGTCCTGTGCGACAGAGAGCGTTGCGGGGATGGAGAGAAGGAGGAGAAGCTGTCTCATGTCCGGGTGCCTCATGGGGTGGAATGACAGACCGGCGGTGCGTCCTAAGGTACGACCGGCCGGTGAATAGCTCAAGACGAATCGGTGCTCATGGACATACTTCCGGAACGCCAGGTGCCCTTGGCGATGCCCTGCCACATGGCGCAGCTCCATCCTCCGTCAGGCGTAAGAACCGAACGATGGCAAGGATACGGATTGGGGGTTGTCGACCTGAACCTGGGCATGTTCGATCCGCGATGGGCGTCCCTCCGCAGGGACGGCCACCTGGGGTTGCAGTTCGGGTTCAGTACGCTGGTCGGATATCTCCACAACAACGAACGCCCGACGATATGCCGGGCGTTCGTGATACATCGACGATCCAGAGCATCGGCTCGGGCAGCGGCCCGTCCCGTGATTACTTCAGAAGGACCATGCTGCGCGTCCGCACCTCCCCTCCTGCTCTGAGGACATAGACATAGAGCCCGCTTGGCATCGATGAGCCATCCCACGGAACATTGTGGAAACCGGCCGGCAGTTCCCTGTTGAGGAGGACCGCCACCTCCCGGCCCAGGATATCATAGACCATCAGTGAAACCTGCTGTTGCATGGGATTGTCGACGCGGATGGTCGTCGTCGGATTGAACGGATTTGGATAGTTCTGCGAAAGGCTCAGGACCTGCGGCACAGCATCCGCTTCCGGGCCGCCGGCCGAGACCGTTGAGCCGGTGAACGATCCGATGTTCCCGATGGCCCAGTCCGAGAAGGACGTCACATTTCCGACCGACGCCTCATATGGGCCTGTCCCGCTCACAGCGGCCTTCATTTCCGTCCATCCCGTGCCGTCATGTTTTCCGAGTACGACCGTGTCGCCCCGGGCGAATCCCGGCGCCTCATCTCCGGCATTCCACATCAGCGTCACCTGCGCCTGTGTCCCTCCGGCGACCTCCTCGCGGATCGTCCACATTCGCCGGACGGTCTTGCCTGTGTCGTTGGCAGCGTTGCGGACCGAATTCTGGACTCTCACTCTGAACTGATCTGCCGATCCCGCGTTCATCAGCTTCAACGGGGAGTACGTATGGGTACCGACGGGGAATTCGTGCGTGGCTCCGCTTCCGGCGTGGTACATCGTGAGCGCGCCACTGTCATTCGTGACCACGTACCGTGATGCGGTCGCTCCATCGATGGTGTCAACGCTCAGGCCATGAGGGCCGAGCATAAGCTTCCCATCCTCCAGCTTGAGGACGCCGTTCAAGCGCTGCTGCTTGCTCAGCGCAACGCCGAACGCATTCTTGACCACCAGCCCGTAGACGGTGTCCGGGAGGAGTGTGCCGGTCACCTGCCCTTCTGTTCCTTCATACGCGTAGGTCGCCTGCGTACTGAGCTGCACCGCTCCCGAACTCTTCACGTTGCCGTTCAGCCCCTGGGCATGCCGTGTGATCAATATGGCCCCGGAATCGACGACGACCGAGCCGCTCCCCGCGAGGGCACACGTATCGAGATCGAGCGTCGTCCCCGCCTGCAGTCTCACGGGGAAAGCCGTCATGGTATTGCCCGCGCCGAACCGCAGCTGCTGGACCCCTTGTTTCGCGAAAATGAACCGTGCGCCGGCACCGTTCGAATTCTGGGTCGTTGCGCCCGACATCGTCAGGTCGTCATGCAGGTACCACGACGTCGTGCCTGTGCCCCCCTGGCTTCCCCGGCTGACGGAGAAGTTCCCGCCAGTGATCTCCACCGGGCCCATCGTGTGTATGGTGATATCAGTGAAACCGGCGCTCGTCCCATTGGAGGTCAGATTACCCCCCGTCTGAAGGATCCGGCCGTTCATCGTCACAGAGGCCGTCGTCCGCTCTGTGGCTGTGCCGGCCGGCGGCGCACAGAATTGCCATCTGCCCGATCCGGTACTGACGACCGTGATGTCCCCACGGATGGTGTTGCCATTCCAGCCGAGGTTCAGGTTCGCGGTCTGGGACGGGCAATCCCAGATGACATGATGGAAATCCTGGTTCCCCCCGGACGGAGCTGCCGTTGTGATGCCCGTGAATTCACAGACCGAGCCTTCCTGCCATGCACCCGGCGGTACGGCATCCCCATTGACCGCATGGAGGTATCGGGCGCCGTCGCGGAAAACAAGGGTATCGTTGGCATCGATGGAATGCTCGTTCGCGAGCGTCCCCCGTATCTCGCTTCGCGTCATGATGCGGAGGGTATCTCCCGCAGAGGTCGAGAGCCTGCACGCCGAATCGACCTCCACCGTTCCGGCCGCCACGCTCGCCGAGAGTGCGAGCCCCGCCTTGTTCGCCGAGCGAAGCGCGAGCACCGTATCCGGCATCAACGCTCCCGTGACCTGCGGGGCATCACTCCCAAATGCGAACTGTGCCTGCTTGCTGAGCGTCACACCGCCCGACTGCTGAAATGCTCCGTCCAGGCCCAGAGCGTGGCCGACCATGAGATGAGCTCCGGAATCGACGGCGCAGGTACCCGAGCCCTGTATCACCGCCGCGCCGACCATGAGGACGTATGCCGCTCCGTTGATGGCACAGACACCATTGACCGTGAGGGAGCCACGATGTTCAATTTCTGTCTTCGCCCCATCAGCGGCCAGGGAGGTCAGCAGGTCCTTCCCCACTGCGAGCGATGCTCCTTCGCCGATGAGGAGCCGTGCTGCCTTTCCCGCACCTTGCGACTTCAGGTTCAGCGAACTATTCGGGCCGGAAAGATCAACATCGCCGTAGAAAGCATACGTGACGCTCTGACCTGAGGCAGAGCTGGCGCTGCTTCCCACCGCAACGCTCGCGTAGTTCGCAAACCTGACGGCCTTCCCTGCGCTAACGACAAAGGTATTGCCGTCCGTTTGCGGATACAGAGCGACGCCGCCAGTCCCCGTCGAACCTGTGTACATGAACCTGGCGTCGATGTCGAGCACCGTCGTCGTGTTCGAGACGCCGGAGTTCACACGCAGACGCGATGGCGCGAACAATCCCGCTCCAGTGATGGTCACCGTCCCGCTGTCATTGGCATTCTCGATGGCTATGGCATCTCCCGTACCTGTCGTGTCGCCGAAGGCGCCGTTGACGATGACTGTCGGTCCCGTCACCCGCACGTACCGTATGGACGATGTCGGCAGCGCGACGCCTGTGCGGAAGGTCGCCCCGCTGTCGATGGTCAGTGTCAGGCAGTACTTGCCGGAGGCGTCAAGCACGACGTTAAAGCCATTCCGTATCGTGACGTTGTTGGCTGAGGAGGGCGCGGCAGAGGCGGATTCCCATGCCGCTCCGTTGAACACCTCCCATGTAGCTGCCGTGCCCCAGTTTCCGTTATTGACTGCCGAACGATAGTCGCCCGATGTCTGGGCAAATGCTGATGATGCGAAGAGAGCACATGCGAGCAGCAGAGTGATAGCTGGTAAGCTCTTGTGCATGATCTACCTCCATGATTTTGTCGTTGAACTACAGTGATCGTCCATGCGACTCAGAATTGTGATCGGGAGAAAATTGCATCGCCCCGAAGCAGGAAGCGTTGATGTATGTCACGCGCAACTATTGCGTGCATGAAGTGTTGAGTAGCTCAACAGCGACCCGAACGATCAAGGACCATATGGTCGATAAAGAGGAGGTCGCCCAGATAATCGCGTCGACGAGCTTCTGACATTTTTACGAATCACTGACCGTGATACATTCCCTCCATCTTTTTCTCATTTCTGAACCATCCCTAGCTGAAGGGATTGGCAGGATTCAGCGCCGATAGCATAATTTAGGACTCGCGAACCGGTCATGGACCCCGTCATTCCATGGGGTCTTGTTCTGTGCAGCATGCGGCGGGGAGGCGATACGTTCGGGTTCACCGCTTCAGCCCGTTCAGACGAGCTTGCCAGACCGGGAGAAGAGATCCTCGGGACGACGATACAGGGATGCCGGCGGATCGAATCGACGGCCTCAGGGCTGGTGGTGGGCGACATCCGCTTCTTCGTGGCAGGCGAACATCGGTTCGCGCATACGGACATCTGGGATCACAGTTCGGCCACAGCACTCTTGCCGCCTACGTGCTGGAGTATGGCAGTCCGATGGCCGTCAAGTGCAATCGAGGAGCGGATCGGACCATCAACCAGGCGATGGTTCCGGTCTTGAATGCGCTTGTCGATGTGCTATTCGAACATCTCGGTGCGCGCGGGTCCGACCAGGAGGACGATCTGTCCGGCATGCTCGATCAGCTTGAGGAGACGCCGGATGATGTCCATCAATAACCATTCAAGACAGAACCAGACAAGCCGGGACTTCGTGTGTGCCTCATTCTGCCTCTCATTTGTAGGAATGCCCCGTCGAACATTTTTCCCCTGAATTCGTAGATTACGCATCCAGATGCAGTTCTCCCTCACATCCTGCAGGATGCTCCCGCTCGTCTTTGCGATGGCCGTCGGGAGCCTTCATCTTGCATTCTCCCAGACAGTCTCACTGAACGGTCAGGCATCCTCCTGGCTCACCTCACATCCGGACGACGCACTCCTGTCCCACGCAGGCCTGCGGTATGTGCCGGAACTAAGCATCCCGGACATGGCGATCGCCGATGGATGGACAGCGAACCTCGAAGCATCGGTCAATGCGTGGCTCGCGCTGAGCATAGCCAACAACCGCAGCACACAGACCGACAAGAACATCAAGCCATACCGGATGTGGCTGCGACTGGCGAGCGATCAGTTCGAGGCCCGCGTCGGCCTGCAGAAGATCAATTTCGGGTCCGCAATGCTGTTCCGGCCGCTCATGTGGTTCGACCGGCTCGACCCGCGGGATCCCCTGCAGCTCACCGACGGCGTCTACGCCGCCCTTGTCCGCTACTATTTTGCGGACAACACCAACATCTGGGTATGGGGACTGTACGGCAATGACGGAACGAAAGGATGGGAGACGATACCGACGAAGAAGAGAAGTATGGAGCTTGGAGGACGGATACAGCTGCCCAGCTTGTCGGGCGAGATGGCCGCTTCGTACCACCATCGGTCTGCTTCTCTGCGCGACACGCTTGTCGCAGAAGACCGGTTCGCGCTTGACGGTAAATGGGACGTGGGGATCGGCCTCTGGTTCGAAGCGACCCTCACGCATCGAACGAGCGACCTGTCGCTGACCGCATATCAACGCCAGTGGACGTTAGGAGCAGACTATACGTTCGACATCGGGAACGGCCTGAATGTACTGACTGAATACTTCCGGTCGGAACAGGCAGACCGCCCGCTCGCGAAGGCTGACGGCGCAGGCCTCTCCGCCCTTTCAGCAAGCTACCCTTTCGGCATCCTTGACAGAGGCTCTGTAATTCTCTACCGTGACTGGACGAACGACAACTGGTACCGCATCGCCACCTGGCAGCGGACGTACGACAACTGGATCATCTATCTGCTGGCATTCTGGAACCCTGAGCAGGTGGAGCTGTACCAGACCCAGAGCGGCGGCAGTCCATTCAGCGGGACGGGCGTGCAGATCATGGTAGTGTTCAACCATTAGCCAGCATGAAGAGATATTTCACACAGACCTGCCTGCCGGCAGGCAGGGACGCAGAGAGCGCAGAGGAAGGGACAATGATATGAATACATCCCCTATCTATTGCCTTGCATCTCTGCGCCTCAGCGTCTCTGCGTGTATTCATTTTCGCTGACAGCGGAGCTCCATATGCAGAACTCGGCTTTCATCCACACCCACACCCTCGACAAGATCTACAAGCTCGGCCTGACCTCGCTCAGGGCCCTCGACGGAGTGAGCCTTACCATCGAGAAAGGCGAGTTCCTGGGCTTCGTCGGTCCCAGCGGCTCGGGGAAGACGACCTTGCTGAACATCATCGGCTCGCTCGACGTGCCGACGAACGGCTCGGCAGAGGTGCTCGGGAACAGGATCGAGACGCTCTCGCACAAGGACGCGGCACGGCTCCGGAACAAGCATCTGGGATTCATCTTCCAGACGTTCAACCTCCTTCCGGTCTACACCGTCTTCGAGAACGTCGAGTTCCCCCTCCTCCTGCTTGGATTGAACGGCAACGAGCGGCACAAAGCGGTCATGGAAGCTCTTGAATGGGTCGGCCTGGCCGACAGGGCAGACTCGAAGCCTGCAGAACTGTCGGGAGGACAAAGCCAGCGCGTGGCCATTGCACGGGCCATCGTGAAGAAGCCCGAGCTCGTGCTTGCAGATGAGCCGACGGCGAACCTCGACGCACAGAACTCGCACCACATCATGAAGACGATGGTGCAGCTGAACCAGGACCTGCACACCACGTTCATCTTCGCGACCCATGACGAAAAAGTGATCTCTTATTTGCGGAGGATCATCACGCTCGTCGACGGGAAGATCGCGAAGGACGAACGGGCATCCGGAAAGTGAGGTGATCCGATGCTGACGCTCAAGCTTGCACTTCGCAACGTGCTCGGAGCAGGGCTTAAGACATGGCTGAACGTTGCAGCGCTGTCGTTCGCGTTCTTTGCCATCGTGTTCATGCAGGGGCTTTACACAGGGATGGGCGACCAGATGGAGCAGGCGACAATAGACGCTCTCTACGGCGGCGGACAGTACTGGCATGCGTCCTACGACCCGTACAATCCGCTCGAGCTGGAGGATGCGCATGGAACCGTTCCCCCTGAGCTGCAGGCACTCGTCGACGGGAGAACGGCAACCCCGATCCTCATCCGGCAGGCGGTCACGTATCCCGAAGGCCGATTCCGGAGCGTCCTGCTGAAAGGGATCGACCCGGCCCAGAACATTCTCACCGTCCCCTCCTCATTGCTGACGTCGGAGGATGGAGCCATCCCCGCCGTGATCGGCACGAGGATGGCAAAGAGTACCGGCCTCCGGAAAGGCGACTACGCGACCGTCCAGTGGCGCGATGTGAACGGGACATTCGACGCGCGTGAGATCAGGATCGCGGAGGTCTTCCGGTCGAACGTTCAGACGATCGACCAGAGCCAGTTCTGGATCCCGCTCGAACAGCTCCGCCAGTTGACCGGTATGCCCGGCGAGGCCACGATGGTGGTCCTCTCGCGCGACGCACAATCCATCGCAGCGCCCGACGGCTGGGAATTCAAGGACCTCGACGCGCTCCTCAGCGATGTCCGCGCGATGGTGCAGACAAAGACGATCGGAGGAAGCATCTTCTATACGATCCTCATGTTCCTCGCGATGCTTGCCATATTCGATACGCAGGTCCTTTCGATCTTCCGCCGGAAGAAAGAAATGGGCACGCTGATGGCCCTCGGCATGACCCGGCCTCACCTCATCGGCCTGTTCACGCTGGAGGGGGCCATCCACGCGGTGTTCGCGACGATCGTCGCGGCCATCTATGGAACACCGCTCCTCATCTGGATCTCCACCGCCGGCTGGCCATTGCCGGAAGCGACGGACGACTTCGGGTTCGCGCTCGGCGAGAAACTGCTCCCGGTCTATCCGGCCGGGCTCATCATCGGCACGACGGTCCTCGTCCTCATTGTCACCACGATCGTCAGCTTCCTGCCGACGAGGAGGATCGCGCGCCTCAAGCCGACGGACGCGCTCAGGGGGAAGATATCATGATCCGATTCCTTCTGAAGGGACTGTTCCGCGACCGTTCCCGCTCCCTGTTTCCTCTCATCATCGTCAGCGCCGGCGTCTTTCTGACCGTCGGCATGCAGGCATGGATCGGCGGTATGATGACGCTCATGATCCAGACCTCTGCTCATTTCAATTCCGGACATCTGCAGGTGGCGACGAAGGCCTATGCCGGCGAGTCTGACCAGGCGGCGAACGACCTCGCGATACTGGGTATCACGCCGGTCCTCACCGAGCTTCGGCAGGACTATCCCGACCTCCTCTGGACTCCTCGCATCCGCTTCGGCGGCATCCTGGACATCCCTGATGAGCAGGGTGAAACGCGCAGTCAGGCGACCGTCGGAGGGCTTGCTGTGGACCTGAACGACGACAGTCCGGAGATGGGGATCCTGAGCCTCCGGGAGGCCATCGTCGGCGGGCAGCTGCCTGAAGCGCCCGGAGAGATCCTTATCTCTGATGAGCTTGCACGAACGCTCGGCGTCGCTCCCGGAGGGACCGCCACGCTCATGACCACGACGATGTACGGAAGCATGTCCGTAACGAACTTCACAGTCGCCGGGACGTTCAGCTTCGGTATATCAGCGATGGACCGCGGGATGATCCTCGCCTCGTTGCCCGACATACAGCACGCCCTCGACATGACGGATGGCGCCGGGGAGATCCTTGGCTTCTTCAATGACGACCTGTACCACCACGAGCGTGTGGCGGAGGTGACCACCGGCTTCACTGCGGACCACGGGTCGGATGATCCGTTCTCTCTGACCATGAGGACTTTCCGGGATGTGAGCGGCCTCGGAGAGTACCTGGACCTGATCGGCGTGTTCAACGTCGTCATCATCGGCATCTTCCTGTTCGCGATGTCGCTCGTGCTCTGGAATGTGGGTCTGACCTCCGGCCTGCGGCGGTACGGCGAGATCGGCGTACGGCTCGCAATCGGCGAGGAAAAGGGACATGTCTACCGCACCATGATCGCCGAATCGGTCATGCTCGGCATCGGCGGCTCTGTTGTGGGAACGGCCATGGGGCTTGCTGTGGCCTACTACCTGCAGATACATGGGATCGACATCGGCTCGATGATGAAGGGAAGCACGGCCCTGCTGACGAACGTCGTCCGGGCCCAGGTGTCGCCGTTCACGTATGTCATCGGATTCATTCCCGGCCTGCTTGCGACAGTGCTCGGGGCAGGCATTGCCGGCATCCGCATCTACCAGCGACAAACCGCCCAGCTCTTCAAGGAACTTGAAACATGACGCGCGCCCTTCTCGTCTCCCCGGAAGCCAGCTCAGCGATCCTCTCGGCACAGAAGAAATTGCCGCAAAGAACCTGCCCGACGAATACCTGCCTGCTGAATACCTGCAGGCAGGCGCATAGAACGCAGAATCGTAAGAAACATTCGTTATGTGTTCTTTGTGTTCTCTGTGGCAAAGTGCTTTGGGGGTGGCTTCTCGCATCTCCCCTCCTGCTCCACGCACAGTCCCTCACCGGTGATGAGATCCTTCAGCGGGTCGATAGGAACATGTTCTCCGAGAACAGGATCATTACCTCGCGAATGGTCATACACGGCCGCCGGGGGGACAGGACCGTAGAGTCGAGATCGTGGCAAAGGGGCACGAACGAAGCCTTCACCGAGTTCCTCGCCCCGGCGCGGGAGAAGGGGACCAAGATGCTGAAGCTGGAGGACCGATTGTGGACATATTCCCCCTCCACCGACCGGACCATCCTCATATCCGGCCACATGCTCCGCCAGTCCATCATGGGTTCTGACCTCTCGTACGAGGACATGATGGAGGACCCGCATCTTCCGAACATCTACAGCGCCGCGATTGCCGGAGAAGAGACGGTCATCGGAAGGACATGCTGGGTGCTGGAGCTGAAAGCAAAGCGGGAGGACATCGCATACGATAGCCGGAAAGCATGGGTGGACAAGGAGCGCTACATCGTGCTGAAGGAACACCTGTTCGCCAAGAGCGGCACACTCCTGAAGACGCTCGAGGTGAGTGAAGTCAGGCAGGTGCAGGACCGATGGGTAGGGACGTCAGCGCTCTACAAAGATGCGTTGAAAGAGGGGGAAGGAACGGAATTCCACATCGATTCGGTCGTTTTCGACACTTCCATACCGGCACATTACTTCACGAAGGCGGCGTTGCGGCGGTAGCGGACCGATCCACGCTGTCACCCGCTTTCTCATTTCTGGTGTATCCCCAATTTTAGGGATTGACTCGGTTCGTCGGCGGTGGCATATTTGCTGACAGGCAAACCGGTCATGGGTCCCGTCACTTCAATCCTTCCTCTTCGGAAACTCCACACCGGGGTCCTCATTCTTCTGGCCCTGCTCCTGCCTGCGTCAGCTCCTGCGGACGTGCATGCCTCCGACTCTTCCGTTGTGCGCGACACGACATCGCGTGCACCCCAGCAAGGCACTGCCTGGACATCATACAGCATCTCGCGTGATGACCTCCTCGCCTACCCATCCCAGGAGCTCAGCGACTACCTCGAACTCATCCCCGGCGTCACGAAGGTCGACGGGCAGATCCACTTCCGCGGAGCGCGGCAGGACGCGGTCTTCTATGGCCTCGACGGTTTTGGAATCACTAACCCCGTCACGAACTCTCCCATCCTCTCCCTCATCCCCGAAGCGGTCAGTCGCATCGATGTGCATACAGGAGCATACGGCGCTGCGTACGGCAGGTCCACAGGAGGGCTTGTTCTGAGCAGCATGCGGCAGGGAGGCGACACGTTCGGGTTCACCGCTTCCGCCCGCACGGACGAACTCGCCAGACCTGGGGAACAGGTACTTGGGACGACGGTGCAGGGATACCGACGGCTCGCATTGACGGCCTCAGGGCCGGTGGTGAGCGGCATCCGCTTCTTTGTCGCCGGCGAACACCGGTTCGCACACAATCGTCAGCCGATGTTCCTCGAGCCGTTCAGGTTCGACAGTCTGCGGGTCGATCGGAACAGCAGTTACTATGATTCATCCCTCCCGGATGATCAGCAGGTGCTTCTTCCTGGCCCCGTCGAGTTCCGGCGGAACTATGTACCCAGCAACTTCCAGGAGAGCAACACCGCGCAAGGGAACATATCGATCGATATCGAAGGCGCCACGATGCTCTTCCTGGCGAGCGTGAATTCGACAGAGACAGCACAGGGTGGATGGCCGTGGGTGCGCGAGAACTACTACCGGCAGAACAGGAGAATGACCGAACAGAGCTCGACCACATTCATAGGGGTGAGGCTGACACAGCAGAGACATCAAAGGTTCCGATATTCGATCTCGTACGGATATTCACGGCAGAAACGGATCCTCGTGGACCCGCATTTCGGGGAAGAATGGAAACTGTACTCTGACAGTCTCTTAAACGCACTGGCTGGCTTCACCGGATTCAGGTACAGGTATAGCGGATTTCCGCCATCGTATGCCACGCTTGGAGGATTGGTGTTCGCACACCCGTTTGCCCCCAACGCGTCGTATGAGAAGTTCGACGAGCTCTCACATCAGGTCTCCTTCGCCGGCGAGGCGTTTCCCATCGACCTCTGGACGGTCCGCTTCGGTGCCGCATACGAGACGTGGACCTTGCGGAAATACTCGCTCCAAAGAGTTGATTACCTGATGCAGTATGGCATCGGCCGCGATCAGGTGTATCGGAACGAGGCTGACCGGCATGCTCAGATGATAAGGTTGGGGGGAATCCGAACGTACGGATTCGATCCTGACGGCGGCAACGTCGATACGGGTCCATACTCCCCGTACAAACCGGATGCGACCTCCGCGTATGTCGATAACGAATTCCACGAAGAGGCGTGCCGCCTGAACTTCGGTTTCCAGTATGAACGGTATCATCCACGCCTCCGCTACTATCCCGATGAGAACAACGTTCCTTACGTGTGGAGCATCGACCTGCCCAACGATACAGTTGCGCTGATAACCACACCGCACGAGGAGGTGCTTCCCCGCATCTCCGCCTCTTTCGCTGCCACCGCGTCGCTGTTGCTGCACTTTTCATTCGGCAGGTACGCACAGTTCCCTGAGCTCAAGGACCTGCTGACAACGTCATTGGATAGAGATTACTCACGAAATCTCCGATTTCAGGCCAAAGGGGGACAGGTGCCGTCGGGTGAGGTCCGCCCCGAACGATCCTCCCAGATGGAGGTCGGGGTCGACTGGCGAAACACCGGGGGTACGTGGGCAGTCTCAGGGACGGCCTTTCGGAAGGTGCTCCCCAATCAGCTCGCGCTGGCGGAGTTTGACTCGGCGAGGGACGGCTCCGTGTTCGTCTTCAGGAACGAAGGCGAATCCTCGATTCTGGGGATGGAAATGCTCTGTTCCCTCCGACCATCAGACCGATTCTCAGCGTCGATTCGCTACACGTACGCGGGTATGAAGGGGACACAAACATATCCGAAGTCCAACTGGGCAATACTGTATCTGGACCAGGTATACCGGCCCGATGCATTCTATGAACCCGATTACGCCCGATCGCACACGATTCACGTGATAGCCGACCTCCATTTCCTCCCCGAGGATGGCCCATTCCTCGAGGGACTGCGGATCGTTCCGGTCCTATCCATGCTCAGCGGGCGTCGCTATACCAGGGAGCATGAATTCTGGTGGCTGGGATCGACAAACCCATGGCGGATGGGAGTGCGGACGCTCGACGATCCCCGGCTCTCTGAACCGGTTGAACCGACCAACTCATCCACGACACCGTGGATCCTCAACTGCGACCTGCATGTGTCGAAACTCTTCGCCATCGGGCCGGTTCGTGCTTCTCTGACGGTCGACATCCTGAACCTGCTGGACAGCAAACAAGCGGAGAATGTCTATCCCGTGACCGGGAAGTCCGAGGATGACGGTTGGCTGAACAATTCCATGTCCCGGTATTTCACGTACCCCGGATATCGTGAAGGATATCAGATACTGAACAATCAGAACCGTGAGCACTACTTCAAGGCGACGGGAGTCGATATCTATCGGCCGCCGAGGCAGTTCAGAGTGGGAGTGAGGGTGGAGATGTAAGAAACTAGTGGGCAGTGGTCACTTCGCAGTATTCAGAATGCTTGCTCCTATCCGAAAGGCACGATCTACTGCTTTATACCAAAGACCCGAAAACGACAGTTCTGTCATCGATACTACACGGCAATGTGATCAGCGCACTGCACATGAGCTTTCAGTCCTTCGGTTTGTCCCTCTCGACGTGCAGTGCGGTGGACGTTTACCCGCCGGTATTTTTGGCGGGCGCCCCGAAGTCGTCCCCAAGAGCGCCGAGGGGCGCTTCAGAGAGCCGTGTACAGTGGTCACGATTCGTTTTCGGGCCTGGTTTCTTTCTGTGCTACTCTTTCTTTCCAAAGAAAGAGTAGCAACATGTATCTCATAGAGGACATTCCCGCCTTCATTGGCACTTCGGGGAAAATGGGTAGAAGCTATCTCAAAAATACCCTCCACAGGATGGTTTCTCGCAAAACTCGCAACGAAGGCAGCGCCCGCAACGCAAAAACATAACATAATGTAGGGTTCTCACGTTGCGATCTCTCTTTGTTACCGTGGCGGTCGTTGCGTGAGATGTTTTTGAGATGGCTTCTAGCCACAAATTGACCACATGATCTACCGGCAGCATCTAATATTGGCTGCTTGCGCTCTGGTGTCGGCCGCAGCCCAAAAGAAGGACGGGATTCCATCACCTCATCCCTCCCTGCCCAAGACCGCCCAGACCAAGAATGCCGCCATCCTGAACATCAACAACTACACGACATGGCAGCGGTCGGGAGGCCAGGGTCAAATGCCGCCCAGCAATGGAGGAAATGGAGGGGTCTTTCCGCGCGGGACCGCGTGGGTCATGTACGCCGATGGTTTCATCTGGGGGGCCAAGACGTACGCGGATCCAGCATATACACAGCCAACGTCGCAGCTGATCCGCGTCGGGGGGAGCACATACAACGAGGGGAACAAAGTCGGATGGGTCGAGGGGTTCGGTCCGACAGCCCGCGCTGTATCGTCCGACGATCCGCGGGCGCGGATCTATCGTATCCGGCGCGACTATGCATCCATGTTGTATTGGGAATTGACTCGCGATGCCGCCGAGAACGGGGAGACCTCCACAAGTCTTGTGACCGCATCCGCCATGGCAGAGGTGCTCCGGCAATATGAAACTGACTGGAACGAATGGCCGGTAGACCTGGGCGCCCCGTACATCGAGCGGAATGGCAACCCCGGCTACCAGAAGCCGCCACCCTTCAGCGACGGCTTTACACATGACTCGCTCATATCGGGCAAGTATGACGAACCGGGGATTGCAGGGAGCGACCCATACCTTCCCGGCGACCAGGTCATCTGGTTCGTCTGCAATGACCTGAACATTTCGCAGATGCAGTCCTTCGCGGGCAGCAATCCGATGGGACTGGAGGTCCAGATGACGCTTTGGGCGTATGACCGCTCCGACTGGTTCGGCAGCGTATACATGAAGAAGCTCATCATGATCAACAAAGGTGGCGGGCTGGTCAACGATACGACGAGAGGTGCACTCTACCTCGACAGCGTCTTTGTTGGACAATGGTCAGATCCGGACGTCGGCCGCTACACCGACGATCTCATCGGATACGACACCTCCCTCGCACTTGCATTCGCCTATAACGGCAATCGGGTGGACGAAGAATATGCCCGGTTCGGTCTCCCCCCTCCCTCGGCAGGTTACGACTGGCTCCAAGGGCCCATCGTGCCTTCACCCGGCGATACAGCGATTCAGCGGCTTATGCTGCTCCCCGGCTATCGCAACCTCCCGCCGACATCGTTCGTGCATGTTGCCTCTCTGGCCATGGAGGACGCATGGTTCTATGAACTCACGCAGAGGTATTGGAGACTGCTGCGGGGATTTGCGCCCGACCCATCCCCGAGTCCGCTCCGTTACTACCCAACACCCCCTGGGATCGCTCAGACAACATTTCTCTTCACGGGAGATCCTGTCAGCGGTTCGGGATTCCTCGATGGCCTGGACTGGCTTACGCCAGGAGACAGGCGATTTGTCCTCGGCTGCGGCCCGTTCAGGCTAGCTCCTGGAGATACACAGGAGATCATTGTAGCAGGAGTCGCCGCGCTCGGAGCCGATCGTCTTTCCAGTATATCAGCTCTGAGATTGCATGACCGGGCCGTCCAGGATGTCTATGACGCATCTCTTGATTTTCCCCGGGCTCCTGCTCCCCCACGCGTTACTGCTATTGAGCTCAATTCAGAGGTCATTCTTGAATGGGGAAGCCCGGCCGGGTTTGTGAGCGAGAATGAGGGGCTTGTTGTTGCCGGGAAATACAATTTCGAGGGTTACGTCGTCTATCAGCTTCCACGAAGTGATGCTCCTCTCTCCGAAGCGGTCCGAGTCGCCACATTCGACAAGGTCAACGATATCTCAACGATCCTCGGCATAACGATGGACCCGGTGTCAGGGGCGTTGATCCCCATCCTCAGACAGAAGGGCACGAATACGGGGCTGAAGCGGTCGATACGGATCACTCGGGACGCCATTTCTGACCATGACCTGCGCAACGGGACGGACTACTACTTTGCTGTGACGGCTTATAACGCAGCGGTCGATCCTCTTGGCGTGGCCAGCCAGGAGAGCGACCCGGTGGCGATCCACGTCCGTCCTGCAACTCCGTTCGGAGCATCCGGCCTCTTGAACTACGGTGACACCATCGCGGTGTCACACACCTCCGGGAGCGGCACAGGGACAGTGCTCCCCACGGTGGTCAATCCACTCGCCTCGACCGGGAATACCTATGAGGTACGGTTCAACCCCGGCGGGACCGGCATCGTCTGGTCGCTCTGGAATGTCACCGAAAACAGATCGATTGCATCCGACCTGCCCCTCCACTCCGGACCGGATGATCCGCCGATTGTCGAAGGCGGATTGCTCCTGAAGGTTTCCGGATCGTTCAGCACAACAGACGTATTTCGATACGAGACTGCTGCTATCGACAGCAGCTGGACAGCGGTTCAGGAGAGTATTGAGCGCATCAGCGTCTATCCCAATCCAACCAACGGCGAATCGTGGGCGATGTTCTCCAACCTGCCGCGGCATGCCGTCATCCGGATCTTCAGCCTGACGGGAGAACAGGTGCGGAAGCTCGAGAAGAACGATCCTTCCCAGTTCCTCCGCTGGGACCTTATGAACGAGGCAAGCAGGCAGGTCGCAAGCGGCATCTACCTGTGCGTGGTCGAAATGCCGGACCTGAATCAGACGAGGGTACTGAAGCTTGCGGTGATACAGTCCCGGGTGTACCCGGGAGGGTGGTGAGGGCGGGGATGATCTCTGACGAGTAGGGAGTACGGAGAGATCAGCAGATTCTCCGAGAGTGGGGACTTGGCACTGGGGAGAAGACTTGGAACGAGGACGGATTCGGGACAATGGAGAGAGCGGTAGAGCTGTTGGGAGTGGCTGGGTTTGCCTACAGACACATGTGGCACCCCTACGGGGTGCTCCCCGTTTCCGTAGGCCAAAGTTAGAAACCTTCGACCCCTATCGGGGTCGGACGACGGGATGTTCATGATCGCCTGGAGGATATCGAGTTATACCAGCGGGCTCAGCTGCCCGCACGAAATCATTCGGCAGGAAACCTTGTTCTCCTAGCGGAAAGAGACCTTCCGGGAACGGCTCGCGCTCATTTAATTCCCTCGACGCTGTGGTAGTCGATCTTCTACTGGTGTCGAGGGAATTAGTCTAGCGGTTGAACGCGAGCCGCGTGAGGCTTTGATTTCGTGCAAGTTTCTTTTTCTGCCGCTTTTTCTTTCTAAAAGAAAAAGCGGCAACAAGAGGATATGGCACTCATGTGGAATCGTTGGCCCGACCAAATGTCATCACCGCATGCTTCTGGTGGCCTGCCCGACTGACGCCAGGCAGGCGGGGGTGACGCAGCTCATAGTGGGCATCTCCACCTTCCATCGCTTCTATCTGCGCCCCACCGAAAAGATCCGGAGTCAGCCTTCTGCTGCGAATCCGAAGGCAGACTTCTGTTAATGCTTTTCACTTTCCTCAATATAGTAGTAACTCCCAACTTCATCGATTTCTCAGCAACGGGAATTGCGGCTCAGTATATTCTGCTGACCTGAACGGAGTCCCCCAGAGACTGGGGACACTGGAAATCTGAACAACGCCTCTGGAGAGTGCTTCGGCATTCGAGAGAGGCATTTTTCATTTGTATCCCTCCTGTGAGGCAGACAATGATGCGACCTTGGAGTATGATCCTGCTGATGTCTTTCGCCATGTGCATGGCAGCGTACGGACAGGAAATTCAGGACGTCCTCATCCTCAAGGACGGCACCCGCCTCGTCGGATTCATCGAAACGATCGTGCCGGACAAGAGCGTGACACTGCGATCGTCGGACGGGACACTCTACGTCCTCGATTGGGACAGGATCGAAAGGATCGAGAAGGCACCACGGACTCCGGAGATCACCCCAGGAACCCCCGCGACCGCTCCGAAGCCATACAAACCGGGACTTGAATCCTGGTACGCCTACCTTTCACTCGGATATGCCTGGACATCCCTTCCGGCAGGCACCCGGCAATACATCGACCAGTTCATCCAGCCTCTCGATCCCTCGCATGTCGCTGTCGCCGTCGACTTCCTCGGCTTCTACTGGCCCCTTGCGAACGAACGGACGCTCATCGGCTGCGTCATCACCGGAGCTGCGGACCGGTACACCTATACGGACGGGCTCTCCAATTCCAAAAGCATACAGTTCAATCAGTACCTCTACGCTGCAAGCATGATGCATTTCTTCGGAGAGATCCCCGGAGATGGCCCGTATCTCCGCGGTGAGCTGGGAATAGCAGCTTTGGCCAGCGAACTGGATACTGAAAGCGGTTTTGGGTTGCAGGTGAGTGGCGGGTATGGGATCGTTCTCTCAGTCGAAACACGCATCCTTGTGCAGGCAGGATTTGCTTACAGGCGTCTCGACAGCGGTGACGCTACAACGTGGACCATTACCATCGGCTGGCTTTTATAGCCTGTCACAGAGGCCCAGTCGCCGACAGAGAGAATCTATGAGAGCACATTCGCACACTTCCCTTGTCATTATCGTGCCGATTCTCTCCGCCTTTGTGTGCTCGGGCGGCTGCAGTGCGTCGGTCTATGTCACTCTCGACGGTTCAGGCGACTCGCTCAGCTACACGGAATTCAATGATGAGATCTCAGCAGAGAAAGTGCAGGTACGGACTACGATGTCGCGCACCATGTACGCACGAAATCTTGCTGTGACCCCTGATTCCTGCACGTGGTTCGACGGAGAGACAGGAGCACGGTTGCGCACCCCGCTATCCGACATGAAGCAGGTGACCTTCGTCGACCATTTACGGGGATTCTGGAAGGGGGTGCTCTTTGGCGGGCTTGTCGGAGCGGGCGTTGGATACATCGTGTCCCAGGTGGGGGAATGGGAAAGCGGCCGGGACAGAGAACTCGCTTCGGTCTTATTCCCGGCGATCTGGGGCACGCTTGGGGCGCTCACCGGCGGCCTTGCCGGTATCCTGACCGGCTATGAGACCGGATATGTGATCCTTCCTTACAGTGGCGGGGCGACCGTTCTGTACCTGCATGACGGGACACGCGTCATCGGGACAGTCGAAGAGCTCGTGCCGGAGAAGCATGTCGTCATGAGGACGTGGGACGGCAAGCGCGTGGTGATAGATCATGCGCTGATCGAGAGGATTGAGATTCCTAAGAATGAGTAAGTGTGGGAATATCAGAAACAAGAATTGTTCGCTTTTTATTCATAATGGAATTGCCGACACTTTCTTGCATCTCATACTGTGAACGCTGACATTAGCAAATCGTGCGAAAGGAGCCGGAGCCTCAGCACGCAGGCCTTCCTGATGTAACATCTGACCTTCCGGTCTCCTCTCCTTCGCCGTGGTTCATCCTCCATCCGCGACAATCGAAGAGAGAGTCAGATGAATACCACACCCCCTCTGGCATCGTCGTTTCGCTTCCGCTTGTGTATTCCTGCATTGCTCATCCTCATTTTCCTCATCGCCTCCCCGGCCGCATTCGCACAATCCACCGCAACCGCGACCGGTTCGGGGACATGGGACCCTGACGGACAATCCGGTACTGCAACCTGGTCAGGCGGCGGAGGGACCGGAGGACGGCCCGCTCCCGGCGATCACATTACTATCAATGGTGGAGTCATCCTCACCCTGGCCTCCAGCGCAAGCTCGACGTATAAGAACCTCGCCAATAGCGCCGGGCCCACAGGCTTCGACCTTGCCTCATACATGATCTCGTTCACTGGTAACGTATCAGGCGGATGCACAGGAGCCACTGGAAGCGCATTCATGCTGGCCGGTGCCGCGCAGAGCATCTCCGGGACCTTCACGGCTGACTCCATCATCTTCGGTGGGACAGGGGACAAGAGCCACGGGAATGTGACCATCAATGGCCCTGCAGCCATCCGTGCGGGTGTAACGGTCAAGGGGAACAGCACAACCCTGACCTTCAACGGTCCCGTCACAAATGAGGGAACCGTCTCTACGGCGTTGAACTCGACCACGGTCTACATCAACAATGATGTCACCAACAACGGCAGCTGGATACCGACCCACACCCAGTTCACGGGTCCCGGGATCATTACGGGAACCGGCACCTTCGGCGGGTCTGTGACGATCGCCGAGCGGAGAGAACTGTCCGGTTCACAGTCATTCTCGGCCCTGACGATAGACGGCGGAGATACGCTCCTGGTGAACTCCCCCGATACGCTGTATGTGAACTCAACATGCACGGTCAGTGGCGTGCTGACCGGCACCGGCGTGGTGATGTTCAAGGCCTACACGAACTCGTCGAACACAAACCTTGCCCGTGTGGAGTTCATGGGGGCCAATCAGGAAGTCCATGGGACGTTCATGGCGGATTCCATCATCTTCGGTGGGACAGGCGACAAGAGCCACGGGCATGTGACCATCAACGGCCCTGCAGCCATCCGTGCGGGTGTAACGGTCAAGGGGAACAGCACAACCCTGA
>CAZHOJ010000003.1:330472-346740 GCA_964534125.1 uncultured Ignavibacteriaceae bacterium
CTGTATGTGAACTCAACATGCACGGTCAGTGGCGTGCTGACCGGCACCGGCGTGGCGAAGTTCAAGGCCTACACGAACTCCTCGAACACGAACCTTGCCCGTGTGGAGTTCATGGGGGCCAATCAGGAGGTCCATGGGACGTTCACGGCAGATTCCATCATCTTCGGCGGTACCGAGAGCAAGAGCCACGGGAATGTGATCATCAACGGCCCTGCAGCCATCCGATCAGGCGTAACGGTCAGGGGGAACAGTACAACCATGACCTTCCATGGGACCGTCCTTAATGAGGGAACAGTGTTGACCACCCTGAATACCACGACGGTCTATCTCTACGGCTCACTCCGCAATGAGGGCGAATGGAAGCCGACGTATACCCGCTTCATGGGATCAGCATCCCTATCGGGAGGAGGTTCCATGACGACCCGCATCTATGTCGAAGCAGGCGTGGTTCTGGAGGGTGACCTGAATTTCTCCGGAGTGTTGGACCTCAGCGGTGGGGTGCTCACTATCGGCCCGAATATGCTGACGCTGAACCAGCCGATCGTCGGTCCTGTCACGAACCTCATCATGGATTCGACCTCGTCGCTCACCGTTTCAGGCACAGCGAGCGGGATCAGTATTCCCGGCCATATTTCCGCGTTGAACGGTCTGACCGTATCGAATCCCAACGGCGTGACGCTGCTGGGCAACCTGCAGGTCGTCGGCATGCTGACGGTCTCGTCCGGCGCGGTCAAGCCCGGTGCGTTCACGCTTTCATTCGGTGCAGATGCAGCGGTGAGATACAACGGCACATCCGCGCAAACGACCACTTCTGTGGAATTCCCTGAGACCGGCGGTCCAGCGTCTATCGTCATCCAGAATCCTGCCGGCGTGACGCTTCATGATTCACGTACGATCGAGGGTTCGCTCACTATCGACAGCGGAGCGTTCAGAACGGCAGGCTTCACGCTGACATTGGGACCGAACGCAACGCTCACCGAACGGTTCGGCTGGGTCGTTGGGCGTGTTATGGCAGCGCGCATGGTCGCTCAGGGAACGGGCGAGGCGTTCGGCGGATTGGGGCTCACACTGCAGGCTCACGGTGCCGCACCCGGATCGACCATGGTCGTGCGGGTCACCGACACGACCCTCACAGGAGCAGCCGGTCACTCGATCCAACGGTACTTCGGCGTCGATCCTGAGCACAATGGAGGATTGGATGCCGAGGTCACATTTGCCTACAGGGACGAGGAGCTCGGTTCGAACAACGAGCCCGACCTGCGGCTTTTCAGGTCCGATTCGTTGGGTGGTCCATGGACGGTGCTGCATCCCCGACGGAATGACTCCCTCAACACGCTCGAGGTGGCAGGGGTCGATGCATTCTCGTACTGGACGGCCGCAGACAGGCTGTTCGGAGACACTCTGGTTCCCCCTCCTCCCGCCAATCTGACGGCGCAGGCCGGCAACAGGAGCGTCTTGCTCACCTGGGATCCTGTTGACGAGACCGACCTCCTCTATTATAAGATCTACGGAGATACACTCGCCGAACCGGTCACACTGATCGATTCCACCTCGAATCCGGCAGATACGACAGTTCTTGTGACCGGCCTTCGGAACGATGTCCAGTATTCCTTCCGCGTCACGACCGTCGACAGCAGCCTGAACGAAAGTCTCTTCTCCCAAACGGCCACGGCCACACCCTACGCGACCCTGACATACACGCTGAGCTCGCACGCATTCGCTTTCGGCAAGGTGCGTATGGGGCATGTGCGTGACACGGTCCTGACCATCACCAACACGGGCGACGATACGCTCCACATCACATCGATCACCCTTACGGACACGAACTTCGTCGCACGCCCGACATCGCTCGTGATCCTTCCGGACAGCAGCGCCGTAGATACGGTGAGCTTCAGGCCGGTGAGCGGTGGAGCGAAGACCGGCCATCTCATGCTGGCGGGCAACGCATCGGACGACCCCGACAGCCTTCTGCTCAGCGGATTCTCGGCGGTCTATGCCGTCACATATGAACCGGCGGCGCTCGCTTTCGGGACGGTCCCCGTCGGCTCATGGAAGGATACCACCATACTCGTCACGAACTCGGGGAACGACACGCTCATCGTGCAGGACATCCAGGCGAGCGACACCGTCTTTGCGGCACGACCGGTCACGATGGTCCTCCCCCCGTCAGGATCCTTCACCGACACCGTGCGGTTCTCACCCGCAGCAGCAGGCCCGGTCAGTGGATATCTGACGTTCGTCTTCAGCATAGAGGATCTGCCTGATTCTGTGGCTGTTACGGGGACCGGCGAAACGGGCACCGGGATCGCTGACGCGCTGGAGATACCGCAGGAGTACGAACTGGGGCAGAATTATCCGAATCCTTTCAACGGGATGACCACGATACGGTTCGGACTGCCGGAAGCGAGCAGCGTGGCGCTCGAGGTGTACAATGTTCTGGGCCAGAAGGTGGCGAACCTGCAGAAGAAGGAACTGCCTGCAGGCTTCCATCACCACATCTGGCATGCAGGTGTCCCCTCAGGTCTTTACTTCTACCGCATCGAGGCTGTTTCCATGGAGAATCCGTCGCGGAGGTTCGAAGAGACAAAAAGGATGGTGTTGCTGAGGTAGAATTGAGGAGTAGTCAGTAGTCAGATGACAGTAGACAGACTGAAGCGGACACCATAAGAGGACTGATCTGAATGGTGAACCGTGAACAGTGAGCCGTGAGCCGGCAGGACTGAGATTGATCTTCCGGCTCACGGTTCACGTCTTTTTCTGCTTTCCCCTACTTGCCAATTGCTTCTTGCCACTCACTCCTCCAACGCTGCAGGCAGCACATACCGCTCCATGATCACATCGCACGGCACGCTGCCGACATAGTTGGCACCAGTGAAGACCACGACCATCGAAAGTTCCCTGATAATGAAGATCTCCTGCCCGCCCCATCCCATCGACTTGACCGCCTGGACGAGACGGCCATTGACGTAGAGATTCCTCAGCCACCAGAGATAGCCGTATCCGTTCGCCCATGTGACTCCCGGATTGATGTGATACTGCGTTGACCGCTGTACCCATTCCTCCGAAACAATTCGCGTGCCGTTCCACATCCCATTGTCCAGGAAGAGCTGCCCGAACTTCGCCATGTCGCGCGGCGTGATATAGATATCCCCGTGGCATATGGTGAGGCCAGTCGAATGCACCTGCCAGTTGTAGTTCGTGATCCCGAGCGGCTCGAAGAGATGCCGCCATGAGAACGTCCTGACGTTGTCGTCGCCGGAATACTCCAGGAGAAGTCCAAGAAGGTTCACCGTGCCGCCATTATAATAGAAGCGGGTGCCCGGCACCGACACCAACGGCTTCGACAGGAGATATCCGATGGGATCGGGTGAGCGAAGGAAGATCACCAGGTCGTTCGCGGTGCCCGTCGTGGGTTCCTCCCATTCGTTCCACTGCAGTCCGCTCGCCATCATCAGACAATCCCTGACCGTGATCCGCTCTCTCCCCTCGGTTGCCTGCAATGCGTATCTGGCAGGGAGGTAGTCGAAAACGGTGTCATGCTCCGACCGGATGAATCCGTGGTCGATGGCAATGCCGATAAGTGCCGATGTGAAGCTCTTCGTGGTCGAGTGTGTGTTGTGGCGCGTGTTCCGGTCGTACACAATGTAGTCGCCGTGGTAGTCCTGAGCGAACGGCGAAAAATCGTGGCCGGGGCAGTATGCTTCGAACACGAGCTTCCGGTCCTTCACGACGACCACTGAATGGACCTCCTCATAGCTGCCAGCCCCCACATGCTCGACAAGGTCCCCGAACGGAACATCGTTCATCCCCACGCTGGCCAGCGTCGCGGTCTCCCAGCCGTCGTCGGTCTCTTCCGGCTGGACGATCCGGATACCCGAACCTCCAGCTCCTGCGGGACCCTCACTGCAGCGGACAAGGAGAAGGAGTACGGAACAGATCGAAAAGGCGAAGCAGGATCGGGAGGTATGGAGTCGGGGGATCATGCGACCGGGCGTCCGTATGACTGACCAACTACTCGGGGATCACAATGAGAGTACAGTTAAC
This sequence comes from uncultured Ignavibacteriaceae bacterium, assembly GCA_964534125.1. Taxonomy (GTDB): domain Bacteria; phylum Bacteroidota; class Ignavibacteria; order UBA10030; family UBA10030; genus 2-02-FULL-55-14. The sequence goes on from CAZHOJ010000003.1 coordinate 334,517, forward strand.
GGAATATTGGCCCGAAAGTTCAGCCCGATTGTTCAGAAATGAGAATGCTGCGAAAAGGCCTTTGACAATGCACATTCTTCGCTCTACCATGAGCAGACGTTATAGGCATGCAGAACCTCTCAACATTCCGCGCCCAACCGTGACCACATCTCTTTCTGGCCATCCAGTACCCGCCGCCGTCTTTGGGATACTGCTCATGGTGTTTCCTGCCGGATCGGCCAAGTCACAGGTGCTTACCGCTGATTCACTCGTCGCACGGGTCTCGCTCGACATCCTCCAGACTCACATCCAGACCCTGGCCTCCGGCGGCGGGACGGGAAGCAGGGTCACGTTCACGCCCGGCATGGACAGCGCTGCGAACTACATTCTTCGCGCCTTCCAGGCGATGCCCGGGCTCGATACGGTCGCACCCGATACGTTCTATGTCCCCCTCGCAACCGCCCCCTACAACACACAACCGCTCCGCAATATCGTTGCCACGATCACCGGAACCACAGAACCGGAGAAGCAGATCGTCATCGGTGCGCACTACGATTGTTCCGCAAGCCGGATGGGCTCTACCACCTGGAACGCTCAGTGGAACACCATCGCAGCACCCGGAGCCGACGACAACGCCACGGGAGTGGCAACGGTCCTCGAGCTGGCCCGCATCCTGAGCGATCCCGAACATGGCGTTGTACCCGCCTATACCATTATTTTTGTCGCGTTCGGCGCGGAAGAGTCTGTCCCTCCGTACGCCGGAAAGATCTCCCACCCGGGCAGCAAGCACTACGCCGGTCAGGCAGCGTCCCGAGGGGACCAGATCATGGGGATGATCTCCGTCGACATGATCGGATACAATCCGACCGTGCGGTACCTCAGCATCGTCGCAAATGAGACATCACAGTCCCTTGGAGCTTCGGTCGCTTCCGCGAACTATGCGTACGGCCTCGGCCTCGTGACCAATCCTGCGCCGTACGCATCAGCAACCTTCAGCGACCACAACGAGTTCTGGACGTACGGATATCCGGCCATCTGCCTGATAGAACATAATCCCCCCTGGAACTCCAGCGCCTACTACACTGCCAATCCGTACTACCACACCACCGCCGATTCCTTCGGCACGCTCAATATGACGCTGGTGCAGAAGGTGGCGCAGGCAACGCTCGGAGCAGTCATCGCCGAGGCGGGTGTGGTGGTGACGGGTGCGGCGGAGGATGACGCAGACGTACCCGAGACGTTCGTGCTGGAACAGAACTTTCCGAATCCGTTCAACCCCGGGACCGTGATCTCGTTCCGATCACCTATCACCTCTCACCTATCACTCAAGATCTATGATGTCCTGGGCCGCGAGGTTGCTGTCCTGGTGAACCAGGCCATGGCTTCCGGTGAGCACCGGGTCACATGGAACGCCGAACACAGACCCAGCGGAATGTATTTTTATGCGCTGGAAGCGACCAGCCCAAACGGAAATACGTTAACACGGACGAAGAAGATGGTGCTGATCAGGTAGGTCTCAGACCGTGAACCGCCTGCCCGCCCGTTTTGACCTCCTTGGCAGGCGGGTGAGCCGGTTGCGCTGAATGGGTTCAGAATGGAAGCGCAAGATCGAACACCATTCTAGGATTTCGTGATTTTGAAATTCGGAATTGTTTAGAAGCCATCTCAAAAACATCTCACGCAACGACCGCCACGGTAACAAAGAGAGATCGCAACGTGAGAACCCTACATTATGTTATGTTTTTGCGTTGCGGGCGCTGCCTTCGTTGCGAGCTTTGCGAGAAACCATCCTGTGGAGGGTAATTTTGAGATAGCTTCTAGCATTTTTCGCCTGCGCCAGGATTCGGCAGGTTTAGCATTTAGCATTTCATCAATATGATCTCAACGGTCCCCCCAACCGTTCCCTCTGTTCACCCTCCTCCCTCCTCCCCGGATCTGCGTACGATCTGCATTCTGATACTGATTCTCGTTTCAAACCCACAACTCTCCGCCCAGCCGAAGCTCCACCGCGTCCCGCAGGACTTCCGCACAATACAAAGCGCTGTCAACGCGTCCCTTCCCGGTGATACCGTTCTGGTGGATCAGGGTGTGTACTACGAGAACGTTCGCATCGTCAAGAACATCGTGCTCGCAAGCAGGTTCATCCTCGACGGGGATGCCGCTCATATACGGCAGACAGTTCTCGACGGCAGCAGACCGCTCGATAGCCGGCGGGGGTCTGTCATCACCATCACCGGCCCGACGGACACCAGTTGTCAGGTCGTGGGATTCAGTATCCGGAATGGAACCGGAACCTCCCTCTATCTCGTGCCGCTTTCCGACTACTCGCCAGTAACGCAAGGAGGGGGCGGTGTACTTGTGATCAACGCAGGCGCCAGGATTGCCCACAACTGCATCGTGAATAATCGTCTCACTGCATCCAGTGTCGCCGACATCGCTCTCGGCGGCGGGATCCTGACCGTCGATACAACATTTTCGGACGAGGATCCTCCATATATCATCATTGAAGACAATATCGTCACGGGGAATGAGATCGCGGGTATGGCGACCAGGTCGGGAGGTGTCGAGATCAGCCAGCCGGGTATCGTTCGGCATAATGTCATCACATACAACAAGGCCCTTGCGCGGACCCGCTCCGGGGGAGGAGGCCTGTCCATCCAGTCCAGCGTGGAGTTCACCGTCCACGTTGTCGGAAACTACATCGCACATAATGTCGCCGGCCACGGGGGCGGGATCTTCATCGCCAACGACCACCGCCCGAAGGGAAGGGGCGTGCTGACGAACAACATCATCGCGTCGAATGAAGCGCTCGAGCTCGGCGGAGGCGTCTCGCTGGTCGAAATGACAAAGGCCATCCTCATTCACAACACGATCGTCGGTAATCGGTCACCGACCCGCGCAGGAGGGATCAGCGCTCCCCATAACACTGTGCTCGTCATGGTGAACAACATCCTGTGGGTGAACGAAACGGAACAGCTGACCACATCGGAGCATGCCCGGACCCTGAACAACCTTGTAGAGGGCGAGGACATCGGCCTCAGAACGATCGGTGACGATCCGTTGTTCGTGCCGGGCGACTCGTTGTATCGTCTGTCTCCCGGGAGCCCCTGCATCGGAACCGGAGTCGCGGCTTTTCAATTGGCGGGCCTCCCCTTCCCGCTCCCCGCAGACGATTATGCAGGGATCCGGCGCATATACACAAATCATGGAAGACCCGATATCGGTGCGATGGAATCTCCGGAAGCGCTGAGCCCTGCCGGCCGGCGTATCCTTGACGCCTGGACAGATGAGACCGATCGGACAGTGGCCCTCACCGTTGCCGTACGTCAGGTTTCCCAGCCCGTCATGTCTCCTGACGGCATGCAGCTTGAGAAAGCGGCGGAGCTCGCTACAGATGTCATTATCAACGACTCCGATGTCCGCCCCTTTTCCGGCCCCGCGACTGACATCACACTGACGCTTCCACCTGAAGACAATCTGATAGAGGTCGACCTCACCGTGCGGGGCCGCGACAGATCCCGGCGATTATGGGCCTCCGTCTGGCTTCAGCCCGTTGAACAGCGCTCGAACCGGCTGTCGCCGACGCAGGACTACATCTTCTGCCGCTATCGCAACCTCATGCCCGGCACATACGAGCTCATGATCCGCCCGCACGATGAAGCGGAGTTCATCGACGTCGCCAACCAATCTTCCATCCGCATCGAGGTGCTTCCGTACTGGTACAACAGGTGGTGGGCGTATCTGCTGTACGCGCTCGCAGTGGCTGGCGTGTTCTTTTCCCTCTATCGCTACCGCATGAGAAGTGTCGCACTGGAGCAGAAGCTCCTGACGGAGCATCTCCAGGCGGAAAAGCTGGAAGAGATGGACCGGATGAAGTCCAGGTTCTTCGCCAACGTCACGCACGAGCTCCGCACCCCATTGACGCTGATCCTCGGCCCCGTCGATTCTCTCCTGGGGCGGACGCAGAGCGCATCATCGCTCGAGCAGCTGGGATTCATTCAGCGAAATGCCCAAAAACTCCTGCGGGCGGTGGACATGTTGCTCGACCTTTCCCGCCTGGAATCAGGGACTGTCACATTGAGGGTCGCCGAACAGGATGCGGTGGCATTGCTGCGGAAGATGACAGGATACTACGCGAGTCCCGCGGCGAAGAAGCAGATCGACCTCCGCTTCGAAGCCCGTGAGGAATTTGTCGCAGGATTCCTTGACGCGGAAAAGCTCGAGCACATCCTTCAGAATCTTATCTCAAATGCCCTGAAATTCTGCAAAGCCGGCGACACCATTGAGGTATCCGTGTGGAGAGAAACGGACCACCTCCTCTTCTCGGTGCGGGACACAGGGCCCGGCATCTCGGCCGAGGATCTTCCCCGCATCTTCGACCGGTTCTACAGGGCGGACGAGACCCACAAGACCGAAGGGACGGGCATCGGATTGGCCCTGACGAAGGAATTCGTAGAGCTCCACCATGGATCCATCGACGTGCAAAGCCGTCGTGGAGGAGGCACCACCTTCACCGTCCGCATACCCCTCGCAGGATACGCTCCATCAGAGATCATCGAATCACCGCCCATGCTGACCGGCAAGCCGGAACATCCGCAGGCAGCAGTCGTACCAGAGGAAGAAGGCCTGGTGGCAGGCGCGAGTGGCGGAAAGCCCGTCGTCCTGGTCGCTGAGGACAATGACGATGCCCGGCAATTCATTGCATCTCAGCTTGCGGACCAGTACGAGGTCATCAAGGCAGTCGACGGTCTCGAGGCGATCAATACGACACAGTACCAGATACCGGACCTCATCATCAGCGACGTCATGATGCCCAACAAGGACGGATATGAGGTGTGCAAGGCCATCAAGACGGACGAGAGGACCTGCCATATCCCGGTCATTCTCCTCACGGCGCTCGCCGAGCAGGATCAGAAGCTTTCCGGATTGGAGCATGGGGCCGACGATTATCTCGCCAAGCCCTTCGACGTCAAGGAGCTGAAGGTCCGTGTCCGGAATCTCATCGAGAACCGGAAGAAGGTGCGGGAATCGTTCATGCGGACGACCGAGCTTCGTCCCGGCTCGATCCACGTCTCATCCCTGGATGACACGTTCCTCCAGAAGGCCATTGGAGTCGTCGAGAAGCACATGTCCGAGGCGGAATTTGACGTCGAGCAGTTCGCCCGGGACATGTTCCTCAGCCGCCGCCAGCTGAACCGGAAGCTAACGGCCATCACAAATCTGCCCGCCACGGACTTCGTGCGGCATGTGCGTCTCCAGAGGGCAAAGGACCTTCTCGAGCAGAATGCCGGCACGGTAGCGGAGATCGCGGATTCCGTGGGATTCGCTAACCATTCCTATTTTGCGAAGACTTTTCAGGAAAAATTCGGACTTCTCCCCAGTCAGGTTCGCACACCAGAATAGCCCCGTTTTTCGCGTCCCGATTCTGGGACATCGCCCGATGTCCCACCCGCGGCACAAGCTGTCCCACCAGGATTAACCACCCCAGACCTCCGCGATGTTAATTGCTGCATCGTCTTCAAGAGATCCAGCCAAATCAGGAGGTCATCATGAGACCACTGCTCATACTGTTCATACTCGTAGCCGGCTCGAATGGGCCCGCCCGGTCGCAAGAGACAGCACCGTCGGGCCTTCTTTTTCAGTCCCTCCCGGAGGGGTGCACAGTGGGGGTCGCATCAGGCAGGATCACCCGGGACGGCCGTCCGCTGCTGTGGAAGAACAAGGACAACGACTTCGCGGCCACGCCCACCGAGCCATACATCTATCAGGTGGATTACGACACCAGCGAAGCGATCGCATTCATTTGTCTCAACAGGTTCGAGAGCGGCCCGACATTCGACGGCGTCAACGAGGAGGGATTCGCAATTGCGTTCGCCAGCTCGGACGACCTGGCCAAACCAGGAATTCCTACCAACAATACGGGTTTTATTCGCTTTGCCCTCGGAAGGTGCAGAACAGTCTTCGATTTCAAACACATTCTTGACTCCACGAACATCACTGGCCGAACGACTGCCGGAAATTTTGGGGTCATGGACCGCCTCGGCGGTGCCGCGATCTTCGAAATATCTTCAGACGCCTATTGGTGGTATGACGCAAATGACACCGCGAACGCCGATGGATATGTCATACGCACCAATTTCTCTCTGCAGGGAGGTGGGACCTTAGGGAAAGAACGGTACGATCGCTCGAGAGAACTCGTAGGGACGATATGCGCGGGGGACAGTCTGGATGCACAGTGCATGATCCGTTACCACATGCGGGATCTGAATCAGTACGGAAAACCGTTCGCTATGCCATACTACACAAGCATGTTCTACCCCCAGGTCCCTCACTGGTATCTGTACACGTATGGATTCGTCCTGAATTCTTTGACCACGGCGGCTGTCGTTATGGAAGGCGTGTTGCCGGGGGAAGACCCCCGGTTGACCACGATGTGGACCTCTCTTGGTTTTCCGGGTACGTCGATCGTGGTCCCGTTCTGGCCGGTCTGCGAACCACCGGCATCCGCCAGGGGGGATGAATCAAGTCCGTTGTCCCTTGCGTCCAAGTCCCTCCGGAACGAGGTGATGGACGTATACACTGTGACGCAATATCCGGGATACCAGCTTGAATTTCTGAATACGTACAAGCTGTGCGACACGCTGGGAGGCGGACTGTGGCCGTATCTGTTCGATGCTGAGCACTCTGTCATTGCTGCTGCAGAAATCAGCCTGGAGGCGTGGAGAGGAATGGGGGATTGGCTTTCGACAGAGATGATAGAAGGCAAGGAATCAGAGCTTGCAGCGATCGCTCTGGACAAGCTGCAGGGAGCAATGGGCGTGGTGGCTGTGCGTGGAGGGGAACCGCCTGCCACCCCGGCAGCATTCGCGCTTCTGCAGAATTATCCGAATCCGTTCAATCCGTCGACTGTCATCTCCTTCCAATTGCCAATTGCTTCTTACGTCTCACTAAAGGTTTTCGATCTCCTGGGACGGGAAATGGCCGTGCTTGTCGACGAGCAACAGTCAGCCGGGGCACACAGCGCCACATGGAACGCACAGGGTATGGCGAGTGGAATGTATTTCTATCGCCTGGAAACGACAGGAACAGATGGGATGAAAAAAGTGAGCACCAGGAAGATGACGCTGATGAAGTGACATTGATGGAGGAAGATATCATGAAGACATTCATTCGATATGCGGCTGTCCTGTGCCTGACCTGTCAGTTGGCGCAGGCGCAAATCCCTGGCTGGAAGGTGGTGAGCGAGAACCTTCTGGGAACCCTGAATCCATCCCTGCTGAAGATGGCATGCGATAGCAGAGGGAACCTGTGGTTTGCAAACGGCTTAACTACTTCGACATCAGTGTCCCTTTTCAATGAAGATGGGTTCGAGGTCAGCCAAGACAGCATTCTCGTGAACCTGGCATGGGGCGTATGGGGAATGGCCGCTGACCCTCAGGATGTGCTGTGGTTGGCAACTGATGGCTCAGGGTTGCTCCGGTATGATGGCATTTCGGCGTCAGTATACAATACCTCAAACTCCGGTATCAAGACGAATTCGATCTTGTCCATCGCTATTGACAAGTCGGGGATTATCTGGCTAGGGACAGACCGGGGTCTTATCCGGTATGACGGCAGGGAGTGGTTTCTCTTCGACCACACAAACTCTCCTCTCCCCAGGAACAATCACATCAGATCAGTCGCCATCGATCCGCTGGGCAAGATCTGGTGCGGTCTCGGCCTGGAGGCCGCAAGCTACATCATGAGTTATGATGGAACTTCCTGGACTTCATTTCTCTCTAACGTTTGGTCGCCACCCCTCTACCCTGTTGAATACATGACAAGTTCACTCTCCGGAGAGATGTGGTTTCAGGCGGGAGCGGGCGGCATTCATTGCATACGTGCGGATACAATCACGTCATTCGGCTATGGAGGTATTAACTCACTTGTTGTGGATGACTGCGGAGGCGTCTGGGCTGGCACAGGCTGGAGCGACGGCTTTGGCACGGGAGGCCAGGGGCTCCTCAGGTATGACGGTAAAGACTGGACTGTATTCAACAAAGACAACTCTCCGCTCCCGGGGAACAACATCCTTGGACTAACCAAGGGCCACGATGGAACTATTCGGGTTGTCGCGATGGATGAAACAGGGTGGTGGGGCCCCATATATGTTGTGAGTATCGACCCGTCTGTCGTCACTGCAGCACATCCGTCACCAGCTGACCTTCCAGACGAATTCTCCTTGGATCAGAACTACCCCAATCCCTTCAATCCCACGACGGACATAGGATTCAGGATACAGGATAGAAGATATGTGAGGGTGTCTGTGTTCGACGTGCTTGGCCGAGAAGTGGCGGTGCTGGTGGACAGAGAGTTGTCTCCAGGATCCCACACGACCACATGGAACGCGAACGGGATGACCAGTGGCCTCTACTTCTACAGGTTGGAGGTGAGAGGTGAAAAAGGTGAGAGGTGGGTGGAGACAAAGAAGATGATGTTGGTCAGATAAGGAGATGAACATCATGAGAATCCTCGTGATTGCTGCCTTGCTAAGTTGCATTCCTGCGATTGACGTTATCGGACAAGACCGTACCGAATCCAACTGGTCGGAAGATCTTGAATACAACATACCATTCGGCATAAGTGAAGGTTGGATGGGACCTGACCCCGCCCAGATCAACCTGGATGGCCACTCAAATGTGATCGTCGCCTATACGAACCATGACAGCGTGTTTTCACTCATCAGTGCGGTAAAGTTCGATCCCCAGGGGAATGTGATATGGGCCAAAACATTCCAGGATACGAGTGCTTGGACTCGCTTCGAACACCTGCGAACAGATCCACAGGACAACATCTACCTCCTCTACAGCTCCGGGGATTATGCCTATACGTCCAAACAAGTCAACATACTGAAGCTCACAGAATCGGGTGACTCTATCTGGCACCGGGCGCTGGGTGTCGAGGGGCAAATCTGGAGTAGCGTGACTGGAGCACTCATTGAATCCGACGGATCTGTGGTGGTTTCCAGTTATTGGACGATTGGTGGATACGTCGACACGATGTCCACTCTTCTCAAAATTGTGAAGTTCGATGCAGCTGGAATGATGCTTTGGGAGCACGAGACGGAAGGAATAGCGGATGTCGCACTGTATTCCGAGTCTTGCCCCATCCCCACAAAATTGCTCCTGAGCTCAGACGGATCGCTGTTTGTGGGACATACCATTTGGAAGGATTCACAAACATTTGCAACACGAATTACCAAACTGGATCGACATGGTAATACTGTTCAGAGCCGGATACTAGCTGATGACTGGACACCATCGAACATTCTCGTGGACATGCAGCATGATGATCGTGGCAATTTCATTCTTGTAAGGGAGCATGGCGGAGGGTGCTCCGGATGGGGGGCAAAGCAAGACAGCTGGGGAGTCTCCGTTTCTGCTCTCGATGAACAACTGGATACCCTCTGGACGCGACAGACACCTCTATCAGCATGTGGCGGAATGTCGTCGGTCGGAATGGTTGAAGGGAAGAACATTGTTATCAGCGGATCAATAGCTGTTTCTGGGATGGGTATGGTCTGCTATAGCAATGAAGGGAGTCAGGTCTGGCTCACCGTGGACAACAGCTTTGACTGGGGGACGGCCATGGCTCAGATCAGCAGTGAGAACATTGTTGTTGCTGGATATAAGGGAGACTCCGGGACGCCACTGGTCCTGTACTCAGCACATGGGACCTCCAGCATCCTGACGACGATTCCTATTCCTCTAGAACGTATTCGCCTCACATATGATGAGAAGACACAGGCCTTCTATATGATTGGCCTTGTGCGTGATCAAAACTCATTATTCTTTCGAGTGTATCGTATAAGCGTCTCTGTCGCAGGAATCGCTGAGGATAACTCTCTCGATGAGATTGGCTATACACTCGACCAGAATTACCCGAATCCATTCAATCCCACGACGGACATAGGATTCAGGATACGGGAGAGAGGATTGGTGAAGGTGTCAGTGTTCGACGTGCTTGGCCGAGAAGTGGCGGTACTGGTGGACGGTGAGCTGGCTCCAGGATCCCACACGGCAACATGGAACGCGGGCGGGATTACCAGTGGCCTCTACTTCTACAGGCTGGAGGTGAGAGGTGAAAAAGGTGAGAGGTGGGTGGAGACGAAGAAGATGGTGTTGCTGAGGTAAAACAGGATGGGTGAATCGAGAATCGCAAACTAAGAATAGTGTAGACCTGGATGAAGAACGCCCGGTACCTCGCCGGGCGTTGCTGTTCTTGAACCGACTTTTGTCAGGGCTCAGGAGGTCTCTTTTCAGGCCTCGGACGTGTTTGATGTACTTCCCCCCACCCAGCAGTATCTATCTACTCGTTCATTCCGACTAATGTGAGCGTCTCGAACCATCCAGTATTGCCAGACATGCCATCCAATAAAAACAGCATTCCCAACTCCTTTCTGAACACGACAATCGGCCCCATGCCGACCTGAGAGGAACGGAGGAAGAAGCTTTCAACATCACAGTGATGCGTCGTCCTTTGCGGAACCCCCCCAATTGCCTCACACCACGGGAATGAAACAACCGAATCGTGGACTGCCATCACAAAAAGCCCCTGATGCTCATGCGAATACGATGTATCGAAGATTGCGCCAGTCACGGGGGCCACCTGGTATATCTTTATGCTGTCCCGAACCTCGGTCCTGATCTCCAGAAACAATGTGTCCGCATCCCAGGACGACTGCACCACCTCCCAGACATGATTTCCAAATCTGATGTATTCATTAAAGGTAAATGCCCGACTGGTGAGGTGGTATCTGTATGCATAGTGCCATCTTGTGCCAAGCGCAGATGGAAACGATGCGGCGTCGAATGCTTGGGGTGGATCATCTCGTATTTCAACGGCGTTCCTTGTAGTGCAGATGCCATCAGATACACGGCTTGTGCTCAATTCGAAAGAGAACTCAAACACAGAACCGGGAAGAGCAGTTTGTGGAATGCCCAGAGTGACGACGATATCCTCAACTTCACCACCATCCAATCGATCGTATGAGATCCAAAGACTGTCTGTGTTGTGTAGGATCGTAGTTGCTCCTTGAGCCTGAACATCGAAAACGCAGGCGCCGCCTGCGTCCCCTCTCACCTGCACCTCGCAGGCGTTCACATCACTCTCGTTTCCAACGTTGAGTTTGACCAGGATCGTGTCACCGAATCCAGCCAATGAATCAGATATACTGCTCCGCAAAAACAGAACCGCCTTCTCTTCCTTCTCTTCGGTTTCGGGGGCGTAAATCCGCCCGTTATGTTCACATCCGAAAAGGATCACGCTTCCGACGCTGAAGAGGACTATACACCTATGTATTACCATCGTGTGATTCATACGAGATCTAATGATTTCATAGAACGGCATGTCCGAAGGGGAAGATCGCATGCAACAGTACCCCCATCGCCACGAGTCCGCCGGCTGATCCGACGACGATGATTGCAGTACCCGCCGCATTGAATCTGGGCTCGAAAACCCGGACTATCACCCTCGAGGAGCGGACACCTTCATAGTCTGAGACGGGCGGTGCGTCACTGTCATACCTGGGCCGCTTCCGTTTCCCCTGACCGCGGATGTCTCCGTTATCGAGTAGCTCCCACGTATCTAGTTCATAGACCGACCCGTCGTGCGTTTCCACAGACACCGTCTTGTCTGTTTCGTCGGCGAGATTTTCGATGGTTCTCGAAGCGTAGCACCCTGCCGATGAAGCTGCCAGTCCTGTACAAAGAACGGTTGAGATCAGGTTCGGGCTTTGCATCGTGTCCTCTGCGTTCGTTTCCTGTAAGATATGGATGTTGACAAGCGCAGATGTCATCAACTTGTCAAGGAGAGGTCAGAATTCCCGCCGGGTTTCTGCAGGACGTGAGAAGACAGGCATAAGCCCGGGCGTCAAGATTTCAGGTCTGGGGCTGCGGGCTTGCGAACCTTTCTTCAACTGGCATTCAGCATCGGCCCACGATGCGCACTCTGACTACATGGATGTGTATGAGATTGCGTTCTGAGGTTTGAGGGGAGAGGCGCTGATCAGGCCCTCCCCTGCCCTCGGGCCCCGAACTTCTGGGAAAAAATACCCGAGAAGACGCCGCAGACACAGAGTGCCGGGCCTTGTTGTAATGTCAGTAAACCTCATTCCTGAAGAAATATTTCTCGTAGCTTGTCTCTATCAGAGGCGATGTTCAGATCGGCAAGATCAACGACCACGTCAATTTCCGCCATAGCTCCTC
>CAZHOJ010000004.1:0-148848 GCA_964534125.1 uncultured Ignavibacteriaceae bacterium
TGAGTTGCGTTGCACATAACTATTTGGAATGTGTCTTATGTCATTTCTGGGATCTAACTCTTATCAAGGAGAGGCGGCTTGGTAGGGCCTACCTTCTTCCGCTCTTCCTCTACTATGTCATCGATCGGACTCGCGATCTTTGATAACACCCGCTTGGACACGTGTGTGTAGATCTCTGTCGTTTTTAGGCTCTGATGCCCCAAAAGCTCCTGCACGTACCTGATGTCCGTCCCCTTTTCGAGCAGATGCGTTGCGAATGAGTGCCGCAGCGTGTGCATCGTCACCGGCTTGGTGATGCCGGCCGCCACAACGGCCTTCTCCAGCACATGCTGTATGCTCCTCACTGCGAGATGGTTCTTCGGAACAACCCCCGGGAAAAGCCATCCCGAGGACGGGATCCGGTACATCTCCACATATTCCTTGAGCATCCCCACAAGTGAAAGGGGCAGAATGGTGTACCGGTCTTTCTTCCCCTTCGCCTGTCGGATGTGTATCATCCCGCGCTCGACGTCCAGGTCCTCCACCTGCAGCGCAACGATCTCCCCGACTCGCAATCCGGAAGCATATGTCAGCGCGATCATCGTGCGATGCTTCAGATTTCGGATCGCCCGTAGGATCCGCACGACCTCGTCGGCATTCAACACATCGGGGAGCTTTCGCTCCTGCCTGGGCCGCGGTAACCCCCTGAATGAGAACCGGCGGTCATACAACTGCTCGAACACGAACTTCAGCGAGTTGTAGACCTGATTGACAGTCCCGGCGGGACTTCGCTTGACCTCGATCAGATGAAGGAGATACTTCCGGATGTGCTCGTCCGTCGCATCGCGCGGGTGCACGGGCTGGATGAACCGGACGAATCCACGAAGGTTACTTATGTAAGCCTTGATCGTCTGTGGGCTGTAGTTGCGCAGCCGCAGTTCATCCCGCAATACCTGGAATAATCCCTTCCTCTGCGAATCGCTTCGCCCTGTGTCCATGTTCCCCCTCGAAGAACGTGATTGATCTCCCCAACCCCTTCCCGGGGGGCGAGGATATGCGGATGTACGCAATCTCCGGGTGATTGTAAATACCTAAAACTAGTGAGTGGGTTAAGTGACGGAATAGGACAGAGTTGAGGTTTTTAGATTTAGGAATGGAGGCGGGAGAGCGAGGAAATTGCGGATCGGCGAAATGCCAGGGGTTCGCGGCTAGACCAGGGTGCCCGAAAGAAAGAAGGGGGTGGGAGGACGTGAGATAGACAATGATGGAAAGACGACGGCATGAGCGTGCCAGTTCGCCAAGAGAACGCGTGAACGGAAGACCGGCACTTGAAGAAAGGGCGGAGAGGAGTAGCGGCAGAACGGAAAAACGGGATTACTTCAGCAGCAACAGCTTTCGTATCTCCGTGTGGTTCTCCGATTGGAGGCGGCAGAAGTAAATGCCGCTTGGATGACCCGTTGCGTCCCACATGACCTCGTGGTCTCCCGACGGAAGTTCACTATCGACCAGAACGCCCGCTTCTCGCCCCAGCAGGTCGAGCACGGAGATCTTCACCCATCCTCTGTCCCTCGTCCTCCATCCGATCGTCGTCGACGGATTGAATGGGTTCGGATATGCGCTGAGGTGCGTTGCTTTCGGTACGGCTGGTGCCGTCGTCCGAACACCCGTGATCCCATTATGCTTTCGCATCAGCGCTGTGAAGTATTGGGGCGTGACAAGCTGGATATCGCCCCCCGTCTGCGGATCTGCAGCGAGGAGTGCGGCCACCTGTTTCAGCCGGCTCACCGACAGGTCAGAGGAACCTGCGTCGGGCCGCGAAGAGAAATCGTCCTGACGCATCCGCTGATATCCGGCAAGATGGAACGACGGCTTCGGCGAGCTCTTCACAAGGTTCAGGATGCGGGTCGCGTAGGCGGCGAGGTCCGAAGCGTTCGCATAGAACGATCCGTCATCCACGCTCCACAGCACCGAACCGTAGTTCGTGACCGGCACCTGCCGCGGGATGAGCGGGTCGAGAATGAACGATGCAGCCACTCCCGCAGAACGGAGAAACTGTCCGTACCTGGGAAAATCGAACGAGTTGTAAATGGTCTTGCCCCGATAGACGGTGCTCCCCGTGCCGGCGTAGTGTTTGTATCCGAACCACTCCCGGATCCCATACTTCTCCATCAGAGCCCGTGCGGTATCTGCCGCCGGCGCGAATGCGTCCGCAGGCCAGTCGTCGGGATAGCTGTACCCGTGGGGAGAGGTGACGGAGAGAAATCCGTCATTCGGCGTTGCGGTGTCGTAGTAGTACCGTGCGACGAACGGGCACTGCTCGAACAGATGGAGATTGAATCCCCAGCCGAACGGGACGGAGCCTCGGTCGGGCGAGAGCCACGCGCCTGACTGGAAAGAGAAGTTCCAGTTTGATGCGTCCCCTTCGGACCCGACCAGCAGGATGTAGTGCTTCGCCTCGACGGTGACCGTGTCAGGATAGACGCGCGAGGGGAGGGTGAAGGGACCCTGCGGGACGGGGAACGACGAGTGCCACGAGAGATTGCCGAGGAGCGTCTCGTGGAACGAAGCACCGAAAAAAGCGAACCATTGGGTCATCGGCTCGGGATGCATCCATCCGTAGATGTGCCAGATGCCGGAGGGATGTTTCGACTGAAAATGGATCAACAGCGCTTCGAGAATGTCGGCCTTCGCGGCGGGGACGGAAAAGAGGTCGAGCGATGAGGTGCCCGCGATGTTCACCTGGAACATCCGGTTCTTCACGGCCCAGTCGGTGATCTCCCGAAGGTAGAAACCGCCGGGATTGCACCTTGGCAGGAGCGCTGTAAGACCCCATTGCATCAGCGTGAGGTAGCGCTGCTCTTCCGTGAGCGAGCCATCGTTCCACAGGTGAAGCGGATACTCCAGCTTTCCGGGGACGAACACGGCGGAGTCGCCGTCGAAAGCATCGGTGACCTCGACAGAATCTGAGAGCGTAAGGCCGAGCGTATTCGCCATCGCTGCGGTGACCGGAAGCCTGTCTGTCAGGCCCCCGATGAGGGCTGCATATTCTCCCTGCCAACGGAACGACTGGCCCGGGAAGTTGCCATAGAACCTGTTGGCATCGTAGGAGATGCCTCCCTGTATCCTGTCGCGGAAATGGTCGACGAGCTCCTGCACGGTCGCAACGCTGTCGAACACTACCCCTCCGCGCTCTTTGTAGATGTCCCTCCACACCTCATCTGTCTGTGCGAATGACCACGTCTCGTACACATTGAGCAGGTATAGCCGGGACGAATCGCGGTTCACGATCCCCGCAAGCGTCATGGCAAGAAGACGGTCGGGACCAGAGGCGTTGGTCCCGTTGAAGAGGACGGCATGGTACTGGGACGTCGCAGACGGGACGGCGAGGAACAGAAGGAACAGAGCAGAGCGGATGCGCATGTGAAAAGAGATCATGAGGAGTGATAAAGATACGCAAGAATCCCGGCAAGCCACACCCATCGCCCCTCACAAAACCTCAGACCTACACGATTCTCTATTCTCCTTTCTCTATCCTCTATCCCCTATCCTTTACTCCCTCTCCACCAATCTTTTCCCCCCATCTCAGTATTACATCCATTGACAAAAGGATCGACGGGAGATACATTCGGGAGGCAGCGTCCGAAGAGCGAAAAGAAGGTCGCTGCGAGGATCCATCTACTGAGGGGATCGTTCCGCAGACATATCCACTTTTTCCTTTTTCCTTGTTAGGGGGGCGTCATGAAGAGAAGAACACAAGGACTCCACGCAGTCTTCCTGTCTTTCATCTTCCACACTTTCATCTCCTCAACCGCCTGGACCCAGGACTTCCTCGGCGCAGGCACTGTCATCATCTCCCATCTCTCCCCCGACTACGGCCTGGCCGCGGATGAGTTTGTCATCCTCTATAATGCCACGGCCGACACGGTCGACCTGAACGGCCACGAAGTGCGGTACTTCACCGCCTCGGGGTCGGTTGGGAGTGCGGGAAGGACGTTCACGACGCCGCGGCTGCTACCGCCGGGAAAGCATCTGTTGCTCTCGAACAACGACACTGTTGTCGTCGGAGGAGCAATGGTGCTGAGCGATGGACCGTTCACGTCGGGAATGGCGACCTCGGGGGGCCAGCTGGTGCTGCGGTCGAGCTCGCAACCGGACAGCATTGTCTTTGCCGCTGCGTGGGGAACGGTTACGTCGTATGTCGCGGGCATGTCGGATGCGGCTGTGTGGGAAAGTGACGGCATGCTGGCCCTCGTGTGGGAGGATAGCGCGTATGTTCGCTCTTCGCACTTGTTCAGCAATACGCAGTATGTTCATGTTGTGTCAGATTCCATTGTATCCCTGCCATCTCTTGCGGGGGCGGTGTCGGTCGCATCCGATGCCGCCTGGAGCATTCCGGTGTCGATCGTCCAGGGTTCGCATGGCGATTCCTCCCTGATTCTTGGGCTCGACGCGGATGCCACGGACGGCTTCGATACGTCGTTCGACGTGCCGCGTCCGCCTCCGCCGGCAGGGACATCCATTGTGGCGGGCATCTATCGCCCGGACCTGGGCCTTGCCACCGGCGACCATCTGTTGCGCGATGTGCGTGGGATGCGTGCGCTTGCCGATACGGCGGCACGATGGTTCGTCGATGTCGACCCGGCTGAGAGCGGAGTCCTGATGTCTCTCACGCTCGACGTCTCTTCGCTGCCCGGAGGACTACCCGTGCAGGTGAGGGAGCTCGTATCGGGGCAGCGCTGGATTCGTCAGGGGGACTCCCTTCGGTGTGAGATCACGCCGGCATCGACCGATCGGATAAGATTCCTGGTCAGCGTGGGCGATTCGACCCCACCGGTTGTCGGGTTCATCCATCCTTCAGTTGACACGGTATTTGTCGTCGGAAAGACTGTGGAGATCTCCTTGACGATCGGGGAGAACTCGGGCGTCGATTCGGTGTCGCTGATGTTCGTCGTTCCTGCGGGATCATCGTCCGTTGCGGTCCTGGATACGACGGTTCCTGTCCTGTCTGTTTCGTGGACGCTGCCGCGAAGGCTCCTGGCGGACGAAGCGGGCTTTCGGGTGTTCGTCCGGGATTCCATCGGGAACAGTGCTGAGTATCTGTCGCCGCTGTTCGCGATCGTTCCGGACACTCAACGGGTGCATCTGACATCCGGCTGGCACATGTTCGCGTTGCCTCTCGAAAAGTCCAGCCAGGCAGCGCTCTTCACACTCGAGGATTCTGCATTCGCATTCAGCTATGCTCCGGGGCGAGGCTACGCGCAGGCGGATGCGCTCGAGCCGGGCAGGGGGTACTTCCTCGGACTGATGAGCGAGCGGCAGTTCACGCTCCCGGGAATTCCGGTCGCGGACTCGTTCGCCGTGACCGTACAGCCGGGATTCGCGATGATATCCGCCCCGGGTCCTACAGCGATCTCCCTCGACGACCTGGCCTTCCTCTCGCAGGGAACGGTCTATTCCTATGCGGGGGCGGTCTCCGGGGGACTCATTGCATCGGGATTGTTCGGCTATGACAATAGCACCGGCGTCTACGAAGCCGCGGATTCGCTGCAGCCATGGAAAGGGTACTGGATGCCCGTGCTCGCGCCGGATGTCGGCGTGCAGTTTCCGGAAGGAGCAGGGCAGGGATCGTTGAGGGTCATTCGGCACGCCAGCAGCGGCTGGGAGGTCCTGCTCCATGCTGAGAGTGATGGCATCGTCGATTCGCTGTTCGCCTTCGGAGTTCATCCGGAGGCATCGGATAGATTCGACAGTCGCTTCGATGTCGCCTCTCCGCCTTCGCCGCCGATGGGACTGCAGGTGCATGTGTTCGCAGAGAGGGGGGAGTGGGGATCGGTCGTTGGCCCGCGGTTCCTGCGCGACATACGCAGGGATGGAGCATTGCATGCGTGGACCTTCACAGTGGCGGTAAGAGGTGGGCGAAGGGTAACGCTGAGACGGGGCGGCGAACGGGGAACGGTGCCGGAAGGATTGATGATCCAGGACCTGACGGCCGGAGGAGGCGAATGGGAGCCTTTCACAGAGGGATGGACATACGCGTGGACCGGAGGAGGAACAAGGCACTTCGAGGTCCGGTCGACAACAACATCGGTGCACGCGCCGGCAACAGATGTCCCGGCGGAATTCACCGTCTCGCCGAACTACCCGAATCCGTTCAATGGGATCACGGCTGTCTCGCTTGGCACTCCGGAGCGAGGGTATGTGCGCGTGGCGATCTACGATCTGCTTGGGCGCCTGGTGAGTGAGATCGAGGAAAGGGAGTACCATCCCGGACATCACACCCTTTTCTGGACCACAGAGCTTGCCTCGGGAACCTACATCGGTGAAGCAGCCTTCAGGCCGACTGAAGGTGGTGAGCCCGCTGTGGTGAAGAGGTGGAGAATGGTGATGTTGAAGTAGGGAGGGAGAAAGGGAGGGAGAGAAGACAGAATCGAGAGGACAAATAATAGACAACAAATGAATGATCTGGAATAAACCGCGTCATCTTTCTTGAGGTCGCGAAGCGACCAAGTGAGATACAGACCGGTCCTTCAGGGCTGGGCGGAGGGGATTGGATGTGGAAGACAGAATCCAGGAACCCGGCCTGGAAGAACCTCATGACGGACCTCGAAAGAGGGGATTGGCCGTATGACTGGACCCTGGCAGCAGGCCCGGAAAGACACATTTGCACAGATACCGTTAAAGTGGTAATATAATCCATGATCCTGGATCTCGCCGACAGGGCGACCGAAGACATCTTCAACGGTGCTGACACGAAGGCAGCCCGGACGATTCCCAGGCCGATCTGGAATGTCGCAGCGCGGAAGCTTGACATGCTCCACGCTGCGCATGAACTGCGCGATCTGGCAGTGCCTCCCGCGAACCGGCTCGAAGAGCTGAAGGGAGCCCGCGCGGGATTTCACTCCATCCGTATCAATGACCAATATCGCGTCATGTTCCGGTGGAAGGATGGGAATGCAAGCGGCGTTCAGATCGTGGACTACCACTAAGGAGGAGAGATGCTGCCCAAGAGCCGAAGGCCAACGCATCCTGGTGTGATCCTGCTGGAAGAGTTTTTAAGACCGAAGAGATTGACGCAGATGGAACTGGCGAACCGTATGGGAGTGCCGGTGCAGCGGGTGAACACACTTATCAACGGAAAGCGCGACATGACGGCCGAGACGGCCATCCTGCTTTCCCGGGTACTCGGGACCTCATCAGAGTTCTGGATGAACCTCCAGGTGGCCTGCGACCTTTTCGATGCCCGGGAACATCTGGGGTCCGCAGCCTGATAAGGTTATCCGCCCGCTTTTCGGTACACCGACTGCACCAGCCCGTTCGAGAACGTTCTGTTTGAAGCGAGCGAGAAGACCGAGGTGCGGGCCGGCTGAGCGAACAACGGGATGCCTTCTCCCAGCACGATGGGGATGGTCGTGAGGACCATCTCGTCAATGAGCCCGCTCCCGGCCAGGAGCGAGTTCACCTGTCCGCCCCCGAGAAGCCAGATGTTTTTGCCCTCTTCTTTCTTCACCTCCCCTAGTCGATCCACGATCTTGCCCGAAAGGAACGTTGCGAAGCGCTCGGCCTTGCGGGTCTTCTTTCGGGTCAGCACGTAGTTCGTGAATCCGGCCATCGCCTCGATCCCATCGAGCTTCTTCATCACCTCGTAGGTCTTGTATCCCATGACGGTAGTGTCGATCGAGGAAATGAAATCGGCATAGCCGTAATCGCTCCCCCCGGGGTCTCTGCTATATGGATCCAGCCAGTCGACGCTCCCATCCGGCCGGGCAATGAGCCCGTCGATGGTGGTGGCGGTATACAGAATGATCTTTCTGATAGGTGACCTATTCGTGATCCTTCTCCTTCCTGAACAGAGAGAGACCGCCGAAACCGGAGATGATGGCCATGTAGAAGCCGAAATCGTAGAACCATCCTGTGTTGTACGGCTCGTAGATCCTCACGCCGTCGGTGAAGATGCCGACGATGAGGGACAACGGAGCGATCCATCCGTGCCATATGCCGAGGAAGAAGCCGGCCGGCGATTCCACGGTGGCATGGCCTCCGCCGGGGAAGCACCCCGCGAAGAGGATTATGAGCAGAGCGAGGAGAGCGGCAGTTGCTGCGATGCGTATCATTGTCTGCGTCCTTTCGTTCGCGGTGATGTCGTTTTTGAGCGTTTTGCCTTCGGATCGAACGCAAGCGCAAGGGATACCCAGCTCCGCAGACGGGCCGTGGTGTCGGTGCCCCGGGGGTCTATGAAGGCGTATCCTTTCATGGGTCTTCCGGTGAAATCCATCTCGCGGGCGCCTGTTCGGGCAAGGGCCTTTTCCTGCTGTTCCGGATCGAAACGCACCATCAGGTCATGCTTCAGCACCCCGACGCACATCTTGTCCTTCACCATGAAGGCCACACCGCCGAACATCTTCTTCTCTCTGAAGCGCACCTTCTGAGCAACAAGCACATCCTTTACTCTCTCGGCCAGCATCTCGTCATATGCCATAGGGATCCCTCCGGCTCACGGTCCAGTGTTCACGGTTCACTCCTACGGCCTCACCGCAGGAAAGGTTGCCGCCGCCGTCAGACGTCCAGCACCTCTCGCACGGTCCGCGTCAGGTCGTCCATGACGAACGGCTTCTGAAGGATCGCACGGACCCCGAGCGAGAGAAGCTCAGAACGGACGCCCGGCTCGAGGTAGCCGCTCATCACGACGATGCGCAAGCCCGGATCGACCTCAAGCAATTCTTTTACGACCTGCCTGCCGTTCAATTTCGGCAGCCCGAGGTCGGTCACGATAAGGTCAATCGTGTCGCCGTTCCCGGCGAAGACGGCAAGGGCCTCCTGTCCATCCGTTGCTATCAGCCGCCTGTATCCTTTCTCCTGAAGGGCCAGGTCGATCATGTCCCTCAGCAGTTCTTCATCCTCGACGATAAGGATCTGCTCCCGCCCGCCAGTCGAGGCAACCGTCTCTCCCGTCTCCCCTTCAGCAACGTTCTCGACCGCCGTGCTCGCAGGGAAATAGATGTGGAATGTCGTTCCTTTGTCAGGAGCTGTCTCCACATCGATGACCCCGTTGTGACTCTCCACGATCCCAAATGCTACCGATAGCCCAAGGCCCGTCCCCTTGCCCTGTTCCTTCGTCGTGAAGAACGGCTCGTAGATCCGCTCGAGGGTCCCGGGGTCCATTCCCATGCCGGTGTCGCCGATGTCCACGCAGACGTAAGTTGAAGAAGGCGTCCCTTGCGGGGCCTTACGGAGGCGTGACACGGGGACGACGCATGTACGGAGCGACAACGTCCCTCCCTTTGGCATGGCGTCCCGCGCGTTGACGCAGAGATTGAGCAGAACCTGATAGAGCTGCGTAGCGTCGCCGGCGACCTTCGGGAGGTTATCCGCAAGGTCGGGGCGTATCTCGATGGTCTTCGGGAACGTGACCTGGATGAACGCTATCAGCTCTTTCAGAGAGTCGTTCAGGTTGACGGCCCCGAGCGAGACGTCGGTCTTTCGCGCAAATGTCAGGAGCTGGCGAACGAGGTCCGCGCCGCGGTGAGATGCCTTCTCGATGGCTTCAGCCCCCTTCCTGACACGCTCCCCATCAGAGCTGTTCCGTCGAAGGAGGCCTGCCTGGCCGAGGATGATCGCCAGAAGGTTGTTGAAATCGTGTGCAATGCCGCCTGCAAGCCGGCCGAGACTTTCCATTTTTTGCGCCTGCACGAGTTCCGTCTCGAGCTGCCTGCGCTTGGTCTCGTCGAACAGATATCCCTTCATGCGGATGATGCGGCCCTGGTCGTCCATCACGGCGGCGATATTGCCGACGGCGTATAGCGTCGTCCCGTCCCTGCGCATCAGTTCGAGCGGGTGGTACTCGACCTTTCGTTGCTTCTGCAAGAGGCGAAGCAGGGCTGCCCTCTCGTCCGGGCGCTTGTAGAGGTCGGATGTCCTCACAGAACGGGCCTCGTCGACCGAGGCAAAGCCGAACATGCGCACGAATGATGGATTGCAGTCGAGGATCGTGCCGTCCGGCGTGCTGATATAGGCCCCTGACAGGTCGTCCTCGAAGAAGCTGCGGTACCGCTCCTCCGACTGGCGAAGCTCTTCCTCGAACCGGATGCGGTCCGTGATGTCCCGGGCATTGATGATGCCCACCATCTCGCCGTCCTGATTGCGGACAGCCATGCCGATCGAATCGAATATCCTCCACGATCCGTCCGCATGGCGGAACCGGGCGATATCCTGTTGGTGCAGGCCCGGCTGACTCATCCCTTTTGCGAAGCTGCGGATGATCTTCCACTGGTCCTCGGGATGGATGAAGTTCACCAGGTTCTTCCCGAGGAGGTCTTCGGGGGCATACCCGATGAGCCGCTTCATCGACGGGCTGGTGAACGTGATGCGGCCTTTACGGTCGAGGACGGTGACGATGTCCGATGCATTCTCGATGAGGGAACGGTAGTATCTCTCGCTTTGCCTGAGCTGTTCCTCGGCGTTCTTCCTGTCGGTGATGTCGCTGAGCGACCCGACGATGGCAAGGACCTTTCCGTCGACGACGACGGGAGACTCGCGCACCTCGACCCAGAGGATCCTGCCTTTGACCGTCCGCAGCTCGAGCTCGTACGGAGGCTGACGCTGTCCCGTTCGGATGGCGCGTTGCGTAGCCTCAAAGCCGAGCTTGTTGATGGGATGGTCTGTCGCGAACTCGGTCCAGCGTCGGAGGGCCTCTTCCGGCTCGCAGTCGAAGAACTGACGTGACTGCGGGCTGACATAGGTGAGGACGTGGTCGGCGGTGTGGCTGTAGAACAGGTTCGTGCTGTGCTCGATGATGGGGCGCAGCTGGGCTGCGTTGGCGCGGAGCTCTTCCTCGGTGCGCTTGTGCTTCGTGATGTCGTGGGCCACGCCGACGATCTGCTTCACCGAGCCGTCGGTTGCCCGGGCGAAGACAGCATCCCTGCTGTGTACGACACGCTCCTTACGATCCTTGGTGAACACGCGGTACTCGAACTCGAGGTACTCATCATCCGTCAGGCGCGACAGCGCTTCAAAATGGGCGCGCAGGCGGGGGAGGTCCTCCGGATGGATGATGGTCGGCAGGACCGATTCGCCGAGGTCCTTCAGGTCCTGCGGGGAGTAGCCGAACTGTACGAACAGTTCGCGGTTGGAGAAGATGTTCCGCCGCTCGTGCAGGTCGTAAATGTAAACGTAGCTCGGCTCCGTGTCCAGGATACGGCGGATGAAGTCCTCACCGCCGGTGTAGAGCTCCGGCGACGATGGAGGAGCGTTTGTCCGACGCTTCAGGCCCATGTCATTATCGCTGGTAGTACATCACGATGCTAGCTTTTTGGATCGTGTTCGCGTTCAGATTGTAGCCGACGAGCGCAGGGCTGGCCTTCTCGTCCAGGCCGAGGCTCCCGACCTTGAGGGCATAGACGGTGATGATGTACGTATGGAACCCGTGGCCCGGAGGAGGGCATGGCCCGCCGTACCCGGTGGCGCCGAAGTCGGTGAGGCTCTGCGCAGCTTCCTTGGGCGCAAGGCCTTTCGAGATGTTGCCGGCGTTCGATGGGAGCTCCGTGACCGACGCGGGGATGTCGAACATCAGCCAGTGCCACCATCCGCTCCCGGTGGGGGCGTCGGGATCGTACATCGTCACGGCAAAGCTCTTCGTTCCGTCCGGCACGTTCTTCCAGGACAACTGCGGGGAGATGTTCGCACCCGAACAGCCGAACCCGTTGAACACCTGCTGGTCTGTCGCCTGTCCGCCGATGTCCGCGCTTGTGAGCGTAAATGTCTGCGCCGTTGCGACGCTGCCGGCGAGCGCACAGATGGTCAGAAGGAGAGAGAATGATCGGTTCATAACGACCTCCCGGGGATGGGGTGCATCGTTTCGTGGAACAGATTCTCAGAAAGTAGAATAAGTCGGCTGGAAGAGCAAGAGATGTGAGCAATCCTCCTGTGAGACTATCGGAGAAGCAGGACCTTCAAGATCTCCGAACGTTTGTCCGAGGTTCCATCCTGGGGAATTGCGTGGAGGCGGCAGAGATACATACCTGATGCGACCTGTGCTTCCCACGGAACGGAGACCGTGCCCGCAGCTGCAGTGCCGTTGTACAGGCGTACGACCTCCTGGCCGAGCATATTGAAGACCCGAAGGTCGATGTGGCTCGGGCGTGCAAGTGTGAACCGGAACGTCGTGCGGGAGTTGAACGGTTGAGGATAGGCGGCGAGGGACGCCTCCACCGGGACCGATAGGCCGGCGACGGCGGTCGACAGAGAGTTCTCCGCTCCCGGTGTCGCCGCCATCTGCTGCCAGGCGCCGGTCCCGTTCGGATAACGGGCGAAAGCGATATCGAGTGTCTGGGGGCCGAAGGTGAGAGAATCGGCCACGGTCACCCCATCGGCCTCGGTGAGAGCGAGGAATTCCCCGCCCGCTCCCAGCTTGAAGTTCGTGTGCTGGCCCGGCTCCGCCTCCTCCTCATCGCACCACACGACGAGATATGCTCCCGGCTGCAGATACAGGTCCGGCTGAGTGAACTGCCACTTCGTGAGATTGTCCGGCTTGTCGGTGAGGTACATTCCGGTGAGGAGGACGGGCGATGAGCCGCGGTTGAAGATCTCCACCCAATCGTCATGGTCGCCAGCGGGGTCTGCGTAGACATTGTCATTGTCCGCCATGAACTCGTTCAGCACGAGCGATTCCGAGGCCTGCCCGGGAGTGGCCACGCGAAGAGAGTTCGTCCGGGGGTATGGCATGGTCCGGCCGAGGGAGTCCGTGACAAGAATGACGAGAGATGCACCCGCTCCTTCGCCGAGAGGCGGAAGGACGGCGATCCATCGATCGGCCTCTTCGACGCGCTTCGTACCGACCACGGGCCTGAACGTCGCCGGAACATCGTATGGAGAGGTGGACGTATCGTACGTTGCCCGGACCGTGACCTCCCTGATACCGGCGTTGCCAAAGCAGGAAGCGGCGACCACGATGGAATCGGCGGCTTGCGGGTAGCGTGGCGAGACACTGACAGTATAGGCCAGCGGGTACGTGTCGTGATAGACAAGCCCGGTAAGGGTTGAGACGCGTCTGTTGACGAACTCCCTGATGCCGGCCTTCACGTGCTGGTTCTGGTAGTGGCCTGCCGTGTAGGAGTCGTTGAAATCGCTCATCGTGAATCCGTAGTCGAGCGTACGGAACGAGTCTGTCGCGGCAGCCGTGGTGATGCGGTCGCGGAGGCTGTCGATCCGGCCGCTCCACAGGTCAAGGCGCACAACGTGATCGCGATAGAATTCCAGAAAATGCGTGTAGAGGTTGTGGTACTGGTCATACGAAAGGATGCGCTCGGACAAAGGGCGCTGGCCGGACGAGACCTGCGGGATGTTGTATGGATCGGTGGAGGACCAATCGACGCTGAACCAGTCGATGCCGAACGTGTTATCGTAGTCGTATGGAATGAGCGTGATCCGGTCCGCCGTCGGTTCATGGTAGAGGTAGTAGTTGTTCATCAGGGACCAGTAGTCGTCCCAGCTTCCCATGAGAACATTCATCGCCTGGTACTTCAGGAATCCCGCCACATCGAATGTGAACTCGAGCGAGTCCGGAATGAGGTCGGCCGGCGTCGCGTGCAGTATGCGGATGAGGCGGGCGAGGGCGGAAAAATCGGCGGCCTCCTCGTTCGTCTTCAGCTCGTAAGCGGGCCGTCCACCGCTTTCGATGTGACGGTAGATGGCCGGGTCGTCGCCGTGATACACGAGGTCGGCCGGGTAAAGGCATTTCCACAGGTTGCCGCTGTCGTTCGCGAAATGCTTCTCGATGAAAGCGTCATTGACATGCTCGACGGAGACGTAGAGCCCGTAGTATGTCCCGTTGATGTAAACCTCAGCGTGGTTCGCGCGCGAAGCCACTATACCGATGTCCCGGAACAGGTCCCACGCCAGTTTGCTGCGGACGATGGAGGGATCGTTGTGTTCGCCGTTGAGGTTGAGCTTCTCGACGCCGTAGAAATCCCGCCCGCGGATGAATGTATTGAACGAGATCTTGAACGACTTCTTCGCCGATTGGCGAGAGGTGTTCCCCCTCAGGCGGAAGCCGACCGAATCGACCGTCTCGTCGATCCACTGGTTCCGGAACCTGACGATGGCGTAGTGCTCGCTGTCGCTCTCGACGTTCGCGAACACCCACGAGAGGATGGCAGGGTCGACCGTGATGTCGACGCGGGCAAGATGCGAGTCGTCGTAGAGCTTCCAGCTCTCGTCCGTCTGGGCACGGCCCGGCACTGCAGCGAGCGTCCACAGTGTCAGAAGGGCTGCAGCACCGGAGAGAAAACGTGCTTTTCGGCGAAAAGAAGATTCATTATTCATGAAGGAAGCTCGGCGTTAGAAACGCCAGATTCAAGCGGTTGATTCATCCGTGCCGGAGTCGTAGTGTACATGACGGACGATGGATGGGAGAACCGTGCCCCCCCCCGGCTGTCCGACACTCAAGAGAGGAGCATGAAGAAATGACCACGAGATCGATTGTTGCCGCCGTATCGCTGATGATGATGGCCGGATGCGGATCAGCCATCCCGAATCGCATGCCCGTGGGAGAGATATTTCCCACCGTGACAGGTACCGCCCTGACCGGAGACACGGTCACCGTTCCTGATGCGTTCAAGGGGCAGAAGGTGATCCTTGTCGTCGCGTACGATATGGACACACAGTTCGACATCGACCGGTGGGGGATCGGGTTCTTCACGGCGGACCTGGCGCTTCCGCCCGTGTATGAACTTCCGACGATTCCCGGTCTTCTCCCCTCGCTCTTCGCCGGACGCATCGATCAGGGAATGCGCAAGGGTATCCCGGAGGAGTCCTGGAAGGATGTGATAACGGTCTATGGGGATGACGGCGGGAAGATAGAGCAATGGACGGGCACCGAGAATCCGCGGAATGCGCGGGTCATCCTCCTGGATGAGACCGGAAAGGTCGTCTGGTTCCACGACCGCGGATACGGGCTTCCTCCGCTTAATGATCTCCTGGAAACGATCAGGGGGGCGGGAGATGGTATGTCACAGCAGTGATCTTCGTGGGAGGAAGTGTCAGGCCTCAGGGCTGAGGCCATTGATCTCCAGGGGAGTGTCAAGGTCCTTCGGGCTGTGGATCGCTGTCTCCTTCTCGCGCGTGAACCACTCGGCGGTCAGCCCGTTGTGTTCGGCGACCTTCCAGAGCCACTCAGCCTCGAGTTTGTGAATGCCGTTGTCCGACCGGGCTATGATAAGCCCATCGCGGATGAATCGCCTTGATACCTCCTCTGAAGCGAATGTCGGAGGGTCTGACTTGATGTACGAGTTGTCGAGGATCGTTTCGACCGCCTGAACAGTAAACTCCTGATCGAATCCGAGCGCCTTTCCCACCCGCTTCATAAGCATGATCTCGGATTCGGTGATGATACGGTCCTTGCTGACAAGAAGAAGAAGGCCGCGAAAATATTCGCTCCCTTCCTGCGTACTGATGTTCATGGTCTTCCTTTGTTGTCGCGTCCGAAGAGTGCCATGCTGCTCCTGCCAAACTACAGGAACATAACAGGATAATAAAGTCAAAACCGCTCGTCTCCCGACAAGAAGTACGCTCTAGCCGAAGAAACACTCCGCAAGCAGGACAAGCCCCGTGATCCCGCCGATGCACAACACGCACACTATTGCAAGTTTCAACACCCGTGAGCCCATCTCAGTATTTCTTCCGTGAAGTCCACCACGTCCGGAGCCGGTCCTTCAGCTTCTTCTCGGAGCCCTGCTCTGTGGGCTGGTAGTACTGCTTGTTCTTCAGCTGGTCGGGGAGGTACTGCTGCTCGGCGAAGTGATGGTCGAAGTCATGTCCGTACTTGTATCCGGCTGAGTATCCGAGCTCCTTCATGAGCTTCGTCGGTGCGTTGCGGATGTGCAGCGGAACGGGAAGGTTCGGCTGACGCGACGCATCCTCGATCGCCTGCTCGATGGCAAGGTATGATGCGTTGCTCTTGGGCGCCGCGGCAAGGTATGTCGCTGTCTGCGCCAGGACGATGCGTCCTTCGGGCATACCGATGACGTCGATGGCGTTGAAGCAGGACATGGCGAGCGTCAGCGCGTACGGGTCCGCATTGCCGATGTCCTCCGATGCGAGGATGATCATCCGGCGGGCGATGAACTTCGGGTCCTCGCCCCCCTCGATCATCCGGGCCATCCAGTACAGCGCGCCGTCGGGATCGCAGCCACGAAGGCTCTTGATGAACGCCGATATGACATCGTAGTGTTGCTCTCCGTCCTTATCATAGAGCGAGGCATGGCGCTGATAGGCCTGCTCGATGTGCGTGCGGGTGATGGAGATGGTCCCTGAGGAGCCGGACGCGAGCGTCACCGCGGTCTCGAGTGCATTGAGGAGCTTGCGGGCATCGCCGCCAGACAGGACGAGCAGGACCTCCTCGTCCCGGATATCAACGGGGGTCTGCTTCAGGATACTATCGGTGGAGAGCGCACGGCGGAGGACGGTCCGCAGGTCGTCTGCGGAGAGGGGCTGGAGCGTGTAGACCTGACACCGGGACAGCAGGGGGGAGATGACCTCGAAGGATGGGTTCTCGGTCGTCGCTCCGATGAGCACGACCGTGCCATCCTCGACCGCATGCAGGAGCGCGTCCTGCTGCGCTTTGTTGAAGCGGTGTATCTCATCGATGAACAGGACGGTCCGCCGTCCCAATCTGAGGTTCTTGCGGGCCCGGTCGATGACGGTACGCACGTCCTTCACGCCGGCGGCGACAGCGCTCAGCTGCTGAAAATCAGCATCGACATGGGCTGCAAGGATCCGGGCGATGGTGGTCTTCCCGACGCCGGGCGGCCCCCAGAAGATCATCGACGGAAACTCGCCCTTGCCAAGCAGGACCCGCAAGGGGGCGTCCGGCGCGAGCAGATGCTGCTGTCCGACGACCTCGTCGATCTGCTTCGGCCTCAGCCGTTCGGCCAGCGGCTGCCGCGAGGGAGGAGTGTCCGATTGAGGGAAAAGGTCTTGCATGAAACTGTGTGAGGTCCAGCAGAGAGGGTCGGGGGAACGGAGGGGGCGCCCTGACTACTTCGACGGTTCCTTCTTCTGTACGCGGTAGAGCTTCTCTCCCTTGCGGGTCATGCCGTACCGTTCCCGGGCGATGGTCTCGATGGTCTTCCGGTCTCCTTCGAGGGCCTTGACCTGCTTCTTGAGCTCTTCTGTCTCCTGCTGAGCGGCCGCGATCTTTTCCTGCAGTTCCGTACGCTCCGTTTCGAGCCGGATGCGTGCGATGACCCCTTTGTTGTCGAACAGCAGGTAGAAGAACAGGATGAAGGCAAGCAGCAGGAGGCCCGTGCGGCGTTTGTTCTTCGACGCCCGCCTGGCGAACGTCCGGAGCCGCTTTCGTGCAGCCTTCGACCGGTAAAAGTTCATCTCAGACATGTGTGAACGTACTCGGAATTCGGGGCATTCTCAACGATACCATGCCTGCTTCGGCGTGTAGGCAGACAGAAGCCGTTTCTTCCGCGCATAGCGGTCGAGTGCCAGGTGGATCAGCCGGTCGAGGAGTTCGGGATAGGAAAGCCCGCTCGCCTCCCACAGCTTCGGGTACATGCTGATGGGTGTGAATCCGGGAATGGTGTTCAGTTCGTTCAGGACGACGGCGTTCGTCGTGCGTGACACGAGGAAGTCCACGCGCGCCATGCCGTAACAGCTGAGCGCGGTGAATGCGCGGGTCGCCAGCGTCTGGATCCTTCGGGTGACATTCTTGGGAAGCTGCGCCGGTATCTCTGCACGCGACTTCCCGTCAACATACTTCGCGTCGTAATCGTAGAACTCGTTCGATGGAATGATCTCGCCGGGTACGGACGCTTCGGGATGCGCGTTGCCGAGTACGCTCACCTCGATCTCCCGGGCGTTCTTCACCGCTTTCTCGACGAGCACCTTGGTGTCGTACCCGAAGGCGGTGCTGATGCCGGCGACGAGCTCCTCGCGGTCGTGCGCCTTGGTGATGCCGATGCTCGACCCGGCGTTGGCCGGCTTGATGAACATCGGATACTTCAGCGAGCGCTCGAGCTTCGCGATCCAGCCCTTCTGATCATGAGCGTACTCGTGCTCGAGTATTGTCATCCCGGCCGCTACGGGGATCCGTGCTGCGCGCAGCATCTCTTTCGCCACCACCTTGTCCATCGCGAGCGCTGAGCCAAGGACGCCTGCGCCGACGTACGGGATGTCCGTCATCTCGAGCAATCCCTGCAGAGCGCCGTCCTCCCCATAAGCCCCATGGATGATGGGGAAGACAACGTCAATGTGGACATCGGACGAGGCATCGATGCCCTGACCCGACAGCTTGACGAGCGCCTGCTTTCGCGGGTCGGGCAGGAGCACGTGTTCCGGGTGAGAAGAGAGGGGTGACTTTTCTTTCAGGAACTTCAGCGCGTCATCGCCGACGACCCACCGTCCATCGGGGGCGATACCGATGGGGATGGGAAGATACTTCGGGGTCGTGAGGCCCTTCAGGATGGAGGAGGCGGAGACGAGCGAGACCTCGTGCTCGATGGAGCGTCCGCCGAAGAGCACACCGATGCGCAGACGTTTCTTCATGGCTTGGCCCAGCGGGAGAGTGGATGGAGAGAACGGAGCGTCGCGACCTGTTCGTGGCTGAGCTGACGCGCACCGCCGAGGAAGCGTGCGAACAGCTCGACGGATGCAGCATGTTCGAGCTTCTCCATGCGACGCACCGCCTCGCTGAGCGTGCTGCCCCATGCGACGGCTCCGTGGTTCGCCAGCAGAGCGGCGGTGCATGTCCCCGCATGACGGGCAACGAGGGCGCCAAGCTCATCGGATGACGGCATCGCGTATCGTACCAGAGGGATATCCCCGAGGTCCAGGATCACTTCCGGGAGGACGTTGGGAGTGAGCCGTGTTCCGGATGCCGCGAATGCGGTCGCATACGGCGGATGGGCATGGACGACCGCTCCGATGGTCCGGTCGGCCTCATACAGCGCTCGGTGCAGGGCCATTTCCGATGACGGGCGTTTGCGCCGGGTGCGGCTGGTTCCGTCGAACCGCACGGCCACCAGGTCGGATGTCTTCAGGTCGCTGAAGCGCGATCCGGATGCCGTAATGAGCATCGATCGTGCGTCGGTTCGCACGCTCACATTCCCGTCCGTCGAGGGCGCATACCCCTTCTCTGCCAGGTGATGGCAGGCGCGCACGATGGCCGATGGGGATGCCGCAGCGCTCATCGGTCGGCGGTTATTGCATGCTCTGCGTGGTATCTTCGGCGGCTGCAACCTGCACGTTCTCGAGCCACATCCGTGTCTCGTCGATGACGAGCGTGGCAGTGATGATGTCCCCGACCTGCACTCTGTCGAAGGCGGTCGAATCCTTGACCTGCAGGGACATCGTCATGGCCTTCATGACGTCCGGGATCTCTTCGTGCGCGACGGTCATGTAGCCGTCCTCCTTCTCGATCTTCACGACCTCACCTTTCAGCGGATGGGTGTCCGGTCCGGCAGCGGCCTGCTCTTCTTTGGAGCACGATACCAGGATGGCAAGGGCAGCGATAATGAAAAGGGGAAGGACGAAGTGGCGGTATGATGTTCTCATGATGTTATCCGAGGTCCTCAAATGTGCCGCGTGGACGGATGAGCCGCACCCTGTCGCCGTTGACGAGCACTTCGGCCGGACGGGGACGAGCGTTGTAGTGTGATGTATTGACAAATCCATATGCTCCGGCTGTCATCACCGCCAGCAGGTCGTTGTGCTGCACGTGGTTCAGCTGCCGGTCGCGGGCCAGAAAATCGCCGGTCTCGCACACCGGGCCGACGACGTCCACCAGTTCGTGCTCATAGGAATTGATGGAGCACGGCACGATCTGGTGGTGGGCATTGTACAGGCTTGGTCGCAGGAGGTCTGTCATTGCGGCATCGACGATCTGGAACTTCTTCGTCCCGTTCGATTTCGTGTAGAGCACGCGGGTCACCAGCGTGCCGGCATCCGCGACGATAGCCCGGCCCGGCTCCAGCCACAGGGAGCACCCGAGCGGCTGCAGGATCGGCAGCACCTGGCGGAGGATATCTGCCGGCTGTGCGATGGTCGCATGCGACGGGTCCTCGGGAGGAATGGCCTCATGCCGGATCGCGCCGTGATATCGCACGCCGAAGCCGCCGCCGAAGTCGATATGACGGATGTCGATGCCCGCTTCGCGTATGGTCGGAATGAACGACGCGAGGAACGTCGCCGTGGCGATGAACGGGTCCGTCTTCGTGATCTGCGAGCCGATGTGGACATGGACGCCGTGGACATGCAGGCCCGGAAGTGTCGCTGCGAGCTTGTACGCCTCCAGGGCAGCAGTGGCACTGAGCCCGAACTTGTTCGACTGCAGCCCCGTGGTGATGTACGGATGGCTCTCTGCGTCGATGTCAGGATTGATGCGGAGCGAGATGCGGGCCGTTCTGTCAAGTCGGTACGCAACGAGGGAGATCAGCTGAAGCTCCGGGACCGATTCCACGTTGAACATCGTCACGCCATGCTCGAGCGCGTAGATGATCTCGTCCTCGCGCTTGCCGACCCCTGCGAACGCGATCCTCTCCGCCGGGAAACCCGCTTTCAGCGCCAGATAGATCTCCCCGGCCGAGACGACGTCGGCGCCGGCCCCTTCGTCGGCTAAGAGCGACAGGATGGACGGATTGGAGTTCGC
This sequence comes from uncultured Ignavibacteriaceae bacterium, assembly GCA_964534125.1. Classification (GTDB taxonomy): domain Bacteria; phylum Bacteroidota; class Ignavibacteria; order UBA10030; family UBA10030; genus 2-02-FULL-55-14. The sequence continues at coordinate 20,627 of CAZHOJ010000004.1, forward strand.
CTTGAGGGCGTAGCAGACGTTCACGTCCCCTTCGCCAAGGGCGGACCGGATGGCCCGGTAGTTGGAAAGAAGGGTGTTCTTGCTGTAGATGTAGATGGGCGTCCCGTACTCCTCGGCGATCTCCGATACGGGCACATCCTCGCAGTAGAGCGTGTTCTCTTTATAAGCTATCTGACTCATGATGTCCTGAAATGATTGATGACGGCATCGGTGAGCTTGCTGCCACCGAACCGGAATGCGTCCACCGTCGGCAGACCCGTCTCGCGCTCGATCTTCTCCGCCCACTGCTGCGATTCCTCGTCGGTGAGACCGATGGAATTGAGGCCGATGCCGATCACGGGAGTCTTCTTGAACTGAGCCATCACCATCTCGTGCAGGCGGATGGTGTACTCGAGCGAGGGGAGCATCATCCCGTAATCGTCCTTGATCCTGCTCGGCTGGTGGCACAGGATGTAGGCGTCGGGCATGGTGCCGTGGATAAGCCCGAGGGTCACACTGGAGTATCCCTGATGCGTGAGCGCTCCCTGCCCTTCCACCAGGACGTAGTCGTAGCCCTCCCGGACTGACTGGTCGACCTCGATCTCCATGCACCCGGCCGTGTAGTCGCTGATGATCGAATCGACCGCGATCCCTCTCCCCCTGATCATGATGCCGGTCTGGCCGGTCGCGACGAAGTCGGCGTTCACCTTCGCCTTTTCGAATTCCTTCATCATCTCGAGCAGCGTTGTCATCTTGCCGATGTTGCAGTCCGTCCCGACCGCGAGGATGACCTTCGAGGAACGGGTCATCCACGATCCCTTCGGAACGGTCTCGGACTCCGGCGGGATGCGCCGGTAGTCCGTGATGATCGCACCGTTCCGCCGTGCAGCGAGGATCTCGGGGTCGTCCGACAGGAGCGTGTGGAGGCCGCTCAGGATATGGAGGCCCTTCGAGAGCGCCGTTTTGATGTCGTTCTTCAGGTTGTCGGGGAGCTTCCCGCCGGGAGGAGCGATGCCGATGAGCACATGCGTCGGACCGAGCTGCAGCCCCTCCTCGAGCGACGCGAGGACAGGAAGATCTCCTCCGTATCCGAGAACGTCCTGGGCGGTCTTGCCGGCCTTCGTGCTGTCCACAACGCCGAGGACCTGCTCGCGAAGGAAGATGATGGCGCCGTTGGCCGTCTTCGATTTCAGCGGACTGAACTTGCCTTCAGCGAGAATGAGTATCCGTCGGGTGTCGTTGTTCATGGACGATCGTGCGGTGTGAACACGTGAACATTCAATGTACCCAAAAAAGGGGTCTTCTGACAATCATCGGGCTCGGGAGCATCTACGCCCGCGGATGGAAGGTCCGGTGTACCTCTTTGAGGTATTCCCTGTCGATGTGCGTGTAGATCTCGGTCGTTGAGATGTCCGCGTGGCCGAGCAGTTCCTGGACTACGCGAAGGTCCGCTCCGCCTTCGAGAAGATGGGTGGCGAACGAATGCCGGAAGGTGTGCGGATGGACCGGCCGCTCGATATCCGCTTTGCGTGCGTAAGACGTCACGATGGTCCAGAGCCACGTGCGGCTCAGCGGCGTACCGCGCTGCGAGAGGAACAGAGCATCCCTGGTCTGTCCTTTCCGCGCAAAGTGGATGCGTGCCTCCAGCTGATATTTTTTGATCCACTCCCGCGCAGACCTGCCGATGGGGACGATACGCTCCTTGGAACCTTTCCCGATGACGCGGACAAGTTCCTCGTCCTCCAGGTAATCCGCCTGGCGGAGGGAGAGGATCTCGCTCGCCCGCAGCCCGCACGCATACAAGGTTTCGAGGACAGCGCGGTCCCGAATGCCTGCAGGGGTCGAGACGTCTGGCTGTTTCAGGATCGCGTCGACCTCCGGGATGGTCAGTACGTCAGGGAGCGAGCGGGGCTTCTTCGGCGGATCGAGATGTTCGGACGGGTCCGTTGTGCCTATCCCCTCGGCGATGAGGAACCGGTAGAACCCGCGCAGTGTGGACAGATGCCGCGCCGTCGAGCGTGCAGAGATGCCTGCCTGATGGAGCGACCGGACGTAGCGTGAGAGATGGTCGGGCGCTGCCTTCAGCGGACCGGGGCAGGATTGCGTGGCGAGCCACCCGGTGAACCGCGAGAGGTCGTGTGCGTACGAAGCGATAGTGTTGGGGGAGAGGCCGCGTTCCAGCCGCAGGTGTGTCAGGTACCGCTGGACGGAGGGATCGACACGTCGTTCGTCGCGTTCCTCATCCATTGTCGGGGGAGGGCTCTCCCGAGGCCTTTGTGACGATCCAGCCGACGAGGAAGGTGATGGCCACACCCGCCACTGTGAACCACGTCCACGCAACGAGCTTCAGAAGGATGACCGCCACCATGCCGAGGATACCGGCTGCGAACCCAATGAGTGCCGCTCGCTGACGGGCTCCGGAGACCAGAAGGCCAAGCAGGAATGTGCCGAGCAATCCGCCATACGTGAACGACGCGATGCTCAGCGCAAGCTCGACCACGGTCTGACTGCTGTTCATGAACAGGACAGCCGAGCCGACCAGCACCGCCGCGAACACGACTGTGATGCGCCGCGAGAGCCGGAGCGCCTTGCTTTCGTCCATCTGCACGAGCGGGCGAACAAGGTCGAGCATCACGGACGACGACATCGAACTGATAGAACCGGAGAGCGTCGACAGGGCAGCAGCCATGAGGCCCGCAATGATCAGTCCTGACACGCCGGGAGGAAGCGCCTCGATGATGTACTTGGGGAAGATCTCATCTGACCGGACCAGGCCGAGCGTCTCGACAGAAGCGCCGTTGTAGTATCCGTAGAGGAACAGGCCCAGCAACAGGAAGAGCGCGAACTGGAAGATGATAATGATACCACTGCCGATGAGAGCCTTCCTGCCCGCCTCGAGCGATTTCGTCGCGAGCACACGCTGCACGATGAGCTGATCGGTGCCATGCGATGCCATGGACAGGAACGCCCCTCCAAGAACGCCGGCGATGAGGGTGTACGGCTGTTCGAAGAATCCGCTGAGCGTGCCGAAGTTGAGGAACGCGAACTTGCCTTCCGATGACGCGAGGGAGAATGCGCCTGCAAGCCCATCCGGCGCCTGTGAGAGGCCGAACAGGATCGCCGCCAGCGCGCCGCCGATGTAGATGACCATCTGCACTGCATCGACCCAGATGACGCCCTTCACGCCGCCGAAGAAAGTGTACGCAAGAGCGATGACGGCGAGGATGACGATGGCCGTCGCATAGTCGATATCGAGGATGAGCTTGAGCGGGATGGCGGTCGCGAACAACCGGACGCCATCAGCAGCGATGCGCGTGAACACGAAAACGGATGAAGCTGTGCGGCGCGTTGTGGCTCCGAACCGCTTCTCAAGGAACGCGTACGCCGTGGAAAGGTCCCCCGCGTAGTATCGGGGAAGCAGGATCCCCGCAATGACGATGCGGCCGATGAGGTAGCCGAAAGTGACCTGCAGGAAATGCAGGTTCGTCAGGTAGGCGAGCCCCGGGATGCTGATGAAGGTCAGTGCGCTCGTCTCGGCGGCCACGATGGAGAAACAGACGAGCCACCAGGGAAGCCGGTCCTTGCCGAGGAAATAATCCTGTGCCGAGGTCTGCCTACCGCCCTGCCAGATGCCGAACAATGCGATGCCAACGACGTAGAGCACGACGATGGCATAGTCGAGGGTCGTGAAACCGGCGGAGGCTTCAGCCACAGCAGGGGGTCCGGGAAGCGACCGGTGCGGGGTGGAACATGATCACGACTTCGTGGCCTTCGCCACTGTGTCGTAGATCTGGAACGCACGATCGAGGTGTGAGATCTGAATGAGCGAGAGGACCTTCTTGTGGAGCCCGGCGAGCTTCACAACGCCGCCGTTCTCACGCATCTTGCGTTCTGCGATGAGCAGGGCACTGAGCCCGCTGCTGTCGCAGAACTCGACATCGCTCAGGTCAACGACGAGCTCTTTCAGCTCGGGCGTGCACAGGATCAGGAACTCACCCTTCAGTTCGGCCGACACGGTCGTGTCGAGCTTGCGCTCCTTGAGCTTCAGGACGGTGGCGGTACCATGTTTTTTGACGTCGAATTCCATCGTCTCTCAGAACATATCAAGGCATGTAAGAAAGTTCTTGTACACCTGGCGGCTCACAGCGCCATGCGTCTGTACCTGAAGATTGTAGAACCTGTCCGCATGGACCTTCGTGAAGCTCACGCGGATCGGGGCGCCCGAGGCCCTGCACAGGAAAGCGCTGGGAAGGAAGAAGTCCCGGTTGAGGTCGAACGCTATATCGAATGTACTCGATTGGAAAGTGCGAAGCAACGCGGGGCGCGGAATGAACAGGCGCGTCAGGTCCTCGCGTGTGTATGTACGCACCTGCGATGCGAGGGCAGGGGGGAGCGAGGAACGTTGCTCGTCACGGACGACGAATGTGGTCTGGTCGGACGGAAATCGCTGGGCCAGGTACAGGAGGACATCCGTGAGGTCCCGCGGGTCGATGGGCTGCTCGGGAAGGATCACGAGAGCCCGTCGGGAGCGTGTCAAAGCAGAGGAGAACCTGGTCGTGCTGTCCTTGAGCTTCCGGAAGTGGAACCGGGAAAAAGCAAGACCGGCACGAAGACGCAGGCCGTCAAACATTGTGTCTCAGCGCTCGTAGCGCTTCTTCAGGGCTTCGAGCAACCGCGTGAGGAATGCCTGGTCAAAGAAGTAGTACCGGATCTCCAGGCCCGCGCGGATGTAGCTGTCGTTGTCCCCCTTTTTTAAGCCGTCGATCCAGTCGGTTCCCATGATCGCGTAGTCGGCACTCGCCGTCACTGAGAAGAACTCGCTGAAGAAGATGTCAAATCCACCTGTTGCTAAAATTGAAATATCTCTTTGGAGACCACCACCTTGAACAAGAGCAATGCCCTTGTCGGTACGTGCATCTATATGGGTGTATCCAATTCCACCTCCCAGGAAGGGATTGAAGGAACTGTTGGGCATAAAGTTGACGATCGCATACCCGTTGAGCGTGGCCAGCGTGGTCGTGCTTGGTGACTTGGCGACAGTTGTATTGGCCTGATGCTGGTATGTGAACTGTCCGATTCCAACGAGCCCCTTCACGGCGATGTATTCCCATGGTGAATAGACAAAACTGAGTCCGCCACCCATGCCAAGGCCCGGAGATGAGATGCCGGCCGTCGTAGCCGTCGCGGCACCCTCATCGATCGTCGGGAGGTATCCTGACCCAGCGATACCGATCCCAAGCTTTCCGTAACGAAGCTGTGCATCGGCAGTTGTGGCAATGAGGCCGACCACGGTGAGCAGAACGAGGAAACGCATGACATTCTTCATATGTGCACCTGGAAGTAGTTGTCCGTCATGATGTCTTTTGCAGTAATCTCTGGAAGGCAGCTTCGTCAAGGATGGCTATTCCGAGCTCACGCGCCTTCTCAAGTTTCGAGCCGGCCTCGTCGCCGGCGATCACATAGTCCGTCTTTGCGCTGACCGATCCGGTGACCTTTCCGCCACGCTCTTCGATCAGATGTTTGGCCTCTGTTCTCGTCATCGAAGCCAGGGTCCCGGTAAGAACCACCGTCTTACCCGCCAGCGGAGATCCGGTCGCGACCTTCTTCTTCGTGGTCGATACCTGCAGTCCCGCCTTCCGGAGCCGTCCCAGCATGTCGGCGTTCCTGGGGTCCCGGAGGAAATGGAAGACACTCTCCGCTATTCTGGGACCAACCCCCGGGATCTGCTCGAGGTCCTCCTGCTCCATTCCAACGAGAACATCCAAAGAGCCAGCCGCCTCTGCAATGACGCGGGCCACACTCTCGCCCACATGCCGTATTCCGACAGAAAAAAGCACTTTCTCGAAGGATTTTGTCCTGCTGTTTTCGATCCCGTCCAGCAGGTTCTGCACGCTTCGTTCCCCCCATCCTTCGAGCTCGGCAAGGGGCTGACGATGCTTCTGCAGCGAATAGAGGTCGGCCACGTCATGGACGAACTCTTTCGTCACCAGTTCATCGACGACGGCCTCTCCGAGTCCCTCGATGTCCATCGCGCCGCGGGAGCCGAAGTGCCGGATCCGTTCCCGGACCTGGGCCGGACATTGTGCGTTCTCGCAGTAATGGTTCGCCTCTCCGGGCGGACGATGGAGACGGCTGCCGCAGGAGGGACAGGTTCCTGTAAAGGAGAATCGTTTCGCCCCTCGCGGCCTGTGCTCAGGTACAACGCCGCTCACTTTTGGAATGACGTCGCCGCCCTTCTCGACCACTACCGTGTCCCCCGCACGGATGTCCAACGCCTGAATATAGTCTTCATTATGCAAAGTTGCCCGTGAGACCGTCGATCCCCCCACAAAAACGGGCTCCAGCTCGGCGACGGGGGTCACCGTACCGGTCCGGCCGACCTGAAAAATCACCCCCTTCAGCACTGTCTGCGCCTTTCGGGAGGCAAATTTCAGGGCCATGGCCCACCGGGGACTCTTCGCAATAGCACCGAGCCGCTCCTGCTGATCGGCGTCGTTGACCTTGACAACGATACCGTCGATGTCGAACGGGAGATCGTCCCGCTGTTCCTCCCAGGCATTCCAGAAGGAAAGGATATCTGCCGTCGACCGTGCGAGTGCGGACTCGCTGACCGCAAACCCTGCATTCTTCAGCCAGCCAAGTTTTTTCTCATGGGTGCCAAGGCCCGGCAGGTCTCCCAGCAGTCCGTACGCGACGAACTGCAATGTACGGCGCGCGACCTCTCGGGAGTCCTGAAGCTTGAGCGTCCCGGCCGTGGAGTTGCGCGGATTGACGAACAGCTTGAGACCGTTCCGTTCGCGTTCCCGGTTCATCGCTTCGAAATCCTGGCGCCGCATGTAGACCTCGCCGCGGACCTCGCATCGGGCGGGCGGCTTTCCCTTACCTCTCAGGCGGAGCGGGACGGCGCGGATCGTACGGATGTTCTGAGTGATGTCATCCCCCGTGACGCCGTCGCCGCGCGTTGCACCCCGCACAAGCAGGCCCTCCTCGTATACCAGCGAGACCGCGACGCCGTCGTATTTCAGTTCGCACATGTACTGCACGCGCTCGGTGCCGAGTGCATCGGTGACGCGCGCGTGAAAATCCTCCACGTCGGCCTCGTTGTAGCTGTTGGCCAGGCTGAGCATCGGTACGCTGTGCGCGACGCTGGGGAACTCCTTGATGGCTGTACCGCCGACGCGCTGTGTGGGAGAATCGGGTGTGACGAGCTGCGGGTAGGAATCTTCGAGTTCCTGCAGCCGGCGCATGAGTGCGTCGTACGCTTCATCAGCGATAACGGGCTCGGCGAGGACGTAGTACCGGTGGTCGTGATCTGCGATACGCGAGCGGAGGGAGTCGACTTCTTTCCGAACGGCAGCTGGTATGGAGGACCGATCGGCCATCGGCAGGAGAAAACTATCGGAGGAGGTCGGCCGTGATGACCCTATTGCGCAGGACGGCGCCGGGACGGCCGAGCGGTCCAAGGTCCTTCCCATTGAGGCGGAATGTCGCACCGCCGGCATTTCCCATGGTAAGTGTGAATCGGTCGGCAGCTTTCCACGTCCGGTTACGATTGGGTGCGAACAGATACTCCTCGTTGCGGTCGTTGTCGATCGTGATGCTCAACCACAGCGAGTCGGTGGTCGTCATCTGCAGCACGAGGCTGTCCACCGTCTGGACAGGAACGACAGCCTGCTGCGGCGCCACGTAGGTCGATGTGGTATCGGCGGGTAATGCAGCTTCTGTCTCCCGGATGACCCGGTCGAAGGGGATCTCGCCGCTCGTCGTCTGCGTTGTCTCCGAGGGGGATTTCAGCATGAGATACATGAATCCTGCCACGATGACAATGATCGCACCGAACACGACGGGCCGCAGCGCGCGGACGAAAGGGGTAAGCGGGTGCGACGAGGGGGATGTTTTTGCAGGGTCCTGTGGCTGCTCGTTGTCCTCCTCCCGACGCTGACGCGATCCGGCAGGCCGCGGGGAGACGATCTTCTCGTACAGTGCGACGATCTCCTCACCGTCGGCCTCGATGGCGGCAGCGTACTCGCGCAGGAAAGCGCGGATGTATGTCCGGGGGAGAACGGAGAACTGTCCGCTCTCGATGGCCTCGAGGAACTTCTGATTGATGCGGGTGTACGCGGAGATATCCGTGAGCGTCACTTTCGCACGCTCGCGTTGTTCCCGAAGGGATGCGCCGAACTCCTGGAGGGTCATACTATGGGCCGCGGATTCTTCCAAAACATCAACATATCAAGAAATGGATGGAGGCGCAATCGTATCACGCGCCCGGAGCGCGATCATTGTGCAGCACGGGCCGCAGTACCTCAGAGAGCTCTTCGATCTGATACGGTTTGTGCAGGAACCCGTGGATGGACGAACCGATGTCGCTCAGTTCGGCCATCTTGTTGCTGTACCCCGTGGAAATGATGACGCGGATGGAAGGATCGATCTCCCGCAGGCGCAGCAGCGTATCGCGCCCGGTCATCTCGGGCATGTTGAGGTCGAGCATCACTGCCGAGAACCGGCGGCCGCGCTTGTACGCGGAGACCGCTTTCTTTCCGCTCGTCACGAAGGTGGCCTTGTAGCCGAGCGCCTTCAGCATGCCAAGAATGACATTGCCGACATCCTCCTCGTCATCAACGACGAGGACATGCTCCGCTCCCTTGGCCGGTCGTGCGCGCCGCTCGGCCTTCTTGTCGGGGGGCGCTGTGGCGAGGAGGGGGAAGGTCAGAGAGAATTCCGTCCCCTGCCCGGGCAGGGAGTCGACACTCACCGTGCCGCCGTGTGCATTGACAACGCCGTACACGACGGCGAGGCCGAGCCCCGTCCCTTTGCCCTGCTCCTTCGTCGTGAAGAACGGCTCGAAGATCCGCTGTTGCGTCTGCCTGTCCATACCGACACCGGTGTCGGACACGCGGATGATGACCTGTTCGCCGGAACGGCCGGCCCGCCGATTCTGTTCGTCGGCCGGGTCCCGCGCCAGGCGCTCTGTCGCGACGGTGATCTTTCCGCCTTCCGGCATGGCGTCGCGCGCATTGATGAGCAGATTGAGGAGGGCCTGCTGGATCTGGCCATCGTCGCCGTTCATGACGCAGACCTCGTCGGTCAGGTGCGTCTGGATAGAGATCGTCTTCTCGACGCTGCGTTCGAACAGCTGCATAGTCTCGGCGATGATGTCGTTGACGATGATGGGCCGGTACTGCACGCTCGTCTTCCGCGCGAACGTCAGGAGCTGCCGCGTCAGATCGGCCCCCCGCTTGGCGGCCGTGTCGATGATGTCCACGAAGCGGTACATGGAGATGTTCTTCCGCATCTTCCGCTTCATGATGGCGGTGGAGCCGAGGATGGATGTGAGGATGTTGTTGAAATCGTGGGCGACGCCGCCTGCGAGGTTGCCGATGGAATCGATCCGCTGTGCGTGGACCACGCGGGCCTCGAGCTTCTTCTTTTCGGTGATGTCGCGGGCGACGGCACGGGCAAAGGCCGGCTTGCCGGCCTCGTCATACAGTATGGAGGTGTTCACGCTGACGTGGACGACCGCGCCTTCGCTGGTGAGGAACTGTTCCTCCAGGTCGGTGAATTCCTTCCCGTGCTCGAAGATCTGCCGGAGAAGGCGCCTCATCTCGATGTGCCGGTCGGGGGGATAGAGCTTGAGCAGCGACTGGCCGACGAGCTCTTCCTTCCGGTATCGAAGCCGGTCTGCCTCGGTCTGATTGCAGGACACGATCGTGCCGTTCCGGTCGACGATGTGGTACATATCCGGTGAGTTCTCGAACAGGTCCATGTACCGCTCTTCGGACTGGCGGAGCTTCTGGAAAAGCGTGGCGTTCTCGATGGCGATACCGATCTGGTTCGCGAACGCCGTCATCAGCTCGATATGGCCGGCGCGGATGCTGCTTCGCCCTTCGCTTCCCACGACGATGAGGCCGAAGATCTGGTCCTTCATCATGATAGGCACCGAGCCCCATGATCCGAGCGGGCGGTACGCCCATGTGCTGTCCATGTCCCGGACGACGGATGTCCGTTTGTGGATGCGGGGTGTGCGAACGTGCTGCGGGTCCTCCTTCTCGAGCAGCTCGGTGATCTTCGCGACGACCTCCTGGATCTCCTCCGTCCCCTTCTCTGCGTCGATGGAGAGACGCCGATCGTCGATGGAGTAGATCCACGCGTACTCGACGTTGAGGAGGCGGCGCACCTCCTGCAGGGCGTTCTGCAACAGATAGGGAATGTCGACCGCGCGGTTCACCGCTTCGGCGATGGTCTTGAGGGCGAGTATCTCCTGCTTCTGCTGCTCGGTCTGCCGGCCGTAGGAGATGGTGGACACGATGATGATGATGCCGACGATGCCGGCCACGACGACGCTCACCTGGTCGTACCAGCCGAGCTTTTCGCCGCCGATGACCCTGAACGCGATGATGGTGATGAGCGTGACGACGACGGCGGTCGTGATCACGATCCACGCCTGTTCGAGGGGACCGAGGGAGGAGCGGAAGGTTCTGAGGGCGCGGAGGTTCATGGGGGCAGAGGCGAACGACCGGCGGGACCGGTGCTATGGAAGGTGCAGATGCTTATGCAGGACCGACGCGACCTCTTCCTGGTCGAACGGCTTGACGATGTAGTCCACCGCTCCCAGGTCCTTGGCCGTCTTTCGGGCATCATAGTCATCGATGGCGGAGAAGAAGATGACAGGGGTCGACGAGACCTCCGGTGTCTTCCGGATCGTGTCCAGCAGGTCGAACCCGTTCATTTCCGGCATGCGTACGTCGCTGAGAATGATGTCGGGATGGTATGTCTGCAGCGCCTGCAGTGCTTCGACGCCGCTCGACACGGTACGCACAGCATATCCCTTGTTCTCCAGGAAGTACCGGAGGACCTTCAGCCACGACGGCTCGTCATCAACGACAAGGATGTTCTTCCTGTCTATGCTCATGATGGCAAGATACGAACGCCTCGGTGCCGAATCAACTTAGTCAGCGACCGGCGGGCAGAGGAGGAACAGAAGGGCGTCATCGATATGACTGCGCCAGTTGGCCCAGGAGTGGCCGTCATGATGTTCCCTGTACAGAAAAGAATAGCCGCGCCGGTCGAGGAGGTCCCGGAAGCCCCGCACCAGGGGCTTGAGCTGGGGAATATCGTAGGCACCAATGTCGAGGTAGATACGTACGGGCACCGGGTCGCCGGCCGCATATCCTTCCCCGACTGCGGAGGTCACGTTGCTCGAGAACGCTGCGATGTTCCCGAACAGGCCGGGGGCACGCATACCCATGAAGAGGGAGATGTTCCCGCCGTTCGATGCGCCCATCAACACGTTCCGTGACGGGTCCGTGCTGATCCGGTAGCTGCGCCGCACTGCCGGGACGATCTCGTTCACCACAAAGGACGTGAACGCCTCGACGGCTTCGCCCGAATACTCCGGATTTCTATGCACTGGCGGTATGAAGACGGCAAGAACGGGGGGAATTGTCCCGCAAGCGATCAGGTTGTCCAGGACCGCCGGCATGTCGGCGATGCTGATGAACTCGAGGCCGTCATGGACGAGGATGAACCCGAGGCTGTCCGGACGCTCCTCGTAAGCGGCCGGAATGTAGATGACCACCCGACGGTCGTTCCCGAGCACATCCGAATGGAACACCGTGTCCCGGAGCGACCCTGCACGCACCGAGTCGTACCGCACGATCTCCGGATGGTCCGCGTATACCGGCATCCGAAGCTCGGAGTTCTCGCCGAATCCGCTCCGTGACGTTCTCGGATTGCCGGGGTCGAGGATCCACGCCGAATCATTGACGACGTATTTGTAATCGAGTCGGGCATCGGGCTCGAACGTGTGGGTGGCATACCAGAGGTCCGTGCCGGTGATGTTCGTCATCGGGTCGGCTCCGGGCCTCCAGCCGTTCGCATCGCCGGCGATGGACATCGTCAATGCGGTTCCTGAGTACACGAAGACAGCGATGGAATCCGTCTCAAAAAGCGGCGATGCCGGATGCTTCTCCCGAAAACGGTCGACGAGGGATTGTCGCTGCCTCTGCGGAGCGGCCATCACTTCCTCGAGGAACGAGGAGAAGGTCTGTGACGACAGCGGAGAAACTGAAAGCAGGATGCTGCATACGACGCCGATGTGAGTCCGCTTCATCTTGAGCGCTCCTCCGGCGGTAATGCCGGGTCGACAAAGATGACCTCTTCCCGTTCGATCGTGACGGTCCCAACCTGCGCCTTGCGGGGTTTCCTGACGAACTTCCCGAGGCACATCGACACCGGAACGTGGCGGGCATTCTTCATCTTGCTGTAGTGTGCTGCGATCGCGGCGGCAGCTATCTTTGCCTGCTTCGGAACCTCTCCTTTCCCCGTGCGCACCTTCAGCACAACGTGAGACCCGCCGACACCGCGAGCGTGGAACCAAAGGTCTTCCTTCGCCGTATGGCGCGTCGTGAGCAGGTCGTTGTTCGCAGAGTTCTTGCCGACCCAGACCTGGAAACCTCCCTGCACGGTGTACACTCTGAACGGCGGAGCCGCACGCTCTGCTGCGGTCGCCCCTGCCGAGGGGCCCGAAGCCGGAAGGTCATCCTTGTGGTCCTTGATGAAAGACTGAAGCGTGTCGCTGTCCGTGATGTCCTCCAGCTCACGCTGTATCCCCCTGATGGCGCCGAGCCGGCGTTCGATCTCCGATAGTCTTTTTTCTGAATCCTCCTTGCGCTTTCGTGCGTTCTTCGCCTTGTCGAAGTAGCGTTCTGCATTGCGCACGGGACTGACCGACGGATCGAGCGGTATCGTTCGTTCCACGGTGTTCCGCTCGTACGGGTCCTTCGCGGTGAATGCGGCCATGCCTCTCTGGATATCTGCCAGATGCATGTGGAGGATCTTCCCGTAGCGCTCGAGAAGGTCTATCTCGGCAGGATCGAGGAGCGAGCGCGACACTGCCTGCTGTGCCGCCGTCGTCTTCCCGAGGTCCGTGTCAAGCGCTTCGAGCAGATGCTTCTTCAACGAGAGGAACGACCCTTGCCGCTTCTGCGTGGACAGGTACCGCAGGATGCCCTTGCTGATATCGGTCTGCGGTTCTTCCACGGCTTCGCCGAGGTGATGGAGCGAAACGAGCGCAAAGTGGAGCGGCTCATCGTCACGTTTCAGTATGCGCGGGGAGGGACGCTCCGAGAGCTCTTCTATGAGGAGCGTGAACGAGCGCGCGAGAGAACGGACGACAGCATCGGGAAGGGAGGCTGCTGACGATGCAGGGTCGACGGACGTGCGGAACAGCAGCTCACGTACAAGAAGAGGGCCGAGGGTCGGGTACGCTTTGCGGAGGACCTGCTCGACACTCAACTGAGAACCGCTGCTTCGTGCTCGCTGCAGCACCTCCTCCGGCGGGTCGGGTCTTACGTCGGGGAAGGGATATCCGATGACCTCAGGGATCCCGCGGGACCGGAGGAACGCATCGGGCAGAGCACCCTCCGGGTCGAGGCACAGGACGTTCGCCTGAGAGCCGAAGAAGCGGAACAGCAATGTGAATCCGCCGTCGATCGTGAGCGAGATGACCCTGTCCGACGGATGTATCCTGCATGAAACGATCGTACGGCCCGTCACGCCCGGAAAAATGTCAGCAGAGTTGCGGCTTGCGCGGCTCGCTGAGCTCCGCACGATGAGGAAATTCGCCGAGGGCTCGCATGATGCGACGATGGATGCAGACGGCTCAGCGCCGGGAGGACCGACCGGAATGACGAGCTCGTTCCTCCGCTGCGTGAACGGCGTATGAACCGTCCACCCTGCGAACGATGTGTGGATCGATCGGGCGATGGCGAGCAGCGTGTAGTAGTTATGTATCATCAGGACTTTTCAACACTTCCACGAAAATAGGCGAAATTGCTGCCCAAATGAAGGATACGTGTGGACATTCGTGTGCATATCGTGTGCAGAAGTTTATATTGACGCCCCTCATCAATTCTGCGTATATTTCTTTTTCTGGCGATTTTTGCCGCTTTTCCGGAGCAAGACAATATGATCATGAGCATGACAGGGTACGGGCGTGGAGAGGTCCACAAGAACGGCTACTCCGTTCTCGTCGAACTGCGCAGCGTGAACAACAGGTTCCTCGAGGTGAGCGTTCGTACACCCAGAAGTCTTTCTGCAAAGGAAAAGGATATCCGCGACCTTCTCCGATCGAGCATCACCCGCGGATCCCTCAATGTCTCGGTCAAGAGTGAGAGGGACAAGGTGGCAACGGGCGAGCTGGCGGTGAATGTCAAGGCGGCACGCGCATACTATGCGTTGCTCAACGACCTCCGCAAGGCCGTGAAGCTGAAAGAGGAAGTGACCTTGCAGCACCTGATGCAGTTCTCTGACGTCCTGAAGCCGGATGACGGCGAGTCGTCGGATGAGGAGGAGTGGGCTATCGTCCAGACCGCGATCGGCAAGGCCGCGAAGGACCTGCTGGCTATGCGCAAGCGGGAAGGACGGGGCCTCGAGAAGGATCTCCGGACGCGCATCCGCACGATGCGGAAGACGCTCGGCACCATCGAGGCAGATACGCAGAAGCGGATCCCCGCCGAGCGCACAAGGCTCAGGACGCGCATCGCAGAGCTCGTCGAGGACCCTCGCATCATCGATGAGAAACGGCTCGAGCTGGAGATCGCGATCCTGTCGGACCGGCTGGACATCACCGAGGAGTGCGTACGATTCCGCAGCCATCTCGACGTGTTCGACGAGACGCTGTCGGGCACGGAACCGGCCGGCCGCAAGCTGAACTTCCTGGTGCAGGAAATGAACCGAGAGATCAACACCATCGGCTCGAAGATCAATGATGCGGCGATACAGCACCGCGTGGTGGCGTTGAAGGAAGAGATGGAGCGGATCCGCGAGCAGCTTCAGAACATCGAATGACCGATGGGCACCACCGGCAGGCTCTTCGTCCTTTCGGCCCCCAGCGGCGCAGGCAAGACCACCATCGCACGGTCGGTGATGGCGGCCTTTCCGTCGATGACATTCTCTGTCTCTGCGACGACGCGGCCGCAGCGTCCGGCGGAGCAGCACGGTAAGGACTATTTCTTCCTGTCGAAGGAAGAGTTCGAGGCGAAGCGGGATGCCGGAGAGCTCGTGGAATGGGAGGAGGTCTTCCTCAACTATTACGGCACGCTGAGGTCGGAGGTCGACCGGGCACTGACACGCGGAGAGAGCATGATGTTCGATGTGGACGTGAAGGGGGCCCTGTCCATCAAGCGGGCCTATCCCGATGACGCCGTGCTCATCTTCATCCGTCCGCCCTCCTTCGAAGAGCTCAAGCGCCGGCTGACGTCCAGGAAGACGGAAGATAGGGAGACCATCGAACGCCGTCTTGCGCGGGCAGAGATGGAGCTCGGCGAGGGAGCGAAGTTCGACCACACGGTCATCAACGACGATCTTGAACGGGCGACCGAAGAGGTCTGCTCGATTGTACGAATGTATACATCACAATGATCACTCACTTTTCATGAACGGAGACACTCTGTGGCAATAAAACCTGTTGATATGGAACAGTTCTACCAGAATGCCGGTAATGTCTATCAGGCCATCATCGTCACGGCGAAGCGTGCCCGGCAGATCCACGACGAGCTGCGCATCGAGCTGAACCAGCGACTCGAGACCGTCAAGGCGCTCACGCAGGTCCCCGGCGAGACGGAAGAGGACCTCGAGACGGTCGGCGTCAATCCCGATCAGCTGAAGATCAGCCTGGAGTTCGAGGTGCGCCCGAAGGCGACGGACGAGGCGCTGGGCGAGATCATCGAGAAGAAGTTCTCGTGGCGGAAGAAGGACGACGAGGCGCCCGCACAGAGCTCGTCATGAAGAAACGTGCCGATCCGGTCCGCGGTGCAAAGATCCTCCTGGGGATAACCGGGGGGATCGCCGCGTACAAATCGGCATACCTGGTCCGGCAGCTCACCAGGGCGGGGGCGAGCGTGCGTGTCGTCATGACCCGCTCTGCGACCGAGTTTGTCACGCCGCTGACATTCTCCGCGCTGACGAATGCGCCCGTGGGTATGGACCTCTGGTCGAAGGACCAGACGACCGATTCACGGGTCGGCACGCGGCACATCCATCTTGCCACCTGGTGTGACCTGATGCTCATTGCCCCTGCATCGGCGAACACCCTTGCGAAGATCGCCCACGGATATGCGGACAACCTGCTGACGGTGCTTGCCCTCGCCTGTCGCAAGCCGGTGATGGTCGCCCCGACGATGGATGCGGATATGTACGTCAACGAGGTCACGCAGCGGAATCTCGGTGTGCTGCGTGAGCGGGGCTTCGAGATCATCCCCCCGGCCATCGGAGAGCATGCGAGCGGGCTTCTCGGCCCGGGGCGGCTGCCGGAGGTTGAGACGATCATGGCGGCGATGGAGGGTGTACTCACCGGGGCGCATCAGGACCTGAAGGGAAAGAGGTTCGTGATCTCTGCCGGGCCGACATATGAGGCGATCGACCCGGTCAGGTACATCGGCAACCATTCATCGGGCAAGATGGGTTTCGCCATTGCGCGGGAGGCGGCACGGCGGGGAGCGGCGGTGATACTCGTGAGCGGACCCGTGCATCTCGAAACGCCGCGGCATGTGAAACGGATCGATGTAACGTCGGGGAGTGAGATGCTGAAGGCCCTGCAGAAAGCGACCCGGTCGTGCGACGCTCTGATCATGGCTGCTGCGGTCGCTGACTACGCGCCGGCAAAGGTCTCCGTGAAGAAAATGAAGAAGACGGACGAAGCCCTTTCTATCGCGCTGAAGCAGACCCCGGATATCCTCTCAGTCCTTTCCGCGCAGCCGAAGAAGCCGCGCGTCACTGTGGGATTCGCGCTCGAGACAGAGAATGCGCTGCCGAACGCCCGCGCGAAGCTCGAGAAAAAGGGACTGGATGTGGTCGTGCTGAATGAGTACACTGCGAAGAACAGAGTGTTCGGCGCCGATGTGAATGCGGTGACCCTCATCCCGCGAAAAGGAAAGACGCAGCGCTATCCCTCGATGCAGAAATCCGAAGTGGCAAAGATCCTTATCGATACCGTACGGGAAATGCTGTGAGCGGCACGGATATCCACAAACTGATACAGGACGCGGAGTCGTTGCTGCGGCAGGAGGTCGAACTCAACGGGCCGATCTTCATGCCGGATGGGAACCCGCACACGGCACCTGTAGAGGCCTCGGCGAAGCGTTCACCATCAGCGCCAGCGACGGATCAGGAACTGTTCGGCGGCTCGCCTGCAGGCCCTGCGTATCCGGATGAGGAGTGGACAGGCGCGACTGACCTGGCATCGCTGAACGGCGCCATCTGCACCTGCATGAAATGCGGGCTGGGTGCAACAAGGAAGAACTTCGTGTTCGGCGTCGGCAATCCGAATGCCGGTGTTGTGATCATCGGGGAGGCGCCGGGCGCGGACGAGGATGAACAGGGAGAACCGTTCGTCGGGCGCGCCGGTCAGCTGCTCAACAAGATCCTGGAAGCGATCTCGTTCAAACGGGAGGACGTGTTCATCTGCAACATCCTGAAGTGCCGTCCGCCCAACAACCGTGAACCTGCCTCCGACGAAGTGGAGCAGTGCGAGCCGTATCTGTGGAAACAGCTCGAGATCATCCGTCCGAAACTTATCCTCTGCCTTGGCCGGGTCGCCGGTCAGGCGCTCCTGAAGACGAATGCGTCCCTCGGTTCACTCCGCGGGGACTGGCATGATTACCGGGGCATCCCGACGATGGTGACGTATCACCCGGCGGCTCTCCTCCGGAATCCCAACTGGAAACGGCCGACGTGGGAGGATGTCCAACGCTTCAAAGATCGGTACAATGAACTGACCGCCTCGTAGGCGGACGACGCGCATGGCAGAACCAAAGAACATCCTGGACTTTTCACACGGCACAGAGACCGGCGGTCGCGTTCCCCCGCAGGCGGTCGATATCGAGGCCGCGGTGCTCGGAGCGATGCTCATCGAGAAGGAGGCCATCGCCAAGGTGCTGGAGGTGCTGGATGAGAACGCGTTCTACAGACCGGCGCACGGCCTCATCTATAAGGCGATGATCGGGCTGTTTGAACGTTCGGAGCCTGTCGACCTCATCACGCTCTCCGAGGAACTTCGCCGTCGCGGCGACCTCGACAAGATCGGCGGTGAGGTGACACTGGCGGAGCTGACGAAGAACGTCACCACCGCTGCGAACGTCGAGTACCATGCGCACATCGTTCTCGAGAAGTCACTGATGCGGCAGCTCATTGCGACGACCGCAGACGTCATGTCGAAGGCGTACAAGGACACGGAGGACGCGCTCGGATTGCTGGACCAGGCGGAACAGAAGATCTTCGACATCTCCGAACAGCGGATGAAGAAGTCCTTCTCGTCGATGTCGACCGCTGTGCACAAGACGATGGCGATGCTGGAGAGCATCCACGGCAGCCACAGCGGCGTCACGGGGGTGGCATCCAAGTTCACAGATCTCGATAACCTGACGGGTGGATTCCAGCCGTCGGACCTGATTATCATCGCAGGCCGTCCCAGCCAGGGGAAGACCGCATTCGTCCTCTCGCTCGCCCGAAACGCCTCAGTCGTTGATGATGTCCCGATCGGATTCTTCAGTCTTGAAATGTCAACGCAGCAACTCGTTATGCGTCTGATGTGTGCTGAGGCCAGGGTAGATGCGCATAAGGTTCGCACCGGTCGGCTTCCGGAGGACGAGTGGAAGAAGCTCAGCACGAGCGTCGGACGACTCTATAGTGCAAAGATCTTTATCGATGACACACCCGGCTTGGGGATCCTTGAACTGCGAGCGAAGGCCCGCCGACTCAGGGCGGAACACAACGTTGGGCTCATCGTCGTCGACTACCTTCAGTTGATGCAGGGTCCGCGCAGCGCGCAGAGCCGTGAACAGGAGATCTCCGCCATCTCGCGTTCGCTGAAGGGCCTCGCGAAAGAGCTGAACATTCCCGTCATCGCACTGTCGCAGCTCAACCGTTCCGTCGAAGCCCGGAGCGACAAGCGTCCTGCCCTGGCAGACCTGCGGGAGTCCGGGGCGATCGAGCAGGATGCGGACGTCGTGCTCTTCGTCCATCGCCCGGAGATGTACGGGCTCGAAACGATGGATGGCGAATCCACGGAAGGTGTGGCGGAGATCATCATCGGGAAGCAGCGGAATGGCCCCACCGACACCATCCGATTACAGTTCATCAAGAAATACGCGCGGTTTGACAACCGGCTCCAGTTCCCACGGGAGGAACTGATGCTCCCGGAGGCCGGCGAGGAACCGCCGTTCTGACCGTCCTTCCTCCGTCCCTAAGTGCGATGGTGGCGTGGTACCTCCTCCCGTCCCCTCCGGTTGACTTCCCGGCGATAGATATGAACATTAGCCTTTCGACCACAGACCACACACCAGCGAGAACACCATGGACCGACGCACATTCCTGACAGCGCTTCCTCTCACCTGGACTCTTCCGGCACTTGCACACGCATTCCCGTACCGAGCGTTCCTTCAGGAGCTGACGGACGAGCAGATCTGCACGCAGAAATTCGAGATCGCCGTGAAAGCAGGACTGAAGAACGAACCGATCGGGGATGTGGTCGTCGAGATCGGGAGAACATTCCTCGGCACGCCGTACGTGGCACACGCGCTCGAACAGCCAGGCGAGGAACGCCTGGTCGTGAACATGCGCGGGCTCGACTGCGTCTCGTTCTACGAGAACTCGCTCGTTCTTGCCCGATGCATCAAGAAGGGGGTCATGACCTTCGACGAGTACAAGAAGCAGCTGCAGTACATCCGGTACCGTGGCGGCATTATCGACGGCTATGCAAGCAGGCTGCACTACACGTCGGACTATATCTATGACAACGACAAGAAGGGTGTATGGAAGGACATCACGAAGGAGATCGGTGGTGTCCCCTTCACGATGAAGGTC
Organism: uncultured Ignavibacteriaceae bacterium; assembly: GCA_964534125.1. Classification (GTDB taxonomy): domain Bacteria; phylum Bacteroidota; class Ignavibacteria; order UBA10030; family UBA10030; genus 2-02-FULL-55-14. The sequence continues at coordinate 40,469 of CAZHOJ010000004.1, forward strand.
AACTTCATGTCGACCCATCCCGACGCATACCGGCAGATCGGGGAGGATCCGGAAGTGCTTGCTCAGATCGTCGAGATGGAGAAGACCATGAATGCCCGGACGACCTCCTACGTGCCGAAGAAGGATGCAGAGAAGATCCTGCCGAAGCTCCGGAATGGCGACATCCTCGGTTTCACGACCTCCATCGAGGGGATTGACACCTCCCATACGGGCATCCTTGTGAAAGAACATGGGCGGACGCAGGTGATGCATGCACCGCTCGCCGGAAAGATGGTCGTGCTCAGCGAGGCGTCGCTCCCGGAATACCTCGAGGGGAACAAGAAGATGACCGGCATCATCGTGGCACGCCCGCTGGATGTGTGAGGCCTCCGTCCATGGTGACGGTCGTCAAAGCGGACATCACGACCCTGGACGTTGATGCGGTCGTCAACGCGGCGAACACAACCCTGCTTGGCGGGGGCGGTGTGGACGGCGCGATCCATCGTGCTGCCGGCCCGCAGCTGCTCGAGGAATGCCGGACGCTCGGCGGATGTCCGACGGGGGAGGCAAGGACCACAAAGGGATACGGACTGAAGGCGAGATACGTCATCCATACCGTCGGGCCGGTGTGGCGTGGAGGCTCCGGCGGCGAGGACAGGCTCCTGGCATCGTGTTACGATGCGTGTTTTCGGGAAGCGAAGTCGCACGCGGTCCGGTCGATGGCGTTCCCATCCATCAGTACGGGCGCGTATGGCTTTCCGGTCGAGCGTGCGGCGCCGATCGCGCTGGAACGGATCGCGGCCGCCATGAAAGACGCTCCAGAAATGAACGTGACCATCGCGGCATTCGACGACCGGACACTCGCGGTCTATAGGCAACATTTCAAGGTAGCAGAAGGACGCTGAACCGCATGATCAGACAGGAAGGAAGACACACTGTGCAGACCCTCCCGGCGCGGCGATCACGGTCGTGGGTTCTGTACCTCGCCCTGCTTTCCATCATCGTTGTGCCGGATCTCCAAGCCCAGAAACCTCTGCTCAGCCCGCGTGATTCGGTGGAGATCACCTTTGGCGATGGCAGCATCTTCATCGACTACGGACGTCCCTCGATGCGCGAACGGAGGATCATGGGAGGGCTCGTTCCCTTCAACAGATGGTGGCGCACAGGCGCGAACGAAGCCACCTCCTTCAGGACGGCCTTTGACCTTCTGCTTGGCGACAGTCTGATCCCTGCGGGTGATTACACGCTCTACACGCTTCCGTCGGAACACCGGTGGATGCTGATCATCAACAAACAGACGGGGCAGTGGGGGACGGTGTATAATCAGGACCTGGACCTGGTCCGGATCCCGATGCGGGGGAGGCCCCTCGAGGAGCCGCTGGAGAAGTTCACGATCACGCTCGAACGGACGGGACCGGCGAGCGGTGTCCTTCGCCTCCGCTGGGAGTTGACGGACGTTTCAGTCCCGTTCAAAGTGCTGGTCGCGGAGGAGAACTAGAAATTATCCGAGAGTATCACTTGCCACAGAGAACGCAAAGAACACAAATAATGACATGTCCTTTCGTTCTGTATTCTATGTGTTCTTTGTGGCCATCTTCACGACGCGGAGAGGATTAGCCGCGTATCTTCTTAGGGAAGATCGCCATGAGCACGAAGATCACGATCAAGCCGAATGGCAGCTTACGCGTCGAAGGATCGTTCGAGATCCATGACGGCAACGGAAATGTGTTCGACCTCGGAGGTCGGACGGCCATCTCCCTCTGCCGGTGCGGCCACAGCAAGGACAAACCGTTCTGCGATGCCAGCCACCGCGAGGCAGGCTTCCGTTCAGAAGTAGAAGCCCGGGCGCTCCCGCCCCGCAAGGACTGAGGCTCTTCCTCAACCCCTGCGCTGACGCTGCACTTCGTACAGGCAGACGGCAGCCGCATTTGCGACATTGACCGAATCCACACCCTGCATCATCGGCACTTCGACCACACGGTCGCATGCCGTAACGACTGCCTCCCGCATTCCTCTGTCCTCACCGCCTACCACGATGCATACATGACCCCGAAGGTCCATCGCATCGATGGGGGCCCCGTCTCTTTGTGTTTCAGCTGCAAGTGACAGGAAGCCATTCTGCCGCGAAAGGGATCGGACAGTCGCCGCAAGATCCTCCGACTGGATGATCGGAATGGAGAACACAGCCCCGAGGGAATTGCGCACCGACCGGCGGAGCCAGGGACTGCTTGATGTCTCTCCGACAAGGATGCCGGTCGCTCCGAATGCACGGGCATTGCGGACGATAATGCCAACATTTTCGGCGTTCACAAGGTCGTCGATGGCGACGAACAGGTGAGCGGGGACGTCCGTGCGGAGGAGTTCGCCGAGGTCGGGGGGAGGAGGGATGCCAGCAAGCGCCATGATCCCCTGGTGAAGGTTGTACCCGACGATGTCTTCGAGCAGGGCTTTTGAGCCCGTGAACACCCGTGGGGAAGACGGAAGCGAGGCGATCTCGTCGCGTTTGAGGGCGAACCACTCGTCCGTCAGCAATACGCTCAGCACACGAAGGCCACTCGCGAACAGTCGGGTAACAACCTTCTCTCCTTCGGCGATGAACAGTCCCTGAGCATGCTGTTCCTGCGGCCGCCGCAGCGTACGAAACGGCCGTAACTCGGGTATCCCGATGTCCGTAACAGGGTGGACGTCCATGGCGCAATGTACAGAAGAGTGCATGGACTTGCAGACCTTGGAGTTCGCTCGTTTTCTGGGTAGGTTGCCTGCCTTCATGACTCCCTCTTCCCGCCATACGACCATCCGGTTTTTCATTCTCACGTTGTGTCTTGCATGCGTCCCGTATGTTCTGCATGCACAGCTGGCGGACGTCCGCGGACTGGTCACGGACAGCACATCCGGAGAGAGGATCCCGTTCGCCACGGTCATCATTCAGAACACCACCCTTGGCACCTCCACCAATCTTGCGGGGTTCTTCCTCATTCCCAGCGTTCCTCCCGGCACGTATGAGATATCGGCAAGCTCCATCGGGTACCGCCGAAAACTGCAGACGATCACGGTCCATTCCGGCCAGACGCTGCAGCTGACGATCGCGCTGGCAGAAGAGGCCGTCGCAATGTCGGAGGTCGTGATCACCGAGCGGTCCAAGCGGGAATTGCGGGAGATCCAGACGAGCGTGCAGGTGCTGGACCAGCGGGACCTGAAGATGGTCCCGGTGACCGTCCAGGAGGATGTCTTCCGGAGCATCCAGGTGCTGCCGGGCATCGTCTCGACGAGCGATGTCAGCTCGCAGTTCTATGTGCGCGGCGGAGCGGGCGATCAGAACCTCATCATGATAGACGGGATGCGCATCTACAGCCCGTACCACGCGCTCGGCATCTTCAGCATCTTCGATTCGGACATCATTCAGACATCGGAGATCTACACGGGTGCGTTCCCCCCGGGATACGGCGGCCGTCTCTCCTCGGTCGTGAACCTGATCTCGAAGGACGGCAGAAAGACCGGATACGCCGCCCGGTCGAACGTGAACTTCCTCTCCTCAAAGCTTCAGATCGAGGGTCCCGTTGGCGACAACATCCGGTTCTTCACGAACGCGCGCCGGTCGCTTCCCACGAACACCTTCTCGCGCTTCATCAGTGAGGACGCGCCGCTGTCGTTCTATGACGTGTTCGCGAAGGTGACGATGGAGTCGGACAACGGGAATGCGCGCTACAGCGGCGTGGCGTTCCTCAGCGGCGATGACATCACCTTCGGGCGCGTGACCGATGCCGACTACAGCTGGCGGAACACCGCCATCGGCGTAACGGGCTCCGGACTGATGGACAAGCGGCTCTTCGTCTCAGCGGTCGCCTACGGCAGCTCGTTCGAGGCGTACCGGCAGGTGAACAGCTCTGGTAACAATCCGGCATCAAGCACGGTGAATGACCTGACCATCAGGGCGAACGCCACGCTCTACACCGACTCCAAGGACCTGTACTTCTTCGGTTTCGAGTTCAGTTTTCCGTCGCTGGAATACAGGGTCGTGAACAATGCCGGGCGGGAGGTCGTCCTCCGGCAGACACTGCCGGAAGCTTCGGCGTGGTTCCGGTTCCAGATGTCGTCCGACGTGTGGCAGTTCGACGGAGGAGTGCATCTCGACGTCACGACACTGTTCCGCGGAACATCGGCGTACTGGCTCCAACCCCGGCTGAACGCCAGCCTGGCCCTGTTCCACGATTGGAGGCTGAAGCTCTCCTACGGACGCATGACGCAGTATGTCATCACGGTCAACAACGAGGACGATCTGATCTCCCTGTTCGACGCCTGGATCGCCGTCCCCGAGGACCTCGAACCGGAACATGCCGATCACATCGTGGCCGGGATCGGCGGGTCCGTTCTGTCGCTCCTCGGGCTCGACATACAGGCGTACTACAAGGACTTCGGGTCGCTCATCACCTACAACCGGGACAAGCTTGTCGCGACCGATCCCGACTATGTGAACGGGGCAGGATCGGCCTACGGCGCTGAAGCGATGGTACGCTACGAACATCCGGCAGTGGACCTCCTCGGCGCATACACGCTCGGCTGGACCTCTCTTCACACCGGGGGCATCACCTATCCGCCCCGGTACGACCGGCGCCATAGCCTGAAGCTGCTCGGGGTCGTCCATCCGCTGCGGTCTCTGGACCTGTCTCTCCGGTGGGATGTTGGGTCGGGGCTGCCGTACACGCCATCGATCGCGTCATACAACCGCATCTCCTTCACGGATGTGTACCGGAATCCCTCATTGTTCGAGCGAGGCGCTCCGTACCTCGCCCTTGCCAGGGACAAGAATTCCTACCGTCTTCCGGTCTACCACCGTCTCGATGTGGCGGTCGTCTATCGCATCGATCTGTCCCCCATCCGTATCGGCATCGGGGGGAGCATCACGAACGTCTATGACCGGGAGAACATCTTCTATGTCGACAGACAGACAGGGGAGCGCGTCAATTCGCTGTCCTTCTTCCCGTCCGCCATGCTGACGATCGAATATCAATGAGACACGCACGAACCATAGCGGTCCTTCTCGCGCTTCTCGGTTGTTCTGAGGAGTTCAATCCGGTCGCGGAGGGAGGGCGTCCGTACGTGGTCTTTGCACTGCTGAACTCGGCCAGTGATGTGCAGATCATCCGTGTCCACGAGACGGCTCCCCCGACGGATGAACATCCGGGAAGCCCCCCCGTCCCGGGGGCGATCGTCAGACTGACAGGACCCGGCGGAACGGTAACGCTTCGCGACACGATTCTCTACCCACCGCCCGGACTGGGGGATACGGCGGGCGTCAACGCATATGTCATCGATCCTCTCACACCGGTCAGGGATGCGACCTACATTCTGGACGTCTCCTCGCCGCGGGGGGATGCGCATGCAACGATGATCGTTCCGGGCCCCGGTGCGCTCTCGACGTCGGACTTCCTCATTCTTCAGACGCCGAACGCATATCCAACACAGGACCTCATCGCCATCCGGGCGTTGCTCAGCCAGCACGCGCTCGGCTATGTCGTGCGGCTGCTTATCGAATACGAGCGACTGATCGACGGCGTCTGGACGACGGAACTGACAGAGGTTCCGACGGCATACACGGACACGCACGTGCCTGAGTATCCGAACCTGACGCGGAGAGTATCGACCACGGGGAGGAGCATCAGTGGAAGGCCGAACACCGAGACGGCGTACTTCCGCAACAGCGAGTACAGACAGACATTGTCCCTCCTGTACCGACGGTTCGGGCCTGACGATCTGCGGATGAAGCGGGCCGTCATCGTCCTGACCCAGGCCGACGTGCATTTCTTCACCTACTACAGCTTCGCCAATTTCTTTCAGGACCCGCTCACCATTCGGGTCGACCAGCCCGACTACTCCAATATGACCGGGGCCCTCGGGTTCTTCGGGTCGATGACGACCGACACGATCTCGTTCACACTTCCGCAGGACCTGTCGCCGCCGTCTGTACCCACATCGCCATAAGTACTATGCCTCAGGATTCCCGCTCACATCTCTTGCTGCTCGGCAGCGGATTCGCCTCCTTCAGCCTGCTGAAGTCCATCGATACGAAGCGCTGGCGGACGACCGTCGTCAGTCCGCGGAACCACTTCCTTTTCACGCCGCTTCTTCCGAGCACGACGGTCGGAACGCTCGAATTCCGCAGCATCATCGAGCCCGTGCGCCTTGGCAGGAATGAGACAACGTTCATCGAGGCCCGGGGGCTCGGACTCGATGTTGAGGCGTCGCTGCTCCGTTGCGAGGCCGAAGGGGGGGGCTTCGACCTTTCGTATGATGTGCTTGTTATCGGTGTCGGCGGGGAGTCTAACACGTTCAATATACCGGGCGTCCGTGAATATGCCCGCCCCCTGAAAGAACTTGGAGATGCCAGGCAGATACGCCAGGACATACTGCGCCTTCTGGAGGCGGCATCGCGCCCTGGCCTGGATGCGGCAGAACGTGACCGGCTCCTCCACTTCGTTGTCGTGGGCGGAGGGCCGACCGGGGTGGAATTCGCCGCAGAACTGCACGACTTTCTGGCGGAGGACCTTCGGAAGGCCTATCGCGACCTGATGTCGCACGTCCGCATCACACTCCTGGAGGGCCAGGAGAGGATCCTCGGTTCGTTCGACGCCGTCCTCGGCGAGTACACCTCCTCTCTGTTCGCTCGCAAGGACATCGAGGTCCGGACGACCTCCTTCGTCTCTTCCATCGATCCGGCCAGGATCATCCTTCGAGACGGCGAGCAGATCCCGTACGGGCTGGTTGTCTGGTCGACAGGCATCGGGCCAGTGGCATTCACGAGAGCGCTGTCGTTCCGGAAGGACCGGGCCGACCGGATCCTCACGGACGGGTACCTTCACGTCCCGGAGCATGAAAACATCTTTGCGCTCGGTGATTGTGCGGTGGTGGAGGGCATGTCCTACCCGATGACCGCTCAGGTGGCACAGCAGCAAGGGGCCTATGTCGCTCGTGTGCTCAACGCACAGGCACGTGGCCGTACAGTCCGGCCCTTCCGATACAGGCATTACGGAATGCTGGCATACGTCGGAGGGAACAAGGCACTTGCGGACCTCAAGTCCTACAAAGGGCGGGGATTCCTCACGTTCCTCCTGTGGAGATCGGCATATCTGACCCGGCTCGTGAGCCTGCGAAACAAGATTCTTGTGGTATTCGACTGGATGAAGACCCTGGTGTTCGGGCGCGATATCAGCCGGTTCTAGGATTGAGAATCCCCGCCGGTCGGCGAGTTGACAATACTAGTCATTATGTCGAATCCGGCATTTCAGAACCATTTTCGGCGTTGTCGTATGTAACTGATTTCCCGGTTTTGTAGCTTAGTTGTTAGCGTTTGCAGGCCGAGTATTGGCGCTTGTTTCCCGAAGGAGACATTCTGCGTTATCGAGAGGAATAGTCTCATGAGTAATTCTATACGAACACGGGTGACGTTCCTAGCCGCTGCCGTTTTTTTCCTCGCTCGACCCACCCTTTCACAAGAGCCCTCGCAACAAAAATTCTCGGTAGCCGTTCTCGATTTTGAGGCCAGATCCGGAATCTCGCCCCAGGAGGCAGCCACACTCTCCGATGTCTTCACTGCAACCTTGGTTTCCTCGAATGAGTTTGTCGTTGTAGACCGAAGCAAAATCAAAGAGATTCTCGAGGAGCAAGGATTTCAGCAATCGGAGGCCTGCTCAAAGGTTGAGTGCATCGTCGAAGCAGGAAAAATTCTAAGTGTGGAAAAAATGTTCGCGGGGACCATAGGCCAGGTCGGAGAGACGTACAACTTGAATCTTCAAGTGATCGACATCGCAACGGCTCAGATTCTCACGACAAGCAGTCGTAGCTATCGGGGGGAGATTGATGATCTGGCTACAGACATCATCCCCGAAATGGCCGATGAGATGGGATCCAAGCTCATTGGTCGTGAAATTGTAAGAGTTGAGCCTGGGGTAGGTTGGCTTTGGTATGTAGGGGGTGCGGCAGTGTTGGCAGGTGGTGCAGCAGCTTACATGATCCTCACGAGCGATGAATCTTCGCAGTCAGTGAAACCCGGTCTCCCCTTTCCCCCAGTTTTCCCAAACTGAAACATGGCTATTTCAAATATATGATGCGGACTTTCGCACTTAAGATGTTGCCGATGGTGACAGCTGGAATATTCGGTATGTCCTATCTCTCTGCGCAAAATCTGGACAGCGGACTAGTTGCATATTATCCATTCAATGGAAATGCGAATGATGAAAGCGGTAGTGCTGCAAACGGTGTCGTCTTTGGAGCAACTCTGTCAACAGATAGATTTGGAGGTCATAACGGTTCTTATCAATTCGATGGTGTCGACGACTATATAAAGGCATCAGCAAGTTCGCTGCCTTCTGCGCAGAGATCAGTGTCGTTTTGGTTTAGCGCTAGCAAGGTTTCAAACAAACCCTATATGGTTTGCTATGGAGGACAATCCCCGCCAGAGGATCAATCTTGGCTTATGGGACTGAATTTTTGGGGACTTGGAGCATATACAATAACGATTCATTCACAGCCAGTGGGATCTGGCCAGACTCTGCTGAGCACGTATGAAAGTCCTCCCATTAGTGAGTGGCACCATTTTGTCGGCACAACATCGCCAACCGGAACAAAGATTTTCGTGGATGGTCAGCTTGCTTCATCTGACACGTTCTATGTCGCGAACACCTACGTGTCGGGGAAGGATCTAATCATGGGATCAGGCGTCTACGTAGATGGCTTTGGTCCATGGCAGGATGCGAACGCAGGCTACTATGAAGGTCAGCTTGATGAGGTACGCATCTACGATCGCGAACTCACGGGGTCTGAGATCGAAACATTGTTCGAAGAGGGTGGATGGCCCCAGGCAAGCCCGCCGCTGTCGCCATCGAATCTTATCGCAGCTGCTGGAAGTGGTGAGGTGCATCTCTACTGGAACCCGAACGTAGAGGCTGACTTCCTACGATACCGCATTTATGGAGGAACAGACCCACAGTCCCTTGCGTTCGTCGATTCTGCTGTAGGTGGAAGGCACGACACAACAAAAACTGTTACTGGATTGTTGAATGGGATACTCTACTACTTTCAAATAACCGCGATCGACAGCCTGAAGAACGAAAGTGGTTTCAGCAACCAAGCATCAGCGACCCCACAACAACCTTTCCCATGGACAGGGAGATTTGTGGGAGATGGTCCAATTTACAACGACGTTACCTATATAAATCGCGCCGTAGCAGTCGCCGTTGGTAACGGAGGGGATGCGTTAAGAAGCAGTGATGGGGGCGTTAGCTGGTCGCATGACTACATTACAACCACATCGTGGGTCGAGGTCGCATTTATCAAATCAGGCATAGGCCTCACGGTTGGCGAGAGTGGGGGCGTCGCTCGCTCAACTGACGGTGGAATCTCGTGGAGTATCGGTTATGTAGGTAACTCGAACAAGCTAAATGACATACATTTTGTCGATTCAAATCTGGTTGTCTCAGTTGGTAACTCTGGAACCATCGTTAAGAGTACCGACGGAGGGGTCACGTGGACAGATCATTCACTTCTGTCGACACAAAGTCTTTATGGAATTTCATCAGCCAGTTCTGGATCGTGTTTTGCAGTTGGTAGTGGGGGATACATTTTTCGAAGTATTGATGGGGGGACTAACTGGGTGCAGCAACCCAGAGTGACCAGCAACGATATCCTGTCGATAGGCTTTGCAAACCCAGCAAATGGTATTGCTACCACAAGTGGTGGTGGGTATTTAAAAACGTCGGACGGAGGAGAATCGTGGCAGTTTTTGCTGATACCGGGAATATCAGTCGCGCTTAATGATATCAGCTATGATGACTCCCTCGTGGCCACGATTGTTGGGGACTCGGGTGTGGTGGTCCGTACAACAGATGGTGGTGCAAACTGGATTCGTCAAGAAAGCGGAACAACTGTCTCACTCAAAGGCGTTTCATTTATTGATCCAAATGTGGGGCTTGCGATAGGATCGGCAACCCTTATACATACCACAAATGGAGGGGTTCCCACTCAAGACACAACACCACCATCGGCCCCACAGGGTCTAGATGCAGTCGCGAGAAATGAGATGGTCTCAGTTAGATGGTCAATGAGCTCCGAATCAGACTTCTTGCGCTATCGCATCTACGGTGGAACCGCACCAAATCCGACCATACAAATCGATTCCACACTTGGTGGTATTGAGGATACCAAAAGGATTGTCACTGGGCTTATAAATGGAACGGCCTATTTTTTCAGAGTAACCGCTGTTGACAGCACGGGAAATGAAAGTGGGTTTTCAAACGAGGCAACCGCCATCCCTTCTCCTCGGGCCTACTATGTGAGCACCACGGGTTCTGATTCAAGCGAGGGATTATCCCCTGCCCCATTTCGCACAATTCAATATGCTCTCAACACATGTGTCGAAGGGGATTCCGTCATCGTGTTTCCAGGGCTGTACGAACAAAGAGTGGTCGTGAACACAGGGTCTATTCTATTTGGAAGTACCTATTGTCTTACAGGTGACACCTCAACGATTTCGCAGACGACTATCGATGCTAAGAGACTAGGTGCAACGATCACAATTAACAAATCAACTGCGAGCATTGAGATTGTGGGTTTAACTATTCGCGGAGGGGCTCCAAAGGATCTTGATCCTGGATCGGGTATTTATGTGGTAGCAGCGAAGGAGCTGTCTGTAGAGAACTGTGTCATTGTGGACAACTACGGTCTTTACGGTGGAGGTGTGTATCTTAGCAGCGTTGAGGCGACAGTATTTCGTCGATCGAAGATTATTGACAACCAAGCGAGTCAAAATGGTGGAGGAATCTGGTCCAACAATACGGTGAAAAGTCTCTTGCTCGAGAATTCGCTGGTTGCCGAGAATTCTGTTGATGGACTTGATGGGGGTGGCCTCTATATAGAAGGGACTGATTCTGCAAGAATCGTACATTCGACAATTGCTCGGAATAGTATTCCGCTTGGACGATATGGTCCTGGTATCGCGATGAACACGGATTTTGACAGTGTTCTCGTTTTCAATTCGATCGTCTCTCAGAACCGACGAATAGGGGAAGGGAGTGAGGTGCAGCAGATTTGGAGATTCAGCGGAAAGCTTGCACTCATTGGCACGTATACTTCTGGAAATGAAGCTGAACAGAATGTGAGTTATCGTGCGTCTGGCAACGTCTTTTCAGTTAATGATCCTTTTAAGGTGAACTACCCCTTTGACTATTCTCTTGTGGATAGTGCTGCACCCATAGGTGCTGGGACACAATCGGTTTCTTTCTATGGGCTAGCAGTTGATTCTCCTTCTGAGGATCTATTTGGGAATGCTCGGCCTCAGCCAATGGGGTCCAATCCTGATATGGGGGCGATTGAAAGCCCTCTGGCCCACCCCCTGTACCCAAACCCGCCCCCCGAAGATCCTCAGAATCTGACCGCTACGCCTGGCAATGCCCAGGTATTGCTGAGCTGGACTAGGAACACTGAATCCGATTTCCTCCGGTACCGCATCTACGGCGGCACGTCTCCTAATCCCACGACTCAAATTGATTCGACAACAGGTGGAATTGACGATACGAGCAAAATTATCACTGGGCTCACCAACGGAACGACCTATTACTTCCGCGTGACAGCGGTGGACAGCGCGGGGAATGAGAGCGGATACTCGAATCAATCAAGTGTTACCCTTGTTCCTCCACCAACACCTATCGCATTGACACCTGTCGATGGCAGTGTAGGCTTGCCAGCGGAGGTAACGTTGGCATGGTACCAATCGCCAGGGGCGAATTCTTACAGGGTTCAGGTTGCGTCGAGCGCAAATTTCCTTTCCGGGATGGTGCTAGATGATTCCTCCGTGTTTGACACCCTCCGAGTGATATCTGGCCTCTTGGAAGGAGCGACGTACTATTGGAGACTGAACGCGACGAATGCGCTGGGAACAAGCAGCTATTCAGCCATCTGGCAATTCAGCACACTGGATACAACGTCTCCGATAACTCCGAGGAGTCTCACTGCAACACCGGGTGATGGTGAGGTCCTGCTTCGGTGGCTTCCAAATCCCGAGCCCGATATACTGTCCTACGTGATCTACGCGGACATCGACCACAATCCCACGACGGAAGCATATACGACAACCCCACAGGACACTTCCTACCCAATCTTAGGACTTGTTAATGGGACAACGTATTACTTCCGAATCAAGGCGAGGGATAATTCGCTCAATGAGAGTGGGTATAGCAATGAAGTGATTGCAACCCCCCAGGCAATAGTCTCTGGTCTCAGTCTAATTTCCCCTCCAAACGGTGCGGCTAATGTCGGCATAAATCCTCTCTTCATTTGGAATTCCCACCCTGGTGCTGGCAGCTATGATCTTATCATTGGATATGATTCAAGTCTATCTCTAAGGTTCTCTCTCCTCAATCCTTCGGATACGTCATACCAAGGGACAGTTCTTCCCGACACGACATATTTCTGGAAAGTCGTTGCTTTGCCAGATTCGCTTGCCAGTCCAACATGGAAATTCTCCAGCAGCCCCCCGCCCCCTCTTCCGCCCACTGGACTTGTGGCTGTGGCGGGGAACGCCAAGGTTGATCTAACATGGAATAGAGTTGATGGTGCTAATCTTCTCCGCTACCGCATCTATGGCGGCACTTCACCAAATCCCTCCACTCAGATAGACTCCACGACTGGTGGTATTTCTGATACTTCCAAGACGATCACGGGTTTAACCAACGGAACCACCTATTACTTCCGTGTGACGGCGGTGGATAGTGCGGAGAATGAGAGTGGGTATAGCAATGAAGTGTTGGTGACTCCCAACGCAGCTTCCTTTGATGGTGAATATTCAGCTGACGGGAATACGGTGCTTCTCCTCCCCATGAATGAGATGAGCGGGACCTCAGTGCAGGATGCAAGCGTACACGGAAATGATGGACTAGCCCTGGGAGGGGCTAGTCCATCGGCTGGACGATTTGGATATGGCAGGTCTATTATTGGCCCGACACAATCCATGTCAATACCACATCATTCGTCTCTGAACTTCGATTCGGGTAAATACACCATTGAGCTTTGGGTCAAGATTAAGGTGACTGGAGCATCTTTTGGTAGGTTCATTGAAAAGGCTGAGGATACGACACCGTATAGGGGATGGCTGCTCGGATTGTTAGCCCCACCAGATTTCTTTGCACATGCACAAGTCTACCATACTGAGTCAGGCTCAACTCCTGACTATACAGCTCTCAGTGGTACGACGGATCTATATGACGGAAGATGGCACCATATAGCCACCACAGTAACATCGAGCAAGATATCGATATTTATAGATGGTGTATTTGAGAATTCAACCCTCTACTCGCCGACGGTGTCTTCGGATAATGCTGGTGAAGTTGAGTTCAATAACTCATCAAAGCAAGGCGCTCCTGATTGGTCGATTGTTCTGGATGAAGTGCGAGTTTCTAATGCTGAAAGATCCCCTCAGGAATTCAACTTGCAACTTCCACCTCGGGACCTCACGGCGATTGCGAGTGGGTCAACAATCGATCTTTCGTGGCAAAACGGTGGTGGTGCGATCCCCTTGATGAGATATTACATCTATCGAGGACCTGATAGTACAAGTGTGGTATTGATAGATTCTACGACAAATTCGGTGTACGCCGACACTGGGCTTCAATCTGATTTCACATATTATTACAGAATCAGCGCTGTTGACTCAACAGGCTTCGAGGGAAGGTCGAGCATGGCAGGCTTTGCAAAGACTAGCCAGACTAACTTTCCGCCTGCCAAGCCCAACAACCTTCTAGCGCAAACTGGGGATAGTCAAGTAACTCTGACTTGGAACAAGAACCAGGAATCAGACTTCCTCCGCTACCGCATCTACGGCGGCACATCTCCCAATCCTACCACGAAGATCGATTCTACGACTGGCGGTATTTCAGATACCTCCAAGACAATAGACGGGCTAACAAACGGAACGACCTACTACTTCCGCGTGACGGCTGTTGATAGTGCGGGGAATGAGAGCGAGTATTCGAATGAGGTCTCGGTAACACCCCAGTCGGTGGATCTTGAGTCCGATCTTGTCGCCTACTACCCGTTCAACGGAAATGCTCATGATGAGAGTGGGCATGGAAATAATGGAGTAACGTATTGGGTAGTTCCTGCGGTGGATAGATTAGGTAATGCCGAGAGCGCTTACCTCTTTGACGGTACATCAAGTCATATTCGGGTGCCATACTCTGTCTCCATCGGTGTGCAGGAAGCACTTACATTGTCAGCATGGATATACATGGATGGTGGCGGGCCGTACGCACCACGAGTGTTGGAGATTCGGAATCGCAATACACAGGGTGGTTATTACTTAGCTGCTAGTGGCAACTCAAACGTGGAAAGAACAATGGAGGGCACTTTCCGTACCACTGGCACTACGGGTCATTTTCTCTCTACAACAGCTCCGGTCGCTGCGCTGAGCTGGCATCATGTAGTTTTTGCAGTCGACGGTGCTTCACGCCGCAGCTGGATCTACATAGACGGTGCCTTGAGGGATTCGTCTTCTTGTTCCGAAGTGATCACCAGCATGGACTACGGAGTTATGAATGACCTGTTCATAGGCTCCGATCCTGATTCTGTACATAGGTGGGGTGGATGCATTGACGACATCCGCATTTACAGCCGAGCTCTTAGCGCAGTGGAGGTGAGTTCATTGTACCATGCCGTTGGATGGCCCGACCATTCACCACCAACTCCACAGAACGTTTCGGCAGCGCCAGGAAACACCCAGATAACAGTAACTTGGAATAGAACAACAGATCCGGCTTTCCTCCGCTACCGCATCTATGGCGGCACATCTCCAAATCCCACCACTCAGATAGACTCCACGACTGGCGGTATTTCTGATACTTCTAAGACAATCACCGGGCTAGCAAACGGCACGACCTACTACTTCCGCGTGACAGCGGTGGACAGCGCGGGGAATGAGAGCGGATACTCGAATGAGGTGAGTGCTACACCTTATGACAACGACGCACCAATGATCCCGCAGAATCTGTCGGCGATTCCAGGGAATGGGCAGGCTATCTTGCGATGGAGCAGAAACTCCGAGCCCGATTTCCTCCGCTATATTATCTACGCGGGGATCGCCCCGGAGCCAACAACAAGGATCGACTCAGCAAATGGTGGAGTATCCGATACCTCAATCACGATATTGGGGCTGGAAAACGATGTGCTCCATTTCTTTCGCATCACTGCAGTAGATATTTCTGGAAATGAGAGTGATTATTCCACGGATGTGTGGGCGGTTCCATTTGTGCTTTTACCCGGGGAATACAGCACCGACACAGCAACTGTTCTCCTCCTCCACCTGAATTATGTGTCGGGGCTGGACGTGAGGGACGTGAGCGGTAAGGGGCATATCGTAGGGGCAAACGGTGTGTCTGTGACAGACGGCCGATTTGGGAGAGCCTGGCGCCATTCGATCAACGGGGATTTCATATCAGCCGGACCATCCAAATACCTGGATTCCTCTGATTCAAGAGAGTTCACTGTGGATTTTTGGCTCAGGTGCAACTCCCTGCCAGCTGCGGGCGCTAATATCATTTCGAACGATGCTTGGATCATACACCTTGATATGGCAGGAGCCGTCTACTTCACGGTCAACGGAACGTCGGGCCCAAGTTATCTATCCACACCTTATTTCACCATAACGGTGGGAGAATGGATGCATGTGGCAGCCATTTGGAGCGGTCATACACGTTATCAGGGGCTCGTGATTGACGGTCGAGTATTCTCAAAAGCAGACCCCGCGCCGGAATCACTCGTTGGGAATAGTTCTGACACCAGAACAAGCAGAGATGGCAATCTTGTTGGTGACCTTGATGAGATTCGCATTTCCACCATTGCAAAAGACACTGCCAGCTTCCGCGGCCCATGGGCACCAATGGCACCCGCAAATTTGACTGCGACGGCGGGAAACGCGAAAGTGCTTCTGGCTTGGCACAAGAGTTCCGAGCCGGACTTTTTGCGCTATCGGATCTACGGCGACACATCCGCGAATCCTACCACGAAGATCGATTCTACGACTGGCGGTATTTCAGATACCTCCAAGACAATTGCCGGGCTGACAAACGGAACGACCTATTACTTCCGGGCGACGGCGGTGGATAGTGCGGGATATGAGAGTGGGTATAGCAATGAAGTGGCCGCTACTCCGACCTCAGTTCCAGCACCACAAAATCTGCGGGCTTGGACGGGTCCTGAAGACTCGAGTGTCGTCCTCAAGTGGGATTCTGGGCCCGGGACCTATGCACACATCATTAGAGTATACGGCAGCACTAGTCCGAATCCCACGACTCTCTTCGACACGGCATCTGCCGCCTATGACTCACTGATCCTGAAGGGACTTGGTTCTGCAACGTATTACTTCAGGATCACTGCTGTAGATTCGGTAGAAGCGAAAGAGAGTTCGTATTCAAACGAGGTCTCGATAAATCCAATTCAAGATAGACCATCGACTATTCAGGCCCCGACATCACTCGTTGCGACCCCCGTGTCTACTACTCGAATTGATCTTGGCTGGAGTGACAATTCAATAGATGAAGAAGGATTTCGGATCGAGATGAGGGTCGGGGCGGGAGGCCCGTATGGCCAGATTGCCTCGGTGGGCGTTAATCAGGAATCGTATCAGAGCACCGGATTGAGCCCAGCAACGGAGTACTACTTCAGAGTCAGGGCATTCAACTCTATGGGCAATTCTGTATACTCAAATGAAGCGTCGGCCACAACGCTTGCGCCCGATATTCAGGCGCCCTCGAGTCCACAAGGATTGACCGCCACCCCCTCTGGATGGAGCAACACGTCGCAATATACCCTTTCCTGGACAAATCCAACCGATCAATCAGGAATTGCCGCTGCCCACTACAGTGTCAATCAAGTGCCTAGCGAGAGCCAGCCAGGTACTCGTGTCACCATTGGCACATCATCGATTTCCATCCCGTGGTCGACAGAAGGAGAGTTCACCGCCTGGGTCTATCTCGAGGATGGAGGCGGGAATAAGGATCCGCTGACAGCGGTAAGCGTAATGCTCAGACATGACCATACACGTCCAGGAATTGTACACGATAGCGCATCGGTTGCCAGCTGGAGCACGTCCGGCGGAACGGACATTTCGGTTGTGGCGAGCCTGACAGATGCTTTGTCGGGACCTCGAATCCTTCGGCTACAGTACCGCGCATCTGGCTCTCCATGGTCGATGACTGCGAATTTCCCGGATTCAGCCACGGCAGACGCTGTTGCGGCAATACCGACAAGTTTTATTGGGTCCAACGCTGGGGTCGGAGTGGACTATAGAATCATCGGAGAAGACAGGGCGGGAAATTCGGCCTATACTCCTGCGTACTCGATAAGAATCCGACTCGCTCAGAACCAGTCGCGGTCTGTCCCGCAACCTGGAGCATCGTCCTTGCCCGAAAACCAGATGGTAAAGGCCTACCGGATGCTGTCCGTCCCTTTGGACCTGGACAACAAGACGCCGCAACATGTTCTTGTTGAGCAAACGGGATTGGGTGCGTACGATACGACCGAATGGAGGTTTTTCGCATACAATCCAAGCAGGCCTGCCAGCTTCCCATTTGATGACTATCCCGAAATAGCCACCTCCCAGATCATCACTCCAGGGCGAGCGTTCTATCTCATCATGAGTTCGGCCAAGACGGTCAGCACGGGACCGGGCTCTGTCTTGCGAACCGATGAATATGCCACGGTTGGAATCCCAGTCCAAAGTGGATGGAACCTTATCGGAAATCCGTTCTCGTTCGATGTACCTCTTGACAGCCTTTCGCTATCAAATGGGCTGAGCCTCACAGGGAGGACCTGGTACTATGATGGATCAGGACCCAATAGTGGCTGGACTCCAAATCCAACCGTGCTGAAAGCATGGGAAGGAATTGCCATCAACATGGGGACACAAGGTCCGGCGAGTTTGCGATTCGATTTGGCTGATAGATCGTCTCAGGCAGCCCCGAACCCTGGATTTCGGATAAATGGATCGATGAACCCTGCGGCAAAGTCCTGGAGTATAGGCATTGATGCGACACGAGCTGACAACAATATCAGTGATATCAGTAACGTGGCAGCAGTGGATCCAACGGCTTCTGATGGGTGGGATCAGCATGATATGTTTGAACCCCCGATGCTTGGTGGGGGATCGGTCTCGCTGAGTTTCCCCAATGCTGAAGGACCGTTGACACATGACTACCGAAGGGCGGGGGACGAAGGATATGTCTGGGATTTCAAGGTGACAACTCCTGAGCAACATATCGCGCTGGACCTGGAGTTCTGGGGATTGGACAGCATTCCCTCTGAAGCATATCTGTTTGACCTAGACTGGAGAATACTCAGAGAGATTCATGCAAATAAGCCACTGAGGATCAGCTCTCGCTATGGGGAAAGAAGATTCAGGCTGGTCGTGGGGTCAAAGGGATTTGCTGAAAGCAACAGTCTCGGTATCTCGTTGATTCCCGAAAACATCGTCTTCTTTGATAATTATCCTAATCCCTTCAATCCAACGACATCTTTGGATTTCATACTGCCTGTCGATGGCCACGTGAAGATTGAGGTCTACAATATCCTTGGTGAGCGTGTTGCGTCAGTTCATGAGGGTGTTCATGTGGCCGGGAGACTCGTCCAAGTGCAATTTGATGCACGCGATCTCACAAGTGGCATTTACTTCGCAGTATTGGAGCATCAGACAGTACGTATCGTCAAGAAGATGCTTCTGGTCAAGTAACAAGGGTGAGATGACGACCGTGAAGATTAGTGCGAAGATGTGGACAGGTTAGCATGGACTGTCGACGAGTTATGCTGTCTGGTTGCTCCTATGATATCGACTGCTTCACAGTTCAAGAAATCTCTTTGACAACGTGTTGGGCGGTAGCTTGGAGCACATATCTGCAATAACCTGGGGAGGTCATCATGCGAAATTTGATCGCCTTAGCTTTCTTGGCTCTTTTCATTTCCTGCGCGACTATTGCTACCAGACAGTTAGAGCGAAACGTAGAGATTGACGGACTTGATTTTCGTCCATATATCGAGAAGGGATTTTTGTTTACTCCGATTGAAGAACCAAGGGGAGAATACGATGGAGTTGGATTGGTTACCATCCGGGTAATACCAGAGGTCAAGCTCTCAGATATTACTAAGCCTTTTGATCAAAGAAAGTGGCAGAGAGAATGGGTTGGGAATGTTCCTTGGCAGATTGAAAGATTGAATACTGACGAGGGATTGCAGGAGGTATATAAAGTTGCCGTGGAATTGGGCGCTGACGCGTTGTATGATTTCAAAATTATCAGAAGCTCTGTGCGTAACGGTGGTTTAACCGTTCCAATCCATGTGGTTTCTGGATTTGCGGTGAAAAGGAAATAGGCCTGCCATATAGGCGCGGTTGAACCATTGGTATAGATCCCGCGGCCGCCCCAGAATAAGCTGGCTGCGATTGAATTGGCCACCAATCGAGAGGCTGTCGAGATTTTGGACTAACGATATAACATGAACTGTCATTCGACTCTTGATCGTATTTGCAAATGTTGAAGGAAGGTTTATCACTTGTCGCCATATCCTGAGAATTCAAGTCCACGATACTTTGCATGTTGAAAGCCAACCATGTTTACGTAAAAACGGTTGTCCTTACCCAGAACAATCTTTTCAAAGACATCCTCTAATTTGTAACGCGAACTATAATTAGTAGTTCTCGCCGAACTGCAGGTAACTCTCCCGCTAGATTCTTCACCGCCCCAAATTGGAGAAGAAAAGCTACGCTTTCTCTGATAGAAATCCGGTTCAGCAACAACTGCGAAAACATGAGGCCCATCCTGTTTCACCTCTTGGTAGAAGAAGCTTGGAACAAAATATGCGAGTGCGGTTGGTTGGCTTGGATCGTGATTCCAGACGGTGATGTTAACAAAGTCCGGGACCACTCGATCCCCCCTCCACTTCGTATGAAACGCGTGCTTGAATTCTCTTTCTCCGATCGTTCCGCGATAAGTGTATACAGGCGGAAGACCATGTGCTACAGTAGCATGAGTCAACGCTAACAAAGAGTCTTTTGGAAAGATCCGCATGGCGACTTCGAATTGCTCCCTTGCAGGCCTGGAAAGCCCAAGAGCAGCCAAGCTGTCACCTTTATGCATAGCTGTATTCCCTCTGTCAATCAGAATACCTGCTTTAGCCACGAGATCTTCATACTGGTTCAGGATGTGGGCTGATTCTATGAGCTTCCTGTTCTCAGTAGATTTTTGGACTATGGTTTTGTACTCGTTCTCACTAAATAGCACGAGTGTTTCTTCAAGCACTTCTTCTTCACTCTTTCCACACCCATAGAGCAACAATGTCATTGAGCATACTAATGCAACCAGGAGGGCAACAACGAGAAATCGCGATCGGTTCATTTTGGTGAGCTCCCAAGTGATGCACCTTTTTCATGATTGCTCCTTCGAAGCAAGAAGTCAAGCATCATATCATAAACTTCGGGATTTTCTTTTCTTGTTACCGAGAATAGATTGAAACATCCTAATTCGTGGACGCATGGCCTGTTTCTCTGCGTGGAAATAAACAGCTATTGAGTGTCTCTTGAGTGACAAAACTTATCATACCAAGAAGGCCTGTCAAGAAGAATATCTCAGGAGACAGCTTAATCAATATCTAAATCACATTTCTCTGTAGATTGTCACATCACCCTCGACAATCTGCATGCTCTCCGAAACTGCAATATCCCAAGCGATCTACGGCTACATCCGCGACACAGTAAGACAAGTCAAAGACATCACCACGGCAGATCTACCACCAGTTGACAATCAGATCACGCTGGCTATGGAGGGAGTCCTATCCTCAAGCGAGCGGGGCCCCATTTATACCATGTTTCTTGCAGTGAACATGAGGGCATGGCATATGGTGATTAGGCCTTCAATAGAGCTGCAGGATCCTACGTCGGGCTTTGTGAATGTCGTAGACCCGGCTATTCATGCGGCAGGGGACCTGAACCATCATCTGGATGCCCTGGCAAGGAGAAATCAGAGGCATGGCGGTGGATTGGGGAAAAGTGAAGTTCTGTCGTGCCTGAGGACAGTCCTGCATGCGGTTGACTCCTCAGACGCTGATCAATGCGATCGGATTGCAAAACATCTCTACCGTCGCATTTGGTTTCTGGCCAAGAGAGCAGCGGAGAACCTGGATGAATAGAAGAGATTGGCTGCTCATGATAGGAGCACTTTCTATTCCCTTTCCGGTGGAGAAGGTATTAGCTCGGAAAAGCAAGCCTTGTCATTTGATCGGTCTCGGAGACTGTGGGTCGAGAGTTGCCCGGGAGGTCCGGGCTCAACTTGGCGATAGCTTCTTTGGTCAGGATGTCGATTCGAATGAAATCCTGGTCGTCTTCTCGCTCACAGACCGCAACGCTCAGGGAGCTCTAAGGTCTTTGGGTAGGGAGAGGAGGCGGGACCAGACCATTGTCTGCTACTGCCTCGACAATCTCTTGCCTGAGAACGCCTCCCATGAGGCCTTCTTGACACGCCGAGGGAGCAACATGCTAGTATTCGATGTTGCGCAGAAGATCAGAGTCTTCTCTCCAATGGACTACCTACCCAATGCCCCGACACCTCGCTGGCCAATGGAGTGGATCGACCAGGATCTCTCTCCGGAGGAGAAGCAAGCGGTCTGGGAGCTATTGTGTCGGAGCAAGCTTTCCAAGAACTGAGAATCAACCCCCCCAACACCTCCCCTTGATACTCACTCGGTAAATCTGTAGAATGGCTTCCATTGCTAACACTTTGTCATCACATTGACGAAGCAAAGGTCACGCGGAGCCAATAAAATCAGTGTGTTTTGGGACTGGATAGTTCTGGCAAATCAGTTTATCATGCTCCACCGCTGACCGTAAGAAAGAGAAGGACACCACCATGAACATCAAGGAAAAGGCGCACGGTAAGATCACCGTGCTGTCGTTGAAAGGGGACTTGATGGGTGAGCCGGAGACAGGGAAGCTCCGCGAACGCATCAACGGCCTCCTTAACTCCGGAACGCTCAACATTGTGATCGACCTCGCCGGAGTGCGCTACGTAAGCAGCACCGGGCTTGGGACCCTCATTGCCTGCTTGACGTCGACGAAGGGAAAAGGCGGAGATGTCCGGCTGGCCCGTGTGTCGGAAAAGGTCGAGAGCCTGTTCGTCATCACACAGCTTGTGAAGGTGTTCAAGGAATACGAGACCGTCGAACGTGCGGTCGAGAGCTTTGCCTGATCGTTCCTCCGATCGTATGACAGGAGTCGAGATCCCGTTCGCCCGAAAGGACCGACGGGATCTTCTGTTTTAGCACATCCGATATGCACGAATCCTCTCAAACATTCACGTGGTGGCACCGGGACGAGCTTCAGGTCCTCCTGGTCTATATCATCGTCATCATCTTCTTCGGCAGGTCCCTTGCGCTGGAAGTTACTCTGCTTACATTGTCGTTCGTCCCCCTGGGAATGTTCTGGGTGCTGCGATGGTGGGGACGGACGGGACGGTACGCCGGCCTCGTTCGGCGCATCCTTGGCCACCTTCCGGAATTTCCATGGGACCGGTCACGCCTCGCGATGAGCATTCTCTCGACCGTGATCATTGGAGCGCTGTTCGTGCACCGGCTGAGCCTTTTCCTGCGGGACTGGGAGCTTGGGACAGCACCGGAGATTTCGTTCGCAACTCCCCTTGACCTCTACTGGGTCCTGTTCCTGGGCTGGTACGGATTCGTGTGGGCCGTCATCGCAGTGTTCCTGATGATCAAGTGGCAGCGGCATGAAGTGCCGATCGCTCACAAGTTCCTGGAAGGCCTCGTAGGAAGCATGTATTTCTACCACGGGCTCCCGGCGAAAGGGCGGGCGATCACATTTGCCGCCGGATTCTTCCTTGGAGGAGTTCCAACGATCTATGCAGTGCAGATCGATCGGGCAGATCCCGCCGGGTTTCAGACGGCCGCGCTCCTTATCATTCCCGTTGCAACGCTCATTCTCCTTGGTGCCTGGTTCGCGTCCCGATGGGTTGGGACGACCCCTTCCGGTGAGGTTTAAGCTGTGGAACGCTATGGAGACACGATCCTGGGATTGTGGCTCTTCGGCATCGGGTACGGGATCCACTTCATTCTGCTCCCGGTGTGGCACCGCCGCTTACTGCCACTGTGGTCGTTCGTGCCCCTCGGGATCATCGCCTGGCTCGCCTGCGTAGGACTTCTCCTGCCGTTCAAGGATTTCGTCACGATCGTGATGTTCTTCTTCGAAAAGCCTTCCATGGGGATGGCGTTCGAAGTGGCGATGTTCATGAGCCTCTTCCTCCTTCTGGCGCTGGGATATCAAAACTCGGACATCTTCCGATGGGAACGCCTGAAGCCGTTCCTTCAAGACTCCTTGTTCTTCAGACATACGATACGCACGAAGGACGATGTGTTTGCGAAGGAAGAGCAGAAGAAGATCATGGCGTTGGCAAAGACCCCCAGGGAGCGGGCGATCCTCGCAGAACGGATGCGAAAGGAGCATCTCCCTCTCGACCGCCTCAAAGAGCTGACAGAACTTGAAGAATTGCGCCAGCACCGGTTCGCCGATGCGGGAAAGGACGAGATCGCGGCACTGCAACGGGGGGAGACGGCCGAGATCACAGATATGTGCAGACTCTTCCGCGTCGGATCTGCACCGCATCCGCTGTTCGACAGGCTGTTCCGGATGAGCATCGATCCGGCGAACCGCGTCTGTCGGGCATCGATCGTCTTCGGCCAGTCGACGAGCGAGCATGTGCGCGAGCCCAGACGATGGTTCAGATTCAGGCAGGACCTGTTCGATTTTGCGCAGACGGTGTACTATCAGGATTGGATGGACCGGTTCAGACCCTTCTACTCGGTCCTATCTCTGGAGTGCTACCAGGAAGAGACAGACTCGTTCGGGCTCCCCCGGCGCACGGCATTCCTCAGAGCGGACCTGCCGACGGACGTGATCGAGCAGTACAAGGACCGGATGTTCATCGCAACGGAACTGGAGAATGTTGCATCGATCCAGTGGTTGGAAGGAGACGACTCATGATGCGGATGTCTTTTGTCGGTGTTCTCGTGCTGCTGCTGGCATGCCAGCCAGCACCCGAAACGATCGTTCAGGAAGCCTCGATCATGGAAGAAAGAGGGGACCTGGCCGGTGCGGAGAAGTATCTCACAGCTGCGATCGAGCGGGCCGACGATGCGGCCTTCCGCAGGACACTCGAATTCGAGCGGGACAGACTGCGCCGGATCCGGCTGGATTATCCGTACGACAGGGATCGTATGTGGGAGATCGTCCAGCGTGCAGTGAAGGATGTGACCCGGGAGGAGTTCGAGCAGTGGATCGGGGAGGGAAAGTTCGACATCCGGATCATCGATGGGAGGGAGCTCTTTGTCAACACGAGCAGGAGCAACCTGTTCTGGCGCTATCCCGGGATCGCCGCACGGAGGGTCGAACCGCCGGACAATGTGGCATTCGAACGGGGAGTGCTGGATAATCTGCGTCTGATCACTGCTGCCGCAGCCGCGGAGAGTAAGCCATATGTTCTGCCAAAGACCTTCGCCGTGACGATGACGGTCATCGCGGAACCTGAATCTGCACCGCCGGACAAAGTGATCAGCGCATGGCTTCC
This sequence comes from uncultured Ignavibacteriaceae bacterium, assembly GCA_964534125.1. Taxonomy (GTDB): domain Bacteria; phylum Bacteroidota; class Ignavibacteria; order UBA10030; family UBA10030; genus 2-02-FULL-55-14. Next base: position 65,104 of record CAZHOJ010000004.1, read on the forward strand.
GATCCCCCGCGAGTTCCCGTTCCAGACTGGTTTTTCGCTGGTTGCATCCTCGGCTGACGTAACGCTGGACGACGCATCGAGCCCCATACGGTCAGCGTTCATGCAGCAGATCGCGAACGACGAGGGAGGATCGGAGTTCCAGATCGACTATATATACACACACGCAGGCATTCGATTCTCTCTTGACCCCGACGCAGCGGAAGCATACGACAGGACCGATCCCGAGATCAACAGATTCCTCGGGGAAGGACCGCACGTGACGTTCAGCCCTGCAATGCGGACGATTTCGGAAGAGATCCTCGGCGGGGAAGAAAATCCTGTTCGGAAAGCGCGGGCGTTCTACGACTGGATCTCCGAGAACATCAAGTACAGTTATGCTATCGAGTATTCGACCATCCGGAATATCGGAGCATACTGCCTCGAGAAGCGGTACGGAGATTGCGGGCAGGAGGCGCTGCTGTTCATCACGCTGTGCCGTATGAACGGCATTCCTGCGCGATGGCAGTCGGGATGGTTCACGTTCCCGGGCGGCAAGACCATCCACGACTGGACCGAGATCTATCTGCAGCCGTGGGGGTGGGTCCCTGTCGATCCATATATGGGCATCTTCGCCATGCAGTATCTGACGACACTGAGCGACGATGAGAAACATGAGATAAGGGACTTCTATTTCGGCGGGCTCGATCAGTATCGCATGGCGGCGAACAGCGATCACGCACAGCAACTGCGGCCCCCGAAATCCTCGATGCGGTCGGACAACGTCGACTTTCAGAGGGGAGAGCTGGAGTACGACCAGACGAATATCTACTTCGACAAGTACAGATACCGCCTCACGATCGAGGAGCGGCCCTAGAGGCCGATGTCTCGGGGATGCGAAGCGTGATACACTGAGGTGATCGCAGGGGATTGCGAATGTAGGGCAGGTGTTGCATACTTGCTGCCGGGAGAGACCTGACAGGTCCTACCTGGATCCACATCGCATCGGGGGGGCGCCATGGAATACCGCCACCGGCTTCATCCGGGATTCACGTACCATGTGTACAATCGGGGGAACAACAGAGAGCTCCTGTTCCGTGAGGACCGCAACTACGAATATTTCCTCCGCCTGTATCAGAAGTACATCGCTCCGATCGCCACGACACTCGCGTATTGCCTCCTCCCCGATCACTTTCATTTTGCCATCCGCCTTCACCGGGACACAGGGAGAAAAGATCCCTCCCGATGTCTCTCGAATCTCTTCAATGCATATGCCCGTGCCTTCAACAAGCTCTATGGCCGGCGCGGTACGCTCTTCGAACGGCCATTTGAACGCTCTCCCGTTGTCTACCCATGGCAGGAACGACGCCTGATCCTGTACGTCCACAGAAATCCGTCCCGCCATCGTCTCTGCCATTTTGAGACATGGCCCCATTCATCGTTTCATGCGCTCTGCGCCGGCACATCAGCAATCGCAGACCCGACCACGGTCATCCCGCTCTTCGGCTCATTGGATGAGTTTGTTCGTTCTCATTCATTTCCTAAGTTATTCCCACGACGATGAAGCGGCCGCCAATGTCCGACACGCTCCCGCGTGATACCGATCTGCATTTCCCCCACCTCATGGTGGTCTCTGCCTCCGCAGGGTCCGGGAAGACCACCGCGCTGACAAAGAGGTACGTCCAGTTCCTTCTCTCAGACCGCGTGCAGCACAGGAGGCCCGACCATCTCCTGGCGATCACGTTCACCAACAACGCGGCCGCCGAAATGAAGCAGCGCATCCTGGAGTTGCTCAAGCGGGTTGCGCTCGGGGAAGCAGAGACGCTGAAAGCACTGGCGGGGCTGGTGGATGTGGATCCCTCCCGGCTGCCCCAGCGGGCGGAGCGTGTCCTGCACGCGCTTCTGGACGACTTTGCTGCGTTCCAGGTCCGCACGATCGATTCCTTCCTCGTGACGGTCTTTCGTGCCAGCGCCATCGAGCTCGGATACAGTCCCGCCGTCGAACTGCAGCTCCACCCGGAACGGCTCATCCGTCAGGCGTTCCGAACATTCGCGCTTCGTGTCGCGGGGGATGAGGGGGACATGGAACTGTTCCGCCTTCTCGTCGACCGCGCAGACGAAGGGAGGTCCGACAGGAGCAGATATGTCTGGAATCCCTTCGCGAAGGTCACCGAGCGGGTGCTCGACCTCCACAGCCAGATCGCATCTCTCGGCCGGCCGGTACGACTGCCGGATGTCGAACGGGACCGGGAGCATCTCACCAGGAAGATCGTCAAAGCCGCGGCCACCCTCCGGAAACAGATAGAGACATCAAGCCTCCCTCCGTACAGTCATCTCATGAATGACCTGCAGAGCATTGCCGAAGAGGACATTCGTACGGTGGTCGGCAGGTCCATCAAATCGAAGGCCACAAACAAACCGAAGACGGCCGCAGAGAAGGCGGCCGAGGCCTCGCATGGGGATGCGATCCTCAAACACATGGCGACGCTGAACGGACTGCTGGGAGAATACGCCCTCCTCGATGCGCGGTCATTCTATGTGCCGTACGCGCAGACCCTGAAGATGATGGACACGATCCTTGCGGAGACGAAGGCCCGCGAGAACCTCGTCTTTCTGGATGACGTGAACGCGGCGCTCCGCACCTACATGGACCAAAGCATCGTGCCCGAGGTCTACATCAAGCTCGGCGAACGTATCCATCATTTCCTCATCGACGAGTTTCAGGATACCTCTCCGTCCCAGTGGGACGCGCTGGTCCCGCTCCTCGAGAATACGCTCTCGGAGCACGGCAGCCTGTTCATCGTGGGGGACATGAAGCAGTCCATTTACAGCTTTCGCGGGGCCGACTGGCGCATCATGAAACGGCTGATCGACGACCGGGTCTTTCCCTCCGCTCTGCCCGACAAACGAACGCTCAATGTGAACTACCGGAGCAAACCGCTGCTTCTCGATGTCACGCGCGATGCATTTCACGAGCGTGTGAAGGGAACAGAGTTCGAAGGCGCAGCCGAAGCGACCGGACTCCTGAGCTACCATCTGGATCCGGATCCAAAAACTACGGGAGGACATGCTGAGGTCAGTCACCTCGTCGTCGATAAGGAATCGAAGGAAGAGTTCGACCGGATCATCTCGATCCTCTGGGACGCCCACGCGCGCGGCAATGCGTGGTCCGATATCGCCGTCCTGGCCCCTACGAATGCCGCGGTGATAGACCTTTCCTCGCGGCTGAACAGCGAGGGGATCCCGTTCGTGTCACAGAGCAGCCTGGACATCCGGAACCGCAAAGTGGTGGGGGAGATGCTCGCCTGCCTGCGTTTTCTGGATGCTCCTGTCGATGACGCCGCATTCGCCACCTTCGCCCTTGGCGACATCCTTTCGGGAGCGGAGCCAGACCTCGACAGGCAAGCTGTGCGGACCTGCTTCCTTCGCCGCACCGAAGGGAAGGAACGCACACCGCTCTACAAGCACTTCCAGGAGACATTCCCTGAGATCTGGGACCGCCGGTTCGAGGCGCTGTTCCAGCATGTCGGCTTCCTGCCGCTCTATGACCTCGTCTCGGCCATGATCGGTACGTTCGACGTCTTCGCATCGTTCCCGGAGGAAGAGGCGTCGGTCGTTCGGTTCCTCGAATGCGTGAGGGAATTCGAGGCCGAAGGGAACAACACCGTGAGGGACCTTGTGAAGGAAGCGGAGGAGGAGTCGGAAGGCCTGTCCTGGGAACTCCCCCGGCCGTCCGGACAGGAAGCGGTCACGCTCATGACCATCCACAAAGCGAAAGGCCTCGGCTTTCATGTGGTCGTCGTTCTCCAGTACGCGTGGAGGCAGAAGGGAGGCCGCCCCGCGCTGCTTCCGGTCGAAGGGGGCGTGGAGCTCGTTCGTGTGGGGTCCGCCTACGAACGCAATGAGATCCTCACCGCGCTCAAAGAGACTGCATTGCTGGAATACCGTGCTGACGAGCTCAACAAGCTTTACGTGGCCCTCACGCGGGCCCGGTCGGAGCTGTACGTTCTGATCGTGACGGATGATCCGTCGAAGCCTCCTGCGCAGTTCCTTCCCGAGATGACCACGGCCGACACACGACCGGAGGTCGACCGTCCGGCAGGATCGCCGGGTTCGTTCATACGGGCGCGTCTGGTCACAGACCACAACGTGCGGACCGAGCCGCAGGAATCCGAACTGAAGGACGCGGAGATCCGGCGCGGAGACCTGGCCCATCGGCTGCTGGCGAAGCTGATCCTGATATCGGACACTCGCGCTCAACTGGACAAGGCGATCTCGGAAGCACCGGAGATCCCGGCCGATGTGGATCCCGGATCGCTCGTCGATGCGCTCGCTGCGTTCCTTTCATTGCCCGATGTCCGGCCTCTCTTCGAACCCGTCGAGGGAAGGACCGTCTGGTGTGAGAAGGAAGTGGCGGACCAGAACGGACGACTGTATCGCATCGACAGGCTGATCGTCGACCCCGATCACGTGACGATCATCGATTACAAGACCGGAGGCCGGGAACGGGAAGAGAAGTATGTGAAGCAGGTGGCCGAGTATGCAGAGTTGTGCGCAGGATTGTATCCCGGCAAGCCCGTTCACGGTATCATCGCGTACATCGACAAACAGCAACTGGTGGCGGTACCGTGAGCACCGTAACGATCATATCACCATCCGCGGGACTGGTCGCGAGCGTTGCGGGGCTGTTGCAGCCTGATGCGAACGATTACAGCCGGAATCTGGTGGTGTTCCCCGGCCGCCGGCCGGCGCATTTTCTGCGGAAGGAGATCGCCGAGCGGCAAAAGGGCCCGTTCCTCCCGCCCGAGATCCTTTCATTCGAAGATCTGGTCCTGAGGCTGGCCGATACCCGTGAGGGGAGGCCGGTAAGGATGATCGATACGCTGGACGCTGTGGGGATCCTCTTCGGGCTCCACATGAAGCAGTCCGTACGGCTCGGTGGTGACGCCTTCACCACGCTTGAGCGGTTCTTCCCGCTCGGAGAGAAGCTGTTCAACGAGCTTGAAGAGATGAAGATGGCCCTGCTCTCGGCCCGGCAGGTGGTGGAAGAGACGGGAGTGGTCGGGTACGCGAATCTTCACGTCATTGCCGAGCTGTATGAGTCGTTCTATCGGACGATCGATCGGGACGGGATGGCCACACGCGCGCATGCCTACGCACGGGCGGCGGATGTGTTCACAGCCGACGATCTCGCAGCGTACGATCGGGTCATCCTTGCCGGTCTCTATGCCCTGACGCCCTCGGAGCAGGTTCTCATCAGGGCCATCGGTGCCTGTCCGCAAAGCCGGCTCGTCTTCGTGCAGGGCCCGGGATTGGGGGATCGGTTGAAGGCGCTTGACATGGAGGCGGAGGATAGAGGGGAGGCCACGCACGAGCCCGTGTTCGAGTTCGTCCGGTCACCCGACCTTCATGGCCAGATCGCAGCGCTCGCAGAGAAAATGCGGGCTGAGAAGGCACGCGGAGCCGTTCCGGACGAGAAGAACGTTCTGATGCTTCCGCGGCCGGATGCGCTCTTCCCCGTCGTGAACCATCTGCTTCCGTTGTTCGACGACGATGCATATAACGTATCGATAGGATATCCTCTCACACGGACACCACTCGCGGGTCTTTTTCACAGTCTGTTCGAGGCGATGGAGAGGCGGGAAGGGGACAGGTGGTTTGTCCCCGACTATCTGCGCGTCATGCTCCACCCGTACGTAAAGGGGGTCCGGTGGAACGGCCGCACTGACGTTACGCGGATCCTTGTCCATTCCGTCGAGGACTGGCTGGGTGATGCCCCCGGACGCTCGATGAGAACACTCGAAGAGATCGAGCAGAGCGACGAGCTGTTCACGACGGCTGTTCTGCGCGTTGCGGACGAATCGGTCGACGCTGGTCGGTTGCGCGAGCACCTGCGATCGCTGCACGATGTGCTCTTCCGGCCCTGGAAGGACGACGCGACGCTGTCAAACTTCGCGAACGCCTGCGGACAGATCGTCCGGTTCGTCCACGACCGGACCAATGCCACGCGACATCCCTACTTTCGGGCATTCTCGGAGACCATGCTCGACGGGCTCCTGCTCATCGGCGGGTCGCTTCTCGGCTCCACGACGATGGGATCGGTCCGTTCCAGCTTCACGCTCCTTCAGCATGTTCTCCGGACGCGAAGTGTGCCATTCCCGGGGTCGCCGCTCCATGGATTTCAGGTGTTGGGTCTCCTGGAGACCCGCGGCCTTGCGTTCGACAATGTGTATGTGCTCGAAGCGAACGACGATGTGCTCCCTGGTTCGTCGGGTCCCGACCGGCTTCTCCCGGAATCGGTACGGACAAAGCTCGGTATGGAGACGCGTCAGGAGCGGGAGCGGATCATCGCATACTATCTCTCGGTCCTGTTCGCCGGTGCGCGGAAGGTGTGGATCGCATGGGATGACTCGGACGGGAAGGAGAAGAGCAGGTATATCGAACAGCTGATGTGGCGTGAAGAGCAAACGGAGCGCCGGATACGCGACCGAAGCTCGGTCCCGCTCATACGGTACGGATTGTCCCTGGAGGCCGGACGTCCCACCGACGTCCCGAAGACAGAACTGGAGTCTGCGGCGATCGCGAGACGGTCACTCTCTCCGAGCTCCCTCGATACGTATCTGAAGTGCCAGGTCAGATTCTATTACGGACACGTCCTGGGGCTTTCGTCACCGGACGATCTCACCGGCGAGGTGGACCAGGCGGACATCGGGAATCTTGTCCATGCTGTGCTCCAGAGGGGGTTGAGCGGGTTGCGGGAACGTGACATGACGCCCGACGATCTGGACTCCGACACCATCCGGCAGCTTGCCGAGAACGTGTTCGATGAGACATTCGGCGTGCCCACCTCTGCATCGGGTCTGCTGATGCGGGAGCGCATCTCGGAACAGCTCGGACGGTTCGTGACGGAGTACCAGCGCCCTCTCGCGGAGAGGACGAACGTTCGAGTCTTGTCGCTGGAAGAAACGCTGGAGGGAATGGTAGGGGGAGCGGGATTCAGGGCGCGGACGGACAGGGTGGAGGAGCGTACGGGACCCGACGGCGTGCGGCGATTCCACATCCTCGACTACAAGACCGGCGGTGATCCGGGCAGATATGCCGTCGATGTCGATGCCCTCGACCCTGACGATCCTGCAACGTGGCGGGATTCCATCGGGTCATTTCAGCTGTTCCTGTATACCCTGCTGTATGCGCGCGCGCGGAAGATCGAACCGGCAGACGTTCGCGCCGCCTATCTTTTCCTCGGCAGTCAGGAGGTCGGTCCGTCGATCGAGGTCGGCTTGTTCGGGGATGAGGAAGGGGAGAAAGGAGCTGATCTGGAGCGATTGGAGCAAGTCGTCAGGAAACTTGTTGAAGAAATGCGCGACCCTGACGTTCCGTTCCGTGCGACGCTGGATCCCGAGCAGGACTGCCCGGCGTGTCCGTTCACGACACTATGCGGAACAACGTGGGTGAAAAGACGGGGGACATGGTAGGTCTGCTACAGGTGAACCGTGAACCGTGAACCGTAAACTGTGAGCCGGAAGATCGATGAGTGTACATTCGCCCCACGGCTAACGATTTACAGTTCACGCCTCCAGCGCTTAGCTGCTCAAACATACAGCGCACTCCCAAAATCCCTCCGATGCTTCAGTGTTATCTCGTGTTCTTCTCCAAGGTACTTGAAGATGGCGATACAGATCTTGCGTGATCCGTCGTCATCGTAGTACCGGTCCTCCCGGATGACATCGATGAAGGCCGAAAGGGCCTCGTCGAATTTCTCCTCAGCGAGGAATGAGATCGCCTTGAGGTACTGCGACCGTACCGGCTTCTCCTCGAAGGAGCCGGGGTCCTTGGCCCGCGCCAGTATGCGTGCGATCTCCTGAACACTTCCGGCGAGCTCCCACTGCTCGCTCCCCTCGTCGAAGTCCTTCACCAGTTCATACGCTTTCGATGATTCCTTGAAGAGAAGCGCAAGGGCTGTGAGCGTTCGTGCGCGCAGGTGGCCGGGCATGATGCTCAGGACCTTCTGCGCCTGTTCGGCTGCGGCGTCCGCGTGGCCCGACCGGAGGAGCGCTTCTGCATGGTCCAGCAGATCAGAGTTCGGGTCGGGGAGAGCCTTATCCAGCCATTGCTGTATCGCCGGTTCGGGGAGCGCTCCCACGAACTCGTCGATCGGATGTCCTCCGGAGAACAGCTTCACATTCGGGATACTCCGAATGCCGTATTGGGCCGAGACCTCCGGAAATTGCTCAGTGTTGACCTTCTTCAGTTCCCATCGTCCTCCTGCGTGCTGGGCCATCCTCTCGAGAACGGGGCCGAGCACTCTGCACGGTCCACACCATTCGGCCCAGAAGTCGACGAGGACCGGCACTTCTTTGCTTCGCTCCAGCACCTCCATCTGAAAATCGGTGACGTCATATCCTGCCATCATATCGCTCCATCTGAGTTTCCAGGGACCACCTCAAATATCATATCTACCGTTGCGGCCGTAGCTTCCTTTGCGCGCTTTGCGTGAAACCACCATGACCAGCGATGTACATAGGATGCAAAAATATGGCCAAAAGTTTCCGCATCTTCAGACCGTGCCGCCACGCCGACCGTCCATACAGGACCTTATCGCCTCAGTTCCGGTCTCGCCCGGGGTCTATTTCTTCTACGGAGCGGATGACCTGCTCCTCTACGTCGGAAAATCCAAGTCCCTCCGCGCCCGTGTCCGTTCGCATTTCCGCGATCGCTCGGAACGATGGATGATGAAGCGTGTACATCGAGTGGACTATCTGGAGACGGCGGGCGAGCTTGGCGCGCTCCTTCTGGAACTTCGGCTCATCAAAGAGCTGCGGCCGATGTATAATGTCGCCTCGAAGCAGAAACGCCGCATCATCCTTGCAGATCGACGGCGCACGCCGGAGGGATACGATGCGGTCGTACTGAAGGCCGTCGATACCATCGATCCGGGGAAGGACACCGACATCCTCGGAGTTTTCAAACACCGGACGCAGGCAAGGGAATTCCTCGGCGCCATCTCGAAGACACACGCGTTGTGCCACAAGCTTCTGGGTCTGGAACGGGCCCGGACCTACTGCTTCGGATATCACATCGGAAGGTGCAGGGGAGCATGCGCGGGGGAGGAGCCTGCGGACGCATACAACGAGCGGCTCGAGGCGGCATTCACCTACAGGCGTATCAGAAGCTGGCCATTCAAAAGGGGCATTGTGCTCGAGGAATCTTCCGGCGGCAGGTCGGAGATGTTCCTCATCGATAACTGGTGTCTGATGGGGTCGCTGACGCAACAGGACGGGATGGAGCACCAGTTCGTTCCCTCCATGCATCGCTTCGACTATGATACCTACAGGATCCTCTACGGCTTTGTCGCGGATCCTTCGGGCCGTATCACACTTCGCGAGCCGGCAAAACGGGAGTGGGAACGTCTGCTCCAACTGTCGCAGAAGACCGGCTAAGTCGGAGCCGCTGCGTTGCTATCCGAACGGTCCGTTCGGGAATTCCTTCCGCACGTACTCTCTCATGACGGGAATGTCACTGACGCTGGTGAGGTCCGGCACAAATTCGTTCCGGCTGTAACAGTACAGCAGACGGGGTCGTTCGGCCAGCAGAAGGTTGATCGTCGTTGCCATTTCCTTTTCCTGCCGTACGGCGTGGACCGGTGTTGCTTCGAGGAAAGGCAGAATGGTATCGTAGGTGAGCCGGAACAGGTTCATGCTCACCTCCACGTAGCCCTGCTCTGCGCGCATGCGCTCAAAGAGCGTCTCGCCCGGCTTTTCCACCATGCTCAGCAGAAAACCATCGCCATCCTTCTCCAGGATGGCATTGTTGTATTCCTGGTCTTTCGTGAACCGGAGGCCTCTCGTATCGTACGCGATAAGAGCATGCGGATGCTCCGTTGACCGGAGTGTCGCCATCGCTTCGACCGAGTAGATGTTGTCGCTGTTGCACACCGTGAACTGCGTCCCCTGCCAGTCCGGACGGCTTTTTGCCCCGCACAGGACAGCGTCGGCCGTTCCGAGCGGACGGTCCCGTCCGGAAGGAATGGTTTGTACTGCATAGGAGATCCTGAGTCCCCGGAATTCGTTTCCGCTATCTTCCGGTCCGTAGTACTCCCGCATGAGCGTATCGCTCTCACCGATGACCAGCACGATGTCCTCATAACCGGCTGCCCGTGCATTGGACAGCACATAATCCAGGAACGGCCGCTCACTGTCGTCCAGCCGGATGAGCGATTTTGGGCGGGACGCGGCGTCCTCGAGACCGGCGCCAGAGGCAGACCGCCTCATCCGCGACGAGACACCTGCAGCAAGAATGATCAGATTGGGATTCATGACAACCTGTTTCCTCCCTGCTCCGAACTCCGCACTCCTGACTGTTCCTGGTCCACCCTGGTTCCCTCATCCACCTCCACGATCCACGCCCTCCCGTACGGTTGCAAGGCCTCCAGCACACTCTGCGGGTCTTCCGGGGCATATGCAAACATGCACCCTCCTCCGCCGGAGCCGTTGATCTTCGCTCCGAGCGCGCCGGCATCGTATGCTGCCTGGATCATCTCGTCGATCTTCGGGGTGGAGATGCGCAGCGGCTCGCGCAGGTGTGATTGATGCCGATGCAGAAGTTTGCCCAACCGGCCATGGTCGATGCGCTCCTGACGTAGGAGTTCCAGTCCCTCGATCGTGATGTCTCTGTTCTCAAGGGTGGCCTCGAGCATCAGCATCTCGTCCTCTGTGAGCAGGGTTGAGAACCGCTCAATGTCGCCGCTCTCGAGCGTTTGCAGTGACGCCTCCGGATCAGCCCCATGGACCTTCGAGGCGATGCTGATGACGCCTCCTTTGACGCGGGCGAGGATGTCCTTTGTGTCCTTCTGCTCTCCGGAGTCGGCCAGCACGAACGACCCAAGCCGCGGTGCAAGCCTCTCGACCCGCTGTTCGCCTGTCGTGTCAAGAAAGATCACCCCGCCGATGGCGGTCGAGTAGTGATCCATCGTTCCGCCCGGTTCCTTGAACTCCAGGACCTCAGCACGATGGGCCAGTGCAGCGATGGTTTCCGGCTCCGGCGCGCGTCCCTGATCGCTCAGCAATGAAAGGAAATGTATCCATGTGACCACAAGCGCGGAGGAGCTTGATGTCCCCGAATTGATCGGGATCTCCCCGCGGACCTCCGCTTCTATCCCTTTCGAGAACGAATATCCGCTGTTCCGAAGGACATTCACAGCGGAGCGAAGGTAGTCTCGGTGGTGGCGGTACCGAATTTCCTTGTCGAGCGGTATCGTGTCCTCGGCCCCGATGTCCGGCATACGCACGAGCGCGCTGTTTCCCCTCCGGTGTTCACCGGAAATGCGGATGCGCAGCGAGATGGCAGAGGCGATGACGGGGAGACCCAGGTAATCCTGGTGTTCGCCGAACAGGCAGATCCTCCCTGGTGTGGAGACGGTCATGATGTAAAGGTCCGCAGCAATCCGCCGCCAAAGAAGAGCACGACACCGCTCACGGCGACAGTGTCTGCATGGATATAGCCTTGTCCTCCGCTCACAACGCCGGAGAAGAACACGAGAAGCCCGATGGCGAGAACACCGAGAGCGAATTTGCCCACAGGGCTCGTTGGCCACAGGTGGTAGATCTCGTTGAGGCGTTTCTCTTCCTCCCCGGGTTGTCGTGCCGCCCAGATGCTGTCGACCGTGGCGGGGATGTCATGTTTCATCGTGAAACTGGCAATAGGGGTTACGACAAGGCACACACCGGCAGTGATGAATGTCGTGGTGTTGAAGTCAAGCCCGTAGGCGAACGTGCCGATGGCGCCGACGCATGATGCGAAAATATATCCTGTCAATGCACCGCGCCATGAGATCCGCTTCCACAGCAATCCGTACACGATGGCGATAATGAACAGCGGCATGTCCATGATGGCGATGATCGTCAGGTAGGCGTTCACTGCGCCACCCATGACGGGCACCAGGTAGGCGAACACGATCATGCCGATGCCGGCGCCGAGCGTGGCAAGTCGGGCGGTCCGGAGCACGCTTGCGTCGGTCGCTTTCCGGTTGAACACATTCGAATAGAGATCGCTTGCGACGATGGTCGAAACGCCATTCAGATTGCCGGAAAGGGTCGAGAGCTGTGACGAAAGAAGGCCGACCACGATCAGGCCGAGCACCACGTTCGGGATGAGGGATGAGACGAGCGTCGGGAATGCCGTGTCAGCGTTCTCCAATCCGGGGAACAGGACGCTCGAAGCGAGGCCAGGCAGGACCCACAACAGAGCGAACGGTGTGGTGATGATGCCCGCAAGAACGAGTCCCCGTGCGGCCGAGACCGTGCTCCTCGCCCCGAATGCGCGTTGGAGAAGGCCCTGGTCCACGCATGCCCATTCGATGCCGAGAAGAAATATCGCGAGGATGAAGGTCCAGTCGTACGTGCCGGTCGTCTTGACGAGGGTGAGATGTCCTTCGGGAAGCGATGCAGAGAGCCCCGGCCACCAGCCGACAGCGGCCATCGCGACAGGAAGGATAATGAGAGCGCTCAGGAGCATCAGCGCGAACTGGATCACGTCCGTGAAAGTGACCGACCACATCCCGCCAAGCATGGTATAGAGGATGACGACCACCGAAAGGATCAGCACCCACCCCGTGAAGGAGTCATAGCCGGTGATCTGCGGAGCCGCGATGACCGCAGAATAGAGCACCACACCCAGCCAGAACGAGAGCCGGACGGTCCAGAGCAACGCAACGAACGTTCGGACATGCTTATGATACCGCATCTCCAGGAACTCAGGAATGGTTCGGATGCGGAGACGACGGAGGATGGGAATGACGAACAGGCCTGAGAACACGAGCGCCATATTCCCTGTCCATGTCTGCCAGATGATCGGTATCCCCTCTTTATATGCGATGCCCGCCTGGCCGATGAAGCTGTACAGATTGACATTTGTTGCAGCGATGACGGAGGCGAGGATGAACGGGGTAAGCTGCCGGCCGGCGACAGTGAAGTCATCCGTCGACCCTACCCACCGGTACAGCTTTGCGCCCACCCAGAACATGCCGGCCATGAACAGGACGACGATGATGACATCGTAGATATTCATGCCGTTCCCCCGGAGCTGTCCTGTTCAGCCCGGTGGCGCTGAAGGATCTGCCGGAATTCCCGTATCGGGAGCCACACCCAGATGACGAGAATGATGAATCCCAGCATCCAGATGGACCACGTGACCCAGTCGAACATGAGGGTTCTTCCAGTCGTGGACGATCGTTTGCGAAACTGTCCTATTTAGCACATTTTTGGACATCAGTGCAAATTATTCATGGAGAGACCTGACAGGTCTTTCACGCCAAGGAGTCCACCATGCCTGCCAACCATCTATCACGCCGCGAGTTCGTTCGAAGGACCGTTGCCGCCGGTGTCGGCTCTTTCGTTGCCGCCTCCTCCCTTCGGGGGGCATCACATGCTCCGGGGACAATGCCCCTTCAGCATGATTCTCTCTTCCGCACACCGCCGATGAATAAGGTCCGCATAGGTTTCGTCGGCATCGGCGGGATGGGCTCCGTGCATGTGCAGAACCTGCTTGCCATCGATGGGGTCGAGATCAAAGCGCTCTGCGACATCATTCCCAAAAAGGTCGAGCGAGCCCAGGAATGGGTGGTCGAGGCAGGCCAGTCCAAACCGGTCGCCTACACAAAAGGCCCCCGGGACTTTGAACGGATGTGCGAAACTGAGGACCTCGACCTTGTCTTCAATGCGACACCGTGGAAATGGCACGTCCCCATCTGTGTCTCGGCCATGAAGAACGGAAAGCACGCAGCGACGGAAGTGCCGGCCGCTTTGACGATCGAGGAATGCTGGGAACTCGTCGAGACCGCCGAGCAGGAGAAAAAACACTGTGTGATGATGGAGAACTGCAACTATGACCGGTTCGAGCTGATGACCCTGAACATTGCACGCCAGGGGCTGCTCGGGGAGCTCGTCCATGCCGAGTGCGGATATCTTCACGACCTCCGGGCCGTCAAGTTCGACATGGACGGCGAAGGGGTCTGGCGCCGTGAGCATGCGAAGAGGCGGAACGGGAATCTCTACCCTACCCACGGCCTCGGACCTGCCGCACAATGCTTCGACATCAACAGGGGAGATCAGTTCGCCACGCTCGTGTCGATGAGCAGCAATTCGCGCGGCCTGCAGGAGTATGTCAGGAACACCTTCCCCGAGGATGCACCAGAACGACAGGAGACATATGTCCTTGGCGATGTGAATATCGGTCTCATACGGAGCGTCAGCGGCAAAACGTTCATGGTCAGCCATGACACGCATCTTCCCCGACCGTACAGCCGTATCAATCGGGTCCAAGGGACGAGAGGGATCGTCGAGGGATATCCCCATCGCGTCCACATCGAAGGGATCACCGCCCCCCACCGATGGGACGAGGCGAAAGTGTGGTATGAAAAGTATGACCACCCGCTCTGGACAAAGATGAGCTCTTTGGGCGAGGGGAGAGGGCACGGAGGGATGGACTACATCGAGGACTATCGTCTCATCGAGTGTCTGCTGAAAGGTGAGCCGATGGACATGGACGTGTACGACGCAGCTGCGTTGAGTGCAGTGTCGGCACTCAGCGAGAAATCAGTCTCCGAAGGAAGCACCCCGCAGGAGTTCCCTGATTTCACGCGCGGTGCGTGGAAGGTCCGTCCGCCGTTGGGCATCATCGGCGGATAAGCATTGTCATTCATAACCGACCCGGGAGAACACATGACCTGTCGACCACAACCGATCATCCTGATCTTCATGCTGACCTCAGCCCTTGCCGGGCAGGATAATCCTATCGTACAGGGCCGAAAGCTCTTCGGCGAGCAGAAGTGGGCCGAGGCCGCACAGGTCTTTCAGGATGCGGTCACCCGGGACAGCTCGAACGGACAGGCATGGTTCTGGCTTGGCCTGAGCCGCTACCAGGCAGCCGATCATGAGGGAGCATTGAGCGCGCTACAGAAGGCCGATGAGCTCGTTGTTTTCCCGGGATTCACGCGCTTTGCGATCGCACGTACGCATGCAAAGGCGGGAGATGGTGAACAAGCCTTTCACTGGCTCGGGCGCGCAGCAGCATCCCGCTTCACGAACTTGTCCCAGCTGGACGGTGACGAAGCGTTCGCTCCGTTGCGCTCGGATCCACGCATGAAAGCCATCCGGGACTCGATCCAGCGGAACATCACTCCTGCGGACTTCGATGAGAGGTACCGGCAGATGGATTTCTGGATCGGGGAGTGGGAGGTGTTAGACAGGAACGGGACGCTTCAGGGGACGAACAGCATCACGAAAGACCTCGGAGGGGCCGTGCTCGTCGAGCGGTGGACGAACGCATTCGGCATCTCAGGCATGAGCATCAATTTCTATGATCCCGGAACGGGAAAGTTCAAACAGCAATGGGTGAGTCAGTCCGGGTACAACACGGCCTACGTGGGGGAGATTGTGGATGGATCGATGGTCATGATCGGCAAGAATGCGACAATTGATGGGACGCTCAGCACGAATCGGATGACGTTCACGCCGAACCCTGACGGCACCGTTACACAGTTCATTGAGACCTTCAACGATTCCGCACAGACATGGACGCCGGGCTTTTGGGGCACATACAGAAGAAAGAAGAACTGATTTTCTATGTCCCGAAAATTCTGTCCGAAGATCATCCTTGAAGGCACGCGTCTCACGCACAAGACAGACATTGCCTTCGCTCTCAACGAACATCCCCGCATCGTCGGTCCGCGGAAGTACCGGTATCATTCTCCCATCATCTCCGCCGAATGGTGTGCCTTCACCAACTTCCCGTGGGGCAGAGGCCTGATCAACTTCGAACCGCAGGAAGAGACCCTGGCAATGGAGACCTACAGGACATGGATGAAGCTCCTGGAGCTCCAGCGGTATTATGCATGGATCATTGACCGTTTTCATCTTTCGACGCAGTTGTATCAATCGCGTGCGCACGGGAAGACGTATGACTTCCGGTGGCTGGAAGAACGGCTTCGGGCGATCGGTTTCCGGGTGGTCTTCTGCTTCCGCTCTCCGGAGTCGTTCACTCGGGCCCGTGAGGACAGACTGAGAGTATCGGGCAATCCGGGTCAATACGACGATCTGGAGGTGTTCATTGAGGAACAGGAACAGATGCGGGAGATCATCGCGGCGTCGACTCTTCCTGTGATGGAATGTGACGTCTCCGACGGGAACATCCATCGATCGACCGATGCGATCGCTTCATGGCTGGAGTCGACCGGTGGACTCTATGCGGATTATTGACAAAACCAGGACAGAGGAGACTCCATGACTATTGCAGTGATCGGTACCGGCAACGTTGGGGGAGCCCTTGCTGAGGTGTGGGCGGGCAAGGGACACACGATACTTCTCGGTGTGCGGAACGTCCAGGCATTCAAAGGAAAGGACCTTCTTCAGCACCCGAACATCCGTGCACTCCTGATACCGGATGCCGTCAGGCAGGCGGAGATGGTCCTCGTCGCGGCAACGCCGGAGGCTATCCCATCGATCGCGTCCGGGATGGGTGATGTCTCAGGAAAGGTCATCATCGATGCCATGAACTCGGTCCGGTCGAAACCAGACGGGTTCAGGGACACTTTTGAGGCCCTGAAGCGTCTCACTACAGGCGCAGAGATCGTGAAATGCTTCAACTCGACCGGCTTCGAGAACATGAAGGATCCGATGTATCCGGACGGGCCTGTCGATATGTTCATGGCGGGGGACTCGAAAAGGGGGAAGGAGGTCGCATCCCGGCTGGCGAAGGACGCCGGCTTCGCCGCGTGCCACGACTTCGGGGGTGATGCACAGGTCCCGTTGCTGGAGCAGTTCGCGCTCGTCTGGATCAACCTCGCCATCATGCAGGGAAAGGGAAGGAATATCGCCTTCAAGATTCTGACCCGTCAGAGAACGACATGAGACACTCGCCGCGTTCAACGCGAAGCGCACCGGGGCATCGAAAGGAAAACATGGTATGAAGCTTCCATCAGTCACACACATCGCCGATCAGTCGCTCAAGACCTTTTCGCGGTTCCCCTTCGCCATCCTGAGCGCTATCATCGGTACTGCGGCCGTCCTGGTGCTGGCACAGGAGGAATTCGCTGAGAATCATCCCCTCCCGTGGCTTTTCAACACCGCTGTCGTCGGGTTCCTTGGCATTTCGCTGATGACGTTCGCGCAGTTCTGGGCGGAACGGTTCGCGCTCTCCTTCCGTCAGTGGCTGGCGCTCCACCTGGCTGTCGTTGCTGTGCTGGTCATGTATTGGTTCGTCCTTCCTGAGAATGTGTTCGAAGCCCCGCTGCATAACCTGTTCCGGTTCTGGCTGATCGTTCTGGGCACGCACCTCTTCGTGGCGGTCGGGCCGTTCATCGGTCGGGGTTCTGTCGATGCGTTCTGGGAGTTCAACAAGTCGCTGCTGCTGCGCATGGTCACGGCGGGGCTGTACTCGGGCGTGCTGTACGTCGGGCTGGCAGTGGCCCTGGCAGCAGTGGACAATCTCTTCAATGCTGAGATCAGGCCGATCCGGTATCTGCAGCTCTGGTGGTTTCTCGCCGGAGTGTTCAACACATGGTTCTTTCTGAGCGGTGTCCCGAACGTGTCCGGTCTGGCAGACAAAGGGGTCTCGTATCCGAAGGGCCTCAAGGTCTTCTCGCAATATGTCCTCGTCCCGCTTGTAACGGTCTATCTGGCCATTTTGTACGCATACATGGCAAAGATCGTCATCGAATGGGACTGGCCGCAGGGATGGGTGGGCTATCTGGTCCTCGGATTCTCCACATCGGGCATCCTGACGATCCTGCTCGTGCACCCGATCAAGGACGCCCTCGACAACAGATGGATGGCCGCTCTCACCCGCTGGTTCTATGTCGCCATTCTGCCTCCGTCGGTCCTGCTGCTGCTCGCCATCTGGCGGCGGGTCTCAGAGTATGGCCTGACCGAGAACAGGTATTTTGTCGTTGTGCTCGGTTTCTGGCTCATCGGCATCTCGCTCTACTTTCTCCTCAGCACCCGCAAGAACATAAAAGTGATACCACTCTCACTTGGGATCATAGCCCTTGCATCGTCCGTCGGGCCGTGGTCGGCAATGTCCGTCTCTCAGTGGAACCAGATGGGACGGCTCGAGCAGGTCCTCGGGCAGAACAATATGCTCGCCGAAGGGCATATAGTCAGGACCGCTTCACCCGTGAGCTACGCCGATGCGCGGCGGATCAGTTCCGTCATCCGCTACATCGTCGAAGTGCATGGCACAGAAGAGCTGCAGCCCTGGTTCGGCGCCTCTCTCGATTCGATCGCAGCCTCCTCCCAGGCCCGGTGGCAGCGTGCTGACGATGTGGCTCGAAGGATAGTGTCATCGGTCGGTATCGAATACGTCCCTGAGTTTCAGGTCCGGGCAGGCCGGAGCGCAGAGCTGTACACCTTTACATCGGACGTCACATCCTTCGACATCGGAGGATACGGGTTCGTCCATACCGGCGAGATGCTGAATGATACGCGCCGTGAGTCAGCATTCACGGGGGGAGGGAGGAAGTGGGTCGTTGCCATGCAGCCCGACAGCTCCGTCGTATCGGTTCAACGGCTCGACGACAGGGGAGTTGCCGCTGATGCTGTGGTACTGCAGATAGGACCCGTGATAGAATCACTGATGCCCGCACGGACGGTGCAGTTCAGGAGCGTCTCGGTGGGCGGGGATTCGCTGGTCGTGGCGGGTCAGTCGGGGTCGCTCGCGGCCAAGGCGCTGCTGCGTCGGCTGGTCGTCGAGAGGGATTCATCCGGGGTGAAGATCTCGCAGGTGACGCTGGATCTGTTTCTGAAGAGCGACTAGCAGGCAGTGCGAAATGACCTGAAAGGTCTCGCTGAGCACTTCGCAGGAAGGACCTGTCAGGTCCGCGAGCTGAGCATCTCCCACGCCGCCTGCACATGTTCCCGCTCGGTCCATGCTTGGCCGACGCACATTCTGATCGCGTAACGGTCGCCGAGCATGGCGTGCGAGACGTACATCTTTCCCGTCTCATTGACCGCTTCCAGGATCTCCCTGCTCTTCTCGTTCCCGTCCCGGTGGCCGAAGCACACAAGGTTCATCGGTGCCGGCGCAAGAAGCTCGAACTCCTCTGATGCCTCGACCCATCCCCTGAACTCCTGAGCCAGTTCGATGTGCCTGCGGATATGATACTGGAGCCCCTCCAGTCCGTAGTGCCGCAGCACGAACCACAGTTTCAGTGCCCGGAAGCGCCTTCCGAGCCCGATCTGCCAGTCGCGGTAGTCGATCACAGCACCCGACTCTGTCGCTTTGTTCCTGAGGTATTCCGGCAGGATCGTCAGGGCGTTGATCAGGACCTTCCGGTCCCGGACGTAGAAACAGTCGCAGTCGAAGTTCGTCAGCATCCACTTGTGGGGATTGAAGCAGTAGCTGTCGGCGTGTTCCAGCCCTGTGTTCAGGTATTGATATTCCGGGCAGAGGGTCGCCGTTCCGCACATTGCCGCATCGACATGGAACCAGACGCCATGCTTTGCGCAGATGGCTCCGATCTCTTCGAGCGGGTCGAGTGCGTTCGATGCGGTCGTTCCCGTTGTGCCGCAGACGAATGCCGGGATGAGTCCTGCGGCCTTGTCCGCGGTGATCCGTTCCTCCAGCGAGGCGGGCTTCATGGCGAAGGTGTCGTCGATATCGACGATGACGATGTTGTCCTCGCCGTAACCAGCGACCTTCAGCGACTTTGTCACGGAGGAATGGGATTGCGACGTGATGTAGGCGCGAAGCTTCCCCGTGTTCCCCTTCCTGTTCGTCTGAAGATCTGTCGCCCGTTCCCGCGCTGCGATGGCGGCACACAACGCTGCGCTCGATGCGGTATCCTGGATGACCCCGCCGCCTGCGGAATCGGAACGGAATGCCGCCGGGAGCTTCATCAGATCCACCAGCCAATCGAGCACATGCGTCTCCAGCTCCGTCGCCGCCGGGCTTGTCGCCCACAGCATCCCTTGCACACCCAGGCCGGATGAGACGAGGTCTGCCAGGATGGACGGGCCGGATATTCCGGTGGGGAAGAAGGCGAAGAAGTTCGGCGACTGCCAGTGTGTGAGGCCCGGCTTGATGATCGTATCGAGGTCCCGGAGGATGTCAGCGAACGGTTCCCCCGTTTGCGGGGCCGCTGCCGGCAGCTTCGAGCGGATCTCACCCGGGCGGACGTTCGGGAGCACTGGGAGAGAGTGTACCTCAGCATGGTACCGGTTGATCCATGCGATGACGTCTCTGCCGTTCCGCTCGAAGTCCTCGGGAGACATGTGGTATGATCGGAAAGGGGCCATGGATTGTGACCTCCCGTGGGGTGATAGTGCCGTTGTCCTGACGATGTCACGCATACGGTAGGAAATCAATGCGGCGGATGCAACCGGACCGCGACAATGCATCCTCGCGGCTTTGCCTCTTCCGGAACGGTGTCGTACACTATGCCCATCCAATCAGAGAGACTATGATGCGTACCGCCATCGCGTTGTTCTTCTGTTCGGCCGTCTCCGTTGCCCAGGATACGACACAGGACCGTGTCTTCACGATCGAGAATACGGTCAACATCTTCGACGCTTCGAGGATCGAATCGACGAAGGTCGGGTACCAGTACTGGTTCGTCGACAAGTCGTTCCTCGACGGGCGGACGCTCAAGATGAGCGTCGTTGCGCCCCGCCAGGCCACGCATGCCCCGCATGAGCATGGGGAGGACGAGTTCTTCTTCGTGCTTGAGGGGACGGCGGAGTTCATCCTGAACGGCGAGACGAAGCAGGCAGGGCCGTATGCGAGCTTCTATTGCCCGCCCAACAGCCTGCATGGGATACGGAATGCAGGAGATACGACGCTGAAGTATCTTGTAATCAAGAAGTACGACCTCTCACCAAAGAAAAAATGACGGGCAGATAGCGACATGGCAAAGCACCAGGACGACAGACCGCTCAGCGTAAAATGTCCCAACTGCAAACAGACGCGTGAGCCGGACTATAATGAAACGACACGCCGGTACGTCTGCTCGCTCTGTGCGGCTCCGGTCGATGCGCAGGTCCTCATCGAGAAGAAGAAGCGGGGCATGAAGTGATACTGCCGCGGACGCACGTTTTTCTTCGGAAAGACCCTTCAGCAAACGGGCCTTCTGAATGACTTGACCGGCTGTTCCCGGAGATGTACATTGTAATGTTGTACTGCGGGTGTAACTCAGCCCGTCTCGTCGCGTGCAACGCGACGGACGAGGTCTCGTCCCGTCGGGGACGGGACGGATTGGTAGAGTGTCAGCTTCTTTGTTTCCGATGCATTGATACTGCGGGCGTAACTCAGTTGGTAGAGTGTCAGCTTCCCAAGCTGAATGTCGCGAGTTCGAACCTCGTCGCCCGCTCTGAGCCAAACCGGGCTTGACGTCATCCCGACACTTCATGTCGGGGATCCCCGTCTCCCGCTTCCAAAACGCACGAGGTTAGCGAAGTCTGCTAACCTCGATGCGTTTTACAGATCCCGCACGTGGCGGGATCTCCAAGTACCGAAAGAGTCGACACCCTATGCCGGCTCTTTTTGTCCCTTCTTCCGGTGCCAAGTCCGCAGCAGGGTCGTTCTGCGCTCCTGTCATCCCTGATTTCCATTTCCCATTCCTGACAGAGACTCCTCTCTGGCGAAGCGCCGATCCACGACATATCGCTGTTTCTTGCCTGAGTGCCCAAACATATGTGGTACAGAACTTGCGCCGGTCAATCACCGGTGGACTGGCCGATACACTGCAGGGGGAACCACCATCGAGTTGTGAGAATTCTCTAATGCTCATCCAGGAGATCTGGAACATGCATAGCACCCTTCGGCGGTCTCTTCTTCTCGGTTCTCTTTCCCTCATCCTTCTCACCGGAACTGTCCTTTCTCAGACGACGTACTGGCATCACTTCGAAGGGACAGCCAACCTTCCGGTCGGACCGATCCTCTTCCATCCCTCCGGGACCATCTTTATCGGGCTTGTGAATGGTGGCGGCGGGCTGCTCGCATCGACGGACGATGGAATTACATGGACGACACTAGCGCCAGGCCCACAGGTCCGTTCGCTCGTTCGAACATCATCGGGAGCGATGCTGTGGGGAACGTATGGAGATGCGGGCGGAGTCCCTGTCTATCGGTCGACAGATGACGGGACGTCATGGACAGCATCTTCCACAGGCATCACTGACACAAGCGTCATGATGCTCGCCGTCTCCCCGACAGGGGTGATCCTTGCCGGCGGGCTCGAACAGGGAATATTCCGCTCTACGGATGATGGTGTGACGTGGACAGCGACGGGGGGACAGCAGGATTGGTTCACACGCATAAGGTATGCTCCTGATGGCGTAGTGTATGCGTGCGCGTACGGAAGCAGGAAGGTCTTTCGCTCGGCTGACGACGGGGTGACATGGTCGCAGATCAATACGACATACATCGATTCGACTTATACTGCGCCCTTCGATCTGCTTCCGCTGGGGAATAGTGTTCTGTACGTCGCCACATACGGCGAGGGATTCTACAAGACCACCAACGACGGAACCTCCTGGACCCGAAGTCTGAACGGTGAGGAAATGCAAGTATCGCCCAACAGGTTTCGCACCATTGTCAGGGATTCGATGGGCGTGCTGTATGTGGGCACTGACGAGGCCGGGGCATTCATGTCGACGGATGATGGAACGACATGGACCGATATCAGCGACGGATTCAACTCGATCGTTGTGAACAACATTGTCATGGGACCATCCTCACGCCTCTATGCAGCATTGGAGACCCGGGGAGAGGGAGGCGGATTGTATCGGTCTGCATTCACGGCGAACCCCCTCCTGACACCCGTGCAGGCCACCGTGTCACTCGGGACCGTTGTTCCTGGCGGAGAGTCGAACGGGGTCATTGAACTGGCCAATACGTCTCTGGGATCCATCGATGTGCAGGGATGGTCGTTGGTGTCATTGGATACGTCATTTGCACCGGAACCGACGTCTGCGGTATCCGTGCCGGCACGGGACACACTGCGTATAGCGGTCACCTTCCGGCCGGCCGCCGCCGGTTCGTATCGTGACACCCTGATCGTTTCATCCTCGGCGGCCAACGCGCCCATCAGGATCGTGGTCGAAGGGACGGGCGCCATTCTTCCGCCCGATGCGCCTGTTCTCGTGACGCCCGCAAGCGGTGCCGACAGTGTGCTGTTGCCTGTGGTCTTTCGCTGGCATGCTGCCGCGGGTGCTGCAACGTACGCGATCGATGTCGCAACAGACCAAACCTTTACGACCATCGTCGCGTCACAATCCTCGCTCACTGACACGACGGTCTCGATGGATGCGTTTGCGTTCAGTACGGAGTATGCTTGGAGAGTTACGGCAATGAATGCCGTGGGAGGGACATCGTCGTCGTCGTTTACATTCCGGACTGCTCCTGCACCCCCGCCTCCGCCGATGCTTATCTCACCCATGAATGACAGCACAAATGTGTTCCAGCCATTCTGGGTGCACTGGCAGCCCGTCGACGGAGCGAGCGGATACCGTGTGCTGGTCGCAGAGGATTCACTGCTGCAAAACATCGTGCACGACGAGCAGACAGCGGTGACCGACTCCGCTGCTGTCTGGGGACTCGATCCGAATGCGCGATACTACTGGACAGTCCTCTCAGGGAATGCCGGAGGATGGGGGGATACGCTGGAGATTCGGACACTTGTGACGTCACTTCCGGCCCCGGTCGGTCTGAACCCGACCAACGGTGGGACAATACCATCCAATATGTTCACTGCCTCCTGGGAACCGGTTGATGGGGCGATTGCCTACGAAGTGTTCGTTGGGGGTGCGCTGGGGTGGCCGGTCGTGGCGTGGGAGAAGGACCTGAAGCAAACATCCTTGACCGTCGGACCCCTCTTCGATAACTATGTGTATGGATGGTGGGTTCGGGCGATAGGTCCGTATGGTCCTGGTCCGTGGTACTATCCGAAGAACGGGGAAACCCAGTTCATGATACCACAGGTGGAAGCGCCGGAACTTCAAGCTGTCTCTGTGCGGCCTGATTGGGATGCGACACCGATGGCGCGGACGATCGGGCTCTTCGACTCGAACATCGTCTTTCTGTCTCAGGATTCCACATACCTGTTTGACGGAACCACGTGGACATCCTATCCGCCTGTGTATAATGGAGGCCCACGACGACCGGTCCAGTACGGTGATGATCTGTACACAGGGATGTACGAAGGAGCATCCGTGTGGAAGTTTCGATACGGAAACTGGGCGCCTGCTTTTTCGCCGCCGGAGCAGCGTGCAGGAATGCGCAATCCGATGGCCGTCTCGCAGGGATATTTGTGGTATGGAACACACTGGAATGGCAAGCTGTATCGGTGGAACGGATCCTCGTACACGGTCTTCAGTACCGGCTCAATGGAGGTCTGTCCGGTCATCGAATACGACAGCACCGCGTATGCCTTTACGAACAAGTCCGGAGAGGGGAAGATGTTCCGGTACAATCCGGTGACCGACGCTCTCGATCAGGTCATGGTGCTGAGCCCATACTACCACACGCTTGATGCGGCGGTGTACAAGGGCAACCTGTATATGAGTAACTACCTCTATCCTCATGGAGTGGTTGAGGTATATGATGGTACGTCAAAATGGGAGGTGTGGGATCCCGGCAACAATATGTGGCCGATGTACTATGCCCTCACCGGCGATTCGCTCTTCGTAACGGTGTGGAACGACACCGAGAGCAGGTCGGAGATCTGGCTGACGACGGATGGGGCCGCCTTTGCGAAGATCTACACACACTCTGGAACAGGCGGGACACACCAGATCCATTTCATCCAGGCGTACAAGGGTATGATCTACTTCGCTACATCCCAGAATACCTATCGTCTTAACCTCAATGCAGGGCCGATCACGCCTAGCGGCAGCCGGATCCTTACTCCAAACGGTGGAGAAGTATTCCATGCGGGCGACTCCGTGGAGGTGAAGTTCATCGCTGATTATACGGGATCGTACATTGCTGCATGGTCGACGGATCTCTATGAACCCTGGAACGCATTCGATACGGTCGCTGTGACGGCGGGAGATACGGCCAGCTGTTGGTTTGTCCCCACCTGGCCGTCGCTCGGTTGGAAGATCCGGGTCAGCTACGCTTCGAATCTGACACTGACCGATGAATCCGATGCTGGGTTTACCGTGACCCCGCTGCCCCCAAATCTTGTTTCTCCGGCTGACAACTCGGTCAATCAGCTCCTGTCGGTGAGGTTTGAATGGGAGATGGTGGACTTGTCCACGTACGCCATTGAGCTGGCGCTCGATTCGCTCTTCTCACAGATTGTGGTCCGGGATACGGTCATACACGGTGTGACCGACAGCGGATTCTGTTTCTACACCGTATCCGATCTGCAGAGGAACACGCGATACTACTGGAGAGTGCTGTCCCGCATTCTCCACGTCGATGGCCGGTGGGGACCGGTGCGTATGTTCAGGACATTGGGGACGGTCGAAGTCTCATCTCCGGGCATCGTCTTCGATGATGTTGCAGTGGGTGACAGCGCATTCGTGACGCTGGCGGTTCGCAACGCTTCTCAATCAGGCTCAAGACGTCTGCACTTCGCCACGTCCTCGGGCCGGTTCCCGATATCGCCAGCCGGGGAGGTCGATTGTCCTCCGGGAGATTCGGTCATGGTGGCGGTCATGTTCCAGCCGGTGGAGTATGGTGAGGTGAGGGATTCCCTCATTGTCACGTCGCTGTCGGACGTGGTGTATGTTCCGATCGAAGGCGTGTCGAATGATCCGGGGATATCCGTCGTAGCACCGTACGTCGCCTTTGACCAGGTGCAGAGGGGTGACAGCGCGACCGCATTGTTCAGGGTAACAGGCGCTTCGGTAAATCCGTTCTTTCTGGACACCATGCGGACCACAACATCCCTCTTCGAGGTGACGTACATGCCCGGTCCGCTGACGAAGGGGGATACTATCGATGTGAACGTGGTCTTCAGGCCTGTCGGGTACGGATCATTCACCGATACGCTGAAAGGGGTCCTGGGAGTGTACGAGGGTCCCCTTGGCCTCTTGTTCGGCCGCTGCCCGTGGTCGTACCTGGCGATCGAGCCTCAGACAGGTCAATTCGATGCGATCCCCGTAGGGTCGATGGATACGATCGATCTGGTCCTGCGGGATACGACGGTCAACAGAGCACACGTCGATTCTATCACGTTCTCGCTTCCGGTCTATTCGGCGACGTACATCCCGTCCACTGGCGACGCTGATTCGTCGCTGTGCCGCGTTGTCTTCAGTCCGGCAGCCGCAGGATCGTATGCGGACACGATGTACATCTGGGCCGATGTGGAGCAGGGATATCTGGCCATTCCGGTGTCCGGTATCGGCATCAGTGTGTCCGGTGTCGCGCTGGAGGACCTCGGCATCCCGAAGGAATTCACCGTCGCTCAGAACTACCCGAACCCGTTCAACCCGTCCACGACCATCAGGTTCGGCTTGCCGGAGGAGAGCACGGTGCGGGCAGTCGTTGTCGATATGACAGGACGACAGATCGCGGTGGTAGCGGATGGCATCCATCGTGCCGGCTGGCATGAGGACGTCTGGCACGCGAACGTCGCATCGGGAGTCTACTTCCTGCGGGTAGAGGCAGTGCCGATCGAGAAGCCCGCGGACAGGAAGATCAGGACAATGAAGATGCTGCTGCTCAGGTGATCCCCACCGATTCCCGCCCCGGACGGGCCAGGACGCCGATGATTCCGGCGCCTGGCCCGTTCTGCTTTTCCCCATAACGCGGCCGCCTTCCCCGCGCGCACCATATGAGAACCACACTAATTTAGGTCAGCATCAATATTGCCTAAATTAATAAGGTCTATTATATTCGGCACATAATATTTTCTTTAAAAATGGTTCCATTACCTGACACTATTAGTTCTCAGGAGGATCTGCATGAAGAAATACTGGTATCTCCCGTTCGGCCTGCTCTGCCTCGCATCGCTTGGAGCGTTCCTCCCCGGGACGCCCGGGACCGACGATCTTTCTGCGCTCAACAGCGCAGATATCGCCTGGATGCTGACTGCGACGGGTCTCGTTCTGCTCATGACCCCCGGGCTGTCGTTCTTCTACGGCGGCATGGTGAGCCGTAAGAACGTCATCTCGACGATGCTGCAGAGCTTCATAGCGATGGGAGTTATCAGTGTGCTGTGGGTGCTGGTGGGTTTCAGTATGTCATTCGGTGATTCGATGGGTGGCATCGTGGGAGATCCATTGACGTATGCATTCTTTTATAACGTGGGTGCCGCGCCGCATGCGGACCTATCGCCGACGATCCCGCTCCTCCTCTTTGCCATGTTCCAGCTGAAGTTCGCCATCATCACGCCAGCGCTCATCACCGGGTCGTTCGCCGAGCGGGTCAGGTTCTCTTCGTACATGCTCTTCATGGTGCTCTTCTCTCTCCTCATCTATGCTCCGCTGGCCCACATGACATGGCATCCCGAGGGGCTGCTCCGCCAGCTGGGAGTCCTCGATTTTGCCGGCGGGACGGTCGTGCACATGTCGGCCGGATTCGCCGCCTTGACCGCCGCATTGATGTTCGGACCGCGTGCCTCGCTGAAGCGAAAGGAAAAACATCAGCCGGCTAATGTGCCGTATGTCATTCTTGGTACGGGCATGCTCTGGTTCGGCTGGTTCGGGTTCAATGCCGGGTCCGCGCTCGGTGCGAATGCAACTGCCGTGACGGCCTTCGCCACGACGAACACAGCATCGGCCGCCGCTGCAATGAGCTGGGTGCTCTTCGATGCGATGATGGGGAGGAAGATCTCGGCGCTCGGCGCCTGCATCGGGGCGGTGGTTGGCCTCGTGGCCATTACGCCCGCCGCAGGGTATGTGAGCATCGGTGCGAGCCTGTTCATCGGCACATTCGCCAGCGTCGTCAGCAATGTCGCCGTCTCGCTCAAAAGCCGTTCGAACATCGACGACACGCTCGACGTGTTCCCGTGCCACGGCCTTGGAGGTTTGTTCGGCATGATCATGACAGGGGTGTTCGCCCTGGAGGGAGGGCTCATCACAGGGGAGACGCATACGTTTGTTATGCACCTGCTTGCCTCCCTCGGTGTGATTCTCTTCGTCCTGGCCGGATCATGGCTGCTCTTCAGGCTCACGGACCTCATCATTCCGATGCGGGTGCCCGAAGCGCAGGAACTCATTGGATTGGACGAAAGTCAGCACGGCGAGTCGATAGAGGGCGCAGGGGCGACCGGATCATCAGTCGTAGCCGTCGGACAAATGTCCGCCTGAACACCATCGGCATCAGCCGGTTGGAATGAAGAAGGCCGCAGGACTATCCTGCGGCCTTCGGCTTCTGTATGGAGACGGAATCCTGCGCGGTTCTGCTACGGCTGTACAGGTGTCTCGTCCGGCTTCGCTTTGACAAATGATCCGATGATCAAAGACAGGATCAGCCCGGTGATCACGGTGCCGATGACGCCATTCAGCGCGTTCATCACTGGCGTGTTCGACCCGGCCATGGCATCGATCTGTGCCTGAATGTCCGCCTCAGGCAGTCCCTGTGTCTGCAGCATCGTACGAAGCCCCTGTTCGAGCTCCACAAAGTAGTCGGGGAAGACATAGCTCGTGAGGATGAAGCTGCCCACGAAGATGATGACCGCCCCAATGCCGGATATCAGGAGTCCGGCAACGACCTGTCCGCCGTAGGTGCGTCCCTGGGCCGCTGTCATTCGCAGTCCCCAGAAGAGAACACCGGTTTGGATGAAGATGACCAGGTAGAACAGCATGAGCATCATCGGATCAGCATGCCAGCCAAGCGAGAGAACGATGAACGTCCAGACCTCGGCCGCAAGGCCAAGAACGATGCCTGCTTTGACGATGGACTGCATGGGAACCTCCGAACAGTGAACGTGTAGGATCGAAAATCGAGCCCAATATACTCACATCAGCTCTTTTTTTCCCGCCTGAACGCCAGGATTATTTTGGATGTCAGGAATCCCGGTTTTTGCTACATTGAGATGGCTTCTATGCCGGTGCAACCATGGCGAAGTGGTGACGTAAAGCAAAGGGGACTGACACATCCGTAACGCACGACAGGAAAGGAAGCAGCAATGAAAGGACAGATCCTCGACTTCTCGATCCAGACGAACGCAGGGGTCATCTCCGGTGAGGACGGAAAGCGATACGACTTCACGGGAGCCGACTGGCGTGAAGCTGCACCTCCACAGCGAGGCATGAAGGTCGATTTCGAGCCGCAAAAGACCGCCGCCAAAGGTATCTATCGGGTCCCCGGTGCCTCCCCGGGAACGGGCAAGAACAAGGTCGCGGCCGGCCTGCTTGCCATTTTCCTCGGCGGCTGGGGCATCCATAAGTTCTACCTGGGCTATAACGGACCCGGCCTCGTCTTCCTGCTCGTCAATACCATCGGCTTTGCCGTGACATGGCTTATGTTGTTCATTCCCAACATAGTCCTCGGCGTCATCGCCCTGGTCGAAGGGATCCTCTACCTGACCAAGAGCGATGAGGAGTTCGAAGAGACGTATGTGCTGAACAAAAAAGAGTGGTTCTGAGTGGAGCAGATGACAGTAGAAGCCATCTCAAAAACATTTCTCGCAACGACCGCAACGGAAAAAAAGAAAGCTCGCAACGTAGGACCCTTACATTATGCTAAGTTTTACGTTGCGGGCGTTGCCTTCTTTGCGAGCTTTGCGAGAAACTATCCTGTGCAGAGTATTTTTTAGATAGCTTCTAGTCAGTAGTCAGATGTCAGACTGAAGATAGAAGGTCAATGGTAAAAGAGAGAAGACAGAAACGGGGAGTGCAGGGCCTTGTTCTTGCGCTCCTCGTTCTTTTTTCGGCGTGTGCTGATCCGCAGCCTCCGGAAGAGTTCCGCGAGGCGTTCGACGTACTGAATAAGGCCCTCTCGAAGGAACGGCTGGAAGCGTCGTCGTTCGCTCCGCGCTTTCCGGATCCGACCGCACAGCAGGTTGTCAGCTACATCCTCTCTCAGGCCGGAGCAGAAGTCCTTCAGATCTCCGGTTCCCCGCTTGCCGAGGACGTCGACTTCCTCAGCGATGTCCCCGTCTGGCCATCGACTGTCACCCTGTGGCACACATCCAAACAGTCGTATGCCCGACAGCGGCAGGTGATCCTCACATGGAACGACGCGGAGCATACCATCACCGCGTCTGCTTTCGTCGGTCAGGATGCAGAACCGGTGTACGTGCGGAAATACACAGTGGTACCGCTGACTCCTTCCAAAGAGCTCGACCCTTCCGACACAAGAGAATTCCAGGCCTTCTGAGCTTTCTGATTTCCTTCCTTGTTTCTCAAGCGACGTTTCGTGAGGTTTGTGTGGCTATGATGCATAACCGCAGAGAACGCATAGAACACAAAGAAATTGGAATATTCTTCTCTCCTATGTGCTCTTTGCGCCTGCCTGCAGGAATTTGTCAGGCAGGTTCTTTGTGGCTAGTCCACATCTCATGGAACTGACCGGACCCATCATATTCGTCGGACTCCTCCTCTTCCTCGCGCATGCGTTCGTCGCATTGTTCGAGAAGACCCGCGTTCCCGACGTGCTTCTGCTGATCATCATCGGCCTCCTGCTCGGTCCGATCTTCAACATCGTGGAGCCTTCCGATTTCGGCAAGGCCGGCCAGATCTTCACCGTTGTTGCCCTCGTTGTCCTCCTCTACAACGGAGGCTTCCGGCTCTCCTTCGCGAAAATGGCGGATTCCTGGAAGGAGACAATTGTCCAGACCCTCGCCATCTACTTTGTCACCCTCGCGATCCTCGCTCCGTTCATCTTCTTCCTGACTCCCCTTCAGGTCCCCGAATCGCTTTTCGTCGCTGCAGTCCTTGCGGGTCCCGCGCCGTCGCTTATGGCCCCTGCGATGCGGCATTTCAAGCTGTCAGAGAAGACCAAAATGCTCCTGCGCATCGAGACCCCGCTGGGTGAAGCGGTGAGCGTTGTTGTTGCTCTGGCTATCCTGCGGGGGATGCGGATGCATGAACTGGAGGTGGGGATCGTCCTCGGTCGGCTCCTCGCATCGTTCGTCGTGGCGGCCGTCATCGGCGGCACGAGCGCATATCTATGGTCGTTGTTGCTGTTCCGGGTTCGGGGGCTGTATCAGGGGGTGTTCCTCACCCCATCTTTTGTCTTTATTCTTTTCGGGGTCATGGAGTTCCTGGGATTCAGTGGGCCCATCGCTGTGCTCGCCTTCGGCATCGTGCTCGGCAATATCGAGCGGATCATCATCCCCTGGGTCGTGAAGCGGACGAAGATGGTCCCCCTGCCGCAGAGCGAGACGGAGAAGAACCTGACCGACGAGGTTGCGTTCATCATCAAGACGTTCTTCTTTGTGTTCATCGGTATGACGATGCAGTTCACGTATGATCAGGCCATAGCCGTGGCCATTTCATGCACCGGATTCCTCGTTGTGGGACGCTTGATCGTCCTCCAGGTGCCGTTCATACGGCTGAGCATCCCCCGCGAAGATGTCCTCCGGCTTTCGGTGATGATCCCGAAGGGAACGGCGGCGGCGGTGCTTGCAGGGCTTCCCTTGCAGCAGGGGATCGCCGGCGGAGGGCTCATCCAGGACCTTTCCTTTGGCGTCATCACATTCAGCATCTTCCTTGCGTCGCTGCTCATGATCGTGCTGGAAAGGTTCGGGAAAGTGGAAGGATCAGCCGGGACGACAGCGCGCGACGAATCGGACATACTACCGAAGGACACCTCGAATGCATAAGATACGTATGTTCCTTCGCGTCATGATGGTGCCCGCCATGCTCATAGGATGCGGGCCTGAGAGGGAGTCTGTCCCGCCTGACATTGCTGCCCTGAGAAGCATGGCCGTCGACGGCCTGGAGGTGACACAGGACGCCGTCAGGTTGACGGCCGGGCGCTGGGAAGGACCACCCGACGTGGAAGGGGGCGCGACACGCCCGAGCGTCCAGCTCATCGAGGACATTATCAGGACAGGAGATGTGACGGGCGACGGTGCGGAAGATGTGATCGCATTCGTCGCGGAATCGGGGGGTGGCACAGGATCTATCCTGTACCTTCTGCTTATCGAGCGGGATGGTGCGGGTGTGAAGAACACCGCCACTGTGAGCATCGGAGACCGGGCGCAGATACGCTCGGCAGAGATCGATTCCGGTGTGGTGACGGTGGAACTCGTGCAGCATGCGGATACGGATCCGATGTGCTGTCCGGGGGATCTCGTGACGAGATCTTGGAAGTGGAATGATGGAAGGTTGGAAGAGGTGGAGCGTGTGGTCGAGGGACGGCTCGGACCGGAGGTCATTGCCGGAGAAACATGGCGGCTCGTCGCGTGGAACTCACAGGAACTTCTCCCGGACACTATCAGCATCACGATCACATACAATGAGGGAAGATTCGCCGGCTCGGCCGGATGCAATCGCTACTTCAATGCGGTCACGGCCAGCGACATTCCGGGCGATATCACGGTCGGCATCGGCGGCTCCACGCGCATGATGTGTCCGCCAGAGATCATGGTGTATGAGGACCGGTATCTGGCCCTTCTTCCAAAGGTTACCCAGCTTGGATTTTTCAACGGCCGCCTCTTCCTGGGCTACCTTGAAGAGGGGTCAGCACGGATCCTCCTGTACGAACGGGAACAATGATCCCATGAATACCCTCCGCCGTTTCTCCCTGCAGAGTGTTCTTGTCATGATGGTCCTTCTTCCGTCTGCTGCCAGCGCGCAAAAGTTCGGCTTCAGTGCAGGAGCGGGCGTGTCATTCCCGATGCAGGAGTTCGCGGACCACTACTCGGCCGGTCTGACGAGCAGGGTGACGGGTGAATACATGATCATGGGCTCGATTTCGATCACGCTCTCCACCGGATATTCGGTGTGGCCGATAAAAGAGGGGATTGGGGAACAGCTCCTCAAGGATGCAGGGCTGCCCGGTTCGCTGTCCCTGGATGGGCAGATCCGGAATGTGCCGGTCTACGTCGGTGTCCGCTACTACAGCCTGGGATCATACGGTCATTCGTTCCTCGGGCTTTCGACCGGGACGAATATCATGAAGGGGACAGCGGACGCCGTGTATGATTTCCAGAATGGTACAACGCCCGTCTCCCTTTCCGCACAGGATGCCTGGTCGTCGACAGGATTCATGATCGAAGCGGGTTCAAGTTTCTCCCTCAGCGACAGCTGGAGCATACTGCTCGACATTTCATACGGGAGCATCCTCGACCTGAGACATGAGATCATCCCGAGGTCACAGGGGATCCCCGTGACCGCCTCACCTCCGCAGACGAGGACCATTGGCGTTATGCTGGGCATCCAATACAGATAATGAAAGACCGTCTATGACAGCATCAGGGCCAGTGTGTGTCGCCTGTTCGCGCAGCGAATATGAGGTCCCGCTCGTGTCGTTCCGTTATGGCGGGAACGAATATCACATCTGCCCCCAGCATCTTCCGGTGCTCATCCATAATCCGCAGGCATTGACGGGACGCTTGCCCGGCGCGGAGGGGATGGAGGCAGCGCAGCATCACGATTGAAGTTCTCGCCACGGTGCTATACCCCAGCGTAGAGATGACAACCGCAAAGAACGCAAAGATCACATAGAATTTTGTGTTCTTTGCGTTCTCTGTGGCTAGTTTCCCCGGTTCTTCGTCTCATTACGGGAATCTTCACAAAGGACTTTCCATGACCCAGCAATCCAACCAATCATCCCTCATCATCGGCATCAGCCTCTTCTTCGGTCTGGCCGTCCTCGGCTTCCTTCTCGGCGACGCGGCCATACGCTTCAAATCGTTCGAGCGGACGGTTGTCGTCAAAGGCCTCTCCGAGCGTGAGATGCCGGCAGATATCGTTATCTGGCCCATCACATTCCAGGACGCCAACAACGACCTGAGCGGCCTTTTTTCGTCGATCCAGAAGAAGAGCTCGACGGTGGTCGAGTTCCTGACCAGCAAAGGGATCGCGAAGGATGAGATAACGGTGGACGCCCCGTCCGTGCTCGACCGCTACGCTCAGAGTTACGGCAACCGCGCAGATATCATCAACCGGTACACAGCCAGCGCAACGGTCACGGTGTACTCAAAGAACGTGGAGACGGTGCGAAAGGCGATGTCGTCGCTTATCGACCTTGGCAAGAAGGGGGTGGCGGTCTACGGCGAGGATTACCGGAACAAGCCGCAGTTCCTGTTCACCGGACTGAACGACCTGAAGCCGGCGATGATCGAAGAGGCGACGAAGAACGCGCGGGCTGTGGCCGAGAAGTTCGCGCAGGACTCGGACAGCGAGCTGGGGAAGATCAAGTCAGCGCTGCAGGGACAGTTCACCATCACCGACAGGGACGCTACAACGCCACACATCAAGAACGTGCGGGTGGTGTCGACGGTGGAGTACTACTTATCGGACTGACGGCATGGGAAGTAAGCAGTAGGCAGGAAATGGCAGGAGAATCGGCAGGTGTGGATATGCCGCATATTGTACCTTCCCTGATGAATCTCCTGCCTGTACGTGCCTATTGCTTACTCCCCCCTGGAGCGTTCTGATCCCGTCCGATCCTCCACGTCTCCCCCTCTACCGCGTCAGCACCACCTTCTGCGTTGCTGTCGAAACGCCCGCTCCACTGACCGCCCGCAGGATCACAAAGTACATTCCAGTCGCCATTCCTTCAGCATGCCATTGCACCTGGTGCGTTCCCGCGCTTTGCGATCCTGTTGCGAGTCGAGCGACCTCCTGACCCAGCATGGAATAGACAGAAAGTGCGACCTCGGAAGCTTCGGGAAGCGTGAACCGTATCGAGGTCGAGGGATTGAATGGATTCGGGTACGCAGGTTCGAGCAGGAAGTTCCCGGGCTGCACATCCGCATCAGCAACGGATGTGGCAGTCGCCGACAGATAGATCCTGATCCAGAGGTCCGCGTCAAGCCCCCATTCGAAGTTCGGATCGGCTGAGTTCCACCACGGCCACATGTAGTACGGATTGATGCCATCTCCGATCTGTTCCCATGCACGCTGGGCCTGGTCCCCCTGTCCGGCGGAATCAGCGAGAAGAGCCAGCGTATCATCGATGGACGGCGACCATTCGATGCCGACGAAGAGCGTGTCCGCCATGAAATCGCCCCCTTC
Source organism: uncultured Ignavibacteriaceae bacterium (assembly GCA_964534125.1). Taxonomy (GTDB): domain Bacteria; phylum Bacteroidota; class Ignavibacteria; order UBA10030; family UBA10030; genus 2-02-FULL-55-14. The sequence goes on from CAZHOJ010000004.1 coordinate 100,155, forward strand.
GAACTTCGCAGGCTGGGCGAACGTGATGACGTTCCCCTCGCCGCTCGTGTTGACCTGGTCGAGCGTGGTCCATGCCGAGGCGAGCGTCGCCCCCGGACTGCCATCCGCTGCCATGTCCCGCACGACCACCCATACCGTGTCAGGCGTGTTCACAACATCGGCATATCCGAAGTAGACGCGTGCGGCGGTGATATATTTGTCGCCGTAGTACTCGAACCGCTGGTACTTTCCGATGTCCCCGTATCCGTTCGTTCCTGCAATGAATCCCCAGCCGTACGGGTTCTCGTGGAGTGCCGGGTCGTCACCGTAGAACACCGAGTCGACGACCTGCGCCTCGACCGCGCCGACCGCGATAACGAGCAGGACCAGATGAATGAGCAACCTCATGATTCTCTCCTTTGTGCGATGGATCCGTTTCGTGAATATAGTATCAGAGACGGGACTTATTCCAGCCCGATTCATTGGAATTGCGTCCTTTTGGCAGTACTTTTTTACTCTTTATCTCATCCAAATGCACAACAGGATATGACCATGGGAGATACGAAACGTAGATCGTGGGCTGAGCCGTTCAAGATCAAGATGGTCGAGCCCCTCAAAATGCTCACGCGCGAGGAGCGCCAGGTGAGCCTCGAAGAAGCGGGATATAACACTTTTCTGCTGAAGTCGGAAGACGTCTATATCGACCTCCTTACGGACAGCGGCACGAATGCTATGAGCGACCGCCAATGGGCGGGGATGATGCTTGGTGACGAGGCGTATGCCGGGAGCGTGAACTTCTATAACCTCGAGAAGGCCGTCCAGGAATACTACGGATACAAGTACCTCGTGCCGACCCACCAGGGGCGCGGCGCGGAGCACATGATCTCCCAGATCCTCATCAAGCCGGGGATGTATGTGCCCGGGAACATGTATTTCACGACCACGCGGCTCCACCAGGAACTGGCGGGGGGAACATTCGTCGATGTGATCGTCGATGAGGCCCACGACCCGGCCGACCTTTCTCCGTTCAAGGGGAACGTCTCCATCGACAAACTGGATGCACTCGTGAAGAAGGTGGGGGCAGACAAGATCCCGTACCTCTCCATTGCTGCAACGGTCAACATGGCCGGCGGACAGCCGGTGTCGATGCAGAACATGAAGGACGTACGTACATACTGCAAAAAGCACGGCATCCGGATCATACTCGATGCGACGCGAGCGATCGAGAACGCCTACTTCATCAAGGTCCGTGAGAAAGGCTACGCGCATAAGAGCCTCAAGGAGATCCTGCTCGAGATGTGCTCCTACACCGACGGGGCGACAATGAGCGGCAAGAAAGACCTGCTGGTGAATATCGGCGGGTTCCTGGCGCTCAATGAATGGGACGTGTTCGAAGAGGCGCGGAACATGGTGGTGGTCTATGAAGGGCTGCACACCTACGGCGGCCTCGCCGGGCGCGACATGGAAGCAATGGCACGGGGTATTGTCGAGGCCGTGAGCTTCGACCACATGCGGGCGAGGATCGGGCAGGTGGAATACGTGGGGGAGAAACTCATTGCCGCGGACATACCGGTGGTGAGGCCCATCGGCGGCCACGCGGTCTTCCTTGACGCGAAGAGCATCTATTCGCACATGAAGCAGGTGGAGTTCCCGGCGCAAACGCTGGCGGCGGAGCTCTATCTTGAATCCGGCATCCGTTCGATGGAGCGGGGCATCGTCTCCGCGGGACGGAACAAGGAAACAGGCGACCACTACTATCCGAAGCTCGAGCTCGTCCGGCTGACATTCCCGCGGCGGGTCTACACGCAGGCTCACTGCGATGTGCTGGTGGAATCAGTGCAGGAAGTGTACGAGCACCGGAAGAAGGTGAAAGGGCTCAAGATGGTGTACGAGCCGAAGTATCTGCGGTTCTTCCAGGCACGCTTCGAGCCGCTTGGGTAAAGATATGCACGCAGAGGCGCAGAGACGCGGAGGAAAGAAATCGGGTGAGAATATATTCCAATTCTCCTCTCTGCGTCTCCTGCGTCTCTGCGTGAGTCTATTCATTGTCCTACCCCTCTCCGCCCAGACATCCACCACCTACCGTCTCGACACATCCCCCGACGCCTGGCTTGCGCCGCTCGCAGGCACGCTGTCGATCGGGGCATACCTCGCAACACAATCGACGCAGGGCCTTACTGCGGCAGACCTCGCCGCACTGAACAAGGCCGACATTCCTGCGTTCGACCGATGGGCGACAGAGTACTCCTCAACAGGCGTGCGCACGGCGAGCGATATCGCTCTCGGGATCTCTCTCGCGCTGCCGGTGCTGGTCCTCTCGGAGTTCAGCGACGACTACATCCATCTGGCCGGCATGTATGCCGAAACGATGGCGCTCACCTGGTCGGTGACGAATTTCATCAAGACCTCGGGACGCATCCGTCCGCTTGCGTACAATCCGGATGCCTCGCTGGCGGACCGTCAGTCGGCGGACATGCGTCAGTCGTTCCTGAGCGGGCATACCTCTGCGAGCGTGGCCGCGCTGGTCTTCTTGGCGACGATCTACGAAGGATACAAACCGGGGACGACGATGACGAAGGTGTTCTGGGTGGGGGGGATCGGATTGGGCCTGACGACGGGGGCGCTGCGGATCTTTTCGGGGATGCACTTTCCGACGGATGTGCTGGCAGGAGCGGTGGTCGGCGGTATCATCGGCTACATGGTGCCCAAGCTGCATGAGCAGGAGAAGGTATCGGTGGGTATCGCTCCCGCCTCAGCAGCCCCGCCGATGCTGACGGTGAGGATCGTGCTGTGAGATATGGAACCCCGATGGGGTTCGTTTCTTCGGAGGTGGCTGAGGTTAGAAATATGCGGTCCCTAAGGGATCGAAAGAGCAGGATGTAATTCTCCGTGGTTCCCCGTGGTTCTCTGTGGTCCTCCGTGTATGTTCCTCATCATTGAGGAAAGCGTACACGGAGGACCACAGAGAATGTTGTTAGGAGTGTTCTTTCGTTCTCAGTGACGCTCCGTGGCAATGCATGTTCGTCTCCAGGCGGTCAATCGTCTCGCTGCTCACTGCTCATCTCTCCATCCCATAGCGTTCTTTATTTCCCCAACGATCGCCTCCGCTTCCCGCGCTGAGCGCAGATACGATCCCAGACGTACTTTCTTTCCGCTCTTGGTCATCAACAGGATGTCGTGATATGCCGTTGAGCCGGCGGACATGCCCGAACGGACCTTGAACGTGTCGATCTCGTCTCGCGTGAAACGAATGTATCGTATGGTCACGAGCGGTCCGGACCGCCGGGTAATAGTTCCATCCCGTACTGTCACCGTCATGCGCGTGAACCACATATCGTAGACCCCCCACAGCAGCAGAACCTCGAAGAAGCCGAACACGAGCCCAAACATACCCGGCACATCCTCTGCAGTGATGAGGAACCACGTGACCGCCCCCCATACGAGCGCGAATGCCGTGATCCCAACCGCTGGTCCGGGTACACGAGCTGGACGAAAGTCCCACATCATCCCGCCGTCGAATCCCATTTCCATCGTCACCGTGCGTTGCGCCGGCGCCCCGGTCTGGTCGTCCGGGTGTAGAGTGAGGGATGGGGTACGTTCGGTGTCGTCAGTACGCTCTTGGGAGGATGCGGTCCCGAAGACCGGGATGGAGAACGAAGCGCTGTAGTCCACTCCGGGGACCGAAGCGGAGACGTTCATCTGCCACATGATCTGCGGGCTCTCGCCTACGGTGCTCTCCTGCGCGTCGCGGGGGATGCGGATGCGGACCGGCAGGATTGCATGGTACCCGTCGGAGGTGATCTCCATCGCAGACCGTTCCTGTTCGTCCTGCCACAGAAGGGTGGTGTGTGTGTTCTTGCCGGAGCGGGTAATGCGCGAACAGGTCAGCCGGACGCGGATACGTTCGGCCTCGCGGAGCGAATCGGGCAGCTCGAGCCTTCCATCGAGAAGGCCCCCAAGCTGGACGGGCATCGAGGAAAGGGTGATGGCGGATGGAGGAAATTTCCGACGCTGGATGGTGAACCTGATCGCTGCGATGAGCAGGCCGATACCGACCAGCGGGAAGAGCAGTATCGTGAACATCGCCGGTTCTTCCTCTGCCTGCTGCAGCATCTCCTCCCAGCCCAGGCCGATCACGGTCCAGCTGATGAAGTTCCAGAACAGCGCGAATGCCCAGAAGAACCATGCCAGCTCCCGCGAGTCCTCGCCGATGCGGGGAGTACGCCACACTTTCACCCTCTTCCACGGCTCCGCCGCGTAGAGCTCCTTCTCCCGCTCTGCGCGGGCCTGATTGCCGGGAAGCCGCAGTGCCTGCCATATCACGAACGAGCCGGCCGCGATAAAGACACCGCCGAAAGGAAGCACGATGTACCACGGCATCTCCTCGGCATTCTCGGCTGTGAATCCGAGCACGATGACCGCACTCCCGGCCACAACGAACACCAGCCCGAAGAGCGTCATAAAGACCGCCATGACGATAGCCCCGATTTTCATATCTATCCTGCCTTTCGCCTGAGGGTACGTGCTTACTGCCTACAGCTTCCTCAGCTTCTTCCAAGTACTCCGCCTGCCAATTCCTGCTTCCTGCCCAGTGCCTACCTGCTCCTCGGCTTCCTCACTGTCCTCCGCGTGGGAGTTGCGGCCACAGGATCCTCCGGCCACGGATGCTTCGGATACCGCGCCCGCAACTGTGTGCGGATCTCAGGATAGGTGTTCATCCAGAACGATGCGAGGTCCTGCGTCACAGCGAGAGGGCGTCCGGCAGGGGAAAGAAGCTGCACCTGAACCGGGACCTTCCCGTCGCCGATGCGCGGTGTGTCAAGCTGCCCGAACATCTCCTGAAGTTTCACGGCGAGCACCGGTGTGCCATGCTCCTCGTATGAGAGCCGGACCTTCGAACCGCTCGGGACAGTGATCGCGGTCGGGGCGAACCGGTCGAGGTCCCTGAGCTGCGCGTGTGTGAACCGCGATTGCAGCGCAGCCTTGAGGTCAAGGCGCTTCAGCTGCCCGAGCTTCTTCATGCCTCCAACGAACGGTCCGAGCCACTCGTCAAGCGAAGCCAGCAACCCATCGGGCGAGCAATCCGGCCACTGTCCGGCGGAAGGAACATATCGACGCACCCATTCACTCCTGTCCACGAATGACCGTGTCTCCTTGTCCCAGGGGAGCGTATGCAGACCGGTGGACCGGATCCCATCGAGGAATGCCGTGACGACCTCCGGGGTATCATCGGTGAGCGGGCGTTCTTCCAGCACAAGACTTCCTGCTGCGCGGACTTTTCGGGCGATCACGGAGCCAGCAGTCGGGTCCCACCGAACGTCATTGCTCTCAACGACCTGTCCGGCAAAGATCTCCTGGATGTCCTCTGCGCTCAGGGGTGCGGCAAGCTGAATGCGCACCTCGGCGCCGGCTCCATCAACATGACCGACAGCGAGGAACTCATGCTTGCCCAGCACGCTCCGCGCGGGAAGTATCGCAGTCCGTCCGGAAGAGAGCTGATATCGCTCGCTGCCGGGTCGTCGGCGGGCCACCCTGTCAGGATACGCAAGGCCGAGGAGGAGGCCGGCCTTCCCGGTGTCACGGTCTTCATCCGCTATACCTGCAGTGCCCCTGTAGCGTTTTGCCTGCTCGCGGGTGCGCTCCCGGAGATTCTCTTCCCTGCGGGAGGACCGGCCGAGCTCGATAACCCGCGCGGTCAGATCGATGTCCTCGTCCCGGCGACCGGCAAAGATGTCCCGTTCCTCCAGCAGTGCAGCAATGTCGCACGCAAGTGTGCCGTGGCCAAGCTCTCTCGCGCGGATGATCATGTGCCCGTAGCGGGGATGAAGGGGGAAGGAAGCAAGCATGCGTCCGTGAGAAGTGAGGGAACCGTCGGGACCGATAGCTCCAAGGACCGTAAGTAATCCGCGTGCCTGGTCGAGCGATGGTCGTGGAGGCGGATCGATGAAGGCGAGCTCCTCGCCATACGGGTCTCCCCAGGCAGCGAGGTCGAGTGCGACGTGCGTCAGGTCGGCTGCACGTATCTCGGGTGTCGGGAATGCCGGAAGGGATGCGTGACGAGCCTCCGTCCAGAGCCGGTAGCAGGTACCCGGACCGAGACGTCCTGCGCGGCCGCGGCGTTGCTCGGCAATGGCCTGGGAGACGGGGACCGTCACCAATCCCGCCATGCCTCGTCGGGGGTCGAACTGAACGGTCCGCGCGAGACCCGAATCGATAACGACAGTAATACCTTCGATCGTCAGACTCGTTTCCGCGATGCTCGTGGAGAGAATGACCTTCCGGCGTCCGGCAGGGTCCGGAAGGAGGGCTGTACGCTGTTGATCGTATCGTGCATCTCCGTAGAGAAGATGGACGATCACATCTGCGGAGATGCCTTTTTCGTGAAGCCGCTCATCGGTGCGGCGTATCTCACGGATGCCCGGAAGGAAGGCCAGCACATCCCCCTCATGGTTCCGAAGGGCGCGGAGGATGGCGTCGGACATGCGGTCCTCGATCCACGCGTCACTTTCTGTGCGTGCATACTGCACGTCGACCGGATGTGCCTGACCCGAAGAGCTGACGACAGGCGCGTTCTTCAGCAGAGAGGCGATCATCACTGTGTCGAGCGTCGCGGACATGACAAGTATGCGCAGGTCGGGGCGAAGATGCTTCTGCAGGTCGAGCGTGAGCGCAAGGCCCATGTCGGCGTGGATACTTCGCTCGTGGAACTCGTCGAAGATGACGAGGCCGGTGTCAGGAAGGTCCTGCTCCTGGACAAGCATCCGTGTGAGAATCCCTTCGGTCAGCACCTCGATCCGGGTCCGTGCGGAGATGCACGACTCGCCGCGGATACGGTATCCAACGCTCTGTCCGGCCTTCTCGCCCTTCGAGGCAGCGATGAACTCGGCAGCGTTCCGGGCAGCGAGCCGGCGCGGTTCCAGCATGATGATCTTCTTCCCGTCGAGCCAGCTCGCATCCAGCAGTGCCGGAGGGACGCGGGTCGTCTTCCCGGCCCCTGGTTCCGCAGTGAGGACCGCGGATGTATGGCTGGCAAGAGCTTTGGCGAGCGCCGGAAGAATTGCGTCGACCGGAAGAGAAGGGGAGAAGATCATGACGAGGACAATATGCGAAAACTCCGTCCGACGTGCGATGCGGCCTGCTGTCCCGGTTGTTTCCCCATCGATTCTTGGCTACGTTGACCGGACACATGGAGGAGGCGAGAGCCTCCGTCCGATGTCTGACCAACGACCACCGGCGACTTCACCAATGGTTCATCCCACTTACACCGAGATCGGCAAGCGGTTCCGCCAGCGCGAGCACTGGACCGACGACGAACCTGTCCGTTTTCCGGAACACGGAGCGGACCTCTACAACATCCAATTCCATTCGCGGAACGCGCACTTCCTGCTCGGCTGCGGGGAATATCAATGTGCAGAACATGATGTGCGCTTCCCGGGCGAGCCAGCCGAACTGCTTCCCGTCGACGCTGAGATCCAGGAGAACCTCCACTTTCGCTACCCTCTGCTGCGGGAATCGGGAGACATCCGCAAGAGGGACCGTCTCACCATCATCCTGCACGGGCTGAACGAGCGGAGCTACGGCAAGTACGTCCCATGGGCCTACCATCTGTGGAAACGGACAGGTGCGCCGGTGATCCTTTTCCCGATGACGTTCCACATCAACCGCGTGCCCTCGGATTGGTTCCGTCTCGTGCCGGAGAGCCTGGCGAGACGGAAGGCCATCGAGGGGAATGACCTCGTCCATCGTTTCAACGCCATCATGAGCGAGCGGTTGGAGACGCGGCCGGAACGGTTCTTCTGGGGGGCGCTGCAGACCTTCTGGGATGTCGTCGACCTCGCGCGGCAAATCCGCGCGGGAGCACACCCGCATTTCGAGGCCGACGCACGCATCGATTTTCTCGGCTACTCCGCAGGCGGCTTCGTTGCGCTGGCGCTGATGCTTGACGACCCGGCACGTCTTTTCCGGGACAGCCGGGCGGCGCTCTTCGCGACGGCTGGAGCGGTGCGCGACCTCAACCTGGCATCACCGCTCATCGTCGACATGGCTGCCGAGACGGCGATGATGAAGATGTACGTGCGACAGCTCGACCAGCGGTTCACGCCGCGCATGCATCACTGGATCGATCACCACTCGGAAGCCCGGTGGCTCCGGGCCTTCTGCGGGCTGCGTCCTGACCGGGAAATGCTGGAGACGAGGATGCGTGAGATCGCGCCCCGGATGACCGGTATCGCCAACGCTGCCGACGCGGTGTTCCCGACCGGAACGATGTGCAACACGCTTCAGGGTGTCCGGCGCGACACCGGCGTGCGGGTGGAAGAACTCCAGCTTGGCATCCATGAGAATCCGTTCGCCTGCGCGGACCTGCAGCAGCCTGAACGGCGGCTGGTGCTCGACGTGCTCGACGAGGCGCGCTACGGCGCCGGGTTTGGACAGTTCATCGACATCATAGCCGGACACCTGGGGGACCGATAGAGGGGTGTGAGACAGGACGGTACGTAGCGGGTTGGCGAAAGCGGAGATCGACCGAAGCGGTATCGTTCACGTCCTGCGGATGATGAGCAGTGTCATATCATCGGATGCAGGCTCATCTCCCATGAACGACTGAACATCTCGCATGATCCTGTCCCGAAGGCCTGCCACCGGCAGCTCGCGTCCTGCCAGGATGGAGGCTTTGAAGCGCGTGTCGTCGTACAGCTCTTTCTTCTTGTCCATCGCCTCCGGGAAGCCATCAGTATAGAGCACAAGGGTCGAGCCCGGCTCGAAACGGTCCTCTCCGCTCTGGTATGGCATGTTCGGCAGCATCCCCAGTGGCAGCCCGCCGTGGGGGAGCTCGCGGATGGTTCCGCCCTGGATCATGTATGGCGGATTGTGTCCTGCACTGATGTAGCGGAAGGTGTGGGCGACCGGATCAAGGATCAGGAAAAAGACCGTGATGAAGCTTTCGGGTGTGGTCGTTTCGCACATGACCTCATTGAGCGTCGGCACGAGCTTTTCGAGGTCCTGCTGATACCGGATGTGCGCGCGCAGCGATGCATGCAGGTTCGAGACGATGAGGGATGCAGGAATACCTTTTCCAGAAACATCCGCCATAATGATCACGGATCGGCCGTCCTCAAGCGGGATGATGTCGAAGAAATCGCCTCCGACCATCTTGCTGGGCAGAGCGATCGAGGAAAGCTGATATCCCGCAATCGGCGGAAGTTCCTTCGGAATGATCCGCTGCTGGATGGATGCTGCGATCTGAAGGTCACGCTGGATGCGTTCCTGCTCAAGGCCCGCCTGCACGAGCCGGACATTCTCCACGGCGAGGACGACATGGTCCGAAAAGGCCTCGAGGAACTGAATGTCCTGCTCGTCGAATGTGCCTCGCCGCTTGTTGAGGATCTGGAAAACCCCTACGACCTTGCCGCTCCGGTTCTTCATCGGGTGGCACAGCATCGACTTGGTTACGAATCCCGACTTCTTGTCGTAGCCCGCGAAGAATCGTTTGTCCTTCGAAGCATCCTTCAGCAGGATGGTCTTCCCTTCAGCCGCTACCGTTCCCGAAATGCCCGTCCCCAGCGGGAGCCGGATCTCGGACATCTCAGTCCCCCGCAGCACACGCGACCAGAGCTCTTTCTTCTGTTCATCGATCAGATAGATGGTCCCGCGTTCGGCGTTCAGGTTCTTCAGCGTGAGGTCGAGGATGATGGAGAGGAGCTCATCCAGGTCGAACGTGGAGTTGAGGTGCTCGGTCGCCTCGATGAGCGATTCAAGACGGCCGATATATTCTGCCGTGTGGCGGACCGGTATGCGACGTTTGCTGCCCATGGGCGTTCAATATAGCAGGTTTGGGAGAGAAATGCGGGGAGGACCAGAGCGGCAGGGAAGAGGGAGCACGGAGAAGGGAGAAAGAGACTCGTCGGAGTGGTCTATCATGTTTCGATCTCTCTGCCCTCCGCCCCATGCCCTCTGCTCCATGCCCCAAGCAAGGCCTACGATGCTCTCAACATATGCAGCTGCCAGAGCTCGCGATTGCTCATGCGGAGGAAGGGGTGCAGCGCAAGTTTGCCGGTCCTGCCGATGCTCCTCTCCAGATATCCGATCTCAGCGAATTTTGCCTCCGTGTCCGGAGATGGCGGAACGTCGAATCCGGCCTCACGCATGAGCAGGATGCCCTTCGCCTGAACGGAGAGCTCGAGGTAGATCCGGAGGTAGCAGAGGAGGTCGACGACGACCTCAGGGGGGAAACGCGTACTGAGGGACTGGAGGTATTCGCCGAGAGGGGTAGCGGAGAGGTTCCCGGAGGTTATCATGTCCAGCGTCTGGGCGTCGGAATCGAACCCGACCCCGAGCCAATCGCGCGTCGATCGTTCGCTGCGTTGGAAGACGAAGAACATGAACGGCGGCAGTGTGAACAGAATGATGACCGTGTTCAGCAGGGGAGAGAGGAAGAACTGATTGAATGCGGCGTGGATGATGTATGCAAGCAGCAGCGCCGGCAGGACCTGCGTGAAGGTCTTCGTGCCCTTGATGTCCGCGCGGTTCTTTGCCAGGATGGCCAGGATGGCCGTCGTACCGCCGTGCATGACCGCCGTACCGAACCCGCGCACGATCCAGACGAGGGGAGAGGATGCGTCGAGCACCTGGATGTAATAGACATTCTCGATGACCGCAAAGCCCGCGCCCGTCGCGAAGCCGTACACTCCCGCATCTACCATGAACCCGACTCGCCGCATCTTTATGAGCAGGAGCGGCCAGACAGCTTTGCACAATTCCTCCACCAGCGGTGCGCCGAAGCGGACGTACAGGTCCCGGTCCCATGCAAGCCTTTCGATGGCGAACATGTTCGCGGAGACCGCAATACCGGCGGAAGCGATCCCGATAACGATCGCCCAGACGATATTCTTCAGCGGGACGAGCTTATAGGTGTCGAGATACACCAGCCCCGCAAGGAATATCAGCACCGGCGCTAAACTCAGAACGGCATGGAGAAGGGTCTGCACAGATTTAGAGTAATGGTATAACTACAACACATGGTCTTCGCTCTGTGGATCTTCGTGAAATCCCTCGTGGGATTTCGTGAACAGTCCGATAGGACAAAGATGTTGCACGAAGACCGCACAAAGCTCCACGAAGAGGAATCTAGCAGGGTGCGGAAATACGCTTCACGGTAGGTTTCTCGCAACGCACGCAACGGGAGCAACGGACGCAGCGTTAGAAAATACGCAAAAACGTTGCGTGCGCTGCCTGCATGATCCATCAAGTCCGTTGCGGACGCAGCGAGAATTGTTTTTCCGCAAGCTCCTAGAGAATCTTCAGAGAAACCATCAGTTCCCGCGACGGTTTCATGCCTTTCTCGAACGCCACAGCGTATCCAGCCGAGAGAGTCGCATCCAGCGCAGAGATGATCGACAGCTTCACGTCTATCTGTCCGCCGATGTTGGCGATGTTCCGCCGGAGAGCAGCGTCGTCCGGATTTGTCGAGAGTACGCTCGCAAACAGCGTGGGATGTGCCCAGGCAGCATAGAAGAACCAGACCCCGGCATTGCGGAACCGGACCGGCGGCAACAGCAGCTCGAGCATCGCCTTGCCATACGTAGCGCCCCCCGCCGCGTTCAGGTCGATCCCCGGAAAGCTCTCGTGCGAACGATACCGCTTCGTGTCCTGATGGTCCACCCAGTTGTTGCCGAATCCCCCGAAAAAGAAGTTCCCGAACGGATCGTTCTTATCCCCGAATGAATAGCCCGCCGACGTACGGAGCCAGACGGCGGTATGATTGAACGGAAGCGGCACGCCGAGGTCCAGCCCGCCATAGACGAGGGGGAAGATGTCGGAACGCACGTAATTATTGTGGCTGACGATCTCCCACGCGATGCCTTTTTCCTGGTCTGCTGCTCCGAGTGATTTTCTCAGCCAGTGGTATGACAGACGCGCACGGGCAGTGTAGAGCTCGGAGAAGGACGCCAGGACGTTCTGGAAGTCCGGGAGACGCTCAAGGCCTCCGTACGCGCCGGCGAAAAGATCGGCCTCTATGATCTCCGGGTCGTTCAGCAGGAGCGGGAGCTTGTACGCTGCCGTGAGGGAATATCCTTTTCTGCTCGTCTTTGTCGGCCCGAACAGGTCGTAAAAGTCCGCGCCGTTGTACGCTGCCCGGAATTGCCAGCTCCACACCTTGTAGTTCACGGCTGCGTGGAGGCGCTCCTCCTCTTTCAGAAATGCATGGGGCGAGTAGGAGACCGTCATGTTGATGTTATGCAGCATGATGGGGTCTGAAAGGTTCAGCCGAACGCCCGCAGCGACAACGTCCTTGTATCCCTCGACGACCGGATACAATGACGCCACCTTGATGTTCCACAACGGACTGTATTCTCCCTCGAATGTCTTGAGAGGGTCAAGGTCGATCTTTGACGGCGGAGGAACGACCCATGAGGCAAGAACGGGATGCTTCTCGACAGCCGCATTGCCGAGGAACTGGATAACGCCGACATCATCCAGAGGGTCGATCCGGATGGCGGCGGGGATGAAGCCTCTTCCTGAGTAGCGAAAGACGATCAGGGAATCGTCCGTGTGGTGCATCGGACGGAAGAAGCCGGTCTCACAGTTGCTCAGCAGCTGCATATCGTTGCCGGCAAGGTCGTACCTGAACACGTTCGAGACGCCGGTGTAATAGGACGTCCCGACGAGCGATGATCCGTCAGGAGAGAAAATGAAGTTGGCCGGAACGCTCGTATCGAAATCGTATAATGCCTGGTACGATCCGTCCTTGGCGAGCAGCGAGTCGGTCCGCATCATGATGAGCTTCTGCCGGCCGCTGATGCTCACATGCGCTGCTGACAGCCGGGTGCCATCGGGGGAGATGTCGACGTCCGTGATGTACTGTCCGTACGGCCAGGTGTAGATCGTGCTCCAGTCTGTGTATGGTGGCTCCATCCGGACGATCGACGCGTAACCGAGATCATGCCGCACACCCCAGAGGGAGCGGTCCGCTCTGTTGAACACCAGCTCGCCGATGCGCGTGTCCCGCTGCAGTACGGTCACATCGCCGGTCCGGATGTTGACGGACGCCAGGTCGCGCCAGTTGTTGTTGTCTATCGAAAAGAATGCGGTCTCGGTCTCCGGGTCGAAAGCAAGCGACGAGACGTCATACAGCGTCGCCCCCTTCACCTCGCAGACCTGGGCCATGGACCCGTCGTCCATGCTGATGAGCGCAATGTGCGGTACCTGTCCGGGATAATTGACGGCCGCGAGGATGGACCGGCGTGACGGGATGTAGTACGAGCGGGAAACGGAGCCGACAGCCTGCTTTGACAGCAGCCGGTAGGGAGTCAGCGGGAGCCGCCGGACGGAGTCGAGGTTCATCCGCTGCCATTCATGCTCGAACCGTATCCAGTCGTTCCATCCATCCGTCAGCGACGTGCCGAACACCTGTTCGAAGTGGCTGGCAAAGTGTGCCCGGGTCCCGTCCGTTCGCTTTGCCCAGTCGATGACCTTCTCCGGGCCGTGCACATTGGCTAGATATGTAAAGAACCGTGTGCCGTACAGGTATGCGATCGCGCCCACCTGGAAATCCACCTTCGTCCCTTCCGCCTCGAGCCCTACCCAGTCGTAGAAATACTGTTCGTCCGCGACCATCGTACGGAAGACCATCTCGTCATATGAACCGAGAGCGCGGCCGAGACCGCCTGCCATCCATGTCTCCACGAACGTTGCGACGCCCTCTCTGTACCATCGTGTGGAGTACGTGCGGGGCGTGACGAGGTATGCATAGACCATCGATAAAGGGTTGTCTGCGGTGGGTGTTGCCTTGCCGCTGAAGACCGTGCGCCAGAAGCGGTCCGCCGGAGCGGCCTGGTCGAGCGTGACGATGTGGACCAGTTCGTGGTTCATTACCCAGTTCATGCGCTCGTTCGCCGGCAGCGTTTCATAGACGTTGCTCACGGGGGCCATGCCGATGCTGACGAGGTTCCGTGGACCGACTCCCGCCGCACCATTCGCATAGTCGCCGAAATCCTGCATCAGGACGGTGATCTCACGGTCCGTATGGTAATCGAACAGGTTCTGATGGAAGGAGAGAGCGTTCTCGAAGCATCGGGCGGTGTGCGGGACGAGATACTCGGAGAGCTTGTTCGGATAGATGAGGTTCTGTCGCTCCGTCCGGAAGGAGTAGAGCGTTTGCGCCTTCCCGACGGATGCAACGCTGCACACGAAGGATACCACGAGGAAGACGCGAGCAACTCTCATCATAAGGCCGGGTCCGGGGACGTGAAAAGGAAATTCGCCCACAGGATGGGGTTCTTTGCGGAGAAAGGCAAGCCGAGGGGTGTACAGCAGAACGGGTCAGAAGGCTTGCTCCTGACCCGTCCCGGGAGATCGTGTGTTGAAACTGTTACTCAGTGCCGCGTGCGGCCGCTTCCTTCAGCGCTGCCTTCAGGTCGGCAGTGCGAAGGGCCTCGCGCATTTCGGCGCTTGCCAGGGCGCTCCGGACCTCGGCGCTCTTCAGGGCTTCGCGCATCTCGGCGCTTGCCAGGGCGCTCCGGACCTCGGCGCTCTTCAGGGCTTCGCGCATCTCAGCGCTCGCCAGAGCTTCGCGCAGATCAGCGCTTGCAAGGGCTTCGCGCACTTCGGCGCTTGCCAGAGCTTCGCGCATCTCTGCGGTCGACAGCGCCTCGCGGACCTCGGCGCTCTTCAGGGCTTCGCGGACCTCGGCGTTCTTCAGCGCTTCGCGGACCTCAGCGCTCTTCAGCGCCTCGCGGGCCTCGGCGCTCTTCAGCGCTTCGCGCATCTCAGCGCTCGACAATGCTTCACGCATCTCTGCGCTTGCCAGTGCCGAACGGACCTCAGCGCTCGCCAGTGCAGAGCGGACCTCAGCGCTCGCCAGTGCCTGGCGGAGTGCATCGCTCTTCAGCGCTTCCTGCATCGCGGCGCTCGACAGAGCCTCGCGAAGGGCATCGCTTGCAAGGGCGGACCAGAGCGCGTCGTTCTTCATCGCGTTCTGGAACGACTCGGAACTGATCAGCTTGACGAATCCATCATCCTGCATAAGTATCGGGATGGTGATGTTCCCGACGGCGACCCCTTCGTCCGTCATCTGATCGGTGCGGTATTTCTTCGCGCCGCCGATGGTGCCTGCCGTTTCGTCCGGCGTGGCCGGCGGGTATGATGTGGCGAAGTAGCCGATGACCGCAATAACGACAACGGCGACAGCCGCTATCCACGCGATCTTCTTTGGTGCCAGCTTTTCCTGGAGTGTTGCCATGAATACCTCCCATAGTGATTGAGGGTGTGAGTGTGTCTTCTGTAAGAACCTGGTCTCGTTCAGGATCCGCTGGCGCAGGTGCGCCGGCGGATCGGCGGCTGGAAAGCCGGAAAGGCGTGTGTGGAGGTCGACCATCTGGCGCCGGATCTGCTCCATGTCCGGATGAGCATCCAGGAGCTGATCGAGCTCTGCTGCCTCGGCAGGAGAGAGCTCAGCGTCAAGCTCACGCTGGATGAGGTCGAGAATGCGGTCTGCGTCGTTCATGATGATCGTGTTTGGTGCAGCAATCTCCGGAGGCGATGGCGTGCTTCGTACAGTCTGGATTTGACGGTGCTCTCAGCGATGCCGAGGATGTAGCTCATATCGGCGTACGTACATCCGGAAAAATAATGAAGGACAACGACAGAGCGAAGGTCCTCATGAATGCTGAACAACGCCCGTTCGATGCGTTCCTGCTCTTCGCGATGTTCCAGCGCGTCATGGATGCTCTCGTCCTCAGCGATGACCTCTTCCGGGAGGTCGGTGGTGCTCTTCTTCGATCGCGCGAAATTCAGCGCCTCGTTCAGCGCGATGCGGTACATCCAGCTGAAGAACTTTCTGCCCGGGTCGTAGGTCGAAAGGTTCTCGTACACCTTCACGAACGCCGACTGGGTGATGTCCTCAGCGTCGTCCGTGTTCCCGGCAAACCTGAGCGCCATATTGAAAAGCGGCTTTTCATACCGGTCGAGGAGTGTGCCGAAACACGACTCATCGCCGCTCAAGCATCCGCTGACAAGTTCCTGGTCGCTGGGCGCATTCATACATACACCCCGGAACCGGGGAAGTTGGCAGGAATCGTCATTTTTGAGTGGGTGACCATTGCCTCCGCTAGCGGATCTCAAAAACGAGGTCAAAACGGGCGATTTTGAAGACGTCCCGGATGTGGCCATTCAGGTTGGTCAGTATCAGCCCATGCCCGGCTTCCTTCAGCCGCTTCTGAGCGGCGAAAAGGACTCCCAGACCGGCGCTCGAAATGTATTCAAGCTCGGCAAAATCCAGCGTTGCGGTTGACGTGATCTTTGCGAGCTCTGCAGCAGCATCATCCGCTGAGGAAGCATCGAGGCGTCCGGCGACTTTGACCGTCTGGCTATCCGTGAAGGTAACGCTGAACATGATCACTCCAGGGGGTGTGAAAGGGTGATGGTGCTGTGCGTGTCCTTGCGCGCGTACTCGACGTGGCGTACGATCTTCCGCACCAGATACAGGCCGAGCCCTCCAGGTTTCCGCTTGGCCAGTTCTTCGCCGAACGGCGGGTCCGGCGCGGCGGTCGGGTCGAAGTCCGTCTCCTGCTCGTCCTCCACGGTGATCGTAAGGTCCTTCGGCGATGCGGCGAGGGAGAGCGAAACCTCCGGCGGGCCGTCGGGATTGTATTTGACGAGGTTCGTGAAGATCTCCTCGACCGCAAAAGATAGGGCAAAGACGGAGTCGCCGCTTGCGCCGTTGGTGCGGCAGAAGCGGGAGACAGTATCGATGACCACGGGAAGGGTCTCCAGCGAGCGGGCAAAGCGTTTCTGCATAGCGTCGCAATATACTGGCATCCCCGATGCGGTGCAACGCACGAGGACAGTGCGTTGATTCAGCCCCGAAAGTTGCATATTTTTGTTCCGTGGCCCCGCGAGGGCCACTGACGAGCCGCCCCCAGGTTCTTGCTGCGTGGAATTTGTCGGTGGCTCGTCTCTTTTGGTGTCCGGGGAAAGGGAACCACCTCGCCCGGAAAATCGTCAAAAACAGGTTGTACCAACATCATGTACTGCAGCATCAGGAGAACCCCGTGGATATCAAGACACTCAACGAGATGATCTCCCGCGAGAGCGCGTTCGTCGACACCCTCACGCAGGAGGTCGGCAAGGTCATCGTCGGTCAAAAGCAGATGGTGGACCGCCTGCTCATCGGCCTTCTCTGCCAGGGACACATCCTCCTGGAGGGCGTCCCCGGCCTTGCCAAGACGCTGACCATCAGGACCCTCTCGTCGTCCATCAACGCGAAGTTCCGGCGCATCCAGTTCACGCCGGACCTGCTCCCCGCCGATCTCATCGGGACGATGATCTACAACCAGAAGGACGGGTCGTTCGTCACGCGCAAAGGACCCATCTTCGCCAACTTCATCCTCGCCGATGAGATCAACCGTGCGCCCGCGAAGGTACAGAGCGCACTGCTCGAGGCGATGCAGGAGCGGCAGGTGACCATCGGCGAGGACACGTTCAAGCTGCAGGAGCCGTTCCTCGTCCTTGCCACACAGAATCCCATCGAGCAGGAGGGAACGTACCCCTTGCCCGAAGCGCAGGTGGACAGGTTCATGCTCAAGGTGAAGATCGGCTATCCGACGCGCGAGGAGGAACTGCTCATCATGCGGCAGAACCTCGCCGGCAGCGAGCCGAAGGTCTCGGGCGTCGTCTCATCGAAGGAGATCCTCTCGGCCCGCGACACCGTGCGGCAGGTGTACATGGACGAGAAGATAGAGAAGTACATCCTCGATATCGTGTTCGCCACGCGCGAGCCCCAGCAGTTCAACCTTTCCAAGCTCGTACCGCTCATCAGCTACGGCGCGTCGCCGCGCGCATCGATAAGCCTGGCAATGGCAGCCCGGGCGCATGCCTTCATCAAGCGTCGCGGCTATGTCATCCCGGAAGATGTCCGGGCGATCTGCCCCGATGTGCTTCGCCACCGTGTGGCCGTGACCTACGAGGCGGAAGCGGAAGAGGTGACCTCCGAAGACGTGGTCACAGAAATTCTGAATCAAATCGAAGTGCCGTAAGGATTGTCGAGGTGTGATTGACGATTGTCGATTCTCCTCTGCAGCTGTGATATTCGACAATCGTCCCTCGACAACCGGCAATGTCATCTGTTCTGCGCATGGATACCAAAGAACTTCTCAAAAAGGTCCGCCATCTCGAGCTCCGCACCCGGGGCCTGGTGAATCAGGTCTTCTCGGGAGAGTACCACTCCGTCTTCAAGGGACGGGGGATGGCGTTCTCGGAGGTGCGGGAGTATCAGCTTGGCGACGACATCCGGGCGATCGACTGGAATGTCACCGCGCGGCTGAACCACCCCTTCATCAAGGTCTTCGAGGAGGAACGCGAGCTGACCGTGATGCTGCTCGTGGACCTGAGCGGTTCGCAGTTCTTCGGTTCGCAACAGGCGCTGAAGCGCGACCTCGCCGTGGAACTCAGCGCCATCCTGGCCTTCTCCGCGATGAAGAACAACGACAAAGTGGGGGCCATCCTGTTCTCCGACAGGATCGAACGATTCATCCCCCCGCGGAAGGGGCGTTCCCATACGCTTCGCATCATCCGTGAGCTGCTTTCCTTCGAGCCGACCGGCACCTCCACGAGCATCCGTTCCGGGCTCGAATACTTGAACCACATCCAGAAGAAGCGGAGCATCGTGTTCCTCATCTCCGACTTCATCGATTCGGGCTACGAATCGGCGCTGCGCATCGCGGGCAAGCGGCACGACCTTGTCGGCATCGTTCTGACGGATCCGCGCGAGCAGGAGCTGCCTCCTGTCGGCCTTGTGCCGCTGAAGGATGCGGAGACCTCGAAGGTCAGATGGGTGGACACGTCCGACAAAAAGGTCCGGGCTGCCTACAGGGCCCACCGGGCCGCTATGGAGAGGTCGCGTCAATCCGTCTTTGTTTCGTCGCGGCTGGATGCTGTTGATATCCGTCTCGACAAGCCGTCGATGAAGCCGCTGGTGGACTTCTTCAGAAAGAGGGAGAAGCGCTGGTGATCGTGCGTGCCCTTATGATGGTCGCGCTGATGGCGGCTGCCTTGCAGGCACAGGAGGTCGGCCTCACCGCGAGTGCGGACAAAAAAGAACTTCGCCTTGGCGAGCCGGTGGTGGTCATGGTGACGGCACGTCTGTCGGTGGAAGTGGACTCCATCGGTCCGCTGGCGGCGGACAGCCTGGGCCTCTTCGAGGTCCTCAGCGTGCGGCAGGAAGAGGATGATGAGTGGTCGTTCGAGCTGATGACGATCGATACCGGAAAGGTCTTTCTTCCGCCGATCGCGTTCGGGTATGTCCGCAAGGGCGACACCACGCATCAGACGGCGTATGCGAACTCACTGTTCTTTTCCGTTGCCGGCGTCGACATTGGTGAGGGGGCGGACATCAAGGATATCAAAGCACCCATGGCAGCCCCATGGAAATGGGAAGATATCTGGCCGTATCTCCTTGTCGTTCTGCTTGTGGGTGCGGGATGGTTTGTCTACAGGAAATATTTCCGCAAAAAGGCTGGCCCGGAACGCGAACCCGAGTACATAGCTCCTCCCGTTGCACCACACGTCACGGCGCTTCGGGAGCTCCGCGAGCTGGAAGAGAAGAAGCTCTGGCAGCAGGGGATGATGAAGGAATACTACACCGGATGCACGGAGATCATTCGGCGGTTCTTTGAGGCGCGGTTCGGGTTCCCTGCGCTCGAAATGACGTCCGACGAGACGCTCGACCACCTGCGGGGAAAACACATCGATGCAAAGGACCTCGCACCGCTCAGGGAGTTCTTCGTACGGGCCGATATGGTCAAGTTCGCGAAGGGTTCACCGTCGCCGGACGAGCACCAGCGTGAACTGAGCATCGCATACGAGGTCGTGCGCTCGATGGCGGAGAGACCGCCGGAACCGGAGGAGAAGAAGTATGAGGAGGTGACGCTTGCTGGGTGATCAGTTCGCGAACGGCGAGTATCTCTGGCTGCTCCTGCTCATCCCTCTGCTCATCGCAGGTGTCTGGTGGCGCAGGCGGAGCCTTTACACGGAGGTGCAGTTCTCGTCCCTCAGCTCGCTGGACGATGGCCCGCGCCCGATCAGGGAGCGCATCCGGCATCTCCCTCTGGCGCTGAGGCTGACGGGTGTCGCAGTGCTGGTCATAGCCTTCGCGAGGCCGCAATCTGTCTCCACCAGGGAGAACGTCTCGACCGAAGGCATCGACATCGTTCTGGTGCTCGATATCTCCGGCAGCATGCTGGCCGAAGATTTCAGTCCGAACCGGCTCGAAGCAGCGAAGACGGTGGCAGCGGATTTCATTGACGGCCGCAGCAACGACCGCATCGGCTTGGTGACATTTGCCGGCGAGAGCTTCACGCAGTGTCCGCTCACCATCGATTATTCCGTCCTGAAAGGCTTGCTGACGGAAGTGAAGAACGGCATGATCGTGGACGGGACGGCGATCGGCCTTGCCCTTGCGACGGGAGTGAACAGTCTTAAGGAGAGCACGGCGAAGAGCAAGGTCATGATCCTGCTCACGGATGGTGTGAACAACCGGGGAGAGATCGACCCGATCACTGCTGCACGGCTGGCCGCGACGTTCAACGTGAAGGTGTACACCGTCGGCGTCGGGGCGCAGGGAATGGCCCCGTTCCCGCAGCGGACCCCGTTCGGCATCCAGCGGGTGATGCAGCCGGTCGATATCGACGAGAAGACGCTCCAAAGCATCTCATCGATGACGGGGGGGACGTACTACCGTGCGACGGACAACCGCGCCCTGCGTGAGATCTACGGCGAGATAGACCAGCTGGAACGGACGAAGATCGAAGTGACCGCCTATAAAAGAGTGAGCGAGCTGTTCTCAGACTGGTTGTGGGCGGGAAGCGGATTGATCCTGCTGGAAATGCTGTTGAGCATGACAGTGTTCAGGAAAATACCTTGAGTGGAATTTCGAATAGCGAATGTCGAAATCCGAAAGAAGTACAGAATCTCGAGTGATGAGTCCCAAAAGAGAGGGTCACGTTGTAAGGATCTTATACTTTTACCGTTGAATATGTATTGTTCGCTGTTTGTTTCGAGTTCCGAAATTCGGGTTTCGACATTCTGACATCCATCTAATATGCTACGGTTCGAACATCCCGACCTCCTCTGGCTTCTGCTCATCATCCCGGTCCTTGCCGGGGCGATGGTGGCCGTCCGTTTCCGGTCCAGGAAGCTGATGGAGGGCTTCATTTCCCGCGACCTTCTGGACCTGCTCGCGCCCGACAGAAGCCCGGTGAAGAACGTCCTTAAACAGACATTGCGGCTGATCGCTCTGGCCTGCCTCATCTTTGCGCTTGCGAATCCGCTCATCGGCACGCGTCTGGAAGAGGTGAAGCGGGAGGGGATCGACATGTTCGTCGCCATCGATGTGTCCCTGAGCATGAAGGCGGACGACATCAAGCCGACACGTCTGGACAAGGCCAAACGGGATGTCTCCGCTCTCTTGCGGCGGCTGGCCGGTGACAGGGTGGGCCTCATCGTGTTCGCCGGCGACGCGTTCGTGCAGTTCCCGCTGACGTCCGATTACGCGGCGGCTGACCTGTTCATCTCCGCCATCGACGTGGAATCGGTACCCACGCCCGGAACGATGATCGGGAGCGCCATCGATAAAGCGCTCGAGTCGTTCTCGGGAGACCTGCCCACCCAAAAGGCGATCATCATCGTCAGCGACGGGGAGAACACGGAAGGGGACGTGATCGGAGCCGTGGAGAATGCTGCCGAAGCAGGTGTGAAGGTGTACACGATCGGCATGGGAACCCTCGAGGGCGGGCCCATCCCGCTCGTGACGAACGCGGGAACGGTCGACTATAAGCGGGACCAGGGCGGCTCCGTGGTTGTGACCAAGCTCGACGAGACGATGCTGCGCCAGATCGCAAACGCGACCGGTGGCGACTACTATCGTGCCACGAGCGGGGGAAACCAGGTGGAAGAGATATTCAAGGAACTGACATCGCTCGAGAAGACTGAATTCGAGGCGAAGCAGGTGACGGGCTTCGAGACACGGTATCAGGTGCCGCTCGCGTTCGCGTTGCTGCTGCTCATCCTCGAGGTCATGGTCTCAGAGCGTCGCGGCCGTGTGCTGGCATGGGCGAAACGCCTTCTCCCTGCGGCCACATTGATCCTGTGTGCCGTCGGGGCAGAAGCGTCCGCACAGACCGTACGGGGACATGTGAAAGAGGGGAACCGGTTGTTCGACAGAGGGAAGTACGCTGATGCGGAAGCCGAGTACAGGAAGGCGCTCTCGAAGGACCCCACATCGAACGTCGCACATTTCAACCTTGGGGATGCACACTTCCGGCAGGATCGGTACGACCAGTCGATGCGCTCGTATGCACAGTCGGCCATCAATGCGAAGGACGACATTGAACGCTCTGCGGCCTACTACAACCTTGGGAACACCTTTTTCAAGTCGCAGAAGATGGACGAGGCCATAGAGGCCTACAAACAGGCCCTGCGGTTCAATCCGGACGATGAAGATGCCCGGCACAATCTTGAGGTCGCCCGCCGGAAGAAGGACCAGCAACAGCAACAACAACAGCAGCAGCAGCAACAGAACCAACAGCAGAACCAGCAGAACAAGGACCAGCAGCAAAAGCAGGACCAGCAACAGGACCAACAGAAGCAGGATCAGCAGCAGAACAGGGACCAGCAACAGAACCAGCAGGCCCAACAGGACCAGACGAAGCAGATCCAGCAGAAGAACCAGATGAACAAGGAAGAGGCCGAGCGCATCCTCCAGGCTCTCCGGAACAACGAAAAGGAGCTGCAGAAGAAACTGCAGAAGCGGGAGGGCGTGAAGGTGAAGGTGGAGAAAGATTGGTGACATTGCGGATTATGGAATGCGGAATGCGGATTATCCGATAGGTATCTTTGAGTAGACCCTGTGACTGACGGCTCACCTCTCTTGTACAGACTCATTCTCATATCGCTCTTCCCCATCCTCCTGTTCTCGCAGGACGCCACGTTCGTTGCCGAGCCGTCCTCCATAACTGTTGCGGCCGGGCAGAACTTCCAGCTCTCCTTCATGTTCACCGGTTCGGGTGCAGGTTCCCCTTCGGACTTTGCTGCTCCCGACTTCGGACAGTTCGTTGTCATTTCCGGCCCGAACACGTCTCAGTCATTCCAGATCGTCAACACAAGTGCAACCGTATCCGTCACCTATGGATACACGCTGTACGCGAGACAGGAAGGGACATACACTCTCGGTGCTGCATCCGTCACCTACAAGGGGAAGAAATTCAGCACTGCTCCTGTGAAGGTGACTGTCACGAAGGGCGCACCGGCATCAGCGCAGCAGCAGCAGAGCGGACAGGTGGTCCAGGTGGGAGATAACCTGCTCCTGCGGGCGATCCCCGACAGGGAGCGGGTGAAGATGGGCGAGCAGGTGACCGTGACATGGAAGCTGTATCTGCGGGTGAGCCTCGCGAACTACCGCTGGTCGAAGCTCCCCACGTTCGAAGGTTTCTGGGCGGAGGATTTCGAGCTCCCGCAGCAGCCGCAGCTGGTGGACGAGGTCTATAACGGCAAGCAATACAAGACAGCGGTTCTCAAGAAGATGGCCCTGTTCCCGAGCCAGCCCGGACGCCTCAGAGTGAGCCCGATGCAACTCGTCTGCGGTGTGCAGGTCCGCCCGCAACGCCAAAGCCAGGACCCGTTCGACAGGTTCTTCAACGATCCGTTCTTCCAGCGGTTCGAGACCGCGGAGGTCGAGGTCGCGTCCGATCCGCTGACGATCCGTGTGGATGCCCTGCCTTCCGGTGCTCCGGAGGGATTTACGAATGCCGTCGGATCGTTCTCATTCACGGCCGGCGTGGATGCACGGGAGGTCAAGGCCGGCGACGCGATCACCTTGAAGGTCACGGTGGAAGGAACGGGAAACATCAAGCTCGTCTCGCTCCCGAAGCCGGACGTTCCGGCCGATATCGAGGTGTTCGAGCCGACCCTCTCGGAAGATATTAAAAGGGAAGGAAATGTTGTTCGTGGTTCGAAGACCGCCGAGTATGTCCTGGTCCCGCGCAATGCAGGTCAGCGGCGTATCGATCCGCTCGTCTTCAGTTACTATGATCCGACACGGAAGGGTTACCGGACCCTCCGCTCCGACGCCTTCACGTTCAATATCCTGCCGGGAAGGGAGCTCGCCATGGGCTCCGCCGGACTCTCACGGGAGGATGTGCAGCTGCTCGGGAGCGACATCCGGTTCCTGAAACTCGACCCCGGCAGCCTGCGTGCCGTGGGAGAGACCGGAGAGTTCGGCACGTTCTTCCTTCTGGTGTTTCTGTTCCCCCCGGCCGCGTTCGTCGGTTCCTACGTCTATCGGAAGCGGATGGAAAAGGTGTACGGCGACCTCCCGACGCTCCGCTTCGAGCGGGCCGGGAAAGAGGCGAGCAAGCGGCTGAAGAAGGCACATACGCTGCTCTCGCAGGGGAATGCGGAGGAATACAATGCAGAGATCCTCAGGGCGCTCTCGGGATATCTGGAACACAAGCTGAGGATACCCAAGGCATCGCTCGCACTCGAGGCCATCGTCGGGAAGCTTGGCCAGCACGGCATCTCAGCGGCAACCATGGAAAACGTCCGGACATGCATCGAGCGTGCGGAGTACGCCCGGTACGCTCCCGGGGGCGACACGCAAGAAGCCCGGAAGGATCTGCTCGACCTTGCTGACGGTATCATCCGCGCCATCGACAGGGAGTTCCGGTCATGACGATGCTCCGCACAGCCATGGCCATGATCGTCCTCGCCCTTGCGGCATTGCCGCTTGCCGCTCAGCCCGTCGATTCGCTCTTCAGCAATGCAGAAGCCGCGTACCGCGCCGGCGCCTTCGCAGATGCGATCACATCCTACGAAACGATCATCTCGGGCGGATGGGCCAGTGCTCAGGTGTATTACAATCTTGGAAATACATACTACAGGGCAGGAAACATAGGCAGGGCGATCCTCTCTTACGAACGGGCACTGCGCCTCGACCCGACGGATGGGGACATTCAGCACAACCTGGAACTTGTACGGCTGCGAACGGTGGACCGTATCGATCCTCTGCCCGAACTGTTCCTCGTCACATGGGTCCGGCGATTGAACGCCACGGTCCCGGTCAGCATCACCACAACACTGTTCCTGATCGGGTGGGGCTGTCTCTTCCTTTCTCTCGCCGTCATGTATCTCGTGCGCTCGCACACAGTGGTCCGCTTCATGCGTATCGCATTCTTCAGCGGGGCGGGTGCGGGAGTGCTCTTCGGGGTACTGCTTCTGATCCAGGTCCTCGTCGTTCCGCGCTCGGAGGACGGTATCATCATGTCCCCTACGGTCACCGCAAAATCGTCGCCGGACATGCAGAGCGTGGATGCATTCGTTGTCCACGAAGGGCTGAAGGTCTCTCTCGGCGACAGCATCGATGACTGGGTGAGGATCACGCTGGCGGACGGGAAGACGGGATGGGTGTTGAGGGCTGATGTAGAACAGGTGTAGGGAAGAAATCCGAATATCGAGATCCGAATTTCGAAACAAACCTGAAGCATCAAACGAAAGATCCGAAAGGCATATCCCTTTCGGATCTTTTTATTGTCTCAGGTGAGATGTGTTTCGGACTTCGATATTCGGATCTCGAATTTCCCTCCCCTATTTTTTCCGCCGCTTCGGCTTGTTCCCTTTCCTTTTCTCCTGCACCCTCTTCCGTACGCTCGCGCGGCCGCGGCTGGGTTTCTTCGGCTCTTCCGGCGCAGCCGCTGGTTCGGGTGGCGGGACCTGCACGAGCGGCTGGGGAGGGGTGTGGGGATGATGGTGATGCCAGTGCGCCTGTCCGTATTCGGCGAGATAGGCGATAGCGAGCCCGAGCGCCAGGATGCCGAACTCCGGAATGGGAGATATCAGAAGAATGATCGGAGCTGTGGCGTGATGAGTGGTGAAGTAGTTGACGGTGAAATACAGCTGGATCGAGCAGAGAAGAAGCGCAACGCCAAAAAGGGAGAAGCGCGACTGAAGCCGCCAGCTTCCGACAACGAATAGCAGGTTAGGGGAGATGAGCCAAAGGCCGAAGAGAAGCTGCAAAAGGAAATATGCCGGGTTCTGGTAGCTCTTCGCGATGACGATGGTGGCGATGATGAGCCCGAACAGGAAGACCCCGAAGCGTATGACCTTATGGACAGCAGATGTCGTGCGCTGGAGCATGCAGCGTTCTCCGAAGGAACGGAATGGTAGAATGTAGGGATGCGGGATGGAGGAGTCAATCGGGGCATGCCGGGCCCCCTTCTCCAATGCGTCGCGCCTCAGATACCTCCCTCCGGCTGTGCAATCGATATCCTCAATGTTTTCAACTTATTATTGGGCCATTGCATGCTGATTCGGGTGCTCGCAAATGGTTCCCCGTGGAGCCCGCTGGCGGGACATTCTCAAAAATGGTAGTTTGCGGACGACTATCACCACTTCCGGAGGAGGTCCCATGGATGCACAGGCTGTCAGCAGCTTTGTTCCGATCATGTCGTTATGGCTTCCGATAATCTTCTCGGCGGCCATCGTGTTCCTCGTCAGTGCCCTGTTCCATATGGTCCTACCGCATCACAAGAATGACTATGGGAAACTGCCATCCGAGGATGCTGCGCGCGCGGCGATCGGTGGAAATGTGCCTCCGGGCGAGTATGTCGTTCCGTACGCTGCGAGCAACGCAGAACGGGCGACGGAAGAGTTCACGAAGAAAATGAATGATGGACCGGTCGTGTTCATGACCTTCCGCGCTCCAGGCCCGGTCGGCATGGGAAAGGAACTGGGCATCTGGTTCGTGTATTGCCTTCTTGTCGGGATCTTCGTGGCCTACATCGCTGGCCGTGCGCTGGAGCCTGGCGCGCATTACCTGTCGGTGTTCCGGTTCGTGGGAGCGACGGCGTTCTTCTGCTACACTGTGGGACTGTGGCAGGATTCGATCTGGTTCGGCAGACCCTGGGGCACGACGTTCAAGAATACTGTGGACGGTCTGGTCTACGCACTGCTGACGGCAGGGACCTTCGGGTGGCTGTGGCCGGAAATGTGAGAGAACAGTAAGCAGTGGCCAGTAGACAGTA
Organism: uncultured Ignavibacteriaceae bacterium; assembly: GCA_964534125.1. Lineage (GTDB taxonomy): Bacteria > Bacteroidota > Ignavibacteria > UBA10030 > UBA10030 > 2-02-FULL-55-14. Next base: position 127,202 of record CAZHOJ010000004.1, read on the forward strand.
GCCAGAAGACAGATGGTATGTCATGACATTGAGAGGCATACCTGAGGAGATTCAGAGATCTATGTCTTGAAGGTCCACGGAGGTACCTTTTCCTTCGTGGACCTTCGTGTTATCTTGCATGACGTTCCTCCTTGATATGGTACAGCGACGAATCATATATACCCTGATCCTGGTTTGCCTTGCAGTTGCCATGCTTGGTGCCCAGCACTCCGTCGCCAGGATGTGGAATGAGGCGGTGCTCGTCGGCATCCGTAACGACTACGCTCGCCCAACTGTTCACGCCCGGAACCTGTTCCATCTCTCCGTCGCCATGTACGACGCCTGGGCCGTGTACGACAACACTGCGCAGACCTACCTCCTCGGCAAGACCGTGCATAATGTCACGGTCCCCTTCACCGGCATCCCATCTCCGGTGGACGTCAAGGCTGCCCGCGAAGAGGCCATCAGCTACGCCGCATACCGGTTGTTGGAGCATCGCTTCAAGGACTCTCCCGATTGGTTCGCCACGGCCAGATACCTCGACTCTCTGTTCACGCATCTCGGTTATGACGCACAGGACACGACCGTCGATTATTCTGCCGGCTCTCCGGCTGCGCTCGGGAACTACATCGCGAAATCCATCATCGCATACGGCCTGAAGGACGGTTCGAACGAGCAGTGGAAGTACGCCAATCTCTACTATCAGCCCGTCAATCCGCCGATGGCTCCCACCATCCCGGGCAACGATACCATCATCGACCCGAACCGCTGGCAGCCGCTGGCGTTCGAAACGTTCGTCGATCAGTCCGGGAATGTCATCGTCGGTGCGATCCCTGAATTCCTGAGTCCCGAATGGGGGGAGGTAGCCCCTTTCTCGCTCTCGGAAGCGGACAGGACGTTATTCGTGCGGGATGGATATTCGTATCAGGTCTATCACGACCCCGGGCCGCCCCCGTACCTCGATACGATCGCTGCCGGGGGAACATCGGACGAATACAAGTGGGGCTTCCTGCTCGTTGCCGTCTGGTCGGCCCACCATGATCAGACCGACACTACGCGCTGGGACATCTCTCCCGCGTCGCTCGGGAATATCATCTCATTTCCGCAGACGCTGCAGGACTATCGCACGTTCTACGATTTGCTGAACGGTGGCGATCCCGGCACTGGTCATTCCATCAATCCATCTACGGGAATGCCGTACACATCGCAGCTCGTCAAGCGGGGGGATTACACCCGTGTGCTTGCGGAGTTCTGGGCGGACGGACCTGATTCGGAAACACCCCCCGGCCACTGGTTCGTCATCCTGAACCACGTGAACGACCATCCTGCGTTCGAAAAACGGTACCGGGGAACAGGACCGGTGCTTGACGACCTCGAGTGGGATGTGAAGGCGTATCTCGCGATGGCTGGCGCGATGCACGACGTGGCAGTGGCATCATGGGGCATCAAAGGGCGGTACGACTATGTGCGGCCCATCTCCGCCATCAGGTACATGGCAGGCAAGGGTCAATGTTCCGACTCCACAAAACCTTCGTATCATAAGCTTGGCATTCCGCTCGTGCCGGGATATGTGGAGCTCGTGGAGGAGGGGGATGCGCTCGCGGGGAAATCGAACGAGAACGTGGGGAAGATCAAGCTGTATGCATGGCGCGGCCCGATGTACGTCGCAGACCCGGCAACGGATGTCGCAGGCGTCGGGTGGATCCTTGCACAGAACTGGTGGCCGTATCAGCGTCCGACGTTCATCACCCCTCCGTTCGCCGGCTATGTGTCTGGACATTCCACCTACTCCCGTGCAGCGGCGGAAGTGATGACGCTGCTCACTGGCAACGCGTTCTTCCCGGGGGGGATGGGAGAGTTCGAGTGCCCGCAGAACGAGTTCCTCGTGTTCGAAGATGGCCCGGGCGAACATGTCACCCTGCAGTGGGCGACCTACCGAGATGCATCCGACCAATGCAGCCTGTCGCGCATCTGGGGCGGTATCCATCCGCCCGGCGATGACATTCCGGGGCGGAAGATCGGCGAGGCGATCGGGAAAGAGGCATTCGCATATGCAGAACGCTATTTCACGGGTGTCGCCACATCTGTAGCCTCAGCGAAAGCTGCGGTGGCCGGGGTCGCCGTTCATGCGTATCCGAACCCCGTCCGCAGCGGGCTGCCCGTCATGGTCGGCGCTGTTCCCGGAGATGAACCTGCAACGGTGACGCTCTACAATATGCTCGGCCAGGAAGTGAGGCATGTGCGGGTGTTCCCAGGATCCGCATCGGTTGGGTTCACGCTCGACACACACGGACTTGCAGCAGGCGTATACTTTCTCCGGACGAGTGCGCGTCGAGTTGAGAACCTGCAAAAGATCATTATCACGCGATAGAGAGAGCCATGACATCTGAAACAGAAGCAAGAAGACCCCTCCGTATCATTGTCGCACTTGCATCCGTTGTGGTGATCATCGCCGGGATGCAGGCAGCGACCACGCTCCTCATCCCCTTCCTTCTCGCGGTGTTCATCGCCGTGATCACTGCGCCAAGTATGACCTGGATGCAGCGGAAGGGGGTCCCCACAGGGCTTGCCATGGGTGTTGTCGTGTTTGTTCTTGTGCTGGCCAGCGTCCTGCTTGGTGTTCTCATCGGGACTTCCGTCAATGATTTCCTGCGGTCGATTCCGGCGTACGAGCGGACACTGAACCAGAAGCTGACAGACCTCGACACGTTCCTCGCCGGGTTCGGTGTGGAGGGAGCGAAGACGCTCATGACCGATTATCTCGATCCTGCTGCAGTCATGAGCATGGCCTCGCGTCTGTTCACAGGGCTGGGGAACGCTTTCAGCAATGCGTTCCTCATTCTCATCATCGTCGTGCTGATGTTGCTGGAGGCGGCCAGCTTTCCGCGGAAGTTCAGGGCCATCTTCGGGGACTCCGAGAAGGCAGTGCGGAAGATCGAAAAGATCATGACGAACGTGAACACGTACATGATGATCAAGTCGCTCACCAGCCTCGTCACCGGTATCCTCGTGTCGGTGTGGCTGCTCATCCTGGGCGTGGATTATGCCCTCCTGTGGGGAGTGCTGGCGTTCCTGTTCAATTTCGTTCCGAACATCGGCTCGGTCATCGCTGCGATACCGGCCATCCTCCTCGCGATCCTCCTGGACGGGCCGACGACAGCGCTGCTTGTGGCAGCCGGCTATTTTGTTCTCAATATGGTCTTCGGCAACGTCATCGAGCCGCGGTACATGGGAAAAGGCCTCGGCCTCTCGACCCTTGTCGTGTTCATCTCCCTTATCTTCTGGGGATGGGTGCTTGGACCCGTCGGGATGCTATTGTCAATTCCGTTGACGATGACCCTGAAGATCGTCTTGTCGAGCATACCGGAGACACAGTGGATGGGAACATTGTTGGGACCGGCGGCGGAAGAGACAGGGGAGGAACGATGAGCCGTGAGGAGTGAACAGTAAACCGTGAACCGTAAACAGTGAATCGTGACCCGGAGGATTCCATCTGTGCGCCCGGGCCGCTGACCGATTCTGAACACACGTCTCTAGAAGCTTGCGGAAAAACATTTCGCGCCCGCCTGACTCGCGTCAGGCGAGGCAGGCAACGACCGCGACGCTCAGGGAATGTCAAATATGCCACGCACGCCACAGTTTTTGATGATATTTTGATCGTTGCGTTCGCTGCTCCCGCTGCGAGCGCTGCGCGAAACCTACTTGGCTGACTTTTTCCGCAGCATGCTAGAGGACCTATGAGTGACCGAAAGAAAGAGATCTCACGAGCATATAAGGAACGGAAGGTCCGGGCCGGAGTCTTTCAGGTCAGGAACACGCGCAGCGGCAAGATCCTGCTCGGCAGCAGCCTGGACCTGAACGGACCGCTGAACCGGCATAAGTTTATGCTCTCCACCGGGATGCATCCGAACGAGCTGCTCCAGCGGGACTGGAAAGAGCTCGGTGCAGATGCCTTCGCGTTCGAGGTCCTGGAAGAAGTGAAGGTCACAGATGACCCGGATTTCAACCTGGAAGATGAACTGACGCTGTTGGAGCAGATCTGGCTGGAGAAGCTCGATCCGTTCGGGGAGCGGGGGTATAATCTGAACGCGCGAGTCCGGCAGGTCTAGCGTGGGCAAGCGTTGAATGACGGGACTCATCGCCGAAGATGTCGATGCAGGTCAGAAGCGGCAACCGTTCTTATTGCGTTCTCCGCATGTGAGTCACGCTGCATTCTCTTTTCCCCCGGCCTCTGTGTTCCGGATACTGCATCGGCCCGTCACTTCTCCCGTATCCGGATGTTCCCCGATTTCGCCTCGATGTTCATCGTTCCCTTCCCGGTCCCTGTCTTGCCGAGCGCGAGCGCTCCCGATCCCATCGTCTCGACCTGAACCGGGAGGTCGGATGTGATCGACCCGTACTCCGCTTTCAGTCTGACCTCGGCATCAAGCCCCTTCGGGATGGTCAGATTCACATCGGCATACTCGTTCACGATCACCACCCGCTCCGGCGTTCTGGCCAATCCGACGTCCACACCTCCGCTCTTGTTCTCGATGAGAACCCTGTCCGATGAGAGCTGCTGAAGGGTAAGGCGCGAGTACTCCGTGCGGGATGTCCAGTTCCCCTTCACGTTGCTGGCCCGCACGTTGCCGCTCTTTGTGCTGAGATCCACATCGCCGTCGATGTCCGTGAGATCGATGTTCGTGTAGGGGCTCCGGATTTCGACGCTTGCCGCTATAGCCTTCATGGATATCTTCCCGGATTGGCCTGTGATGGTGACCTTCCGGCTAGGCATCCCTTTGACATCCTGGACGTCGACGGTCGAATAGGGGGCATCGATCTCCAGCGCCCTGACGGAGGAGACCCTGACAGATCCGCTCTTGCTCGTCAGCGAGACGGAGCCGGACACTTCCTCGACGACAATGTTGGAGTAGGGAGCATCGATGACCACATCAGAGCCGACCTGCAGCAGCGTGACCGAGCCGCTCTGCGATTCGATATCGACCGAGCCCGTCACCTTCTCGGCCGTCACGGTCGCGTACCGTGCAGTAACGTCAAGCGTGCCATTGAAGTTCGTGACATCGACCTTCCCGCTTTGGTTGTGGAGGGTCAGGTGGCCTCCGCTCTCTACGATGGAAGTGGTCCCGTAATTGTTCTGGATGGTTGCGAGCTGGGCACATGATCGGACATCGACAAGGCTGCTCCGGCTTTCGATCTCAACAGGACCTCCCAGACCCTCGACGTCCAGCTTCCCATATCTCGCATCCGCAAAGAAAGCGTTCTCCTTCGGAAGGAAGACCTCGCCGCGGATCTCCTTCTTCGCGTACGTGTTGAACCGGAGTTTGAAGAGATTTCTGAACGTCAACCCGATATCGATCGACGGCTGATGGAGGGTGAAGACAACGCTTCCGGGCGAAGAATCCTGCTCCAACCGCACCTCCTGGATGTACTCGGTCTCGGCCGATTCGCTCGACATCTCGATGCCGATGCTGAGCCTCACCTCTGCACGAGGCTGGTCCCATGTGCGAACAACGAGGTCCGCACCTCTGAATCCCTCGAGCCGGATGGCTTGCTCAGATGTGACGCCGGCCCATGCTGTGAGATCTTTTGTCTTTTGCGCAGCGGCACATGTCGCGAGCAGCACCGTCGCGATGATTACGAACGTGATCCTGTTCCGTTTCATTTCAACACTCCTTTGTGTGTCCGTTGGCTGTCAGTGTGCAGTCTCTCTGCTGTTCAGTCATCATAGCCTTTACAGCACTATGTCCCCCTGCTCGACCATGACCTGCAGGAGCGCGAGCTTTTTGGAATACAGTTCCCTGAGCCGCGACCGGAGGAGCGGCGAAATATCGTTCGGATCGGTCTCGGACCTCAGTGCGCTAATTGCCGTTTCGAGCACCTCCAGTTGTTCCCTGCGTGATGCGGCCAGGTCGCCGGAAGATCTTCCGTCGTACCGTACCGCCACCCGCTCAAACTCGTTGATGGCACCCTGGTATGCCCGGTCGATCTGGATCGCAGCCGGCTGGGCGGTCTCGATGGCGTGCCGGACAGTCGTGTATACACCGACCGACGCAAACATGAGGACTATAGCGGCAGCCATGCCAAATGCGAAGCTCCGCCGTTCGACCCCCTGAAGGAACGAGTGATGTGATGTTCTCTGAGAGGATCGGATCCGCTCCCACATTGTGCGCTTTTCGCCGCGCGTTGGGTGTTCACGGTCCGCATAGAAATCGTCTGGTGAGATCATTGTGCTCGTCGCTCCTTTTCCCACTGGCCCCTCAGGTGACTGCGTACCCGGGTCAGGAGAGTGCGTGAATGACTTTCCGAGATGTCGAGGATCTCCGCGATCTCTGCATGGGAAAAACCCTCGACCTCATGCAGCATAAAGACGCTCTGCTTCGTCGTGTCCAGCGTGTGCAGCCAGTCGTGCATTGTGTGTTCCCAAAGGAACTCATCTGCCGGTTGAGCAACGGGATCGGTCGTTGTCGGTGCCTCCGACGCGAGCTCGACGATCTTCATCCGCCGTCTGTCCGTATGCATTTCATTAATGCCGATGCGGAACAGCCACGTCGCGAACGATGACCGTCCGTCGAACTGGCCGAGACGCTCGAAGGCACGGATGAAGGCACGCTGCACCCAGTCCTGTGCTTCCGACCGGTCCATGCTGAATCGCTGGAGGAACCGGAAGATCGCATCGACATGGGAGTCGTACAACGACCGGAACGCCCGTTGGTCCCCGGACCTTGCCGCCTGCACCAGGGCCTGCTCGTCAGAACGTCTCGTGGATCGGTCCATTAGTAGTTAGACGTGTTGAATGCGATGAACGCTACAGTTGTAAAGGATTTCAGGGTCATCGCTCCAAAGATTCTCATTTTTCTCCGTACTCCGTACTGAGCACTGCCGACTGTCCCTTCGACCCCTCTTCCTTTTCTCCCAAAATACCCGTAGTTCACGGTCATGGTGTGGGATGAAAGATACGATACGTCAGAGTATGTCTACGGCACGGAACCGAACTCGTTCCTCGCCGAGCACTGGCATACGATAACCGGCACGAAGGTCCTCTCCCTGGCCGAGGGGGAAGGAAGGAATGCCGTGTTTCTGGCGGAAAAAGGATTCTCTGTCACCGCCGTCGATAGCTCTGCCGTTGGGCTCCGGAAGGCGAAGCACCTTGCCGGACAGCGCAACGTGACGATCGAGACCGTTGTGCACGACCTGTACACATATCAGATCCCCGAGGCTTCCTGGGATGGGATCGTGTCTATTTTCTGCCACATTCCCAAAGCTGTTCGTCGTGACGTTTGCGCTCGTGTCGTTCGCGGGCTCAGGCCGGGCGGGGCCCTGCTGCTCGAGTCCTATACGCCGAAACAGATCGCGTATGACACCGGGGGGCCGAAGAGCGAGGACCTCCTCACGACTTTGGATGAGCTCCGCGACGATCTGCATGGGCTCACAGTGGAACATGGTGTGGAGATCGAGCGGGATGTGGTGGAGGGTCGGCTGCACACCGGCCGTGCGGCGGTCGTCCAGGTCATCGCGCGGAAAGGGAAGGCATGAAGGGCATCGAACAATTGATGCGCCGCCGCAAGCTGGCCAACCGGCTCTCCCGGTGGGTGGCACTCCTGTTCTTCGTGCTCGGCACCTTCTTCTACGCCATCGATTCTGACGTTGCGAAGTTCCTTCTCCCCATCCGGTCCATCGCGCTGTTCGGTCTTTTGATATCGGGAGTGCTGTACATTATCCAGTTCGTCGAGTTCCGGCGGTTCCGCGACCATCCTCCCATCGTCGTCGTCACCGGCATCGCGCTCTCGTTCATGCTGGCCGGGTATGTCTACCTTCGGGAGTTCGCCTCCTATCGGGAGGTGGAGGTCGAGTTCACGAGTCGCGGGACCGAGCTGGTTGGGACGCTCTATCTTCCCGCCGACGAGGGAGTGTATCCTGCGGCTGTGCTCGCTCAGGGATCCGTGAAGGCTCCGCGTCGGCTGTATCATGTCTGGGCAGATATGCTGGTCCGGGAGGGGATCGCAGTGTTCAGCTTTGACAAGAGAGGGACGGGCGATTCCGGCGGCGAGTACGTCCTTCACGACAGCGGGAACGGCAGCGGCCTAGAGCTGCTTGCTGCCGACGTCGGGAATGCTGTACGCGTGACCCAGTCGCACCCGGAGATCGACCCGTCGGCGGTCGGCATCATCGGTGTGAGCATGGGAGGGTGGACCGCCCCCATGGCGGCGGATGCGCTGGACGATGCGGCCTTCATGGTGATGCTCTCCGGGCCGACGGTCTCGGTAGGCGAGGAGAACTACTTCAACGAGCTGATGGGGCCGAATGACCGGGAAGGGGGATTGACGATGGATTCGGTCACCGCCCGTGTTGCACAGAGGCAACCGTCCGGCTTCGATCCGAGGGGGGTCCTGCAACGCCTGGATGTGCCGGCGTTGTGGATCTTTGGGACCGGAGACCTTTCCATCCCCGTGCCGAAGAGCAAGGCCGTGCTCGACACGCTCATTGGTACCTTCGAACGGCCATATATCTATCGGACCTACGCGAACGCGAACCATCTTCTTGTCCTCCCCGACTGGCCGTTCGATTTTCCGGAAGGGTTGAAGGATAACATCGTCACATTTATCATGACATCTGTCGGCCGGGAAGACCAGACCCGCTGAGTGTATGAAGACCTTTCTGAGATCGTTCATATCGGCCCTCTTCATCCTGCCGGGAAGTGTATCCGGACAATCATCCGGACAGGCCGGGAGTCCACTACCGCTGAAGGTGATGACGTTCAACATTCGGTACGGAACGGCTCCGGACGGTGAGAATGGATGGAAGATGAGGAAGGACCTGGTCGTCAGGACCATTCGCGCATTCGATCCTGACATCCTTGGCCTGCAGGAAGCCCTCCGATTTCAGCTGGATGAGATCGGCACGGCGCTGCCTGGCTACACCGAGATCGGCGTGGGGAGGGATGACGGAAAGCAGGCAGGGGAGTACGCTGCTCTCCTTGTGCGGAGCGACAGGTTCATCGTGGCGGACGGAGGGACCTACTGGCTCTCCGATATGCCCGAAGAGCCGGGCTCTGTGAGCTGGGGGAACACCATTCCTCGCATCTGCACATGGGCAGCCGTGCTGGACCGCAGCCGGAACATGTTACTCTACGTGTTCAACACCCATTGGGACCACGAGTCGCAGGAGTCCCGGGAGCAGAGCGCCGGTCTGTTGCTCGAAAGCATCGGTCACTTCACGGACATCGGCGACCCGGTGGTGGTCATGGGGGATCTCAATGCCGGGGAAAAGAACCCTGCATTCCTTCGGCTTGTAACGGATGAACGCATGCCGCTGACGGACGTGTACAGAACACTGCATCCGAAAGAAAAGAATGTTGCGACGTACCACGCGTTCAAAGGCACCACGACAGGCGAAAAGATCGATGCGATACTCGTTTCACGCGAACTGAAGGTCAGATCATCGGAGATCGTCCGGACCAGCTTCGGGGGGAGATACCCTTCGGATCATTTCCCGGTCACTGCAGTCCTCACCATTGAAGGAGAATGAATATGCGTTCCATGCTGACAGTCGCCATCGTGCTGCTGATCGCAGGATGTTCGCCTGGTCCAGAGTCGTGGACCCCTTCGGACAGCGACCTGGTGTTCGCCTCGAGGCGCGACGGGAACAGCGATATCTATCTTCTTCGTGCCGGCGATTCCGTGTGGACGAAACTGACGGACGATCCGGCCCCCGAGAACTGGCCCGTTTGGTCGCCCGACGGGAAGAAGATCGCGTACCAGAAATGGGTGGACGGCAAGCTCGATGTGTGGGTGATGGATGCCGATGGGGGGAACCAGACGCGGCTGACGGAAGAGCCCGACCACGATTACATTCCCGCATGGACGCCGGATGGCACGTACATCACCTTCGGATCGTGGAGGACGGAGGAAGGGGACACCGGCCGGGCGAACCATATCTACATCATGAACACCGATGGGTCGGACCAAAGAAGGTTCCTTCAGGACTCACCCGGAACATCGACGTCCCCTTCGTGGTCTCCGGATGGGTCGATGTTCGCGATGAACATGAGTGTCGGGAACGACCGGACCGAGATCTTTCTGTTCGACAAGGATGGGAACAAGCTCCGCCAGGTGACGGAGGGAGACACTACCTACTTCGGCTCCCCCGAGTTCTCCCCCGACGGGAGTTCGATCGTCTACTATGCGGACAATGGTGCGACTTCGAAGCTCGTGATCGCCGACCTGAACGGAGCGGTCACGCAGGAACTTCTGACGGAAGGCCAGAACTGGTACGGGCGCTGGTCTCCGGACGGGAACTGGATAGTCTATACGGCAGCGGTGCCTGGTACGGACCAGAAGGACCTGGATATCATGGCGGTCGACATCCGCGATCCGTCGGGATCAGTGCTCCTGGCAGGCGGCCCGACTCGGGAAGCAGAGGGTTCATGGAAACCAGGGAGGGAGGAATAGACGAACCGACTGTCTGCCCACTAACTACTGACTACTGAATACTGCCTACTGAATACTGACCTCTCACCCCTGTCCTCTCCCGAATTCCATAGAGCCCCTCGCATGCATGTCCTTCAGGTGCTTCGTCATGACGACATGCTTTCCTTCATCCGCCGGTACTACTTCTTCGAGATAAGCTGGGTGCTTCTCGGGCACTATCTCATCACGGTCCTCTTCCTCGGATTGTGGGTCCGGACCGGCATCGATGCCGGGTATGGCATCGGGGAATGGGTCGGGGCCTTCGGTTGGGCGGTCGTTGTCTTCATTGTGCTCATACCACTGCATGAGATGGTCCACGGGGCGGTCTACTGGGCCCTGGGGGCGAAAGATATTCGGTTCCATGTGTCCTTCAGGAACGCCTATGCCTATGCCATCGCGCATCGGCACGTCGTAAGCGGCAGGCAGATGGTATGGCTGGCAGTTGCGCCGTTCATCGTCGTCACGGCATTCCTGGCGGCAATACTGAGCATCCTCCCCGGTCAGGCGTTTGTCATAGTAGCGGCTCTCCTGCTGCATACGATCGGCTGTGCAGGTGACTGGGCGATGATGAACTATGTGTGGTCAGTGCGACGCACCGAGCTATATGTGTATGACGATGCCGACGAAGGAGTGACGTGTTTTGTGACACCGTCCGTTGATGAACGATCATAGGACCGTCGGGGATCCCGTACATCCCCAATGGTACCGATGAGGCGTGCCATTTCGGCCATATTTCGTACATTATGAATGTTCTATGCTGAACGATCCACCCATTAACCGGAGATACTACCATGGATATGAAGACACTGGTAAAGAACCTCAACGAAGATCTGGCTGGTGAACTCAGTGCCATCATACAGTACCTGACGTACGCCGCAAAGGCGAGCGGACCGTACCGCCCTCAGTTGGTGCAGTTCTACCTGGCCGAGGTCGCGGACGAGACAGGGCATGCTCAGTTCCTGTCCAACAAGATCGTCGCCCTCGGGGGCGAGCCGACCACCACGCCGCGGCCGGTGCCGCCGGCGAAGAACAACAAGGAGATGCTCCAGGCTGTTCTGGAGGCCGAGAAGCAGGCCGCGAAGGACTACATGGAGCGGGCCAAGCAGGCGGACGAGCTCGGAGAGAAGGGGCTCGCGGTGCAGTTGGAGGACATGGTCCGCGACGAGAGCGGCCATTCGGATGAGACGGCGCGGATCCTGAGGGACTGGCCACTGTGAGGCAGAGGCCACTGCGCAGTAAGCAGAAGGCAGCCGCAGAGGGCTTTCGACTTCGCTCATGAACAGTTCGTCCGGGGCTCCGAGCGAGTGAAGCGAGTCGAGGAGCAGATAGCAGACAGAAAAGGGCAGGAGGGGATCGATGAGCGGTCTCCGACTGCCCCTTCCGGCGAAGGAACATGCCGTTGGTGATATCCTTCCCCCATCCACATCGACCATCCTCCCCCATGAATCACACCTCGTGTCTCTTCGTTTCTGATCTTCATGGCAGCAAGCACCGTTACAGTACGCTGGTTCGCGTGATCCGTGAGGAACGTCCTGCGGTAGTGTTCCTCGGCGGCGACCTCTATCCCTCGATGCTGCGTCAGGCAGGGGACGGATGGGACGACGATGGACGGTTCATTGAAAGCGCGCTCCTCCAGCCGTTGAAGCATGTGCAGAAAGAAAGTCCTGACGCGTTCCCCCGGGTGATGCTTATCCTCGGCAACGACGATGCCCGCGACAACGAAGAGGACCTGCGCGCAGGAGAGGAGGAAGGAGTGTGGGAATACATCCACGGACGGTCGGTGCAGGTGGGAAGGCACAGGGTGTTCGGGTACAACTATGTTCCGCCCACTCCGTTCATACTGAAGGACTGGGAGCGGTACGATGTGTCGCGCTTTGTCGATCCGGGGTGTGTGTCTCCGGAAGAGGGAAGACGCTCCGTGCCCATCCCGGAAAGCGAGGCACGGTACAGGACGATCGCAGTGGACCTTGAAGAGATGACGAAGGGATGTGATTTCGGGTCGACTGTCCTTCTCTTCCACTCACCTCCCTATGGAACGGGGCTCGATACTGCTGCCCTCCACGGACGTTCCATCGATCACGTTCCGCTCGACCCGCATGTGGGAAGTATCGCTATCAGGCGCTTCCTGGAACGCCATCAGCCGCTCCTGTCGCTTCACGGCCACGTCCATGAGTCGTCCCGCCTGACGGGCATATGGAAGGAGGAGATCGGAGCGACGGTCTGCCTCAGTGCTGCCTGGGACGGGCCGGAGCTCGCCGTGGTCAGGTTCGATCTTTCTTCTCCGGCAGAGGCCACGCGGGAACTCCTGTAGGCCCCAGCTGGAGCTTCCGTGCAGCATCGGTGACCGCACCTATCTTGACCGCGAACGACGTACCCTTCTCCAGGTCCGCATCAGTGATGATGTGGATGTCAAGGATCTTCTTCGTCTCCCGCCCGGTACGCAGGAAGTTCATCTCGCACAGGGCCAGGTCCCACGCCTCGAACCATAGCATCAATTCCTCCTGCCGGCGTTTCGATCCCCCTGTATGCACGATGAGGTCAATGTCGCTGAGCGGTCCCGCCGTGGCGTTCTTCGTGCTCCCGAACAGGTAGACAGCCTTCACTCCGAACCTGTCGGGGGCGATCCTGGCCGCGATGCGATCCGCCATGGTCGCCCTCCACTGCCAGTGGTCGTCCCTCTCCGGCCGGGCCTCTCCCTTCCGCTCCTGACGGGCCAAGACCGCAGGTGGCGTCCCGCTCGGCTGCGTGAGAACACCGACGGCTACGTCATCCTCCCCATTCATCAGGACGTCAAGCACCAGGCCTCCCGTCGTCCGGGGTACATCGATGACGTGCACGACATCAGACAGCTCAGAGAACTGCGGGGCCAGGAAAGAGAGGATGTTCTCCGAGGTCTGGATGAATGCCTCGTTGAATACTGTTCCCCCTTCGTCAGGGTACAGCGGCAGATAGCGGATGGAACGCTCGATCAGGTCCTGGAAGAAATGCGTCCCAAACGACAGCTCGGGCACATAGTCGCCCCTCTTGCGTGCGATCTCGATGAGCATCGCGGTATTGCTGATGTCCGAGTATGAGACGCTCACCCCCAGACGTATATCTCCCCGGCTTCCCCAGCGTCCGGGTCCCATCAGAATGAACTGCCGCTTCGGCAGGACCCGGTTGAGTGCGCTGATGCAGCGGCCCACCGACAGGAGCTTCTCCCGCGTGGGGAGCTCGTTGTACGCATCAGGATCGACGTAGACAATATGGCTGATACCAGGGGCGGTCCCGTTCGATACGTACCGGTTCGCAGAGAAGATCAGCCGATCCTGTGAAATGTTCTGGGGAATGGCTGCCGGCGCAACGTGCGTGGTATAGCTCTGCGGTCTGCACTGGAGCAGGTAGAAGCGTTCTCCGTCGGATGCGAACTCTACATCGACGGGGAAGCCCAGGCTCTCATCGAGGTATTTGAGGATAGCGTTGACCCGCCTGACGAATGGGGTGTTGGTGCGGAGGCCGTCGAACGTGACGACGACCGAATGCTTCGCAAGATCGTCGGAGATGCCGACGAGCGGTCGCACCCTGTCGTGCTCGAGGACAGAGAACATCAGCTGCGCAGAGCCCAGGGACCGTGCATGGCTTGCGACGAACTCGCGAATATCGATCGTTTCGAAGGAACGGCCGGGAAGGTCGATGACATCCATTTTTCTCGGTGAGTAGCGAACCATCTCGTCGATCGTCACATTGACCTTGAGTGCCGGTTGGCCCGGCGCGATGAGGATCGGATAGTCGTTGCTGACCCTGTCCACAGCCCGTGTGCCTAGTCCAGCGACCAGGCGGACAAGTCCGTCCTGACGGCGGATGCGGGGGGACCAGCGGACATAGTTCTGACTGAAGGCGACGCCGGCGTACAGGGGAAAATAGAAGTCGCCGACACGGTTCCCGACGACCTCCTGTACCATGATGCCCATCTCCTCGTGGAAGTCCCGCAGGCCATGCTCTGCCCGGTATTCGATGGCGTCGGGACTGAAAACGGATGCATAGACCTCGGCGACGGCGTCCATCAGCGCCACGAGTCGCTCCTGCTTGGTTCCCTGATTGGCGATGAACAGGCTCTTGTAGATGCCTGCGAAGGATGTCCCCAGGCGGTCCTCTAGCAGGCTTGAACTGCGCACGATGAGCGGGTTCTCACCGAAATCATCGAGTGCAGCGGACAGGCCGATAGCGATCTCAGGCGGGAACCGCGAGTTCTTGAACAACTGGACGACGAAGGGATACTCCTGCCGCACCTGACCGATATCCTTGTACTTCTGCTCGATGATGTCTTCGAGCGCGTTGAAATGGATGAAACTGAGGATGCCGTCGGATGCGAGGTACCATGTCTTGGGGATCACCACGTCGTTCAGGAGCTCGTCGCTCGACGCGTGCTTGAGCGCCTGGTGCGCGATGTACAGGCCGGCACTCTTACCGCCGAGCTTGCCGTGGCTGTCGGCAGGCAGGATTGTTCGCGTCATGAGGGCATGAATGTCCCGGATCGAGATGCAGCGCTTCGCCGTGTTGATGGCGTGGGGCTGGTCCGTCAGGAACCGGCGGATGAGGGAGACGCGGAGGCTGGTGTCGCGTGACGGTGCCAGCTGGCTTCCGTCGGGGTCGATATGGTGGTACCGATCGACCGCATGAATGACCTCCACATGCGAACTGGCCGGATTCTCCAGAACATCGACGAGGAAGGTCGAGCGGTCCTCATTGATCCAGCGCTGAATGAGTGACAGCGTCTCGCGTTCACCCATGAATGCCACGGCAACGTCGAAGATGCGGTCCACCTCTCCCACCACGTCGCGCATCTGACGCCGCGGGAACGGCTGGTTGAGATTCTCCTCCGGCATTCCCTCCGGCGTGCTGACGTCAGGGACGAACAGTTGGAGGAGCGGTTGTGCCTCGACACATCCCATCCAGCACAAATAGTTCACCATCTTGCGCGCCAGGCGGACAAGAAGAGGAGGATTGGTCCTACGGAGCACTTCGAGGATGGATTGCCAGTGCACAGCGCTCTCGTCCGGTTCCTCTATCTCCTCAAAGAGTGTGAAGAGGTT
Source organism: uncultured Ignavibacteriaceae bacterium (assembly GCA_964534125.1). GTDB lineage: Bacteria > Bacteroidota > Ignavibacteria > UBA10030 > UBA10030 > 2-02-FULL-55-14. The sequence goes on from CAZHOJ010000004.1 coordinate 142,719, forward strand.
GTGATGGTGGACGTACTGCCCGATCCGCTCCGCGATGCTCGTCAGAAGCTTCAGTTCTTCCGGCAGGAATGGCGGCTGGCCGGCGGGGCCGACGTCGGCCGGATAACTTACGACGACGCTTCCGATGACGTCGCCCTGGACCATGATAGGCGCCTGCTGTGAATGGTCGCTCTCGCTGAATCCGTCCGTCATGAAGACCTGCCCCTCAACATCGATCTTCGCGCGGCATTGTTCGGGAAACTGCCAGCCCTTGGGGATCGCATGGACGACGCTTCCGAGGACGTCTGCCGGATCCGAATGGGTCTTGTTCGTGTGCTCCATCACCTCGTAGAGGCAGCTCAGTTCTTTTGCGCGCTCCTTCAGGTCCCGGACGAGCCGGTCGATATGTTGCTGTTGATCATTCATGACGCTGGCTTCCGAATATAGCCCCGGCGGTGCTTTCCGTCAACGGCGATCTTCAGCGGTTCCGCAAGACGCACATGGCGGAGCCACGTAGTGGTGCGATGTGCGGGAAGCGATGTGAGCCATTCCCAATCGATGCCGGGAGCGTCATCGTGACGGACCATGAAATAGGTCACGCGGAGGGCGGTAATATTGTGGAAGAAATGCGAGCCCTGGCTCAGTTCAACGTTCATGCCGGGCAGGGTGGCCTCGACGACCGATCGGGCCCCGGCAACATCCCCCCACGTCACAGGAATGCCGAGCCAGGGATCGGAACTGCCCCAGCGTCCGAAACCGATAAGCAGGTACGGCCGTCCTTCTTCGACGAGAGAGCGGTTCCATGCAGCCACCTCCGCGGCGATGGTGCGGGTGGCTGACTTGTCGAACGTCGAAGGGTCGACGTACACAATGTCGCGTATCTCTTCGTTCACGCCGTTGCCCAATACACGCTCCGCCGCAACAACGGGGCGCGGTTCGCGCAGGTCCGCCGGTGTGACGTCAACTGCCTCGTCGACGAAGTGCATCGGCCGTACCTGGAGGCATCCGAACCGGAGCGGGTCGAGAGTAGCGGCGAACTCGATCTCCACCGGAACTCCCAGGATCTCCTCGCAGCGCCGGATGATGGTCCGTAGGAGCTGGTTCAGAGGAGGTTGCTGCGCCTGGAGCACATTTGCGAATGTGACGATCCTTGGACCGTCGTGGCCATACCCCGGCCGGATCCGGTCGCTTGCCGAGTCGTATGTCGAACACAATGGCTGCAGAGAACCCTCGTACCAGGCTTCCGCAAGATCGCCGTGCTCCAGGAACTCGTCCTCTGCTGCCGGATCGAAGGATAGCGGGGGCACCATCCGGACGGCCCAGTAGCCCTTCTGCGTCGAGGCGAGCCAGTCTCGGGGTGAACCGAAAGGGGGGGGATGCTTCGGGTGTGCGGGGGAGTATGACCAGCATTGTCCTCCGTCAACGATCGTCTTTCCGAGTCCGAGCGCGAGCTGTGCAATGCCATCCTCGGGTCGCGCGGGCGGGAACGCATAGAAATTACTGGACCGTGCAACACCGGAGATGTCCGGATAGAACCTGTCGCCGCGCCGGATGCCGACCACCTCCTGAAGTATGACCGCCATCTTCTCGTCCTCGTCCTTCCTCCCCACAGAACGCCGGTAGTTCCGCGCAGCGCTGAACATGCTCGACGCGTACACGAGCTTGATGGCCTCCGTCAGCCGTTGAAAGCGCACTCGCGGATCGGGATCATTGTTCGGGATCATCTTTGTGGCGTAGATCCCGGCATACGGCTCTTCCATCGAGTCCTCGAGGGCGCTTGAGGATCGGATCGCGAGGGGGGTCCGTACCTCGTTGATGAGCGAGCGAAGGTCGCCGAGGATCTCGACGGGGAGGTCTCCCCGGAGAAAGGTCTGCGCAATGCTGTCGTCCGAGCCTGGGAGGTCCTCTCTCCTGATCCTGTTCTGTGCGAGGAACGACTCGTAGAGGCCGGCCCGGAGGACCGTCAGGGTCGGGATCGAAACGTCGAAGCCGGAACGATCATCTGCGGACAGCTCCTCCCGCACGAGGCGCTCGAAGAACGCCAGCCCCTGAGCCTTGCCGCCGAACGATCCGGTGCCGAGATGCGTGAACCGGCTCTCCGCATCGAAGAACTGCCGGCTGAAACCGGACGTGATGATATCGGCATCGCCCGGGGTCATTACGCATGGCCGGCGCAGGTCATACCCATCCCCTGTCGTGGCACGCCTGTGCGACACGGCTGATCGCAATGGAATATGCCGCGTCACGCATCGAGATCTTCTGGCGCACGGAGACATCATGGACCGCGTGGAAGGCGGCTGTCATGCTCAGGTCGAGCTTGCCGAGCACTTCGTCCTTGGACCAGTAGTAGTTCATGTTTCCCTGGACCTGCTCGAAGTAGCTGCACGTCACTCCGCCCGCGTTCGCAAGAAAATCGGGGAGGATGAACATGTTCCGACCATGAAGGACCTGGTCTGCTTCGGGAGTCGTCGGTCCGTTCGCGCCCTCTGCCATGATCTTCACCTTCGGACTGATCGTGCCGACGTTCTCATCTGTGATCTGGTTCTCGAGGGCTGCCGGGAGAAGGATATCTACCTCTTCCTCGAGCCAAGCCTCACCGGGAAGAATATCATAGCCAAGGTCCCGGGCACGTCCTTTGTCGATACCACCGAACCGGTCGGTCATGGAACGCAATTCCTCCAGGTCGATACCGGTCTTCTTCCTGAACGAGTAAGAGGTCTGATCATTCTGGTCCCAGGACGAGACGGCAAGCACTGTCCCCCCGAGCCGCTGGTACAGCTCGATCGCATGCTGAGAGACGTTCCCGAATCCCTGCACGGATGCGGTGGTGTCCTGCGGACGGATGGCGAGCTCCTTGAGAGCCTCACGCAAGATGAAAATGACGCCATAGCCGGTCGATTCCTTCCTTCCCAGCGACCCGCCCATGCCGACGGGTTTGCCGGTGATCATCCCCGGATACTTCCCCCCGACGATGGTCTCGTACTCGTCCAGCATCCACAGCATATGCTTGGCATTCGTCATGACGTCCGGTGCGGGAATATCGGTGACAGGCCCGATGTCCCGGGCGATCTGACGCACCCATCCGCGGCAGATCTGTTCCTGCTCGCGTTCGCTCAGGCCGTGCGGGTCGCACACGACGCCTCCCTTGCTCCCGCCGAGAGGGATGTCCACGACGGCGCATTTCCAGGTCATCCACATCGCAAGTGCCCTGACCGTATCGACCGTCTCGAGAGGATGGAATCGCACGCCTCCCTTGCCCGGACCCCGGGCGTCGTTGTGATGGACCCTGAATCCCTGGAATACTTTCGTTGTGCCATCATCCATCCGCACGGGAATGGAGAACGCATATTCGCGTATCGGTGTGCGCAGGAGTTCCCGGGTTCCTGATGCCAGGCCGAGCATGCCGGCGACCTTGTCGAACTGTGCCTGAGCCATATGAAAAGAGTTGAAAGCCTTCTTTGACATGGTGATTCCGATGTTGGTATATGTTGGGTCGGCCCGCCGGATGCCGATGCCCGCACGAACGGCAGGCAACAGGCCGTGGGCCTCTGAGAATCATCCGGGATGATGCAAACCTCATACCAGACAGCATGTTTGCGGTTCTGAAGGGATTACCGGCATGGACCTGTACGCAATCTCATCGGTAGGAACCGACGGAACCGTGTGGGGAAAAAGGGGGGCACAAGATCGCGCAGACCGGTCTCCGCACGTGCTTGTTCGGTAGCCCGACGGTTGTTATTATCTGTTTTGAGAACCGCTGCGCGGTTGAGCGTTTGCGGGATTCCCGTTCAAGGTCTGAGGCACCCGTATGAAGGTTCTGCTGTATAGCGCCAAGCCATATGACACCCTTTTCTTCCGTCGGGGAGGAGGTGAAGTCCAACACCGATTTGAGATGATCGAGGTTCGTCTGGATAGAAAAACCGCATCCCTTGCCGCTGGCTTCCCTGCTGTGTGCGTATTCGTCAATGATACGCTCGACGCAGAGACCCTCCAGGTGCTGTCTCAGGGAGGCACCAGGTTCATCGCGCTGCGGTGTGCTGGATTCAACAATGTCGACCTGCGGGCAGCGCAGGAGCTGAACATGACCGTTGTTCGGGTGCCTGCCTACTCACCGTATGCCGTCGCGGAGCATGCGGTAGCGCTCATCCTGGCGCTCAACAGGAAGATCCATCGGGCGCACAACCGGGTGCGTGAGGGGAATTTTTCGCTCGACGGACTGATGGGATTCGACCTGCACGAGGCGACCGTCGGCGTCGTCGGCACGGGCCACATCGGCCGCGTCTTCTGCGGTATCATGCGCGGCTTCGGGTGCAGGGTGATCGCGCACGATATCTTCCCTCACGATGAATGCAAAAAGCATGGTGTGGAATATCTGCCGCTGGACGAGCTCTACGCCGCGTCGGACGTCGTCAGCCTTCATTGCCCGTTGACACCGGACACGCATCACATGATCAACGATTCCTCTATTGGACAGATGAAGGACGGGATCATGATCATCAACACCAGCCGCGGCGCGCTGGTGGATGCAAGTGCCCTTATCGAAGGATTGAAGAGCGGAAAGATCGGGGCTGTCGGTCTCGATGTCTACGAAGAGGAGGCGGACCTGTTCTTCGAGGACCTGTCGAATAAGGTCATTACGGACGATGTCTTCGCTCGGCTGACGACGTTTCCGAACGTGCTTGTCACAGGCCATCAGGCCTTCTTCACGCGGCAGGCGCTCGAGAACATCGCCTCGGTAACGCTGTCGAACCTGTCCCAGCTCGAAAGGGGAGAGACCTGCGCGAATGAAGTGACTGTTGCAGCTGTTTCGGCAGGTCAGAAAAAATAGAACGAACAGAATATGGTTGCACGAAGGTCCACGAAGGAAAATGGCCTGTGTGGTGTACGGGCTTCGGGTAGCTCCATACGCGCTGTTTGTATTTTCCCATGAGCAAAGACTCCTACCGGTTCATCGCCGCGATCTATGATCACGTTCTCGAACCCCTGAACAAGGGACTCCGGGGACTCGGTCTGCGGCTGCGTCCCCCGCAACCCGGGATGAAGGTCCTCGATGTGTGCTGCGGCACCGGTATCCATCTGAAGATGTACCACGACAAGGGATGTGAGATACATGGCGTCGACCTCTCGCCGGCAATGCTCGCTGTCGCACAGAGGCGGCTTGGGCAGCATGCAGCGCTGTCACGTGCCGATGCCACATCCCTTCCGTACGGTGATGGCTTGTTTGACCTTGTCCTGTGCATGCTCGCGCTGCATGAAATGACTCCGGAAGCCCGGGACATCGTCATCGGGGAGATGAATCGGGTCATGCGGCCGGACGGAGAGATGCTGCTGATCGATTTTCATCCCGGTCCGTTCCACGGGATGAAGGGATTCATCGCGAACAGTATCATCACCATCGCCGAGTATTTCGCTGGCGGTGAGCATTATGCGAACTCCAGAATCTTCCTGCGGTCCGGCGGGTTGACGCCTCATCTTGAACGCGCAGGACTTCTGAAGAGTACAGAACGCATCGTCGGTGGCGGCACGCTAAGCGTCACCGTGTGCAGGAAGGAATCGCGATGAACATAGAATTTCAGCAGGGGTCTATCGTGAGCAAGGTCCTCCTGAAGAAGCAGGGCGGATCGGTCACGCTGTTTGCTTTCGACGCCGGTCAGGAGCTGAGCGAGCATACTGCACCGTTCGGTGCGGTCGTTCATGTGCAGGAGGGGGAGATGGACATCAGCCTTTCGGGGAATGTGCACAAGCTCGCAGCAGGAGACACACTCCTGATGCCGGCAAACGTTCCGCACGCGCTGAAGGCAGTCCGGCCGACAAAGATGCTTCTCATCATGATCCGGGAAAATGCCTAAGCAGGAGGATTTTCGTACATTACATGCTCGGTGCTGGCATCGTGCAAGCTCGGCACTTTGTTCCACACACTTTTTCGTTGTCCGTTCCACCGTATTCCTTGTTCCAGGACACTTAGCTCAGCTGGTTCAGAGCACCGCCCTTACAAGGCGGGGGTCGTAGGTTCGAATCCTACAGTGTCCACCAGACGGGGTCGTAGGCTGAGAGTTCGTCGAAGACGGACATGAAGTCTCGCCGCTGTGAGGCGGATTCGAATCCTACAGTGTCCACCAGACGGGGTCGTAGGCTGAGAGTTCGTCGAAGA
>CAZHOJ010000004.1:148948-303714 GCA_964534125.1 uncultured Ignavibacteriaceae bacterium
TCCTACAGTGTCCACCAGACGGGGTCGTAGGCTGAGAGTTCGTCGAAGACGGACACGAAGTCTCGCCGCCGTATGGCGGATTCGAATCCTACAGTGTCCGCTGGATCCACACTTCGACGGGGGTCGTACGGTTCCCCTCCCCGCACATCCCACCTGCATTCCTGGTCATTCCCCAGTAACTCTGCCGATACCCCGATTCAGCAATGCGCCCTGCCTCGGTTCGGAGCCGTTCAAGGGCAACATCCATTCCCTCTATACTCCTGTTGGCTCCTGCATCTTCACACACGTCCGTCTTTTGCCTCTCCGGGGAAACCGCGTATCTTGCCATGGATCGAACGCATGCAGGGATGAGTGAGTACAACGAAGGAAAGAAAGATCTGACCCAATGCAGCAGGTGACGGCATTCCATATCATGACCAAGCCGACGGGATCGCTCTGCAATCTCGACTGTGCGTACTGCTTCTACCTGGAAAAGGAGAAGCTGTATCCCGGCACGAAGCACTGGGGGATGCCCGACAAGGTGCTCGAGACGTATATCCGCCAGTATATCCGGGCCCAGCGGACGAAAGAGGTCACTTTCGCGTGGCAGGGGGGAGAACCGACGCTCCTGGGGGTCGACTTCTTCCGGAAGGCGGTGAGCCTTCAGCAGGAACACGCCGGTGGGAAGGTCATCCACAACACCTTCCAGACGAACGGGACACTCATCGACGACGAATGGTGCGGGTTCTTCCGTGACCACGATTTCCTCATCGGACTCTCGATCGACGGACCCGAAGATGTGCACGACCGGTACAGATACTACAAGGGAGGACAACAATCATTCGCCATGGTCATGCGCGGCATCGAGGACCTTCAGAGACACTACGTGAGGTTCAACACGCTCACATGCGTGTCCAAAGCGAATGAGGACGATCCGTTGAAGGTCTATCATTTCCTTAAGGAGATCGGGAGCGGTTTCATGCAGTTCATCCCCATCGTCGAACGACTCGCGAAGCACGGGAGGGACGATCAGTTGACGCTCGTCTCGCCGAACGACAAGGGGGATGCGGAGGTCGCGGCATGGGCGGTCGATCCCCTGAAGTATGGCAGGTTCCTGGGCGCTATCTTCGACGAGTGGGTCAGGAACGATGTCGGCAGGTACTATGTGCAGATTTTTGATGTCGCCCTTGAATCATGGTCGGGGATGAAGCCGAGCCTCTGTGTGTTCAGCGAGTTCTGCGGCGCAGCCCTCGCGATGGAGCACAACGGGGACCTGTATTCCTGCGATCACTACGTCTATCCCGAGAACAAGCTTGGCAACGTGTGGAACGATTCCCTCGAGGACATGATCAATTCCGGCAAGCAGATAAAGTTTGGCGTCGACAAGAAGATGGGGCTGCCGAAGTACTGTGAGCGGTGTGATTACCTGTTCGCATGCCGTGGTGAGTGCCCGAAGCACCGGTTCACACGAACGCCGGATGGGGAGGAAGGGCTGAACTACCTCTGTGCAGGATACAAGCACTTCTTCGCCCACATCGACGAGGCGATGACCTACATGGCGGGGGAGCTGAGTGCGGGACGACCGCCGGCGAACGTCATGCGGTGGATGAGGCAGCGTGGAAAGAAGGGGTGAGAAGAACACTGCAAGAAAAGTCCCCGTCCTGCAGTGTCAATAGTTGCCCCTACCGTGAGCATATTTCATTCTCATTCCTGAGCACATGCCCCGCAACTTCCAGCACTTCCGGCAGTAAAACAGGGGTGTCCACGATCATCAGGAACCTGCCATGAAACGATTTCTCTCTCTCCTCACGCTCAACATCATCCTCTTCTCCGCGGCAGCTGCTCAGGGCTCCGGATTCCTTCTGGGGGCCGGTACCGTCGGCATCGGGTTCGGGGATATCCCCCGCGTCGATGGGATCCGCTTCAACTGGACGGATGAGTGGCTGGATGAGGTGAATGGCATCAACGTCACATTGTGGAAACCGGAGTTCGACAATCTGTCCGGCACCATGAACGGGATCTCGTTCGGCCTTGTGGCCTCAGCGTACGACCGGATGCATGGCATCGCCCTCTCTCCCGGAGCCGTCATCACCCGTGATGAGATGAGCGGCCTCAACCTGGCAGGCGTTGCGGTGGTGTCGCAGGGAAACGTCACCGGCATCAACGTGGGCGGACTTGCCGTCGTTGGCCAGGGATGCGTCACCGGCCTCAACACCTCGCTGCTGGCCGTCGTCGCGCAGGGTGATATCACAGGCATTTCGTTCGGCGGACTTGCGACCGTGGCGCAGGGTTCGGTCAAAGGTATCTCTCTTGCCGGTCTTGCTGCCGTTGCCCAGGGGGATATGTATGGGATCAGCTTCGGCGGCCTCGCCACTGTGGCACAGGGCGACCTGAAGGGAGTCCATGCATCACTGCTGGCGAACGTTGCGCAAGGCGATATGCTCGGCCTCTCACTCTCCGGGCTCGCCATCGTCTCGCAGGGCTCCCTGACAGGCGTCTCGGTCGGCGGACTTGCCGTGGTCGGCCAGGAAGAGATCCTTGGCATCAATTTCGGCTCAGCGGGCATCGTCTCTGACGGGGATATCACAGGGGTGAATGTGACACTGGGAAAACTGTACTCGGGTCGGGAGATCCTTGGCCTGAACGTCGGCGCCTACAAGATCGAGGCTGATGTGATGAAAGGCCTCAATCTTGGCGTCATCTGGACGGAAAGCGACGAGGCCGTCGGACTGACGACCGGTGCATACAATCGGACGTACCGCATGCAGACAGGCATCGTTATCGGCCTGCTGAACCACGCTGCCGATCTCAGAGGCATACAACTGGGAGTTCTGAACATCGTCGAGTCCGGTCCGTCGTGGGCTCGGTATCTTCCTTTCCTCAATCTTCGCTTCTGACCGGTTCTTCAGTCGGTTTCTTCAATGAGCATTGGGCGTTCGGTGATCGGCATTCGTGCGATCTCCGGATGTCCAATGCTGCTTCAGGGTATCTCATCCTGCATACCTCTTGTTTGTGAGCCGACCGCCACGTACATTTGTACACGAACATACCACCTATGCACGCCGTTTCGCGGTTCATCATCTCTGTTGTGCTCATCGCATTCACGCTCCTGCCAGGGCTGAACGCGAGCGATCCCGTTCTTCGGGACGCATCCCTTTCCGTTCCGCTTCTTATCTCGAAATGCCAGGAGGCCGACACTCCTGCGATGATCGCAAAGGTTATCGTGTGGTCGTTCCCGTCGCCTCCGGTCTTTGTCCGGCTCGAGGATCCTGATTCCTCCGAACATGAGGCAGAGGAGACCCCTCCTCCGCAGGCCGTGCTCGAACCCGGACTGTTGCTGACCTCTCTGCGCTGGTCCTCGGAAACCTGAAGGTTCCTTCTCCGGGTCGCGGCTGATCGCCGGATGAGCGCTTCTCTGCCCTTCCGGGTGATCGACCTGCCGGCGTCTGCACTCTCCATGTGCCGGCTCTGACCCGCACGCCATCGGTCATTCGTTTCACATTCACCGTCCGGCGCATCGCTCCCATGCGGGAGCGGCCATATGCACCGGTCATCATTCATCTCTTCAAGGATAGCTGCTATGAAACACACGTTCGTTGTTGCACTCATCATGGTCCTCCTCATCGGTTGCGGTGGCGACCAGACCGGTACGCAGGTTCAGCAGACCGGAGGTGTCCTGACGGCTTCGTGGGAAGATTCCCGCGATACTGTCCAGGCGAAATTCGCCGTCGAAGGCCTTCAGCTCGTGACGGACAGCATCGACCTGGTGTACTCGGGCGGATCGTACGAAGGGTACGCCGTCGAACAGTGGGTCCTGTCGTTCGGAGCCTCGGGCACCCTGCAGGCGGCGACGATCACGTTCGCTCCCGATACAGCCGGAAGCGTCGGTCTTGCTCAGGCCCTGGACTCCCGGTTCTCCGGGAAGTATGGCCCGGCATCGGAACCGATGACATGGGTCGTGAAGGGGGAGGCGGGGACGACGGGAACGAAGATCTCGATCGCGGCGACAGAAGGCGGCCCCGTAGTGCTTTCTCTCCAGGCAGTGGCTGCTGAGCCGGCTGCGGAAGAGACCAGGACCGAATCCCCGGTCACAGAGTAACATGTCTGTGCGATGTCCCGGATGAGGATCATTATCCCATCCGGGACTCGCCATGACGAGGATCATACCATGAAGACAGAATATGACACCATGCCGGGGCGGTCGATGAAGAAATTCCTGGTTCGCGCCGGCATTTTTGTTGGCATCGTGGCCTCATTGGTCATCATCGCCAGGATGATCACAGGCCGTCATCAGGCCATGTGAATATGCGGCAAGGGCTGCTACGAATGCTTTCTGTGACCAGACCGGACACCGATCGACCGAGATCGGTCCTCAGCGTGATGCTGTCGGCGATGATGCTTTGCTGGAGCGTCGCACAGGGATCTCTCGACCTTTCGGGTCGGTCTTCTATCTTGGTCGAGGCGAGTGTAGCCATTGTTGTGTGGGATGGGGCGGTCTCTTCACCCATCGGTCATCAGCGGGGCGGGTCTCCTGAGTATACAGGAGGCCTTGTCTCATCCGGCCATCACCATGCCGTGCAGGCGCCCGTGCGCGCCATCGCGCGTCCTGCGTGGCCCGTTGCCGCATTGCTCGAACAGGGGAAAGGACTGATAACACTCCAGACATCGGCAGATATCTGACGTCGATATCCATGAGCGGTGCGCGGCCGCTGCGTGTGCGGCAGGCCGCGGTCACATCATGATATCGCACAGAAAGGATCTGACGATGGAAGCGAAGAAGCCGCAAGAGACCCAGTCCGGTGCGCAGGCGCTTCGGAACATTGCACTGTTCTTCATTGGAACGATCGTTGTGATCGTAGCGGTCAAGCTGTTGGTAGGGTGAGGGAAAAGAGCAACCGATGACCACACGTGCACTGCTGATCATGATCCCGACATGGGGGATCATCATATACTATACTGCGAGGTACTTCTATCTTGTCCTGAGGTCGAAGGCCGGTCCGTCGGACCCGCACTGAACAACGAAGCCCCGCGATGTCCTGCGGGGCTTTCGTGTTTTTATGCAGTTCGTGTTGTCGTTGTCACCGCACCTCTTCGAACGCACCCGTGTTCCTGTTCTTCCGTACGTTGTTCCAGGTGAATGCCCGTCCGTTCATCGCCACATAGACACCGTTCTGCAGCGTTTCGGCGAAGGCCAGCGCTGCCCCGAAATTGAACAGTCCGTCGGAGCTGCCGAACTTGTAGGGGATCATCGCTCCCATCAGAACAATGGTCTTCGTCAGGGCTTCGTTCCCGAGCACCCGGGCGGTCTGGTCCATCGTATCGGTGCCATGGGTGATGACGATCCTGTCGTACGGGGTCTCCTTGCAGGCGGTGAGGATCATCTGCCGGTCCGCATCGGTCATATCAAGACTGTCCTTCATCATCAGGGTCTGCAGCTCCGCCTCCACCTTGCTGCGCCCGAGCTTCAGGATCTCGGGAACGTGCGTCTCCTTGAAGAAGAGCTTCCCGTCGATCTCGTTGTATTCCTTGTCGAACGTCCCGCCTGTGACGAAGATCATAATGGGCATGATGACCTCATGTGAGCAAAGTGTCCGACGTCAAATGTAGCCCTCGATGACCGCGGATTCAATTGTTTTTGGGCCTTTTGTGGCTACATTAAAAGACCAATACATGGCCATTTTGGATTTCGAAATTCGGATTTCGGATTTTCTTCACCCCCAATGATCCTCAGAAACCTCAAGATCCTCTTCGTCGACGACGAGCCGGATTATGTCGTGCCGATAGCTGATTTCCTGGAGCAGAAATATCAGCATAAAACGACCACTGTTCCCGGCATTGAAAAAGCCCAGCGCAAATTGGCCAAAGAGCAATTCGATATCATCTTCCTGGACTACAAGCTTGTCGGCGGCACCGGCCTCGACTTCCTCAGGTGGGCAGCGGAGACGGAGCTCGAAACCCCCATCATCATGGTCACTGGACATGGTCGCGAGGATGTCGCAGTGGAGGCGATGAAGCTTGGTGCGTATGATTACCTGAACAAGACCGACATCAAGCTTGACCTCATCCCCATCGTCATCAACAAGGCCCTCGACCGGCTCGTCCTGCGGAAGGCGAAGGAGGAGCTGGACGACGAACGGCTGACGCGGGAGAAGAACGCGCTCGCCATCAAGATCTTCCAGGAGACGGTCCGGGAGTTCATCAACCGGATCAATAACGACCTTGCGAACATCATTCTGCGGGTGAAGATGTATGAGAAGCAGAAGACGGTGAAGAAATCTGTCGAAGCGCAGGAGAGGGATGTCGCGCATATGATCGGAGAGATCGAGTTCAGCGCGAAGGCGATCGAGGCGACAGTTTCAGCGCTTGTGACACTGAACGCGACCGTGACCAACCTCATCGAGGTACAAAAGAAGGCTGTAGACCTTCAGAAAGAGCTCAACAGGACGCTGAAGGAAATGGAGAAAAAGAAGAAGTAGGCAGTAGGCAGGAGACGGCAGGCAAAGATCTGGAGCTCTGGGTGTAGCTTTCCGCCTGCGGGTCACCTGCCACAGCGTGCTTACTGCTTACTTCTCAATGCCTTCCTCAGCACATCCACACACCTCTCCAGTTCCTCCTCCACGTTGTAGAAGTGCGGCGAGATCCGGAGGAGCCCTTCCCGGATCGAGATCGTGATCCTCTCCGCAAGCAGCGCATCGAATATCCTCTGCGCAGTCGCCCCATCCCCGGCACGGAAGGTGACGATCCCCGCCCGATGCTCCGGCTCACGCGGAGAGATAATGGTAAGATCCCTGAGCTGTACGAGCCGGTCGAGAAGCAGGCCTGTGAGATATCGTATCCGCTCTTCCAGGTTCTCGCGGCCGATGTCGAGCAGCGTGCTCAGAGCGGCGCTCATCCCCTTCAGCCCCGCCATATTCCAGGTCCCGAGTTCATACCGCCGCGCCGTCCCGGCCAGAGGCTGGCTGTAGTCCCTGAAATCCCACGGCGTCTCGACTGACAGCCACCCAAGGTGCTGCTGGTCCACCATCTCCTGCACTGCCTCCGATAGGTAGAGGAAGCCCGTCCCCTGCGGTCCCATCAGCCATTTCTGCGCGCCGGCAGCCATCATGTCGATCTTCATCTGCTGGACGTCGATGACGGTCGCGCCAACGGCCTGAATACCGTCGACAAAGAAGAGGATCCCCTTGCTGCGGCACAGGTCGCCGATGGTCGGCAGGTCTGGTTTGTATCCCGCCAGGAACTGCACGGCGCTGAGCGCAACGACCTTTGTCCGCGGGGTGATGGCCGAAGCTATCATGTCGGGCGTGATGATGTTCCCGGGACACGCGATCGTGTCGATCTCCACACCGTGACGGCGCAGCGCAAGGTAGGGGTAGACGTTGGCCGGGAACTCCATGTCGTTCAGGATGACGCGATCTCCCGATGACCATCGGAGCCCGGAGACGACGACGTTCAACGCATCGGAGGTGTTCCCGAACAGTGCGATCCTCTCGGGCCCCTCGGCTCCGACGAACCGGGAGACCTGGTCGCGGAGCGTCGGGACGAACTTCGCGTCCTCGGCATACGTCTCGACAGGGCCGCTCGACCGCCGGTCGAGATGCAGCTGCATCGCTGCGACGACATTTGTCGACAACGGACTTGTGGCGGCATGATTCAGGTACACAAGCCCCGTGCTGAGGTACGGGAACAGGGACCGATGGAGGTGCATGGTAGAAGGGGAGACGTGCATGAGAATGATATGTGGTTCTGTCTGATCTCTGTGGATACTATGGATGATCTCAGGCGAAGCGGAGGGTCTTCCTGCCGATGCCGGATTCCCCCGGAAGAACGGTGGTGACCTTCGACCTGCTGACGTATGTTTCCACGAGCTCTGCGCCCTCATGGACGGCAAGTTTCTGGCCCCGGTGGATGACCTCCAGCTCATGCGTCGTTCCGGCGATCCCTTCGATGTCGATAACATATTGTCCGTCTTGGTACGACTCTCCGACGACCCGGAGGCCGGCAGACCGCGAGCCGGGAGAAAGGAGCGGTGAAGGGGGTAGAACACCGATCCCGCCCGTGTGAGCATAGACGACCTTCACTGTCGTGGCGACCCTGACGATGACCATCGGAGCCGCACCATAGGTCGTAAGGGTCGTACGATGTTCCCGGTGCGTTCCGTCAGCCGTTACTGACTGAAGATGAGTCCCCAGCGGGAACCGGAGTGCAAGCTCCACTGCAACGGACTGCCGCCCCTCCAGTGTCAGGGTCACGCTGGTCGTTTGTTCTCCCCGGTCAAGCTCGAATGTCATCCACGACTGGCCGACCCGAATGCGGGTCGCGCGGAATGACGACCAATGCGGAGGGACCCAGGGAGAGAGGCGAAGCGTGTGTGCGAACCCGTCGGCATCGATGCCCAGCATACCCTCCGTGAGCGGTTGCACGACCATCGAGTCGGACCAGGCTTGGTGATGGCACACGCCTGCCGGGCTGAACGTCTCTCCATGCAGCACTTCCTCGACGCGGCCGGCTGCATGATATCCGGATGTCATTCCTGTCGAAAGCGCATGCATGAAGCCCTGGAGCGGCCGGTCATGCCGGAACTCTGCCAGAGCGGCCCAACCCGTGAAAAGCGGCCATACACTTCCGTAGTGATATCCACGCGGATTGAACAGCGGATTGCCCTCTCCGATGATCCGCACTCCCCAGTCTGCAGTGAAATCCGCTGATGCGAACGGCCTGAGGGTCTTCTCTGCACGCTCTCCCTGCCCTATGCCAAGAGAGAGCCCTACAGCTGGCAGGAGCGTCCGTTCCCGGTTGTACGTCCCGTCCGCATACTTTCCGAACAGGTAGTGTCCTGCCTCCTCATCCCAGAACTCCTCCTCGACGATGGAACGCACCTTCTCAGCCTCCTCATGCCACCGTTTCATAAGCTGCGGATGATCGGTGACGCTGGCGAGGAAGGAGGCTTCCTTCAGTGCAACGGACCAGGAGGAGGCCAGGTAGTGTTCCGTATGAACAGGGAAGAGCGGTCCGCCCTCGACCCATCCATGGCCGACGTTCGTGTTCTCGATGAGATGGTCGCCGTCCGTATCGGTCGAGGCGCAGAAATCGAGCGCCATGCGGATCCGTGCGAACTCGCCCCGTGCGAAGGAGCGATGGCCCGATGCCCGTACATATCGGCCCATCAGGATGACGTACAACGGCGTTGCATCGGCGGCATCGAAATGAGCGAAGCCGCTCGTCGTGAGCTCATGCAGGATCTTCCCGGTGACATCCTGATGCTGTCCGAGGAACTCGAGCACCCCGCGCACGGTGTCGAAATCGCCCGCCGCAAGCGCTGCGAACGCGGTCCACACTGCGTCGCGACCGAAGTACCATGCATACCCGGGCCTGCCGCTGACCGTATGGCCGCCGTCCCAGCCGCGGTCGACGGTTCCGAAGCCGGCGACATAGGACGTTCCAATGCCCGGCGTGGTGATGGTGAACCGGTCCGTTCCAAGGAGCGCCCAGGAATATGCGTCGGTGAAGGCGCGGTCCGATGCATGCAGCATCGTAAGGTCCGATAGCAATCGCGTCGCGTGCTCCATCTGTCCCTTGAGCACATACGCAGGGTCTTCCATCATCTCCCGGTAGGCGAGTTCCGCTTCCCGCTCCGAGCTCGCGGAGCCGCTGAAGACGATTGTCAGGGCATCGCGGTCATCGGCAAGGTCGACCGAGAAACCGATGCGGACAGCACGGTCGGATGTCCCCTTCGGCACGAAAGTGCCATCATCGGCAACATCGAGCCCCTCACAGGCTCCGATGTACACGTCCGAAGGCCGGAGGGAGCTGCCAATGATGGCGGCGACCTCTCCCGATGTTGTTGAAACCACGGCCCCCTGCAATGCCGCATCCCAGGCATAGGTCAGTGCCCCGGTCGCATGCTCGTCGAACGGCCACATCAGCCGAAGGTCTACCTCAGCTGTGACGAGAACCCGAACCGGCGCTCCGGAAGCCTTCACAGCGACAGCGCCGGCCGGCTTGGACACATGCGAGAAGGTGTGGTCGGTGTATGAAATATTCCCAATGGATGACCGGCGGACGAGAACATCCGGACGGATGTCAAGGTCGAGCGCCTCCTCCTCGATCCATCGGACGGATTTCCCCGGCGCCTGAAGACCGATGCGCAGGTTCTGCAGGCCCCGCACAGGGTGGAACCACGCCTCGCGGATCCCTTTCCGTTCATCCCCGACGATCACGCATCGCCTTCCGCCGACATCGAATGCCTGGCCCGTGGAGCCGGATGGAGAGTGCCGTGCGATGGAGAGGACGCCGTTCGGTACAGAACGGATGTGCTCACGAACGGTCAACGGAGAGCTGTTCCGGTCCACCCGTTCAGGCGGATGCGACTCGAACGACCAATAGGACGTGCGCTGAGCCCGTCGGCGGGAGGAGGTCAGATGCGACAGGCAGTTCAGAGTGAAAAGGTCCAGATGCTTCCGGACGCGCGGGTGTTCTTCCGTGAAGAACAGGTACGTGCCGACGCAGAGCACTCTCCCTTTTGGCAGAGAGTATTCCCATGTGATGCGCCGCGATGGGATCACCTTGATGTACTGCCGTTCGACGGCGATGACCTTCCCCGTGTCTGGCAGCGTCCCTTCGTAGAACGCGCCGCTGAAGGGGACGCTCTTTTGAGGCATCCAGGAATAGAGCCCGCCAGTCATGCCCCGGAAGATCGGATGCCCTCGGTAGGTCGCATATCCCCGGATGTCCGGATAGTCCCTCGCCCAGCTTTCTTCTTCCCATGTTCCCTGCCGCACGATGCGGGGAGGGCTCGTCTCGAATCCGAGCATGACGGGGAACGACGCAGGAACGAGACTGAGGAACAGCGAACCACCTCTGTCGGCATACTCCTTGAGTATGGACACTGTCTGCGCTCCCGGAGGCGACCCTTCGTCCGGGGACCTGTCGGAGTGCCACCACACGATGTCGTACGCTTGGCGAAGGTCCTCGGCGGATGGAAGGCGATCGGCGCGCAGCCGCTTCGAATTGATGCGCGTCTGTGCGGCGAGGAATTCCCACGCCTTCGATTCCTCCTTGGACAGGTCCCTGCCTGAGGGTATGATGAATCCGACGGTCATGGTCGTTGCGTACGGGAAATCAGACTTTCGAGTTCCGTGACCCTGGTGCGGGCGACATTCGTGCGGGCATTGGGAGAATCATCGGCAGGAAGAAGGCGAAGGAACTCCTTATAACGCTTCAGGGCTTCCTCATATTCCTCCATCTGATCGAGTACGATAGCGAGAAAGAAGACCGCCTCGTGGTTCGACGGATCGAACGCGAGCGATTTCCGGTAGGAGCGTCCCGCCGCTTCGTACTGGTGGGCCCTGTACCGAACATGGCCGATCTGGTTGTAGAGGTCGGCGAACTGTCCTGGTTCAAGCGCCTGGATGGCCCGCAGGTATGCTTCAACTGAAGCATCCACCGAATCGGTCCGTTCGTATGCGATGGCGAGATTCCTGTAGAACTGTACATTGTCAGGTTCGAGCTCGATCGCCCGAGTATATGCTTCTACAGCCCGGCCGTACTCTTTTGCCTGCACAAATGCGAATCCCAGTTGTCCAACATAGATACTCTGCGTAGGGTCGAGCCGGATCGCCTCACGGAAGCATGTGATGGCCGAGTCGGTCCGACGCATCTTCCGCAGCGATTCGCCGAGATAGAACCAGAAGTCAGGATTCTTCGGCCGGAGGTCAACGG
Source organism: uncultured Ignavibacteriaceae bacterium (assembly GCA_964534125.1). GTDB lineage: Bacteria > Bacteroidota > Ignavibacteria > UBA10030 > UBA10030 > 2-02-FULL-55-14. The sequence continues at coordinate 160,646 of CAZHOJ010000004.1, forward strand.
CCCTCGCGTATTGCTGCGCCGCCAGCGAGTCTTTGCGGAGTCCGGAATAGTACGAGCCGAGTCGTTCGATGGTCGGCACATAATACGGGTTCAGTTCGGCTGCCCGCTTCAGGAAGTGTTCTCCTTCAAGGTGCGTGTCGCCCGAGTCGGCGAGGGATGACCCAAGATAGAAGGAAGCGATATAGTCGCCCGGATTGAGGCGGATGCTCGTCCGGTAGAAGCGCCGCACATCCTCGATCGGTTCCTGCAGGGCACGCGAGATCTGTGCGAGCTGGAACCATGCCGACGCATGCGCGGAATCGAGTTCCAGCACCCTTCGATAGCTTTGCAGCGCCTCCGGGAGGACGAGGTTCTGGTGGAGGAACAGAGCGTGCTGGAAGGCGAAGTCAGCATTGTCCGGGGCCATCGAGGCGGCCTCCGAAAGGAAGCGCCGCGCGTTGGAAAACTCGTTCAGCCGCGCATACGCGAGGCCCAGCTGCATCCGTCCGAACGCCGAGCCCGTGTCTGCTCCGGCGCCACGGAGTACACGGATGGCTTCGGTGTAGCGCCCATCAGCGGACAATTGCACACCCACCTGAAGAAGGCTGTCCTGCTGTGCGAGCGCAGGGGCACTACACAGAAAGAGCACCAGTGCGCATCGCCGGATGCGTCGCGTCCCTGGAGTGATAGTTCGTGACCTGATAAGATTCATCATGACAGAGAATCTCAGGAAAATGTGTCTCAGATGCATGACGATCTCCGGAACGGACCGAAGGGGAGGAAGGTCCGGGCCGGGCGGATGGGGAGGCGTCCGGAAAGGTCTGGCAGCTCAGGAAGGAGCGGAAGGGGGAATGTTCGTTCTCATGTCTCTTTTTCTCCGGGATCTCCAGTAATAGTACACAGGTATGCCTAGTGCCAGAAATCCCAGGCCCGCTCCTGATTCGAGCGGCTTCTCGATGAGCGTGTACAGCACGAACAGGGCGGCAAGAAGCACAAAGAATGCCGGCGTGAACGGATATCCCGCCGTCCTGTAGGGTCGTTCCGCCTGAGGCATCTTCTTCCGCAGAATGAACACCGATGCTCCTGCCATGCCGAAGAAGATCCAGTCCGTGAACACCACATACGAGATGAGCTTTTCGTAGGTCCCCCAGAACAGGAGCAGCACAATGGCCCATACGGACTGCGTGAGAATGGCGAACATGGGGGTGCGGAACCGCGGGTGAACCTCCGCGACTTTCTTGAAGAACACCCCATCGTTCGCCATGGCGAAGTAGATCCTCGGAGCGGTCAGCGTGTAGATGCCCGTCGTGCCGAACGTCGAGATGAAGATGGTGAGTGCGATGATCGTGGCCCCGGTCGGGCCCATGACGATGCTGAGCGCATCGGAGGCGACCCGAGGTGATGCGGCGATCTCCGAAGGGGAGAGAAGGAACATGTAGGCGATGTTCGTGATGGCATACGTGACCGTGACCGCTCCCGCACCCAGGATGAGCGCCCGGGGAACGGTCCGTTGCGGGTCCTTTGCCTCAGCGGCCGTGAATGTCGCGTGCTGCCAGCCGCCGTACGACCAGAGCACGCTCACAAAGGCCAGTGTCAGGGAGCTCATGAGGCCGTCCTCGCCGTCGGTCAGCGGGGCAAGGAAATCGGTGGTCTCTGCGGATCCCCAGCCGAACCCGGCGATGAGCAGGATCCCGATGCCTGCAAGCTTGAGGATCGTGAACACATCGGAGAAGATGCCTCCAGCCTTCACGCCGAGGACATTGATGGCAGTCACGATGAGGATGCCGGCGATGGCGACAAGGAGCATTCCGGTGTCACTCAGCGGCACGAAGACGCCGAAGTAGGTCGAGAAAGCGATCGCCAGCGCGCCAAGCGCTCCGGTGTTGACGACGAGGAAATAAGCCCAGCCGTACAGGAATCCCGCTAGTCCGCCGTATGATTCGTTCAGATAGACGTACAGGCCACCGGCCCGCGGGAGCATTGCCCCGAGCTCTGCGTAGCTGAGCGCCCCGCAGATGGCCATCACGCCTCCAAGTAACCAGACTCCCAGGATCCAGAGCGGTGAATCCAGGGATTGGGCGATGAGGGCAGGGGTGAGGAAGATGCCGGAACCGATCGACGAACCGATCGCGATCAGCGTCAGGTCGAACAGCGAGAGGGAACGCTTCAGCTGGGGATCAGACATGGGGAAGATTGTGGAGGATAGGGATTCGGCACCGGACAGAACAATTAATGTGGCACCCGCAGGTTCTTCTTTGCTCCGTGGACCTCCGTGTCATGCTTCTCATCTCAGACGGAGAGCTCTACGGCATGTCCCATTTTTTCTTCAATATTCCGTTGCCCATCTAATGTCACGAAAAACCGCTCTCCCTTGATCTCGATCCCGAGTTTCTGTCCCCGGATGATAAGGTTCGAGACATGCACCATCTTCAGTCCCATCCGGAGAGGACCGCCGTACGCGTCCGGTCCGCTTCCAGGTTCCACTGCTCTGCCTCGTCCGCCAACCCGAGGCGCTCCGCAGCCGCTGCGAGCGCACGCTTCAGCTCGTAGATGTAGACCGTCGCGTCGACACCCTTTAGTCGGAACACCTCTCCCCAATGGTCCCGGTCGGCGGCGGGATTGATGACGGTGTACCGGCGCATGTATTCCTGCCCGGTCTCGCAATGATCGTTGATGTCATAGAGCCCGCTCACCTCTTCGTCCCGCTCGCGGTCGAAATACGCCGCATATTTCTTCAGGCCGGCGTATGCCTCTCGCAGGAATGGCTCGGATGGGTGGAGCGATTCGTCCGCCAGCAGCGCCTTGCCCCACCGGGCATGGTAGAACATCTCCTCCCGGTACGAGTGCACATCGATGTAGCCGCGGAACCGGCCGTCATCGTGCTGGTTGTGAATGAACGTCATGAGGCTGCCCCGGGCGAGTTCGGGGTCGCTCATCCAGCGATTCTCGAGCATGGGGCCGGGTGCGCTGTACGAGATCGGTGCCCGGAAATATCCGATCCCCTCGCACGTGAACGGGTACTCGTAATTCTCGTCCCCGTCGACGATGGCATTCAGCCGAAGGCCGTACCAGCGGTACAGGTACGCCCGGTCGATGTACGGGTCGGACGTTCGCACCGCAGGGACATTCCTGAAATGGTCCTTCCACGCAGTTGTGCTCAGGTTGATCGGATCCTTCATTCGGAGGACCGTCGAGAGGTTCGCCCTGGCTTCGACGGGCGAAGGGGCGGCGGCACATCCGATGTGGACAGTACGCGTGGAGCGGGGTGACAATCTGATGTTCGACTGAAAGCCGACGAACAAGCTTCCCATCGAGACCCCGACGCTGGACGACGCTGCACGGGAGTTCGGCGGAATGCCTCCGGTCTCGGCGAACGGCGTGACACTCCAGGGGGGGACGGGAGTGCCGCCCTCGCTCATCCGCATCTGATGGCGGACTCCCTTTCCGGCGAGGGCGAAGGAGAATCCGAACCGCATACCGGGACGGCGTTCGGGGACGACCATCTGTTCGCACGAGAACACCTGCTCTTCCACCAGCGCCTTCGAGAACGAGATGCCGTGGACAAGGTTGCTCTCCCGAACGGTCCAAGCGACAAGGGCATACAACGCCCGGGAGGACGATGGATTCCGGAGGGAGATCTCGGAGACGATGACATCCATCGGAAGAAGGGATGAACGCTCCGTCACGACAAGCTTGACGGATCGATCCCGTGGAACGAAGGTGTGGGTCAGAACATCCGGCCGCCAGACGGATGATGATAGAAGAAGAGGTACTTCCGATCCCTCCTCGCTCAGGATCGCCCAGGAATACAACGGCTTGAAGGCGTAATTATAATAGTGGGCTTCGTCCCAGAAGCCCGGGATGTCGCGGTATGCAGGGAAGAGGGGGGCGTACAGAAGACGGTTCCCTCCTGCGAGATACCACTTGTCGGTCCGCCGGAGGGATATGAGAGGATCGGCGCTCTTCATGCTATGGACGTTCGCTCGCGTGCTCCCGCCTGGTGCCCTTTGTTGCTCATCTCAGATCGTGCAGGAGACGGATGGAAATGTGTTTCCGGACATAATCTTCAGCTTTCTGTCCTGCAAAGTCAATACGAACTCCATCCTTCGTGAGACGGCATCCCTCCGTACCTCCGATGAGATGCACGTTCGTCAACCCAAGCTCGTACGATCCGCCAGCACGCCCTTCCAGAGTGACCTCGAGCCCCTCATCCGTACGACTGATGTCCAGGACCTTCAGGGACATGTTGGGGTCCCCCGTTTTTGCGTGCAGTTTCGGTGGCAGGACCTCGACAGTGGGCTCGAGCTCTATACGGATGGTCGTCGATTCCTTCAACGCCAACGTCAGGACAGGGCGGATGCTTTGGCGTCTCTCCTCCAGTGTGAACCGGACGTCTTCGCCGTCGGCACTGACCGACCTGATGCGCGTTCCTGTCCCGAAGGACGGAGCAAAGGTGAACTGGATCTCCGGCCCCGGCGTGGATACGACGGTGAGGTCGACGGTCTCCCCGCTCCGCACATAGGACAATTCCATTGGTCCCATCGCCGGAACCGGATTGGACACATGAACACTCTTCCAGTCGGCGGGAAACCGCGGAGCGAAGGTCACAGAGCGTTGTGGCACGTTCGGCTCGAATCCCAGCAATCCCCTGACCAGCGGAAGCACGACGCTTGCTGAACTGAATCCCTGGTGCGCTACGGCCTCCCCTGGCCAGATGTTCGCCGACCCGGAGAAGACCTCCGTCACATGTCCGATCGCGTTGTCGAACGTGTGGTTCACCGAGGCGAGAAGCGTGTTATATCCCTGCAGTCCCATATCATGCCTGAATTGCGCTGCTGCCACCCAGCTTGAGAGGAACGGCCAGACCGCACCGTAGTTATAATTGAGCGGTTCGTAGTACGGGCTTTTCTCGGAGATGCTCCTGATACCCCAGTCGGTGGAGAGTTCCGCTCCTGTGAGTTCGGCGAGGGTCTTCCGGCTTCTTTCCTCAGTTCCGAGGTCCCACATCAAACCCACGGCGGCCCACGGTGACACGATATCCACGTGCTTCCCGTCGGCAGTGAAGGCGTAGGAGTACCGTTCATTCTTCTCATCCCAGAAGAGTGCGTCGAAAGCGCCAGAGGTCTTCCATTCATATGCCTCGGCCTCCTGCTGCATCTCCGCATCACCGGTGAGAGCTGCGAGACGCGGCATGACAGTGGTAGCGCGTGCCCAGACCGCTCCCGTATAGATGTCGGATTGGATGTCCGTCAGAGGGCCGTATTCCAGCGCTCCGAGGCCCGCTTTCTTGTTGTCCATCAGCCCATCGCCATTGGCATCAGTGGCACGCGACCACACATATGCTTTCCTGATGGATCCCCAGCTCGTGCGGATGAATGCGGTGTCGGCCGTGTGGAGGAAGTAGTCCCACACAGCGCAGATGTAATAGGGAGACGTGTCGCCGTGGATGTACCCGTACAGATAGTCCTTCCACCAGTCGACATACGCGGCGGCCTGCGTCAGCTCATGGGCCATCTTGCCGTCCTCACGCTGCCATTGCTGTGTGAACCGCAACGCATCTTTCGTCGACGCATACGCGCCGTACGAATTGAGGCTGAACGAATTGATGTATGCGTCACCGCCGAAGAACCACCCGAAGCCGGGCCGTCCGCCTGTGCCCGACGTCCCGAGTCCGGCTACCATCCCGAGCCCGACATCCGGATTGTCGACCATAAGGTTATCGAACGACACCTTCGCCCACTCGAAGGCAAGGTCCAGGTTCGGCTCCGGCGTCCTGATGCGCATCGTCGATGAGCGAAGAGCGTCATAGTGCTGCCGCACCTTCGTGTACCTTGACGCCGGGTCCGCCGCGAGGTCTGCATACAGGGCCTTGATGGAATCGCGGCTCCCTCGCCCTCCTGCCATCACGATCGGGATATATCGTCCTCTGACCTTCGCTGGATCGTCGATCACAATGCGGAACTGGTTGGGCTTGTCGGACAGCATATGAGCAGGTGTATAGGAGATCCCTTCTGCTGCAGGTGAGCCGATATATGCCGTATTCCGTCGTGTCGGCTCAGATATCTGGTATGCTTTGATGTCGTTGCGCCAATATGCCGATTGTCCTCCGATGCCGGCAGGCCACATCGGCTGCAGCACCGGAAGGAACGAGCAGACGATCGTCAGCGGTTCGGTGCTTCGAACATCGAGCAGCACGTACCCGCCCGGCTCATCGATGGCTGTGACGTAGATCGCCTTCACGGTGAACGACTGGAATACATAGGTCAGCGTTGTCGCTTCCGGGGAGGCTGCGATCGTACGCACAATATCTCTGGCTTCGATCGGTTCGGTCGATGAGCCGATCAGGAACGAGAGCTCCACGTTGCGGAAGAGCTTTAGCGGGTAGGCCCAGGCTTCGAACGTCCCGCTTTCGTATCCGAGTACGGCGAACTTCCGTCCGACCTTATCGAAGTACGTGTTCGGCTGGGAAAGGCGGGTGATGGTCAGGTCCGAGTCGCCGACAGGAAATACCGGAATGGAAGTCTGGCCATGGATCGTTGGTGATATAAAGAGGAAGAGGAGGCTTAGGAGAATCGTGTGCCTGGACATGGGACCGGATTCCTTGACATTGTGTTGCGGTCTCAGGGATTTCCCGGCCACCCGCCGAGGAAAAGGCCCTGCGATGTGCTGGGTGGCAGTATATGAAAATTGACCAAGACAGGTAAGAATGTGACCTCAAATAGAGGGTAATAATTACCGATTTACCGCATCGAGTCGAGTGAACTTGTGAATCTCCTGAAAATTGTACGAAAACCGACGATTTTCCGAATATCATTCATGGCACGGTGTTGGCTTAGAAGGGTTGGGTTTCAAAAATTTCGAATTCCAAGTCATCCGCAACGAACCACCCACTAACCTAAGGAGCAACAATGGGACAGCAACAGCTTCTGCTCATCATTCTCGGCGTTATCATCGTCGGTATCGCCATTGCGGTCGGTCTGAGCCTGTTCTCCGCTCAGAGCATTCAGGCCAATAAGGATGCTATCATCAACGACCTGAACAACATCGCAGCGCATGCCTATCAGTTCAAGATCCGTCCGTCCTCGATGGGCGGTGGCCAGGGCAGCTACAGCGGCTATGCCATTCCGAGCAAGATGGCGACGAACGAAAACGCCGTCTACACAGTCTCGGCCACGACGGCGACGACAGTGACGATCCTTGCGACCTCTTCTGCCAACACGACCAACACCGTGACGGCAGTTGTTGACAGTGACGGCCGCCTGGGCAGCTGGACCTACGCCGGCGACTTCCAGTAAGCTGTTCTCCGACTGGAACCAAAACGCGGAAAACTCACATCCCGGCTATCCAGTGTGGAAGCCGGGATTTTTTTTCCCTTAATCTTGAGGAGTGTCCATGGGACAGCAACAGCTTCTGCTCATCATTCTCGGCGTCATCATCGTCGGTATCGCCATTGCGGTCGGTCTGAGCCTATTCTCCGCTCAGAGCATTCAGGCCAATAAGGATGCCATCATCAACGACCTGAACAACATCGCAGCGCATGCCTATCAGTTCAAGATCCGTCCGTCCTCGATGGGCGGTGGCCAGGGCAGCTACAGCGGCTATGCCATTCCGAGCAAGATGGCGACGAACGAAAACGCCGTCTACACAGTCTCGGCCACGACGGCGACGACAGTGACGATCCTTGCGACCTCTTCTGCCAACACGACCAACACCGTGACGGCAGTTGTTGACAGTGACGGGCGTCTCGGCAGCTGGACCTACGCCGGCGACTTCCAGTAAGCCTGTAACCAGGGGCTTTTCTCATACCTAGCCCGTCCTGATCCCTTCTATTGCGTCTGCAGGGGGGATCGGGGCGGGCTCTTTTTTTCCCTTCCCCGCGGAACCTTCGGTCCGGGCCTCCCGTCTGAATACCCACGGCACCAAACTGACCATTCAGGAGGAAATACCATGGACAAGCGCTACATACTCTGGCTGGCGGCTGTTCTGCTGCTCAGCCTGCCGCTTTTAGGGGCCCAGGACACAAAAAAGAGCTCCTCAAAAGGCAAAGGATATCTGGGTGTTCAGATCCAGGATGTCACCTCAAGGCACGAGAAGCGGTTCAAGCTCCCGGCCGATGAGGGGGCAGTCGTAACGGAAGTTGTCGAGGACAGCCCCGCGGAAAAGGCTGGCTTCAAAGAAGATGACGTAGTGCTCTCGTTCGCCGGAAAGGATGTCTATGACGCGGACGATCTGACGCGGTTCGTTCAACGCACAGACCCGGAGACGAAGGTTGATGTTGTTGTCTGGAGGGACGGTGCGAAGAAGACGATACAGGTCACCATAGGCAAAAGGAAGGCGTCAGCATTCGGTGTGTTTGCGCCGGGACCAGGGGGAAATGTCATGGTGTGGAGCGGCCGGGCCTCGTACGGCCTGCAGCTGAACACGCTGAATGAGCAGCTCGGTGCATACTTCGGGGTTCCAGAGAAGAAGGGTGTGCTCGTCGAGTCGGTCAAGGAGAAGAGCGCTGCCGAAAAGGCCGGCTTCCAGGCGGGTGATGTCATCGTGAAGGTGGGCAAGGAGCCTGTGGCGAAGAGCTCTGATGTCCTGCATGAGCTCGCGGACTATGAAGAGGGTGATAAGGTGGAGTTCGAGGTGTACCGAAAGGGAGCGAAGAAGACACTGACGATCGAGGTGGAGGAAGGAGATGAGGAAGGATTCCACTACTTCTTCAATGATATGGGCGACCACGAGGGCATGATCGGTTCCCGCCGGATCCAGGTGTTCCCCGGAGACGATAGAGAGATGCAATTCGAGATCCAGGAGGAGGCGTTGCAGGACGCGAAGAGAGCGATCGAGGAAACGAGAGAGAAAATGGATGAAGGTCATATCCGAATTATGAAGCGCATCCCGAGGATCGAGGTCCGGTCAGGACGCGTTACGATCTGAGGCGACCGCATACGGTGCTGTGGGATCCCGGGCGCCGGTCCTTTTCTCGCATGGGAAAGGGGCTGGCGCTGCGGTTTTTTTGACTTCCTTTGGGATTTTCCGGTATCTTGGAATCCGTATGCGTGCGCTTTTTAGTTCGTATGGCAGAGTCATGGACCTCCTTCCGGAGCTTATTCTCATTCTTGACGGAGGAGGCGCCATCGTGGACGGGAACAAGACCGCGGCGGAGGCCCTGGAGATCCCGCCATCCGACACTGCCCCGCTTATGATCGATGCGATCATCCCACCTGATGTAGATCCCAAGGTGCTTGCCGCAATGCGAACCTCGACCGTCGTCCCCGCCGAGGAGACGAAGTTCATTCGACGCGACGGCTCGATCATCGATGTGCGTTTCGAGATCAAACCGATGCCCGGACCGAAGGGGGCCTACCGTGTCCTCATTGCGCGCGATATCACGGTCGAGAAGCGTCGGGAGCTGGACCTTCTTCGGTTCTCCAACGTCATAGAACAGACGATCAATCCGATCCAGATCACGGATGCCCGCGGCATGATGGTCTACGTTAATCCTGCTTTCGAGAGGGCCAGCGGCTACACAAAAGCGGAGCTCATCGGACAGAATCCCCGCATCTTTGCGAGTGGACGGCACGAGAGTGGCTTCTGGGGCTCAGTCTGGGAACACATCCTTTCGGGCAAGGTGTGGGTGGGGCGCGTGGAGAACAGGCGGAAGGATGGACAGGCATTCCACTCGGAGCTTGTCATCTCCCCGATCGTCGACGAGAACGGGACGATCGAAGGGTTCATGGGCGCACACCGCGACATCACGGAGCAGATCCTTCTTGAGGAACAGCTCGTACGGTCGCAGCGCATGGAAAGCATCGGAACGCTTGCAGCGGGCATCGCCCACGAGGTCGGGAATCCGCTGACGGCCATCTCGTCGCTCGTGCAGGTGCTCCAGCGGAACGTGAAGGACACGTTCGTCTCCGACAAGCTCGCGCTGATCAACAGTCAGATCAGCAGGATCGCGAAGATCATCCGCGACCTCGTCGACTTCTCGCGGCCGAGCACGCATGTGGCGAAACCGACGAACCTCAACCAGATCCTGCAGGACGGACTGAACATCGTCAAGTACGGAAAGAAGGTGAAGGATATCACCTTCGACCTGAAACTCGACGATCAGCTCCCCAGCGTGCGCATCGTGCCGGACCAGATCGTCCAGGTCTTCATCAATATCCTGATGAACGCTGTCGATTCCCTGGACAGCAAGCCGGGAACCATCTCGATGATGAGCCGGGCAACGGAGAAGGTCATCGAGGTCGAGATCGCGGATTCGGGCTCGGGCATCGATTCCGAGGCGCTGGACAAGATCTTCGAACCGTTCTACACCACGAAGGGTGTCGGCAGAGGAACGGGGCTCGGCCTCTGGGTCAGTTATGGCATCGTTCGAAGCTTCAATGGCACGATCGATGTCGCCTCCGAGCCCGGCAAGGGGAGCCGTTTCATCATTCGATTACCGCGGAACACATGACCATGGCAGAACGCATCCTCATCGTTGACGACGAACAGATCATCCGGGAATCGGCCACGTACGTGCTGGAGAAGGAGGGATTCCAGATCGCCGAGGCCGCCAACGGAGCGGAAGCGCTCGAGAAGCATCGCGAGAGGCCGTTCGACATCGTCGTGACGGATATCGAAATGCCGGAGATGCGGGGGACGGACCTGCTGCAGGTCATCAGGCGCGAGACGCCGGAGACGATGGTCGTCATCATCACCGCGTTCGGGTCGGTCGAGACGGCGATCACCGCGCTCCGCGAGGGGGCAGCTGATTACGTCCTGAAGCCGATCAACTTCGACGACCTTCTGATCAGGATCCGCAAGCTCCTCGCATACCGCACGCTCTCCCTGGAGAATGCGGCACTGCGTCAGGAGCTTCAGCGCACGTACGACTTCGACGCGATCATCGGGCAGAGCAGTGCGATGAAGAAAGTGTTCAGCGTCATCGAGCGTCTGGCCAACTCAGACGGTACGGTCCTCATCACGGGCAAGAGCGGCACAGGCAAGGAACTCGTCGCGCGTGCGATCCATTACAATAGCACACGGGCCCAGAAGAGGTTCGTGGCGGTGAACTGCGGGGCCATCGTCGATACGCTGTTCGAGAGCGAACTGTTCGGGCACAAGAAAGGGTCCTTCACGGGCGCGACGGGTGACAAGGATGGACTGTTCAAGGTGGCGAACGAAGGGACGATCTTCCTCGATGAAGTGAGCGAGATCCCGCAGAACCTTCAGGTGAAGCTCCTCCGCGCGCTCGAGCAGAAGGAGATCACTCCCGTCGGGACGACGGATGTCATCAAGGTCGATGTCCGCATCATCGCCGCAACGAACAAGGACCTCCGCAAGGAGGTCGAGGGTGGCCGGTTCCGCGATGACCTCTTCTATCGGTTGAACGTCATCGAGATCAACCTCCCGACGCTCAGTGCCCGGCCGGACGATATTCCGATCCTGGCGCAGCATTTTCTTGAGGTCTTCACAAAGGCTACCGGGAAGGCCATCAGGGGATTCACGAACGATTCGATGCGTGCTTTGATGCGCAACCAGTGGAAGGGGGAGGTGCGGGAGCTCGAGAACGCCATCGAGCGTGCGGTCATCTTCTGCGACAACGACTATATCGGTACAGAGGACCTGCCGGAGCATATGTGGTCTCCTTCCGCCGCTTCGGGCGGTGTACCCTCCTCGGCCGCGTACGGCGAGCAAACGCTGAAAGAAGCGGTCAAGGATTTCGAGAGGGTCTTCATCCAGCAGGCCTTGACCAAGCATGGCAATAACAAGGAGGAGACCGCAAAGGCCCTCGGAATGAGCCTTTCTTCCCTTTACAGAAAGATCGAGGAGCTCCAGATCTCCACGTCAAACGCCGCTTAGCCGGGAATCAGGCTTTTCCGGCTTGTCTGTCTTCCGACCACGGCATTCCAAGTACTGAGAATGCCGTTTTTTCCGATTCCCAGAAATTCAAACCTACCTCCACCTCATTCTCTCCGGAATCAGGCATTCGTCCCCGCTTTCTCTTCCCTTTCTGATTTGTATCCGGTGGCACATTCCTTGCGCGCCAAAATCCCGCCAGAAGACCGCGGTCCATAGTCCATACAGTATCACCACGGTCCGTCAATCGCAATCTGATCTGATGGGAGGATGCCTATCATGTCTGATGATTTCTACACAACACCGGGAAATGCACACCTCGTGGGAAACAGAAGTCTGAAGGAAGCTGTGCGGCAGTACGAACGCTCGCTCATTCTCGAGTCGCTTCGGGCCAATGACAACGACAAGCGGAAGGTCGCGAAACTGCTGGGTATCAGCATTTCGTCGTTGTACAGGAAGCTCTCCGAGCTCTCGATCGAAGAGCAGCATCCTGTCGAAGAAGATATCATCTCCTGACCCACGGCAACCGGGCAGCGTGCTCAGGTTCGCCGACCGACAATGGTCATGGTGAGCCACGCCATATCGCAGGGAACGACTCCACCCAGTATGTCCCATAGGCAGAGAAACGTCCTCATCTTCAGCCCGGACGCCGATCTGGCCCGGACGCTCGTCCTCAACCTGGAGGAGAAGTACGCCATCGTCCGCGAGACGTCGCTCGTGCTCTTTACAAAAGCGCTCGAGGCGCGTCGACCGGACCTCATCGTGGTGGACCTCTATACGTTCTCTGAGGATGTGACCAGGCTGCTTAACCTCCTTCGGGAAAAAGCGCAGGACGTACCCATCATCACGCTTCGCGGGTACATCCCGTTGCGCAAGGATATCAATATCACGATCGAGGAGATGAGCTCCTCGGTCTTCTATAAGCCGGTCGACGTCGACCTTGTGTCGGAAGCGATCGAGAACCTCCTGGCGTCACCGGACGCCGTCTGACGGTCCTTCGCCCGGCTGCCATGAAAAGACTGGAACATGAACTGGTTACCGCATTATATGGCGAAGGTGGTGTCGGCGGACGAGGCGGCCCGTACGGTCGAATCCGGAAATCGGATCTTTGTGTCCGGCAACGCTGCAACCCCCCTTCTCTCCACCAACGCGCTCGCAAAACGGGCTAGCGAACTCCGCGATGTCGAGGTCAATCACCTGCTCCTGCTCGGTGACGACCCGCTCGTCCAGCCCCAGTACAAGGACAGCTTCTACCATAACTCCCTGTTCGTCGGTCCGGCCGACCGGAAGGCCATCCGTGAAGGATGGTCGGACTATGTCCCGGTCCACCTCTCCGACGTTCCCTCTCTGTTCACCGATAAGGTGATCCCGCTCGACGTCGCGTTCATCCACGTTTCCCCTCCGGACGAGCACGGCTTCATGAGCTTCGGGGTGGAGGTCGCGGCATCCAAGGCAGCGGCGGAGAGCGCACGCATCGTCGTCGCACAGGTCAATGAGCGCATGCCCCGGACGCTCGGCGATGCGTTCATCCACGTGTCGCGGGTGCACAAGATCGTCGAATGCCGGGAACCCCTCCAGAACCTGACGGGCCGGAAGGCCACGGAGATCGAGACGAAGATCGCAGAGCATGTCGCCGGTCTCATCGAGGACGGGAGCACGATGCAGCTCGGGATCGGCGGGATTCCGGATGCTGTTCTGCAGTTCATCGACAAACGGCAGCACATCGGCATCCATACGGAGATGGTATCGGACGGGGTCGTGGCCGCCATCGAGAAGGGGATCGTCACGAACGGCCGGAAGTCCATCCATCGCGGAAAGGTGATCGCCACGTTCATCCTCGGCTCGGCTGACCTGTACGATTACATCGACAACAATCCGCTGTTCGAGATGCACCCGTGCGACTACACGAACAATCCGTTCGTGATCTCGCAGAACGACAACATGGTGGCGATCAATTCTGCCATCGAGGTCGACCTCACCGGTCAGGTCTGTTCGGACTCGATCGGCCAGCGCATCTACAGCGGGGTCGGCGGTCAGGTCGACTTCATCCGCGGCGCGTCATACTCCCGCGGAGGAAAACCGGTCATCGCCCTCCCGTCGACGGCGAAGAACGGGCAGTATTCCCGCATCGTTCCGACCCTGCGCCCGGGGGCTGGTGTCGTCACCAGCAGGGCAGATGTGCACTACGTGGTCACGGAGTACGGCGTCGCATCGCTCCACGGAAAGAACCTTCGTGAGCGGAGCGATGCCCTGATTCATATCGCACACCCGTCCTTCCAGGGAATGCTCGAGGATTCTCTGCGAAGGACCAACGAACAGGTTCCGGACCCTCCGGCAGTGAAGACCTAGCGGTCCGGACACAAGGAGACATCCGATGCTGGCAAAGTGGGAAGATGTCCAGCAGAAGGTCTGCCGAAAATGCATCGACGGGGACGGACGGGGAAACTGCAGGCTCCCCGTCGACGATGAATGCCCGTTGCAGAAGAACTTCCCGCTCGTCGTCGAGACCATCGAACACACGCACGCATCGCACGGCGATGAATATGTGCAGGCCCTTCGCACCGTTGTCTGTTCCCGGTGCAGGCACCAGGACGGGAAGGGCAACTGCTGGAAGCGGAACCGGCTCGATTGCGCGCTCGACCGGTACTATCCGCTGGTGATCGAGATCGTGAAACATCAATTGTCACTGGCCGGCTAGCCGGCCCCCGAGGAGGACCATCATGGATGCAATGGCACGGATGGACCGGAGCGTCGATACCGTGGTGCATGACCTCGAGATCGTGCTCGAACGTGCCCGGCAGATACGGAAGGAAGTCGGCATTCTCGATAGCACGCGCCCCGGCGATGTCCGCATCGAACGGATGCGTGAACTTCTTGCGGACATGCAGGCGCGTATCGAGGGGATCGAGGCATTCGTGCAGGCCTGCCAGAAGCGGGCCCACAGGGACGAGCTTCCGGCCGAAGACATCGACCTTTGGATGTGAGCGATAGGGCCTTCACAACGATCTTCGGTCCGGTTTCTTCGCGGCGGCTTGGACGGTCGCTCGGGGTCGATATCATCCCCCGCAAACTGTGCACGCTGGATTGTGTCTACTGCGAGGTCGGACGGACCGACAGGCGCGGATTCGCGCGGAAGGAATATGTTCCTGCCGACCTCATTCTGCGTGAACTGAAGGAGGCCCTGATCCTCCACACGGACCTTTCGTGCGTCACCTACTCCGGCTCAGGCGAACCGACCCTCCACTCCCGCCTGGGCGACCTTCTCCGCACAACTCACACGCTGACGCCCCTTCCTGTCGCGGTCCTCACGAACGGTACGCTCCTCTGGAAGGAGGAGGTGCGGAACGAGCTCCTGCATGCGGACATCGTGTGTCCCTCCCTGAATGCGGTCTCGGAAGATATCTTTCGGCGCATAAACCGCCCCCATCCCAGGCTCAACGCCCCCCTCGTCCTCGACGGACTGGCTGCATTCCGGGAGGTCTTCCACGGTAAGTACTTCCTCGAGATCCTGTTCGTGCGCGGACTGAACGACTCGGACGACGAGGTCGAGGCGCTCCGGGAAGCCTGCGAGCGGATACGGCCTGACCGCATCGATATCAATACCGTCGTCCGGCCTCCTGCTGAGACATGGGCTCATCCCGTTGCGTACGACCGGCTGATGGAGATCCGGAACATCCTTGGACCGACGGCGGAAATCCTCGTCCGGCACGACGTGGGCTGCCTGGGGCCACCACATCCCGTCGATGACGATGAGATCATCGCGATGCTGAGTCGACGGCCGATGCCCCTCACGGAGATCGCCGAGTCGCTGGCGACGGATTCGCATCTGGTGCAACCGCATCTGCAGTCACTCGTATCACGTGGGGCAATCCAGGCTGTGCTCCACGACGGCGAGGAGTACTTCGTCGCTCTTCGGGACGCACACCCGAACTGAACGTCCTGACACCCTCAGTCTTTCCGGAGGAGCCCATGCCGGCGTCCCGCTCACCTTTCCGTTCGATCACCTCTGTAAGCATACTGATGTTTCTGTTCCTTCTTCTCGCACTATCTGCCGGCCTCCCGGCGCAGTCCATATCGCCCGATGTGAATCCGTGGATGCCGGAACTGTTCGCCGGACTCCCGCACGTACGTGATCTGGCCATAGCGCCGGATGCAAGAGACTGTTATGTGAGCGTCCAAAGCTATCGGAAGGAATTCGCAGTCATCCTGCGTATGGAGTGGAACGGAACAGTATGGGGGCAGATGGACGTGGCACCGTTCTCCGGGCAATACATAGACATCGAACCTGCGTTCTCCCCTGATGGAAAGCGGCTGTACTTTGCATCGACGCGGCCGGTGCATCCCGATTCAGGCGGCCCGAAGGACTATGATATCTGGTTTGTGGAGAGAGCGGCTCCGGGCAAAGCCTGGTCAGACCCGCAACGATTGCCGTCGCCGGTGAACTCGGCGAAGAACGAGTTCTACCCTTCGGTCGCATCGAACGGGAACATCTACTTTACGAGGACCGCCGGCGAGCAGGGGCAACAGGAGGATATCTTCGTCAGCCGGTGGGAGGGGAGCAGCTATGCCGAGCCGGAGGCATTGAGCGATGCGGTGAACTCGAAGCGTTGGGAGTTCAATGCATATGTCTCCCCCGATGAGTCGTACCTGATCTTCACGTCGTTCGGACGGCCGGACGACCTTGGGGGAGGGGACCTGTACATGAGCGTCCGCGATGAGGACGGCGTCTGGCAGCCAGCCCGGCATCTCGGCGACGGTGTGAACTCGAACAGGATCGACTACTGTCCCTTCGTCGATGTCAGGACCGGTCTGCTCTACTTCACGAGCGAGCGAAGTGCCATGCCTGCCAGCTTCGATGCTCCTCTGGACCTGCCCCGGCTGCGGGAGGCTTTCGCCAGGGCTCCAATGGGGAATGGCAGGATCTACTTTGTCCCTTTCCGTGCGGTGGGCGATTAGAGGACTGAACCGCTTCGGGCCGATCCATCCCCCAAACTGTACACTCGATTCCTGCATTCGCACTTCGGATTCTTCTTCTCTCAAATCCCAATCCAGGAACCACCGATAATTCTCATTACTGAGAACTAGTCCTGCTTTCTGCCTCTTTTTGCCGGTTTCCTGGTTACTTATCGCGGGATTTGATGGAACGCTATTTGCGTGCAGGGAGTCTGCTATTCTCCAACACTGAACCTGAGGATACAATGTCAAAAGGTGCCAACAAGACCGGATCTGCCGCTGCAGAGACGATGATGATAGATGGCAATGAGGCTGCTGCCTACGTTGCCCATAAAATGAGCGAGGTCATTGCGATCTATCCCATCACCCCGTCATCGAACATGGGTGAGTTTGCCGACGAGTGGTCGGCCAACGGCCGCAAGAACCTCTGGGGGACCATTCCGACGGTGGTCGAGATGCAGAGCGAAGGCGGCGCCGCCGGTGCAGTCCACGGTGCGCTTCAGGCCGGTTCTCTGGCGACGACGTTCACGGCATCGCAGGGACTGCTACTCATGATCCCCAACATGTTCAAGATCGCGGGCGAGCTCACGCCGACCGTATTTCACATCGCGGCCAGGTCGGTTGCCACCCATGCGCTGTCCATTTTCGGCGACCATTCAGACGTGATGGCTACGCGGTCCACGGGCTGGGCGATGCTCTCCTCCTGCTCGGTGCAGGAAGTGATGGACCTGGCATGCGTCGCGCATGCGGCCACGCTCGAAGCGCGGCTGCCGTTCCTTCATTTCTTCGACGGCTTCCGCACGTCGCACGAAGTGCAGAAGATCGAGGCGCTGCCCGATGAGGTGCTGCGGGACATGATCGACGAGGAACTGGTCGTCGCTCACCGCAAGCGCGCGCTCACACCGGATGCACCGGTGCTGCGCGGCACCGCTCAGAACCCGGACGTCTTCTTCCAGTCGCGTGAGCGCTGCCAGCCTTTCTACGATGCCGCACCTGCGATCGTCGAGAAGGCGATGAAGAAGTTCGAAAAGGTCACCGGCCGGGCGTACCGCCTGTTCGATTACGTTGGAGCGCCCGATGCTGAGCGCATTGTGATGGTGATGGGATCGGGAGCCGAGACCGTCCATGAGACGACAGAAGTATTGGTGAAGAAAGGTGAAAAGGTGGGGATGGTGAAAGTGCGTCTCTACCGTCCCTTCTCAGTGAAGCACCTGATGGAAGCGCTGCCGAAGACCGTGAAATCGATCGCGGTGCTTGACCGCACGAAGGAACCGGGCGCGACGGGTGAGCCGATGTACACCGACGTACTGAGTGCGTTCGGTGAGTCCCTGCAGACCGGGACCGCGGTGACGAAGACGATGCCGACGATCATCGGCGGACGCTACGGTCTCTCGTCGAAAGAGTTCACCCCAGCGATGGTAAAAGCCGTGTTCGACGAGCTTACGAAGAAGGACCCGAAACGCCACTTCACTGTAGGCATCAAGGATGATGTCACGAACCTTTCGCTTGATTTCGACCCGGCGTTCACGGTCGAGGGTGACGATGTCGTCCGGGCGCTCTTCTACGGACTGGGCGCGGACGGAACGGTCGGCGCGAACAAGAACTCCATCAAGATCATCGGCGAAGAGACGCCGAACTTCGCGCAGGGATACTTCGTGTATGACTCGAAGAAGTCCGGGTCCACGACGACGTCCCACTTGCGGTTCGGCCCGCGGCCGCTGCACGCGCCGTACCTCATCGACAACGCGAACTTCGTCGCATGCCACCAGTGGTTCTTCCTCGAAAAATACGACGTACTCGAGGCCGCGATCCCGGGCAGTACGTTCCTGCTGAACAGCATGTATGGTCCCGACACGGTGTGGGACCATCTGCCGCGGGTCATCCAGGAGCAGATCATCCGGAAGAAGATCAGGCTCTACGTGATCGATGCCTACAAGGTGGCGACGGAGGCTGGGATGGGCGGCCGCATCAACACCATCATGCAGACCTGCTTCTTTGCGATATCGGGCGTCCTGCCCAAGGCCGAAGCGATCGAGGCGATCAAGACCTCGATCCGGAAGACCTACGGGAAGAAGGGCGAGCATGTGGTGGAGAAGAACTTCGCCGCCGTGGATACGACGCTGGCGAACCTGTTCGAAGTGAAGGTGCCGGAGAAGGTGTCGAGCACGCTCGAGCTGCCGCCGCCCGTGCCGGATATCGCCCCGGACTTCCTCCGGAAGGTCACAGGCCCAATCATCGCCGGCAAAGGCGATACCCTGCCCGTCAGCGCGATGCCGATCGATGGTACGTACCCGGTCGGTTCTGCGCAATGGGAGAAGCGGAACATCGCGCTTGAGATACCTGTCTGGGAGCAGGAGATCTGCATCCAGTGCAACAAATGCGCAATCGTCTGCCCGCACGCAGCCATCCGCGTGAAGGTCTACGACCCCGCACATCTCGGCAAGGCGCCGGCCACATTCAAGTCGATGGACTACAAGGGCGTCGAGTACAAGGGGATGAAGTACACGGTCCAGGTGGCGCCTGAGGATTGCACCGGCTGCACTCTGTGCGTCGAGGTCTGCCCCGCCAAGAGCAAGAGCGAATCGCGTGTCAAGGCGATCAACATGAAGCCGCAGCCGGCCCTCCGCGAGGCCGAGCGCGGGAATTACGATTTCTTCCTTGCGCTGCCCGAGGCCGATCGGAAGACGGTCCGCACCGACACAGTGAAGGGAACTCAGTTCTTCCAGCCGCTCTTCGAGTACTCCGGGGCATGCTCCGGGTGCGGCGAGACCCCGTATGTTAAGCTCGCGACGCAGCTGTTTGGCGACCGGATGCTCGTTGCGAACGCTACGGGATGTTCGTCCATCTACGGCGGCAATCTGCCGACGACGCCGTGGACCGTCAATGGCGAGGGACGCGGTCCTGCATGGTCCAACTCGCTGTTCGAGGACAATGCGGAGTTCGGTCTCGGTATGCGGCTGACGGTCGACAAGAACAAGGAGATGGCCGAGGAGCTTCTGCATGTGCTCGAACCGAAGCTGGGGAAGGAGGTCGTGGACAGTCTCGTTGCGGCCGACCAGTCGACGGAAGCGGGCATCTATGAGCAGCGCCTGCGCGTCGAGGACCTCAAGAAGAAACTTGCGGGGATGAAGGAGACCGAGGCGCAGCGGTTGCTCACGCTTGCGGACTACCTCGTGAAGAAGAGCGTGTGGATCATGGGCGGCGACGGCTGGGCGTACGATATCGGCTTCGGCGGTCTGGACCACGTGCTCGCCTCCGGACGCAATGTGAACGTCCTCGTGCTCGACACGGAGGTCTACTCGAACACGGGCGGACAGATGTCCAAGGCAACCTCGCGCGGCGCAGTTGCGAAGTTCGCGGCTTCCGGAAAACCGACCGGCAAGAAGGACCTCGCCCTCATCGCGATGTCCTACGGCAACGTCTACGTCGCGAAGATCGCGATGGGCGCGAACGATGCACAGACCATCAAAGCGTTCCTGGAAGCCGAGGCGTACGACGGTCCGTCGATCATCATTGCGTACAGCCACTGCATCGCGCACGGCATCGATATGGCCCGTGGTATGGTGAACCAGAAGCTCGCCGTCGAGACCGGCTACTTCCCGCTGTTCCGCTATAATCCGACACTCGCCCATGAGGGCAAGAACGGGTTCAAGCTGGACTCGAAGAAGCCGGCCAAGCCCGTCCGGGAGTTCTTCCAGGCCGAGACGCGGTTCCGGATGCTGGAAAAGAGCCATCCGGACAGAGCGAAGAAGCTGTTCGCCGAGGCGGAAGTGGATGCGAAGGAGCGGTGGGCGATCTACGAACAGTACGCGCATGAGGGAGCGGACGGAGAGAAGAAAGCATAACGGGACGTCCGCTTGTCGAACGGTCCGCAGACAGAAGGTGCACCCGGATATTCTCAGTAACCAAGGACATGCAATGGATCTCTCAACAACATATCTCGGCAAACGGCTGAAGAACCCGATCGTCCCGTCCGCAAGCCCCCTGTCCCGGAACATCGACTCGATGAAACGGATGGAGGATGCGGGTGCTGCGGCCATCGTGATGTACTCCCTGTTCGAGGAACAGATCGAACACGAATCGTTCGAGATCGACCACTACCTCTCCTACGGGACGCAGAGCTTTGCTGAGGCCCTGACGTACTTCCCCGAGGCGTCGGAGTACAACCTCGAACCCGACCAGTACCTCGAGCTTCTGCGAAAGGCAACATCGGAGCTGGACATTCCCGTCATCGCCAGTCTCAACGGCGTGTCTACGGGCGGATGGATCAAGTACGCCAAGTACATGCAGGATGCCGGTGCGGATGCGCTGGAACTGAACGTCTACTACATCCCGACGGATCCGGTGCTGACCGGAGAGGATGTGGAGGCCCGGTACCTCGAGGTCCTGCACGCTGTCAAAAAGACGGTCACCATCCCGGTTGCCGTGAAGCTCAGTCCATACTTCACGGCCATGGCGAACATGGCTCAGCGGCTCGTGAACGCGGGGGCCGACGGATTGGTCCTGTTCAACAGGTTCTATCAGCCGGATATCGATATCGAGGAGCGTGAGGTCGTTCCGAACATCCTCCTCTCGGATTCCAAGGCCATCAAACTTCCGCTGCGATGGATCGCTATCCTCCACGGGAAGCTCAAGGCCAGCCTCGCCGCAACGAGCGGTGTGCATACGGCAGAGGACGTGATCAAGCTCCTGATGTCGGGGGCGGATGTGACCATGATGTGCTCCGAGCTCCTCAAGCACGGGCCTGAGCGGATCACGCAGGTCCTCGAAGCGGTGGAGAAGTGGATGTTCGAACATGAATATACGTCGGTCGAACAGATGAAGGGGAGCATGAGCCATAAGTCGGTGCGCGACCCGTCGGCATTCGAACGGGCGAACTACATGAAGGCCCTGAACCGCTACAAGCTTCTCATCTGACGCACGGCGCCGCACATATCCAGATGTACCGCCCGAAATCCCAGACCTTCCGTTTGGGATTTCAGGTTTGTGGCACTTGGAACTTGTTTGATATTTGACATATTGATGGACTGAACAATTTCCCATGACTCCGCGCGAACGCATCCACGCCGCCATGACAGCCGGGTCCCCGGACCGGGTCCCCTTCATGTGCCAGATGAGCATCGGACACATGCTGCTGCAGCTCGGTGTGCGGCCGTCCGAGTTCTGGCACGACGTGGACGTCTTCGCTGCCGGATTGGTGAAGCTTCGTGAGCAGTACGGGTTCGACGGGATCCTGGTGAGTCTTCACGGACATGATCCGGAGTGGAGGTCGAAGGTTCGCAGTTCCACCATCGTCGACGGCGCTGAGGTCATCGAGTGGAAAGAAGGGGGCAGGACGACCTATCTCACGGACGATCTGCCGATGCACGCTGCGGACCAACCGCGCAGAGAGCGGGACCCCAACGAACCTGTACCGCCGGACATCACCTATATCCCCGTAAGCGGCGGTCTCCATTTCCCGCTTGCGGAGCACCATCTGTTCGACATCTTCGCTCGGGTTCGGGCCCTGTGCGGTCCGGACATCTCTGTCCACGGGGAAGTGACCTCGGCATTCGACTACTTTCTCGACTGGTTCGGCTACGAGCAGGGGCTGATGTTCCTGCTGGACGATCCGGAGAGGGCAAAACAGATCCTGGAGACATTCGCCGACGGCGTGGCCGCTCTTGCGGAAAAGATGTGTCGGGAGGACATCGATGCGGTGAAGATCTCGTCCCCGTTTGCCGGTGCAGGATTCCTGTCGAGGGACCATTACAGCGAATTCGTTATGCCATACGAGAAGCGCATCAGCGATGCTATCCACGCGGGCGGCAAGCTTTCCTACATCCATACATGCGGTGCGATCGGCGACCGGCTGGACCTCATGCGTGACACGGGCACCGATGGCCTGGAGTGTCTGGACCCTCCACCCATGGGTACGGTCGAGCTGGCAGAGGCACTCGAGGAACTTCACGGCGATCTCTTCGTCAAAGGGAACGTGGATTCGGTGCAGTCCCTCCTTCAGGGGACGCCCGCTTCGATCCGCGCGGATGCCCTGAGCCGGCTTCGGTCCGGCAAGGCGTACCGCCGGTTCATCCTGAGCACCGCATGCTCCATCGCGCCCCATGTCCCGGCGGAGCACATCGGGATCCTTCGGACCCTTATCGAAGCAGAAGGACAATACACAGCGTGATCGAGCGGACGAGCTGATACATGAAACAGGCGGCAGACCTACTTCGACCTGACAAACCCATCCTGTTCGATGGCGGTATTGGAACAGAATTGATGAAGCGTGGACTCGGTTCGGGTGAGCCCCCCGAGCTGTGGAACCTCGAGCATCCGGGCCAGGTGATCGATGTGCATCGCGCGTACATCGAGGCGGGGGCGCAGGTGATCGGGACAAACACCTTTGGAGCGAATGCGGTCAGGCTGCGGACCACAGGGGAGAAGGTGTCTGCCGGGGACCTCATCAATGCAGGCTGCGGGCTTGCGACGGAGGCTGCCGTGGGACGCGCGCTGGTGATGGGCACACTCGGACCCCTCGGGGAAAACGTGGAACCGTATGGACCGATCACGATTGGAGAAGCCCGGGATGCCTTTTCCGAAGCTGTGGAGACGATGATGAGTTGCGGGGTCGACATGCTGCTCATCGAGACCATGACGACCGTTGATGAAGCGCAGATCGCTCTTCGGCAGGCAATGATGGCGGGCGTGTCTCTCGTCGCGGTATCGATGAACTTCTCCGGAACACCAGAAGGCCCCCGGACAGCGTCCGGAGAATCTCCTGCAGACGTCGCCAGAGAGCTTCAGCATACCGGCGCCCACATCATCGGTTCGAATTGTGGTGACAGTCTGCAGACAATGACCTCTGTTGCACGTGAGCTGTCGAGCGTTGCGACCGTCCCCGTCCTCATCCAGGCGAATGCAGGAATGCCTGTGACCCGGCCGGAAGGATTGCAGTATCCGGAAACTCCCGTATCATTCGCAGCATTCGTCAGGAGCATCTCCGACATGGGCATTCGCCTCATCGGTGGCTGTTGCGGCACAACGCCGGAATACATCCGGCAGGCCCGGAAGATGCTGGGCTGACGGTCCACAGGTGTCCGACGTCTCCATCCGATTGGTGCTCTATACTCCCTCCCTTGCAGGGTCCTATCACAGAGCTGCGGGACGGGAGGGGTGCGAATCGGGAGCCCGAACAGTCTCAATAATAGGAATGCGACCACTCCGCGCTGTCAGGAGTCACAGAATTTCGTTGAAAACAGGCGCCAGGATAATGGCACACCCGTTGCCTTCTCTGTCCTGTAAGCGACCTCAAGAATCCGACCAGAAGATATGATCATAGACAAGAAGACGATAGACCTGCTGAAGACCTTCGAAAAGGCCGGGCCCCGATATACGAGCTACCCGACAGCCCCGCTGTTCACGAAGGAATATAACGACAAGCGATTCGAGATCGACCTCATACGGAACAACGACCGAAACCCGGGCCCTCTCTCGCTGTACCTGCATATTCCGTTCTGCGATACACTATGCTACTTCTGCGGCTGCACGACGATCATCTCGAACAACCGCGAGAAGATCCGGACATACCTCGATGCCCTGAAAGAAGAGATCGTCCGCACCTCCCGCTACATCGACAGGAAACGGCTCGTGACCCAGATGCACTGGGGAGGAGGGACTCCATCCCACCTGACGCCGGAAGAGATACGGGACCTGATGGGAGTGCTCCACCGGAATTTCACCTTTGCGCCCGATGCCGAGATCAGTGTCGAGATCGATCCCCGTGGACTGACGCTCGACCACATGAAGGCATTTGGCGAGGGGGGCGTCAACAGGATAAGCCTGGGTGTGCAGGACTTCGAAGAGGAGGTCCAGCGCGCGGTCAACCGCATTCAGCCGGAAGAGCTCACAACGGCGGCTTTGGACTGGGCGCGCGAGTGCGGGATCCGGAGTGTCAACATCGACCTCATCTATGGCCTCCCCTTACAAACCCCCGAGAGCTTCCAGAAGACGCTCGACAGGGTCGTGGAGCTCAGGCCGAACCGGATAGCCGTGTTCAATTTTGCCTATGTCCCATGGATGAAAGCACAGCAGCGGTTGCTCCATCCCGAGGACCTTCCCGGTTCGGACATCAAGCTGCAGCTGTTGAAGGCCACCATCGAGACGCTCACGCATTCCGGGTATGAGTACATCGGCATGGACCATTTTGCACTCCCGGACGATGAGATGGCCGTTGCGATGCGGGAGAAAAAATTGCACCGGAATTTTCAGGGGTACTCGACCCGAGCCGGTGCCGACCTGTTCTCGTTCGGGCTCTCTTCCATCTCGCACTTCGGGAACGTCTACGCCCAGAATCACAAGACGCTTCCGGAGTATCTCGACGCGATCCAGGCACGGAAATTCCCCGTCGCGATCGGGTACAAGATGAACCGGGACGACCAGATCCGGAAGTTCGTTATCATGCGTCTGATGTGCGACCTGGAGATCGACAAAGAGGAGGTCGAGGACCTGTTCGGCATCCGCTTCGACGACTACTTCGAGCAGTCCATCGACCTCCTGTTCGACTTCGTGCGGCACAAGCTCGTCACGCATGAGCATGACAGGATCGTCGTCACCGGCGCGGGACGGCTCCTCATCCGGAACATCGCCATGTGCTTCGACGCTTACATGAACAAGTTCAGCAAGGAGGAGAAGGTTTTCTCGAAAACGGTATAGTCCTCCCGGAACATCAGAAGTGAGAACGGACGGCCCCACTGGGGCCGTTTTGTATGTTTGGGAGGATTATTCTT
Organism: uncultured Ignavibacteriaceae bacterium; assembly: GCA_964534125.1. GTDB lineage: Bacteria > Bacteroidota > Ignavibacteria > UBA10030 > UBA10030 > 2-02-FULL-55-14. The sequence continues at coordinate 186,181 of CAZHOJ010000004.1, forward strand.
TCTGACCATCGCCGATGCCCGAAATAACCCGTAGAGGGGACAACGCAATGGCACAAGTACTGCTATAACGAACCTGTGCCATTTCACTGAAGAAACACAGACACCGAGACATTGTCATGATTAAGAAACAAGATGCACTCGATTACCATTCGATGGGACGCCCCGGCAAGATAGAGGTCATCTCATCCAAGCCGTTCAAGACCCAGAGGGACCTGTCGCTGGCCTACACACCCGGTGTAGCCGAGCCATGCCTGGAGATCGCCTCCCGGCCGGATGACGCATATCGCTATACATCCAAAGGAAATCTCGTGGCCGTCGTATCGAACGGAACAGCTGTGCTGGGCCTCGGGAACATCGGAGCCCTGGCCAGCAAGCCGGTCATGGAGGGGAAGGGGATATTGTTCAAGCGTTTCGCTGATATCGATGTGTATGACATCGAGCTGAACACGATGGACCCCGAAGAGGTCATCAAAGCAGTGCAGCTCCTTGAACCCACGTTCGGCGGCATCAACCTGGAGGACATCAAGGCCCCGGAGTGCTTCATGATCGAGGAGCGGCTGAAGGAGATGCTCGACATCCCGGTGTTCCATGACGATCAGCATGGCACCGCCATCATCAGCGGTGCCGCGCTCCTGAACGCGCTGGAAGTGGTCGGCAAGAAGGCGGATGCGGTCAGGGTCGTCTTCTCTGGTGCGGGGGCGGCCGGCATCGCCTGCGCGAAGCACTACGAAGCGCTCGGAGTGAAGCGGGAGAACATGATGCTCGTGGATACGAAAGGCGTTGTGTACAAAGGCCGCAAAGAGGGGATGAATCCCTACAAAGAGTACTTCGCCGTCGAAACGAAGGCGCGGACACTCGCCGACGCCATGAAAGGAGCAGACGTGTTCTGCGGGGTTTCTGTGAAGGATATTCTGACGCAGGACATGGTGCGCTCGATGGCCCCGAAGCCGATCGTCTTCGCAATGGCGAATCCGGACCCGGAAATTACGTATGACGCCGCCAAAGCGGCCAGGTCCGACATCATCATGGCAACCGGCCGGTCCGACTATCCGAATCAGGTCAACAATGTGCTCGGCTTCCCCTTCATCTTCCGTGGGGCGCTGGACGTACGGGCGCGTGGCATCACCAATGAGATGAAGATCGCCGCAACGATGGCCCTCTCAAAGCTCGCAAAGGAGGATGTCCCGGATTCTGTCATCAAGGCTTACGGGGGAGACCCGATCCATTTCGGCCCGGACTACATTATCCCGAAGCCGTTCGATCCGCGAGTCCTTACCTGGGTCGCTCCCGCAGTTGCCAGGGCTGCGATGGAATCGGGTGTGGCGAGGAAACCGATCGCTGATTTCACGGAGTACACCGATGGACTCGAGGCGCGCCTCGGAAAATCGCGGGAGATCATGCGGTTCTTCATTCATAAGGCGCAGAGCAATCCCAAGCGCATCGTGTTCCCGGAAGGCGAGGAAGACCGTATTCTTCGCGCGGCGGACATCCTCCAGGATGAAGGAATTGCCAGCCCCGTCCTTCTCGGAAGCCGTACGTATATCAGCCAGCGAATCAAAGAACTGGGCCTGGGCCTGGAGAATGTACAGATCATCAATCCCAGCAAGTCGCCCCGATACGAGGAGTACGTTGCCGCGTACTATGCAAAGCGTCAGCGGAAAGGCATCACCAGGCAGGAGGCTGTCCGGCGGTTGCGGACGAACCACCTCTATGGGATGATGATGGTCGATATGGACGACGCTGATGGGCTCATCTCAGGACTTACCCAGCAATATCCGGAGACCATCCGTCCGGCCCTGCGGATCATCGGAAAACAGCCGGGAGCCAACATCATCGCCGGCATGTACATGCTGGTCTTCGAGAACCAGACCATCTTCATCGCTGATGCCACCGTGAATATCGAGCCGACGGCAGAGCAGCTGGCTGAGATAGCCATCCTGACGGCGCAACATGTCACGGAGTTCCACATCTCACCGAGGGTCGCGATGCTGTCGTTCAGCAATTTTGGCAGCACGCAGCATCCCCTCGTCCACAAGGTCCAGAAGGCGACGGAGATCGTACGACAGCGGGCTCCGGGTTTGATGATCGATGGCGAGATGATGGCCGACACTGCGGTCAGCCCCGAGATCATGAAAGAGCTATTCCCCTTCTCCAAGGTCACCGCCCCGGCGAACGTCCTGATATGTCCCGACCTGACATCGGCGAACATCGCCTATAAGCTTCTGGCGAAGCTGGGTGGTGCTGTTGCCATCGGGCCCATCCTTCTTGGCATTCGGAAGCCCGTCTATCTGATCGCTCCGGGTGTGGAGGTGGATGAGATCGTCAACGTTGCAGCGATGGCGGTGGTCGAGGCGCAGAAAACGCATGACAAAAAGAGCTACTTCTCTCAGCCTGTAGTCTGAGGGGGAACGTGCTTTGTTTATAAAGACAACAGGGAGCGTTGAAAATTGATACAATTCAAAACGTCAACATCTATAGTATTGTGACGCAATTTTCGACGCTCCTCCTACTTTTATATTGAATTCTTCAACACTACACGTAACGCTCCTCAACAGTGTCAAAAGCGACAGTCGCAACACGTTGTTCCCAAATGAGTTACAGGCACGGTTCACGGGCTTCCCGCTCTCTATGCTGGCATGTTTCTTTCAATATAGAACGGCACAAGGATCACTGCACTGTGACCTTCTGAACCCGTAGAACCAAAGGAGAACGTCATGACTGCTATTCTGGTTGTCGCAACAATCCTCTTTTTCGTTGGGCTTGATTGGGCCGTTCGTCGTGTCAGAAAATCTGAACCTGTTCCAGTGCCCTCTGTCCGGGAGCCAGTGCTTCCGGTCCGGATCCCCGAAGGGATCTTCTTCGCCCGCAACCACACATGGATGAACCTCTTCCCATCGGGGAAGGTCAGAATGGGCATCGACGATTTTGTCGGCCGCCTGCTCGACCATCCGTCGCTCATGTTCCTGAAGGGAACGGGGGACACCATCAGCCGTGGCGAGCCGATCCTCAGGCTCAAGCAGAACGGGCACTCGCTCACGATCAATTCCCCGCTGAGCGGCACCATTGTGTCCCGGAACGATGACCTCAACAAGCATCCCGAGAAGATGAAGGAAATGCTGTTCTCGGACGGATGGGCGTACACAATCCAGCCGACCAAGACCACAGAGCTCCGAAGCAGCATTTTCGGGGTGGAGACAAAAGAGTGGATCCGACAGGAATTCGCACGGCTTCGCGACGTTCTGGCCGGCCTGAAGCTTCCCGACAATGCTGCCCCCGTACTGTTGCAGGACGGCGGACTTCCCGTTGCCGGATTCATGCGCGAGGCATCGGACGATCTGTGGCAGGCCATCGAGAAGGAATTCCTCACCGACACAAACTAAGGCTGACACATGAAACCGAAAGCTCTCTTGGTAGATATGACGCTGTGTATCGGCTGCAATGCATGCCAGGTCGCATGCAAGGAGGCGAATGGCCTCCCGGATAATGAAGAGACCAGCCTCTCCAACACAGCATACACAGCACTGGAAGAACACAACGAGGTCTATGTCCGCAAGATGTGCCAGCATTGTCAGGACCCGACGTGCGTGTCGGTGTGCCCTGTTGGAGCGTTCACGAAGACTCCTGAGGGCCCGGTGCTCTACGATGAGGAGAAGTGCATTGGCTGCCGGTACTGTATGCAGGCATGCCCGTTCCAGGTGCCGCGGTACGAGTGGGAAAGCACCTATCCCCGCGTCCATAAATGCATCTTCTGCGCTCCACGGCTTGCGCAGGGGTTGCAGCCGGCGTGTGCAGAGGCATGCCCGACCGGAGCGACCATATTCGGCGAGCGGGAGGAGCTCATCCGCATCGCCTATGAGCGTATGGCGGAGAATCCCGACACCTATGTGCCGCGCATCTACGGCCTGAACGAGGTCGGCGGGACCTCGGTGCTGTACATCTCGTCGGTACCGTTCGAAGACCTCGGGTTCAAGACGAACCTTCAGCAGAGCGCGTTGCCGGTCCTGACCTGGAACGTGCTGTCGAAGATCCCCACCATCGTCACCGTCGGCGGCGTGTTCCTCTCGGGGATCTACTGGATCACCAGTCGCCGTGACTACGTCCAGTCGGTCGAGGGGCAGGCTCATAAGGAAGACCAGGATACAGGAGGTGCGTCATGAAGGATTTTCTCACGCGCTGGACGTTCTGGAAGGTCGTCGCTGCCATCCTGCTCGCGGCAGCTGCCTTTTCGACCTTCGTGCGGTTCTTCTATGGCCTGGGCGCTGCAACGAACCTTTCCGACGAGTTTCCGTGGGGGCTCTGGATCGGTTTCGATGTGCTCTGTGGTGTCGGCCTCGCGGCCGGAGGGTTCACCCTCGCTGCCGTGGTCTATATCTTCAACATCAAACGGTTCGAGCCTATCATTCGCCCGACGATCCTGACGGCATTCCTCGGATATCTGCTTGTGATCGTCGCCCTGATGTACGACCTCGGGCGGCCGATGCAGATCTGGCATGCCATCATCATGTGGAATCCGCGGTCGGTGATGTTCGAGGTCGCGTGGTGCGTCATGCTCTATACCACGGTACTCTCGCTCGAATTTGCACCTGTCATCCTGGAGAAGTTCAACCTGACGAAGCCTCTGAAGCTCCTGAAGCGGATAAGTATAGTGCTGATCATCGCGGGCGTGCTGCTATCCACGCTGCACCAGTCATCGCTGGGCTCGCTCTACCTGATCGTGCCGGAGAAGCTGTATCCGCTCTGGTATTCGCCGCTTCTGCCGGTCTACTTCTTCGTGTCGGCCATCGCCGTCGGATGCGCGATGGTCATCTTCGAGTCGTCCCTCAGCTCGCGAGTCTTCAAGCGCGGCCTGGAAATGCATCTTCTCGTCGACCTCGCAAAAGGGTCTGCAGTGATGCTCGCCGTGTTCGCGGTGATGCGCTTCATGGACCTCAGCGACAGAAAACTGCTCGGCCTGCTGTTCGAACCGCGCTATGAGACCTGGTTCTTCCATGCAGAGCTGTTCATCGGCACGATCATTCCCATTGTCATGTTCTCCATGCGGCGTGTCCGGCACTCGGCACGGGGCCTGATGATCGGGTCGCTCCTCGTGATCACCGGTTTCATCCTGAACCGGATGAACATCACCGTGACGGGTATGGAGGGATGGGCCGGCGTGACATACATCCCGTCATGGATGGAATTCTCTGTCACGATCGGGATCGTGGTGTTCGGATTTGTCGCATTCGCGCTTGCGGCCAAACATTTGCCCATCTTCGTCCATGGCGAGGAAGGGCATCATTCAAAATTCGACCTGCTCTCTGACCTCCAGTCGGTCTCGCGGGCCGCTTAATGAGGGAGGGTACAGACATGGGATCGTCGTCATCGTATCCCGTTTCACCCCCCGAACAACGCTGTGTATGGATGTCGGCAGGTCTCCTGACGTACCAGCTGTGCGACAGGGACTTCGATTGTGCCAACTGCCCGCTCGACAGGGCGATGCGGAATATGGTGAAGGAGGGCGAGCAGGGCGATGGGCACAGGATCCCGCTGCGTGTGGACCCGTTGCGAATGGGACGCTACTACACGCAGGAGCATTGCTGGATATCCATCCGGTCTGCCGACACCGTCCGTATCGGGCTGGACCCGAACCTTGCCGAACGATGCAAAGGCCTCATCGGGATCTCCCTCCCAACGGTCGGAAGAGAGGTCCTCGCCAGGAACCCTGTGGTATGGATCAGGTTCGTGCAGGGCATGATCCCTGTCCGGCTGCCGCTGGACATACGGGTCATCGGTGTCAACCGGCACGTGAGCGAAGATCCGGTCCTGGTCGTCAATGACCCGTACGATGCTGGGTGGTTGCTCGAAGCACGGATCGACAGGGACCAGCTTGAAGCATGCAGGCTGATGACATCCTGGATGGCAGAGAAGAGCTACAGCCACGATGAACAACAGTTCTTGTCTCAGGTGCGGGATGCCGGTAGCATGGTCCCGAAACAGATCGGGGTGACCGCATATGATGGAGGGGCGCCTGTGCGCGACCTTCCGGGTGTGCTCGGGAGCGGTCACTACTGCACACTCGTAAGTCAGGTCTACTGTAAGACCTGAGCTCGGGGTGACGGAGATTCACTTCTCATAGTTGAAGAGGTCCTTTCGTCCTTTGGACGGTTCGGGAGAATGGTTCCGTCTCAATTCTCAGAATCGGGGCTAAAGGACGGAAGGACCTGCTGAAAACGTCAGCAACCTGCCCTCCTTTCTCTATTCTGCGATGTTGGAAAATGGCACATTTTCTGTGCTCTCTCCTGACGCCCAAGGAGTTCTGATGCGTCATTTCTCATCCCTGAAAATTCGGCTTCTCGCTGGATCATCGGTTTTTCTCGTGCTCCTTCTGGGGGCCTATGCCTCATATGCCATCTGGCACCATGAGTATCACCTTATGACCCAGGTGCGCGAATCCGCCGACCGTATCTCCGAGTTTATCAAGTCCAGCACGCACTACAGCATGCTCCTCAACCGTAAGGAGGATGTGTACGCCGCAATGGAGACGATGGGCACTCAGGCGGGGGTCGAAGGCCTGCGGATCTACAACAAGCGGGGGGTCATCACTTTCTCCACCAACAAGGAAGAGCAGGGTCAGTCGGCAGATCTGAAGGCCGAGGCATGCATTGCCTGTCACGCGGCGGACGAACCGCTCTCCTCTCTCCCCAGCAGCAATCGCATCCGTATCTACACAGGACCGAAAGGACGCATCCTCGGACTGATCAATCCGATAAGGAACGAAGCAAGCTGTGCTGCGCCGGAATGTCACGAGCCACCGTCCGAGAAGACCATCCTCGGCGTGCTGGACGTGCGGATGTCCCTGTCCCGGATCGACGAAGAGATGGCGACGGAGCGCATGTTGCTCGTCCTGTATGCCATTCTTGTCGTGGTAGTGATGATCGCTCTTGCATGGTGGTTCCTCCGCAAAACCGTCCTGACTCCCGTCGATGCTCTCATGGAGGGGACACGCCAGCTCTCGGCCGGGAATCTGGACCACCTCGTCGACATCGACTCGCCGACGGAACTGGGCGAGCTCGCCGAGAGCTTCAATTCGATGACGGGGGCGATCCGAAGTGCCCAGGAGAAGGTGCAGGAATGGTCCGAGACCCTCGAGAAGCGTGTCGAGGAGAAGTCGCAGGAGCTCACTGCCATCCATGACAGCATTGCTCAGGTCGAGAAGATGGCCTCCCTTGGACGTCTGTCGGCGACGGTCGCGCACGAGCTGAACAACCCCCTCGAAGCGATCCTGACATATGCGAAGCTCCTTCGCCGTCAGCTCATAAAGAAAGAAGCCCTTCCCGGCAGCGCAGAATGGGTCGAGGAGCTGGATATCATCATCCGTGAGACGCAGCGATGCGGCGACATCGTCAAGAACCTCCTCCTCTTCTCGAAAAAGGAGAGCGGCGAGTTCGTATTCGAGACGGTGGATGCGGTCCTCGAGCGCGCCTACAGGCTGATGAAGCACCACCTGGAGATGCGGAACATCCGGTATGAACAGCATCTGCCGAAGGACCCGACGCATATGCTGTGCGATCCGCAGCAGGTCCAGCAGGCGCTCGTGGCCTTGTACGTGAATGCCGCCGATGCTATGGCTGACGGAGGGACGCTCTGGGTCACCGCCAGCACAGATCCCGGGCAGGGACACGTGGTCCTCGCCGTCGCGGATTCCGGGGCCGGCATTCGTGAGGAGGACCTGCCGCATGTCTTCGAGCCGTTCTTCACGACCAAGGTGGCCAGGCAGGGGGTCGGACTCGGCCTTTCTGTTGTGTATGGCATCATGCAGCGGCATAGCGGTACCGTGACCGTCGAATCACAACCCGGAGCGGGGACAACATTTCGTCTGTCGTTCCCGATGGCGCACGGGGAATCTCACAGGAACGAAATCGGGGAACGGGAAAAGGAAGCAGGTGCACCATGAACACGAACACAGCCAGCAAGCCGGCCATCCTTGTCGTCGACGACGAGAAGGTCGTGCGTGATTCGCTTACGAAATGGTTCGAGCAGGACGGATACGATGTGGAGAGTGCGGAGAACGGTGCCGAGGCGCTGAAGAAGTTGCAGCAGCGGAAACGCGACCTCCTCCTGCTGGACATCAAGATGCCGGGGATGGACGGGATGGAGCTGCAGGAACGGGTGATGGAGATCGACAAACAGGCCACTATTATCTTCATCACGGCCCATGCGACCATCGAGTCGGCGGTGAAGGCGCTGAAGCGCGGAGCGTTCGACTACGTGACGAAGCCGGTCGATCCCGACTATCTCTCGCATGTCGTGTCGAATGCGCTGAAGGCCCGGTCGCTGTCCCAGGAGAACGAGCGGCTTCGCGAGTCCCTCTCGGTGGCTGCAGCTTCCGATGAGATCGTCGGCGAGTCGCCGCAAATGAAGAAGATCTTCGACCTCATCGAAACGGTCGCCAGGACCGATACGACCGTGATGATCCGGGGCGAGAGCGGCACGGGCAAGGAGCTCGTCGCACGGGCGATCCACTCCAGGAGTTCGCGACGGTTCTTTCCTATTGTCCCCGTGAACTGCGGTGCGCTCACAGAAGGTCTGCTGGAGAGCGAACTGTTCGGCCACGAACGGGGCGCCTTCACAGGTGCACACTACCGGAGGAAGGGGAAGCTGGAACTGGCGGACGGGGGTACGCTCTTTCTGGACGAGGTGGGCAATATCAGCGCGAAGACACAGATGGACCTGCTGCGGGTCCTCGAGACACGCCAGTTCACGCGCGTCGGAGGGAATGAGGTCATCACGGTCGATTTTCGCGTCGTGTGCGCCACGAACACCGACCTGGAGCAAGCAGTGAAGCAGGGAATATTTCGCGAAGACCTGTTCTACAGGCTGAACGTGTTCACCATCAATCTTCCGCCGCTGCGGGAGCGGCGCAGCGACATACCAATGCTCGTGGACCACTTCGTGAAGAAATACGCGCTCCAGATGAACAAGGCGGTGAAGGGGCTCACGTCAGAGGCGATGGATGCGGTCGTCGGGTATTCCTGGCCGGGCAATATCCGGGAGCTCGAGAATGCTATCGAGCGGGCAATGGTGGTCGGATCTGCACAATATCTGGCTCCGGGTGATCTGCCGTTCAATCTCACCGAAAGTGAACACAAGGTGAGGGAAGGAACGCTCGACGATATCGAAAGAGCATACATCCTCGAGATACTCGAGAAGAACAACTGGAACATCAGCCGGTCGGCGCAGGAACTTGCCATCGACAGAGTGACGCTCTACCATAAGATAGAGAAGTACGGGTTTGAGAGGCCCCAGTCCAAACGGGTCGAGGGGCGACAGCGCCCGGAAAGCGTCGAATGACAAACCTCTTCGGGCCGTTCCCCGATGAGGAGATAAATGGGGAGATGTGAGGTCCGGACATTCAGGAACGACGGTGCCCCAGACCATCAGGATACTCACACCCCCGAAGCTCACTCCGCATTACATCCGGCCTGTCGCGGACGCACTGGAGCATCAGTTCCACGCAACGGTCATCCATCAGGACTACACGTTCGACCTTCAACATGCGCTGGACCGTGTCCGCGGGCAATACCTGTCCGCAGCGCTGCTCCGGCAGATGTGCGCGGACTTTCCTGCCGGCGATGGCACCAAGCTGGTGGGTATCACCGACGTCGACCTCTATGCTCCGGTGCTGACATTCGTCTTCGGGGAAGCACAACTCAACGGAACGTGCGCTATCCTTTCATCCTTCCGGCTCAGGAACGAGTTCTATGGTATCCCTTCCGATGCCTCGATCCTTCAGCAGCGTATCGTCAAGGAATCGGTACATGAGACAGGCCATCTCTTCGGACTGATCCACTGCCACACCTTCGATTGCGTCATGCGGTCCTCGACATACGTCGAGGAGATAGACCTGAAGACCGCAATTCTCTGCCCGGCATGCCGTGAAAAACTCCAGAATGTTTAGATTCTCAACACCGCAATATTCTCAAGATTGAGAAAGGCGAAATTTCGCCGTTCCCATACTCGGGCACCTCCCTCCCGAAAGAAGCCACAGTTGGCACCTTCCCGCCGGTTTTTCAAGGCCGATGGTCATGGCACGCAGATTGTCCTGTGATTTCCCAGATAACCGGAGGAATTGGAATGATCCGAGGAACAGTCATCGTCAACACCGAATTGTGCAAAGGATGCGAGCTTTGCATCGAAGCATGTCCGCAGAACTGCCTGACGCTTTCCCAAAGCCTGAACAAGAAGGGGTACCGGTTTGCAGAACTGCGTGACGACACTTGCACTGGATGCGAGAATTGCGCGCTCGTATGCCCTGATGTTGTGCTGACGGTGTATAGGGAACCGAAGAAGCGGAAAACAGCACCCCAGGGACCAAAGGTGGCCGCATGAACCCAGAACTCCGACGATCAGCCCCCACGCTGATGAAGGGGAACGAAGCGCTTGCGGAAGCCGCCCTCCGGGCGGGGATGGATGCGTATTTCGGATATCCCATAACTCCTCAATCTGAGGTACTTGAATACCTCATCAGGTACGGTCCAAAACGCGGTGTCGTCGTCCTTCAGGCAGAGAGCGAAGTGGCCTCGATCAACATGGTATACGGCGCGGCTGCGGCCGGTGCCAGGGTCATGATCACGTCCTCCTCTCCCGGTATCAGCCTCATGCAGGAAGGAATCTCCTACATCGCCTCGGCTCAGATACCGTGTCTTCTCGCAAATGTGCAGCGCGGAGGTCCCGGCCTTGGGACCATCCAGCCGGCACAAGGCGATTATTTCCAGGCGACGAAGGGAGGAGGGCACGGTGACTACAGGCTGATCGTGCTCGCTCCGGCTTCCGTCCAGGAGATGGCCGACCATGTGATCGAGGGGTTCCGGCTGGCGGAGAAGTACAGGAATCCCGCGATGATCCTTTCCGATGGAGCGCTCGGCCAGATGATGGAGACCGTGCAGCTGCCGGAAGAAGGGCAACTTCCCAAGACGGTCCCCGACTGGGCGACGCGCGGCAAGCCGGAGGGGAAGGAGCGGCGCATTGTGACCTCTCTCTTCATACAGCCCGAGAAAATGGAGGAGGTCAACCTTACGCTGCAGGAGAAGTACGCCCGCATGCAGGTCGAAGCTCGGGCGGAGATGTTCCATATCGATGATGCCGAGATCGTCCTTGTGGCCTTTGGCCTCTCGTCACGCATATGCCAGAAGGTCGTTGAACTTGCGCGTGAGCAGGGGATCAGGGCAGGGCTCATCCGGCCGATCACGCTCTATCCGTTCCCGACCGCCATCATCCGTGAAGCGGCAGAACGGGTGGACCGCTTCCTCGTCGTCGAAATGAATGCAGGCCAGATGGTCGAAGATGTGCGGTTGGCTGTGGAGGGGAGAAGGCCGGTCGATTTCACCGGCCGAATGGGAGGCATCATTCCGACAGCCGAAGAGATCCTCGAGAAGATGCAGCAGCTCCATCACACTGTACAGATATAGGACATGAGCATGGACACACATGATGGACTGAACGGATTTGAACTCATCTATTCGAAGCCGGGTACGCTGACGGAAACGCCAACGCATTACTGCCCCGGATGCGGCCATGGTGTCGTGCATCGCGTGCTGATGGAGGTCGTGAAGGAGATGGGGATCCAGGACAAGACGATCGGCATTGCACCCGTCGGCTGTTCGGTGTTCGCATACCACTACATGAATGTCGATATGCAGGAAGCTGCACACGGCAGGGCAACAGCTGTCGCCACAGGGGTCAAACGCGTACTGCCGGACCGGTTCGTCTTCACATATCAGGGGGACGGCGACCTCGCGGCCATCGGCACGAGCGAGACGATCCACACGGTGAACCGGGGCGAGAACATCCTGATCGTGTTCATCAACAACGGCGTGTATGGCATGACCGGCGGACAGATGGCGCCGACCACTCTCCCCGGGATGACGACGACGACCTCGCCCTTCGGGCGGGAAGTGAAAACGATGGGGCATCCGTTGAACATCACGTCCCTCGTCGCCAATCTGCCGGGGGCGCTGTATGTGACACGTCAGAGCGTGCACACGCCCGGTGCAGTACGGAAGTTGAAAAAGGCCGTCAGGGCATCGTTCGAATACCAGAAGGCCGACAAAGGCACCTGTTTCATCGAGGTCGTCTCGAACTGTCCGTCGGGCTGGAAGATGACCCCCGTCGAGGCGAACACGTGGATGGAAAAGACGATGTTCCCCGTCTATCCGCCGGGTGACCTGAAACTCCCGCCACCGGGACTGAACTAGGAACGGACCCCGGCGATCCGGGCCCGAACAGCGATCGAACCGCTGTCACGCTGCCGGCATTGCGGAGGGGATCTTGCATGGAGTGAGTCTATGACAAAAGCACATGAGCTTATCATCGCTGGATTCGGAGGGCAGGGTGCCCTCTCGATGGGGCAGATCCTGTCATATGCGGCGACCATCGAGGCCAAGGAGGTCAGCTGGATGCCCTCGTATGGTCCGGAGATGCGCGGCGGGACGGCCAATTGCATCGTCATCATTTCCGAGGGGAGGATCAGCTCGCCCATCGTCACCACGTTCGATTCGGCGATCATCCTCAATCAGCCGTCGATGGACAAGTTCTTCCTGAAGGTGCGTCCATCCGGCCTGGTGATGGCCGAACAGTCCACCGTGATGTCGGTCCCCGATGATGACACCAGACAGGTCGTCCTCATTCCCGCTGCGGTCGAGGCCGACGGGTTGGGCTCCCGTCAGGTGGCAAACATGGTCATGCTGGGGGCGTTCCTGGAGCGGCAACCGCTCGTCGATCGCGCGAGCGTCCTCAAGGCGCTCGAGAAGGTCCTGCCAGCACACCGCAGGCATCTGCTGGACACGAACAGGCGTGCGCTGGAAAAAGGGGCGGAGCTTGCACGGGCTGCTCACACGAACAAGGAAACTCACGTCGTTTGACCACGAAGAGGGAACGCACCATGAGTACCCTGCCACATTGCGAGCACGCATGCCGGACGACATGCGCCATGCTGAATACGATCCTTCGGGAAGAGACCGAGCTCATCAAACTGTACGAGACGGCTCTTTCAGAGTGCGACTACCCCGATGTCCAGGGATTCGTTCGGGAGATCATGGAAGCGAAGAGCGGTGCGATCCTTCAGATTCTGCAGAAGCTCAATGAGCTGCGGGCCAGAGGCGAGATCGGGAATGGTGTTATGGCAAGTTTTCAGGGGCCGTGACCGGCTCGGACCGCTCGAAGGAGGAAAACGATGAAACCTTCGTTCAGGAAGATCCTCGTCGCAACAGATTTCTCGGACCTGTCGGCAACGGCCGTGGAGTATGCACGATCGCTTGCGGAGTCCTACGGAGCGGAACTCCTTCTCATCCACGTCATTGACGATGCCCCAGCACTTGCGTTCCACACGATGGAACTGACGACGGACATCGTGATTGAGGACACGACGAGGAACGCAGAAGAGCATCTTGAACAGTTCGTTCGGGAGCACGACATCCGTGGGCCCCAGGGGATCAGGCTCATCACGCGGCGCGGGAATCCGCATGAGGAGATTTGCCGCTTTTCCAGCGAGGAGCAGGTCGACCTCATCGTCATGGCAACACATGGCCGCACCGGGCTGGCGCATGTACTGCTGGGAAGCGTCACAGAGAAAGTGGTGCAGCACGCGAGGATCCCCGTGCTGACCATCAAGCCGGAGATGGTCCATCAGACCGGCGAGAAGGGTAAAACAGAGGAATCCCAGACTTAGAACATCTTCATCCTCCCTGGCATTACAGATAGCGCCCCCGAACCGGGGGCTTTTTTCGTCGCTAACCTCCCAAATACACAACGGTCAGGGTATCATTCTATCATTCCTGAGAATAGTTCTTCCCTTGCTGCCCTTTTTTTAATGGTTTTGGTGAAATTGGCGGCATGACGTTTGCGAAACTGCGTCGTTGAAGAAATCCATAGAGCTTATTGATGGAATGTTCAACACTGAATCATCGTCGCTTCTGAGACCAACATGGATGTGAAAACAATCGCCTTTCGAGTTCTGGTCCCCCTGTTGCTGTTCATGCTTGTGCCCGGTCAGTCATCGTCCCAATCCAGGGACGACTGCCTGATGTGCCACTCGGACGAATCGCTGACGACCGAGCGGAATGGGCGTACGGTATCTCTCTACGTGGATGAAGCACACTTTGCCGGCTCGGTCCACGAACGGCTGGTCTGCGTCGCATGCCATACCGGCTTCAATCCTGAGGAACTGCCTCACAAAGAGAACATCCGGCCTGTCAACTGCATGGTCTGTCATACGGATGCGGGTCGCGCGCACGCGTTTCATCCGCAGATGGCGAATGTACGGGGACGGGAGCAGGATGACGATAAGAACTGCAAGACCTGCCACGGTCAGCATGACGTCATGCGGATCACTGACCGTCAGACAGGGCACGCAGGTCCGGAGGTCGCGGACCTCTGCGGCACCTGTCATGGTGATGTCGTGGAAGCGTTCACTATCTCTGCCCATGGATCAGCGCTTGCGGAGGGAGTGACCGGTGCGCCGAACTGCATCACCTGCCATCAGAACGATGTGGTTCATGGCCGTCATGGATCGGAGGATCTCGTTGTCGCGAAGCAGGTGCAGGAGAAGCTTTGCCTGAGCTGTCATCTGGACGATCCCAATGTGCGAGCCCGGACATCTCCGACCGCCGGGTTCATCATGGCATATGACGCAAGCGTCCACGGCAAGGCGATCCTGGAGGGGAACGGGGATGCCGCCAGCTGCGTGGATTGTCACGGGTCGCACCAGATGGCGAAAGCGGTGGCCTCGGGCTCTCTTGTGAACAAGGCGCATATCTCCGAGACGTGCGCACAGTGTCATGGCGATATCGAGAAGGTCTACGCGGAGAGCGCCCACGGCGTCGCTCTGGCAAGGGGAGTGCAGGATGCGCCGGCGTGCACAGATTGTCACGGTGAACATAACATCCTCGGCCACCTCGATCCGGACTCTCCTGTTGCAGCAAAGAACGTCTCTTCGATGGTCTGTTCTCCCTGCCACAGCTCTGTGAAGCTCTCGGAGAAATACGGCATCAATTCTGACAGATTCTCCACGTATTCGGACAGCTATCATGGCCTCGCCGTCTCTGCCCAGTCAGTCGAGGCGGCGAACTGCGCCAGTTGTCATGGTGCGCACAACATCAAGAATTCTCAGGACTCGACATCGACGGTCCACAAGGACAACCTTGCAAAGACCTGCGGCGCCTGCCACCCGGGCGCGAACGCCCGGTTCGCCATGGGCAAGGTCCACGTCGACGTAACGTCCAGGGACGAGCCGATCCTGTACTGGGTCTCGTCGGCGTACATCATCATGATCATCGTCGTCATCGGCGGGATGCTCATCCACAATCTGCTCGATTTCGTGAGGAAGTCCCGGCGCAAGCTCATGGTGCGGCGGGGACTCATCGTGGAGGAGCGGCTTGCTCACCGGCTGTATGTGCGGATGACGCTATCTGAGCGTCTGCAGCACGCGACGCTCGCCATCAGTTTCATCCTTCTGGTCATCACCGGTTTCGCACTTCGTTATCCGGATGCATGGTGGGTGGCGTCGGTGCGGGAGATAAGCCCCCTGATGTTCGACATCCGTGGGATCGTGCACAGGATCGCGGCAGTGGTTCTCGTGGCTGTGAGCCTGTACCACACATGGTACGCCATCGCCACGGAGCGGGGGCGCCAGCTCATCAAGGATCTTCTGCCCGTGATGTCAGACCTGACAGACGCAATTGCCGTCCTCAAGTACAATCTCGGGCTGTCCGAGGAAAAACCGAAGTTCGGCCGCTTCAGCTACATCGAGAAGAGCGAATACTGGGCCCTCGTGTGGGGGACGGTCGTGATGGGCGTGACAGGAGTGATCCTGTGGTTCGACAACACGTTCCTTGGACTGTTGACGAAGCTGGGGTGGGACGTCGCCCGCACGGTGCACTACTATGAGGCGTGGCTCGCGACGCTTGCCATCATCGTTTGGCACTTCTACTTCATCATGTTCAATCCGGACATCTATCCCATCAATCTGGCGTTCTGGAAGGGGACACTTACGGAAGAAGAGATGGCAGAGGAACATCCCCTAGAGCTGGAGCGCATTCACAGGGAGGAAGCGGACGAGGTCGAGAATGCCCCGTACCGGCACCACACGCTCGACGTGAAGGAGTGACCCCTGGCATGCGTATCGTCATCGCTCTCGTCGTCTGGCTGTGCGCAGGAGTTTTTTCTGTTCAGGCGCAGGAGAACAGCGACTGCCTGGGCTGTCATGCGGATGAGGGACTGGAAGGCGTGCGCAAGGGGAAGACCATCCTGATGCACGTTGACGAGAAGGTGTTCTCAGGAACGCCGCACGAGGGCGTTTCATGCATTTCCTGTCATGCGGACCTGGCTGACATAGAATTTCCGCATGCAGAGGACGTCGAACGAGCGCAATGCGGGATGTGCCATGATGTCGTCGCGGAAAAACATGCCGGGTCGCTCCACGGAAGGGCGATAGACCGGGGGGACCCGCTTGCCCCGAACTGCTCTGACTGTCACGGCACTCACAGGATCCTCCCGCATACCGATAATGCATCCCCGGTCGCGGTCCTGAACATTCCCTTCACGTGTACGAAATGCCACCGGGAGGGGTCGCCCGTTCAGCGGTTCAGGAACATCCACCAGGAGAACATCCTCGAACATTTCTCCGAGAGCATCCATGGCGAAGGACTGTTGCGCAAGGGCCTCATCGTTGCGCCGAACTGCGCCTCCTGCCACACCGCTCACGACATTCTTCCGCACACCGATCCCGCCTCATCGATCTCCCGTTCGAACATCGCAAAGACCTGCACGAAGTGCCATGCACAGATCGAGTTGGTCCATCGGAAGGTGATCAAAGGCGAACTGTGGGAGAAGCAGGAGCATGTCCTTCCTGCGTGTGTCGACTGTCACCAGCCGCATGAGATCCGGAAGGTCTTCTATACGCAGGGCATGGCGGACAAGGATTGTCTCCGGTGCCATGAGCGGGAGGGCATCAAAACCTCGGACGACGGGCATTCGCTGTTCGTCGATCAGGAGGTCCTCGCCGCCTCGGGCCATCAGAAGATATCATGTAGCCAGTGTCACGCTGGGGTGAATGCATCGAAGCGGCGTGCCTGTGAGACCATCACGCGGAAGGTCGATTGTGCGTCCTGCCATGCGGAGGTCGGGCAGGACTACATGTCCAGCATTCATGGCGAGCTCACGACGAAGGGGGACCAGAACGCTCCGACGTGCAAGGAATGTCACGGCACGCACGGCGTGCTTCGCAAGGCGGATCCTGCGTCACCCACCTTCGCGACGAACGTTCCTGCGATGTGCGCGAAGTGCCATCGTGAAGGGGAATCGGCGGCCGTGCGGTACACAGGGACAGAGGTCGACATCATCGACCACTACCAGGAAAGCATCCACGGGAAGGGGCTCATCAAGAGCGGCCTGACCGTGACGGCGATGTGCACGAACTGCCACACCGCACATTCAGAGCGCCCGTCGAAGGACTCGACATCCAGTGTGAACCGCGCGAACATTCCTGCAACATGCGGCAAATGCCACTACGGCATCAAGGAGCAGTTCGCCCGGAGCATCCATGGCCGCATCGATCCGGACGACGGCAAGAAGAAGCCGGTCTGCAGCGATTGCCATTCCGCGCACACCATCACCCGGGCGGATGAGCAGGGATTCAAGCTGACGATCATGAATCAGTGCGGGAAATGCCATGAGTCGATCACGGAAACCTATTTCGACACCTATCATGGAAAGGTCTCGCAACTCGGGTACACGCAGACCGCGAAGTGCTACGATTGCCACGGCGCGCATGACATCCAGCCCGCGACAGACCCGCGGTCGCATCTGAGCCGCGAGAATGTCGTCGAGACCTGCCGGAAGTGCCACGAGGGGGCGAACCGTCAGTTCGCCGGGTACCTGACGCATGCGACGCACCATGACTCGGAGAAATACCCCTACCTGTACTACACCTTCTGGGGCATGACGTCGCTCCTCATCGGGACATTCGTGTTCGGGGGCATCCATACCTTGCTGTGGCTGCCGCGGGCACTCCAGATGCGTCGGGAGCGGCGAAAACGCGAGCAGGCGCGGCAGAAACGCAGAAAGGCAGACGTATGAAGGGTGGATCGAAGAAGATGCCGATCGCTGAGACCGAGCCGGTCCCGGTCGTCCACGAAGAGCCCGAGGAGTCATATCACAAGACGACGCAGGTGAAGCAGCAGTATGTTCGCTTCTCACGCCTGAACCGGGGCCTCCACATTGCGATGATCGTGAGCTTCCTGAGCCTTGCTCTCACCGGCATGACGCTGAAGTTCTCCTACACCGATTGGGCGGTCTTTCTCTCCCATCTCTTCGGCGGGTTCGAGTCTGCGGGATACATCCACCGGCTCGCCGCCACTCTCATGATCGGCACCTTCAGCGTTCACCTCGGGGACCTCTACCGGCGGAAGCGGAAGGAGTTCGGGTCCTGGAAGGCGCTGATCTTCGGGCGCGATAGTATGATGTTCAACAAGAAGGACCTCCAGGACTTCATCGGCAATATGAAGTGGTTCGTGGGCAGGGGCCCGCGTCCGCAGTATGGTCGCTGGACGTACTGGGAGAAGTTCGACTACTTCGCGGTGTTCTGGGGGATGGGTGTGATCGGTTCGACGGGCCTCGTCCTCTGGTTTCCGGAGATCTTCACACTGTTCCTCCCCGGATGGGCCATCAACGTCGCTACCATCATCCACAGCGATGAGGCGCTCCTTGCGACAGGATTCATCTTCACGGTACATTTCTTCAACACTCACCTTCGCCCTGAAAAATTCCCCATGGACACTGTCGTCTTCACGGGCCGCATGGACGTGGAGGAGCTGAAGGAAGACAAACCTCTCGAATACGAGGACCTGCGAAGAACGGGGAAGCTTCGTGAGCATCTCGCAGAAGCTTATCCGCCAATTGTAACCAGAGGCATACGCGCATTCGGATGGACGGCCGTTATTCTCGGGCTGTCCACCGTTGTTATGATCATCTACGCTATGCTCTTCTCATACCGCTGACAGTATTGCAGAAAATCATCAGGATTCGCGCTTGGCTGCCCCGGATTCCCCATTCTTCGGAAGGAGTCAGGGTGAGTGTGCGGAGCGTTTGACCTTCGCCATTTATTCTCTCATACTTGGGACACCCATTGGGACATCGGACAAGACCGTAAGGAAAGATGCTCATGTCACGCAAGTTCCCGCTCTCGTTCTATAATCCAATCACCCTCTCCGGAGCTGCCGTTGCGGCTGTCAGTTTCGGACTGATCATTTTCCTGATCGTGCTGGAGATGCTGGCGGAGAACCCCAAGCCGTACATGGGGATCATCGCCTTTGTGATCCTTCCATCATTTCTGCTGATCGGTCTCGGCATTGCAGCGTTCGGTATCCTGCGGGAACACCGTCTCAGGAAGCTGGGCAAGCACACGGAGCCCCACTTCCCGATAGTGGATTTCAACAACGGGAGACACCGACGGGCCTTCCTGATCATTGGATTCGGCGGCATTGTTCTGTTGCTGTTCTCCGCTTTCGGGAGCTTCAAGGCATACGAACATACCGATTCCGATCAGTTCTGCGGTGAAACATGCCACGTCGTCATGGAGCCTGAGTTCACTGCATATCAGTATTCCCCGCATGCTCGCGTCGGGTGCGTGCAGTGTCACATAGGGCCCGGCGCTGGTTGGTTCGTCCGGTCGAAGATCTCCGGCGCGTACCAGCTGTACGCCGTCGCCGCAAACGTCTTTCCACGCCCCATCCAGACCCCCATCGAGAACCTGCGCCCGGCACAGGAGACGTGTGAGCAATGCCATTGGCCCAAACATTTTTTTAGCGAGAAATTCGACGAGTTTACGTACTTCATTTCGGATGAGGCCAATACACGATGGAAACTCGATGTGCTGGTGAAGGTCGGTGGGGGCAACGCAGAGGCCGGGCCGACATCCGGGATCCATTGGCACATGAATATTGCCAACGAGGTTCGCTACGTTGCACGTGACCGGAAGCGGCAGGACATTCCGTGGGTCAGTACGCGGGACAGTGAGGGGAAGGTGATCGTCTACCAGAATGTTGACGATCCGATCTCCGATGAGGATCTGGCAACACTCGAGCAGCGAAGAATGGATTGTATCGATTGCCATAATCGGCCGTCCCATATCTATCATCCCCCGCAAAGGTCGGTCAACCACGTCATGTCGCTCGGGTGGATCGATCCGGCGCTGCCAAGCGCGAAGAGTGTCGCTGTCGATGCACTTGAGCGGTCCTATTCCACCAAGCCGATCGCTCTCGACAGTATCCGCCTGCTGATCACAGAGTTCTATGATGGCCAGTATCCGCAGGTCATGGAGACGAAACAAGACGCCGTCGAACGGATGATCGCAGAGGTCCAGAAGATCTACGCACGCAATTATTTCCCGGAGATGAACACGAACTGGCGGATGTTCAACGACAATATCGGCCACATGTATTACCCCGGATGCTTCCGCTGCCATGACGGAAAGCATCAGACCGAGGATGGAAGGGTGTTATCGCGCGACTGCAATGTGTGCCACACCATCCTCGCTCAGGAACTCACGAAGGGCGGGATGCAGGTCGATATCGGCGGTGTACACTACCGGCACCCCGTGGACATAGGGGAGGCCTGGAAAGAAATGAACTGCAGCGATTGTCATAGTGGACAATAGGGGGTCGTAGCATGGATCAGCACGCCGGCGATCAGCGCGATACAGGCAAGCGGGATTTTCTCAAGTTCTTTCTTGGCGGAGCCATCGTCGCCTTTGCGGCTTCCGTCCTGTATCCGATCTTCGCGTTCCTCAAGCCCCCGAAACAGGGCGACGTGGAAGTGCGAAGCGTCAGTGTCGGGAAGGTGGACGACATTGCGCCGGATTCTTCGAGGATCGTCAAATTCGGTGCCGTACCTGCGATCGTCGTACGGGGAAGTGACGGTGCTTTCCATGCGTTCATTGCGACCTGTACGCACCTCGATTGCACGGTGCAGTACCGGCAGGACATGGGGGTCATATGGTGTGCATGCCACAACGGAAAGTTCGACCTGACGGGCCGGAACATCTCAGGCCCGCCGCCGAGACCGCTTGAGGAACTTCGCGTCATCATCGATGGAGGCGAGGTGCTCATCTCGAAAATATCATGACCGCCCGGATGAAGAACATCGTCCAATGGCTCGACGACCGTCTGAATCTTACCGATATCAGGAAGTTCGTGGACAAGAAGACGGTCCCGGTCCACGAGCAGTCCGTCTGGTATTATTTCGGCGGAGTGTCGCTTTTCCTATTCATCATCCAGGTGGTGACAGGCATCCTGCTTCTCCTCTACTACAAGGGGAGCGAGGATCTGGCATTTGAGAGCATCCAGTTCATCGTTACGAAGGTCGAATTCGGCTGGCTGATCCGGTCGGTCCATAGCTGGGCTGCGAACCTTTTTGTGCTTGCCGTATTCATTCACATGTTCAGCGTGTACTTTGAGAAGGCCTACCGGAAGCCGCGTGAACTGACGTGGTATACAGGCATCGGGCTGCTCTTTCTTGCGCTTGCGTTCGGATTCAGCGGCTACCTGCTGCCCTGGAATGAACTGGCATTCTTCGCCACCAAGGTCGGGACGGAGATCCCGGGGGTCACGCCCGTCATCGGCAAGCCTCTGGTGGAGTTCCTGCGGGGGGGTGAACAGGTCACCGGTGCGACGCTATCCCGGTTCTTCGGATTCCATGTGGCTGTGTTCCCGGCGATCTTCACCGTTCTGCTGTCGGCCCACCTCATCCTTGTTCAGCGGCAGGGGATGAGCGAGCCCATATCCATCGAACAGGACACGACCTCCCCCAGGAAGACCATGCCGTTCTTCCCCAACTTCCTGCTGAGAGACCTGCTGCTGTGGCTGATCGTCCTGAATATCGTCGCCTTCCTTGCAGTGTTCTTTCCATGGGAGCTTGGTTTCAAGGCCGATCCGTTCGCACCTGCACCGGCAGGGATCAAGCCCGAATGGTACTTCATGTTCATGTTCCAGACGTTGAAGGTCATCCCTGCTACCATCTGGATCTTTGATGGCGAGATGTTGGGTGTGCTGTTGTTCGGCGTGGCTGGCCTGCTGTGGGCGCTCGTTCCATTCTGGGACAGGAAAAGCCCCCGCGGCGAGCGAAACGTTCTGGTCAACTACATCGGTATCGGTGCCATCATCTACATCATTCTTCTGACGATCTGGGGGTGGATGGCATGAGAACCTACAGCATGGTGTTCGCGAGTCTCCTGCTCTTCGGCGCCTCCGCTGCCGCGCAGACCGGGAAGGATGAGTGCTATACCTGTCATGCGAGTCTCGGCGACGACGCATCGACCGGCTACCTGGATGATATCCATCGGATGAAGGGATTGACCTGTGCGTCATGTCATGGCGGTGATGCCTCGACGGACGATATGGAGCGCGCTATGGATCCTGCAGGGGGATTCAAGGGGAAGCCCTCCGGCGATGACGTGACGGCGATGTGTGCATCCTGTCACGCTGATCAGGAGAAGATGGTGTCGCTCGGTTCTTCGCTTCCGACCGCGCAGGCCGGGGCGCTGGAAGCAAGCATCCATGGCGTTCCGTCGGTCGCCGGACCGGGCCATGCGATCCAGTGTACCGATTGTCATGGGGTGCATGGTATCCGGGAACGCACGAACAAGAAATCGCCCGTCCATCCGCTGAACGTCGTTCGCACATGCTCCACATGCCATGCAAACACTGAGTACATGCGTCAGTACAATCCAACGATTCCGACAGACCAGTTGTCGGAATTTCGGACCAGTGTTCATGGCAGACAGCTCTCGAAAGGGGACGCGAAGGTGGCGACATGTGTGAGCTGTCACGGATCGCATGAGGTGCGTGCGGCACAGGATATCAAGTCAATGGTCTTCCCCTCGAATCTTCCCGGGACGTGTGCGGCATGCCATGCCAATGAGGCGCTCATGAAAACGTATGGCTTGGCGGCAGACCAGTATGAGGAATATGCCGGGAGCGTTCACGGTATCGCACTGCTGCAGAAGCGGGATCTGTCCGCACCGGCATGCAACGATTGCCACGGCAATCATGGCGCTGTTCCTCCGGGCGTCGGGTCGATCGGAAATGTGTGTGGGTCGTGCCATGTGCTGAATGCTGAGCTGTTCTCGCAAAGTCCTCACCGAAAGGCCTTTGCAGACCTTGGCAAGCCGATGTGTGAGACCTGTCATGGGAACCACAGGATCGTTGCGGCGACGAACGCGCTCATAGGAAACGATGGGCAGGCCGTTTGCTCCCAGTGCCATTCGGCGACCAAGCACACCAAAGGATTTGAGGTCGCTGGCATCATGCGGTCGCAGATCGATAGCCTCGAACACCTCGAAGAGGATGCCCGGACCCTCGTCGAGGAGGCGGAACAAAAAGGGATGGAGGTATCGGAGGCGAAATTCAAACTCCGGGAGATCCGACAAGCACGGCTCCGCTCGAGGACCGCAATTCACGCCTTCGAGCTGAACGCGTTCAGCGAAATTCTCAATTCTGGGATGGAAACCGGAGCGGTGGTCAAGAGAGAAGCGAATGCGGCGCTCGAAGAATACGATTTTCGTCGTGGCGGATTCGGTGTGGCGACCTTGATTATTACGTTTCTTGCTGTCACTTTGTACCTTACAATTCGCAGAATAGAGCGGCGTCAGGAAGCGAAGAAGCAAGCCCAGTGACGTCGTCATGAACTGGAATTCAGATCTGCTGAGCCTTTCACATCATATCCGGAGGATGCACATGAGACTTCTACACAGAATCGTGCTCACACTGGTCGCAGGACTCATGGCCTTTGCCATAGCATCTGCGCAGAACAAATACGCCGGCGTGGCGAATTGCAAGATGTGCCACCAGACGGCCAAGCAGGGTGAGCAGTTCAAGATCTGGCAGGGATCTGCGCATGCTGGTGCATACAAGACACTTACCACGCCCGAAGCACAGAAGCTCCGCAAAGGCGCCGAGAAGGATGCCGAGTGTCTCGCGTGCCATGTGACAGCGGCGGGTGTTGACGAAAAGCTGCTGGACAAAAAGTTCAAGATGGAGGACGGTGTTCAGTGCGAAGCATGCCACGGTGCAGGGGACAAGTACAAGAGCATGGCGACGATGAAGGACCAGGCAAAGGCGGTTGCGGCCGGCATGGTCGATTTCTCGAAGGAAGGTTCTATCGAAGCGGCGTGTAAGACCTGCCACAACGAGAAGAGCCCGACCTACAAGGGATTCAAGTTCGAGGAGATGTGGGCAAAGATCGCCCATCCGGTTCCGAAGAGCTGACCCTTTCAGTGTTGTTCGAAACAAGAAAAACGCCCTCGTACGAGGGCGTTTTTCTTTCTAGCCACGGTCTGGTTGCTGCGTATGTCATCCTGTCCGGTGAAGGTACAGAGTTGCTGCTGAGTACCAACCGACGGCGCCATACATAAGTATCGGGTACCATACTGTCCCGCTGAGAACACCTTCACCATAGAACGCAAAGACGAGCGACATGAGGAGAACGGTACCTGTGAGCGAAAAGGCCGCTGCCTGTGTTGTGTCCCAGAGCTGCTTCTCATCGAGAAGCTCCGTCGTGTTCCGGGACCGTGCCACGATCGCCGGATAGACGGCGTAGGCGAACAACACGGGGAGGAGGATGAATTCGTACACATGCTCTTCGAGCAGAGCACTCTGCAGAAGGAACGTGAGGACGATGCCGGCGACGGCGCAGATCGCACCGATCCAGTGGATCGTCCGGTACGTGCGTTCGGAGAAAGTGAGCCGCGCCGCGAAACTCGTGCGGGGAATGATCCAGACCGCAAGAGCAGCGAGCACAAGGATAATCAGGATGATGCCTTTCGCGTACATCGCTATATCCTTTCCGTTGATGGTGAGCGATCGTCTTCTTTCAGATAGAAGATGTCTTCGACGCGCTTGTCAAGCGCCCGGGCTATCCGGAGCGCGAGAAGCGCGGACGGATTGAATCTCCCCTTCTCGATCGAGATGATCGTCTGTCGCGTGACCCCGACCATTCCGGCGAGCGCCTCCTGGGACATCTCCCCAGTCAGGAACCGGAATTTCCGCAAGTCATTACCGAGCTTCATGAAGGCTCCTCCTTGCTTTTATCCATCAGAACTGACTGTAAAGTACACATTACGTATTCTAGATGTCAAGCATAATTTACATTGTGTAACTAATAATTAACAATTATCACATTCGATAATCGTTCTCATAGGGTTCCCGCTCGATGGAAAGGATCGAAAAGTGCAATATTGAATCCTTGAAAATGGGGGAAAAAAAGGAGAAAAGATGGCATAATGGTTGCAGAACCAGGGCCGACAACAAAGGTGAAGACCGTGAAACGACTACTCACACTGGCTTTTTCCCTTCTATTGCTCATCCCCGGCGCGGCACTGGCCCAATTGTTTCAAGCCCGTTTCGTGACCTCAGCCTACTCGTGGCAACGCCTGGATGCAGCCAGTCAGACAGAGAGCCATCTCTACGGATTTCAGGGCGCTCAATTCATGTTAGGGTCGAAGGATTTCACGTTCCGGACCTACATGCAGGGCTTCAATGATTTTGCCGGTCCCAACAAGAACGATCCATCGTTCAAACTCTATTCGCTGTCGGTCAGTGTCAGGAACCTGCTCGACATGGTGGATGTACAGGCCGGACGCTTGTACGTGTTCTCGGGTGCGGGCCGCGGTCTCATCGATGGATTATCCGCCACCGTCAGGCCGCTCAAGGAGAAGCTGACGGTCAAGGGATTCTACGGCCTGCTCACGCCGGGCGACCGTTCGCTCGACCTCAGCGATTCGGAGAACTTTCTCGCCGGTGTCCACGTGAGCAGCCAGCTCCTCCCGTCACTGCAGGTCTCTGCAAGCGTCGCAAGCAAGGGGTACTCGCAGGAAGGGTACACGGCAGTACGGGCCGACACGCTGTTCAATCCGTTCACGTTCGATTTCCGCCCGATGACCCGCACTGAGGACATCGTCAGCGCGGACGCCCGGTACGATGTTGAAGGCTATGGTGACGTGTATGTGCGGTACGATCACGACATCACAGCAAAGGAGATGGCCAAGCTGAACGCGTTCGGACGGTTCCGCATCATGCCCGACCTAGCGATCACTGCCGAGTATCTTCGCCGTGAGCCCCGCATCTCATTCCAGTCCATTTTCTCCGTCTTCACGTACTCCACCGTACAGGACATCAATGCCGGCATCGAGTACGGCCTTATGGACGGATGGCATCTCCTGGCCAATGTCGGCTCCATCTCCTACGGCGACGAGTCCTCACAGCGTGTGACCCTCGGCGTGAACGGCGAATATGTCTCTGCGTCGTTCGCCACGAACATCTCCGACAGGAGCACGCTCGATGCGGCGTCGCTCAATGCCGGGTATCCGCTCTTCGATAACTTCATCACTCCGACGATCCTGGTGAGCTACGCCCACTACAAACTGGATGCCGATGCTCCGACCAACGATGCGCTCGGCGTGTCGGGCGGCCTCGCCATCCGTCCGCTGCAGATGCTCCTGGTCGATGCCCAGGTGCAGTGGATGAACAACAAGGTCTATACAAGCGATACGCGGTTCTTCCTGCGGATCAGTTATGCGCTGTCACATCGCTTCAGCATGTTCTGAGAAGGAATTCGTCCATGCATGATCACACAACAAGACCGTCGCGCATCCCGTTCTTCTACGGGGCTTTTCTGACAGCGCTCGTGCTCACCGTGGGGCTTTCCGTCCTCGTTGCCGGGACAGGTGGTGGGGGGGAGGAGCCGCAGTCCGGCCTCAGGTTCTCGCACAAGTTGCACACACAGGATGCAGGTATGGGGTGTGCTGACTGCCATAGCGCGGTCGCCGAGAGTGCATCGGCTGCAGATGTCATCCGGCCCGACCATTCCACCTGCCAGAGCTGCCACGAAGAACAGCTGAACGAGAGCTGCACGACCTGTCACGTCACGGATCCCGGGGAGTACACGATCCCTGTCCGCGATACGCGGGGGCTCGTCTTCTCGCATGCATTTCATATCGGACAGGGAGCTGAATGCGCTGCATGCCATGCCGATGTCGCCGGTGTCGAGGCGGGCGAGCATATTCCGCTACCACCTATGGCGACGTGCAATACCTGCCATGATGATGCCCAGGCATCGAATGCGTGCGAATCCTGCCATACGAACCTTGCGCTGCTCCGTCCCGTCGAACATAATGAATCAGACTTCCTCCGCCATCATAAGCAGCTCGCCCTCCGGGATGGTGCGAACTGTCTCTCGTGCCACACCGAAGAGGGATGCGCAGAATGTCACAACGGGGCTGAGCTGGTGAGCGTCACGGTCCCGGGATCTGATCTTCAGGTCCCGAACGGCCCGCGGCTGTTCGCCATCGCCCGCGGCCAGGGGCAGAACAAGCTGAAGGTCCATGACGCCGGCTTCCGGTTCACGCACGGCGTGCTGGTCCAGCAGCGGTCATCCGAATGCCAGACATGCCACGATGCACAGGATTTCTGCTCGACATGCCATATGGCCGGGGGGAACATCAATCAGGGATCGTTCCGTCCGTTCAGTCATTCGCAGCCCGGTTTTACGACCGTCGGCGTCGGCTCGGGGGGTGGGCTTCATGCCCGTGAGGCGCGTCGCGACATCGAGGCATGCGCGAGCTGTCACGATGTGCAGGCGGCGGACCCGACCTGTGTCCTGTGCCATGTCGACAACGACGGTATTCGCGGCACGAACCCGCGCACGCATGAGCCCGGATTCATGGCGGGGGAGAAGGGTGACTGGCATGAAGATCCGGGGGCGAACTGCTACGTCTGCCACGTGGACCCGAACGCGCGTCCGGGTGGAAACAAGTCTCTCACCTTCTGCGGCTATTGCCATAACTGACCATGAGAACACACACACGTACGCTTCGCTTCGCCGCATCGCTCCTGCTCCTTGCAGGTATCTCTCTGACCGGTTGCGTGGATGAGCAGGAGACCCTGCCGGCCGGAACGACCGCCGGCGTCAAGGTCCATCCGGACGGATGGTCACAGCCCGGTTCGGCGGAATTCCATGGCCAGGCGATACGAGCCAGCAACTGGAACATGAACTCCTGCAAGACGTGTCATGGGAACCTCTACAACGGCGGAACGTCGCAGAAGTCATGCCTTACCTGCCACAATCAGGCAGCTGGTCCCGAGGATTGCGCCACGTGCCATGGAAGCGCCATCAACCCGGCACCTCCGCAGGACACCGAAGGGAACACCGCAGCGTCGAACCGCGGCGTCGGGGCGCACCAGGCTCATCTCGTTGCGGACGAGGCGAAGGTCCTGAAGTGTGCGGAATGCCATAGCGTACCGACTGCCCTGATGTCCATCGGCCACATCGACACGACACAATTCGCCGAAGTGGCGATGAACGACACACTGGCCAATTTGATCACCGGAGGGGGAGCGTTCGATCCAAATCCTGTCTACAATGCCACGACGCTTGGATGTAGTTCGACCTACTGCCACGGGACGTTCAGGAACGGCAACGGAACGAACGTCGCGGTGTGGACCGATCCGTCCACCGGTGTGTGCGGAACATGTCATGGCGATGATACGAAGAGCACACGCAAGGAAAAGGCGCTTCCGAAGACCACGGCGCTTGGAGGAACGCATCCCCCGGGCACCGATTGTCAGGTCTGTCATACGAACGTGGATGCCAACGCCGTCTTCACGAATGCCGCGGTGCATGTGAATGGTATCGTGAATCTGAAGGACCTCAGCGGCAACTGCTCGGCATGTCACGGGTCGACGACGAATGCAGCGCCCCCTGTCGATCTTGCCGGGAACAGCGCAGTGACCGCGAAAGGGGTCGGCGCCCACCAGGCGCACCTCGTCGGATCGGGCGATGCGCAACTGGTAGCGTGCACGGAATGCCACACCGTGCCGGCGACCGTCGATGTCACCGGGGCGGATGGACACATGGACGCCTCGGCCGGAGCTGAAGTGCTGTTCAACGGATCGCTTGCGACGCATCCGACAGGAAGCATCACGCCAAGCCCGTCCTACAACAGCACCGGAGCGACCTGCTCCAACACATATTGCCACGGGAATTTCGTGAACGGCAATCCCACGACCGCACCCGTGTGGAACGCGGCAGCCGGCACCGGAGCACAGTGCGGGACCTGTCACGGAGATGCTACCAGGACGACCGTGGCCGAGAAAGCCCTTCCGGGCGGTACGCACCCGGCCTATACATCATGTGTCTGGTGCCATTCCAATATCGATGCAACGGCATCATTCACCAACGGTGCGACGCACGTCAACGGGTCCATTAATCTCGCATCGCTCAATGCACCTGCGGACTGTGCACGATGTCACGGCACGGGGTCCGACCCGGCACCGCCGGTCGACCTTGCGGGGAATACCGTCGTGACCGCGAAGGGCGTCGGGGCGCACCAGGCACACCTGAATGCATCGGGTGCAAAGGACATCGCGTGCATGGAGTGTCATACCGTACCAGCGACCATCGACCTGACGGGCGCAGACGGTCACATCGATGCGAACACAGGTGCTGAGGTGGCTTTTAACGGGACGCTTGCAAAACTAGCGATGGGCGGCGTGACGCCGGCTCCGGCATACACAAGTGCGAATGCCACCTGCGCAAGCACGTACTGTCACGGCACCTTCAAGAATGGGAACCAGTCCAACGCGCCCGTGTGGAACAGTGCGGCCGGCGCAGGAGCTCAGTGCGGTTCATGTCACGGGGATGTGACGAAGACGACGACCGCTGCGAAGGCGCTGCCGACGGGTACGCACCCGGCGTACACCGAATGCCAGTGGTGCCACACGTCCGTCACCGCTGGACCGACCTTCACGGACGTGGACAACCATGTTGACGGCACAGTTCCGCTGTTCCAGGTCTCAACGGCGGCGGATTGCTCGCACTGCCACGGGTCCGTAACGAATGCCGCGCCCCCCAATGATCTGGCGGGGAATGCCTCCTCCGGAAAGGTCGGTGCGCATCAGGTCCACCTGAGCCCGTCGACCCTGACCACGCATGCTGTCGCCTGCAACGAGTGTCATACGGTGCCTGCCACGCTGGACTACACCGGCGCAGACGGTCATCTTGACGGGACGGCCGGCGCCGAACTGGCCTTCGGGTCCTTCGCGTCCATTACGACCGCAAGCGGCGCCGTGGTCCCGAATCCCTCATACACAGGGGCGAGCCTGAGTTGTTCCAGCACGTACTGTCACGGCACGTTTACGAATGGCAATCTTACGAACGCACCCGTGTGGAACAATCCATCGACAGCCGCATGCGGCACATGTCATGGCAATCCTGCGACCGGTAATCCCCGGCCTCCTGCGCCCCATTCGACATCTGACAACTGTGGCATCTGTCACTCTGTATCGGGAGAATCGCCGGTCGCAACGTATACTTCGGCCGACACGACATGGTCCATCACCAATAAGCCCTATCATATCAACGGCAAACTGAGTCTCTTCACCGCAGAACGTGATCCCTGGCCGTGATAGACGAAGCAGGGGAGAAATAAGAGAGGCGACACAGGCTCGCTGAGCGAGCAAAGAACATACTGACCGTACCGGGGAGATCGCGGAGACAGAACCTTCCGGTGGCATCCCGCTCTGTACCGTATCAAGTTCAGACTTTCCATACAGTGAGAAAAAAGGCACTTCTATGACCGGCACAATCCTTCTATGGGTCGCATTCCTTTCATCGTTGTTCGGGATGCTCATGTATTTCCGCACCGCAACGGGCGCTTCGAAATCCGTGCGCGAGGCACGCTGGGGCAATATCGCCTCGGCAGGAAGCGTCATCATCGCCTCGGTGCTCCTGATGATGTACATCTTCCAGCATCGGTTCGAGTACGAGTATGTCTATGGATACTCCTCCCGCGACCTTCCGGACTATCTGCTCATGACGACGTTCTGGGCAGGCCAGGAGGGGAGCTTCCTTCTGTGGGCGCTGTGTGCAGCGTTGTTCGGCCTCGTCCTGCAATCGTTCGCGCGAAAGCAGCGGACAGAGGCGCGCGTGATGACCATCTACGGGATCGTCCAGACATCGCTGCTGTTCATCCTGCTGTTCAAGTCCCCCTTCACGATGATCTGGGACGCATATCCGGGTCAGATAGCTGTCGGACAGGTGCCGCCTGATGGGAAGGGTCTGAATCCCCTGTTGCAGAACATGTGGATGGCGATCCATCCGCCCATCCTCTTCATCGGGTTTGCGTCCCTGGCGGTGCCATTCGCCCTCGCGGTGGCAGCGCTCTGGGGCAGGATGTTCCAGGACTGGACGCGCATTGCATTTCCCTGGGTCCTGTTTGCAGTCGTCGCTCTCGGCACCGGCATCATGCTCGGCGGCTACTGGGCCTACGGCGTTCTCGGCTGGGGCGGCTGGTGGGGTTGGGACCCGGTGGAGAACTCATCCCTCATCCCATGGTTCGTCGCTGCGACGCTGCTGCACACGCTCATCGTGCAGATGAAGAACGGGGGATTCGTTCGCACGAACTTCGTGCTCACCATCCTGGCGTATGTCCTCGTCGTCTACAGCACCTTCCTTACGAGGAGCGGTGTCCTCGGCGAGGCCTCGGTCCACTCCTTCACGGACCCGGGAACGTTCGTCTACTCGTTGCTGCTGCTTTGGGTGGTCGGCATGCTCGCGGTCGGATTGCTGATGCTGCGGTCCCGCTGGAAGGACCTCCGTCCGTCCGGTGCGATGACCGGCATTCTGCGGAAGGATACGATGCTGGGATGGACGACGGCCATTCTCGTTCTCCTGACGGCGATGGTCTTTGTCGGCACCAACTGGCCCATCATTGCGAACGCCTCTGTGGAACCGGCGTTCTATAACAAGTCCGCATTGCCGTTCGGCATCCTGCTCGCACTGCTGCTCGGTGTGAGCCTTGCATTGCAGTGGGAAGAGGTCCCGCTCGCCATAGCTCTGCGGCGGATGATGGTGCCGTTCGGCCTTTCGGTGGTGCTTGTGATCGCGCTGCTCGTCGCCGGCGTGACGGATGTGATGCCGCTCGTGTTCTCGCTTACCTCTGCTTTCGCATTCTTCATGAATGTTCGTGCGCTGTATCAGCGGATCCGGATCGATTGGTGGTCGATCGGCGGCCCGATCGCGCATGCAGGTGTAGGTATTCTCTTCCTCGGCATCATCGGGTCGGGCTTCTATTCCCGGACGGAGACAGTGTCGTTGCCGCTTGGACAAGCCAAAGAGGTTCTGGGACAGACACTGACGTACACCGGGGCGCAGGAGCGGGAGGGGAAATGGTACTTCACGGTCATCGCCGGAATGGATGCGACGAAGTACGAGCTGGTCACAGGTATGTATCACAGTGACTATAACAACTCAACAATGCGCACGCCGGACTACGTGACGATGCTGACGAAGGACATCTACCTCGAGCCTATCTCGGTCGACGTTCCGGAGCAGGCGCCTGTCGAGCGGCCCGTTCATCTTCGCAAGGGCCAGACGGACCAGGTCGGGCCGTTCGCGGTCACCTTCCGGAAGTTCGAGATGCAGCAGCATGCGAACGAGTCGATGATGGCCGGGGCAGGGATGCGTATTGGTGCGGTCCTCGAGATACGGGAAGGAAAGAAGAAGGGGAAGACGGTGACCGTGATATCGTCCTTCGAGGCAGGTTCGGTCGCGGAGATGCAGCCCTATCGCGTCAATGATACGCTTGAGATCCGGTTCGTCGGGATGAACATCGATACGGAGGGGGGAGGATCGACCGTCATTCTCAGCACTGCGAATCCCGCAGCGCCTGTGCAGCAGGGGGTCGAGTCGCTCGTGGTCGAGGCGAGCGTGAAGCCATTCATGAGCCTCGTGTGGCTTGGTGCTTTCGTGTCGATGGCTGGAGTTGCGGTTGCCGTCGTCCGTCGGAAAAGGGACCTTGACAAGCGCGATGTGACAGATACCACAGCATAAGAGAAGAAACCAGCCGTACCTTTGCACGTATACTGTCTGTGCGGAGGGGGATCCAATGACCGGACCCTCTCCGCATGTTTATTTCCATCCCTCCAAAGGTTCGGAATATGAAAGCCCCTCGTACTATCCTCGTTCCGGTCGACCTCTCAGACTTCTCATTCACCGCCCTGCAATATGCCGAGGAGATCGCAGCCCTCTTCGGAGATCCTGCGGTCACTGTGCTCTACGTCGAGGAGCACGATGGCCATCGCGGAGAGTCGGACGCCGAAGCGGATGCGGCGCTCGAAGCCAAGGCGCGTGACCGCATCACGCTGCTCATGGTCGAAAAGCAGATCGCGCATGCCCACGTCAACGTCTTGGTCCGGCACGGCAAACCCGCGACGAACATCGTCGAGGTCGCGCGTGAGCTCGATATCGACCTCATCGTGGTGTCCACGCACGGCCGCACAGGGCTCAGACATGTCCTGATGGGCAGTGTCGCTGAGAAGGTCGTGCGCTACGCGCCATGCCCTGTGCTGACGATCAAGCCGGAGGAGTTCCGGGAGATCGTGTCTCTGACCGAAGATGATGTGGCCGGGAGCCTGCATCTCCATCAGAGCGTCTGACGCCTGAAACAACAAACCCCCTTCCGGGGGCCTGTTGACATCTGATGTCTGTTATATTCGGTCTCTTGTCTGTAGTCTGCCGTCTGATCTCTCCCTCTACCGTATCTCTTCCCTCCAGTACACAGTCCCTTTCCTCGTGTTCGTCAGCATGATCTCGGTCGGGACGATGCGGATCAGTGCCTGATCCTTCATGTTCGGCTGGCTGATGTCGATGCGGACCCGGATGCGGAAGAACAGGTCCGCCTCGCCTTCTTTTGCTTCCATGGCGACCGGCCGCTCGACCTCCCAGCGAAATCCCTGGTTGAACCGGAGGGCAAGCATCGAGGTCCGGTACCCGCCGACGATCGTGTCCTGCACCCGGAGGAAATTGTTGCTCGGGACGTAGGTCAACAGCGCGGGTATGGTGTACGGCGCTTCGACCTGCACACTGCACTTCACCATGTAGACCTGCTTGTCCGCATTATACGTGTGCGGTGTGGCTTTAAGAAGCACGCCGAAGGTCCGGGAATCGAGCTTCTGCTCCCTGATGTACGAGTTGATCTTGATATTGTAGAGCTGACGCTCTCTCAGGACGCGGGCCTCGAACTCGGGGGTCGTCTCGAATTCGCCTTTCTGGGAGATGCTCGCGAGGTAGGCGTCCGTCTGTTCCTTCAGGAACGACCAGGATTCTTTCAGGATCTCGGTGAACTGTGCCGGCTCGAGGTTGTCCTCTGCGAAGCTCTGCTGAGCCGCAGCGGGGGTCACCGTGAGGAGGAGAACAGCAGACAGGAAAAAGGCAGCGATTCGTTGCATCGTACAGTTCCTTGCGGAAATGTGTGATGTGCTATCGGGCGGTCGAGCGGAGCCAGGCGCCGGCCTCATCGGCTGTGCGCCGTGCGCTCATCACGCAATCCCCGACGGAGATCCCGCCGAGATAATTGCTGCAGAACGAAAGCCCGGGGAAGTCCGCCCGCCACCGTTCCAACGCATCGGTGATGCGTGAATACCCGAGCGTGTACTGGGGAATGGCCTTCTCCCAGCGAGTGACGCGGTAATATACTGGTTTTCCCAGAATATGCATAATCGAACCGAGCTCCTGGTCGCACAACCCCACAAGTGCAGTATCGTCTGTCCGGAGTTCCTCCGGTTGACGTGCTCCCCCGACGAAGACTGTGAATGCCGCATGTCCCTCCGGCGCGCGACCTGCGAACAGGCTGGATGACCATAATGCGCCGAGTATCCGCTTTCGTTCCTTACTCGGTATCAGGACGCCAAAACCGTTCAGCGGATGAGCGATGGCTTGCCGCTCGTACCCAAGGAAGACCGATGCCACGGGGGAGTAAATGATGGACCGGAGCAATTCGGATACGTGTCCTGAGAATGGATCAAGAAATTCTGCTGCGACGTAAGCGGGGACCGCAAGGATGAGAGCGCGTGTCCGCACTTCATCGGTACCGGAACCATTCCCAATGGTTACATGATACCCGTCGACGTCACGGGCGATGGAACGCACAGGCGTGGAAAGCCTGAGAGCGCTGCCCAGCGAACGGGCCAGAGCGGTTGGCAGCTGCTGCATGCCGCTGCGGAAAGAGAAAGACTCGGCGCGGTCCTTCGCTTTCTCCGCACGTTTCCGCCGCTCTCTCGCGCCGCCGATCATGCCCCGGATGAGCCCGCCGTACCTTTCTTCGAGGGCATAGAGCTTTGGGAAGGCGGACCGCACGGACAAATCCTCCGGCCGTCCGGCAAAAACGCCGGCAACGAACGGATCGATCGCATAATCGAGGAACTCGGGCCCCAGCCGGCGACTCACGAACTGAGCGACGCTCTCTTCCTCCTTCGCTCGCCCGATGAAGGGTTCTCCCATCAGGCGGACCTTTCCTCTCCATGAGAACAGCGGAGACCGGACGAAGGCGGGTGGAGAGAGGGGGAGCGCGTGCATCGCGCCGTTCCGGACGATGAACCGGTTGTTCCCGACAGGATCCGCATATCTGAGTTCCTCCTCCAAGCCACACTCCTGGAAGAGGTCCTTAAAGAGCGGAGTCGTCTCGAGGGCGCTGTTCGGACCCGTCTCTATGAGGAAGCCGTCCTCCCGCACCGTCTTCATCGTCCCGCCCGGATCCGCATCCCGCTCCAGGACGAGCACGCGGTGGCCGGCCTTCACAAGCCAGTGGGCGGTACTGAGGCCGGAAATTCCGGCACCGACGATGACGGCATCGTATCGGTTGTCAGGGCTGCTCATGAGGACCTGTACCAAGGGCAGAGGACCGGCTCCGGACGATGGCCGTCTGCCTGCTCACGGAGCCGCATGCAGGCGGATGAAGGGTTCGCTGCCGATTGCAACCGGGCCGTCACGAGGTCTGACAAGCACCGGATGAAAAGAGGGTGATCGTTCAGCGCCGGCATGACATGCATATGTCGCACCCCCCATCGCTCGGCTTCTTCTCTGAGCTCGATCCCGATCTCATGAAGCGTCTCGATATGCTCGGTGACGAACGCTACGGGAATGATGAGGAGATTCTTCCGTCCCCGTCGAATCGTTGCCTCGACGGTGTCTGTGAGGGAAGGGGAGAGCCATTTCTGGGGACCCACTTTGCTCTGATAGCACAACGTATGAGGTGATGACCAACCGCCTTTCGCCGCCACCGCGCGAACGGTCGCTTCCACCTG
The DNA here is from genome assembly GCA_964534125.1 of uncultured Ignavibacteriaceae bacterium. GTDB lineage: Bacteria > Bacteroidota > Ignavibacteria > UBA10030 > UBA10030 > 2-02-FULL-55-14. The sequence goes on from CAZHOJ010000004.1 coordinate 222,348, forward strand.
CAGCTGATACGGGTCTCCTTTGCGGATGTAGCTCAGCGGCACACCGTGAGCGCTGAAAACCAGGTCGATCTCCTCGTGGGGCAGGCCCGGGAACGATGCGTATGCCTCATTGATCCTGGCAACGTATGCATCCACGAGCAGCGGATGGGTCGGGTAGCAGCAGATGAGCTGTGCGGGTGTCGTCACTCCTTCCTGTGCGGCCAGACGGTTCCATTCGTTCAGGCTGGAGTAGGTCGTCGATCTCGAGAACTGCTGGTAAAGCGGCAGCAGGATGATCCGATCGAATCCGCCCGCCTTCACTTGCCGGACAGCCTCGCTCGTGAGGGGATGCCAGTATCGCATGGCGACGAACGTGGTCGCGTCGAGCCCTTGCTCCCGCAACATCTTCTGAAGCGCGGTGGCTTGCGCTGTGGTCAGCTCGAGGATGGGAGACCGTCCGCCGATCTCAGCATAATGCTTCTGTGCATGCGGGGCGCGATTCTTCGAAATGTAGCGGGCAAGAGGTTTGCCGAGGAACGACGATCCCGGAAAATCGAAGATGTCGGGGTCGGAGAACAGGTTGTAGAGGAAGGGCTGGACAGATTCGAGCGAATCGGGACCTCCCAGCTGGAAAAGCACGACTGCAATCTTCTGTGACACGAGGGCACTCCTCCTGATGCTGCGAAGGGATCGTCGATCCCTCCCGCCGGGACTATGTGTGGAATCGCGGGCTTTCCTCCTTGACCGCATCGACGAACGCGCGTGCATGCTCGACGGGAATGTCAGGAAGGATGCCATGACCAAGGTTGAAGACGTGCCCGGGGCCATGGCCGAACTTCTCGAGGATCGACACGACCCCTGCACGGATCCGATCCGGTGGCGCATACAGCATCGTTGGGTCCAGGTTCCCTTGAAGGGCGGCCTTGCCTCCGATGCGGCGCTTCGCTTCGGCCATGTCGATGGTCCAGTCGATGCCGACCACGTCTGCACCGGTCTCCGCGATGGCCTCGAGCGAATGGCCCGTATCCTTGCAGAAGACGATGACAGGGGCCTTCTCCCGATGGAGGCGGGAGACGATACGCTCGATATACTGAAGAGAGAACTCCCGGAACTGGTCGGGAGGCAGCAGACCGCCCCATGTATCGAAGATCTGCACGGCCTGTGCACCTGCGGCGATCTTTGCATTAAGATAATCGGTGACGGTGTCCGACAGCAGCGACAGCAGCGCATGGGCGTCATCCGGCGAACTGTAGATGAGCTCCTTGATGTGTCGGAAGGACTTTGAGCCCCGTCCTTCCACCATGTACGACGCGAGCGTCCAGGGGGAGCCGGCAAAGCCGATGAGGGGCACGCGTCCCGCGAGCCGGCCGCTCGTGAGCCGGAGAGCATCCATTACGAACCGCAGTTCCGTCTCGGGGTCAGGCCGTTTGAGGCCGTCGATGTCCGCTCGTGACCGGAGAGGGGAGGGAAATTGCGGCCCGCCTTTTCCTTCCTCCACGACCAGCTGCATCCCCATCGCCTCAGGAACAACGAGGATGTCGGAGAAGATGATGCATGCATCGACTCCCACGAGGTCGACAGGCTGAATCGACACCTCCGCGACGAGCTCGGGCGTGTGACACATCGTGAGAAAGTCATAGTTCTTCCTCACGGCCCGGTATTCCGGGAGGTAGCGTCCGGCCTGCCGCATCATCCAGACGGGTGTCCGCGGCACCGGTTGCCGGCGACAGGCTCGAAGGAACAGATCGTTCGTCAGGGTTGTTTTCATGCGTCGTCAAGTTTTCTGAGTGTTGTCCGCCCCGATGCGGCATGCTCTCTGATGGCCGCGACGAGATCCTCCGTCCGAGGCGTCGCAGCGATGATCTCGGCTCGCAGCCCCGCAGCTTCGGCAGCAGCAGCTGTCGTTGGCCCGACGGCTGCGATCGTCGTGCGCTGAAAGCAATCGATGCCGAACGTTTCGAGGATGTTGCGCAGCGCGGACGGACTGAAGAACGCAGCATACCCGATGGATCCCGCCAGCAACCTCTCACGCACGTCGCTCACAGCCCCTGCATCGGGAAGGACCGTCCGATAGACGATGACCTCATCGACGCGCGCTTCGTGGGCGCGGAGTTCGGCCGGGAGGTCATCGCGGGCGATATCGCTCTTGGGGAAGAGGTATCTTCTGCCGCGAACATCTGCCATACCGAGCGACGCTGCAAGACTGCGGGCAGACCCGACGTCCGGGACAAAGTCCGCGGCGATACCTTCAGCGACCAGCGCCTCCTCCGTCTTTTTCCCGACTGCTGCGATCTTCTTCCCTTTGATGATCGAACGGCCGTCATCGCGGATGGCATCCAGACGTCCGAGGAATGACCGGACCGCACGGCGGCTTGTGAAGATAATGCCATCATAGGATGGAAGGTTCCCGATCGCCTCGTCGCAGGGAGACCAGTCATCCGGGGGTATGATGCTGATGCCGGGAACGGCAACAGTTGCCAGTCCTGCGATTTCGAAGAGCGGTGCGATGAGCGCGTTGTCTTCGTCGCTTCGTGTCAGCAGGATGGTCGGTCTCTGGCCGGTCAGGGCAGTCATGCTTCGGGGTCCTGCGCGGCCGGACGGATCTTCGCGAGGATCTCTCGCCCGCCCGCTTCGAGCATTTTCCCGGCAAGGGAGGTGCCGAGCAGCTCAGGGTCATCGGCAGAACCGGTCGCTGCATCGCGCACAGTCCTGCGTCCGTCCAGACTCCCGATGAACGCCTCAAGCTTCACGTGTGCGTGTTCGTGGGTTGCGAGCGTTCCGATAGGGACCTGGCAACCCCCTTCGAGGTGCCGCAGGTATGCGCGTTCTGCCCGGACCGCGAGCGCAGTCTCCTCGTGATGCACGATGCGCAGGAGCCCCTCGAGCTCACTATCGCCTTCCCGGATCTCGATGCCGAGGGCTCCCTGGCCGACAGCCGGCAGCATCACATCGAAGGGGATCACTCCGGCGATCCGGTCTTCCCATCCAAGCCGTTTGACGCCGGCCCGGGCGAGGATCATTCCGGCCCAGTCGGACGATTCCAGTTTTGCCATGCGTGTGTTGAGATTCCCGCGGATATCGACGATGGTGAGGTCGGGTCTCCAGGCAAGCATCTGGGATGCGCGCCGGAGGCTTCCCGTTGCGACCGTGCTGCCCTGCGGAAGGTCATCGAACGAGGCCACAGACAATGAAGGATGAGCGATGAACACGTCATGGGGATCCTCCCGCTGTGTGATCGCGCCGATCATGCATCCCTCAGGAAGCAGGGTGGGGAGGTCCTTGAGGCTGTGCACTGCAAGATCGATCGTTCCATCGAGCAGTGCGCGCTCGAGCTCTTTCGTGAACAGGCCTTTATCCCCGACCTTCGACAGGGGGGCATCGAGGATCTTGTCGCCGAGCGTTTTAATGATCTCGATCCGGACGGACAGTCCCGGATACGCCTTTCGAAGGAGGGCGCTAATATGTTCGGATTGCCACAGGGCCAGCGCGCTGCCGCGCGACCCGAGGATCAGGTCACGCATCGTGCTCTTCTTCCGCTGAGTGTTCCCGGTGCAGGCCGAAGAGCTTCCGGATGGCGCTGATGGAATTGACCCGCTCGAAGGTCGGCTCATCGTGACCGTTGCGGATCTGGGAGATGGGAGTATGAAGGATCTTGTTGACGATCCGCCGGGTGACGATCTCCAGCAGTTCGCGGTCCTTCTCGTCGAACCGGTTGATGTTCTTCTCGACCTCCGACCTTCGTATCTCTTCCGCCATGCGGGTCAGGTCCTTGATCGTCGGGGCGACCTCCAGGGACGATGCCCATGCGAAGAAGTTCGACACCTCCCCGCCGGCGATGGACTCGACCTTCGGTACCTGCGCCTTCCGCTTCGAGAGGTTCTCGTCGACCATCGTGCGCAGGGTGTCGATGTCATACAGAAAGACGTTGTCCAGTTTTCCGGCAGCGGGATCGATGTTCCGGGGTACACCTATATCGACCAGGAAAAGTGCCCCGCCGTGGCGATGGCGGGTGGCCTCTTCGATGTCGCCTGCGGTGAGGATCGGCTCATCGACCGTCACGGAGGAGATGACGATGTCCACATCGCGGAGGGCTGCGCGGAACCTGTCGAACGGGAGGACATCAGCTGCGAGCTCCGCTGCAAGGGCCTCGGCCCGCGTGTGCGTCCTGTTGGTGATGGCGAGAGAACCGATATTCTTTCCCCGAAGATGCTTCGCCGTGATCTGTGCTGTTTCCCCTGCGCCGATGATGAGCGCTGATTTTGTGTGGAGGCTTTCGAAGATGCGTTCTGCGAGCTCCACCGATGCGTAGCCGATCGTCACAGCCCCCTGGCCGAGGGAGGTTTCCGAGCGGACCCGTTTGCCGGTGTGGAATGCTGTCTGGAACAGCCTGTTCATGACCGTATGGGCCGTCCCTGCTTCGACGGCAAGCCGGAATCCGTCCTTCACCTGCATGAGGATCTGGACGTCGCCGAGGATCATCGAGTCGATGCCGGAGGCGACGCGGAACAGATGTTCGGCAGCATCCTTATCATGAAAGACGGCAAAGTGCTCGTGCCTCATTGCCGGGCGGGTCTTCTTCAGGCGGTTGAGAAGGTCGATGAACTTCTGCGGGTCCGCTTTTTCCGTATCGGGCACAACGTACAGTTCTGTCCGGTTACACGTCGAGAACAGGACCGCCTCTGCGCATCCTTGGGCCGCTACGGCCGGAAGAGCCGCCCGGATCTCATCGTCGGAAAACCAGAGCTTCTCCCGGAGCTCGACCGGCGCTGTATGATGCGATATGCTGAGACAGAAGAGGTGCATGTCAGACAAAGCGGTGGAAGCTGGTGAAGAACAGATTGATCGCTGTCATGGAGAACACCGAAATGACGAAGCCGCTGATGGCGATGACCATCATGCGCCGTCCCTTCCAGCGGGCAGAGCGCCTGGCGGTGAGCGCAACGCCATAGATGAGCCAGATGATGATGGTGCCGATGAGCTTCGGGTCAGCGTAGCTGAAGTCGGCGAACGCCCGGGGGAGCCAGATGAGACCAGCGATCATCGCGACAGCAAGAAAAATGAAGCCGAGCCAGATGGAGAAGACAGACATCCGCTCCAGGTTCTCAAGGCTGGGGAGCTTGCGATAGATAACGCCAAACCGGGTCTTCTTCATCTCGTGATACAGCATCAGATAGAGGGACCCATACACTGCTGAGAGGGTGATCGCCGAATATCCCGCGAGGGCCGATGCGACGTGGAGCCCGAAGTATGCGCTCCTCAGGACCTCCTTGACCTCCAGCAGGTCCTCTATAAAGAGAGAGGAGACGAGTTGAAAGCCGAATGCGAACATGAGCACGAAGTAACCGGTCTCGTGCTGCCCCGTTCGGGTCTCAATGGCCGTGTAGGCTGCTGTCGTTGTGAATGCAAGGAGTGTGAGGATCTCGAACACGTTCGTTGCCGGTGGATGGTCGAACGCGACGGTCCTTGCCACCAGGTACACCGCATGGAGGATCAGTAGACCTGCGAGAAGCCCGCGTTTTGACCGCTGGGCCCAGGCGACGTCCGAGAAAAATCCCTTCCCATACGCATAGATGACGGAGGCATAGGCCAAGGGGAGAAGAATGGTCAGGATATCGATAAGCACGGATTCCGCTCAGTCACAGATGGATTATCAAAAACTAGACAATAGTCGTACCACATACAATTTCGGGCATTCTGGGGTTCCCCCTTCTCAAAAAAGGGAAGCAGAACACCCTGATTGTCGTATTGCCTTTCGGAATTGACCGGGGTATATTTGTGCACCCCAGAGGCGGGTATGTTTCCTCTCATTCTATTCCGATAGGCAAGGCACCCATGGACAATATCCTTTCGTACGTCGAATCCAACAAGCAACGATATCTGGACGAGCTGAAGTCGTTCCTCGCGATCCCGAGCGTCAGCTCCCAGTCCAATCATGATGGCGATACGCGTGTATGCGCAGAGTGGGTGGCGGAAGAGATGCGTCGGGTTGGCATGGACAACGTACGCATCTTCGAGACGGCCGGTCACCCGATCGTGTATTCGGAGTCGCTGAAGGTGCCGGGAGCACCGACGGTCCTCTTCTATGGACACTATGATGTTCAGCCGGTCGACCCGGTCGAGCTGTGGACCTCCCCGCCCTTCGAGGCGACGGTCCGGGGGGACAATCTGTACGGCCGCGGTACTGCGGACGACAAGGGGCAGATCTTCATCCACTTCAAAGCGCTCGAAGCATACAAGGAGAACGGCGTTCCGCTCCCCATCAACATGAAGATGCTGATCGAGGGAGAAGAGGAGGTCGGTTCTGAACACCTGGCCGATTTCGTCAAGGAGCACAAGGACCTGCTGAAGGGCGACCTCGTTCTGATTTCGGACTCCTCGATGTTCGCGAAAGGCGTCCCGTCGGTCTGCTACAGCCTCCGCGGGCTGGCATACATGGAAGTGGAGCTCGAAGGACCGAACACGGACCTGCACTCCGGTACGTTCGGCGGATCGGTCCATAATCCCATCCAGGCTCTGTGCGAGATGATCGCATCGTTGCATGACAGCAAGGGGCGCGTCACCATTCCGGGATTCTACGATGACGTCCGCAAGCTGACGAAGGCCGAGCGGGATGCATTCAAGAAGCTCCCGTGGAGCGATGCGAGATACAAGAAGCAGCTCGGACTGAAAGAGCTGTACGGTGAGGCAGGCTTTACGAGTCTCGAACGCGTATGGGCTCGCCCGACGCTCGAGTGCAACGGTATCTGGGGCGGCTACACGGGGGAAGGAGCGAAGACCGTGCTTCCTTCGAAGGCCCACGCAAAGATATCAATGCGCCTCGTCGCGGACCAGAAGAGCAGCAAGATCGCAAAGCTGTTCGAGAAGCATATCTTGAAGATCGCGCCGAAGACCGTGAAGGCGAAGGTCATTAATCATCACGGTGGCGAGGCGGCCATCACGCCGATCGACAGCCCGGGTGTACAGGCGGCAGTGAAGGCACTCGAGAAGGGCTTTGGGAAGAAGCCGCTGTATCAGCGCGAAGGAGGGTCCATTCCGATCGTCGTGCAGTTCAAGGAGATCCTCGGACTCGACACGGTGCTGCTCGGATTCGGTCTTCCGGATGAGAACGCTCATGCTCCGGACGAGCACATTAATCTCGACAATTTCTTCGGCGGCATCCGTACGTCGGCGCACTTCTATAATGAGCTGCCCGAGATATGGCGGAAGAAGTAGGAAGGAGAGAGTAGTGAGACTGGTGCGTCTCTCATCTTCCATCTCACTCCTTCGCACCTTTGTTCATTGTCCCGTAGGCGGATAGATTGCATTCACGCCGGGCCCCAAACTTGGCGCAAAGGTCCGATCCGGTTCCCCCCTCCCGGTATCGACGAAATGGATGGGAACTATCCATAAGACCTGCGGGACAAAGTTGTTCCATCGAGCCCGGCCGATCCGGTCGGGCTCGATGTTTTGCGGGGAAGAAGGACAGGCCTGATCACACGATGACACGACACACGATATGATAGACACAGCATTCCTTTCCACGATCCCGATCTTCGAACGGCTCTCGGTCGCGGACCTTGAGACACTCAAGATGCTCTGGACCCCCCGCACATACGCGGCGGGAGAGATCATCTTTCGGATCGGCGACAAGGGGTCCTCGATGTTCATCATCATGGACGGGATCGTCGATATCCTGGTCCCGGATGAGCTGAATAGACAGCAGGTGCAGGTCTCCGTGCTTCACGAGGGAGCATTCTTCGGCGAAATATCGCTGTTCGACGGACTGCCGCGTACAGCAACGGCAAAGGCACGCGAGGAGACGCGTGTCCTTGTCATGGACCGCGAAGATTTCATGGAATTCCTGACCAAGCGTCCGCAGGTGGCGATCGCCATGCTCGGTGAGATCGGCAGCCGCCTTCGTGAGACGAACAAGCTTGTGACCTCCCTGACATCGAGGAACGTCAACGATGAGCTTGAAGAACAGATGAGCATCGGCGACCGTGTTGCAGACCGGTTGGCCGAGTTCGGCGGCTCGTGGACGTTCATCATCCTCTTCGTGAGTTTCCTGGCAGGATGGATGGGTCTCAATACCATCCAGCTCTGGTTCAGGCCCTTCGACGAGTATCCCTTCATCTTTCTGAACCTCATGCTCTCGACGCTCGCTGCGTTCCAGGCGCCGGTGATCATGATGAGTCAGAACAGGGCGAGCAAGAAGGACCGGCTCGCTGCGGAGCTTGACTACAAGGTGAACCTGAAGTCAGAGCTCCTTCTCCAGCAGCTGCACGCAAAGATCGACGATGTCCGGGCGGAAGAACTGCATGAGCTGCAGGAACTGCATGAGGCACTCCGGAAGGATGTCGACTTTCTTCGCGAGCGGATCGATCGGGTGCAACGGAACACATAAGGCCTTCTGACCATGAAGATCTATACAAAGACGGGGGACAAGGGTGAAAGCTCCCTGTTCGGGGGCCGGAGGGTCCGAAAGGACCATCTGCGGCTTCAGGCGTACGGCACAATAGACGAACTGAACGCATATCTCGGGGTCATACGGGCGGCAACTCCGCCGGCCGGTATCGACCGGGTGCTGGGCGACCTTCAGGACGAACTGTTCATACTGGGAGCGGACCTGGCCACGCCCGAAGCGGAGAGTGTGCGGAGCGTCCCGCGCATCACGCTCGCCGAGGCCGAGAAACTGGAGAAAGAGATCGACGGCATCGAACCGCACCTGAAGCCGCTGCAGAAGTTCATCCATCCCGGGGGCTCATCGATCGCATCGCATCTCCATGTTGCCAGGACCATCTGCCGCCGCGCCGAACGCCACGTGGTCGAACTGAGCGGCCAGGAAGCTGTCTCGGAGGCATGCATCGTCTACCTGAACCGGCTCTCCGACCTTCTGTTCATGCTCGCGCGCTACGCGAACCACCTTGCCGGGGTCGACGAGCCGGAGTGGAATCCGCCTGCGGCGCGGTCCTGACCCTTTCCCACAGTGCCACGCGCGGACGGGCAAGAATCCCGGTACTCGATCCTCAGACGTCACTCACCAATCACCGCACGCCAACCTCGGAAGGTCCTGCCATGAACGACGAGCTCAATGAAGAACTCAGCATGATGTATGAGAAGGAGAAGGACCCGACGGTTCTGGACGCCGCCGCATTCTCGAAACCGATAAAGAACATACGGGTGCGGAAGCCCATAGCCATGAGCCCGGAGCACACGGTGGCGAAAGCCATACAGCAGATGAACGAGCGGGGGGTCGGATGTGTTCTTGTGACCGAGAAGAAGAAGCTTGTCGGCATCTTTACCGAGAGGGATGTCCTGAAGAAGGTGGCTGGGAAGCTGGATCCGGCAACGTCGAAGCTCCGTGACGTCATGACGCCGAAGGTGGAGGGACTGCAGGCCGACGACAGCATCGCATATGTGCTGAACACGATGCATGTGGGAGGATACCGTCACGTTCCTATCATAGATGAGAATGGTCTCCCCGTTGCGGTCATCTCGGTGAAGGACATCGTCGCATATATCATCGAGCACTTCCCCGAGGACATCATCAACCTTCCTCCGCAACCGATGCGGACGACGACAGAGCGGGAGGGGGCCTGACCCGCTCCGTTCGACGCTTGCTGTACGCGGCTTCATAGTCCCGCATACCAAGGGACCTTGTGCAGGTCGTCCTGACCGAAAGGAGCGGCCGAGACGTCGGCGATCTTCCGGTCGTTCAGGGAAACGAAGGCCAGCTGCGGCAGGTATTCCGGAATTTGATAGACAACGGACTGAAGTTCATCCGTGGCCGCGCTCCCGTTCTTTGAATCATGGCGGAGGAGCAGGAAGCGGGTTGGACCGTCTCGGTTACTGATAATGGGATTGGGATCCGTGAGGAGGACCAACAGCGCATCTTCAAGATCTTCCAGCGTGTGCAGACCCAGTTCGATGTGGAAGGGACCGGCATCGGCCTCGCAATAACGAAACGCATCGTCGAGAAACATGGTGGGAGCATCCGCGTCTCCTCGCGGCCGGGAGAAGGCTCGACGTTCAGTCTCTTCCTCCCGAAGCACGCCATGTGACGACCACCGATCGCATGATGAATGCTTCAGAAGCGCCCGATTTTCTTGACAATCCTCGCATTTCCGTCTATATTGACCCGGTTTTCGCACGCACTCCAATCCGGTCCTAATGCTGACAGAATTCGGTAGGATCCTCATCTTCTTCATCCTGGGCATTGTGTTCGTCGCCGGAGGCCTCTTTTTCTCATGGCTTCTTCGCCCGAAACGCCCCTATCCTGAAAAGCTTTCCTCGTACGAATGCGGCGAGGAACCTGTCGGCAATGCATGGGTCCGGTTCAATATCCGTTTCTACGTCATCGCTCTCATCTTCCTCATCTTCGAGGTCGAGGTCGTCTTCCTGTTCCCGTGGGCTCTCGTCTATCGCGAGCTGGGAATGATCGCGTTCCTCGAGATGGCAGTCTTCCTCGCTATCCTCATCGTCGGTTTCGTGTATGTGTGGGTCAAGGGAGATCTTGATTGGGACAAGCCGCGTCCGATCGTGCCGACGCTGCGACGTGGAACCTCCGTGGCGCCGGAACCAGCGTCGCCCGTTGAACGGCTCGTATCATAGGAGATCCCCTTGGGCCTGCTCGACCAGCGATTCGAACAATCAAACATCGTCATCACCTCCCTCGAGAATCTGCTGAACTGGGCCCGCCTCTCATCGTTGTTCCAGATGCAGTTCGGCCTTGCCTGTTGTGCCATCGAGATGATGGCCGCCTCCGCCTCCCACTTCGACATCATGCGGTTCGGCGTCATTCCGCGCGCGACTCCCCGCCAGGCGGATGTCATGATCGTGGCAGGCACCGTCACGATCAAGATGGCCTCGCGCATCAAGCGCCTGTATGACCAGATGGCCGAGCCACGCTATGTCCTCTCGATGGGTTCCTGCTCCAACTGCGGGGGGCCGTACTGGGAGCACGGGTACCATGTCCTGAAGGGTGTCGATCGTGTGATCCCTGTGGATGTGTATGTCCCCGGCTGCCCGCCACGCCCCGAGGCTCTCCTTGAAGGCATCATGAAGCTGCAGGAGAAGGTCAGGGCAGAGTCTCTCGTGAAGCGAAAGGTCTCCGCATGACGGCAGAAGAGATCTATACCGCGTTGCAGGGAAAGCTGGGCGATGCGGTCCGCGAGCTGAAAGCAGATGTGCTCCAGCCGTTCATCGTCGTCGATCCGGCGAAGCTTGCTGAGGTCGCGTTGTTCCTCCGGGACGACCCGGAGATGGATTTCGACTACTGCAACTGCGTCAGCGGTGTGGACTACAATGACGGGACGCTCGGCGCGGTCTATCATCTGAGCTCGATGTCGAAGAAGCACAAGATCGTCCTCAAAGCGATCGTCCCGAAGGACCAGCCGAATGTCCGCTCGACAGCAGAGGTCTGGGGCGGCGCATCATGGCACGAGCGGGAGGCCTACGATATGGTCGGGATCATCTTCGACGGACATCCGGACCTGCGGCGCATCCTTCTCCCCGACGATTATCCGGGCCATCCGCTGCGCAAGGATTTCGAGGTGCCGGAGTTCTACAACGGCATCAAGGTGCCATACTAAGGGACGACAGACGTCAGACGCGACGTGATACCGGAAACGAAAATACTGCCGACGAACTACGTGACGAAGCCGGGCGAGATCAAGACCTCGACCGGGAAGACGATCCGTACGGATGAGATGATCATCAATATGGGGCCTCAGCACCCGTCGACGCACGGCGTGCTTCGTCTCGAGATCGTGGTGGACGGGGAGATCGTCGTCGATGTCATCCCGCACATCGGGTACCTGCACCGCTGCTTCGAGAAGCATGCGGAACACATGACCAACTACCAGCAGGTCATCCCGTACGCGGACCGGATGGACTACCTCGCCTCGATGAACAACGACTGGGCGTATGCCTTGGCGGTCGAACGTATGCTGAAGATCGAGGTGCCGGAGCGCGTCGAGGTCATCCGTGTCATCATGGCGGAGCTGCAGCGTATCGCATCGCACCTCGTCGCTGTCGGGACGTTCGGCATCGACATGGGGGCGTTCACGCCGTTCCTGTGGGCGTTCCGCGACCGCGAGTACATCCTCGACCTGTTCGAGATCACCTGCGGTGCACGACTCCTCTACAACTATGTCTGGGTCGGCGGGCTCTCGCACGACATTCATCCGAAATTCGTCGAGAAGGCGAAGGCGTTCTGCACGTACTTCAAGCCGAAGCTCACGGAGTTCAACAACCTCCTGACCTACAACGAGATCTTCATCAAGCGGACTGCCAACGTCGGGGTGCTCCCGGGGGATGTTGCCATCAACTACGGATGCAGCGGCCCGATGCTCCGCGGGTCGGGGGTCGATTGGGACCTCCGGCGCGACGATCCGTACGGTGTGTACGACCGGTACGAGTGGGAAGTGGCGGTCGGCAAAGGCCAGATGGGAACGGTGGGAGATGTGTGGGACCGGTTCATCGTGAAGGTCCGTGAGATGGAAGAGAGCGTCCGCATCATCGAGCAGGCACTTGCGAACATACCAGAAGGGAACGTGCAGAGCGCGATCCCGAAACGGATACTGCCGAACAAGGGGGCAGAGGTCTATGTCCGGACCGAGACGCCGCGCGGCGAGCTCGGATTCTATATCATCTCGGATGGGACGGGAAGCCCGTACCGTGTCAAGGCGCGCGCCCCGGCATTCTCAAACCTGTGCGTCCTGCCGGAGATATCACGCGGCAGCATGATCGGGGACCTCGTCGCGATCGTCGGAAGTGCGGACATCGTGCTGGGCGAAGTTGACCGGTAAGCGGCCTCAGGCAGAGGATATATAGTTCACGACCAACGATGCAAGAATTCCTGACAGACATACTTGGCGATAATCTTCTGGTGTACGTCATTATGGCGGCGCCGCCGCTTGTCTTCATCCTCCTGTACGCCCTCGTGACCCTGTACTCGGAGATGAAGGTGTCGGCGCACATTCAGGACCGCGTGGCCTACATGCGCACCGGATGGCATGGCGTCCTGCAGCCGTTCGCCGACATCCTGAAGCTGATCCAGAAAGAGGACATCATCCCGTCGAAGGCTGACAAGCTCCTCTTTGTTGGTGCTCCGTATCTGGTGTTCGTCGGCACCTATGCCGGGTTCGCCGCGATCCCGTTCACGAGCACATACATCGGCGCCGACATCCATCTGGGCATCTTCTATATCATCGCCGTTTCGTCGCTCGTCGTTGCCGGCTTGCTGATGGCCGGATGGGCGTCGAACAACAAGTGGTCCCTCCTCGGTGCGATGCGTTCGGCGGCGCAGGTAGTCTCGTACGAGATCCCGACCGCCCTGGCTATCCTCGTTGCGGTGATGATCACAGGGTCGCTCAACCTGAACGACGTCTCTGAGTTCCAGGCGGGTGGTATCCACAACTGGGTCGTGTTCGGCGGTCCGCTCGGGATCTGGCAGAAACTGGCTATCCTTCCGTTCACGCTCGTCGCTTTCTTCATTCTCATTGTCACGGGACTTGCCGAGGCAAACCGGACGCCGTTCGACCTGCCCGAAGCGGAATCGGAGCTCGTGCAGGGCTTCAACACCGAATACAGCGGGATGAAGTTCGCGATGTTCTACGTCGCGGAATATGCCAACATGTTCCTCGTCTCCGCCGTCGCTGTCAGCCTCTTCCTCGGCGGATGGCAGAGCCCGTTCGGCGAATTCCTGTCGGGGCCCATCTGGGGTATTTTCTGGTTCGTGAGCAAGGGTATGATCTTCGTGTTCATCCAGATCTGGCTGCGGTGGACGCTGCCGAGGCTCCGCGTGGACCAGTTGATGTATGTGGCCTGGAAGGTCATGATACCGTTCCTGTTCGTGTGCGTGTTCGCTGTTGGATTGATCCTCGTGTTGTAGGCCTGATCCGGTCCGGGCGGCGCCCGCCACGATGGCAGCGTCCGTCGCGTGATATGAAACAATATCTTCTCCCGTTGCGTTCGTTGCCTCCGCAGCGTGCGTTGCGAGAAACCTTTTTATGAGTTCATGAGCGCAGTCAAAACATACTTCGTCGACATCTACAAAGGCCTCTCGACCGTCTTCATCGGGATGAAGCTGACCTTCGCGCATCTGTTCACGCGGTCGGTGACGATCCAATACCCCGACGTGAAGCTGACGATGCCCGAACGGTCGCGCAACCGCCTGTACGTCAACATCGACGACTGCATCGGCTGCGATCAGTGTGCGAAGGCCTGTCCGGTCGACTGCATCACCATCGAGACCATCAAAGCGACGCCGGACGTGGACCTCGGGACCACCTCGGGCGGGAACAAGAAGCGCCTGTACGTGCCGACGTTCGACATCGACATCGCCAAATGCTGCTACTGCGGGCTGTGCGTCTACCCCTGCCCGACCGAATGCATCGTGATGACCGATGTGTACGAGTTCGCCGAGTTCGACCGGAAGAATCTCGTCTACAACTTCAGCGCCATGACGCCGCAGGATATCGCGGCGGCGAAGGAAAAGGCCGAAAAGGCCGCTGCGGAGGCTGCAGCGAAGAAAGCTGCCGCCGCTGCCGCGCCAAAACCCGCCGCTCCGCCGGCCAAACCGGCAACACCTCCTCCGCCAGCGCCGCCAAAGCCGGACGAACCGGCATCGTGACCGACATGGAACTCACGACGACCATCTTCTATGTGTTCGCTGTCATCGCCCTCGCATCGGCGGCCTACGTCGTGCTGGCGCGGAACATCGTGCGGGCGGCGTTCGCCCTGCTGTTCACGCTCATGAGCGTTGCGGCATTCTACGCGCTCCTCCTCGCGGATTTCCTCGCCGTGACACAGTTGCTGGTCTATGTCGGCGGCATCCTCGTGCTGCTGCTGTTCGGTGTGATGCTGACGAACCGGCAGATCTCGGTCGATATCCGCACAGGCGTCATGCAGATGTGGCCGGCCGTCTTCATCGCGGCGGCCATTGCCGGGACTCTCGCGGGGATCGTGCTGTCGACCGATTGGCCGACACTTTCCAGCCTCGCGGAGGGAACAGCGACGGCGCCGGTGATCGGCGGGAAGTTCCTCTCATCCTATCTCCTTCCGTTCGAGGTCGCCTCAGTGATCCTTCTCGTGGCGCTCGTCGGTGCTGCGCTGATCGCGCGGCGGGAGAGGACATCATGAACGACCTCATCGCCTGGCTTGCCGAACCCGGCCTGACGCATTACCTGATGGTGAGCGCACTGCTCTTCTCGCTCGGGCTGTATGCGGTGCTGACGAGAAAGAACGCGATCATGATCCTGATGGGAATCGAGCTTGTGCTGAATGCCGCAAGCCTGAACTTCGTGGCGTTCAGCCGCTATTCGGCGGGAACGATCGACGGACAGGTAGTCTCGGTGTTCATCATCATCCTGGCGGCCGCAGAGGCTGCTATCGCTCTGGCGATCGTGCTGAACATCTACCAGAACTTTGACACTCTGAACGTCGACGAGATCAATCGGCTGAAAGACTAGAGCAATCGCATCCGATGAGCCCTGAGACACTCCTGAATATTGCCCTGATCGTCCTGTTCCTCCCGCTGGCGAGTTTCGCCGTCCTGATCTTCTTTAACAAGCGGATGCCCCGGGAGGGCGACTGGTTCGGCACCACCGTGCTGTTCGTGATACTGGTCCTGTCCTTCGTCCTGCTATGGACCAAGGTGACAACGTACCACGACGAGGTCCTGCAGGGCAGCTTCACGTGGATCAGCCTGGGGGATGTTCCGGGATGGGGTCCGCTGACCGTCACGCTCGGGATCATGATCGACAATGTCAGTGCGATCATGCTGATGGCGGTGGCCATTGTCTCCTCGCTCGTCCATCTTTTCTCTATCGGCTACATGCATGGGGACGTGCGATACGGCCGGTACTTCGCCTATCTGAGCCTGTTCACATTCTCGATGCTCGGTATCGTGCTGACGAACAACTTCCTGATGATGTACGTGTTCTGGGAACTCGTGGGGCTCTCGTCCTACCTGCTCATCGGACACTGGTTCGAGAAGAAGAGCGCGGCGGATGCAGGGAAGAAGGCCTTCATCGTCAACCGGGTCGGTGATATCGGTATGTTCACCGGCATCCTGATCCTCTACGGGACGTTCCAGACATTCTCCTTCGACCCGATCTTCGAGGCCATCCAGGCCGGTCAGATCCCACTCGGCAGCGAGGCATGGCTGACCGCAGCGGGCATCCTCATTTTCTGCGGCGCCGTCGGAAAATCGGCCCAGTTCCCGCTGCATGTCTGGCTTCCGGATGCCATGGAAGGCCCGACGCCCGTCAGCGCGTTGATCCATGCGGCGACGATGGTCGCGGCAGGTGTCTACCTGGTGACCCGGACGTTCGCGATGATGACCGCAGATGCGCTCATCACCATCGCGTACATCGGCGCCATCACCGCCTTCGTGGCGGCCACGATCGCGATCGCCCAGAACGACATCAAGAAGGTGCTTGCCTACTCTACCGTCAGCCAGCTTGGGTACATGATCATGGGGCTTGGCGTCGGAGCATACACGGCCGGGTTCTTCCATCTCACCACGCATGCGATGTTCAAGGCGGGGCTTTTCCTTGGCTCGGGTTCGGTCATCCATGCGATGCACCACGCGCTTCACAAGGCGCACGATCATCATACCGACGCGCAGGACATCCGGAACATGGGCGGCCTTCGGACGAAGATGCCCATCACTTTTTGGACGTTCCTCATCTATACGCTCGCCATCTCCGGCGTTCCGCTGACATCCGGATTCCTCAGCAAGGATGAGCTCCTTGCGGGAACGTTGGCGTTCAGTTCGCTGCAGGGACATGCCATCATCCCCATTGTCGGCTTCGGCGTCGCGGGGCTGACGGCATTCTACATGTTCCGTCTTGTCATCCTTACCTTTTTCGGCGAACACAAGGTCCCGAACCGGCTCGGGGACATCCACGAATCACCGTGGGTCATGACTGTCCCGCTGGTGACGTTCGCGGTCCTGTCGTTCTTCTTCTTCTTCACGGGAACGGTGAATCCGTTTAGCCCAGAAGGGTGGTTCACTGATGCCGTGCAGCGTCCGGTATCCGTCGTTCCGGCCGGGGTCGCGGCCCCCGATGGGACGCTCTTCGCCGATGCGCTCCACCATGCGCACGGGACGGCGATGATGCTGTCGCTGTCGATCGCAGGTCTGGGCATCCTCGTTGCGTTCCTCACCTACTACTGGAAGCGCATCAGCGCGGACGCCATCGCGAATGCACTGAAGCCCGTGCACACGTTCCTGCTGAACAGGTGGTACTTCGACGAACTGTACGATGCAACGGTCGTGAAGGGCACCATCCTCTTTGCCAGGGCGTACGCGTGGTTCGATAACACGGTCATCGACGGCATCGTGAACGGCACAGCCCGGTGGACGCTGGGGCTGACGCTCGGCACGCGTGCAACATGGGATGAGGGGAATTTCGGTGCGGTCGCGTACCGGGTCGTTTCCGGTGTCGTCTCCGTGTATGCAGGCTGGTTGCTGGCGTCGAGCCTCGCGCCGGCAGACCCGACCCTCTGGCAGTTCCTCCAGTATGGCGTTCTGGGGATCGCCACGGCCGGGCTTGCGTTCTTCATGTTCTACGTCGGGATCGGCGGTTTCGACAACCGGATCATCGACGGCCTCGTGAACCTCGTGGCATACCTTGCGGGATTCGTGGGAATCGTCACTCGCCGGGTCCAGACCGGAAAGGTACAGACCTATCTGGCATTCGTGCTGTTCGGGGTGATGGTGTTCTACTTGTGGTTCAGGGGGTAAGGGTTGTGCGCAGAGACGGAGAGCGGCACCGGAGGGTCAGGGGGAGGACGCAGAGAGATCGAAAGAGGGAATGACTGCAATTCATACTCTCTCAGCGTCTCTGCTCCCTCGGCGACTCTGCGTGAAACAGATATTGACTTGAGTTCTCAGGAGTAATCGCTCATGGAATTTTTCGGAATAGGCGTTCTCACATGGATCACGTTCCTGCCGGTCCTCGGAATGATCGCGGTCCTGATCATCCCGAAGTCGAACGAGAACGCGGTCAAGTGGACGGCACTGGCTGCCACCGGCCTTCAGCTTCTCCTGGCGTTCCTCATCTACGCCAACTTTGATACCGGGCTGAAGGGGATCAACGACGCGGCGTCGATGCAGCTGAAAGAGCAGTTCTCGTGGATCAGCATTCCGGGCACCTCCTGGATCGGCCGTGTGCAGATCGAGTACTTCCTCGGTATCGACGGCCTGAGCTTTCCGATGGTTTTCCTGACGGCCCTCATCAGCTTCATTGCCGTCATCTCCTCCTGGAACATCCCGAAGGCCCTGAAGGGCTACATGGCGATGCTGCTCCTGCTGGATACGGGTATGATGGGCGTGTTCGTCTCGCTCGATTTCTTTCTCTTCTACGTGTTCTGGGAAGTGATGCTGCTGCCGATGTACTTCCTCATCGGTATCTGGGGTGGGCCACGGAGGGAGTATGCTGCCATCAAGTTCTTCCTCTATACGCTCCTGGGCAGCGTCCTGATATTGCTGGCGATGATCGCGCTGTACTTCAGCGTTACCATCATCGACCCGGCTACAGGGGAGAGTATCCACACCTTCAACATGCTGGCCATGATGGACCCTGCGAACTACGAGCCGGGGTCATTGCTCGCGGGGGCAGGAACGGCGTTGCGCTCGCTGGCATATCTTGCACTGTTCATCGGGTTCGCGATCAAGGTCCCGATCTTCCCGTTCCATACATGGTTGCCGGATGCGCACGTCGAGGCCCCGACCGCCATCAGCGTCATCCTTGCGGGCGTCCTGCTGAAGATGGGAACGTATGGCCTGTTGCGCATCAACTATCCGATGTTTCCCGACATTGCCATGGAGTGGGTCGTCCCGCTTGGCATTCTGGCCTTCATCAATATTGTGTATGGAGCGCTCTGCGCGATGGCGCAGAAGGACTTCAAGAAGCTCATCGCATATTCCTCCGTGAGCCACATGGGCATTGTCCTGCTGGGTATGGCCGCGATGAACTCCCAGGGCATGATTGGGGCAGTGCTCCAGATGTTCAACCATGGCACCATCACCGCTATGCTCTTCCTTATCGTGGGCGTCATCTATGATCGTGCCCACACGCGTGACCTCGATGCGTTCGGTGGGTTGGCCCTGACGATGCCGAAATACACGGGAATCATGACCGTGGCGTTCTTTGCCGCCCTCGGTCTCCCCGGCCTGAGCGGGTTCATTTCCGAGGCCTTCTCGTTCCTCGGGGCCTTCAGGGTCGACTCGCTCCGCATCATTACCATCGCCTCGACACTCGGCATCGTCCTGACGGCGGCCTATATGCTCTGGACACTCCAGCGTGTGTTCCTCGGCCCGAAGAACGAGAAATGGGAGGGATTGCCGGATATCAACGGCCGCGAGCTGGCCGCACTCGTACCGCTGGCAGTCATCGTCATCCTGCTTGGGATCTATCCGTCAGTCATCATCGATTATATGAGCGCGTCCCTGAACCACCTTGTCGAGGTGATGAATTCGGGAACAACATACATGGCGATCGCGCCATAGAATATTTCGGTAGTCAGTAGACAGTCGTCAGTCGACAGATTGCAGCATACATGGTAGAACAAGTACTCCAAAACCTGTCCCTCTTCATTCCAGAGACCGTCCTGGTGGTGACGTTCTGCGTCGTCATTCTCGCGCAGCTCATCGTCAGGGGCAGCAAGGTGCTTCCGATACTCCTTGCTCTCATCGGGGTCATCGTTGCGGGATTCTATGCCATCGGCCAGTTCGGGCTGCATGAGGCGATCTTCTCGGGCATGATCACGGTCGATGCGTTCGCGTCGTTCTTCAAGGTCCTGCTCGCGCTCAGCACGGTCTTCATCCTGTTGTTCTCCTTCTCGTCGACAGAGGTGCAGGGGGCGGTGAAACGGGTGGGTGAGTATGCGTCGTTGCTGGTCGCCGCGACATTAGGGATGTTCCTGATGGCAGGCGCCTCGAACCTGCTGATGATCGTGCTTGCGGTGGAGCTCACCAGTCTCAGCTCCTATATCCTCGCAGGATATACCAAGGAGGCGCCGGATGCGAGCGAGGCATCGCTGAAGTATGTCATCTACGGGGCGTTGTCGTCGGGTATCATGCTTTACGGAATCTCGCTGCTGTACGGTTTGACGGGTTCTCTCGGTCTCCATGAGATCCGGGTGGTCCTTGCGGACAGCGCACCGGTCAACTATCCGCTGCTTCTCCTGTCGACTGTCATGATCCTCGTGGGATTTGGGTACAAGATATCAGCGGTGCCTTTCCACTTCTGGACCCCCGATGTCTACGAAGGGGCGCCCATCACGATCACGGCCTTCCTGTCGGTCGCATCCAAGGCCGCCGGATTTGCCGTGATGATCCGGTTCTTTGTTACCACGTCCTACAGCCAACTCGGCTCGGACGTCATCGCAACGCTGCAGTACTTCGAGTGGCCAAAGCTCCTGGCGATCATCTCCGTGCTGACGATGACACTCGGAAATCTTGTTGCTGTCTGGCAGGACAACATGAAGCGGCTGCTCGCGTATTCGAGCATCGCCCACGCCGGTTATATGCTGATGGGCGTTGTCGTGTACAGCCTCACGGGGCTCTCCGCGGTCCTCATCTATCTGACCGCTTACCTGTTCATGAACCTCGGCGCATTCTATGTCGTCATGCTGGTGGCTGGCAAGACCGGTTCTGAGGACATTAACAGCTATAAGGGGCTTGCCTACCGGGCCCCGCTCATCAGCGCCGCATTTGTGATCTTCCTCATCTCCCTCACGGGACTTCCCCCCACGGCGGGTTTCATCGGAAAGCTGTACCTGTTCTCTGCACTGCTCGATGCCAACTGGATCTGGCTGGCCATTGTCGGCGCCCTGAACAGCGTCATCTCGCTCTACTACTATGTCCGGATCATGCGCAACATGTACCTGCGCGATCCGGAGGCCTCCACAGCCACTGTCACGATCAGCCGCGCACAAACGGTGATGCTGTTCTGTCTCCTCGTTCCGGTGCTTGTCCTCGGGCTCTATTTCGCGCCCCTGGTCGATGTGGCCAATGCGGCGGTTGCAGTGTTCGGCGTCCGCTAAGCCCACTCTCGCCCGATACCTCGCTGTTCCATCCGGGTCCTTTGAGGTTACTGTGACCGATTGGTATAATTCCTCTTCTCACGACGTGAGGCAGAGAGTCATCATGCCACGCTCCGCGTACTGTCTTATTCTTGCTCTTGTGCTGCTTGCGCCGGCCCTGATGACCGCGCAACCGGCCCGGCTCATCCGTGATACAGGTTCAGGCCGGCCCTTCAATATCTATCTTCCTGCCGGCTATGATTCGTCGGATGAACGGTTCCCCGTGATGTATTTCTTCCGGGGGGATGAGGATGAATGGCTCAACAGGTCGGAGGACGCGAGCAGACGTGGTGATATTCGCACCGTCATCGACTCGCTGGTGCGGAACGGATCGATCGGCAAAGCCATCTATGTCTTTCCCTATACCCCGCTTCCGACAGCGTTTCCCGAAGACGGCTTTGTCCCGGGCACGATGATGCCGTACGTCGACAGCGTGTACCGCACGCTCCCCACACGATCCGCGAGGGCCATCGACGGTTTTTCATGGGGTGGACTGTTCAGCATGACATTCATCATCCGGTATCCTCATCTCATTGCATCCGCGGGTGCGTACGATCCGTCCGTATTCGCGCTTCCGTACGCAGAGTTCGAGTCGCGGAGAGACGATGATCGCCACATGCGCTGGATGCGGATGCTGCATGTGTATGTGACCTCGGCTATTCTGGGTGGGAACAACAACGCCGGAACGAGCCAGCTGCTCGATTCGCTGGCTCAATATGGCGTGACAAACCTGGCGCCAACCCTCGTGCTCGATCCCGCGGCACAGCATAATTGGTACTTTGCGGACCTTCATGCTTCGCGCAATATCCCCAGGCACTGGCATGTGATAGGTCACCCCGGGCAGAATACGGTTGTGAGCATCACGGGACCGGTAGAAGGAGGGCAGGTGTCCGGGTCGGTCCCTGTCGGTTGGTCGGCCGCATCGGCTGACACGACGCTGCAGGTGTTCGTCCAGATATCCAGGGACCTTGGGCAGACCTGGCGGGAACTCTCGGCAGGAGCGGATGCGAACGGGACCGTGTCATGGAACACGCTCGACGATCCTGATGGCTCATTCTATACTGTCCGGGTGATCGCGGCCGGAGATACGAGCTTCGGGGAGGAGAGCGTCGTGCGTGTCAGGGTGAACAATCCCGGCAATGCGCCCCCTGAGGCCTATTTCAGCGACCTCTCCGCGAACAGCACGCTTTCAGGCACAGCGACGATCCGATGGATCGGAGAGGATGCGGAACAGGACCCGTCCACCGCTTCTGTCCAGATCAGTCCGGATGGAGGAATCACCTGGCTTGGAATACCGGGAAGCTTCTCTCTGAATGATTCGGTTCTGTGGGATACACGTCAGTATCCGAACGGGGTGGCGTATCTGCTCCGGCTCCTCGCGACCGATGGTGCTGACAGCGCAGTTGTGTTGTCGCCTATGTTCGGGGTGAGCAATGTCCGGCAGCAGCTGTCCGGCACCCTGATCGAACGCTCGACGATGAGAGGGGATGCAGACATTTCGGTGCATGTTGTCGACCAGACCTCCGTCGCAGGCCAGCGATATCGCGTGACCTTTTCCAGGATCCCGGGAGATCCGTACCACCAGGCTTCTGGTCCGCTGTCGTATGAGGTCAGGAATCTGACAGCCGACATTGCTCTCCTCGCCGCTGTTCCGGTCCGTTCCGATGTGGAAGAAGGCCCGGTATTCGATGGCCTCAGGCTGAGCATCAGGGACGCGGGTGCAATCGATTTCAATGCTGACGGGTCAGGATGGATGGCGGGAACATCCAATCTCTCGGCAAAGCTCATTGTGCCTTCCATTGTCCTCCCGCCCGACACCTTCCAGGGACGGCCCTTCCCGGCTGACTATATTCTTCGGGTGTCTGATGATGTCGTCGATACCACCATATCGCGTTTCGGGACCGTTCCCACTCCTGTCCGCTGGAAGATCATGAACCGCTTCACGAACCGGGCGGTATTGCAGGAGTACCTTGATGTCGACATGACGGGAACGCTCACCCACGGAGATGAGGTCTACTTCTGGGAGGTGCTGTACCGCTCAGACGGACAGGAGGGAGCTGGTCCGGACACGGTGCTGACATGGCAGGCTGTCTTCTCATCACCACCAACGTTGTTCCCGCCGGCAGCCGGAGATTCGCTCCTGTGGGCGGTTCGGAGTCCTTTGCATTCCGGGGACAGCTTCGAGTTCGACGCGGTGCTCACAGACGTTGCGAAAGGGGAAAGCGTCCCTGCGTCGGCTGTGCTCCATGAAGCATATCCGAATCCGTTCAATCCCTCGACGACCATCAGCTTCTCGATGCCTGCGACCGCAATCGTCGCGGTCGATATCTACAACATGCTTGGCCAGCGGGTGGAGGAGTTTGTGCCACGTCCGTACAGTCATGGTGACCATCGTATCCTCTGGAACGCGGCCGGCCTCCCGACAGGCATATATGTCGTACGAGTTACCATTTCCGATGCTCAAGGCCGAAGTGCCACACATCATCTGTATAACAAGCTCGTGTTGCTCAAATGAAAAATCTCTTATGCCGTTGGCGTATTGTCCTGGTTCTGCTCCTCGCTCAGGGGACTGTCCAGGCACAGTCATTCACCTGGACACCGCTCACCACGAACCTGCCCGCATCGATTCAGGTGTTCCAGGGAACTGCCACCGGTCCCATCGCCGCATTCTATGCACGTGTTGGCTACTCGGATACGACACTCGTGGCAAAAGCGCTTGTGAGCGTGGATGCCGACGGCAAGGCACCTCTCTCCGCCATCATCTCCCAGGCAGGTGCATATGTGGGTGTCAACGGCGGATACTTCAACACCACCTCGAATCCCGCTGTGAGCTACAGCCTGGTCGTGAATGACGGCGTCCTCATCGCCAGGCAGATCGCAAGCGTGACCCGGACCAGCGGATTCTATACGGTCATGCGGGCGGCGTTCGCCGTGAAGGAGGATCGCTCGTTCGGGACCTCCTGGGTCTATCATTTCGGCAATGATATCGCATCGATGTATGCATATGATGCACCGATGCCGAACACGCTCACCACGCCTGCGCCGCCGCCGCTAACGGCCGATGGAGCACCGTGGCGGGGGATCGTCGAGGCTATCGGCGGAGGCCCGAATCTCGTGTCGAATGGTTCAGTGAACGTGACATACGACGAGGAAGTGTTCTTCGAATCGGGTGTCGAATCTGCTCTGGCCCAACCGCGATCGGCCATCGGATATACGGCTTCGGGGGACCTGATCATGCTCGTCGTGGATGGCAGGCAGGCGTCGAGTGTCGGTGTGACGCTCCCGCAGCTTGCGAACATCATGATCGGCCTTGGCTGCGTCGAAGCGATGAACCTTGATGGTGGTGGTTCCTCGACGCTTGTCGCTGACGGCACGGTCATCAACAGCCCATCCGACGGATCGGAACGGCACATACCGACAGCCTTTGCAGTGCTCCCGGCGCCCACACCTCCCGCATTCGAAAAGGACTACGACACAGAGGGTGCGGCGTATCAGGAATACGGCTCAGGCTGGATCACCACCGCGAATCCGGGGTCGTTCGGTGCCGGGGCCCGGCTTAATCCGGTTGGGACGGGCGAGGACAGGGCGGTCTTCAGGCTTGGCTTGCCGGCTGCGGGTTCCTATGATGTCTACGCCTGGTGGGTGGCTGCTTCGAACAGAGCGGCGAACACGCCTTTCATTGTGCATCACAGCGGCGGGACGGACACGGTCCGGATGAATCAATCCACCGGTGGAAGTTCGTGGCAGAAGGTCGGGGAATTCAGCTTCACCGGAACGGATGCTGATTCGGTGGAGATCACAGACCAGGCTGATGCGGGCGCAACGACCACCTATGTCGCTGCCGATGGATTACGGATCGTGGCGAAAGAGCTGACAACTGCCGTCCGGTCGTCCTCATCGGATGTGCCATCGTCTTTCGGCTTGTCAGAGGCATATCCGAACCCGTTCAATCCCTCGACGCGTCTTGAGATCACTCTCCCCGAACAGGCCTGGGTCGATCTGACGGTCTTCGATCAGTTGGGGCGGGAGGTAGAACGGCTGGCCAGCCGGGAAATGCACCCAGGTACCCACCATGTGATCTGGGATGCTTCAGGCGTGGCCAGTGGATTGTATGTCGTACGAATGGCGGTCCGCAACAACTCTGGTCCTCTGACCCCGATCTCACGAAAAGCGTTGCTTCTCAGGTAGCAAGCCCCTGACCCTGCAGTTCTTGTCAGTGCCGCGGAACCTTGCCCGTCCTCTGGAAGATCCACCGCATGCACACGTGACCGAAGTCGACCGGTGCGACGAACATCATCGGGCATCCTCCCTCGATGGCCTCGATGCCCTGCTTCCGGCATTCCTCCGACGCCTCATGTGACCAGCTTCCATCACCGATCGACCGATGGAACCACACCTTCCGGATCCCCAGCTTCCCGCATTCACGAACGACAGCGGTCGAGACATTCGGGTGGGTGGCGATCATCACAGCCTCGGGCGCCTCGGGAATGGAGGAGAGGTCCGAGTAGCATGCTGTTCCCCTGAACTCCTTCATGTGCGGATTGACGGGGACGACAGTATGACCTGCGCCGGCCAACTTGTCGTAGATGGCGTTCGACGCTTCGTGCGGATTCCTCGAGACGCCGACGACCGCGATCGTGCGGGACCTCAGGAATGCATCTATAGCCGAGGGCATGGGTACCATGGCATCACCTTTTTCCGATGGGATAGTCCACATCGATCCGTGCAACTGGCATGCCAGCTGATTTTGGCTCTGAACAGGCATTTCTGTCGCAGATCTGGCAAATATTTCAACAATGCCTCCGGGCGTGGCGTACATCGTATGCCTGTCTGCCAATCGGGTGGCGCATCATATGAGAGATGAGAAGTCATGGGAATGTATTACATTGCGGGCAACCGATAGTCCTGTTCTGTACCTGCAGGAGCAGAAGAATGCAGGACGGGCATCCGTTTCGGAGAACGCGCCTCCCCAAAAGCCAACGATGGACCGGCGAACCTTCCTGCGAACGAGCGCATCTGCTGCGAGCACCATCGTGCTGCTGTCGCGCCGGTCCTTCTCTGCTTTGCCCGGCCATCTCAGTCCCCGATTCATCGTCCATCCCTTCGTGGAACAGAATCCATCGGCCGTCTTCATTCTCAGGACGAACGTCGATGTGAAGACCAACTCGCCCGCCATCTACGAGGCTGGCAATGCCTTCGGCCGGTCGGTGTTCCTTCCCTCCGAATCGGACGGTTTCCCCACCTCTGCTATCGTTGCCATCAAACCGAACCTCACAAGCAGGGACAGAAGCCATCCGCAGTATACGATCGAGCGGTCGATGGGCATCGTGACGGATGCATCCTTCGTCGAGGGGATCATCGACAGTCTCAAGCTGCTGGGGATGGCGGGCTCTCAGTTCTATATCCGTGAGATAAACAGTCCATCTGATTTTGAAGATGGCGGATATGTCGCGATGGCCGCCCGAACCGGGGCGGAGATCCGAAGTATGCAGGCATCATGGATAGAATACATGCCCATCGAGGATGTGCAGTGGGTCGAGGTGCCCGATGGGACGTGGTTCCAAAGGATCCCGTACCTGTGGCCGGTGAATGCACCAGGCAGTTATTTGCTGAACATCGCCAAGTTCAAAGCCCATACGATGGGGATCACCGGTTGTGCGAAGAATCTGCAGGGTACCTGTGCGAACGGATACCAGCAGCATTGCCGGATCTTCGGATCAGCCATGAACATTCGGCCGCAGGATATGTGTGCCGATGCCAACACCGTGATCCAGGACAACTACAACCGGCATGTGGCTGACGGCATCCCTCGTTGGGGCATTCCGGGGGATTATGGGGGAATGCGCCAGGAGATCTGGGCTACACGCTGCCTGGACAATAATTCGGTCTCGCATCCGGGTCTTCACGTCATCGAGGGGATCTATGGCCGGGACGGAAATTTCATGAACGGCCCGAGCACTGAGGGACTGGCGACGGACTACATGACGAATATCGTTCTTTTCGGAAAGGACCCGTTCCATGTTGAAGTTGCAGCACACTGGCGTGCAGGCCATGAGCCGGGTAATTTCGGGCTCTTCCATCTGGCAGTTGAGCGGGGTCAGGCTGCCACGATCAATCCGCATGCACTGCAGGTCTATGAATGGTCGCTCCAGGGGTCGGCCACATTGAAACCGATCACAGAATTTTCACGAACGCCGTTGAAGACCGTTTACCTCCGTCGGACGGATGTGGAGCCTGCAGAGCAGACGTATCATCTCGTTGACGAGCCGTACGATTATGGGGCCAGCATGGTCGGCGGTCAGGTCTCGGACGTTCCTGATATGATGGTGCTCGAGCAGAGCTATCCGAATCCGTTCAATGGAAATGTCAGTATCAGGTTCTCTATGCCGAAGGATGCAGATGTGCTGGTCGAGATATTCGATGTTGCTGGCCGGCGGATGGGTATTCTTGCAGATGGATTCGTGCAGCGGGGGGCACATCTTGTGTCGTGGAACGCCTCCGGAGCAGGTTCGGGAGTGTACTTCTGCCGTCTGCTCTCCGGCGGTTCGAGCATCGTCAGGTCGATGGTGCTGGTCCGTTAGGCGATCGTCCGCCGGGAAGGGCCATTCTCAGGCCTTTCCAAGGCGCTCGCAGATGATGCGGACACCGTCAAGCACGAGGTTCGGCTCGAGATACTGCAGGGCTTTCGAATGGTCAAAGACGAATTGTGAGAACCCTCCGGTCCCGATGATCGTCGGATCGGCACCCTCCGATACGCGAAGAACGTCTTTCAAACGACGCACCATCCCCTCCGTTGCATCGAGCGCTCCGTACAGGATCCCTGCCTGCATGCTGCTGACGGTATCTTTCGCGATCAGGGAAGCAGGAAGGGTGAGTTCCACCCGCGGAAGCCGTGCAGCACGGCGGTGCAGGTCTGCGGCTGATGTTTCCACGCCGGGCGCAATGACCCCTCCAAGATAATCCCCGTTCGAGGCGACGATGTCGTATGTCGTGGCCGTTCCGAAATCCACAATGATGAGTGGTCCGCCGTATTTCGCATATCCGGCGACGGCATTGCACAATCTGTCCGCGCCGACAGCCATCGGATCCTCATACCGTATGGCAATGCCCAGGTCGAGCGAGCCATCGATGATCGTCGGCCTGACCCTGAACAGCGACGAGGCGATATTGGCGTAGATGTCTGTCGCAGCGGGGACGACAGAGGAGATACCGATGGACGATATGGCATCTGCCGCGATCGAGAGGGCAGACAGCCGAGTTGTGAACGCCGGGCCGATCGCATCATCGGTCATGTGGTCGATGGTAACCATCCGCCAGTCCGCACGGAGGGCTGGGCCGTCGTACACGGCCGCGACAGTGTGGGTATTACCGATATCGATCGCGAGGAACATGGCTTTCTACGGATTGTCGATGCGTGTGGTAGTGCGTGAGACGGTCACATCTCCTTCAAAGAACGTCCGAAGACCATCCTCCGTCTGAAGAAGGAGTCCGCCGTCCTTACTGAGTCCGAGAGCAGTCCCCCGGACCAGGCCTGATCCGGTATGCAGCTCAATGGTGCTGCCAAACGTCGTACAGCGGCTCGTCCAGTTCTCCACCACTGCCGTATCGCTGTGCGACCGTATCTGCCGGAACAAGGCCTCCATGCTCTCCATGATGCTGTGAAAGACAGGGACCCGATCGATCGGATGTCCCAGTTCGTTCTTGAGCGAGGTAGCGGATGATGAGAGCTCGGGTGGGAAGTCCGTTTGATTCACATTGATACCGATACCGGCAACGATAAAGCCGCCAGACGGATCATCGCTCCCCTCCAGCAGCATCCCTGATACCTTCCGGTCATTCAGGAGGAGATCGTTGGGCCACTTGGAGCGGAGGTGGACATCGATGGCGCGGTCGATCCCTCCTGCGACTGCTTCCGAGACATAGTAGGACACCCAGGGGAGATGGCGGTCAGAGATGTTCCGGAGGACCACGGAGAACATCAGGTTGTCGCCCGGGTGGTCGATCCATGAACGTCCGTGGCGCCCCCTCCCGGCGGTCTGGTGCTCTGCCCAGACGACCGTACCCTCATCGGCACCTGCATCGGCAAGTGCTTTCGCACAGCTGTTCGTAGAATCGATCTCTTCAAAGAAGAAGAGGGCCTGCCCAAAGGTCTTTGTTGGCAGGCCTGCGAGGACCTGTTCTTTTGTGAGCGCGGCTCTCACGGCGCCGGCGGTGGATTCGTGTCGAGCCCTTCCGGCCTGTTCGCGACCGTCCATGAGGTGGCATACACGAGACGGGCGATCATCGCCATTCTTTCGTACAGGATCTTGTCTGGCGTGTCCGTCGGCCGATGATAGTCAGGATGGGTGCCCGTGAAGAAGAACGTCACAGGGACGCCGTTCTTCGCGAAGTTGTAGTGGTCGCTTCGGTAGTAGAACCGGTTGGGATCGTTGTCGTCATTGTACGTGTAGTCAAGATGGAGTTTGACGGTCCGGTCGTTCGCATCGCGAAGGATGGCATCGAGGTCCTTGCTGATCTTGTCGGACCCGATGACATAGACGTACATCGAATCGTTGTTCTCCATGTACTCGTACCCGATGCGGCCGATCATGTCGATGTTCAGGTTCGCGACCGTCTTCTCAAGAGGGAAGACAGGATTGTCGGTGTAGTATCCCGAGCCGAGCAGGCCCTTCTCTTCTCCCGTCACGGTCATGAACAGGATGCTCCGTTTGGGCCTGACGCCGTTCTGCACATAGGCCTCGGCAAGCTCGAGGATGGTCACCGTTCCGGAGCCGTCATCGTCGGCGCCGTTGTACACGGTCCCGTCCGGCAACGCTCCGTCATGATCGTAATGGGCTGTCAGTACGACGACCTCGTTCCTGAGATCCGGGTCGGACCCTTCGAGGAAGCCGAGGACATTCTCGGTCGGCAGCACGTCGGCGCGGACGGCATTTCGGATCGTGATCTTCTGCTCGTCGAGAAATATCGGCGTGAAGGAGGAATCCTCCATCGCGCGAGCGTAGAGTTCCGGGTATGACACACCAGCACCTGCAAGAAGGGATTCCGCAAGCGGTGGAGCGGCAAAGATGCGCATCCCGGACGCACCGCGCCGTCGGCTTGATTGCGGGACATCGGTCCTGCGCATCGACTTTCGCGGGGATGTGCCGAAACGCTGACTGATGTTATCGTATGACGAGGGTCCTTCGGCGTCGAGGATCGTGATCGATGCGAACACTCCTTCATCCCGGCGCGAAGAAAACAAGCGCGACATTCTGCCCCGGTCTGTGGTATCATTCGTCTGCTCGCGCGTGCCGGCAAATGTAATGACGATCCTGCCGGCTATCTTATCTGCGTAGGACGGATCGATGTACGAATCGGCGAATCCTAAGAAGACCGCGGGAGCGGTGAAGCTGGTGTCGGTCTGGGATGCGGTGACGTAGTCCTTCCCGAAATCAAATGTCTTTCCATCGATAGAGATAGAGGAGTTCGCAGCATCGAGCTGCGTGACCTGGACATCGAAGCGCTGAAAGTGCGTGCCATCGTCCCCAACCGGCTTCAGGCCGAGACTGCGGAAGTGGTCAGCAATGTACTTCGCGGCCATTTTCTGGCCCTCCATTGCGGTCTCCCTGCCCAGGAACTCATCAGAAGCGATGATATAGAGGTGCCTGCTGAGGTCGGCAGCCGAGATGGACGTGTAGCCCTTCAAAGCCAAAGGATCGATGTCCTGTGCCGGGGCCAGGTGGACCAGGAGCAACACTGCAGCCAAAGCCTCAATGATTCTCATGAAATTCTCCTCCGTGAAAGCCACTCAACATATGTAACGATGGACTTGCATTCAACGGGGACATTCTGCTAAAGTTGCAGGAACTCCTGACAAAATGTTGAAATACCATGACATACGACTGCCATAATGACAGATGGTTTGACATGCAAATGACCCGCATGTTGAGAAAACGTCGATTTTTAGTTGTTTTCGACGGTTTTTTCGCTGGCACGAGAGTTGGGAGTATCAGCGTAGAAAATCACAGACATCCAATCCAATATTCAAGGAATAGTGCAATGCTGATCCACTTTGAACTCCCGGCAGAACTTGAGACGGTTGTCAACAGCGTCCCGGGACGGCGTATTCTCTCCCGCGTTCCGGTCGATGTCATGCAGTCGGAGCAGGGAACGACGGTCCAGGCAGAGCTTCCCGGCGTCCGCAAGGATGATATCCAGATCACCTTCGAGGATGAGGTCCTGACGATCTCCGGTAAGCGGGCCGAGAAGGCCATCCCGGCAGATGCCCGGGTCCTGCTCCATGAGCAACGGACCCGCGAATTTCATCGTTCGATCATGATCGGACATCCGGTGGAACAGGATGCCATGACGGCATCGCTCGAGAGCGGACTGCTGACCGTGGAACTGCCGAAGGCAGCCGCGGCCCGGCCGAGGACAATTGCGATCAAGTAGCAGGCGAGGATAGTATGAGTCAGGAGAATCACATCAGGGTCGAGACGAGCGGAAGCTCGCTTCCGGTGAAGCAGGGACACACCCTGACGCTGAAAGCAAGCCCGGTCGCAGATATCTATGAGACACATGAAGCCTTCGTCGTCGCCCTCGATCTTCCGGGCGCACAGAAGGAGAATATCCAGGTCATCGTCGAACCCGGTTCATTATCGGTCCGTGCGACGGTCCTTCCGCGCGCCGCAACCGCAGGCCGCATGATCCACCGGGAGATCGGCTGGAACGCGTACGAACGGTCGTTCCGGCTCGGCCCGGGCATCGACGAGGAGGCCATCAGGGCTGAGTATGAGGATGGCGTGCTGATGGTCGTTCTTCCGAAGACCGAGGACTCCAGGGCACGTCAGATCAGAATCACGTAATCAACACGCAATCACTCAACAGGAGGGCATGCCAATGTCACTGATTCGTTGGAATCCCACACGAGACCTGAGCTCGTGGCCCTCTGAAGTGTCAGGATTTCAGAGGGAAATGAACAAGCTGTTCGATTCGTTCTTCCGCGGCAACTGGCAGGACCAGGAGACATCTCTTTCGGTCTGGACGCCGGCGGTGGACATCACGGAGCAGGAGGACGCCTACCGCGTCAACGTCGAGCTCCCGGGCGTGGACAAGAACGATGTTTCTATCACGCTCGAGTCGAACATCCTCACGATCCGTGGTACCAAGAAGCAGGAGAAGGAAGAGAAGGGCAAGGAATACCACCGCGTCGAGCGGTCCTATGGCAGCTTCCATCGCTCCTTCACGCTTCCGACCTCCGTCCAGGCGGACAAAATAGATGCTGTCTTCAAGGATGGCATCCTGAACGTCACACTGCCGAAGGCGGAGGAGGCAAAGCCGAAACAGATCGAGGTCAAGGTAAAGTAAATCACACCGTGCACCGCGCCTGGCGGCCCTCCTCGTGATGGTCCAGGCGCAGGTGTTGCACACGGAGCTTCGCGGACCATGGTTCCCGCCGGTCTGCGGTACACAGAAGGAAGGATAGATACTCATGGCAGAAAAGACAGGAAAGATCATCGGGATCGACCTTGGAACGACGAACTCCGTCGTCGCGGTCATGGAGGGGAATGACCCCATCGTCATCGCGAATGCGGAGGGGGCACGGACGACCCCGTCCGTCGTTGCGTTCACAAAGTCGGGGGACAGGCTCGTCGGTGCTGCCGCGAAGCGCCAGGCTGTCACCAACGCAAAGAATACCGTCTTCTCCATCAAGCGGTTCATGGGACGCTTTTTCAACGAGGTCACCGAAGAGAACAAGATGGTCCCGTACGACGTGATCCAGGGGGAGAACAACACAGCTCGAGTCAAGATCGACGACAGGATCTATTCCCCGCCGGAGATCTCGGCGATGGTGCTCCAGAAAATGAAGCAAACGGCTGAGGATTACCTGGGTACAACGGTGACGGATGCGGTCATTACCGTCCCGGCGTATTTCAACGACGCACAGCGACAGGCCACGAAGGAAGCGGGCGAGATCGCAGGATTGAACGTGCGAAGGATCGTGAACGAGCCGACAGCAGCGGCGCTGGCCTACGGACTCGACAAGAAGCATCAGAACGTCAAGGTGGCCGTGTTCGACCTGGGTGGCGGAACCTTCGATGTTTCGATCCTCGATCTCGGGGAGGGCGTTTTCGAGGTCAAATCCACCAACGGCGACACACACCTTGGCGGCGACAACTTCGACATGCGCGTCCTGGAGTGGATCGCTGACGAGTTCAAGAAGTCCGATGGTATCGACCTGCGCAAGGACCCGATGGCTCTCCAGCGCCTGCGTGAGGCGGCCGAGAAGGCAAAGATGGAGCTCTCGCAGCTCCAGCAGACCGAGATCAATCTGCCGTTCATCACAGCAACGGCCGATGGGCCGAAGCACCTGAATCTCACGTTGTCGCGCTCGAAGTTCGAGCAGCTCGTCGATGACCTCGTGCAGCGATGCGTTGGTCCGACGAAGAAGGCGATCCAGGACGCCGGGCTGTCAGCATCCGAGATTGATGACATCATCCTCGTCGGCGGCATGACCCGTGTCCCGCGTGTCCAGCAGCTGGTCAAAGAGCTGTTCGGGAAGGAAGGGCACAAGGGGGTGAACCCTGACGAGGTCGTCGCCGTGGGCGCGGCCATCCAGGGAGGCGTCCTTGCCGGCGATGTTACGGATGTGCTGCTCCTCGACGTCACGCCGCTGACGCTCGGCATCGAGACGCTCGGCGGGGTGATGACACAGATGATCACGGCGAACACGACCATTCCGACAAAGAAGAGCGAGATCTTCTCGACGGCATCGGACAGTCAACCGTCCGTCGAGATCAATATCCTCCAGGGCGAACGCCCGATGGCACAGGACAACAGGACGCTCGGCCGGTTCCATCTGGACGGCATCCCGCCGGCGCCGCGCGGTGTGCCGCAGATCGAGGTCACGTTCGATATCGATGCCAACGGCATCCTGCACGTCCATGCCAAGGACAAGGCGACGAACAAAGAACAGAGCATCCGCATCACATCCTCCAGCGGCCTCAGCAAGGAAGAGGTCGAGAAGATGAAGGCAGATGCCGCTTCCCACGCCGCAGAGGACAAGAAGAAGAAAGAGGACGCCGAGGTGAAGAACCAGGCAGACTCGCTCGCCTTCCAGACCCGCAAGCAGATGACGGAGATGGGGGACAAGATCCCTGCGGACGTCAAATCGAAGCTCGAGACAGCGACCTCTGCCCTCGAAGAGGCCGTAAAGTCTGGCAACATCGTGGACATGAAGGCGAAGACCGAGGCACTGAACGCGCTCTGGAACGAGGCATCGAGTAAGATGTACGAGGCCGTGAAGAACCAGGGGGGAGCACAGGGCCAGGCACCCGGAGCGGAACAGCCCGGCCAGGCGGGCGGTCAGCAGTCGGCGGATGGCAAAAAGGTCGAGAACGCTGACTATGAAGTGATGGATGACGACGACAAGAAGTAACGCGCGGCCGTTCTTCCATCCATAGAGCGATCCAACGCAGAAGGCGAGGGCTGATCCTCGCCTTTTGTGTCTCAGAAAGAGCACGAACACATGAACTTCAACACATTCACGATAAAATCGCAGGAAGCTGTACAGGCGGCCAACGACATCGCCACATCCTACGGGCATCAGGTGATCGAGCCGGAACACCTGCTCGCTGCGCTTGTCCAGAGCGCAGAGGGGATCGTCATTCCCATCCTGCAGAAGGCCGGCGCGAACGTCAGCTATGTGAAGATCAAGATCGCCGAACTGCTCGAAAAGCTCCCGAAGGTCGAAGGGGCCGCGACAGGGCAGGTCCACATCTCGCAGGCACTCGGACGACTGTTCGAGCGGGCCCAGAAGGAAGCGAAGAGCCTGTCCGACCAATATGTCAGCACAGAACATCTGCTGCTGGGATTCATGGATGATTCCTCCAGCGCAGGAAGGCTTCTGAAGGACCAGGGACTTTCGAAGGACCTCCTCCTGAAGGCGGTGAAGGAGATCCGGGGGTCGCAGCGTGTGACGGACCAGACCCCAGAGGAGAAGTATCTGTCGCTCCAGCGGTTCGGGCGTGATCTGAATGCTCTGGCCCGGCAGGGAAAGCTGGATCCGGTGATCGGCCGTGAGGATGAGATCCGGCGGGTCCTGCAGGTCCTGTCGAGGCGCACGAAGAACAATCCTGTGCTGATCGGGGAGCCCGGCGTCGGTAAGACCGCCATCGCCGAGGGCATCGCATTCCGAATCATGCAAGGAGACGTCCCTGAGAGCCTGAAGACGAAGTCGATCGTCGCGCTCGACATGGGATCGCTCGTGGCCGGCACATCGTTCCGCGGACAGTTCGAGGAGAGGCTGAAGGCCGTCCTCAAAGAGGTCACCGAATCCAACGGGGAGATCATTCTGTTCATCGATGAGCTCCACACGCTGGTCGGCGCCGGTGCGGCCCAGGGATCTGTCGATGCAGCGAACATGCTGAAGCCCGCGCTCGCCCGCGGAGACCTTCGTGCCATCGGCGCCACGACGATCGACGAATATCGCAAGCATATCGAGAAGGACCCGGCCCTGGAACGGCGCTTCCAGCCGGTGCTGGTCGAGGAGCCCACGGTCGAAGACACCATCTCCATCCTGCGGGGGCTGAAGGACAGGTACGAGGTGCACCATGGGGTCCGCATCACGGATGGCGCCATCGTGGCCGCGGCACAGTTGAGTCACCGGTACATCGCAGACCGGTTCCTGCCGGACAAGGCCATCGACCTGGTGGATGAAGCTGCCTCGAAGCTGCGGATCGAGATCGACTCGATGCCCGAAGAGCTCGATTCCATCGAGCGGCGTATCAAACAGCTCGAGATCGAGCGCGAGGCGGTCAAGCGGGAAAAGGACGAATCCTCTGCGGAGCATCTGGCGGAGATCGAACGGGAACTTGCGAACCTGAACGATCAGCGAAGCGGCCTGCGAGCCCACTGGTCGACCGAAAAGGAGCTCATCCAGTCGCTCCGTTCGATGAAGGAAGAGATCGAAGCGGCCCGTACAGAGGCGGAAGAGCGGGAGCGGCAGGGAGACCTCGGGCGTGTCGCCGAACTTCGTTACGGGGTCATCGCAGACCTGGAGAAACGCCTGAAGGACGTCTCCGCCACTCTCGCGGGCGTGCAGAAGGACAGGAAGATGCTCAAGGAGGAGGTCGAGGCCGATGACATCGCCGAGATCGTTTCCAAGTGGACGGGGATCCCTGTCCAGCGCATGCTGGAAAGTGAACGTACGAAGCTCCTGAAACTCGAGGACCGGCTGCACAACCGGATCGTCGGTCAGGAAGATGCTGTGCGTGCGGTGTCCGAGGCCATTCGAAGGGCGCGTGCAGGATTGCAGGATGCTGACAAGCCCATCGGGTCGTTCATCTTTCTCGGCAGTACCGGCGTCGGAAAGACGGAACTCGCGCGCGCGTTGGCGGAGTTCCTGTTCAACGACGAGTCGGCCATCGTTCGCATCGACATGAGCGAGTACATGGAGAAATTCTCAGTATCCAGGCTCATCGGAGCACCTCCGGGATATGTCGGGTATGACGAAGGTGGACAGCTCACAGAGGCGGTACGGCGTCATCCGTACTCGGTCGTACTGCTCGATGAGATCGAGAAGGCACATCCTGAGGTGTTCAACGTGTTGCTGCAGGTCCTCGACGAGGGGCGTCTGACAGACAGCAAAGGCCGGACGGTCAACTTCAGGAACACCATCATCATCATGACCTCGAACCTGGGTTCGCATCTCATCCAGGAAAGGATCAAGGACCTTACGGAAGAGAACCGGGACGAGATCATGGGCAACCTGCGTGTCTCTCTGTTCGACATGCTTCGTCAGACGATCCGGCCTGAGTTCCTCAACCGCATCGACGAGGTCATCCTGTTCAAGCCCCTCACACAGAGCGAGATCCGGCAGATCGTCATCCTGCAGGTCCAGCGTGTGCGGAAGATGCTGGAGGACAAGAACCTCACGCTCCAGATGTCAGACGAGGCGCTCGAGTGGCTGGCGAACCGCGGTTATGACCCTTCCTACGGGGCCCGGCCGCTGAAGAGGGTCATTCAGAAGTATGTGGTGAACCCTCTTTCTGAGAAGATCCTCTCCGGAGCGATCGTGGAGGGAGATGCGGTCTCTGTCCGTCGTGATGACCGGGGCTCGCTCGAGTTCATTCCGGTCGTGAAGGGCTGAGGAGGCAACCTGTCAGGTCTTTCCTGATATACCATAGAGAGACCTGTCAGGTGCCGGAAATTTGGAGTACCTTACCGCCTTCTTCACCCCACCAAAGGTCCCGTGATGCGCATGTTCCGACTTTCCTTCGCGATGTTCCTTCTGATGCTCCTTCAACGGGGTTGTTCTCCCTCCGACCGGCCGGCAGACCTGCTCGTCATGGGCGGGAGGGTCGTCACCATGGACCCGGCGATCCCCGAGGCGGAAGCTGTGGCGGTCAAGAATGGCAGGATCGTGGCAGTCGGCAGCATGGATGAGCTTGCCCCGTATGTGTCCAGCTCAACCACTGTGCTGGATGCCGATGGCGGATTGGTTATCCCGGGGCTGATCGAGGGGCATGGACACTTCCTGGGACTCGGCGAAGCACACATGGGCCTGGACCTGATGAAGGCCGGCTCGTGGGATGAGATCGTCGCTATGGTACAGGATGCCGCAAAGGAAGCCCGCCCGGGTGAATGGATCACGGGACGAGGCTGGCATCAGGAGAAGTGGACCTCCGTGCCGCAGCCCAATGTGGAGGGTTTCCCCTACAATGACGCTCTCACAAGGGCCGCACCGGACAATCCCGTCTATCTCAAGCACGCCAGCGGTCATGCATCCGTTGCCAATGCGAAGGCCATGGAGGCCGCAGGCCTGACGGTGTCCACACCCGACCCGGAGGGCGGGGAGATCATTCGTGACAAGTCCGGGAAACCGATCGGCGTCTTCCGCGAGACCGCTTCGGCTTTTCTGTCAGAAGCCCTGGCGGAATACCTCGACAACCGCACACCGGAGGAGATCGACCAGGACCTGAGGAAGCAGGCAGACCTTGCCGCCCGTGATGCCCTCTCGAAAGGGATCACGAGTTTCCAGGACGCAGGTTCTTCTTTCAAAACGATCGATCTTTTTAAGACCCTGGCCGACGAAGGCAAGCTGGGCGTCCGCTTGTGGGTGATGGTCCGGGACTCACTTTTCCTGATGGAGCAGAACTTCCCTTCCTATCGCATGGTGGGCTACGGAAACGATTTTCTGACGGTCAGGGCCATCAAGTGGTGGATCGACGGAGCACTTGGGTCCCGCGGCGCCTGGCTGCTCGAGCCGTACGCAGACGCACCCCGGCTGACAGGACTCAAGACAGCCAATACTGACAGCATCATTGCCAGCGAACGCCTCGCCCTCGAACATGACCTTCAGATATGTGTCCATGCGATCGGAGACAGGGCGAACAGGGAGGTCCTGGACCTTTTCGAGGCCGTCTTCAAACAGGACCCTTCGCTGAAGGACCGTCGGTGGAGGATCGAACATGCACAGCACCTTCATCCCGATGACATTCCGCGGTTCGCCAGGCTCGGGATCATCCCCGCAATGCAGGGGATCCACTGCACCTCTGACGCACCGTACGTTGTCGCACGCCTCGGGACACAGCGGGCAGAGGAGGGGGCATACGTCTGGCAGAAACTTCTCACCTCGGGTGCGACGATCGTCAACGGAACCGACACGCCGGTGGAGGACATCGATCCTATCGCCTGCTACTACGCCTCAGTCACGAGGAAGCTCGCCGATAACAGCACATTCTATCCTGAGCAGAAAATGTCTCGTGAAGAGGCCCTCCGCTCGTATACCATCGACGCAGCGTACGGGGCCTTTGAGGAGGACATGAAAGGCTCTCTCTCTCCGGGAAAGCTTGGCGATATCACGGTGTTGTCCAAGGATATTCTGACGATCCCTGACGACGAGATCCGATCGGCGGAAGTTCTCTATACGATCGTGGGGGGCAAGGTGAAATATGCACGCGGGAGTACGGCGGCGAAGGAAAGGCCGTAACGAGTGAGCCCAGGCCCCTTCCTCACCTGCCGATGAAGCCCTCATCTCTTCTTGGCCACGTCGTCGAGCTCCTCGGCGACCTGAATGACTCCAGCCTGCCCGCCGATGCGGTGATCAGTTCGTTTTTCCGGGACCGGCGCTACCTCGGCTCACGGGACCGACGGTTCATCGCAGAGACCTACTATGGGGTCCTCCGCAACAGGCGACTGTGTGATCATCTGCTCGAGACCACGGGCGATGTGCTCGTCAATGTGACGGACGAGGGACGCTCGCTGCTCCGGATCTCCGCCTATCTCCTTGCCGTCGAGCCGTCCACAGATATCCAGATACGGGACATCCTCGAGTTCATCGGGGAAGATACGTCTGCGGAGCGGCTACGGCAGGCTCTCGCACTGCTCAGCTCACGCGATCCGCTCGCCCTGGACGCGCTTCCGGACGGACTCCGATGGTCATTTCCGGACTGGATGGTCGAACGATTCACCGAAGAGTACGGCGAGACGACCCTGCCCGTGCTTCTCCGGACCATGAACACACCCGCACCGCTTTCGCTGCGTGTGAACATGCTCGCGACGACAGTGGACGCATGCCGGCAAAGACTGTCGGACGAGGGCGTTCCGTCAGAGCCGGGGGAACTGGCAGAGACATGCCTCGTGCTGGGCAGGCGGCTGAATGTTTTTGCACTCACATCATTCAGGGAGGGGTGGTTCGAGGTGCAGGATGAGGGGAGCCAGCTTCTTGTGCAGGCGGCGGACCCGAAGCCGACGTTCAGAGTGCTGGACATGTGTGCAGGAGCAGGAGGCAAGACGCTTGCCATGTCTGCGCACATGAAGAACCGGGGGGAGATCGTCGCCACGGACACATCGTCGTACCGGTTGAAGGAACTCCGTAAAAGGATGCGTCGTGCTGGTGCGGGGAATATCCGTATCCGGGAGGATCTTCTGGAACAGGAGTCTACGGATACCTTCGACCTCGTTTTCGTCGATGCACCCTGTACAGGCGTCGGAACGATCCGGCGCAATCCGGGGATGAAGTGGACCGTGACGGAGGAGATGGTGGGAGAACTTGCGGCCAAACAGACGAAAATTCTTACAAGAGCAGCGACACACGTGAAACCCGGCGGTTTGCTCGTCTACGCGACGTGTTCGATGTTCAAAGAGGAGAATGAGGAGGTCGTCGAACGGTTCCTGCGGGATCACCCGGCATTCGCACCGGAGTCACGCGAAGCGGCCCCCGGAGTTGCCGGCCCTGCATTCAGACTCGATCCGCACACGCACGGGACGGACGGATTCTATTGTGCCTTTCTGCGCTTGGCACGGGGCGTCTAGGGAAGGATCACGGGAGGGACCATGCTTCCCGCCTGGCCTGATATTCGCTCTCAGGCAGCTGAACAAGGATGGGATGCGCGGTCGGAGAAAGCCATTCCATGATCTCCAGGAGACCGTCTTTGTCCAGTGACGTGCATCCGGAGGTCGGCTCGGTCGCCCCTCCCCATACGTGAAGAAAGATGCAGGAGCCGCCCCCCGCTATCCGCGGGTCCGAATTGTGCCCGACGATGATCCCCCATTCGTAGTACTTGCCGCTCCGATTCATCCGCTCCGAGCTCTTCCAATCGACGGTCCTGACATTCTTCCTGTCCACGACCTTGTTGTAGTAGCTCGATGACGGGTCGTCGATGCATTCGTCGGTGGAATCGAGGGGCAGATAAGGCATGCTGAACCTTTCCGCCTCGGATTCCGGCGCATACCCGTACAACATGTCGAGGGTGAAAACTCCCGCCGGCGATCTGTTGTCGCCCTCCTTCTTCACTGGCCCATCTCCGATGGCCGCACCGTGCAGTCCTGTACCCCAGCCAAGCCCTTTGCTCCCGAGCGTCATTCCCATCGGTTCATGCACTTCCAGCCACGTGTCGTCATCGCTCCCACGCTCGAAGGTTCTGACCGTCCCGGAGGATGCATCCCATCCCGATGTCGTGACGAGGACCATCTGGCGTGATCCGAGCGTGGGGACGATGAAACCGTCATGAACAGGGGCCGAAGCGGGCTGAGCAACAGCTCCAACGACCGTACATATGATCGCTATCGCTGCAGCGTGGGGGCGGACGGTGAGATTCATGCGAGATTCTTCTTACGAAACATGGAGATTCT
The DNA here is from genome assembly GCA_964534125.1 of uncultured Ignavibacteriaceae bacterium. Lineage (GTDB taxonomy): Bacteria > Bacteroidota > Ignavibacteria > UBA10030 > UBA10030 > 2-02-FULL-55-14. Next base: position 263,520 of record CAZHOJ010000004.1, read on the forward strand.
GGGTATATTCCTGTTTACGTTCAGCCAACTTAGTGATTTCACAGGAGAGATTCAGCCGTGACGAAGACAACATTCCTGCTTCCCCTTTCCCTGATCTTCCTCGTTGCCTGCGGACCACAAACCGAACCTGAGATCTTTGATGCAGCGGTCGGAGCGCAGCGGATGGAGAAGTATGAGGATGCGATATCCCTGTTCGAACGCCTCCTCGAGGAGTATCCTCAGGCCGAGAAGCTACCGGATGCATACTATGCGCTCGGTGTCCTGTATCAGGACCAGCGGAAGGACTTCACGAAGGCCATTGACATGTACACGAAGCTGTACGAGTCGTATCCTGAGAGCCCGACCGCTTCGAACGCGCTCTTCATGGTCGGCTTCCTGCAGCATAACGAGCTGAAGGACCTGGAGGCGGCGCGGAAGACCTACGGCACGTTCCTCGAGCGCTATCCCGACAGCCCCCTGGTCGCATCGGCACGGTTCGAGTTGGACAACCTCGGCAAGGACGCATCGGAGGTGTTCGGCAATATCAATGACTGAGCATCCGGACACCCGTACGGATACCGCTGAAGCCCTTTCGTACCTTCAGCCGGACGTCGTCGCACAGCTCGCGTCGATGGAGTTGCGGGCGCGCTTCGTTGTTGAAGGGTACATGGCGGGACTCCACCGGAGCCCGTACCATGGATTCAGTATCGAGTTTACCGAACACCGCCCCTACCTGCCCGGGGATGACATCAAGCGAATCGACTGGAAGGCCTACGCCAAGACCGACCGGTTCTACATCAAACAGTTCGAGGAAGAGACGAACCTCAGGACGACGCTCATCGTCGATGCGTCGGCCTCGATGGGATTCAGTACCGGCGGGCGGCTGACGAAGCTCCAGTACGGATCATACACGGCGGCAGCGCTTGCCTATCTGATGGTCCAGCAGCGCGATGCGGTCGGCCTCGTCCTGTTCGATGAGGAACAGCGGGTTGCCCTCCGTCCCCGGTCCACCCGGTCCCATCTCAGACTGGTGTGGAAGGAGCTCGAGAACGCCAATCCTGGGGCGAAGACCCGGACGGCCGATGTCCTGCATCTCATCGCCGAATCGCTCACCCGCCGGGGGCTCGTCATCCTGTTGAGCGATCTCTTCGACGAGCCGGACGACGTCATGAAGGCGCTCAAGCATTTCCGGCACAAAGGCAATGAAGTCATCGTGATGCATGTACTGGACCCCCTCGAGCGGTCGTTCGCGTTCGATGGTGAAGCGGTCTTCCGCGATATGGAGACAAGTGAGGAGATGACCACTCACCCCTGGCATATCCGCAAGGCATATGCGGAAGCGATGGCAGAGTTCGTACGCACCTACAAAGCCCGATGCCGCGAGGCCTCGATCGACTACGCACTGATGGACACATCAACGCCGTTCGATAGCGCCCTGACAGAATATCTGCAGTTCCGTTCCCGGCTGCATTGATCGAGAACAACGTGTAAGAGGGGAAACGCGAACATACGAAGGAGCCTTCGGTGAACGCCCATTCGTCTCCTTCGTGATGTTTTTCCCCTCCATTCACCCCTTCATCCACCGCAGCCCGAAAGCATGCCCCAGACCCGGCATCAGCATCTCGTCATCCACGGCGCCCGTGTTCATAACCTGAGGAACATCGACGTCGAGATACCGCGCAATGCGCTGACGGTCATCACAGGCCTTTCCGGTTCGGGAAAATCCTCCCTCGCCTTCGACACCATCTATTCAGAAGGACAACGGCGGTACGTCGAAAGCCTGTCGGCATATGCGCGTCAGTTCCTCGGGATGATGGAACGCCCCGACGTCGACTACATCGAAGGGCTCAGCCCCTCCATCTCCATCGAGCAAAAAACGGTCAGCAGCAATCCGCGGTCCACCGTCGGGACGGTCACAGAGATCTATGACTATCTCCGTCTGCTGTTCGCCCGTGTCGGCACACAATTGTGTACGAACTGCGGGCGTACTGTCGAGCGTCAGGGGGTCGATCAGATCATCGACAGCATCATGTTGCTTCCAGCGGGATCGCGCATCCAGGTGCTTGCGCCCGTGGTCCGGGGCCGGAAGGGACATTACCGGGAACTGTTCGAACAGCTCCAGAAGGAGGGTTTCGTCCGGGTGCGTGTGGACGGCGACTTCAGGGAGATGACGAAAGGGATGAAGGTGGACCGGTACAAGGTCCACAACATCGAGGTCGTGGTGGATCGCATCGTGCTCAAGAAGAACCTTCGCTCCCGCGTTGCCGATTCGATCGAGCTGGCTCTCCGCATGGGGGACGGAGTCCTTATGGTCCATGACGGGAGCAAAGACCAGCTGTTCAGCCAGAAGTTCGCCTGTCACCACTGCGGACTCTCGTACGAAGAGCCTGCGCCCAATTCCTTTTCGTTCAATTCCCCCTCAGGGTATTGTCCGTCCTGCGAGGGCCTCGGGGAATTGAAGGCCTTCGACCTTGACCTGATCATTCCTGACAAGGCGAGGTCGATCAATGACGAGGCGATCGCACCGTTCGGGAAGCCGCGCGCGACCTGGATGTTCAGCCAGCTCGAGGCCGTCGGCGAGCGGTTCGGCTTTACGTTCGATACACCGCTGAAGGACCTGCCACAGGAGGCATGGCAGGCATTGCTCCATGGTACGGGCAAGGAGAAGCTCGACGTGAAGTACCGGCATTCCTCGGGGAGGGTAACGACCTATAAGCACCGGTACGAGGGCCTTCTCTCGATGATGCAGCGCTACTACGACGAGACGACATCGAACAAGGTGCGCGATTGGGTCGAATCGTTCATGGCGACGACGTCCTGCAAAGAATGCCAGGGCGGCAGGCTTCGCCCCGAGAGCATGGCCATCAAACTCATCGATGCCGTCACGGGTGAGTCGTGGACGATCCACGATATCGTCAGAAGGTCGATAACAGCGTCGCATGCGTTCTTTGGGAAGCTCTCCCTGACGGACAGGCAGATGGAGATCGCCAGGCCTATTCTGAAAGAGATAGGTCAGCGGTTGTCGTTCCTCCTGAACGTCGGATTGGACTACCTCAGCCTCGAGCGGTCTGCCCGGACGCTTTCCGGGGGAGAAGGCCAGCGCATCAGGCTCGCCACCCAGATCGGAACGCAGCTTGTCGGCGTGCTGTACATCCTGGATGAACCGAGCATCGGCCTTCACCAGCGCGACAACCGGAAGCTCATCGACTCGCTCAAGTCACTGCGGGACCTGGGCAACACGGTCATCGTCGTCGAGCATGACAAGGAGATGATCGAAAGCTCGGACTACGTCGTCGACCTCGGCCCCGGCGCCGGCGAACATGGCGGTGAGGTCGTCGTCACAGGACCCCCGTCGTTCCTGCGAAAGAAGAGCGGGAAGCGGAACGGATCGCTGACGGCAGCATACCTGAACGGGACACGGTCCATTCCCGTCCCGGCAACGCGCAGGAAGGGCTCAGGGAAATCGCTCACCCTTACTGGTGCGCGCGGGAACAACCTCGACGGGCTCAGGTTCACGCTTCCGCTTGGGACGTTCGTGTGTGTGACAGGAGTGAGCGGCTCCGGAAAATCGACGCTCGTCAATGAGACGCTCTACCCGGTCCTTTCGAGAGAGTTCTACGGATCGAGGGTGATGCCCCTGGCGTATGACGCGATCCATGGAATGGAGGAGGTCGATAAGGTCATCGACATCGACCAGACGCCCATCGGCCGGACGCCGCGCTCGAATCCAGCCACCTATACCGGGGTGTTCACCCTGATACGGGACCTCTTCACGATGCTTCCGGAATCCCAGATACGCGGCTACAAGCCGGGGCGATTCTCGTTCAACGTGAAGGGGGGCCGGTGTGAGCACTGCGAGGGTGACGGGCTGAGGAAGATCGAGATGAACTTCCTGCCCGATGTCTACGTGCTCTGTGATGTCTGCAACGGGAAGAGGTACAACAGGGAAACGCTCGAGGTCCATTATAAGGGTAAGTCCATCGCCGAGGTGCTGGATATGACGGTCGAGGACGCGCTCAGCCTTTTCGCTGACCTTCCCCGCATCGCGCGATTCCTGAAGACCCTGAATGACGTCGGACTGGGCTACATCAAGCTCGGACAGCATGCCACGACGCTGTCCGGCGGCGAAGCACAGCGGGTGAAGCTCGCGACGGAGCTCTCAAAAGTAGGGACCGGCAAGACGCTCTACATTCTCGACGAGCCGACGACGGGGCTCCACTTTGAGGACATCAGCATGCTCCTCTCCGTTCTCAACAAGCTCGTCGACAAGGGGAACACCGTCCTCGTGATCGAGCACAATCTCGACGTCATCAAGACTGCCGACTGGATCATCGATCTCGGACCGGAGGGAGGGGATGCAGGGGGCAGGATCGTTGCTGAGGGGACGCCCGAGACGGTCGCACGCGCACGAGGGTCCTATACGGGAGAGTTCCTTCGGGAAGAGCTGAAACAGCAGCCAGGAAGGGCAGCCACGAGGACCCGAACTCCCAACCCGTGACGCTGCTTTGAGTTCAGCGGACGACCCTGAGGTCTGATATCCACTCGCTTCCACGCACAAAGAATCTCCATTTTCGATCTCTGCCATTCCGAATGCCGACCCGTTGTGACCGGCCAATGCTGATCCTCTCGCCAGGTTGAGGCCTGGCCAGGAAGAGATGCTGTGAGTCGAGCGGGATACCGTTCTGGCTGCGACCGATGCTGAACGCCTCACACAAACGTGCCGGTCCGCGGCAGAGGTTGCGGACCTCTGTGCGGGATCCGAGGGCTTTCCTTCCGTATCGACGCAGAGCCATCGTCTCCAGTCCAATGAGGGGCTCGACAGCGCGGAGAAGCACGGCCTCTCCTTCACCTTCCGCTCCGGTCACCACATTCATGCAGAAATGCATCCCGTACGTGAAGTAGACATACAGATGGCCGCCGGGGCCGAACATCACCGCGTTGCGGTGCGTTCTCCCTCTGTAGCTGTGCGAAGCCGGGTCGTCCCCGCGATACGCTTCGACCTCGACGATCCGTCCGGTCACCGTCGTGCCACGGACACGACGTATGAGGGTACAGCCCAGCAGGTCCGGTGCCACCCGGAGAACCGGGCGCTGGAAGAAGGAGCGTGGGAGTGGTTCCATAGCGGTTTGCAGGAATGATTTGGACAAGGATTCAGTATCTTTATGCACAGAGACACGATGTCTCCGCCATCAGCTACCATGACCCGTCTGACCCGCTTCAATATTCGTTCCCATGACGTGAATGTCATTCACGAGGACGATGATATCCTGGTCCTCGATAAACCGGCCGGCCTTCTGGTGCTGCCCGACAGGTTCGACCCCGGCATTCCCTCCGTCGTTTCCCTCTTCAAGGCGGGAGGCGACGAGGTGTTCATCGTCCATCGGATCGACAAGGACACCAGCGGCTGTCTTGTCCTCGCCCTGACGCCGGATGCCCATGCATTCCTCAGCCAGGAGTTCAGTTCTCATCGCGTCGGAAAGGTGTACAGCGCCATCTGCCATGGCCGGTTGGAGCAGGATGACGCCGTGGTCGATCTTCCTATCGGTGAGCATCAGGCGACCCACACGATGCGAATCGATCAGAAGAACGGAAAGCCGAGTGAGACCGCCATCTCCGTCAAGGAGCGCTTCCAGGGATTCATGCTTGTCGAAGCCCATCCCCGTACCGGCCGTACACATCAGATACGCGTTCATCTGAAGGCGCTTGGATGCCCTATCCTGTCCGATCCCCTGTATGGGAACGGCCGGGCGTTCTACCTGTCGCGAACGAAACGGGACTATCGGAAGGGGAAGGAAGAAGAAAAGCCGCTCCTTGCGAGAACGGCTCTTCATGCTTCATCGATCGAGCTTCTCCATCCGCGGTCGCATCAGCCCGTCACCTTCTCTGCCCCGCTTCCAAAGGATATGCGGTCTGTGGTCCGCATGCTCCGGAAGTATGCACCTCCTCCACGACAATCTGGTCCTGCCGAATAGCTGTTCAGTCTCTCCAGTTCCCTTCTCTCAGAGCTTATACCCGATGGTCCGGAGCAGCGCTTTCCGATCAGCAATATCCTTCTCGTTCTCGATCCCCTTCGTCCTGAAACCATCGATGACACCGACGACCCCGCGCCCTTGGTCGGACTCGACGATGAGCACCTCAGTCGGGTTGGCGGTGGCGCAGAAGATGCGGCACACCTCGGGGACATTTTTGACCGCGTTCAGGATGTTGACAGGGAAGCCATGCTGCATGAAGAGGATGAACGAATGCCCGCAGGAGAGGGCGAGCGCATTCTTCTGGGCGAGCTCAATGAGCGCGGGGTCGTTGCCTGCCCAACGCACCAGGCACGGTCCGGAGGCCTCACAGAAGGCCAGCCCGAACTTCATCTGTGGATTCGTCTGAACGACAGCTTCAAAGATATCCTCGACGGTCTTGATGAAGTGAGACTGTCCGAGGATGAAGTTCATCTCCTCGGGCTTCTCGATGCGGACTGAGACGATGTTCATGGTGCCTCCTGGTGTGTGGCGTTGGAGGGGGGTGCGTAAAGGTCGATAACCCGTTCGAGGCCGCCCTGGCATGCAGGGCAGAACGGGACGTCATTCCGCGTGAACATGATGCAATCGATCGCCGACCTGTAGTACGCCTTGGCGTCGTAGTTCGCCCCCTGGAACGCGCCGATGCTCTTTGCATGCCGGGCATTCCCGAAAAGTTCGTGCTCCTTCCCCTGTTCCTCCCGGAAAAGTGCCGACATCTCGGATTCAGGCCTGTTCTGTGCACGGATCTCTCTCCTGCGTGCCTGAATGTCGCGCTGCATCGCTTCGAACTCCTCCTTCGGCCATGGGGTCGGGATGGGAGTCCCCGGCGTTACCTTGTCCTTCCACTTGAGGTTGTCCGGATCGAGCAGCGCCGTCGCGTTCGGCATCCAGGGCTCCGTGATCTTCGCCGGGGCCTGGTAGGCGGTGGGGGACGTGTAGTACTCATCTGCCAGACCGGCAAAGTGATGGCCGAACTCATGGATGAAGACGTAGTCGGCCCAGTCGTTGTCGATGGCGACCGTTGCGAACAGGTTGTAGATCCCGCCGCCGCCGTACGTCTCGTTATTGACGAGTATCTCGACGAACTCGTAGGGCGCCCAGCAGGCAGCCTCCCGCAGCGCTTTGTTGTCGAAGGTCAGGATGTATCTTTCAGAACCGAAGGCGTCATATGTGGACCCGATCGGATTGGACCGATGGATGCCGGTCGAAGGACGGGAGACGCCGGACTGGTCGGACGGGGGAACGATACCCCACACGTTGAACCGCGACCTGTTCGAACGGAAGGGCTCATGACGGAAGAACTCCTCCGTCACCCGCTGTGCGTCGCTCACGAACTTCTCCCTCTCCGCTGCCGTGTATCCGTCCCCGAGCAGGAGAATGTCGACCGATACCGCCGGATCACCGTTCCGTTCGATCGGAATAAGCTCCTGCTTCGCAGGATCAGCCCGGTGAATGAACATGTCTGCAGGATCGACACGCTGCGTCCACACTGTGCCGTATGTTCCATCGGATGTTCTGCGGAGGATGATAACATCGACAGGTTCAGCGGGGCCGGGGAACCGAAGGGACTCGTGAAAGGTCCGGTTGATCTGTCCCGCTTCCTCAGTCGTGATCCACTCTGCGAAAATTGAACTGAACCCCCGCGCGTACGTCACGGCGCCCGCCGCAGTCCTGACCTCCCAGCGGTAATCACCGGTCATCAATGGATCCACAAATCCTTTCGTGTACCCCGGGAACGTCAATGGCTCGACCACGATACGGTCGAGGCTGAATGCCTCGAGCCCCGGCCCGCCGGTATGGAAGTAATCAAGCCGCCATGTCGTCGGTTGGGGAGATTGAGCGGATAAGGTATTGGCAAGAAGGATGATGAAGAGGAGGGACAGGGTCGGATATGGTGTTCTCATTCGGGACTCCGTGTCATAGTTCAAGGTTCTCCTGGCCGCTGCGGGTATGGCGCGTGACGCCAAGGTGCAGATAGGCAAGATCGGTGGCCTCCCTGCCGCGGGGTGTCCGGTGGATGAAGCCGGTCTGGATGAGGAACGGCTCGTAGACCTCTTCGAGCGTCCCGCCTTCCTCGCCGACCGCTACGGCGAGCGTGCTGATGCCGACAGGGCCCCCCTTGTATTTCTCGACGAGGGCGCTCAGAATCCGCTTGTCCATATCGTCGAGGCCGTATCGATCGACCTCCAGGGCCTGCAATGCCGTCTGGGCGACCTCCAGGGTCAGCACTCCTTTTGCATGGACGAGAGCAGGGTCGGCCTGAGCAAAATCACGGCACCGTCGGAGGAGCCTGTTCGCAATGCGTGGCGTTCCCCGCGACCTGCGCGCGATCTCCTCGATGGCATCTTCTTCAGAACGCACCTTCAGCAGCTTGGCTGACCGGCGGAGGATCCGGACGACCTGCTCGGTACTGTAGTAGTCGAGCCTGTTGCTGATGCCGAACCGAGAGCGAAGGGGGGAACTGAGAAGTCCTGCCCGGGTCGTAGCCCCGACGAGCGTGAACGGCTGAAGCCCCAACTGGACGGTTCGCGCTCCCGGCCCGCTCTCGATGATGATATCGACCCTGAAATCCTCCATGGCCGCATAGAGGTATTCTTCGATCTTTGCCGGCAGCCGGTGGATCTCGTCGATGAACAGCACGTCGTATGGTTCGAGGGAGGTGAGGATACCGGCCAGGTCGCCGGGTTTCTCGAGGGCAGGCCCCGATGTGACCCGTATGCGGGTGCCCAGCTCGTGCGAAATGATGTGGGAGAGGGTCGTTTTGCCCAGGCCGGGGGGACCGGTCAGAAGGACATGGTCGAGCGGCTCCTTGCGTTTTCGGGCCGCTGCGATGAATATCTTCAGGTTCTCAACGATCGACTCCTGGCCCACGAACTCCATGAACACCGCAGGACGAAGCGCGCGGTCAGATTCGAGATCCTGTGGGGTCGCGTCGGGGCGGGTGGTGTCGTTTCGCATGCGATGAATCTAGCGAGAAAGGGAGGGAGGTGCAAGGATGTACCGGGAGGAAAGGGAAAGAGGGGAATGCGGCAAGCGAAAAGTGAAAAGCGAAGAGTGAAACGTGTGGAGTCTGCAGGATGGATCTATGACGAGGCTACATCAGCAACAGCGCGACATCCACATTTCGCTTTTCGCCCCCCTGCTTTACGATCCTATTCCTTTTCGCCACGAAAGACCTACTTTGCCCCTGTCATCCTCAGCGCCATCTTCACCAGGTCTTCGACGGTCAGATCACGCGAGGCATCTTCGCTCAGTGCAGAACGGACGGCCTTCTCTGCAACGGACCGTTGGTAACCGAGGGCGAGGAGCGCCTCAAGAGCCTCCGTGCGGACTTCCATGGGGGTCGACGAGCGTACAGCGACCGCGTCCCGGCCTCCGCCAGCCTTCTCCAGCTTCTCGCGCAGTTCGATGACGATCCGTTCAGCGGTCTTCTTCCCGATGCCGGGAATGCCGGTCAGGGCCTTCGTGTTGCCGGTGCCGATGAGCGAGCGAAGGTCCGTCGAGGAAATGCCCGACAGGATGTTCTGCGCAAGACGGGGGCCGATCCCGTTGACGGCGATGAGGTTCCTGAACATCATGCGTTCATCCTCGGTGGCGAACCCGAACAGGACGAGCGCATCTTCGCGGACCTGGAGGTATGTGAGGAGTGTGACAGTCATTCCCGCGTCGCCGAGGGAAGAGAATGTCGAGAGAGGAATGTTCACCGCATAGCCGACGCCGTGGACGTCGAGGACGATCTCGGTCGGCGTCTTGGAGACGAGTTGTCCTGTGAGAGTGGCGATCATCTGACGTTGAGGACCTTTTCGGGGTGGGCTTCGAGGAATTCTTTCCAGGAACTGCCTCGGGATGGCCGTCGGCGCCCGGAGCCCTGCGTGGCATGCAGGTGACAGAGGGCGACAGCGACAGCGTCCGTCGCATCCAGTTCCTTCGGGGTGGACCGCAGATGCAGCAGCTGCTTGACCATGTACTGTACACGCTGCTTCGAGGCGCCGCCGTTCCCAGTAACGGCCTGTTTCACTTCTCGGGGGGAGTATTCGGCGGTCGGGACCTCACGCAGCACTGCGGCAAGGATAGAGACGCCGCGAGCGTGCCCGATCTTCAAAGCACTCTGGGCATTCTTGCCGTAGAACGCCGTCTCGATCGCACATTCGTCCGGCCGATGAGTGTCGATGATGCCGGTCAGGCCGTCATAAATGGCGCGAAGTCGGAGCGGCATGCTGAGACCGGGCTTGTTCTTCACGGTCCCGCAGCCCAGCATCTCAAGGGATCGGTCGCCCGTTTCGATGACGCCCCATCCGGTGACGAGCGTACCAGGATCGATACCCAGGATGATCATAGCACTGCGGCCTCAGTTGACCGGGACTGCTTTTTCCTGATCCGGGACCTGGATGTCCCTGATCTTCAGCTGCGGGACCACCTCACCCCGGTATTCGTTCTCGTCGAGCGAGAATGCCAGGTCGACCCCTGTCATGCCCTGACGGATCCTCTCGAGCAGGTGGCCCAGATTGAACCCGATGGCGTCGATGACGAAGGTCCCCTTTTTCACCTTGAACTTCAGATGGTTCTTGCCGACGATCCGCGGTGTACCGACGATCCCGACATCGCGGACAGCGAAGACTGGGCGCATATTGTCCGGACCGAAAGGCGCGAACTGCTGCAGGATGCGGATGAACTTCGGGGTGATGTCGCTGAGCGAGATCTCTGCATCGATCCGCAGTTCGGGGATGAGCAGCTCCCCCGTCAGGGCTTCCTGAGCGATCTTCGCGAACGCCTCGCGGAAGGCAGGGATATTGGACGGTTCGACCGTGAGGCCGGCTGCATACTTGTGCCCGCCGAACTGCACAAGATATTCTTCGCATTGCTTGAGGGCGTCGTGGATGTTGAAGCCGCTGACGCTCCGCGCTGAACCTTTCGCGACGCCGTCGATGGTCGTGAGCATCACCGTCGGCCGGTAATACTGTTCGACCAGCCGTGAGGCAACGATACCGATGACGCCAGGGTGCCAGTCGTCCTTGTGAAGGACGATCGCCGGCGTTTCGCTTGTCATCATCTCCTTGACGATTGCGTCGGCCTCTTCGAACGTCTCGCTGTCTATTTTGCGGCGTTCGATGTTCTCGTTCTCGAGCACCCGCGCCAGGGAAAGCGCCTCCGAGTACGACTCCGCGGCGAGAAGGGCGACGGCGCGTTTTGCGTCACCCAGCCGTCCGACGGCATTGATACGGGGAGCGAGCACAAAGACGGACTGGCCGGAGTTGATGCGTCCGGGCGTGAGGCCTGCCGTATCGATAAGCGCCTGGAGGCCCGGAAGCGGCTGAGAGTTTATCCCTTCCAGTCCGAGACGGGCGACCACACGGTTCTCGCCGGTCAGGGGGACGATGTCAGCCGTCGTTGCCAGTGCGACATACTGCAGGTACGGAGCGAGCGGTTCCTCTCCGGTCTGGTCGAGTGTCTCGCGTATCTCTTCGACCGATGCAATGGCCTGGATGAGCTTGAACGCGACTCCGGCTCCGCAGAGGGGTTTGAACGGATAGGTGCATCCGGGCTGGAGGGGATCGAGCACCGCGACGGCGCGGGGGACCTCAGGACCGGGTTCATGATGGTCGCAGATGACGACGTCGATGCCGAGCGCGGCAGCGGCGTCCACCTGTGCAACGGATGTGATGCCGCAGTCGACCGTCACGATGAGCGTCGGACCCGACTGGCGCACGCTCTCGAGGCCGGCGTCGGAGAGGCCGTACCCTTCCCGCTGCCGGTCGGGGATGAAGTAGGTGACATCGCCGCCGATGCTCCGGAAGAACGTCCACAGCAATGTCGTGCCGTTCGTTCCGTCCACGTCGTAGTCCCCGTAGACGAGGATGCGCTCCTTGTTCCGGATAGCCTGCAGGACACGCTCGACAGCGCGGTCCATACCGAGCATCAAGAACGGATCATGCAGATTGCTGATGTCGGGCCGGAAGAACGAGCGCGCTTTTTCGAACGTGTCGATGGAACGCCGGACGAGGATGTCGGCGAGGATCGGCGAGATCGAAAGCTCGTCGGCGAGAGCCCGCGCCTTCTCCTGTTGGTCGGACGTCATCGAACCGTTCTCCGATCCGACGGTCCAGCGATATGTGCGTGCTTTTGTCATACTCGTTCTCCTCTCTCCATGTCCTCAACACTGAAATAGAAGGGGGCCGTCGATAAGCCGAATTCTGTCTTTTCCGCCCGAGGCGGAAGAGGCAGCCATTTATCTGATGCGACCTACCCGGTCTGTCCCGAAAGTTGAGCGGGCAGCTCTCCTCTCCGCCGAAGCAGAGAAACAGACCTTACGCGGTCTTGCACCGGATGGGGTTTTTCGTGCCGGAGTCATTGCTGGCTCCGCGGTGGTCTCTTACACCACCTTTTCACCCTTACCCCTTCGACTCAGCACGCTGAAGCATGCGTCGCTCGGGGGCGGTATGTTTTCTGTGACACTGTCCGTTTCACCGGGGTATGGCCCGATGAACCCACGCTTGACGCGTGGCATCCTGCCCTATGGTGTTCGGACTTTCCTCCCTGCGATGCGGATGCATCACAGAGCGGCTGCCTGACGGCCCCACACACTTGTCTTATGATCATGTCCCCGGGAAGAGCGTTCCCCCAAGGAGGGTCGGGTCCTCCAGCGGAAGCTTGCTGTCGATCCCGAGATTTGCCAACTGGTCCGCTTCGCGGTTCTCTTCACGGGGGATGTGCCGCATTTCCAGCTTCAGGCCGCCCGCCCTGATTGCCGCGTGGACGCGCTCAGCCCATTGGCGCAGAACCTTGTCCTTGATCTTATAAGCACCCTGCATCTGCCGGACCATCAGTTCGCTGTCCGAGTGCAGGACGAGATGCGAGCACTTGTGGCGCCGTGCGAGCTCCACGCCCGCGAGCAAGGCCGCATATTCGGCACGGTTGTTCGTCGACAGACCAAGATAACCGGAGATCCGTTCAAGCACAGTCCCCGCCGGGTCCTTCAGTATAACACCGATGCCGCTTTCCCCCGGATTTCCGCGGGACGCTCCGTCGGTAAATGCCTGAAGGGTCACGCGTCGGGCCCGCCTGCCTCGACGATCTCATCGGACACGAGGAGCCGGCCGCACCGTTCACAGGTCATGAACATATCGTTCTTGCGCAGTTCCAGGACCTTTTGTGGCGGGACACGGTTGAAGCACCCTCCGCAGGCATTCCGGCGGACAGGGACGACGGCCCGACCGTCCTTCGCCTTGCGAATGCGCTCATACATGGTCAGGTCGGGCTTCTTCAGCCGGACGGCGATCTTCTCCCGCTCATGCCTCAGCTTGAGCTCCTCCTCTTCGTGCTCCTTGTTCACAGCGTCGAGCTCCTTCTGACGCTCTTCAAGCTCTTTTTCAAGCTCAGCGATGTCCGGAGCGAGCTTCTCGGCATCCTCTTTTGCAGTTCCCGCCTTGCCTTCAAGCACATCCATCTCCCGTGAGAGCGTTGTGATGCGCGTCTGGGCGACATCGATCTCCCGGGCCAGCATATCGTACTGCTTGTTGGTCTTGACCTCGAATTGCTGCGTCTTCCACTTCTCGATCTTTGTCTTGAGGTCGACGATATCGGAATCGATGGAGTCCCGTTTTGAGAGGGTCTGAAGGACCGCATTCCGGAGCGATTCCTCGCTGGCGCGTTTCTCATCCAGGTCCTGCGTGAGCCGGGCGACGATGCCGGGAAGGTCTCCCTTGAGCTCATGAAGCTCATCCAATTGGGTGTCGACACGTTGAAGGCTATACAGCAGTCGAAGACGGTTTTCCACTGTTCGTATGCTCCGTTGCTAGATGGTAAAAATTGGATTCGTATTCACGCGCGTGATATAGACATTCCCTGCTGCACGATGGTGCTTCATCGACTCCCGCACCCGTGCCGCGATGGCGGGGAGGACCAGATGCTCCGTTTCCCAGTGACCGGCGTCCACGATCGCGAATCGCGGCGATGATTCCTGATGTGCGTGGTACTTCACGTCGGCGGTCACGAACACATCCGCTCCTGCCGCCCGTGCACGCCCGATCAGCTCAGCCCCGCTTCCGCCGCAGACAGCGACGGTCCTCACACGGCGGGGAGATCCCGAGACCCGGAGATGCCCGGCACCTGTCGCCTGCTTCACCCGCCGCAGGAATGACGTGAGTGCGAGCGGACGGGGAAGAGTGCCGAGAGCTCCGAGCCCGTATGTCGGGTCCGGATTCTCGACGGGGTACACATCATAGGCCATCTCGTCGTAGGGATGTACCGACCGGACGGCGGCGACGGTCCGTTCAAGGATGGCGCGGGGGACAACGCTCTCGATCCTGACCTCCTCGGCGGTCTCCAGCTTGCCGGTGGTGCCGATCGCCGGGCGGGCTCCCTTGCCGGCCTTGAACGTGCCGATGCCGGGCGTATTGAACGAGCACGAACTGTACTGACCGATCACACCGGCACCGCTGTCGCTCAATGCGCGATGCACGGTGTCCGTGTGACCGACAGGCACGAAGACGGCCAGTTTGACGAGCGCGCCTTCGAGGGGCGACAGGAACCGCACATCTCTCAGTCCCAGCGCTCCTGCCAGCATCGTGTTGACGCCGCCGGTGGTGCTGTCGAGGTTCGTGTGGGCCGAGTACACGGCTATCCGGTGCTCGATGAGGCGGAGCGCGAGCGCTCCGATCCTGTCTGTTGCCGTGAGTCTCCGCGGCATCCGAAAGAAGAGCGGGTGATGACTGATGAGAAGGTCCGTCTTCTTCCTGATCGCCTCGCTGATCACGTCGTCCGTGATGTCGAGAGCGATACCGACGCGGCGCACAGGGCGCTGTGCATCCCCGAGCTGCAGCCCCACGTTGTCCCGTTCCCAGGCCGTCCACGGGGGGGCCCAGGTTTCCATCATTGAGATGATGTCAGCGATGGTCATATGCGTAGAAAAGAACTGTCCCGCCGGAGAGGGCGGGACAGGTGGTTTGATGCTTCAGATTTTCCGGGTGGAGCGTGTCAGTATTCTCGGGGGTATTGCTTTTGTAAGCCTGTGCATTCTGGTCCGTTTCGTGAATAACGATACGGAAATCCTTGCTCAGAATCAACGGCCGGGAGAGGGGTCACTCAGGGGGTGACATAAGGTGTGGGTCGATCCGCTCGAAATTCGTGTCCCGCAGCCGGATGATCTCGCGTTCCACTATCGAGAACGACTGCTCGAAGGTCTCGAGCAGCTCCTTGTCCCTGGTGTCCGGCATGATGCGTTTAAGGAGGTCAACGCTGATCTTGACGGAAGCGAGGGGATTGTTGAACTCATGGCAGACCGTGACGACAAGTTCCTTGACAGCCGCCGCCCTGCTCTCCGCCATCTTCAGTCGTTTGGCGATGCTCTGCATGCCCTTCCGTGTCTGGGCCCGTTCGACGACGTTCAGAAGGGACTTGCCGAAGCTCGTGTGTGAGAGCTCGTCCTTCATCAGGAAATCCTCGACACCGATCTTCATCGCTTCGACAGCGAGGTCGAAATCCTTCTCCGCCGTAAGGAAGACGATGGGGATCCCGATGTTCCGGGAGTTAAGCTCGAGGCAGAACTCGAGCCCGGAGGACGATGGAAAGCGTGAATCCGTCACGATGATGTCATATGCCTTGGACCGATCGAGCTCGGACAGCGCTCCGACCACGCCCTCTTTCCACACGACCCGGAACACGGAATCCGGATGACTATCCAGGTACGATTCGACCGTCCGCGCGTGCTCGGGGTCACTATCGACCAACAGGACCTGTATGTTCTTCGGTGTCATAGGAACTGCTCTGAACGGATGATACGCGGAGAAAAGGGAAGTTTCAATTGCCGGCGGCTCGGGGACACGCCGTTGCATTTGGGTCCGATTCTCTCTATGTTTTTTGGCGAGAAGTCATCTCACTAACCCTGGTGTCGTTGGGGAGTTAGCCGCAAAGAACCTGCATGACGTATACCTGCCTGCTGAATACCTGCAGGCAGGCCTGCAGGCAGGTTCTCTGTGGTAAAGTATTCTTTGAGATGGCTTCGAGGGAAACCGCTTCCCGAAGGAGATGCCCATGCCCGCGAAGAACAGAATACTGGTCGCTGATGACGAGGAAGCCCTTCGCACCGTCCTGAGCTCAGAGCTGGAAGGAGAAGGGTACAACGTCAAGGGTGCGGCTGACGGACAGGAGGCCATCACCCTCCTCCAGAAGCACGAGTTCGACCTCATCCTGCTGGACATCAAAATGCCGAACGTCGACGGGTTCGAAGTTCTCAAGTTCGTGAAGGAGAATGCTCCGAAGACGAAAGTGGTCATGCTCACCGGTTTTGCCGATCTTAAGAACGCGATAGAATCGAAAAAACTCGGCGCGGAGGACTTCATCAGCAAGCCGTACGACCTTGTCGACCTCCTCACCACCGTCGAGCGCGTTCTCTCCACAGACTGATCCACGCCCTCCCGGACCCCCGATGGCAGGTGCTCACAACATCCTCCTCGTCGACGACGAGGAAAGCGTTACCTTTCTGCTCCAGACCGAGTTCGAAGAGCATCCGGAGTTTGCGGTGGATACCGCACGCGACGGCATCGAGGCGATGAACCTCGTCCGGACACGCGTCTATGATGTTGCCATTCTGGACATCTCCATGCCGCGCGTGGATGGCCTCGAGGTCCTGCGATTCATCAAGGAGACCAGCCCGGCCACGCAGGTCATCATGCTTACCGCACGCGCAGATGTGCGGAATGCCATCGAATCGATGCGCTATGGCGCGTACGACTTTCTCTCCAAACCCTACGAGTTCGCCGAGGTCCTCGCCGTCGTACGACGCGCGATCGAGCATCGGGGACTTCTCATCGATAAAGAGGTCAGTCAGACGGGCCGGCCGGGGGAGCTCATCGGAACTGCCCCGACCTTTCTCAATGCCGTCTCCAAAGCGAAGCGCGTCGCCCAGAGCGAGGCGTATGTCCTGATCCTCGGCGAGAGCGGCACGGGCAAAGAGCTGTTCGCGCAGCTCATCCATCAGGAGAGCACGCGCAAGAACGAGCCCTTCATTGCCGTGAACTGTGCCGCAATGCCCGATCAGCTCCTGGAGAGCGAGCTCTTCGGGCATGAGAAAGGGGCGTTCACCTCTGCAGTCAAAACGAAGGAAGGACTTGTCGAGATCGCGAACGGAGGGACTCTCTTCCTCGACGAGGTGGGGGACATCAGCCCACTCGTGCAGCCGAAGCTCCTGCGTTTTCTGGAGACCGGAGAGTTCCGGCGGGTGGGGGGCACATCGACCAAGAAAGTGAATGTGCGGGTCATCTCCGCGACGAACAAGAACCTCGAACAGGAGGTCAAGGCCGGACGGTTCAGAGACGACCTGCTGTTCCGCCTTAATGTTGTGAGCTTGCCGCTTCCTCCGCTCCGTGAGCGGAAGGAGGATATTCCGGTGCTGGTTCAGCACTTCGCACAGCGACGATCCCGGACGAAGACCTTCAGCCCGGCCACTATATCCCATCTGCAGGAATATGAATGGCCGGGAAACATCAGGGAGCTTGAACACGTGGTCGAAGGTGCGCTCGCACTGACGCAACAGGAGGTCATCGAGATAGAAGACCTCTGGGTCAATGCCGCCCTGCAGTCCCGCAGGGAACGCTCCGCCACGGATGACCACCGGCCTGACGATGTGATCCTCTCGCTGGAGGAGGTCGAAAAACGGCACATCAAACGTGCATTGGCCGCCCACGACTGGAACAGGGCGAAAACCGCAAAAACTCTGGGGATAACGCCCAAGACCCTCTACCTCAAGATCAGGAAGTACGGTCTGCAGGAGGAATGATTTTTTCAGACACGAGTGAAACTTCCTTCCCGTGCCCGGCGTAGAATAATTCGGGAAACGGAAGAAGATCATTCCCGAATCTCCTTCTTACCGGAGCCAGTTATCGGATACTTGTGGTGGGGTGTTCCGAGACACTGGCTCCTCCTTTTGTACCCCCCGCCGTTCGGCCACATTCCTTGATTCTGCTCTGATTTGTCGGTACACTACGTGACTCGGAAGGCAAAAACCTCCTCAAAATCGGCCTTCCTTCCCAAATATCCGGACAATCCCCCCAAGCACGCATATGTCTAAGATCCTTGACTACTACGATATTAACTCCCTGCTCACCGAAGAAGAACGTCTCGCCAGGGACACCGTCCGAGAGTTCGTCGATGAAAAGGTCCTTCCCATCATCGAAAAACACTACCGCGAAGGGACCTATCCGCTCGAGATCGTTCCGGCGATGGCGGAGATAGGGCTTCTCGGGCCGACGCTGCCTGCAGAGTATGGCGGTGCGGAGATGAACAACGTGGCCTACGGCCTCGTGATGCAGGAACTGGAGCGGGGCGACAGCGGCGTACGCTCGTTCGCCTCGGTGCAGAGCGGGCTGGTCATCTATCCGATCTTCACGTTCGGCTCGGAAGAGCAGAAGAAGCACTGGCTTCCCAGGCTCACGAAGGGCGAGGCGATCGGCTGTTTCGGTCTGACGGAGCCCGATTTCGGGTCCAATCCCGGCGGGATGGTCACCCGTGCAGAGAAGAAGGACGGCGGCTACGTCCTGAACGGGGCCAAAATGTGGATCACCAACGGAACGCTCGCCGACGTTGCAGTGGTCTGGGCGAAGCTGGACGGCGAGATCAGAGGCTTCCTTGTCGAGAAGGGAACGAAGGGATTCGAGGCGCCGGAGATGAAAGGAAAGCACTCGCTCAGGGCCTCGGTCACCTCGGAGCTCGTGTTCCAGGATTGCTTCATTCCCGAGTCGAACATGCTGCCCGATGCCAAAGGCCTGAAGGCGCCTCTGATGTGCCTGAGCCAGGCCCGCTACGGCATCGCGTGGGGAGCGATCGGCTCCGCGATGGCCTGCTATGAGACAGCGCTCGACTACTCGAAATCCCGCATCCAGTTCGATAAGCCGATCGCAGGATTCCAGATGACGCAGGAGAAGCTCGTGTACATGGTCACGGAGATCACGAAGGCACAGCTTCTCTGTCTGCAGCTGGCGTGGCTCAAGGACAAGGGGAAGGCTAAGTTCACGCAGATCTCCCTCGCAAAACGGAACAACGTCTACCACGCCCTGGAGATCGCCCGCACAGCGAGGGAGATCCTCGGAGCGAACGGTATCCTGGACGAATACCCTGTCATGCGTCACAGCGCGAACCTCGAGTCGGTCAAGACGTACGAGGGGACACACGAGATGCATACGCTCATCATCGGCGAGGATGTCACCGGCCTCGCTGCATTCAAATAAGGTCTATGCGCACGCCCCGTACCTCGAAGATCGTTCAGGAAGCCATCACGTTCGATGATGTCCTTCTGCTGCCCGCAGAATCGGACGTCCTTCCGCGCGACGCTGTCCTCGCGACGCGGCTGACATCGAACATTACGCTGAACATCCCGCTCCTGAGCGCTGCGATGGATACGGTCACCGAGTCGGCAATGGCGATTGCCATGGCGCGCGAAGGGGGAATGGGCATCCTCCACAAGAACATGTCGATCCAGAAGCAGGCGGAGAACGTCGACAAGGTGAAGCGGTCGGAGAGCGGCATGATCCAGAAGCCGATCACGCTCGCTCCCGAGCAGACGATACGCGAAGCGCTCGAGGTGATGAAGAAGTACAGGGTCTCAGGCATCCCGATCGTACGGGACGAGATGCTCGTGGGTATCCTGACCAACCGCGACCTCCGGTTCGAGCTGAACGTCGGACAGAAGATCGGAAACGCGATGACGAAGGAGAACCTCATCACGGCGCCGGTGGGCACGACGCTCGAGGAGGCCGAGAGCATCCTGCAGAAGAACAGGATCGAGAAGCTGCCGGTGGTGGACAAACAGGGACGGCTCAAAGGGCTCATCACGTTCAAGGACATCCAGAAGAAGAAGCACTTCCCGTCGGCATGCAAGGACGCTCACGGACGGTTGCGTGTCGGGGCCGGCGTCGGTATCACCCATGATACGCTGGAGCGGGCCCAGGCGCTCGTCGAGGCAGGGGTCGATGTGATCGTGGTCGATACGGCGCACGGACATTCACGCGGCGTCATCGAGGCGGTGAAGGTGCTGAAGAAGAAGCTCTCCGTCGACCTCATCGCCGGCAACGTAGCGACGGCGGAAGGGACGCGGGCGCTCATCCGTGCAGGAGTCGATTGTGTGAAGATCGGCATCGGGCCCGGGTCCATCTGTACGACGCGCGTCGTCGCAGGGGTGGGCGTTCCCCAGATCACAGCCGTCATGGAATGCTCCGCAGAGGCCCGCAAGGCGAAGATCCCCATCATCGCAGACGGCGGCATCAAACAGACGGGAGACATCCCAAAGGCCATCGCCGCCGGCGCAGACTCGGTGATGATCGGCGGCATGTTCGCCGGCGTGGACGAAAGTCCGGGCGAGACCGTGCTCTACGAAGGGCGTTCCTACAAGATCTATCGTGGCATGGGATCGATGGGCGCTATGAAGGCCGGAAGCAGCGACCGCTATTTTCAGGATGTCGAGGACGATCTTCCAAAGCTCGTACCCGAAGGGATCGAAGGGAGAGTGCCGTACAAAGGACCGCTCTCCGACACCATCTATCAGATGGTCGGCGGCCTTCGGTCGGCGATGGGCTATACCGGTTGCCGGACCATTCCCCAACTCCAGCGGAACGGCCGCTTCACGCGCATGACCGAGGCGGGTTTCCGGGAGAGCCATCCGCACGGGATCTCGATCACAAAAGAAGCCCCGAATTACCACCTCTGATCACAGTACCATGACCCCCACGCGGCTCGAAGCGCTACGGCACACCATGCGGTCGGGCCGGGTGGATGCAGTTCTCATCACCCACCTTCCTCACGTTCGCTATCTCACAGGATTCTCCGGCTCCAATGCGTGCTGCCTCGTGACGCAGACGTTGCACTGGTTTGCCACCGATCCACGCTACGCAACGCAGGTCGCAGATGAGGTCACCGGAGCACAGGTCATCGTCGTCAAGGGACCGCTCGCTTCCGCGTTGGTTCGGAAGGGGCGCCTCCGGGCAAGGGCCCGGATCGGGTATGCGTCGTTCCGGACGTCTGTCGGGTTGTATGGCCAGCTTCGGGCGCTCAGGCCGCAAGCTTCCTGGGTGCCTATGGACGCAACGCTCGACGAGCTCTTCTCCGTCAAGAATGAGGATGAGCTCGGGGCGATTCAGGCCGCAGCAGCGATCAGCGATGAGGTGTTTGGGGAGATCCTCGGGTGGATGCACCCTGGCATGCGCGAAGCGGATGTGGCCGCGGAGATCACCTACCGGCAGCGCAGGAAGGGAGCAGAAGGCGACGCCTTCGAGCCGATCGTCGCAAGCGGGGAGCGGGGAGCACTGCCGCATGCCCGGGCCTCTGCGAAGCGCATCCGGAAAGGGGATCTCGTCACCCTTGATTTCGGCTGCGTCATCAATGGCTACTGCAGCGATATCACGCGAACTGTCGCGGTGGGTCAGGTCTCACGTAAGTTGCGCTCTATGTACGAAGCTGTCCTTGCGGCGCAGCTCTCTGCCCTGGCTGCCGTGCAGCATGGCGTTCCCGGGCGCGCCGTGGATGCCGTCGCACGCCGGGTCCTTCGTGAACGCAAACTGGCTCAGTGGTTCCGGCATTCCCTCGGTCATGGCCTGGGTCTCGAGGTACATGAAATACCTCGGCTCGCTCCACGCAGTGCTGACACGCTCACGGAGGGACAGGTGGTGACCGTTGAGCCCGGAGTCTATGTGCCCGGCCTCGGCGGAGTACGGATCGAGGATGATGTTCGTGTCACCCGGACCGGCATCGAGCTTCTGACCCATTCTCCCAAGGGACTCATCGTTCTATAGTATCATGGCCGCTGACAATCATTTCCGGCACGTTCTCATCGTCGCATATTACTTCCCGCCGCTGGGCCTGAGCGGTGTCCAGCGGACGACCAAGTTCGCCAAGTACCTGTCGCGCTACGGATGGAAACCGACGGTGCTGACGGTCGAACCCGGGGGGTACTACGCGTTCGATCAGTCGCTCCTGAAGGAAGTCGAGGATGCCGGCGTCACCATCGTCCGGACCGGTTCGCTCGATGCGAACCGCCTGTTCCGAAAGAAGGGGACGGTGCGGGTCCCGTCGGAGCTGATGCGGCGTCTTGCGGGGTTCATCGGCGATTTCTTCTTCATTCCGGACACGAAGATCGGCTGGAGGCGCAAGGCGGTCCGTGCCGGAAAGGTGCTGCTGAAGAACCGTTCCTTCGATGCCATCATCGCCACCGCACCGCCGCAGACGGACTTCCTCATCGGCGCTGAGCTTGCCCGTTTCGCCAACATACCGCTCCTCCTGGATTATCGCGACGCCTGGATCCACTACCCGTTCAAATTCTTCCCGACACCACTGCACACCTGGCTTCACAAGCGGCAGGAGCGCAAGGTCATCGCGCGGGCGGACAAGGTGGTCGTCACTCATCGCCGGATCAAAGAAGAACTCCTGACGAGGTACCCGAAGTTCGGGTATCGGGATGTTTCCATTCTCTCGCAGGGATATGACGAGGAGGATTTCCGCGGCGTGCGTCCGAAGGAACGGTTCAGGGGCCTCGACATCGTCCATACGGGGACCTTCTACGGCCGGCGTTCACCGGACGTGCTCTTCAAGGCGCTCTCGCAGATGGTGCTCAAGGACCCGGACCTTCGCGGCATGCTGCGGGTGCGGCTCTTTGGGGCTCCCCGACGGCAGGACGTGCGGGCCGCAAAGCGGCTGGGGGTGGCTGACATTGTCCGTTTTGAGGGCTATGTTGAGCACAGAGCGTCGGTTCGTGCTCTTGTGGAGGCGGATGTCCTCTGGTACGTCATCGACAACGACCTGCAGTCGCCGGGTAAGCTGTTCGAGTATTTCGCTGCGGGCCGGACGATCCTCGCATCTGTCGTGGATGGCTACACAAAGCAGCTCCTCGAAGAGTCGGGGGGAGCGGTGTGCCTTCCGCTCCGCGATGTCGATGCGCATGTCAAGGCCATCGGGGATCTCCTCGAACGGAAGCGGTCGGACACACTGCCGAGGACTCCATCGGCGTTCGCTCACCGGTACGAACGACTGAGACTGACCGGCGAATTGGCGCGCCACCTCGAGCATCTGATGGACTACGACAGGGGTGAGTTCACCCGCGTGAAGGAGACATCATGAACGTACTTGTCATCGGCTCCGGCGGACGGGAACATGCGCTCGTCAGTGCGCTCGCTTCCAGCCCGTCGGTAAAGAAGGTCTACTGCGCACCCGGCAATGCGGGCATCGCGGACCAGGCGGAGCTCGTCCCTGTCAAGGGAGAGGACACGAACGGGCTTTTAAGGTTCGCAAGGCAGAACAACATTGACCTGACCGTTGTCGGACCGGAGCAGCCTCTTGTCGACGGCATCGTTGACACATTCCGGGCGGAGGGGATGAGCATTTTCGGTCCCACGGCCGCTGCCGCACGCCTGGAAGGGAGCAAGGTCTTTTCCAAGGAGTTCATGAAGCGCCACGCCATTCCCACTGCGGGATTCGGGTCGTTCAGCGTCGGGGAGGAGGAGAAGGCGGTAGCTTTCGCCCGGACGCTCACGCCGCCGCTGGTGGTAAAGGCGGACGGCCTTGCCGCCGGGAAAGGGGTTCTCATCTGTCAGGGGCATACGGAGGCGGAGGGACACATACGGTCGATGCTGTCCGGCAGCGCCTTCGGGAAGGCAGGAACATCTGTGGTCGTCGAGGAGTACCTTGACGGCGAGGAGGCGTCGATCTTCGTTCTGACGGACGGAAAGAACCATGTGCCGCTTCCTCCGGCACAGGACCATAAGCGGATGTTCGACAACGATCAGGGAAAGAACACGGGCGGCATGGGCGCATATGCGCCGGCACCTGTGATGACGCAGGACCTTCTGGCGCGTGTCGAGGAAACGATCATTCGTGCGACGCTCGACGGGATGCGGAAGGATGGGCATCCATACACAGGGTGCCTGTATGTCGGCCTGATGATCACTGCAGAAGGCCCGAAGGTCCTCGAGTACAATTGCCGGTTCGGGGATCCGGAGACACAGGTTGTCGTCCCCCTTATCGCGTCGGACGCGGGGGAGCTGTTCATGAGCATCGCCAAGGGATCGCTCGACCCGACGGCCCTGAAGCTTCGAAAGAACTCGGCGGTCTGTGTGGTGATGGCCTCCGGCGGATATCCGGACGCATATGAGAAGGGAAAAAAGATCTCGGGCCTGGCATCGCTCGAGGGCCTTCCGGACGTCCGGGTGTTCCATGCCGGCACGGCCAGGTCCGGAGGGGACATCGTCACATCCGGCGGCCGCGTCCTGGGCATCACGGCAATGGGCCCCGAAGGAGACATCGGGACGACGATACGCAATACGTATGACGCCGTGAAGAAGGTGTCGTTCGACGGCGTGCACTATCGCACGGACATCGGTGCGCGGGCGCTGAGGCACACGTCGAGGTAGCGGATATCCAGGATACATTCTGTGCCTGTCCGCTGCAGGCGATAGACCCCGTAGGGGTGCGATATTCGCGTCGCCACTTTTTCTTTCGGAAAGAAAAAGTGGCACAAAAAGAAACATGCACGAAATCAAGGCTCGAAGCGGCTCGCGTTCAATCGTAGGACGAATTCCCTCGATACCTGCGACAGACCGGGAGCAAAAGCGTCGAGGGAATTAAATGAGCGCGAGCCGTTCAGGGTAGATCTCTTTCCGATCGGGGAACAGAGACTCCTGCTGAATGATTTCGTGCAGGCAGCTGAACCCAGGGATCTGCCTGAGATTCCTCCTGGCGAACATGGAGGACCATTGAAAGCTGACTCCAACCGCTCATAGGCCCCGCCTGCCGGATAGAACGGCAAAGCGGGCCGCAGGCGGGGGTCTACGGTCTCTAACACAGCCAAACAAAGCCAGAGGGAAGGATCTGACAGACCCCGTAGGGGTCTCAGGTTTCTAACCCGCACCTTCAAGGGCAAAAAGCACCCCGTAGGGGTGCAACATACGGAGAAGAAAATGTGACCGACGGAGCAGAGCAAGAACCTGCGGTCGTTGCGAGAGATCGTCACAAATGAATTGCTCAACAAGGACAAATCATCCAATAGGAGCTGTATGCGAATACTGATCACCGGAGGTGCTGGCTTCATTGCATCGCATATTGCGGATGCCTATGTCGCTGCCGGACACGAGGTAGAGATCGTCGATGATCTTTCGAGCGGGAAGAAGGAGAACGTCCCACCGAAGGCCGTCCTGCATGTGATGGACATCCGGGATGAACGGGTGGAGAAGCTGATGGCTGACGGGAAGTTCGATGTTGTCAGCCACCATGCAGCGCAGATGGACGTACGCCGCTCCGTGGCGGACCCGGCCTTCGACGCCTCGGTGAACGTCCTTGGCGGATTGAACATCTTCGAAGCTGCCCGCAGGCATGGCGTGAAAAAGATCATCTTCGCCTCTACCGGCGGGGCCATCTATGGCGAACAGGACTATTTCCCGGCCGACGAGGACCATCCTACGCGCCCTCTGTCTCCCTACGGCATCACGAAACTTACCACCGAGAAGTACCTCTTCTACTATAAGCAGGTGTACGGTATCGATTCGGTCACTCTCCGCTATGCGAATATCTACGGTCCGCGGCAGAATCCGCACGGTGAAGCAGGCGTCGTGGCCATCTTTGCTTCGAAGCTCATCAAGGGAGAGCAGCCGGTCATCAACGGTCCCGGCACGCAGACGCGGGACTATACGTTCGTCGGGGATGTCGCACAGGCGAACGTGCTTGCCTTGTCGTTCGACGGGACCGACATCTTCAACGTGGGTACCGGCATCGAGCATGATGTCAACTTCCTCTTCCACCATCTCTCGAAGATCCTCCGCCCGGATTGTCTGGAACAGCACGGTGAGGCGAAGGCGGGTGAGCAGCAGCGGAGTGTGATCACAGCGGAGAAGCTGTATCGCACGTTCGGCTGGCGGCCGATGATGCGGCTCGATGAAGGCCTCGCTCTCACCGCAGCATGGTTTAAGCAACGCACTGGCGCATGAGCGTATCCGCCGCCGATATTGCCGGCAGGGTCATCGCAGGCGAGAGGCGGTCCATCGCCCGCGCCATCTCCCTCGTGGAGAACGAGGCGCCGCAGGCGCAGGACCTTCTTCGTGAGCTCTATGCGAAGACAGGCCGGGCATATCGTATCGGCATGACGGGTCCACCGGGAGCCGGCAAAAGCACGCTTACCAACAAGCTGACACGTCACTATCGGTCCCAGGGAATGAAGGTTGGCATCATCGCCGTGGACCCGACCAGCCCATTTACGGGCGGGGCCCTTCTGGGGGACCGCATCCGGATGACGGACATCGAGATGGATGAGGGAGTGTTCATCCGCAGCATGGCGTCGAGGGGAAGTCTCGGAGGATTGTCGCGAAAGGCCCAGGAGGCCGCGGATGTTCTCGATGCCGGAGGGTTCGACCTGATCCTGTTCGAGACCGTGGGCGTGGGCCAGTCGGAGCTTGACATTGCAGGGGCAGCGGATACGACCGTCGTCATTCTCGTTCCGGAATCCGGCGACGGCATCCAGGCGATGAAAGCGGGACTGATGGAGATCGCCGACTTCTTCGTGCTGAACAAGGCCGACCGACCCGGAGCGGACCAGGCGGTCATGTCCATCAAGATGATCCTGGGTTTCAGGCCGCACGACGAGCATACGTGGATGCCAGATGTGCTGAAAACGAAAGCGAACCAGGGAGAAGGCATCGACGAGGTCGCCGCACAGGTGCGCAGGCATCGCGAGCACCTCGAGGCGAAAGGGCTCCTCGCTTCGCGCCGCAGGTCCCGCCTGCAGAGCAGGATCCGCGAGCTTGTGGACGATTCCCTGCACGTTGCGTTCTGGGACGAGGAGCGGACGACGTTGCTCAACGCCCGGCTCGACGCGCTTGAGGGCGGGACGACCTCGCCGTACGATGTCGCACACGAGCTCGTGAAGCATTTCACCGAACGGTCCTGAAGGAGCGAACCATGGAATTCGCCTTCACCGAAGAACAGAACCTGCTGCGGGACTCCGTGAGGGAGTTCGCATCCAGGGAGATACGTCCGCACATCATGGAGTGGGATGAGTCCCAGACCATGCCAGTGGACATCTTCAAAAAGATGGGGGAGCTCGGATTTCTCGGCATCGTCGCTCCGGAAGCGCATGAAGGGGCCGGCCTCACGTCCGTCGATTTCTGCATCGTCATGGAGGAGCTGGCGGCTGTCGACCCTTCCATCGCGCTCTCGTTCGCAGCCCATAGCGGCCTTTGCCTGCAGCACATCCTGGCATTCGCCAACGAGGAGCAGCTTTCAGCGTACGTCCCTGCACTCGCCACAGGCAGGGTGCTTGGAGCATGGTGTCTTACGGAGCCGGGTTCGGGGAGTGATGCGAGCGGGATGCTGACGAATGCAAAGCGCAACGGCGATACGTATCTCCTCAACGGGT
The DNA here is from genome assembly GCA_964534125.1 of uncultured Ignavibacteriaceae bacterium. Taxonomy (GTDB): domain Bacteria; phylum Bacteroidota; class Ignavibacteria; order UBA10030; family UBA10030; genus 2-02-FULL-55-14. Next base: position 290,889 of record CAZHOJ010000004.1, read on the forward strand.
CAAAGATCTTCATCACGAACGGCGGAAGCGCCTCGACGTACGTCGTGACGGCGAAGACCGATCCCGATGCGGGGAACAGAGGCATCTCAGCGTTCATCGTGGAGAAAGCCTTCGGCGGCATCTCGGTCGGTAAGAAGGAGAACAAGCTCGGCATGCGTGCAAGCGAGACCGTGCAGCTTTCCTTCGACAACGTGAAGGTCCCGGCCAGGAACCTGCTTGGGAAAGAAGGCGAGGGATTCAGGCAGGCGCTCGCCGTGCTCGACAGCGGACGGATCGGCATCGCTGCGCTCTCCACAGGACTCGCGCAGGGGGCGCTGAATGCAGCCGTTGCCTATGCAAAAGAACGGCAGCAGTTCGGGCGGCCCATCGCCGATTTTCAGGGCATCCAGTTCTCGCTGGCGGATATGGCAACGGAGGTGCAGGCTTCCCGGTTGCTGACCTATCGCGCTGCCGCCGCAAGGTCCAGAGGAGAAGACGTCACGCAGATCGCCGCACAGGCGAAGTACTTTGCCTCTGAGACCGCTCAGCGTGCATCGACCGCTGCTGTCCAGATCCACGGCGGATACGGATACATGAAGGACTATCCTGTCGAGAAGTTCTACCGCGACGCGAAGCTGCTGACCATCGGAGAGGGGACATCGGAAGTGCAACGGATGGTCATCGCCCGGAGCGTTCTTTCCTAGAAGCCGTCTGTCACCGCGCGATCAGGGTAGTTTCTCGCAGAGATTGCAACGAAAGCCACGCACGCAGCGAAAAGACAGGATGTTATTCTGAGCCAGGGACAAACCTTTTTCGGTGTCCCGTTCGACGCAACATCGCCAGATCCATTTTCCACACGTTGCGCCCGCCGCGAGAAATGCTTCTGACAAGGCATCTATGAAGAATGAGAACCGCACTGCCCTGATAAGTTTCCTCTTCGTCCTCTCGGGCCTTCTCGGCCTCGTCTACCAGATCGTCTGGTTCAAGTACCTCTCTTCCTTCCTCGGGAACACCACCTACGCCCAGTCCATCGTGCTCGCCACGTTCATGGGGGGCATGGCCATCGGCGCTTCGCTTTGGGGCCGCCGTGCGGACCGCGTCCGTTCGCAGCTCAGGGTCTACGGTTGGCTCGAGCTGGCCATCGGTGCTTTCTGTGCTTTGTATCCGCTCCTCTTGGAGTTCGTGCGTGGAGCATTCGTCGCGGCCCTGGCTGATCAGGAAGGGACCGGCGAATCGACGGGTGTACTCATCGCGAAGGTGGTCGTAAGCATGGTGATGCTGCTTCCGCCGACCATCCTGATGGGAGGGACCCTCCCGGTCCTCGTCAGGGCCGTCACGGACAGGTTCGAAAAGGCCGGCAGTGTGATCGCGACGCTGTATGCGCTCAACAGCCTGGGGGCCGTCATCGGAAGCATTCTCGGAGGATTCTTCTTCATCCGGCTTGTGGGACTCCAGGCGACCATACTCATCGCCGCGATTCTCAGCATGTGCATCGGGGGAGTTGCCCTGCTCCTCAGCAGGCGTGAGCCTGTCCAGGAGACCGGCGATGCCGGATCGGACGAGGCGATCGTCTACAGCAGCTCTGCAGGGACCGCGGCGACCATCGTTGCAGGGCTCTCGGGTGCCGCGGCCATGATGCTCGAGGTCGTTTGGGTCCGCATGCTCATTCCCGTCCTCGGGTCGTCGACCTATTCGTTCTCCCTCATGCTCGTGGCGTTCATTTCCGGCATCACGCTCGGCGGTCTCTACGTCGCCCGGATCATCGACCGCACGCGCCATCTCCCATCCTGGCTTCTTGCGTCCCAGGCCGCCATCGTCGCTTCTGTTGCGGTCACGCTGGTCGTGTACGACCGGTTGCCGTATCTCATGTGGCACATCGCGTCGGTCCTGAACAGGTCGGAATCGACCTACCCGGTGTTCCTCATGCTGCAGTTCGTTCTGTGCTTCCTCTGGATGTTCGTCCCGACCTTCTTCTTCGGCGTTTCCCTGCCGGCCGCCATCAGGATCGCTTCGCGCAGTACGCGCACGCTCGGTTCGACGGTCGGAACGGTATACACCGTCAACACGTTCGGAACGGTCGTCGGCAGCCTTGCCGCAGGATTTGTGCTCATTCCCTTGATCGGGCTTTCCGCCACCGTCGGTGTTTCGATGCTGGTGCTGACGGCTGGTGTTCTTCTGCTCCTCGTGAAGGCAGAACCCGGCACACTTCCGCGATCAGGGCGGATCGTCACGGTCTCTTCCATACTGCTCAGCTTTCTGCTTGTCCTGATGTTTGCATCCGATACGATGGGCCCGTCCCTCACGGGTGTCTTCCGGCTCATCAACAAGAACAGGGTCCCGCCATCCTCGTACAGCGAGTTCGTCTCGACATATGCTCCTTCCAGGGTCGTCTTCTACGAAGAGGGGATCTCGGCCACGGTGGGGGTCGTCGAGTCCCCGCTGGATGAGGGCACGGAGCGGGTCCTTATCATCAACGGTAAGTCCGACGCCTCTTCTGTGAGCGACCTTCCGACGCAGCTGCTGCTCGGCCATTTGCCTGCGTTGCTCCATGGCGATCCGAAGACGGCGCTGGTCGTAGGGTATGGCAGCGGTGCCACGGTGGGGGGATTGCTGCATCATCCGGTCGACCGGCTCGACTGCGTCGAGATCTCACCTGAGGTCGTCGACGCATCGCCGTACTTCGAGGATGCCAACGGCGATCCGTTCAGCGACGAGCGCTTCCATCTCGCCATCGACGATGCGGCATCGTACATCGAGCTGACGCCGCACCTGTATGACATCATCGTCAGCGAGCCGTCGAATCCCTGGATCGCAGGCATCGGAAGCCTGTATACAACAGAGTTTTTCGAGCAGTGCAAGGCACGGATGACCCCCAACGGCGTGATGTCGCAGTGGTTCCACATGTACGAGGTCGATGACGAGACCTTCACTCTCGTCGTCAGGACGTTCGCCTCGGTCTTTCCGTATGTGACGCTGTGGGAATCGATGTCTGCGGACATACTGCTGATCGGGTCCATGCAGCCGCTCGATGTGACCATGGAGGGGCTCCGCACGAGCATGCAGGCACCCGGCGTGAAGGCAGACCTCGAACGGATCAGCATCTCCGATCCGCTGACGCTGATGAGCCTGCAGGTGATGAGCAACCGCCACGTCCGGGCGTTCGTCGGCGACGGCCTGATGAACACCGAGGACCATCCGGTGCTGGAGTTCCTCGCCCCCCGTGCGTTCTTCGTCAACCGGGGCGTCTCGAATATGGATGACCATGACGAGCGGCTGATGCATGCATCGCCGGATACATATCTCTGGCGGAAAGTCCGGACGCAGCAACTGTCCGACAGCGACATGAGGACACTTGGGACCTTCCACGCCGGGCAGCGGCGGGGCCATCCATTCCTCGGATACTTCCTGCTGAGCGACTATGTGCGGCGTCATCGTGCTGACTCCGAGGTGCTGGAAACGCTTGTGGACCTCACCGGCCGGATCGGGAAAGAGGCGGAGCGTATCGGCTACCTGCGAATGCTCGCGGACCTCGCTCCGCGGGATGCACAAGCACAGGTCGACTACGGGTGGGCCAGATTCGAGTGGCAGCGCAGCTCAGGTTCTGTGCTCGACGGCGGGACGACGGAAGAGTCCGAAAGCCGCATCCGGCAGGCCATCCGGCTCGCCGCAGATACGGTCGATACATACCGCGTACGGCTTGCTGACCTTTTCTTCGCCACCGGACGCTACGGGCTGGCAATGGACCAGTATGCGCGCGCTATCCAGCTCCGTGAATCATACTCACGCGATCCGTACATTGCCTCCGACAAGCTGTTCACACGGCTGGCGCAGTGCCTGTACGAAACGGGCGACCGGACACGGGCCCTCGGTTATGCCCTTCAGGCAGCGAACATGAACCCGGCCAACGACGAGGCGCGCACCCTGATCGCAACGTTGTGGAGCGAGGGAACTGGCACGCTGAAGTAGGTGCGACCGTCGGTCTGGCGTTTCATTCTCAGTTCCGCTCGTCGCGAGCCTGCCTGTAGCTCCGGGCAGCTGGATCCGAAAAGTCGTAGAGCCAAATACCAAAGACCAAAAACTGCAAGGCATATGTCCCGCATCGGCACACGCATAGAAAAGAACCTCCCGTTCACGAAGAACGCTGAATCGATGCTTGCGCATCTGAAGCGGCTTCGGCAGGAGGAGGCCGCGGTGCAAGCCGGCGGCGGGAAGAAGGCGCACGAGCGTCAGCGGGCGAAAGGGAAGATGTCCGCGCGGGAGCGCATTGGGCGGCTGATCGACCCTGGTTCCTTCTTCCTCGAGGTGGGCACATTCGCTGCGTACGGGATGTATGAGGAATACGGCGGAGCGCCGTCGTCGGGCACCATCTTCGGCATCGGCGTTATCCATGGCCGTGAGGTCGTCATCGTCGCCAACGATGCCACCGTCAAGGCCGGCGCCTGGTTCCCGATCACCTGCAAGAAGAACCTGCGGGCGCAGGAGATCTCCATCGAGAACCGGCTCCCCATCGTGTACCTCGTCGATTCTGCCGGCGTGTTCCTTCCGCTGCAATCCGAGATCTTCCCCGACAAAGAGCACTTCGGCCGTATCTTCCGGAACAACGCCGTCATGTCGTCGATGGGCATTCCCCAGATCGCCGCCATCATGGGCCCCTGCGTGGCCGGTGGAGCGTACCTTCCCATCATGAGCGACGAGGCGCTCATCGTCGACAAGACGGGCAGCGTCTTCCTGGCCGGCTCTCATCTGGTAAAGGCCGCCATAGGCGAGGAGATAGACAACGAGAAGCTGGGAGGAGCGACGGTCCATTGCGAGATCAGCGGCGTGACGGACCACAAGATGAAGGATGATGAGGAATGTCTGGCGAAGGTGAGGAGCATCATCTCGAAGATCGGGCGGACACCCGCATCTCCCTTCGACCGCATCGAATCCCGTCCTCCTGCCTTCCAGGCGAAGGAGATCTACGGCCTGATGCCTGTCGACCGTACAAAGCCGTACGATATGTATCAGGTCCTTGCGCGCATCATCGACGGGGGAGACCTCGACGAGTACAAAGCGGACTACGGGAAGACCCTCATCACCGGCTATGCCCGCATCGACGGATGGGCGGTCGGCATCGTCGCCAACCAGCGGTCGGTGGTGAAGAATGCGGGCGGGGAGATGCAGGTGGGCGGGGTCATCTACAGCGACAGTGCCGACAAGGCGACACGGTTCATCATGAACTGTAACCAGAAGAAGATCCCGCTCGTATTCTTTCAGGACGTGACCGGGTTCATGGTCGGCAGCCGCGCGGAACAGGGAGGCATCATCAAGGACGGCGCGAAGATGGTCAATGCCGTAGCGAACAGCGTCGTGCCGAAGTTCACGTTCATCGTCGGGAACAGCTACGGGGCAGGCAACTACGCCATGTGCGGCAAGGCCTACGATCCCCGGCTTATCTTCGCCTGGCCGACCGCGCAGATCTCCGTCATGGGCGGCAAACAGGCCAGTGAAACGCTCGTCAGCATCCGCATCAGCCAGATGGAAAAGGAAGGCCGGGAGCTGACAGAAAAGGACCGGAAGAAGCTCTTGAAGGACGTTCAATCCAGATACGATGCAGAGCTCGACCCGCTCTTCGCTGCCGCGCGATTGTGGGTGGACGGGGTCATCGACCCTGTCGAAACGCGTCAGGTGATCTCCCGCGGCATCGCCATGGCCTCCGCGAATCCAGACATTCCACGTTTTTCGACCGGTGTCCTGCAGACATGAACGACGACGGCCACGCGGCCCCGAGGCAACTGTCCGTTCTCCTTCTCCTGTGCGTCTGTCTGATGCCCCTCTCCCTCCGGGCGCAATGCGAAGGGGACCTCACCTGGGACTTCGAGGACGATGTGGAGGAATCGTTCTCCATCGGCAGGTTCTTCTCCGATGCTGTCACCCCCCAGGTGGTCCACGATACGGAGGTACTCCGGCGGTACATCCGCGACCCCCGCTTTGCGGAGCTGATGCGCCGCTGCGGGGACATGCGCGCCGTCGATGCGATCTACCTCCGCGCGCTGAGGATCGCCGAATACAATATCACACGGGGATTGCTCCTCTCCATGATGGCGGTGCTGGAGCACCAGAAGATCGAATTCCGCGTGCCGGTGCTGAAGGCGCTTGCCATTCCGCTGTCGGCCGAGGAGGATTCGCTTTTTCACCAGCGCGTCAGGAACCTTCCCCGGCGGCTGTATGACGATACGCCCTCCATTCCGATGGGGGACAGCGACAAGCTGCAGCATTTCTTCGCATCGGCGTACATTGCGTATGCCTCCGAAACGCCCGAAATTGCGAGCGGGGCAGGGAATGCCGTCGAGTGGGGAGAGGCGAAGTTCATCGTCGGCGGCGCGAATGACGCGCGTGACAAGCGTGCGAACAAACAAGGAGAGCTTTTCGGTATCGACCTGCTGGCAGTGAAGAATTTGCTGCCGTCGGATTACCTGCTGCTGCCGATCGCGGTGGAGGAGTAGGACGCTGAGGGAGAACATTTCTCGCCACGCACGCAGTGGAAGCAACGGACGCAACGGAAGGAATTCATAATATGGTAGGTTGGGTAATCGCACTTTCTATTTGTTCAGTGACCTCGGCAGCATTGCGGTATTTTCTATATTGCACGTCGCGTGCGTTGCCTTCGTTGCGGGCGCCGCGCGAACCCTGCTTGACCTCGCAATGAAATCCATCCTCATCATAGACGACGAACAAAGCGTCCGCGACTCCATCCGGATGATCCTCGAGTACGAGGGATTCGAGGTGAGCCAGGCCGTGGACGGCGAGATAGGGCTCAAGGAGGTCGAGGAGCACCATATCGACCTCGTCCTGCTCGACGTGAAGATGCCCGGCATGGACGGCCTCGAGGTCCTTCAGGAGATCAAGAAACGCTCGCCCGACCTTCCCGTCGTCATGGTCTCCGGCCACGGAACAGTCGAGACCGCCGTCGAAGCCACAAAGCTTGGGGCGTTCGATTTCCTCTCGAAACCCCTGGACCGGGACAAGCTTCTCGTCGTCGTCCGCAATGCTCTCAAGACGGCCAATCTGTCCAAGGAACTCCGTTCCCTCGAAGAAGCGGTCCGCGGCAAGTATGAGATCCTCGGCAAGAGCAAAGCCATCAACGAGATCCTGTCGCTTGTGAAGCGCGTCGCCCCGACGGACGCCCGCGTGATGATCACGGGTGAGAACGGCACCGGCAAGGAGCTTGTGGCCAGGGCCATACACACCGGAAGCAAGCGTGCAGACAAGCCGTTCGTGGAAGTGAATTGTGCGGCCATCCCCGCGGAGCTTATCGAGAGTGAGCTGTTCGGCCATGAAAAGGGCTCGTTCACCGGCGCGACGACCCAGAGGTTCGGCAAGTTCGAGCAGGCAGACGGCGGAACGCTGTTCCTCGACGAGATAGGGGACATGAGCCTTCCCGCGCAGGCGAAGGTGCTCCGTGCGCTGGAAGAACAGACCATCGAGCGGGTCGGCGGGAACAAGCTCATCACGGTCGATGTCCGGGTGCTGGCGGCAACGAACAAGGACCTTTTGGGCGAGAACAAGGAAGGGCGCTTCCGGAACGATCTCTATCACCGTCTGAACGTCATTCCCGTCCACGTTCCTCCTCTTCGGGAGCGGCGTGAGGATATTCCGATCCTCGTCGACGCGTTCCTTGCCGATGTGTGCTCACGGAACGGGCTTGCGAGGAAGACCATCACGCCGGAAGGAATGAAGCTCCTCGCACAGCGCAACTGGCCAGGGAATGTCCGGGAGCTTCGCAATACGGTGGAGCGGCTTGTGATCCTCTCGTCCGGCAACGAGATCGATGTTCAGCAGCTGGAGGGGGGAGGAACGGGCGACGAGGTGATGGAGGGGATGCTGAGCACGGCGATGACGTTCCAGGAGTTCAAGGACAAGGCCGAAGCGGCTTTCATCAAACGTCAGCTCGAGGCGAACGGATGGAATGTCTCAAAGACGGCCGAGGCGATAGAGATCCAGCGGAGTCATTTGTACACGAAGATGAAGAGGTATGGGTTGATGAAAGGCGAAGAAGAAGCATAGGGCAGGGGGCATGGAGCAGATGGGAATGGGCCTCAAACGGATGAATTCAGCATCTGTTTGGGGCTTTCTGATTTTTCACACAGCGTGCTCCGGCGTTGCACATCGTTTCGCTGAAAGGTAGATTCCACTCATCTGCCACACTGCTTCGTGGAGGCAGTGCGAAGGCGTTCTCATGAAGAGCCTCCATTGGGTGCATGACTGCATCTGGTGGAGGCGTTTGTGTTTCATCGTCAATGATCATCTGCTCCAAAAGCTTACGACCATCTATCTGCTTTACGATCAGACGCGACCATGTCATTCGCATGATTCAAGTATTAGGCCGTTATGGTGTGGTTGGACTTCTTCTCGCCACAGTCGTGGTTTGAATTCTATTGGCGCTCCTCATCAGTCGGGAGCAGGCATGCGCCTGGTGAGCACTTTGGCCGCGAAACGCTATCGTAAAGTCGAGAACGTCCATGGCAAAGGATGATCGCGGGGAATAGCTTCTCTCTGAGCGTTGTCGCTGCGGGTAGCGTTTCTTCACTGCAGTAGTGGGTAGGGCGCGAGATTGAGTTCTACCAATGGCAAGGATGTTTCCCTCTCGTTCTTCCATTGATGCGGTCGGGAGGACCCTTCGGATATGAAAGGAACATGCGATTTGCAGCTCTCACCGCGGATGGTTCCCGCCCAACTTCTTCTCTTCATTTGGCTGACGTCCTCCTTCGTGTCCGCTCAGCCGATTGATACGATATGGATTCGTCACTTTGGTGACACTCTCTCCAGAATACACTTTCAGAATATGGTGGTTCACAGCACGGGAAGTGTCTACCTCACCGGGACACAGCGCACCGCGGATTCAGATGATGATATTGTGACGATGAGGTATGATGCTGACGGGACTCTGCTTTGGGCGCAGCACTACAATGGACCATTCGGTTCGGATGACCGGTCGACTTCGCTTGCCCTTGATAGAGAGGGTAATATCTATGTTGCAGGATCGAGTCAGAATCTCGCAACCTGGCTAGACTATGTCATCATAAAGTATGCACCCGATGGTGACTCGCAGTGGGTGCGAACGTACGACGGACCGGGGCACAGGAATGATGTTCCGGAGAGGCTTGTCGTTGACGCCGCGGGGAACGTTTATATCACGGGTCGGAGCGATGGAACCGACGGCTATGTCGATTTCGCCACCGTCAAGTACAGGACTGATGGATCGATGGTGTGGACGAAACGGTACGATGGCCAGGTTGCGGGTCTTGCGGTCGATGCGGCTGGTTCTGTCCTTGCAGCAGGGACAAGTTGGTCCGCCGCGGGAGACGTGGATTTTCTCACGATCAAGTATGATTCAGCCGGAACCGAAGTCTGGGCGAGGAGGTATGACAACGACGCACATACTTGGGATCAAGCTGCAGATGTTGCAGTCGATGCGGCTGGAAATGTCTACGTGACGGGACATTCGATTGACCCGCTGACGCTGATAGACTATTGTACGATCAAATACTCTCCAAACGGAGCTCTATGCTGGATCCGAAGGTATCACGAAACCGATTCGCAATCCGAGATAGCCACGGGGATTGTGGTGGATGATGAAGGCAACTCGTATGTCACGGGTGAAGGCGGAAATGTTCCGGGTGGACATATCTCAACGGTCAAGTATGATTCGGGGGGGAATACCATTTGGATGCGCAGTTACGGCGAATCAGACACGAGCTATCTGCAGGCCCAAAGCCTGAGTCTGGACAATTCCGGGAATCTCTACGTATCGGGAAGTATTATTGCGATGATCACGTCCGAACTGGGAGAACTTGAGGCCGATGTTGTGACGATAAAGTACGGGCTATCGGGCGAGAGAGAGTGGACAACCCGGTTCCATCGCGGATACGCTGGTGAGAAAACAGACATTGGATCGTACATCGTCAATACGATCCCTGTTGCATCATTGCCGGACATTTATGGGAATGTTTATGTGGGAACCACCATAAGTGGCGTCAGCTGGTCTTACATCGCTCTCGTCAAGTACGGACAAGCGCAACTCGCTGTTGAGTCGTCGCGCTCAGTTCTGCCTTCGCACTTCGAGCTTCTTCCGAACTACCCGAATCCCTTCAATTCAGGGACAACAATTCGGTTTGGATTGCCCACGGAAAGCAGAGTAGAAATAGGGATCTATAATCTGTTAGGGCAAAAAGTGGCAGTGGCGTTCACTGATGAACTGGGGGAAGGGTATCACGAAGTGCGATGGCAAGCGAATGTTCCTTCGGGTACCTATCTGTATAGGATGTATGCGATAAGCACAGAGGATGCTGCGAGAACATACGTCAGTGTGAAGAGGATGATCTTACTCAAGTAGTCCATTGGCTATTTGACAAAGCAACTCATTGAGCAGTTCGGATTCATATGCGAAGCTGCTTTCAATCGGAAGGAATAATCTGCCCTACACGCAGGGGACATCTCGTCTGCCTCGTTGCCATGGAACGACATGTGAGGATCTTTCAATGAGAATATGTATCCATTTCGCATTCTCCTTCATATTCCTTGTCAGTCTGGGGCTTGCACAGCCCACCCGGGAATCGCAAGTCCCAGCAACCAAACTCGGAGCGTTTCTCGACAGAACAGGTGTGGTACTTGTGAAGGAATTTACAGATGCAGGAACCCTCAACGGAGACTACGAAACATCTATCCAGCTCAAGGTGGTCACCGCCTATGAGCGGGGAAAAGAATCAGAGCGCATGAGAGGGGTGAGAATCCTGATCGAGCAGAAGAATTACAGCAGAAGCAACAGTTCTTATCTGGATATGGAGGAACTAGATGCGTTTGTCAATGCCGTCGGGTCCATGACCGAGGCTTCGAAGGCCTGGAAGAAGACCCCTGCGGAACATAACGAGGTCATGTTCTCATCAAAGGGTGAATTCACGATGGGATTGTATCAGGAAGGAACCGGGCAGACTTTTTTTGCTTCGTCCGGTATTGTTCAAAATGCCCAATGCTATTTTTCTGTGGATAAACTTCCCCAACTGCTTCAGATAGCAGAGAAGGCAAGGGTTCTCCTTATGGGAAAGGAATGAAATCTTCGCATGAAAGGGATCCCGAACAGACAAAAGAAAAGGGTGATCCCTCCGAGGAGACCACCCTTGCGATCGAAGACCACGGGAAAACCGGGGCACACCAGCAAAGCGCCTAGAGCCAGGCGCAAAGCGTGAGAAGCCCATATCTGGCGATTTGCCCTTAGCGCTCTGCCCCCTGCGCCCGGCACCTGCCCTCTGACTTCTGCCCTCTGATGTCTGTCCCCTGACCCCTGACATCTGCCCTCCGACTTCCGCCCTCTGACTTCCGTCCTCCGCGCCCTGCCCCATACTCCCTGCCCCATGCCCTTTGCTCTTAGCTGATGTACAACAAAAACGCCCCGAAGGGCTCCTTAAAACATCACCGGCCAAGGTTCAATCTTAAGGGTTTTCTGTCCTTGAGGGCGTCCTATTGCAAATCTATCAGTCCTTGACATCCTTGTCAAGCCCCGGCAGAACCTCTGTTGCAGACCCTCCCTTCGATCGCACATCCTCACATTTCACGAAATGGCAGCGAACTGCATCGCGCACCATCTCCTCGACCTCATCGAGGGTATCCGCTATGATCTGTTCCGGACATCGGAAGCAATTCGCATCGCGGCGCGCATCTTTCCGTCATGCTCTTGTACGGGCCGGATCCGGATCGTCCGACGCGGGTCGCTTCCCGGCTTCTCTTGAATGGAAGCATGCGTATTGAAAGTGTGCTATATTTCCGGAAAATGCGGAGGAAATATGAGACAGGTAGTTCTCTATCGCGGCGAGGATGCGCAGTGGGTCGTCGAATGCCCCAGTCTTCCGGGATGTATCAGCCAGGGAAGAACGCGGGAGGAGGCGATCGACAACATCAGGGAAGCGATCCAGGGGTACGTGGCGGCCCTGGAGGAAGACAAACTCCCGGTGCCTCCGGAGAATTTTGAGACTCTCGTTCTTGCAGTATGAGCACCTTGCCCAGAATCTCCGGGCGTGAGTGTGTGAAGGCACTCCGCAAGGCCGGTTTCGTGGAGAAGAGACAGCACGGCAGTCATATCATCCTTCGGCGGGATGACCCCTTCTCTCAGGTCACCGTACCTGATCACAAAGAGCTCGACAGAGGAACTCTCCGGGCCATCATTCGCCAGGCAGGACTTACCGTTGGGGAGTTCGTGAAGTTGGTCTAAACATCACTATCTCCTATACCGACAAGGCGAACTCCGGCCCCAATCCTTCGGTCTTCTACATCGGCATAGAACACAACGCCAATAATACCGGCCCGACACAGACATCCGACCTTGCCTGGCCCCTGAACGGCACGGTCGATGAGGTGCGCGTGTACAACCGGGCTCTTAACAGTACGGAGATCCAGACGCTCGCTAAGCGGAACAACCGCTCCATCACCTACCGCTACGACCATGCCGGCATGCGGATGCTCAAGACCGACTCCGAGGGCTCCACGACGCACTACATCCTCGATGCCAACGGCCGTACATTGGCCGTGCAGGAGAACACGACCCTGAAGTTCTTCAACGTCTACGGCAACGACCTCATCGGCCAGGCAAAGCCCCGCGGGCTCGGCACCGACCGGCTCGCCTATCTGAAGGACCATCTCGGAAGCATCCGCGTCACCTTCGAAGCGGGTACGACATACCTGAGCGACGCCTTCAGCGGCACCCTGTCCCAGTGGACCGTCGGAAGCGGGGGAGGGTTCTACGTCTCCTCGGGTGAATTACGCAGCGGCGAGGATGGGTGGGATACCGGCTGGAAGAACGTCCTTGTGGGGAATT
>CAZHOJ010000005.1:0-3269 GCA_964534125.1 uncultured Ignavibacteriaceae bacterium
ATGAAGTTGTTCAGTTCTATGGAAGATACCAAATCCATCCTTGTCATGCCCGGATTACGTCGTATGGCATCGAGTATTGTTTCCCTCAATCGACTTCGGACTCTTACAAAGTGACTCTCCTTCCATTCGCGTTCCCTGCCATCGAAAAGCTCGAGTCCTTCGTATTGCACGTCTTCCATGAACGACTCGTATGCAGCTATCATCACGTCATTCATTAACAAAAGCGCATCAGGATGACGCGAAAAAAAGGAAATGTAATATTTGATACCAGCTGTCGGGGTTCTTCGCACTGGGCATGACCCAGAGTAAGGTAGCAAATCTCGAAATTCTTGCCGATAACGCTCCATGAGAATCGCCACTCGCTCAATCTCAGGGGGGCCGACTTCAGGAAGAAGGATATCTTTCCAGTAATCACCACCAAGCACCCGTGATAGCCTCGTATGACCTGCTCTTACCGTGGGGTTGTCTATCCCTGCGCGAACCGCCTTTGCACACGCTGAGCGATAGATACTTGAAACTGAGGTATTTAGAATCAGTTCTGTGCTCCTTTCTACTCCCCTGCCCAAGATTCTTCGAATGATTTCGATTTCACATCCCTTCAGTCCAAAAGGATCTAGGTAGATGAGCACAGTTATCACCCCAAGCTGCGGCTCGACGGCCTCCAACATGGATTGCGCATCACCAAAAACAGGAGTCGCGATTCCAGCGTTTGTGTATGGTGCAAGGACATCGGAGAGCTGACGATGATGGTCCTCAGATTGGTTTACGAAGAACGCATGGCAGGGAGTGTTACCGAACTGTTCAAGAGCCTTGCTGATAATTAGGGGGGAACCATCAGCCCCATCGGCGGCAAATCGACCTGGGCCTGCAAAACAGTCGAGGATAAGGATAGGCCTACCAAGCCTTGCGACCTTCCTCAGGTATGGGGGGAGGTAGTCCGCAAGGATCTTGTCCTTGATCTTTGACCAAGGTCTCTTGCCTTCAAAAAAGGTTTGTTCTGTATCGCTCAGAATATCCCTTTCATAAACCTCAACCGCTACGTCCTTGCTGTACTCCCTTTCTTGCCGCCCCCCTTCTTCGTTGATTTCGTGCTGCTCTTTCGATTTGTCAACACCTGATACCCACCAGTCCCTTTTGGAGTCGCCATATTCCTTCCTCCGTCAATGAGAACACAATTATGAAGTTGCTGCTGCAGGTTCGAGTCCAAATCGCTCATTTTGACGAATGTGAAGCAAACGATACGGAATCAGCCGGTTTTTTCCAAATAGGGTTCACGATCATAAACTGGATGCGATCCACGGTGCCACCTCGCAGTTCCACGGAGAGGTGGCGAACAAAATCATAATAGTATCATAAGGGTCCACAACATCGATTTCAGTACCGTGGATAGTGGGCTATATGATGCTGTCGCTCCAAACGGTACTAGATAATGCTCCAGTCAGTAATAGATATTGCGCATACCGATACTAGATCGGTCCAAAACGAATTGGATGCTGTTGACTGTTCCGTGCAGAGTCTGGTCTGCAGTAGCGTTGCTTTGGAGCAATCCCTAGTAACTAAATGGGATCAATGGTGGGTAGAACGACAAGAGCAATTCACGTTGCTCTTTTTTTGCCTCAAATTGCTATCTTTGCCACAATATTCCAACCACCATCAGACAGTAGTGAAGACGAAACTGCTAGATCATTAGAACATCTAACCTTCACGAGGAGGCATCATGGAAAATCTCAAGAGCGAATATTTCAAGTACGTTCTGAGTGCCTTTGTCGTTTTCGTGGTACTCTATTTGGGCATTCTTGCCCTTTTATATATTGAATACAGGATGGCGATCTCGTCCGAAATGAGGGAAGCAATGCGTATTCTCCGCATGGGGCCTCAAGACTCCCTCGCAATTAAGGCACTTGGTCGATCAATTTCTATGTCGAGCCTCCTTATCGTCGTATGGCTATTGCCAATGGTGGCGAATTTCCTACACAAGGCTATGGGCAGCGATTCAATTGATAAGACGTACATCCTTGCTGGCGCAATCTTGTCCTACCTTCTTTACTATCTAATATCGGTTCCCTCTGAGGGCATGAGGAATGAAACATATGCGATATTGGTTAGCTCAGATCGCGCCCAATATATGCTAATAGCGACGTCGCTATCATACTTACTCACGCCGAATCGTCGCAAGCAAGCGGTCCGAAGTTGGGGGGTTCACGTTGCTCTCTTTTCCGTCTGTATCGCTACTCTTCATTTCGGTGTCGACGCCCTTCACTTCACAAACGGTAGCGATGAGTTTACCATTCTTTCGTTTCTGGAGTCCTTCGGGATTGCCATTTTGTCATTGAGCATATTATTCAGCGTGATTACACGATTTGGCTTGCTTCCAATGGCCGGTGATTTAGGTGCCACACAGCAGACTCTCCCCCAGGTGGAAGCGAAGAAATCCGAGAAACTAGCACCACCCATTCAGGTCGACCCCGCTCAAGCCAAACGTAATCGAGTCTTCTTGACTTTATTCATCTTGCTGATCGTTGTGTTATTCATACTGATATTGATTAGATCGTAGTGCAGACCACATATTATCGGAGATTCGTTTATACATCTTCGACCGAGGTAGACGACAAGAGCGACGAGTGCGCCTCTTGTCGTCTTTAGGTGTTCGATTCACGGTCGAAAGAACCACCTAGTTCAACACCAGCTGAATCCGATTGACCGTCCCATGAAGTGTCTCAGGCTGCAGATGCGAGTAGATGACAGTCACGGCAGCGGAACTATGGCCAAGCAATTTCTGGACCTCATAGAGAGATGCGCCATCCTGCACTAGCCATGATGCGAAGGTGTGTCGCAGGCTATGAAAGTGCAGCCTGGGATCAAGGCCTGCTATCCTGACAAGTCGCTTGAAGCTCTTGGAGACGACCTCTCCATTGAACCGTCGACCAACGTCCTGAAACACCCTCCCGACCGCTCCCTCCCCTATACGCCGCTCGAAGACCGTCAGCAATGATGCGTTGATCGGCAGCAGCCTGTTCTTGCGGTTCTTTGTGACGAATTCCTCGGTACATCTGACCAAGAGTGTGCGATTGACCAGATTCACGTCCTCCCATCTCAGTGCAAGCAGTTCTCCTAATCTCATGCCTGTCGTCACAGCGGCGACCAAGACATCTCGGAGATCTGCATCCTGGCAAAGATTGAATAGCAGTTGGAATTGGGCCTTGGTCAGGAAGATCGGTGTGCTCTCGGGAGGCTTGACCCTTTTGACGAGCCTGAATGGATTTATTTCT
>CAZHOJ010000005.1:3279-274730 GCA_964534125.1 uncultured Ignavibacteriaceae bacterium
CAAAGGCAGCGGACAAGTGCGTATGGTATGAACGCACAGTGAAGAGCGATCGGGATTGGCGGTGTTGAAGAATGAAGGATTCCACCTCTCGAACGCCGTACTCTTTGAGAGGCTTATCCCCCACTGTCCGTTGGAATTGCATGAGGGCCGTCTGGTACGCCGCCGTGGTCTTGGGGGAATGCTGACAGGACGAGTGACGGGTGAACTCCCTCATGAATTCACACAGGGTCTTCTGCTCGCGTTTCACCTTTTTCAGGTGTTCTTCGAGCTTGAACTTCCTCAGGAATTCAGTGGCTGCCACCTTGGTCTTGCAGCCGGTGGATACACGGATCTCCTTCCCTTCATCGTTCTTGAAGGAGAGATGGTAGCGGTTACCGCGTTTGAAGAGATACATCGCCGGTGCTCCTTTCCGGCGATCGGGAGGCGGGAAAAGTGTTCAGTAAAGTGTTAAGTGGGACTGAACACTCGACTGAACAATGTGGCTCAGGAGCTGCCGCCGGAGGCGGCGTATAAATGCAAAACCCCGAATCTGTACCGAATTCGGGGTCTCTCAGTGCACCCACCAGGACTCGAACCTGGAACCCACTGATTAAGAGTCAGTTGCTCTACCAATTGAGCCATGGGTGCTGAACATTGTAGATTGCGGATTGCAGATTGATAATTGATGGATACCTGGGTCTATGTCAACCCTGGTGTTGCTCCCTGGCCGACTGACGCAGGTCAGGCGGCTGCCAATTGTCAGTCCGCCGAGGCTTCAACGTAGGCGGAAGCCATCGGTGTACCAACAAGGGAAAACTGATAACGAAGAGGTGCTGGATCCAAATGGACCAAGCGCTTCAGTCTGTCGACTGACCTCTGCCGACTGTCTACTGGTTTGGCGCGGGCTGCTGGGTCGGGGGCAGCGTTGCGGCAGGCGGAACGGACTGAATAGCACTCTCCCGCTGCGTGTCCCCCTTCGGAAGCAGGAACATGTTGATGACCAGGGCAAGGACCACGAAGATCGTCGCAAGGACCTGAGTGGATTTTGCCAGAAAATCGCTGGTACGGCGAACGCCGAAGACGGCACCCATGTTCGACGAGCCAAAAGCTCCCGCCAACCCTCCACCCTTGCTCGACTGCATGAGGACCACCCCTATCAGCATGATGCTGACGATGATCTCGATGATCATTGCTAATGTATACATGCTCTTCTCTCAGTGACGAAAAAAATGCCCACGTCGGTGGGCTATATAATATACGACCTTCTCCCCCGAACTGCAAGCCGACCTCTCACCGGCGGCGCTTCGCCCTGTGCTTCATCAGGTTTTCAATGTACTTCCCGATGACATCGAATTCGATGTTCACTTTCCCCCCTTTTTCCCAGTACTTTGACGTTGTCACCTCGGTGGTGTGAGGGATGATCGCCACCCCGAACACAGCATCGCGGGTCCTGGCGATGGTCAGACTGATGCCATCGACCGCTATTGAGCCCACCGGGATGAGCCATCTCGAGTAGTTCTTCCTGACACGGATCCAATACATCGTGCTCGTGCCTAGTCTCTGCAGCCGCTCGATCGTCCCGACACAGTCGACATGGCCCAGCACAAAGTGTCCCCCCAACCGGTCGGAGGGAAGCAGAGAACGCTCAAGATTCACTTCGTCCCCCGCAGACAGTCCTCCCAGGGTCGTCTTCCGCAGCGTCTCCTCCACCACCTGGACACGAAATGCAGCCTTCGTCCTGCGAACGACCGTGAGACACACTCCCTGGACCGAGATACTGTCGTCGACCGCAAGCTTGCGCATCGTCTTTTTGCCGACGATCTCCAGTTCCATCCCGCCGCGTCGTCTCGTCAGCTTCCGGATTATTCCCGTCTCTTCTACCAGACCGGTGAACATCTACTGCCCTTTCGAGAAATGATCAAAGATGCGCCGAGAAAGGTCTGCGAGCAATCGTCGGCCGGCCGGCTGGTCCTTCCAGCCTTCGCTCAGCAGCACCACAACATATGTTTCACCATCAGGCATGAACACGATGCCGGAATCATGTTCGACGCCGGTGATACTGCCCGTCTTGTTCGCCACCCGCACTCCCTCAGGCAGCTTCCCGCCGATCTTGTCCTGGAATTTCTGGTCGAGCAGGATCTTCACCATATCCTTTGATGCTGCCTCGCTGACGGCAGATCCGGTCGCAATGGCTTTCATGATGATCATCAGGTCCAGCGCATCCGTCTCGTTGTTGAGCCCCAGTTCGAAGGCCTTGAGGTCCTCAACCCCCCGCAGGACCTTGATCGTGTCCGCTCCGAGCGACCGCATCATCCGTGTCACATTCTTCGCATCGACGATGTCGATCAGGATGTTCGTCGCGAAATTGCTGCTGACGGTGATCATCGCATGGACAAGGTCATGGATTGGCATTTTCTGGCCAACCCGCTGATAGACCTTGTCGTCTGAATCCTCACCAAGGTCCATGGAATAGGCAGAACTGTCGACGATGCTCCGGAACTCGTTGCGGATCATGATACTGTCGCCAAGCAGGAACTTACTCTCGGCGGCCTGACGATAGACCTCTATCATGACCGGCGTCTTCATCGTGCTCGCGGCATGGAACATGCGACGTTCGTCGATCAGGATGCGCTCTCCTGTTCCGAGATGTTCCGCTGCGATCGCAATGGTTGCCCCGGACCGTCCGATCATGTTCCGGAGGTCCGCATACACATCCTTCTGTTCCTGTGCTGTCCCCATGGTCAATCCTGCAAGGTGAAGCAAGAGTATGACGGAAATCATGCCGGCCCCCCTTCGACAAGCATATCGCCGTTCCTGAAGAGCAGGACGTTCCTGCCTTTTGTCCGTTCCAGGGACCGCATCCCAACGTCCCTCCTCGTCCCGAGCGCCGTCTTCCCTCCCCCAAGAAGCGAAGCCCTGACGAATGCGTGATACATATTGAATGCACGTTCATTGAAGAACCTGCCGAGCGTCCGCGGGCCGCCCTCGACAAGGAGCGACGCGATACCTTCAGCGGCAAGGACCTTCAGCACCTGTCGCGGTGGGAACGGCGGCCGTCCGTCGATACCAACAATATCGATGCCATGCGCCAGAAGTCTCATCACGACCGGACCCGCAGAACGTACCTTTGCTGTGGATGTAAGAAGAATGGTCCTCCCCGTCCGATGCCTGAAGACCTTTTCGTTCCCCGTCACACGGAGCGCGCCGTCCAGCACAATGCGGACAGGATCCCTCCCGGACAGATGCCGAACGGTCAACCGGGGATCGTCGGCAATGACTGTCCCGGCACCGACGAGAAGGCCGTCGTATCCTGACCTGAGGTAGTGTGCATAGCGTCGCGCATCCTCTCCCGTTATCCATTTTGAGCGGCCGGACGTGTCGGCCACGAACCCGTCCAACGACTGCGCCCACTTCAGGCCGACGTACGGAATCCCCATTGTATGCCACCAGGTGAATCTTTCGTTCAGGGCAGCGGCCTCACGTCGCATGGTCCCGGTGCGAACGACGATGCCCGCTTTCCGCAGCGCCGCCAGTCCCCTGCCTGCGACGAGTGGATTCGGGTCCTTCATGGCCACGACGACCTCGCGCACTCCCGCCCTTATGATTGCATCGACGCAGGGGGGTGTCTTCCCGTGATGGATGCACGGCTCCAGGTTCACATACAGTGTACTCCCACGAGCCGCATCCCCCGCCTTGCGGAGGCAATCCTGCTCCGCATGCGGACCTCCGAACTTCTTATGGAATCCCGTGGCCAGGACCTGACCCTTCCTGACGAGGACCGCGCCGACCATGGGATTCGGATGCACCCAACCATACCCACCTGCCGCCAGGTCGAGGCACTGATGCATATATCGTTCGTCTGACGTCATTCTTGTCCCATGTCGCCGGACCAGAGGACTCTGATCGGTGTTCTGTCATTCATGCGGAGCATATGCGCGGCACTCCCGTTCCTGACGATGATCTCAGCCAGGCCCGAAGAGCCCGCAATGATGCAGGGGGTGTTCCCGGGAGATTCACCGAAGGTCGTCACCGCGACCGAGACCATGACGTTTCCCACGCTGATCGCCCGGATCTCCCGCCGCAGCGCCTTCGCGTTCGGGACAACGATATTCGTGACGATATTGCCGAAACGGTCGATGGACACGATCGCCGGCTGAACCGATGTTCCGGGCCTCAGAACCCGCCACTCGGGAGGACGCTGGAATTTCCGCTTCACACCGATGGCCTCGGGTGTCGTGCCTGTGGCGAGTCGTGCACCCAGAGGTGCAAAGATGTCCCTTCCGTGAAATGTCGCCGATACTGACCGTGGCAGCCCCCGCGCCGCCTTGTTCACGCTGACGCGGACGATGCTCGCCTTTTTGGCTGTGGCAAGGACCTTATCCAGCAGCCCGTTGTCCGGTGCGAGCCAGGTCTTTCCGTCCGCCGCAGCACAGATGATGTCCCGATCGGTCCCCACGCCGGGGTCAACAACTGCAATGCAGACGGTCCCTGGCGGAAGATCTTCCTGAACGGCCCAGAGAGCATATCCGCCGGCCTGAACCCGCCCTGGTTCGATGTCGTGAGAAATATCGAGGATACGGATCCCGGGATCATGCGATAGCATGACCCCTTTCATCGCGGCCACATAATGGTCTGCGGTACCAAAATCTGTGAGGAGTGCGACGAGCGGGGTGGTGCGTGTAGAGATGCGGGGACTCATGATGTCCGGGGCCGGACAATACCTTATGCGAGAACCACTGACTTGCCGCGCCTGGCCGACCGATAGATGGCATCGACGATCTTCATCCGGTGGACGGCCTCATCGCCGGTCGAGATGACCGGGTGCAGCCCATGCAGGGCGCTCACCCAGTGTTTGAGCTCATTCTCGTACGATTTTCTGTAGAGCGACTGCGGATTCTCGTGGGTGGCCGGCGCCACGTTCACAAGGTTCCCGTGCATCCGTTTGAGGATCCTGAACGGATTGAGCGATCCGCTTCCTTCCGTGCCGAAGCAATCGCAGTAGAAGAAGTCTGTGTTGGACTCGAACGACCAGCTTGACTCGACGGTGAGCGTAGACCCGTTCTTCATCTTCAGAAAGACGATCGAGGAGTCCTCGACGTCCTTTGTCATATGCGTGTAGTTCGTCGCCGTGACCTCCTTCACTTCCGGGTATCCCATCATCCAGAATGCGAGGTCGAACATCACGATGCCGAGGTCGAGCACCACGCCGCCGCCGGACTGCTCCTTCCGGGTCATCCACACGCCCTGCGCCTGAAGCTTCCTGAACCAGCCCGCCTTCGCATAGAAGATCTTGCCGATAGCCTTCTCTTCGATGAACGTTTTGAGGATCTGTGCATCGGGACGGAAGCGGCTGTTCATACCCACCATCAACCGGCATTGGTTCTGCTTCGCGATGGCATTGATCTCCGTAGCTTCCTTGAGCGTCCGTGCGACCGGTTTCTCGATGAGCACGTCCTTCTTTGCCTCGAGGGCAGCGATCGCATTCTCGTAATGCACCTTTGTCGGCGTGCAGATGTTCACCGCCACCATCTCGTCTTCCTGCGCAAGCATTTCGTCGATGCTCTTGTACCACCTCTTGATGCCGTACTTGTCCGCGACAAGCTGGGCGCGGGCACGCTCCGGATCACAGACTGCCACCACCTCTACATCGGGCAGCTTTGCGAGGACGGGGAGATGCGCAGTCTGGGCGATGTTCCCCAGTCCGACGATGCCGATCTTGACTTTCCGGATGGACATGACAGCTCAGGCGAGTTGGTTTGTGTTCACATCCCGGCGGGACTCGACGAAATCCCGAACGACAGCTGCGATGCCGGGAGCATCGAGCTTCAGAATGCGGTACAGCTCGGCGGGACTTCCGTGCTCGACGTATGAACCCGGGTGGCCGTGCACCCTGACAGCGACTTGGTTCATGCCGAGGTCCTGCAGCTCCTCGATCACGGCGGATCCGAAGCCGCCGGCGACCACGTTGTCCTCGATGGTCACGATGGTCGGAATGCGGGATGCAACGGAGCGGAGGAGTTCCCTGTCGAGGGGCTTCACGAACCGCATGTGGATGACCTCGGCCTCGATGCCGTCGGCCGCCAACACATCGGCGGCGGCCAGTGCATCGTTCGAGACCGTCCCGATGGCGAGGATCACCACGTCACGGCCTTCGCGAAGCGTCTCTCCCTTGCCGATGGGGATGGTGCGGAAATCCTTGCGCATCGGTACGCCGATGGCATTGCCGCGTGGATAGCGGAGCGCGATGGGCCCTTGCTTGTATTCCACGGCAGTGTACAGCATGTCCCGGAGCTCCTGCTCGTCTTTCGGCGCCATGATGACCATTCCCTGGATGCAACGCAGATAGGAGAGGTCAAGGCCGCCATGGTGTGTAGCGCCGTCAGCACCGACGACGCCAGCACGGTCCAGGGCGAAGACGACATGGAGATGCTGAAGCGCGCAGTCATGGACCACCTGGTCGAAGGCGCGCTGGAGGAATGTCGAATAGATGGCAGCGACCGGGATGTAGCCCTCCGTCGCCATGCCTGCCGCGAACGTGACCGCATGCTGTTCTGCGATGCCGACATCGAAGAATCGCTCGGGCATCTCACGGTTCAGGTGGATGAGGCCGGTACCGTCCGGCATCGCTGCAGTGATGCCGACGACCTTCGGATTCATCCTGCAGATATCGACCATGGCCTCGCCAAAGACGTCCGTATACGCAGGAAGTCCAGCCCCCTTTTTGTGGGCCTTCCCGGTGATCTTGTCGAACGGCGTTGCGGCGTGCATGCCGCCGACCTCCGCCTCAGCCGGCGCGTAACCCTTTCCCTTGACCGTGACCACATGCACAAGGATAGGCCCGGGCAATTCCTTCACCTGATTGAACATCTCGACGAGCTTCACGACGTTATGCCCGTTGAACGGACCGAAGTACCGGAATCCCAGCGCCTCGAACAGCATACCGGGGGTCACGATCGCCTTGATCCCGCTCTCCACCCTGTGTGCTACGGAGCGAAGCCGGTCGCCGAACTCATCCAGCTTGCCGGTCAGTTCCCAGACGTTCGCTTTGAACTTGTTGTAGGTGGGATGCGTCAGCATCTCGTTGAAGTAGTTGTGGAAGGACCAGAGTGTCGGCCGTTCAGAGGAGAGAGAGACCATCTGATTGTCGTTCAGAACGACGATCATATTCTTCTTCAGCAGGCCGGCGTTGTTCATCGCCTCGTATGCCATGCCCCCGGTCAGCGAGCCGTCACCGACGACCGCCACCACCTTGAAGTCTTCCCCCTTGAAGTCGCGCGCAGTGGCTATCCCGAGCGCGGCTGAGATCGCCGTACTGGCATGACCGGCCCCGAACACGTCATATTCGCTCTCTGCGCGTTTCAGGAAGCCGCTGAGGCCGTTCAGCTGGCGGATGGTATGCATCCGCTCGCGCCTGCCGGTGAGGATCTTGTGCGGATATGCCTGATGGCCGGTGTCCCAGACCAGCTTGTCACGCGGCGTGTCGAATGCATAATGGAGGGCAACGGCAAGTTCGACAGTACCCAGACCGGCCCCGAAATGGCCTCCCGTCCGTGAGACACCATCGACGAGGATGTCGCGGACCTCTGCGGCAACAGCGCGCAATTCCTGCTGGGGGAGTTTCCGAAGATCGGAAGGGGAATCGATCGCGTGGAGGTATCGGTATTCGTGGTCGGACATCGTGCGTTACTCGTCGTCTGAGGAGGGTGCTTTCTTCGAGAGGGTCCGGATGCGTAGCTCTGCGGCCTTGATCGCATCGCCGCACTCCTTCGAGAGCGTGATGCCCTCCTCGTACAGTGCGAGCGCATCCTCGAGGCTGACGGTCCCTTCTTCGAGCTTCTCGACGATCTCCTCCAGCCGTCTGACCGCTTCCTCGAACGAGCGCTTCTCTTTCCTGGTCTTTTTCGTCGTCACTCTTCTATCCTGCTGTGTCGGCGGCCGTCGTGGAATTCGATCTCCGCCCGGTCGCCCGGTTGTACGTCTGCCGCCCTGGTGCGGATCCGTCCGTCCGTCCGTACGATCGCGTACCCTCGTCGAAGGACGGATCGGGGGTCGAGCGCACTCACACGAGCGGCCAGGCCGCTGGCTGATTGCCGGTTGCGTTCGAGAAGGTGCCGCAGGTTCTGAACAAGCCGTCTCTCGTGCTCGTCGATCCTCTGGACATACTCTCTCAGGAGGTCCCGCGGCCGGTTCAGCGCATAGCTCGCTGAAAGGTGTGCGATGCGTTCCTTCTCCAGAACGAGCTTTTCTTTGACACGGCGAGCAAGAGTATACCACAAATTGCCGATAAGCTCAATCACGTCCCGCCTGTCCCGCACGACCAACTCGGCCGCTGCTGAAGGCGTCGGAGCCCTCTTGTCGGCAACAAAGTCCGCGATGGTCACGTCAACCTCGTGACCAACGGCGCTGATGACCGGGACCCGGGATCCTGCAATGGCGCGTGCAACAACCTCCTCGTTGAACGCCCAGAGGTCCTCAATGGAACCTCCTCCCCTCCCGACGATGAGCACGTCGATGCCGGGTTCCTCGTTGAGTTCCTGTATCGCTGCAGCAATATCCTGTGCTGCTCCGGCACCCTGCACCTGCGTCGGACGCAGGACCACCTCCACGGCAGGCATGCGGCGACCGATCACGGAGACGATGTCGTGGAAGGCCGCGCCGCTCTCCGAGGTCACCACACCGATGCTCCAGGGATACTCCGGCAGCGGGCGCTTCCTTGACTCGTCGAAAAGGCCCTCCTCACGCAATCGCCGCTTGAGCTGCTCGAACCGCTGCTGCAGCTCGCCGATGCCGAACGGCTGCATATGTTCCACGTCGATCTGGTATGCACCACGAGGCGGGTAGACCGTGATCCGCCCGCGCACGACCACCTTCATGCCATCCTCGAGCGGGATCCGCACGCGCGAGACCCTGCTCCGCCACATCACGGCGGAGATCTGTGCGTGCTCATCCTTGAGCGAGAAGTAGAGATGGCCGGACGAATGCAGCTTGACGTTCGATAGTTCGCCGCTGAGCCAGACAGACGAAAATCCGGCCTCGAGCATGCTCTTGATGCGCATCGTTATCTGCGATACGCTGAGGACATTCTGCCCGTTCGGTTCCTGAGATTCCATGGTGTCGGAGGATGATGAAACAGAAACGGGCCCATCTCGTCGGGCCCGTTCGTAAGGTAGGGAAATCCTCTGCGGGGGGCAATCAGAAGCGGACGCTGAATCCCAACGTCGGTAGCAGCGGGAACATGTTCGTCTCGCGGATACCCAACGTTCCGTCCTCCTTCACATATGACCGGTATGACAGAACGTTCGCCCGATTGTACACATTGACAATGTCCAGGTAGAAGGACCATCCTGCACCCAGCCAGTCGGTCCTGGCGGTCAGCCGCAGGTCGAGCCTGTGATACGCAGGCTTCCGGGCACTGTTGACGTTCGACGGACCGCCATTGTCGACATCCAGGATGACCTTTCCGGTTGCGTCCGTCTGGATCACGGCCTGCGGCCGGCCATCGACCTCCTGCACAAGAATTCGCGGCCTCACGCCGACGGACGGCGTGTACGGGAAGTTGCTGCCGTACCGCCAGGTGATGCCGAAATCGAGCCAGTCGGTCCACCGGTAGGTTCCCACCACATTCACTGTGTGCCGCTGGTCGAAGTCGAACGGGACCACGATCCCCCGCTCCTCACGTTCTGCGACCGCATAGGCATAGCTGATCCAGCCGGACCAGCGGGATGCCACATCGGCAGTCCGCTTCTCAAGAAAGATCTCGATACCTGACGAGAGGCCCGAGGATGCATTCGAGGGAATCGTCGTCACCGAATCGAATACCTCCGCGGACGGTACGGTCCAGCCAGACAATGAGGTGATCCCGGCTCCAGCCACCGGAGATGACGTGAAGCGAACACCGGGCACAACTGCCGGATAGATGAGGCCACTGAACTCTTTCCGGTAGATGTCCACGGAAAGCTTCCATTCATCGGTCAGCCACCTGTCCACCCCCACCACCGCATGCACAGCCCGTTCGGCTTCCAGCCGTCGTGTGTAGCGCTCGTCCAGATCATTCAGTCCGTTATTGGGTCGCTGCGTGTCGACGACCTTCTCGTATCCGGGCGATTGACGGTACCTGCCATATGCCGCGCGGATTGTCGTGATATCATCCACCCCGTATGAGAGACCGATCCGCGGAGAGAGGTACGACTTCCCGAGCAGATCGTAGTAGTCGTAGCGAAGCCCGGGGAGGAGGAACAGGCGGTCCGCAAGCATGAACCTGTCCTGCACATACCCGCTGATGCGGTGGTAGGTGCGCGTTATATCGAAAAGGTCGGACGAACCGATCCCGTTACTCTGATTGATGAGCCGCAAGGTTGGATCGACCTCTGCCTTCCAGTAGAACCGGGTGTCCTGCAGGTCGATGCTTGCGCCTCCCTCGATCGTGTGCCTGCCTGTCCGGTACGACACCGCGCCTTTGAGGGAATATTTCTCGAAGACGTAGTCTGACCGCGCATCCACGGTCAGGAGCCTGACATCGGAGCGTTCCGTCCACTTGCCGTCCTCGAACTGGGACCGATCGAGGGTGGGATCAAGGAATGCGCCATAGAAAGTGGTGCTGCCGTCGTTCCTGTAGTACGAGGCGACGAGCTTTGTGAACAGGTCCTCGTTCGGCGTGAAGTGCCACGCCAAACCGAGGACGCCATTGCGTGTCGTGTTGAGCCAGTCAAGACTGTCCGGCCGGTCACGTCCCGTTCCGGATACAATGTCCGCACCGTCACGGCTCACGAGGGCATTCACGAGCAGCCGATGCCCATCGAACGGACCGAAGACGACTTTCGCCTGCAGGTCCGAGAAGTTCGGCAGAGCTATGTCGCTTCCCAGCGCTCCGGACCTCGAGGCGATGGGACCAGCGATCAGGTCGTAGTACGTCCTCCGGCCTGAGATGATGTACGATCCAGGCACGTTGAACGGAAGTGCCCCCTCAAGGACCACGTTCGCGTTCGTCACACTGGCATTGATGGTCGTCTGCAATCCCCTGTTCCGGATCCCTTCGCGGTTCGTCACATCGAGTACGGCTGAAAGCCTGTCCCCGTATTGCGCGGTGAATCCTCCGGTGATCAGCGAAATATCCGTGACCGTTTCGGGATTGAACATCGATATCACGCCATAAAGGCGATAAGGATTGAATATCTCGATGTCGTCCATGACGATAAGATTCTGGTCGGGACCGCTCCCGCGAACGACGAGCTGCGACGTGAAATCACTGGGCGCGACCACTCCCGGTAGCTTTTGCACACCACGAAGCACATCCTCGGCACCTCCGGGGATGATCTTCGCTGCATTCGGCTCGAGGTACTTGAGACTTGCCCGGACGTCGCTGACATCCCGACGGACCCTGTCAGCGGTCACCCGGACCTCGTTCAGCTGCAGCACCTCCTGGCGCAGGATGACGGTCAATTCGCTCTCGGTACGGTCACCGACAGTGATATCCTCAATGGTCGTGCGCTCGTATCCCAGCAGCGAGACGCGGAGAGCATAGGTGCCCGCCGGAACAGCGCGGACAGTGAACCGGCCGTCGAGGTCAGTGGCGGCACCAAGCCGGGTCCCTATCAGGATGACGTTCGCAGCCGGGAGGGGTTCACCATCCATATCGAGGACAATACCCCCAATGGTGCCTTCTGCGGATTGTCCCCGGGCCTCCCCCGAGGTGAGTCCTATGATCAATGCGATCAGGTAGATCAGCTTTCTTTTCATGCGCTTTCAGTAGGTATTTTGGTTGCAGAATATACAACACCTTTAGTGTCACCACTGTTCCCGATTTGCACGTTTTGCCCGATTTAAAGTTGGGGACGTGGACATTCGGATGCCTGTTCGGTACATTCAAACGCCAACTTTCGGAGGAAAACACGGATATGGATGTACTTGCGATCGGAGCACACCCCGATGATGTGGAACTCACATGCGGCGGGACACTGGCGAAATTAAGCCGCCAGGAGCTCTCCGTTGGGATACTCGACCTCACGCGGGGGGAGATGGGTACTCGGGGAACGCCGGAGCAGCGGGCTCAGGAAGCTGCTGACGCTGCCTCCATTCTCGGGATATCCGTGCGCCGAACGCTCGATATACCGGACGGCGACATCGGGCTGACACGCGAGAACGTCGCAAAGGTCGCCGCCATCATTCGTGAACTGAAGCCGCGGATGCTCCTCATCCCGCATTCCCAGGACCGGCACCCGGACCACGTCCACGCACACGAGCTCTGTAGAGAGGCCTGGTTCAGCTCCGGCTTGAAGAATTTTCGGGCCACGCCGGAGGTAGCTGCGCTTGCACCGTTCCGGCCGGATGTCTACTTCGAGTTCATGCAATGGTTCGAATTCCAGCCATCATTCATCGTGGACGTTTCGGACGTGTATGACCTCAAGAAGAAAGCGATCCGGGCCTTCAGGTCCCAGTTCTACGATCCGGCCAGCACCGAGCCCCAGACAAAACTGAGTCAGCCGGAATTCCTCGAACTTCTCGATGTCCGCGCACGAGCGTACGGAGAGAAGATCGGCGCCCGGCACGGTGAGCCCTTCTTTTCGATGTCCCCGATCGGTGTACGTTCCATCATGGACATCACAACCGTCAAAGGGTGAGTGTTCCACGAAGCCGTTCAGGCATGCTATGCCCGATCCTCAGAACCTGCAATATCTCATCCGACTGCTTGACGACGACTCCGAGGTCGTCCGCGATTCGGTCCTGACGGAACTATCGGCTTTCGGGCCGTTCCTCGAGATCGAGCTTTCCCGTTCGAACATCAAGACGAGCGATGAGCTACGCCATCAGATGCGGAACCTGCTGGGGGAACATGCGAGGCGATGGCTCCGGCACCAGTGGGGCTCGGTCGCGACAGTCACGGGGGAAAAAGCACGCATCGAATTCGCGGCAGGACTCATTGCCGAATTCCAGTATGGTCCCGGATACCCTGCGACCCTGTCGGTCCTCCTCGACAAGCTCACTGCCGAGTACCGGAAACGGGAACCCGAACCGTCCGTCCTCTCCCTTGCGTCCTTCCTGTTCAAAACCCGCGGACTGCGCGGCGCCGACAAGGACTACTACAATCCGTTCCACAGCAATCTTGTCTATGTCATCGAGGAAGGACGAGGAAACCCGCTGAGTCTTTCCTGTGTTTATATCCTGGTCGGGCACAGGGTCGGACTCGACATCGAGGGATGTAATTTCCCGGGGCACTTTCTCGCGCAGGCACGTACCGACAATGAGACCTTCGTGGTGGATTGCTTCAACGGCGGCAGGTTCCTGGAAAAGGCTGATATTCTGGATGTGAACCGAGGTGCAGCCACACAGCTCAGGGACCTCCTCATGAATCCTTGCCCCCCCAACACCATCATCACGCGGATGCTGCGTAACCTCGTGCATGCATACAGGCAGGAGGACAAGCCGGAGAATGTAAGCCTCCTCACGGACCTCCTTCAACCGTATGCTTCCTCGGACTCTCCGACACATGAGGGCCAGGAATAGCAGTCGCGCGTTTGACCCTGAGTCAAATGTAGGGTATCTTACTTTTATGGCATTGTTCAGACACATCTTCGTCCGCTCCGAGGCGGCCCGGTGGATCCAGGGGCTTCTCCTTGTCAGCCTCCTGTCCTTCGCAGCCGGCATCCCGATGGCGACCTTCATGTGCGGGACGGACGGATCGAGGACCGTATGCACAATGCCCGATTGCGATACCAGGGGGCACGAGGATCCGCGCGAGGCCGTCAGGAGTCCCGATTGTTGTACTGTCTTGACAATCCGCTCTGAGCCCGCCTCTGCGGTGAAAGCGGAGACTGAGATTGCATTCCCGATGTTTCCCCTGTCAGAGATCTCTGTAACAACCGACGTATGCATTTCCAACAATCTCACCATCACGCAGGATATTCTGCCCGCTGTTGATTCTCCCCCGCTGTACGTTCAGCATTGCTCATTTCTGATCTGACCGCTATTTGTCCTCGCTGACCATCGTCAGCGTTCACCATCTATCATGTTTCTCATGAGGACGAACTATGCGTTCTGCACACTCGTTGTATCGGGTCATTCTTGTCATAGCGGGGATCGCCGGAACTCTCCCTGCACAAACAACGGTATCATCCTTCGTCGATGAGGTACTGGCCGCCAATCCAAGCGTCTCGGTGCTGTCGGCCCGGACCCGACAGGCAGAAGCCCGTATAGGACGATCAGCGGCCTGGAGTCCACCCCAAGTTACCTTCAATCTGATGGACGTTCCCATTTCTGAGTTCGATATCTTCTCAGAGGCACGGGACAAGAGGCTGTCGATCACCCAGATGATGCCATTCCCCGGCAAGACGGCTTTACGCACCAGGATTGCGACGTTGGAAGCCCGGATGGCCGACACCGAGCGCCGCGATGTCACGCTCGATGTCCGGCAACTCGCGTTGATACTCTACGCAGAGGCCCGTGGCCGATCCGACCAGCTCCTCATACTCCGAAAACAGCTCGACCTGGTTGAGGACCTCATCCGGTCCGTGGAATCGCGGTACACAGTTGGACGTGCACACCAAGCCGACCTCTTGCGGCTCCACATCGAACGGGACAAGCTCCGGAACGAGCTTTCGCAGCTCGATACCGACCTCACGACACTGTATTTCCGCATGAATGAACTGCGCGGGAAAGAGCCAGATGTGTCTCTGGGAGAGCTCGCAGCATTCGAGCCACCTTTTCCGACCGTGTCCTCCGATTCTTTGACGGCGATCGCGCTCCTCAGACGCCCGGACCTGGAACGCATAAAGGTGCTCAAAGAGTCAGCCCGGACGACCGTGAGCCTTGCTTCGCGGTCGTACTGGCCCGACCTGATGGTCGGTGCGGGATATCGGAACAGCATGTTGATGGGACGCACCTGGGAGCTCATGGTCGGCATCAGCATTCCCGTCGCACCGTGGTCCATATCGGGTATTTCAGGCCGAACGCAGGAAGCCCGGGCCGGCGAAGAGGTTGCCGATGCCCTCGCCGTGGAGCGGGAACTGATGACCCGCCGCGATGTTGCGGAAAGCTACCAGACCGCCAGGCTCCACTTTGACAGATTGCAGAAGTACCGCACGGCCATCGTGCCATCATCAGAACAGGCTATGCGCGCTCTCCAGGCGTCGTATATCACCGATGAAACCGATTTCCTTTCGCTCATAGACAGTTACAGGGCCTTCGAGGCTCTCCAGACGGAAATGGTCCAGGAGCGCATCGCATATCTCAACGCGCTCGTCCGGCTCGAAAGGGCCGTAGGCTCACACCTCGATATCATGGGGAAGGAGATGAACCAATGAAGACGATGACAGCATTCCTGCTTGTCCTGACGCCGCTCATTCTCGGAGCTTGCGGTGGTGCCGGGGACGGCGAGCACGCAGCTCACGACGAATCCACCACGGAGACCTACACATGCCCGATGCATCCTTCTGTTATCTCAGACCGTCCCGGTGCCTGTCCGGTGTGCGGGATGTCGCTCGTGAAGGTTTCCGCCCAGACCGATCTGACCGCAGAAGAAGAAAAGGACCTCGTCAGGGTCAGCCTCTCCCCCACTCAGCGTGTCCTGGCGAACATCTCGACCACGACGGCCCGCGAAGGGGAGATTACGAAGCGAGTACCCCTTGTCGGATTTGTGCAGGTGGCTGAGCCCAAAGAGGCCATGGTCGCAGCCCGATTCCGGGGACGTATTGAACGTCTTCATGCCAATACCACTGGCGCGAAGGTACGGACCGGCGAACCGTTGTTCGAGATGTACAGCCCCGACCTTCTCCCCGCTGTGCAGGAGTTCATCCTGGCCCTCGACGGATCAGGCGGCCACTCGGCAGAGGACCAGATGCTCCTCGATGGGATACGGTCACGCCTCCGGCTTCATTATGGCATGACCCCCTCCCAGATCGCTGACATCGAATCAACCCGTACTGCTCGGTCGACGGTGACCTTCCTTTCTCCGATCGCCGGGACGATCCTTCAGAAGAACCTGCGGGAGGGACAATATGTCAGCGAAGGTGAGGTCCTCTACAAGCTGGCAGACCTCTCCACCGTGTGGATCATACTCGACGTGTATGAACAGGACGTCAGACATTTCACCATCGGGCAGACTGTCGTCATATCGTCCGATGCATATCCCGGCGATCGCTTCTCCGGCCGGATCACGTTCATCGATCCGGTGATGGATCCAATAACGAGGTCGACGCGGGTCCGGACGGAATTCGCAAACCGGCATGGGAAATTGCTGCCGAACATGTTCGTGAGCGCAACCGTCGAGATCACTGAATCCGCACGGCTCGTCGTTCCGCGAGCGGCAGTACTCGAAACCGGCCGGCGCTCGCTCGTCTGGGTCGAGGCTTCGCCGAATGCGTTCGTGCCCCGTCAGGTGACCGTCGGCTTCAAGGGGGATAATGTCGTTGAGATCGCCTCTGGGCTCTCTCCCGGCGACAAGGTCGCGGCGACGGGAGGTTTCCTCATCGATTCCGAAAGCGCCCTCCAGAACGGGGGTGCTCAGTCAGGCCATCAACACGGTTCGTCTGCTCCCTCCGTCCCCGAAGCTTCTGACGGAGTTGTTGATATAACTGTGAACGGTTCCTATTCACCCGACGTGATCAGGGTACGCAAGGGACAACCCCTGATCCTTCGCTTCTTCCGGAACGAACGCTCTCTGTGCACAAAGGAAGTGAAGTTTCCGGAGCTTGGGATCCAGCGCACGCTTGCTGATTTCGATACAACCGAGATCCGGATCACCCCAGCGAAAGCGGGCACGATCCATTTTTCCTGCGGCATGGATATGGTCCATGGCCAGCTGATCGTCGAATAGGAGGACATCATGATAGAACGTATCATCGATTGGTGCGCCCAGAATCGGGCGCTCGTCCTCCTGGCCTACCTGCTCGTCATCGGCGCGGGCATCTGGGCGGTCGGGACAACGCCGCTGGATGCCATCCCAGACCTTTCTGAGAATCAGGTGATCGTCTTCACCGACTGGATGGGTCGATCACCTCAGCTGGTCGAGGACCAGGTCACATTCCCACTCGTCACAGCACTGCAGGGTGTCCCTGAGGTCAAGGCGATTCGGGCACAGTCCATGTTCGGGATGTCGTTCGTCTACATCATCTTCAACGAATCGACAGACTTGTACTGGGCGCGATCGCGCGTTCTCGAGAAGCTCTCGACCGTTCAGAAGGACCTGCCCCAAGGCGCGAACTTGCAGCTCGGCCCTGACGGAACCGGGGTCGGACACGTGTACTGGTACACCGTCGAAGGCCCGTATGACCTTGGCGAACTTCGGGCAATACAGGACTGGTACATCCGGCTCAATCTCCAGGGTATCGATGGGGTTGCAGAGGTCGCTTCGGTCGGCGGATATGTGCGTCAGTATCAGGTCGACATAGATCCCGACAAGATGAAGGCATTCGGGATAACGGTCTCCGATATCCGGAATGCCGTGATGCGCTCGAACAACGATGTCGGGGGAAAGATCCTTGAACTGTCGGACGCCGAGTACTTCATCCGGGGACAGGGCTACATCCGTACGCTGGATGATATCGAGAGAGTTGTCGTCGGCACAGGCCGGGGCGGGACGCCAGTCTACCTCCGGAGCGTCGCTGCTGTCCAGCTCGGCGGAGACATTCGGCGGGGGTCCCTGGAGAAGAACGGCGAGGGACAGGCGGTCGGTGGCATTGTCGTGATGCGCTCCGGAGAGAACGCCAGCGATGTCATTGCGCGGGTCAAGCAACGGATCGAGGGCATCGCTCCGGGGCTTCCTCCGGGAGTAGAGATCCATCCAGCCTACGACCGGACGACGCTGATCGACGCCGCAGTGAACACCCTCAAGCGTGCCCTCGTCGAGGAGGCCATCGTCGTCTCCCTGGTGGTCCTTCTCTTCCTCGGGCATATACGGAGCGCCCTGCGGGTGATCATTGAGATTCCCGTGGCAGTGCTCATCGCATTCATCAGTATGAAGCTGATCGGCGTTACGTCGAACATCATGTCCCTCGGGGGCATCGCTATCGCCATCGGGGTCATCGTCGATGCGTCGATCGTCCTGGTCGAGAACGCCTACCGCCGCATCGCAGAGGAACAGGAGAAGGGTATCGTCCTGAGAACGGAGGACTATGTCCGCTTATCCGTTCAAAGTGCGAAGCAGGTGGGGCCCGCAATCTTCTTCAGTGTCGGTATCATGGTGGTCTCCTTCCTCCCCGTCTTCCTGCTCGAAGGCCAGGAAGGGAAACTGTTCCGACCGCTGGCGTTGACGAAGACCTTCGTCCTGGCAGGATCAGCGATCCTCGCCATCACGCTCGTGCCAGTGCTCATGACGCTTCTGACACGCGGCACATTTCGCGGCGAAGGAGCGAATCCCATCAGCCGTGTCCTGCGCTGGGGGTACGAGCCGGTCATCCGATGGGTACTGCGCCGGCGTGTACTTGCTGTCATCATCAACCTCGTGGCATTTCTCGCGGCGATCCCAGTCATGATGAACATCGGGTCTGAGTTCATGCCACCCCTTGATGAAGGAAGCCTCCTGTTCATGCCCGTCACACTCCCCTCGGCATCGATTACCGAGGTGAACCGCGTCATGCAGGTTCAGGATGCGATCATGCGAACGGTCCCGGAGGTGGACTACGTCCTCGGAAAGGCCGGAAAGGCTGAAACCTCAACGGATCCGGCGCCTGTCAGTATGATCGAGACGATAGTCCACCTGAAACCGAAGGACCAGTGGCGAGATGGGATCACCAAGGACGATATCATTGCAGAGCTGGATGCTAAGCTGCAAATACCGGGTGTTCGCAATGGCTGGACGCAACCTATCATCAACCGCATCAACATGCTCTCAACCGGAGTCAGGACGGATCTGGGCGTGAAATTCTTCGGCCCGGACCTCGACACCCTCGAGGCTCTTGCCATCCGTGCTGAGCAGATCCTCCGAAATGTCGAGGGTGCGGCTGACCTGTATGCTGAGCGAACACAGGGAGGACTCTTCCTTGACATTGACGTCAGGAGGGAGATCGTTGCGCGCTACGGCATGAATGTAGGTGACGTCCAGGACTTCATCGAAACAGCGATAGGAGGTGAGAACATCGGCATCATCATCGACGGACGCCAAAGATTCCCAATCAGGGTGCGCTACGGCCGGGAGTGGCGAGATGAGATCGACAAACTGCGGACCCTGCTGGTCCCGACCGGAATGGCGCGATCGGCCCGGTCGGCTCATGGCGGAGCATCGCGCGACGTTCAATTGAGCCAGACTGAGGGAAATCCCTCGCAGGCATACGTCCCACTCGGCCAGCTCGCAACGATCGATGTCAAACCAGGCCCACCAATGATCGCGAGCGAGAATGCCCAACTGCGCTCCATCCTGTATTTGAACGTCCGTGGACGGGACATGGGTTCGTTTGTGGAGGAAGCGAAGGACGTACTCGACCGACAGCTCGCCATCCCCGCGGGCTACACTGTCCAGTGGAGTGGACAATGGGAGAACCAACTCCGTGCACGAGAACGCATGCTGATCGTTCTGCCGATCGTCCTCCTCGTCATCCTCGTGATGCTGTACTTCGTCACGCACGACTGGGTGGAAGCCGGTGTCGTCATGATGTCCGTGCCGTTCGCCCTTATTGGTGGGGTCTTCCTCCTGGCAATCCTGGGCTACAACTTCTCCGTCGCAGTCTGGGTAGGATTCATAGCATTGTTCGGACTGGCTGTGGAGACAGGCGTGGTGATGGTCGTCTACCTTCATGAAGCGCTCGACAAGCGCCTTCTGGCCGTCGCGCAGGGATCGCATGCTCCGCTGACGGCGAAGGATATCATCGACGCCACTATCGAAGGCTCTGTCCTCCGCCTCCGGCCGAAGATCATGACCGTCACGACCAGCCTCATCGGACTGCTTCCGCTGATGTGGAGTACCGGCGTCGGCGCAGACGTTATGCGTCCCCTTGCAACACCTCTCATCGGAGGTTTGGTCACGTCGACCGTTCACGTCCTCATCATCACACCGTTGCTGTTCAGCTGGATGAAGGAACGGGCACTGTACAAAGGCAAGCTTGAGTTGTCAAAAATGGCATCCTGGATGTCGTGATCATGTCCAACCCGAGATCAAACACCCATTCTCACACTTTCTCCAGGAGAAACACCCTGCGTACACTTTTCATAAGCATTCCCCTGCTCCTCCTCCTTGCTTGCGGGCAACAGCAGGATCGGCAGAGCACATCCGACCTCGCGACCGCTTCGATCGCCATTCCGTCGGCACAGTGCTCTCTGTGCGAGGCGGCCATCATGAAAGCCCTGTCGACGAACGATGCTGTCTCAGATGCGAAGGTAGACGTCGATGCCAGGATAGTCACCGTAACATACAAGGCTGCTGGTCTTTCGCGGTCGGACCTCGAAACCCCCATAGCCGCGGCCGGCTTCGACGCACACGACAAGAGGGCGGACCCGGATGCGTACAACGCTCTCCCGGAGTGCTGCAAGCTTCCAGAGGATGCCGGTCCTGCGATGGACACGATGTGACCCCGAAGGGAAAGCCTGGGAACAAAAAGGGCGGCCGGTGGCCGCCCTCGTCGTCTTCTATCGTATCTGTTCTACGGACGCTGCGTGTCGGTCACGCGCCGGATGATCGTCACGACGAATCCGACCATCAGAGTGATCGTCCCCACCCAGACCAGGTTAATGAAAGGTTTCACGCTCGCTTCGATGACGAGTGTCTCGTCCTTCCCCACAGCACCGTCCCCGGCGGGGATGAGCACATCAACGCTCACCGATGATTGCGAATCATCCTCGCTGTTCGGGGCAACCCTCTCGAGCCTGAAGGTGTACTCCTTTCCTTCAGCTGTACGGTATGTGACGGGCGGGAACTCCATCCCGCCTGCCCCCTGTCTCATGACGAGCGTCAGGGGTACTGTCCGTTTGCCGTCACGCACGTCGAGATGGGCCTTCAGCTCGAACTCCTTCCCCTCCATCATGGCCCCCATCTGCATGTCGCTGAAATCGAATTCCCTGAAGCTCAAGAGGATGTTCCCGGCGGCAACAGGGGTCTGCTTTCCCACCTGTAGACTTTTTCGCTCAGAGCCATCGCTCGCGTCCTCCAGCGACAACGGCGCCACATAGAAATCCCTGTCGAGGTAGTTGATGAGGTCCGGATGTCTCATGACAGAGTTTGTGAACTCGCTGAAATACATGACCGGAGCGACCTCCCGGGCATCACCATCCCTGGCCACCCGGACCACGAAGCCGAACCGGCCCCCTTCGATGGGCTTGTATCCATCATACGTCAGCTCATACCCCATCACCTCTGTCGTCTTCCCCTTCTCGAGCGCCACGGTCTTCTTGTCGTCGTACCGCTCCGATGTGACGAATCCGATGCACATGATGGCCAGACCGATATGTGCGATAGCTCCGCCGGAATACCTGGGATTCCCCATGTAGATCTCGTACCCGACCAGCAGGTTCGCCGTCAGCGCAAAGGACGATGTGAGGACGAACAGCAGGATCAGGGGATCTTCCCATCCCATCAGAAGCACGATCGACGTGATGACGACGGCCCCGACCGCAGGCCACAGGAGCCTTCGAAGAAAGGAACTCATGCGGGAAGATTTCCACCACAGGAGCTGGCCGAGCCCCGTGAGCAGCGTGATCGCGATGCCCAGCGGAAGGTTCGTTCTGACATAGTACTGGATGTCGACAGCCGAAGCCTTCCCCTTCACAAGAGAGGTGATGATCGGAGAGGACGTGCCGACGAGGACGAACAGGGCGACGAATGTCAACGACGCGGCCCCGAGGAACAGCGCAAAATCGCGGGAGAGGATAGAATGCTCGACCGGCACCTTCGGCATTTCCCGCATGCGCTGGATCAGGAGTCCGCCTCCGAGGACCGTGAAGACCCCCATGAAGATCAGGAGCAGCCAGTAGACCCACATGCCCGGATCGACGAACGAATGCACCGATGTCTCCCCAAGGATGCCGCTCCGGGTGAGGAACGTGCTGTAGAGGACCGTCAGGAACGCCAGGAGGCTCAGCAGAAAGTTCGTGCGCACGAACGCACCGCTCTTGCGCTGCGTCAACGATGTGTGGATCGCCGCGACCGAGATGAGCCATGGAACGAGCGAGGAATTCTCCACCGGGTCCCATCCCCAGAATCCGCCCCAGCCGAGCGTTTCGTACGCCCAGTATCCGCCGAGGATGATGCCGAAGCCGAGGATCATCGCCCCGAAGACGTTCCACGGGGTGGCGACCTGTATCCATGAGGTATAGTCCCTTTTCCAGAGCGCTGCTATCGCCATGGCGAACGGGACAGCCATCGCAGAGAAGCCGATGAACAGGACCTGCGG
Source organism: uncultured Ignavibacteriaceae bacterium (assembly GCA_964534125.1). Taxonomy (GTDB): domain Bacteria; phylum Bacteroidota; class Ignavibacteria; order UBA10030; family UBA10030; genus 2-02-FULL-55-14. The sequence goes on from CAZHOJ010000005.1 coordinate 25,569, forward strand.
GTGGATGACCATCCAGTAGTTCTGCAGCAACGGGTTCAGGCCCTTCCCCGCCACGGGATACCGGGCCCAGATCTGCCGTGCCTCATCGAGGACGACGATGTTCGGCATGCCGGCCGGGATCGGCCCTGACCCCATCAGCTCCCCCGGGAACGCATCCCAGATGTAGGTGAAGGGATTCTTCACCACGATCATGAGAAGCAGGAAGGAGACGATCAACGAATAGACGGACATCACGTACGGCTCGTAGTCCTTGCGGGACGCATAGGACATAAGGAACACGCCAATGATGGACGTGAACAGGGCCCAGAGCATGAAGCTCCCTTCCTGCCCGGCATACATCGTCGAAATGAGGAGGGACAGCGGAAGATCCGCCGAACTGTAGCTCCACACGTACGTGTACTGGAACTGGTGCGTGAGTATGAGGTAGAGCAGGTACGCCGCGGCCGAGATGAGAGCGACCACGGATCCATGGTATGTCGCCCGTCCGATCTGCAGATGATGGGGATTTCCCTTCCGCGCGGCAAGGTAGTACATCACCGACGAGGCCAGCGCCGAGAAGAAACCGATCTTGATGAGTATGCTTCCGAGCATGCGGGTCCTTAGAGGCTATTCTGGACGGATGCGGCGTCCCCTTCGTACTTCGAGGGGCATTTCGTCAGGACCTCTGTCGCATGGAAGTGGTCCCCTTCGTACGTCCCTTTGGCCACAACGCTCGTCGCCAGCTCGAAGTTGTTGGGCTTCGCCCCCTCGAGGACGACCCGCTCTGTCCGGCCGTTTTCGTCCTTCAAAAAGAAGACGAATTCAGCTTTTTCCGCATCGAAATACGACTCTGCATCCCTTTCCCACTCGCCCTTCACCTGGATCCTCTTCCCCACCCGCTGCGCTGTATCGAAGTCCCCGTATTCCACGTTCGATTCGACGAAGTTCACCGCGCTCAGCACGATCCCGGCGGCGATGACCACCACGCCTGCGATCACTTTCGGCTTCATATATCACTCCCCCTTCATGGTTTGTTCCAGCTTCGCCATCCGGCGATCAAGGCGGACAAGGTAGAGGACGATCCCCACCCATACGAGCAGGGTAATGCCCAGGACGATGTACATCTGGTTCTGTGAGAAGAACTCGAGCATATGCTATCCTTCCATTCGTTTCCTGTGTTCGAGTCGTGCTGCCCTGACACGAAGGTCTAGCAGCCAGACGAAAAGCAGATTGAATCCGATGAGGGCCATGAAGAACACGATGAACATCGGACCCGACATCTTGAATTCCACCACCGGCCCAGCGCCATCCGGATCGCCCGCTGACCCCGGATGCAGTCCCGAGACCATACGCGGCAGAACGAAGACAAAGAACGGCACCGTCAGGCCACCCAGGATGGCATAGACTGCCGAGAGTCGTGCACGCGTCTCATCGTTCTCGATGGCGGACCGGAGTGCGAAGTATGCACCATAGATGAGCAGGAGGATGAAGATCGAGGTCTGCCGCGGGTCCCAGTTCCAGAAAGAACCCCAGTTGAACTTCGCCCACAGCGCACCTGTCACCGTTGCGAGGATGCAGAACATGAATCCGAGGCCCGCTGCCGCCTCTGACCGGATGTCATAGTCGGCCTCCCGTGTGCGCAAGTACCGGATGCCGAACCACATCGAGACAAGAAATGCGACCACTGTCGTCCATGCTGTCGCGACGTGGAAGAAAATGTTCCTGGCCTTCTCTTCGAGCCCCCTGATGATGGGAAATTCGAAGAGCCCCTGCGGCGATGGTGACAATGGGATACCGATCCCTGCAATGATGACGATCGTGATCAGAATGATGGCGCCGTACCGTACGAGCCGCATATCAATCCTTCCAAACGTAGTCGAACAACAGGAACGAGCCTGCGATCATGATGAGATTGTATCCGATAAGCACCTGAAGGTCCGGCCAAGCGGTCCCCAGGCCATCGCCAGCCAGTGCGCGTTCCGTCGCCTTCATCACCGTCATAAGAAGAGGGATGAGGATCGGAAACGCCAGCACGGGATACAACGTCCCCCGTGAGTTCGCCTTTGCGATGATCGCCGCAAGGATCGTGGACGAGGCGGCGAAGCCAGTGCTGCCCAGCAGGACTGTGAGCGCGAAGACGTCGAACGACCTGATATCGAAACCGGGAAAAGTGACGATGTAGAGCACGCTCACAGACAGCGTCAGGAGAAGCGTCAGGAGCGTGTTGACGATGAGCTTCCCCGCGAAAAGGGCGGCCGGACGTGTGCTGAGCTGCAGGACAAGAGATGTGCCGCGCTCTTCTTCGCTCACGAAGATCCTCGACAGTCCCGACATGGCAGAGAAGAAGACCACGACCCAATACATCCCCGCAAGAGTCTCCTGCGACGGAGTGTCAGACCGGAGCGCAAACAGGATCGTCGCCACCGCTGTCAGAATGAACATCACGAGGGCGTTGATCGCATAGCGATTGCGGATCTCCGACCTGACGTCCTTCGAAATGACCGCTGTGACCTGCGCCTGATAGCTCATATTCTCAAAAATGATATTGAATTATGCTCGAAACGGCAAGATTTTTAGCCATTCCGAAGTTCGATTCTTGAGGCGCACCAGGCCGCCTCTTCCGCCTCATTGGTCGCCACGATGACGATCCCCTTCTCCCGCTGCTGTTCAACAATGCGTTCGACCATCGAGCACCCTTCGTCATCCAGGTTCGAGCTTGGCTCATCGAGGACGAGCACGGCGGGGCGATGGAGAAGGGCATACATATATTTGACCCGCTGCTTCATTCCGCTTGAGTATGTCCCGAGCCGGTCATGCTGCCTGTCGCGCAGACCTACCAGTTCGAAGAGCTCATCAATGCTCGTTCCGTCAGGAGCTCTTCCGGAGCGCATCGTACCGAGGATCTCCAGATTCTCACGTGCACTGAACTCATCGTACAGGAACAGGTACGGAGAGACGAAACCAATATGCCGGTACCGTTCGTCGGGCGGAATATGGGCTCCGCCGATGTGGAGATCGACGCTTCCTCCCGACGGTGCGAGCACTCCCGCGATGATCTTGACAAGAGTCGATTTGCCGGATCCGTTCCGTCCGGTGATCGCCAGCGAACCCGGAGCGTGCACCTCTATGGTGACATCACGAATGACCGGGCGGAGGTTGAACGTCTTCCGGAGGTTCCGTATGGACAGTGTCGCGTTCGTCATTGAATGATCACGATCTTGGACAGGTCGTCTCCATCGCTTCTCCGCACAATGGCGACGTACGCGCCTGAGGCGGCTCTTCCCCGAACATCCGCCGCTGAGATCAGGACCGCGGAGCGTCCTTTCTCTTCCGTGATGCTGTGCGCCCCGAGCGAGATCGTGCGCAGGTCTGACGAGATCAGATACACGTCGACGATCGTGCCAGGAAGACCGTCTGTGGGGATGGCAAGGGCGAAGGGGGAAGACAGTTCCCAGGGATTCGGGAAGGCCTCTGCGTTCTTCCTCGCGGCCACGGTGGCCATGCTCGATGAAAAATACTCAATATCGAAGACAGATGGGTCCGTTGCTTCCAGCCCTCCTGTCACACCCATCGCGAGGCTCTGCGATGGCCTGTCCTGAGCAGACCGTGACAGCACCACCGTTGGCGCCTCCACGACGAACCCTCCCCGGAGAGCGGCCGGTACATCTGTATTCGTTACCATGATGAATACCGTATCCGCATCCACGCACACAGCGAAGAGCCCGATCGAGAGCGGCGGAAAGTCGAACGACATCGATGTCTCGCTCCCCATCAGGGATGCGTACAGGACCGGATCGAGCCGGGGGAACAGTGAACCTCTGCTATACGAGACTGCAGGATCGCTCCTGTCTGACGTGTAGAAATTCCATTTCGCGAACCCCCTGAACGCCATCTCCAGGCTGGTGCCGAGGGATGAGAGAGTTCCCGCCAGCGCCGGGAGAGCCCGCTCGGAACGGATACGCTCCCAGACGCTCCGCAATGTGGATGGCCCGTAGCGCTCCGACAGATATTGGGCGAACAGCACACGCTCATACCCGCGGAACGTCGATGAGAACTCATTGAACCGTGTCGTACGGAAGGATGTCATGAAGCGGCTCACCTCGAACAGATAATCGTTCACGCCGGGAAACACCTCATCCTCCATCCACGTCGACGACAGCTCATACCAGTACGCGTCTGCCTGTCCCCAGTACCCGTAGCGACCGACCTGGACCGCGTGGAAGAACTCGTGGGCGGCGGTCACGAACGCACCCGCAAGACCTTTGGTGCGCTGCGTCGTGAAATCATTGTCAATGATGATCCAGGTCTCATACCTGTTGTTCGGCTCCGTCTGGAACGGAGCATCAGCAAACTGCGTCTCTCCGAACAGGGACGGCGACAGACTCATGATGTACACATCGTACAGGCCATCTCCGCCATCAGCATCGTCGAGTGGAGGATCGTACCCTTTCTCATCGATGATGACGGTCCAGCTGCAGTCGAAGGCATACGCGATCGAATCGGCGAATGCACGGGCCGTTCCGGGAATACGAACGACATTCTGGTCCACAAGCGCCGGCTCGTTGATCCCGGTGGTATCAAAGTGCACCCTGAAATGGCCGAGCGGTGATACAATACTCGTATGAAGTGCCGGGCGGGACATCGGAGCCGTCTCCCTGAAGACTTCGGCAGGCTCCGTTCCCCGGGGACCGACCGCAGGCCAGTGTGTCCCGCAGGTGCCCAGGTCCGTCTGCGACCGTCCCTGGTGCATAACGAGCACGATGGCTGTCAGCACCATCCGGGCGAGCGGGGTGGGTGTGGCCGTTCGGGGATGCACTCTCAGACCGATCATCTCCTCCCCCAAGGCAGCACATCTTTGCTATAGACAACAGCCGCATTCATTCTCTGCCGTGTCACGACGAGATCACCTCCGTCAGGGTGGAAGAAACCTCCGAATGCGAACGCGGAGATATCCGGCGCGTAGACCAGGACCTCCCAGGGTGCGAACGCCCCCCCACCCAGATTCCTCCACCACCCCAGGCCGCCCCGGGATCTCAACACGGCAAACAGGTCGGGCAGTGAATCTCCATCGGCGTCCCGCACAGCGAACAGCTGACGATGATCGATAGCAACCAGGCTGTCGATAAGAACCGCGTTCGCATACAGGCTATCGCGGGAGCTCAGCAGCAGATACACCTCCTGTGCGCTCTTCGGAAAGACGGCGATCATGTCGGGAATAGAGTCATTATTTGCGTCGGTCTGCCACAGGTAGGTCGCCCGCGGATCCTTGACAGGCAGCGCCCTCGCGACGGGGGGACGGTCGGGCTGATGAGATGAATCGCCATAGACGACGCTCAGTGCGACCGCCGAAGAATCATCCGGACGATAGATGAGGATCGCATCCGGAATGGTGTCCCGATCGACATAGCCCATAGAGGCGCCGAAGAGGACCGCGGGCGGACCGAGCTTGATGGTCTGCTCGAGGAACGAGTCCTGCCGGATTCGTTCATACGTGGCAAACGTAACGGTCCCTTCGGATGCACGATGGACTGCCGCCAGGGACACCGAGCCATTGGGTGCGAACACCTCGCCGATCAGCTCCGGAATCCCTGCCATCGGAATACGGGACGTTGTGACCGACTGGTCCTGCCACTCTATCTCGACGACGGAAACGCCCGAGGGACTCGTATGGGAGATATAGAACCTTGATAGTGTGTCCGGCGTCGATTGGCCGATGGCAGTACGCGGAAGGTCCGGTCCGGCGAACTCCTCTGCACCGCTGTATGTCCCGTTACCATACCCCCAGACGATCGAGATCGTTCCTGAGCGCCCGCTGATGAATGCAAGGTCGTCATGACCATCGGCGTTGTGGTCGCGGACAAGAACTGCCACGGGACGGCGGGGAGTCGCGAGGATAACCGAATCGACCGCCGACGGGGCCGAACCGTATGACCAGACCCGGCAGTATCGGTCTGCCCCGAGGATGAATGACGCGGAGCCGATCCCGGGTAGCCAGCTCGATGTCACCTTTCCCGGAAGGCCGACAGTGTGGGCAGTGGGGGTCCGTGCGATAAAGGCATCGGGGACGATCCCGACCGTCGAATCGGTCACAAGAATGAACGTCGACCGATGCGTTTTGTCATTGTGGACGGCATAGACAGTCCTGACGGAGTCCGGCACCACCTGTCTTGTCACTTCGACAAGATCCCCCCTGTCGTCCATCTCGAGATATGTCAGTCCTGACCGTGAACGGTCGAACAGAGTCACACGGAGCGGGTGGTCCCCGGTCACAGGATCGATAAAGATACCATCGACCATTCCTTCCACCAGGAAGCCCCCCTGGTCGAGGAAGCGTTCCTTCCCGACGCCATAGATAAGATGGATCTCGGAGCGAACCCAGTCATATGCGAGCAGGTCAAGAAGCCCGTCATTGTTGAGATGTACGGTGCCGACCTGTGATGTCGGAAGCTCGGATGCGATGAGGCGCCCCTTGCGCCACGAGCCATTCTGCCGCTGGAACAATGGGAGGATGCCAGGTTCCTGTTCGTCCACCAGTAACAGGTCCTCGAGGCCATCTCCGTTCAGGTCAGCCACGTGCACGAGGGAGGGCATCCGGTCGAGGGGCAGCAACGGCACCACTTCCCAGGAACTCTTCGTCGTGCGACGGAGTGCGTAGAGGACCAGGGAATCCGTACGGAGGATATACTGCTGCTGCCGCAATGCGTGCTGTGGCACGCTCTGTCGGAGAACGTTGAAGGGAAATGAGGGAACGATCGTATCCAGGACTTCGGCCGAAGCCTGGGCCGGGATGAGGATGTCGAGGATCCGGTGACCGCTGGCGGAGAGCATCAAGGCTCTCTGCGAGCCGTCCTCCAACGTCTCGACATGGACGAGGCCCTTCACCGCCACGGGGAGGGACCGGATATCCAGCGGACCGAACGTTTCGGCCGGTACCTGTCCCAGGGCGGACGGGACACCACCCGCTATGAGGAATGCGAGAAGAAGGAGACAGCGGATCATTCGGGCATCAACTTTCCTGGAGGACACTCCAGGTGTGGGTCATCTGCGCTTACGATGCAGGAGGCGCAGACTCCTCCGACGCGCTGCGTCGCGGAACCGTCGACGTTCGTCCTTGGTACCTGGCCTGATCGCCGGCACATTAACGGGCTTTCCATCGTCGTCGAGCGCAACGAATGTGAGATAGGCAGTGTTGGTATGCTTCCGCTGGCCGGTGGACGGGTTCTCCTTGCTGACACGGACCCCCACTTCCACAGAGGTCCTGAAGGCCCTGTTGACAGAGGCCTGCAGTACCACCACCTCCCCTTCTTTGATCGGATGGAGGAAATTGAGCTCGTCCACGGAGGCAGTGACGCAAATGCGGTTCGCATGACGCCAGGCCGCGATGGCAGCCGCAATGTCGATCCATTGCATGAGCCGGCCGCCGAGCAGGTTTCCGAGACGATTCGTGTCGTTCGGGAGGACCATTTCCGTCATCTCGACCTGGGAGGAACGGACTGTCTTCGTCGTCTGTCGCTTCACGGTATGTTTCCTTCTGGATATGCGCTTCACGAGGCCGCCGCCTTGTCAAGCGCCTCCTGCACGGACTCGCGGAGCTGTTCCGCGCTCGTCCGCCGTTCGCTCTGCGGGTACCGTTCGATGTAGCTCCGGATAACGCTCGCTGCATCCGCGAATTTCTTCCGGAGATAGAGCGATTCTGCCTTGTAGTACATGGCCGGCTCAGCAAAGGGAGAATCGTGGTACTTCTCAAGCACAAGATCGAAGTAGTAGGTCGCCGATTTGTTGTACCCCATTTTCATATAGATAATGCCGCTCTGATAGACCTTCTCAGCAAGCTTTGTGTTCATCTCGGCGATACGATGCTCTGCCTGGACAGCAAGAGAGTCTGTCGGGAAGTACTCGAGGAAGAGCTGGTACTCCGTGATGGCCTGCTTCGTGTACTCCTGATCGCGATAGAAGCTCGGAGAGAGGTTGTAGTAGCACGAGGCCTTCCGATACCGGGCCAACCGGACATACTCGCTCGTCGACATCGTCCGGACGAGCACGTCGTACTCGTACGCTGCAAGCACGTACTCCTCACGCATGTAGCGGGCCTCCGCCATGTAGTATTGTGCGTCGTCGGCCCACTGGGTCCCTCCGTACTGGATGGTAACGATCTTCAGCTCCTCGATGGCCTGGAGATAATCCTCATCCTGATAGTACGACATGCCGAAGCGGAACCGCTCCTCGGCGGACATCTGCGTCGTGACATCATCCGTCGAACATGATGTGAGGCCCAGGGCCAGAACAAGTCCGGCCATGATGAACTGTTCAGAAATACGTATGGTCATAGATACTCAGGATGAATGATGAGCCTTCCCGCCGGACCAATCCCGGCGACGTCCGTGCGAATCTCGCCTCCAGACTGTCAAGGTCTGACGAGGCAAGGACCGGAGTGGGCTGCAAACCCGCCCGGAAGGGAATGAGATGAAGCCCGTGAACCCCGGGTTCGCCGTTCGCCGTGCTGACATGCAGGCACAGCGCGAGCCCGATCTGCGTCCAGTACCGTTGTGGCTGGTAGAACACGAAGTTCCCGAGCGAGTACAGGATCACGCGTCCGTTGCGAAGCTCGACGCCCTGCGGCACATGCGGATGATGTCCGATGACAACATCGGCACCGGCATCGGCCAGCGAGCGTAAGTTCCGCAGCGTACCAGCGGGAGGTCCTTCGGTGTATTCTGTACCGCCATGATAGCTCGCGACCACCAGGTCCGCCCTCTTCCGGAGAGCCGCAATGTCGCGCTTGGCCTTCCGGGCATCGAACACGTCGATGTTCCCCTGCCAGCTCCCGGGCATGTTCACGAACTCCGTGTATGCCACGAATCCGAGCCTCATACCCTGAACGGTAAGGACAACGGGACCGTTCGCACCGGGCACATCTGCTTCCAGCCCGGCGACACGAATGCCAACCTCGTCAAGGCTCGTGAGGGTCTCCAGCATCCCCCGGCGGCCATAATCATACATGTGGTTGTTCGCACCAGACACCACATCGATGCCGCCGCGTACGAGCGTCGCTGCACCGATACGTGGTCCGCAGAACCGATATCCGTCGCGGGGATGTCTTGTCTCGCCCCCCTGGTCTGTGAGCGGGCTCTCCAGGTTCACGAACATCGCATCGGCGTCCGTCAGCAATCTCCCCGCGTCGCGGAACGGAAATGCAGTGTCGCCTTCGAAGATCCTCTGTCCTGCCTTTCGACCCAGATTCACATCGCCGAATGCGCGGAGCACGAGCCCGTCAGGGGCTAACGATTGTGCAGTCGCTCCGGCCACCATGAGGGCAACACCAACACAGATGCCCAGTGGCCGTATCATGAGCTCCTCACTGTCAACAAGAGATACACGGCGAGGACTGCAGCGCTGATAACGACGACCGGGGCCAGCAATCCCTCGACATCTGAAGCCTCATCGAGAGGGAGCACATAGGCCCGCGACAGGACGTATCGCCGGTCATCCTGCGCCATCCCGATGACGGAGACGGTCACATCGCCGTCGACAGGCCCGCGTGACACGACATCGAGGCGTATCTCCGCCTCCCTTCCCTCATCCTCTTCGAACACGATCATCCCCCGGCGCAGGAACTCCTCGATCAGTCCTGCACGAAGCTGCTCCGGGAAATGCTCACCCGGCATCCCGACCCGGAAAGTCGTTCCCGGTGCGAATCCGCCGTCTGCCGCGACCAGCTCAGCCGTGCGGACACCGACAGAACGCATGCCATCCTGAGCGATGAGCGTGCCCGCAAGGAGACCCGTCAGCAGCACAAGCACACCAGCACGCCCGATGAAGGACCGAAGGGGCATCTCAGGCGTAGATCCCACGAAGCTTCAGTGTCCGTGCCACCTTGTCGATAGCCACGATGTAGGCACCGATGCGGAGCGTCACGTCATACGCCTGGGCTGTGCTATACACTTTCTGGAACGCGTCGGTCATCATCGTCGCGAGGCGTTCATTCACCAGGTCGAGGCCCCAGAAGTAACCCGAGCGGTCCTGAACCCATTCGAAATACGATACCGTGACACCGCCTGCATTCGCGAGGATGTCGGGGATGACGAGGACACCCTTCTCCTGAAGGATCGAATCCGCCCCCGATGAGGTCGGCCCGTTGGCGCCCTCACAGATGATCTTCGCCTTGATCTTGCCGGCGTTGGACCGTGTGATCTGGTCCTCTTTTGCGGCCGGGATCAGCACGTCGCACTCCAGCTCCAGCAATTCCTCCTGCGTGATCCTGTCGCCTCCCGGGAATCCGGCCAGCGTCCGGTTGAGCTTCACCCATTCGAGGGCCTTGTCGAGGTCGATCCCCTTCTTGTTGTACACGCCGCCGCTGATGTCGCTGACAGCGATGACCTTGCAGCCCTGCTCCTTCATAAGGACGGCCGCGGTGGACCCGACGTTCCCGAAGCCCTGGACCGCAACGGTCGTCTGCTGGGGCTTCATGCTCAACTGGTCCATCGCCGCGAGCGTCACGATCATGCACCCCCTGCCGGTGGCCTCCCGCCGGCCGAGCGAACCGCCGAGGACGAGCGGCTTGCCGGTCACGACACCCGGTTCCGTCCGCCGCATGTGCATACTGTAGGTATCCATGATCCAGGCCATCGTCTGCTCGTTCGTGTTCATGTCCGGAGCAGGGATGTCCTTGTCAGGGCCGATCAGGTCGAGCAGGTTCGCCGTGTACCGGCGGGTGATCTTTTCGATGATGAGCGGCGACAGGGACGAAGGATCGCATCTGACGCCACCCTTTGCACCCCCAAAGGGTATGTTCATGACAGCGCACTTCCAGGTCATCCACGCTGCCAGCGCCTTGACTTCGTCGAGCGTTACGTCAGGCGCGTAGCGGATCCCTCCCTTCCCGGGCCCGAGGATATCGTTGTGGATGACTCGGTATCCCTCATAGACGACAATCTCACCGCTGTCGAGGGCGATCGGGATCGACACGATGACCTGGCGTGCGGGTGTCTTCAGGTATTCGTAGAGCCCCGATTCGAGGTTGAGGAGATGAGCGGCCCGGTCGAACCGTTTCATCATCGACTCGAAAGGATTTTCCTTGTCAAGAACGGGGGAATGATCGCTGTATGGCGATGGTTTCAGGGGATCCATACGTGTCAGGCGGTGGCCTCACAAAGGGTGAAAGATGGGAACCGTGGATGCGGGAGTGCGCCGCACATTATAATGAGTCCATGATGCGCCGGAGGTTCGACAGGACGAGCTCCGGCCGCTCGTCGATCACGTGCCGCGAGAGACGGCGGGCCCTCCGGACCTCATCAGACGATACGTGAGCGAAGAGGAGAACGTCGTCGAACAACGGGGCTTCTGCGACCAATGCGCCGGAGGGACTGAAACACGCCGATCCTCCCCAGAAATTCACGCCGTCCTCGAAACCCACCCTGTTGGCGAAGACCGTGTAGAGGCTGAGCAGACGGGCATACGTGCGTTGGTGCTCGTGGTTCACTGTCTTGTTCTCAAGTTCTGCCTCGCTCGATCCGATACGCGTCGGGCTTGCGGTCAGGCACAGGATGGCCTCGGCACCGTCGACCATCGCCAGATACGGAAGCGAAGGATGCCACATGTCCTCGCAGACCATCATTGCGAACCGGCCATGCCGCGTATCGAAAGCGCGCGCGGTCCGACCGGGAGAGAAGTATCTGCCCTCCTCGAACAGACCGTAGGTCGGAGGATAGACCTTGCGATGCACATGCACCACCTTCCCCGCGTCGAAGCAGATCCCTGCATTGTAGACGCCGTGATCCTCCCCTACCACGACACCACCGGCGACGATGGTGATCCGTTTGCTCATGCGGAGGAGGCTTTGGAGCCGTGGAGACGTTGCCGGGTCGAGTGCGAGCTCTGCTGCAAGGTCCTTGAGTGAATATCCCGTCAGGCTGAGTTCCGGGAATACGATCATCCCCGCCCCCTCCCTGCGGGCCAGCTCGGCCAGCTCCAGATGGCGCTCGACATTCCGGTCGAGGTCTCCCAGGACCGGGTCCATCTGTGCAACGGCTATCCGGACGTTCATCGGACCCCCACCGCGTCGGAAAGCTCATTCCTGTCATCGCCGCGCCGTGGGACATGCAGTGTGAGGATATCACCCACTCCGCGCACAGCATGCCGAAGGCCATCGACGAACGCGCCATTCCGGAAAAGGCGGGCCATCTCCGTGGCAATGCTGGTCCAGGGATCCTGTCCGACCTTTGCATGGATGCCCTCGTCCGCAAGGATACAGAACTGCCTGTCCTCGAGGAGAAGGAAGATCAGGACACCCGTACGATCGCGGGTGTTCGTCATCCCCAGGTCGACGAACTCCCTGCGCGCGATCTGCTCGACGGAGAGGCTCCGCTCCTTCGTCGATCGGCGCTGCCGCACCTCTACTCGCAGTTCACCCGCCGTGGCTTTCTCGACCTCGCGGATCGCTGCGGTGATGCTTTCGAGGTCGGCGGAGGAGAAGTATGTACTGATCAGGTTCATGTTCGGGTCACGAGAGATCGATCATCCGGATATCTTTGATGTACTTCACCGTCTTGTCATCCTTCAGGTTCTTCAGCCGCTCCATCTTGTTCACGAGCCTGTCAAGGTTCTCGCGGATGAGGGTGAGATACTTGCCCGCTTTCTCGTCCGTATTGCGCTGTTCGAGCATGGAGATGGTCGACCGCATCTGCTGGAGCGGCTCGGTCACTTTCTCCGATACACTCACCACCAGGCTCTGCATCGCTTCAAGCCTGCCGCGACGGATCTCAAGCTGTTCCAATACCACCGAGAGCTGGTGCCGCTCATGATGCCGGATGAGCGTCTGCGGGAACACGTGGACATCGAGTTCTTCCTTCGGCAGAAAATCCCTGCCGCCGACACGCATCGCTTCCACCGCCATCGAAAGGTCCTTGCGGGCTCCGAGAAAGATGATCGGGACATGGGCGTCCTGTTTCCGAATCAGCCCGACGGCCCGGCTGTCCTCCTCACCGGCAAGGGAGGACCCGAGGAGCACGAGGTCGAACACCTGCGATCCGGCCAGCGCTTGCACGCCCCCTGGAACGTCCGCGACATGCGTGACGCGGAATCTCCTCTCCGTCTCGTTCACGAGCAGACGCGTCACCGTCCGGACGGCCTCCTCGTCACTCTCGATAAGCAATACCTGTATGGGGCGAACATCTTCCACGGCTGTCGTCCCTATGCTGTCGCTGCCGGTGGACCGGCACACGTTCGTCCGAAGACCGGTGCAATGCGTCGCAGGTCCCCCAGGAGATCCCGGAATCGGTCCGGCCGCAGCGACTGATACCCGTCCGAGAGGGCCATCGACGGGTCCTGATGGACTTCGATGATGAGCCCATCCGCTCCCACCGCGAGAGAGCCGAGCGACATCGGCCTCACCAGGTCCCAGCGACCTGTGCCATGGCTCGGGTCGACGAGCACCGGCAAATGGGAGAGCATCTTCAGGACCGGAATGGCATTGAGGTCAAGCGTGTTTCGGGTCGTTGTTTCGAACGTGCGGATCCCCCTCTCGCAAAGGATGATGTCATAGTTCCCCCGCGATGCGATATACTCTGCGGCCATGAGGAGTTCCTCCACGGTCGCAGAGAACGACCGCTTCAGCAGTACCGGCTTCCGAAGCTCGCCCAGGCGTTCGAGAAGGCTGAAATTGTACATGTTCCGGGCACCCACCTGAAGCACGTCCGACATCGCCGCGACATCTTCGATACTGTCAGTGTCCTTGACCTCAGTGACCACATACATGCCATACTTCTTCGTGGCTTCCCTGAGGTATTCCAGCCCCTTGCCCTTCAGCCCCTGGAACGCATACGGGGAGGTCCTCGGCTTGAAGGCTCCGCCCCGGAGGAACTTCACGCCCATCTCCCCGAGCATATGAGCGATCTCCGTGATCTGCTCCCTGCTCTCGACGGAACACGGCCCGGCCATGACGGTGAACGCCGTCGTCCCGATCTGCTCGGTCCCGACGGACACGACAGTCTGGTCCGGCTTGACCTCCCTGCTGACAAGTTTGAACGGCTTCGAGACCCGGACTGCGTCATCGACGCCGGCGAGGCTCAGGAAGATGTTCGGATCGATCCCTTCCTTGTTGCCTGTGATTCCTATGGCGACACGCACTGCGCCGGGGATCTCATGCGGTTCGAAACCCAGCGAACGGACACGGTCCTTGACCCTGTCCACATCCCCCTGGGAGACACCCTGTTTCATCAATATCAGCATACGGTCATCCTCACCAGCTCCCCGTCGCTCCACCGCCTCCGGAAAGGCCTCCGCCACCGGAGAACCCGCCGAAGCTGCCGCCACCGAATCCGCCCCCACGGCTTCCGCCACCGTGCCAGCCCCATCCCGAATAGTAGGACGTCCCCATTGGTGTGAGGATCATGCGGCGGCGGCTGGCCAGGAAGGGACGCATGAATATGGAAACGAACAGGATCATGGCGATGAGCATGGCAAAACCGATCACGGGGGCAGCCCCTCCCCGGTCATCGACGGTATACTCACCTCCGATGGCGCCTGCGATCGCGTAGACAGCCGCGATGAGCCCTCCGAAGTACTGCTCATCGCGGAACCGGGGTTTCATCTCCTTCTCGATGATCTGCCGCGTCAGCGCGTCCGTCAGCGTTCCCTCGAGCCCGTATCCGACCTCGATGCGGACCTGCCGGGAACCGAACGATACGACGATCAGCACACCGTTGTCCTTGCCCTCCTGCCCGAGCCGATTCACTTCGAACGTACGGTTCGCAAACTCCTCGATCTCCATCTCGCCCGTCGAGGGAACGAGCACGATGGCGATCTGATTGGAGGTCGAATCCTCGAAGTTCTTGATCTCCCGCTCAAGGGAGGACCATTCAGCGTACGAGAGCGAGTTCGTAAAATCTGTGACCCGCTGCGTCAGTCGGGGCAGGTCCTCCTGTCCGGCGAGCGGAGTGACGGCCAGCAGCAGTATGATCAATGCACGGGGCACCTAGAACCGTACCTCAGGGGCCTGTTGGGCTCCTTCTGTCGAAGAGAAATACTGTGCCTCAGTGAATCCGGACGAACCGGCAATGATGGATGCCGGGAACCGTTTGATGAGAACGTTGAACACCTGCACCGCCTCGTTGAACCGGCGCCTCTCGACGGCGATACGGTTCTCCGTTCCCTCGAGCTGCGACTGAAGAGCGAGGAAGTTCTGATCGGACTTGAGCACCGGATAGTTCTCTGCCACGACGAGAAGCCGGGAAAGCGCCTGTGAGAGCCCGTCCTGGGCCTGCTGGAACCTGGCAAATGCCTCGGGGTCGTTTATCGTCTCTGGAGTCACCGTCATCTGGCCGACACTTGCCCGTGCCTGCGTAACGGACTCCAGTACCTCACGTTCCTGTTTGGCGAAGCCCTTAACAGTCTCGACGAGATTGGGGATGAGGTCGAACCGACGTTGGTATTGGTTCTCGACCTGCGACCAGGATGACGTAACAGATTCCCTGGCGGTAACGATGGTGTTGTACGTCGATATCCACCAGCCTGCGATAGCGAGGATGATGAGCAGGACCACGCCCACCCCGATCAGGATTCCCTTTTTCATCTGGTCATGCCTCTGGAAGGTGAGGAAAGCTTCGAAATCTTTGCACAATTAAGAAAAATACTGATAGAACTGCCCAAAAACAACGTCGATCGGGTACACAAAAATGGCGGCCGATGGCCGCCACCTGTGTGAGTCACATGCTGAACTACTTCAACAACGAACGTGCGATGACGACCCGCTGGATCTCCGAAGTTCCCTCATAGATCTCCGTGATCTTGGCATCTCTCAGGAATCGCTCGACATGATACTCCTTGACATATCCGTACCCGCCGTGGATCTGGATCGCTTCGAGGGCACTTTCAACCGCCACGCGCGATGCATAGAGCTTCGCCATGGCCGCAGCCTGCGAATAGGATCTTTTCTCGTCCTTCAGCATGGCAGCGTGGTACACGAGCATCCGGGCAGCTTCGACGTTCGTCGCCATGTCGGCCAGTTTGAACTGGATCCCCTGAAGGTCCGCAATGGGCTTGCCGAAGGCCTTCCGTTCTTTGCTGTACTTCACTGCCGCTTCGAGCGAGCCCTGTGCAATTCCCAGCGCCTGCGCTGCGATCCCGATCCGGCCGCCGTCGAGGGTCTTCAGTGCGAATTTGATGCCGAAACCTTCGTCACCGATCCGGTTCGATGCCGGCACACGAACATCCTGGAACTGGAGCGTCACCGTGTCGGAGCTGCGGATGCCGAGCTTCCTCTCCTTCTTCCCGACGGTGAAGCCTTTCATCCCCTTCTCGACGATGAACGCCGAGACACCATGCGCTCCTGCCTCGCGGTCAGTGGACGCCATCACCAGCACCACGTCGGCTGTCGAGCCGTTCGTGATCCAGTTCTTGGTGCCGTTGAGGATGTAAGAATCCCCGTCCCTCACGGCCTCGGTCCGCTGATTCGTTGCGTCGCTTCCCGCCTCGGGTTCCGACAGCGCGAATGCGCCCAGCTTCTCTCCGGAGGTCAGCGCAGGAAGGAATGCAGCCTTTTGTTCCGGAGTCCCGTAGGTCTCTATCCCCCAGCAGACCAGGGAGTTGTTCACAGACATGATGACACCGAGCGAGGCGTCAACCTTCGAGATCTCCTCCATCGCAACGACATAGGAGATGGTGTCGAGCCCTGCACCGCCGTATTCCTCGCTGACCATCATGCCCATGAACCCGAGCTCGGACAGCTGCTTCAGTTCGTCGGCGGGGAACTGCTCCTTTTCATCCCGTTCGATGACGGTCGGGGCAAGAACATCCTGCGCGAATTTCCTCGCCGTCTCCTGGATCATGAGGTGGGTCTCGTTCAGCCTGAAATCCATGCGGTCCTTTCGTGGTACCCGTGACGGCTCATCTCATTGATAGACGTAGAATCCCTTGCCGGTCTTTCGTCCGAGGTGCCCGGCTGCAACCATCTTCTTCAGCAGCGGACAGGGACGATACTTCGGATCACCCAGTCCATCGTACAGGACCTCCATAATGGAGAGGCAGACATCCAATCCGATGAAATCGGCGAGCGTGAGCGGTCCCATGGGATGCGCCATGCCAAGTTTCATGACCGTGTCGATCGACTCCGGCGTCGCGACGCCTTCCATCACGCAGTACATCGCCTCGTTCAGCATCGGCAGGAGCACCCTGTTCGACACGAAACCCGGATAGTCGTTGACCTCCACAGGCGTCTTGCCAAGTTCCTCCGAGACTG
This sequence comes from uncultured Ignavibacteriaceae bacterium, assembly GCA_964534125.1. GTDB lineage: Bacteria > Bacteroidota > Ignavibacteria > UBA10030 > UBA10030 > 2-02-FULL-55-14. The sequence goes on from CAZHOJ010000005.1 coordinate 42,781, forward strand.
CCTTCACGGCCGCATAGGTCGCGTCAGAGGTGGAGAGTCCCCGGATCACTTCCACAAGCTTCATCATGGGCACCGGGTTCATGAAATGCATGCCGATGACCTTGTCCGGACGTTTTGTCTGCGCAGCGAGCTCCGTGATGGAGATCGACGACGTGTTCGACGCAAGAATGACGTCCGGTCCTGCCGACGTGTCGAGGTCCGCAAAGAGCTTGAGCTTCAGCTCCCTGTTCTCACTGACCGCCTCGACGACGAGCGAGACCTCTTTGACGGCGGCTGGAATATCGGTCCCCGTCCGTATCTTCGCCAGCGCATCTGCTTTTACCTCTTCGGTGAGCGTGCCTTTCTTGATCTGACGGTCCATATTTCCCGTGATCGTCTTCATCGCACGGTCGAGGAAATCCTGCTTGACGTCGCACAGGCTGACATCCCAGCCTGCCTGCGCGAACACATGGGCGATCCCGTTGCCCATGGTCCCCGACCCGATGACTGCAACGCGTTTCGCTTCTGCCATGGTCGTTCCTTCCTGGTTGGTTATGACAGGCGCTCGACGATCATCCCCGAAGCTTCACCACCGCCGATGCAGAGGGCCGCAAGGCCTGTTCTCTTGTTCCGCTGCTTGAGAGCATGGAGGAGCGTCACGAGGATCCGTGCGCCGCTCGCTCCGATGGGGTGTCCGAGCGCGACGGCACCGCCGTTCACATTCACCCGCGCCGGATCGAGCCCAAGGATCTGGTTCACGGCCAGCGCCACGACCGAGAAAGCCTCGTTGATCTCGAAGAGGTCGACCTCGTCCTGCTTCATGCCGGCCATCTTCAGGACCTTCGTGATGACGTCCGCCGGAGCGGTCGTGAACCATTCCGGCTTCTTCGCGAACGATCCGTATGCGCGGACCTTCGCCAGAGGTTTCAGCCCCTTCTCCTTCGCGTAGGAGGCCGACACCACGACGATGCTCGCGGCCCCATCGTTGATCTTGCTCGCATTTGCCGCCGTGACGGTTCCGTCCTTGAGGAACGCAGGACGCAGCGCAGGGATCTTGTCGAAGTTCGTCTTGAAGGGCTCGTCGTCCTTTGAAACGGTCACGGTCTCCTTCTTGGATGGTATCTCGACCGGAACGATCTCCTCATCGAATCGGCCCTCATTGACAGCCGCCTGCGCTCGCTTGTAGCTCTCGACTGCGAAGGCATCCTGCGCATCCCGCGGGATGTTGCATTCCTTCGCACACAGTTCGGCAGCATTGCCCATATGGTAATCGTTATAGACGTCCCACAGCCCATCCTTGATCATCCCGTCGATGACCTGCCCGTGGCCCATCCTGTACCCGGTCCGGGCCCTGTCCAGCAGATAGGGGGCATTCGACATGCTCTCCATTCCGCCGGCGACGACAACGCGCGCGTGGCCGAGCTGGATGGCCTGTGCCGCAAGCATGACAGCCTTGAGGCCTGAACCGCAGACCTTGTTGATGGTCATGCACTCCACCGATTCCGGCAACCCTGCACCCAGCGCTGCCTGCCTGGCAGGCGCCTGCCCGACGCCGGCCGGGAGTACGTTCCCCATGATGACCTCATCGACCTCGCCGGGGCCGATGCCCGCTCGTTTCATCGATTCACGGATGACTATGGAGCCGAGAGCCGGTGCGGTGATTGCAGCCAGCGAACCCTGCAAGGACCCTATAGGGGTCCGGCATCCTCCGAGTAGTACGGCATCTTCCATGATGTGCTCCTTTTCCCGGGGTCAGCTGTTCATGACCTTCAGGAATTCTTTGTTCGATTTGGTGCCCCTCATCTTGTCGAGTACCAGCTCCATCGCCTCCATCGGATTGAGGTCGCTCAGGAACTTCCTCAGGATCCAGACCCTGCTGAGATCGTCCGATTCCATGAGCAGTTCCTCCTTCCGGGTGCTGGTCTTGTTGACGTTCAACGCGGGGAAGATCCGCTTGTCGCTCAGACCGCGGTCGAGCACGATCTCCATGTTGCCCGTACCCTTGAACTCCTCGAAGATGACCTCGTCCATTCTGCTCCCAGTCTCGATGAGGGCAGTCGCGATGATGGTCAGGCTGCCACCCTCCTCGATGTTCCTGGCTGCGCCGAAGAACCGCTTGGGACGATGCAGGGCGTTCGCATCCACACCGCCGGACAGGATCTTCCCGGAATGGGGGACCACCGTGTTGTGGGCCCTGGCCAACCGGGTGATACTGTCGAGCAGGACCACGACGTCCTTCTTCGATTCCACCAGGCGCTTCGCCTTCTCCAGCACCATATCCGCCACCTGCACGTGCCGCTCGGGTGGTTCATCGAACGTGGAACTGACCACCTCGGCGCTCACGGAGCGCTCCATATCGGTCACTTCTTCCGGGCGTTCGTCGATGAGAAGGACGATCAGCTTCACTTCCGGATGGTTGCGGGCGATACTGTTGGCGATCTTCTGGAGGAGGATGGTCTTGCCGGCTTTGGGAGGTGAGACGATCATGCCGCGCTGGCCTTTGCCGATCGGGGAAAGCAGGTCCAGGATCCGCATGGCGATCTCCCCGGGAATGGTCTCGAGCTTGATCCTGCTCTCCGCATACAGCGGCGTCAGGTTATCGAACAGGATCCGGTCCCGGATGCGGTCCGGATGGTCGTCATTGACCGACTCGACGCGAAGGAGGGCGAAGAATCGTTCCCCCTCCTTCGGGGGACGAACCTGCCCGGTGATCGTGTCACCGGTCCGGAGGCCGAACTTCTTGATCTGCGAGGGGGAAACATAGATGTCGTCAGGAGACGGAAGGTAATTGTAGCTCACGGACCGCAGGAATCCGTACCCGTCCGGCAGGACTTCGAGCACCCCCTTGCTGAAACCGAGGCCATCCTTCTGGCTTTGCGCCTCGAGGATCTTGAAGATGATGTCTTGTTTGCGAAGGTCGCTGTACCCCTGAATATCGAGGTCTTTCGCGATCTGATTCAGCTCAGCGATCTTCTTGGACTTGAGTTCGGTGATATCCATCGGCATGGGAAAGGATCCCTACAAGATGTGACATATTACACACGCAACTACACCTGACGAAACAGGCGGATTGAGGTCCGCGTTCAGAAACGTACGTGTCGGAAGAAGTTTAGAATTAGGTTGGAGAACAGGATCGCGTCGGTCAGGTTCGACGGATGTGAAGTCAACGAGCGTGGGTTCGTTTGCCCACTGCATGGTAGACCTTTATTGAGATATTGTCAAGTATTTTCTCCGCCGCAGGTAGGCAAGTCCTTCGCCGACAACGAAGTGCGATCCCGTGATGAGCACAACGCCTCCACCCCGGTTCTTCAGGACGGAACGGACTGCCTCGCGGACGCTCAGAGGTGATCGGACCGGGATCGATGCCCGCCTGCACTCCTTCTCTATGTCATGCGGATCGCGGCTCCTGAATGTGCGGGCCGCCACCGGAAACATCTCGGTGACGATTGGCTTCAGGTGCCGGAGCACGGCTCGCAGGTCCTTGTCAGCAGAGATCCCGAAGATGACGCGCACCTTGCCCTGGCCTGTGATGCGACGGAAGTGCTCCGCAGTATGCATCATGGCATCGGGATTATGCGCGACGTCGATGAACATCTCCGGATATCCGTCGACCGGTCCGCACCGACCGAGGAGTCCGGAGTTTTTCACGACATCCCGGATCCCCCTCCGAACCGCCTCGCTGCCTATCCGCATTCCATACGAGCCTGACAACACCCGGACGGCTGAAACTGCGGTCCGGATGTTCCCGATCTGATGACTCCCCGGAAGACCGCTTACGACGCGTTCCACCGACCACTCGGGAGTGCCTATACTGACCGTCGTCCGGCCTCTCCGGTCGATGCGTGCTGCGATCCTGATCGATGTGGAAGGAACGACCGGAACACTCCGGGAGCGCAGAAATGTCTTCACGTACCGTTCGGTATCCCTGTCCAGCGGACCGAGGACGCATGGCACGCCGGGCTTGGTGATACCTGCTTTCTCCCGCGCTATGGAGCGCCGGTCGGTGCCAAGGATATGGGTGTGCTCCAGAGAGATCGAGGTGATGATCGTGAGCAGGGGGCTGAGCACATTGGTGGCGTCCAGCCGTCCGCCCAGCCCCGTCTCGATGACCGCGACATCGCAATCCATCGACCTGAACCATTCGAAGGCAAGTGCAGTGGTCGCCTCGAAGAACGTGAGCTTCCTTCGCCGGATGGTACGTCGATGACGAGCTACCCATGACGAGACATACTGTTGCGGGATCTTCTTTCCCTGTACACGCATCCGCTCCCTGAAATCGACCAGATGCGGAGACGTATAGAGTGCGGTCCTGTATCCTGCCTCCATCAGCACGGACGCCAGGTACGCTGCTGTTGATCCCTTGCCGTTCGAACCAGCGATGTGGATGGCGGGAAGGGTATGTTGCGGATCTCCCTGTTCGTGCAGGAAGCGGCCGATATTCTCCAGGCCGAGCTTCACGCCAAAACCCTGGAGATCGTAAAGAAACCTGACAGCTTCGTCGTATTGCTGTGTATGGGATGAAGGCATCAGAGCCAGGACTGGAGGACGGAAACCGCAACGTCGGCTTTGAGTGCACCAACGTAGTGCGAGAGGTCGTCAACTCCCTCCTTTTCGGCATGCTCGACCATGCCCTGCGCAACGCTTACGCCCGTCGCAGGATTGACGAAGGTCTGCGTCCCGACCTGCACGGCCGACGCACCGACCAGGAGGAATTCGAGTGCGTCCACAGCGGAGGTGATGCCGCCGATGCCGAATATTGGAATATCGACTGCCTTGGCCACTTCGTACACCTTTGCCAGCGCGATCGGTTTGATGGCAGGCCCGGAGAGCCCGCCGGTGATCGTCGAGAGCTTCGGCCGGCGTTTCCAGACGTCGACCGCCATGCCGATGACCGTATTAATGAGCGACACAGCGTCGCCCCCGCCGGCCTTCACCGCCTTTGCGAACTCGGACACATGGGTCACGTTCGGCGTGAGCTTCACAATGAGCGGTTTCTCCGTCAACACACGCAGACGCTCGGTGATCGTCCGGGTCATGCCGACGTTGGTCCCGAAACTGAGGCCTCCCTCCTTCACATTCGGGCAGGAGACATTGATCTCGTAGCCGTGTATGCCCTCCTGCTGCTCAAGGATCGACAGGACCTCGCAATACTCGTCCACCGAACTGGCGGCAATGTTCGCAATGATCTTTGTCGAGTATGTCCTGAGCACAGGGAGTTTCGTGTCGATAAAATCGTGCACGCCGATGTTCGCCAGGCCGATCGAGTTCAGCATTCCGGATGCCGTTTCCACGATCCGCCGGGGCGGATTACCATCTCGTGGCTTCAGAGAGAGGGACTTCGTCATGATGCCCCCAAGCTGGTTCGGATCGATGAGATCCGCCACCTCGCTGCCATACCCGAACGTGCCCGACGCGACGAAGACCCGGTTCTGAAAGGTGACGTCGCGAAGCTGGAAGGATGACTTCACCATCAGATGATCACCTCCTCGCAATTGAAGGTCGGACCCTCTGTGCACACCAGGGCGTACTTCCGTTTCCCTCCTGTGGTCTCGACGGGACATCCCTGACACAGTCCGATACCGCACGCCATGTCCCCCTCGAGCGAAAGCTCGCAGGCGATGCCAAGCCGCTTTGCGGTCTCCGACAGCGCCCTCATCATCGGCGTCGGACCGCATCCGAATATCTTGGGATCAGGAAGCTTCTTCTCAGCCAGGACATGCTCCAGCAACTGAACGACCGTCCCATGGTATCCCTTGCTCCCGTCATCAGTAGCTATGTGGGCCTCCGCGAACGGGCCCTGGTACACCTGTGCCCCAGTCCTGGCTCCGATGAAAGCAAGCACCGGACGCTCCCGCGCCGAGAGCATCGTGTGAAGGAACGGGAACGGAGCAAAGCCCAGACCACCGCCAACGACGATGGCCGTGCCGAACTCATCCGAATAGCCGAAGGGTTTCCCCAGTGGCCCGAGCACGTCGAGAGCATCGCCGGGCCGTCTCGTCGACAGAAGCTTTGTACCGGTGCCGATCACATTGAACAGGAGATCGATCGAGCCCGACCGCACGTTCGAGATACTGAACGGACGGCGGAGGAACGGTCCCCACATCCCATCAAGAACCTTGATGTTCACGAACTGTCCCGGCTGTGCCTGTTCGGCAATGGGAGGACAGCTCAGCCGGAGGAGGATCACTCCTTCAGCGACCTCCTGTCGGTCCTCGACGATGCCCGTGGTCTGTACTCGTGTCATGTGTCTTCCCAAACTCATGTGCTTACTGGATCTTCGTGTCCGATTCGGGGGGTGTTTGCCTCTGACGACCCTCCTCGGACGGCAGTGTGGTCCGCGCCGTTGAGTCGGGCTGAACTGCGGAAGTCTTTGCAGTGTCGGCAAGCACACTCCGTATCTTTGTGAGCCTGGACCGGGCCTCCTGCGCGTGTGGTCCGGTCGTTCCGGATTGCACGACTGCATCATAGCGATGCATGGCACTATCCATCTCTGCGAGCATGTGGTCGTAGACCCAGCCGGCAGCGAACAGTCCCCGGACCGAGTATGGCGACGAGGGATACGTCCGGCTGATCGAATCGAAGATCCCGGCCGCCTTCCTGATGTCGTCCTTCTGGAGCGCCTTCTCGGCCTCCCGGTACAGTCCGAATCCGGGATCGTCACCCACCACTTCTTCGACACCCAGCCGACGTCTCGCTTCCACCGCATAGGGAGAATCAGGGAACTCCTCATTGATCCGGCGGTAGCACGAATCAGCGTCACCCCAGCCGGCATCAGGATGAGAGTTCACGAGATCTGCCAGGATGAAGAGCGCCCGCGCCTGCGCCGGACGCCTGGCACCGATCACGACGGACCGGGAGAGCCAGTAGTGTGCTGAGTCAGAGGAATTGCCATCTGCAAAGTGCCAGTCGCCCATGTCCTGCATCACCGACCCGAGGAGCGTCCTCATAGAATCGACGCGAGGATCCGGGTCTGTCCCCACAGAATCGCGCAAGGCGGTGAGAGCTGAGTCTGCCTGCCAGAACCTTTGCTGCAGACCGATGTAGCGGGTCGTGGCCGCAGATTTCCTGCGTGCATCAGTGACAATGGGCGATGCCGCGACCGAAGCAGCGCGCTCGAACGCACCACGCGCCATGATGTAGTCCCCGCCCGCGAGATGATACTCGCCCAACGCGAAGGCTGCAACGGCGGCGGGCGGACGCCGCACAAATGCTGTGTCGATGTAGGTGTACTCAGCGATAGCCTCGTCGGACCTGCCCATATCATGCAGGACCTCAGCCCTCAGCAGTCGGACGGCCCCCTGTTGCTGGAGGAACCGGTAATCATCGAGCGTTTCCTGGAGGCGTTCGAGGGCGTCACCGTCCCGCCCGAGGTCCTGAAGGGCCCTGACCTCGAGCGTTCGCGCCTCGAAAAGGTAGAATGGATCATCCGTCAGGTCGGTCACTCCTTGCGAGATCTGGAGGCCGTCAGCGGGGCGGCCGTTCTCGATACGAAGCCGCGCATAATCGATGAGCGGGGCGACGAGCCGTTCGTCTTCTGACGACAGCTCATAGAGCCGGGTATAGTATGCATACGCCAGGTCGTACTCGCCCGCATCACGGTGGACGATGGCGAGTTGTTCGAGGATGTACGGGAGGATCGCATCGTCCCCCTTTTCGGTTGCCTCCTGTTCAGCCTGCTCCAGAAGAACGAGGGCCTCATCCCTCCGGTCCTGCCTCAGAAGGACCCCGCCCAAACGAGCGACCGCCTCAACCCGGTAGGAAGACACGGGGTATTGCGCCAGAAGCTCCGCATACTTCCGCTCCGCCTTCACGTGCTCCCCCTGGTAGTCGTACGAGCGAGCGATCAGGAAGAGCGCATCCTGGACGTAGTCGCTCTCCGCCTGGAACGTGAGGATGTTGGAGCATTTGTCGATGACTGCATTGAACTTCTGCACGGCAGTCTGCGGCGGCCGGAAGGGCGTGGTCGCCCCGTCCTGGACCGACTGCTGATAGGTGCGCTCTGCCTTCAGGTACTCAACCTCAGCTTCGTCGAAGAGCCTGCTGGCATTGTAGTAAGCGTTGAAGTATGCGACCGTGTTGCGATATCCCTGAGCAAAGAACGATCCGATGGGTTCAAAAACAGCGCATCCCTGAAGGAGGATAACGAACGGTAGCACACGAAGAAGTGCGCGGGTGATAGGGGAGGTTGGCCGGGCGGATCGGTCCGTTCGCATAGGCTCAGGACGTTGGGTGTGTCGGCCGGAGGTCGATCTCGCTCATCATTGCGCGGTCCGGCAGCTGGAGCGCCGCGATGATGGCGGATGCAATATCCTCCGGATGCAGGATGGTCGCGAGGCGTGAAGCGGACTTTTCTGAGCCAGAGAATTCTGTCGCTACGCTTCCGGGATACACGGTGATCACCTTCACATGGTGCTTGCGCACTTCGAGGCGAAGGCAATCTGAGAATCCCTTGAGCGCCCACTTTGTCGCCGCGTATCCGGCGCCGTTCGCGAACGCATTCTTCCCCGCGAGTGATGACATGTTGACGATGATGCCCGAGTCCCGGGCCTGCATGCCCGGAAGAACAGCCTTCGTGCACAGGAACACGCCGCGCATGTTCACTGCCCACATCCTGTCGAGGTCCTCAAGACGAAGCTCGGAGACAGGCGCGAAGATCCCGATGCCTGCGTTGTTGACAAGAATGTCCGGTGTGCCGAGCGCCTCCTGGACGACGCCGAAGGCTGTGGCAACCTGGTGCTCATCCGACACGTCGGCCGGCGCGATAACTGCCTTTCCCCCCGCAGCGGCGATGTCCGACGCCACGCGCTCGAGGTCCGATCGTGTCCGGGCAGTCAGCGCGACTGTCACACCATGGCCGGAGAGCGCCTTGGCCAGTGTCTCGCCAATGCCCTTGCCGGCCCCCGTTATCCATGCCGTCCTTCCTGCAAGCGTCATACTGTCAGGTCTCCTATCTCCGGCCGAAGCACGATCTCCTCCGGAACGCTGCTCGAACCTGACGTTGTCAGGTCGAACACCACTGATGCCACATCTGCGGCTGTCATCATCGACCGTCCGTGGTCCCGCCTCATCTTCCCGGACCACATAGGTGTGTCAGTCGCACCCGGGAAGACATTGACGACCCTGATCCCCGCGGCCCGGTTCTCTTCCCGTACCACCTTCATCAGCATGTCTGCTCCTGCCTTCGAGGCGGCATACGCCCCGGACTTCGTGTAGACGGTCTTCGCGGCATATGAGAGGATATTGACGATACATCCGCCCTTCCGCTTCCGCATGGAGGGAAGTACAGCACGGGTGGTCAGGAACAGGCCGGTGAGGTTTGTCGCGACGACGTCGCTGAACTCTTTCGGGGAGGTCTGGCGTACGTCCTTGAAGACCGTAACGCCGGCGTTGTTCACGAGCATGTCGGGAATCGAGGCTTCGCGCCGTATCCGGGTCCAGGCACGGGAGACCGAAGACGTATTTCGCACATCCATCAAGACCACCCGCGCATGCGGATGACGGACCCAGGACGCAGCGCGCGACGGCGGACGCCGGGACGATCCGATCACCATCCAGCCACCATCCAGGAAGGTCTGTGCAAGCGCCTCCCCCATGCCAGATCGGACACCTGTGATCCAGACTGTGCGCTGCCGGCTGGTCATGTACGAGGTAGCGGTTCGATGAGCGTGAGGAACTCGGACCTGGTCTTCTCATCGCTCTGGAAGACGCCGAGCATGGCGCTGGTCGTCGCTACGGAATTCTGCTTCTCGACGCCGCGCATGATCATACACAGATGGCGGGCCTCGGCGATGACCGCAACGCCCTGCGGCTTGAGGATCCGGAACAGCGTATCGGCGATCTGCCGCGTGAGACGTTCCTGCACCTGAAGCCTCCGCGCGAAGACGTCGACGATGCGCGGGATCTTGCTCAATCCAATGATCCGCCCGTTGGGAACATACGCCACATGGCATTTCCCGAAGAACGGGATGAGGTGATGCTCGCACAGGGAGAAGAAATCGATGTCCCGCACGATGACCATCTCGTCATACTCCTCCTTGAACACCGCTTTATTCAGGATGGCATCGAGGTCCTCCCGGTACCCCTTCGTCAGGAACTCATACATCGATGCGACCCGTTTCGGGGTCGATTGGAGACCTTCGCGCGTCGGGTCCTCTCCGACCTCCCTGAGAATGTCGGCTATCGCCCGTTCCACCGTGGGATGGTTCATGCCTCCCCCCTGTATTCGACCACATTGTTCTCTGTCTCCCGGAGACGCACACAATGGAGCTTTCCCCGGGTGATCTTCGGTTCGAGGACCTTCCAGATCTGGATCGCAATATTCTCAGCCGTCGGGATGATCCCCTCCATGAAGGGAACATCATGGTTCAGATGCTTATGGTCGACCTGTGCAATGACAGATTCGCGGATGATCCTCTTGAGGTCCTTGAGGTCAATGACGTACCCCGTGTCCGTGTCCACAGGTCCCGCCACTGTCACCTCGAGCTCATAGTTGTGGCCGTGGCCGTTCGGATTGTTGCACTTATCGAACACCTGCTCGTTCTTCTCGTCCGAGAAGGTTGGATTGAACAGCCTGTGGGAAGCGCTGAACGTTTCGCGTCGCGTGACATAGACCATGGTCAATACCCTCTAGAGTGCGGAAAGAACTTCGTCGGTATGGCCGTCGACCCGGACCTTGCGGAAGACCCGTGATATCTTTCCCTTCTCGTCGATGATGAATGTCGACCGTTCAACGCCCATGGTCATCTTCCCGTACATATTCTTCTCCTTCCAGACTCCATAGGCCTTGATCACGGCCCTTTCAGGGTCACTGAGGAGGGGGAATGAAAGTCCGTACTTCCCGGCAAATGCCGCGTGAGACTTCACGCTATCTGCACTGACGCCGAGAACGAACGCTCCGCGGCGCTTGATCTTCAGAAGCTGTTCGTTGAAAAAGCATGCCTCGCGCGTGCATCCCGGCGTGTTATCCCTGGGATAGAAGTACAGGACGACCTTCTTTCCCCGGAACTGTCGAAGGGAGACGGTCGATCCGTCGCCGGACTCCAGAGTGAAATCCGGGGCTTTGTCCCCTGCGTCAAGCTCGTTCGCCATGGTCTCCGATCTCTCGTCCGTCAGAACGCGGTGACCGCTTTCTTCACCGCATCGTAGTCCGGTTCCACACCCGGATTGTCGGAGACCCATGCATACTTCACGGTCCCCTCCGCATCGAGGATGAAAACGGAGCGCTTCGCAGTTGTATACCCCTTCAGACCGGCGAAATCGATCTGCTCGATATCATACGCTTTCACCGCGGTGCGGGCATAGTCGCTCAGGAGCGGGAAAGTCAGCTTGTTCGCGTCAGCGAATCCCTTGTTCGCCGCGGGGGCGTCAACGCTGATACCCACCACCTGCGCAGACAGGTCGTTCAGCTGTGCGAGAGAGTCACGAAAGGTACACATTTCCTTCGTGCACACTCCGGTGAATGCCCCGGGGTAGAATACGAGGACCGTCTTCTTCCCCTTCAGATCTCCGAGCGATAGTGGCTTGCGATCTGTATCAACGAGAGTGAAATCAGGCGCTTTTTGGCCGACAGAAACCGGCATACGACCTCCAGAGAATTGAATGGTGAATGAGAGTAGGTTTCACTACAAGCGTGTTTTGGGCGGAGGAATCTCCGGTCGCCGTGCACCGGGGAGGCTTGTGGCGGGTCAGGAAGCCCGGGAGGCGCACGAGGTGCACGTGCCGAAGAAATCCAGCCTGTGTGTCCGGATCTCCTCAACGACAAGCTGCTGGACCCGATCATTGACGTCGGAAAGGCTCGGCACATCCAGATCGTGGACGATGCCGCAGACCTCACAGATGAAATGGTAGTGCGGCTCTATGAACGCATCATACCGTTTGAGCCCTTCGCCAAAATCGAGCTCCTGGATCTTCCCCTGCTGTTTCAGAACATGCAGGTTCCGATAGACAGTTCCCAATGAGATCCTCGGCAGTTCCTCGCGAACCCTTTCAAAGACCCACTCGGCGGTCGGATGATTCCGTGTCCGCCGCAGGACATTGTAGATGCGGTCGCGTTGCCGGCTTCGTTTTGTCGCGTTACCATGCATGGGAATGCTGAAAATTACCTTTTCTTTGCCCGTTTGTCAATCTGCGGTTCACAGGAGCATCCGGAGGCCGCAACCGACGGAGACATCGTACACATAGGTTCCAGGGCTGAAGACAACTTCCTGATTCGTGAGATCGATCCGGCCGATAAGCATGGTGCGCGGCAGGATGATCTTCTGGATTGCGACCCCAAAACTCTGCGACTTGAGGAGTGTCGTTTCCCTCCCGGCAACCCCTTGTGCGGTCTGGATCCAACGCTCATCGGGCGTGAAGCCGGCACTTACCCTGATCGTCAGGTATTCCTCGTTGTCACTCAGGTAGTATCGCGCCGTCAGGGCTCCGGCAGCCGATGTGCGGGGAGTATTGAGGCTGACGAACGGCTTGAACGAGAAGAGGAAGTTGCGCCAGTAGTAGGAGATCGAACCCGTGCCCAGGAGCACCGACTCGCTGTTCGGGAACGAGAAGAGACGCGCACCGAGCGAGGCCTCAAGGCTCCATGGAAGTCCCTTGAAGAGCTCCAGTCCAGCCCGATGCCGTGGAAATACGGGCGTCTCACCGTATGCATAGCTCGCATACCCATAGAAGCCCTTCCCGAACACCGGATAGCCCTCAAGTTCGGCTTGCAGTCCCGTGTTTCCGAACCGCTTCCCTCCGATGAGCTTCAGGAGATATGCACCCCATGTATTGCGAAGTCCGCCGTAGACCATCCCCTGATGCATCGGGGCGTAAATTTTGTCGAACGTCTCCAGCCCGTACTCTGCGCCGACGAGCACATCCGGTGCACGGCCAGGGAGCGGCCATACAATCTCCTGCGCCGACATGCTGTTCACGGCGAGCACAAGCCCTAAGATGAGAACAAAGCGCATGGACGCCGCGGTGCCGCGTCCGGCCTTCTCCGTTTGAAATCCGTACTTCATTCTGTATCTTATCATCGATCACGTTCTCCCGGAAGGGTGCGAGAGTGGTTGAATCGGCCGGTCTCGAAAACCGGAATGGCGCTTGCGCCATCGAGGGTTCGAATCCCTCCCCTTCCGCACGACTGCACGTACCGTAGGTCCAGATTCGTCGTGCTGGTATAGCATTCGCACGCCAGCTCGTCAGATCGTTTTCCCACCAAAGCCTGTTCTTGTCATCGCACCCCATCCCTTCTTCCCGCGTGCATAGTCCCAGAATGCCTTGATCCTCCACAGCACCGTCAATTGTCTGTATCCGAAGTTTTCAAGTACACCGAACGAAAGGAGCAGCGCAAGATGCTTCGGATTCGGATACCGTCGGAAGGATATCTCCTCAAGGAGGACAGCCCCGACAGAGAACATGACGCCATAGAACAGGGCCACGATGAAGAACATGATGGTCATCTGTACGTTGACCGCATCCAGATACCACAGCAGCACAAGCGACACATATCCCAGCATCTCGAACACCGGCCCCAGAAGCTCGACGAACAGGAAATACGGCATGGCACTCGTTCCCACGACGCCGTACTGCTCATTGAAGAGCATCTTCCGGTGAATGATGAAGCTGTCCAGAAGTCCCCGGTGCCAGCGGTTCCGCTGACGCGACAGGACCGCAAGGCTGTCCGGTGCTTCCGTCCAGCAAACGGGGTCGGGGAGGAACACGATACGATATGGACGCTTCCGTTCCCGCATATATCGATGGAGACGCATCACGAGCTCGATATCCTCACCCACGGTGGCCGCGTTGTATCCGCCCACCTCGATCGCGGCGGTACGCTTGAACATCCCGAACGCCCCCGATATGATGAGCAGACCATTGACGGCTTGCCAGCCCATTCGCCCTGAGAGGAATGCCCTGAAGTACTCGACGACCTGGAAGATCGGCAAGAACTTGTTGGAAAGACCGACCTTCACCACCCGGCCGTTCACGATCTCACATCCGTTCGCGATGCGAACGATACCCCCCGCAGCGACGACCGTCTCGTCCTCCAGGAACGGTTTCATGACCTTCTGGATGGCGTCGTCCTCCAGCACCGAATCTGCATCGATGCAGCACACATGCTCATAGCGGGCCGTGTTGATGCCGACGTTGAGGGCGTCGGCCTTGCCGCCGTTCTCCTTGTCGACCACGACGAGATTGCGGTAGGCGACGTTTCGCGACCGGTAGATACCCCGAACGGGCTTTGCGCGCACGTGCTCGACATAGATGCGCTTCGATGCGAACAGATCGAACTCCTTGATGAGCGTATTGAGCGTGGCGTCCTTCGAACCGTCATTGATGACAATGACCTCGTACTCACCATACGACAGTTTGAGCAGGCTCCTGACCGATGTCGTGATGGTCGCTTCCTCGTTGTAGGCCGGAGCAAGGATGGAGATGGGAGGTGTGATCTCGGACTGGACCGTGCTACGGAAATCGCTGAAGGACATCCGGCGCATGTAGGTCATGATCTCCCGGAACGACAATCCCAGCAGCACGACGTACAGCATATTGACGACGATGAAGTACAGGACGACGAAGACAAAATACGCGTCGAGGAATATCTGAAGGACTTCTCTCATCCTGCGGCCTTCACGATCCTTCCTCCTCCATGACCTGTTCGGCCACCTGTGCCATGTACCCGTCCGCCCCCCTGATGAGCTGCTCGATCTGCGCACGCCCGTCCGGCCCGGAGGCCAGGATCGCCCGTCCGGCCGCGATCTTCTCGTGCAATGGTCCTTCCCTCATACGCCTGAGGAGCGCGGGGATCGCCTCGGCTGTGCCAACTCGCCTGAGGGCACCCAGCGCGGCAGCGCGCATCTCCGGGTACGAGTTGGCCGAATTGTCTATCAGCAACTGAACGGCCCGCTCATCACCCAGCCTCCCGAGCGCCTCGACGGCCTTTGTGCGAACAATGATGTTCGGATATTCTTTCGCGATACTGCGTAGCGGCTCGACCGCAGTGACAAAACCGATCTCGGCGAGCATCTCGATGCAGAAGACGACGATGGACTGGTCCTTCGCCTCGAGACCCTCCAGCAGGAACGGGATGGCGTCCTCCTTGAAACGAAGAACGATCACCGAAAGCGCCATCATGTTCCAGGTGGTAAGATTTCGCCCCACACGAAAGACGATCCTCAGCGCATCGACCCCAACGAGCACGATGAGCGCCTGGATTGCCTGGAAGCGAACTTCGGGATGTCTGTCCTCGACGGCCGCTGTCAATGGGCCGATCGCCCGCTTTGCCCCCAGGAATCCGAGGTCCCGCGCGGCATGTGCCCGCAACCACCATCGCGGACTCTCGAGCTGGCGGATCTGTTCGTCGACAAAACCGAATGCATACCCCAGGAACACGAGGCGTTCCGCAGCTTCTCCGAAAAGGTCCTTCGAGAAATCGAGGAGGACCTCCTTCAAAGCCAGCCGATGGCGCTCCCGCCGTCTCCGCGGCATCCGCTCGAAGCGTTGATGCAGCGGCTGGAGGACCCTATCGTATTGCTTCAGGGATGCGCCATGAGGTTCTCCCCCTGGTGGGATCGGCATGTCCATCATCAGGAACTGCGAGACCACGCCCGAGTAATGGTCCTTCAACTGCTTCATGATCTTCTGGCGGTGTCTGCTCGAGTTCTTGTGTACAACAAGAATGAGCGAGGCGCTGACCACAAAGAACGTGATCGCAGCGGTGAGGACGAGGATAATGAGGAATGTAAGGCTCATGCGGCGGGAGAGAAGGAGGGAAAACGGTCTCTACCCCGCTCCGTATTTCGTGAGCACCTTCTTGACCCGTGCTGCCAACTCATTCGGACTGAACGGCTTTGTAATGTAGTCTTCAGCCCCCAGCTCCAATCCCTTCAACACCTCGTGTTCCTTGCTCTGAGCGGTGACGAGAAGGACGGGGATCTTCCTCGTCGATTCGTCTGCCTTAAGGGCGGAGAGCACCTCGAAACCGGTCATGAGGGGCATCATGATGTCGAGCATGATCAGCGTCGGATGGATCTCCCGCGCCTTCTCAAGCGCAGCAGCCCCATCCTCAACGGCAACGACATTGTAGCCGCTGTTCTTGAGCTTGTACTCGACAAGGCTCCGGATGTGGACCTGGTCCTCTGCGACGAGAATTGTAGCTGGCATGTTTGATTCCTTCCCGTTCATGAACGGCAAAATTTGTCTGAAAATCAACGAATTGCATTTGCGCCGATCTTTCGGTACTCTCATGCAGTCTGAACCCGGAGAGATGCAGGAGTGGTTGAACTGGCACGCCTGGAGAGCGTGTGTGCCCGTAAGGGTACCGTGGGTTCGAATCCCACTCTCTCCGCCACCATTTTCGCGGCCTCCACGGCCGCTGCCTGACATGCTGAGGTCCCTACTCACTGTTGTGATGCTCCTCCCCGCCATCGCCCGGGGACAGGATGTCAGGGCGATCGCGGTCGACGGCCCCATTACCCCCGCGACTGCGGAGTTCGTCGACCGTACGATCTCCGAAGCCTCAGAGGCCGGCGCGCATGCCTTCCTCATCCGGCTGAACACCCCCGGCGGACTCCTCCAATCCACCAGGTCTATCGTCTCCGACATCCTCGAAGCACCTCTGCCCGTCATCGTGTACGTCGCCCCGGCCGGCTCGCAAGCAGGATCCGCCGGCACGTTCATAACCCTGGCAGCACACATTGCCGTCATGGCTCCGGGGACCAACATCGGTGCGGCACACCCCGTCGGCATGCAGGGCCAGCAGCTCGATTCCGTCATGCACGAGAAGGTGACGAACGACGCTGCGGCGTTCATCCGGTCTATTGCCGAATGGCGGAGCCGGAATCTCGACGTAGCCGAACGTGCGGTGCGTAACAGCATTTCGTTGTCGGACTCGGAGGCATATCATCAGGACGTCATCGACCTGATCGCCCGCAATGATGCTGAGCTGCTCGAGATGATCGATGGAATGGTCGTCGAGACCACCCGTGGTGAGGTGACCCTCCAGACAGCGGGAAGCTCGATTCAGGAGGTTCACCCGTCGACGGTCGAAGAGTTCCTCGCTGTCCTTGCTGACCCTAACATCGCCTACATTCTGTTCCTCCTCGGGCTGTATGGCCTGCTCTTCGAGCTCTATAATCCGGGATCGATCCTGCCGGGGGTGGTCGGGGGCATCAGCCTCATCCTGGCCTTCTACGCACTGCAGACGCTCCCGGTCAGCTATGCCGGGATGGCACTCATCCTCTTCGCTATCGTGCTGTTCATCCTGGAGCTCAAGGTGACAAGCCACGGCATTCTGAGCATCGGCGGGACCCTCGCACTTCTTATCGGCTCAGCGATGCTGATCAAGCCTTCATCGGAGCTGGAATTCGTGGAGATATCCTGGTCCGTCATCCTCTTCGCTGTTGCCCTGACAGCGTTCTTCTTCATCTTTGTCATCGGACTCGGACTGAAGGCCCAGAGAACGAGAGTATCGACGGGTCGGGAAGGCCTGATCGGCGAGTCCGGCCTGGCCGAGAGCAAACTCGACCCGAAAGGGACCGTCATCGTTCATGGTGAGCGCTGGACAGCGACCGCTGCATCGGGTACCATCCGCAAAGGATCGCCGGTCCGTGTCACCGCCGTCACAAAGCTCACCCTCACCGTCGAACCGGACACGACCACTACGGAGAAGAGATCATGAATATCCCGCTCATTATCTTTCCGATCGCCCTTTTCATCCTCCTTGCGGCGAACGCTATCAAGATCCTCCGCGAGTACGAGCGTGGCGTGGTCTTCCGGCTTGGACGGCTCATCGGCACAAAGGGTCCCGGCCTTATCTGGCTCTGGCCGTTCATCGACCGCATGGTCAAGGTGAGCCTCCGGACCGTTGTTATGGACGTTCCTCCCCAGGACATCATCACCAAGGACAACGTCTCCCTCAAGGTCAATGCCGTTGTGTACTTCCGCGTACTGGCGCCGGAACAGGCCATCGTCGAAGTGGAGAACTTCCTGTTCGCAACGTCGCAATTGTCCCAGACGACCCTGCGGAGCGTGATCGGCCAGTCAGAGCTCGACGACCTCCTTGCGGAGCGGGAAAAGATCAACGCTCAGCTGCAGCAGATCATTGACATGCAGACAGAACCCTGGGGGATCAAGGTCTCCAACGTGGAGGTCAAGCACATCGACCTTCCGCAGGAGATGCAGCGTGCCATGGCAAAGCAGGCGGAGGCCGAACGTGAACGACGCTCAAAGGTCATCGCAGCTGAGGGTGAGTTCCAGGCCTCGCAGAAGCTCTTCGAAGCGGCAAAGATCCTTGGACAGGAACCGAGCGCTCTCACGTTGCGCTACCTCCAGACCCTGCGAGAGATCGCGACAGAGAACAATTCCACGACCCTCTTCCCCGTTCCGATAGACCTGCTCGAGCCGTTCCTGAAGAACCCAGCCAGGAAGTAGGGCTGAACTGTATGGGGGACCCAGGTACAGGTGAGACCGTTCCACACATTGTCGGTGTGGAACGGGGCGACGGTGCGTCTCTGAGGCTGTTCATCCGGGACGGATCTCACGTCCGGACACTCGATGTCGGAATCCACCCCTGGCTGCTGACGTCCCACGAAACGCTTCCCACCGGCTCACCGCAACCCTCTTCGATAACGGAGTGTTCAGGTCCTCTTCCGCTCCGCTATCTCGTCCTCTTCTCCTCATGGCCCGACTTCTGGAGCAGTGTGCGGGCATTCCTGGAATCCGAGAGTTCCCTCCGGGGTCAACGCGTCAGTTCATATGCCGACCTTCCCCATCTCTTCCTGCTGCCGGACCCCATCGATCAGTGGCTCGTCAGGACAGGGTGCTCGTTCTTTGAAGGTCTGGATGCCGAGGCGGTCACGCGCTGCACGCTGGCCTTTTCCGCCGGCGAGGGACGTCCCCTCCTCTCCGAGGTCGACAGCCCGGAGGGGGCGATACGCCAGTTCTCCGTCATCGAGCAGGACGGTGGACGGACGACCTTCAGGATAAAAAAGGAGGATGAGGCAGGCCTTCTCAGGGACGTGCTGGCATTCTTCCAACAGGCGAACCCGGACCTTATCTGCGGGTCTGAGCTTCACACCCTGTACCTCCCGTACCTGGAACGACGCTGCGCCCTGAACAATCTCGAGCCTGCCATCGGACGGAAAGGGCTCCTGCTCCGCCAGCATCCGGCAACCCTGTTCCGGGACGCGTGGGAGATCCCAGGGAGGACCATTCTCGACGCAACGGACATCGTCCTCAACGCCGATCTGCTCGAGATCTATGGCTTCTTCCGCGCGGTGACATCCATCCGCGGAAGTACCCATGAGCCCATCCTCCCTGGACTCCGGGCGATACGTGAGCGGCCCCCGCACGAGCAGGTCGCTGCCCTGGACCAGTTCCTGAGGGATGCTCTCACTCACCTGCTTCCTGTCATGCACAGCACGCCCATCACTCCCCTCCTCACCTTGCGCTCGACGAGCGCGACGCGAACCGAGATCTCGCTGGTGAGCCGGTCCATCCGATCGCAGGCATCACTCCCGATCGCGACAACAGCACCCGCAGCCGGGGGCATCTATGAGGCACCATACCGCACAGGACTGTTCTCCACTGTTCTGGAGCTGGCAGTCGTTCCTATCCCGCTTTGCAGCCTCTCGTCAGTTCCTGCAGTACCGCAACAGGACAAAGGTCCCCTGGCGCGCAGAATGTTCGAGGACCTCCGGGGAGAATCCCGGTCCCGGCACCAGGACCCTCGCACATACGACAAAGGTGTCACGCCGGTGGCGTATGACACTGCGCAGGGATTGACACATGCGTACCTCTCCCGGCATTCACGCCTGTACGAGGAGACCTTTTCGAAGGAACTGACGCTCACGCATCGCCGCATCCTTGAGGAGGCAGTCGAGGCCCTGCACCTCCACAACATCGCCGTTCTTCAGCATACCGACGATTCTCTGCTCTGTCAGCTCCCTGACAATGCTGGCACGGCACTCGCCACATTCTGGGCGCGGGTTGACCAGTCGCTGCCGTACGGCCTTCGCCTCGTCCACATCGATGCATTCGATGCTGCGGTGTCCCTCGGGCCACGCATGTTCGCCCTTCGCATCGGCAACCGGATGGTTGCCCACCGGAAGTCACGGATTCCACGATTCTTCGAACCCTTTCTTCGCGATTTTTTCTCACGCGCTCTCGAACAATGCCTGTACCAGGATTGGAAAGGGCTTCGCGAGCTCTACCTCGCAACGCTCAGGCGCATCCGGAAGCATAGCTGGCATGTGCTCGACTTCGCACGTCAGGAGATCCTGGCTGAATCCTTCGAGCGGTACGATGCGATGGTGAAAGCCGGGAAACGGCACCCCTCCGCTGCCTACGAGGCCATTCGTTCCACGAGGCCGGATGCCCGCGCAGGGACCGTCGTTCGTTACTACATCACCGGCCTGAAAAAAGAGGTCACGCAGGCAGAGCATGCCCGGCCCAGCGATGCCTGGGATTCGGCCGATCCGGATGAGAACACGGAACACTACCTGGACCGCCTCGGACAGTGCGTGGAGAGGTTTCGCATTCTCTTCGAACCGGAGTCGTACGCCAGCCTGTTCGGACACGAGGACCTGTTCGGGTTCGAGCCATCCCAAATTATCACTGTCAGCCATCGATCCGACCCGGACGGCAGGGTTCCCGGGACGAGACAGGATGGGAGCGGCGGCATCTCCCTCGATACACAGGCTTGATTCTTTATGGGGTGAAGACTATGTTCCAGCGTAGTTCACAGCACTGGCAGCTCTTCATCGGCTGGTTGATTGGTACGGCGTCCGGGAGGAAGCGGTTACGTGTAGTGGCTCAGGAAGCGTTGATGCAAGACCGAAGGGGCCGGCCCGCCTCAGCAGGCATCGCCTCAGGGTGATAGCCCTCCGGGGTCTGGCAGGAGATGAAGCCAGGCGTTCATGTTTCACTCACTGATGGAAGGTACCGTATGGAACAGGGTACGGTGAAGTGGTTCAACAATGCCAAAGGCTATGGCTTCATCAAGCGGGCATCCGGTGAGGACGTCTTTGTGCATTACAAATCCATCAACGGAGAGGGCTACAAGACGCTGAACGAGGGCGACACGGTGGAGTTCGACGTCGAACAGGGCCCGAAGGGACTCCAGGCGGTCAAGGTCAGCAAGGTCTGACAGAACGTCCATCAATACCAAGGCCCGTCCGGTCAACCATCGGACGGGCCTTTTTTCATGCCATGCGCTCTGGGTTCAGGCGGTCGATCTCGCCCGCGCCCACGACCGGACATACTCGACGATCGACGTCATCGATGTGCCAGGCGTGAAGAGTTCCCCCACTCCCATCTTCTTCAATGTGCGTACATCCCCCTCGGGGATGATACCGCCGCCAAAGAGCAGCACGTCATCCAGCCCCTTCTCCTTCATGAGGGCGAGCACCTTCGGGAAGATCGTCAGGTGTGCCCCGCTCAGGAGACTGATGCCGATGACATCGACGTCCTCCTGAAGTGCTGCTTCGACGATCATCTCTGGGCTCTTGCGAAGCCCGGTGTAGATGACCTCCATGCCTGCATCCCGCAGGGCAGCGGCAACCACCTTCGCTCCACGATCGTGCCCGTCGAGCCCGGCCTTTGCCACCAATACTCTGATCTTCTGTTCCATGATCAACCAGCCTTTGTCAGCGATGATGCCACGCGTCGTTCGAAACGCGGGAGCTCGACGTAGAACCGCGACAGCGGAAAACCGACAACATTATAGAAACAACCCGAGACTTTTTCAACGAAGACTGCACCGAAATCGTCCTGAATACCGTATGCACCTGCCTTGTCCAAAGGGGAACCTGAACGAACGTACTCAAGGATCTCGCTGCGCGATATCTTCCGAAAGGTCACCCTCGTTCGTTCCGCGAACGATGTCCACCCGCCTGTCCGCACGTCCACCAATGCGACGCCTGTGAAGACCGTGTGTGTCCGGCCGCTCAGAGCACGCAGCATTGCCCGGGCCTGCCTGCTATCCCGTGGTTTCCCGAGAACGTGTCCGCTGAGGACCACGATCGTATCAGCTCCGACCACAATGCCGGACCGCGATCGACCGGCGATGTCCCTCGCCTTCTCCAGGGCCAGACGTCGGACCATGCGGGCAGGCGTGTGGGAATCTGTGTGTGCTTCATGAATGCCGCTCGCGCGGACCGTGAACCGGTAGCCTGCCTGACGAAGGAGCAGACGCCGGCGTGGCGATGCCGATGCCAGAATGATGCGACTCACGGGAATGTCGGAAGAAAAGGAAGGATAGCGGCGGTATCCCCGCCGTTCAGCGGAACATCGCTTTGATGCTGCCCCACGTTCGTCGGGCGGTGGAACTCACGTGTGAGACCGTCACGATCTCGGACTCGGCGAACATCGATGTCCCGGTGTACACCCTGATCCTGTACTGGAAGATGCCCCCGGTGGTCCGAAAGACCGATCGGTCGACGAACTCGTACGAAGAGTAGTCGCCTTTGGGCGAAAGACTGCTGATCTCCATGAACTCGCCTTCCGTACCCGTGCGCCGGACAACAGCGAAACGCTGCACCGAGGCCTCATCCTCAGTGTCCCAACGAACGAAGATGTCAGAACCCCGTGTTCCTGCGGTCAGGCTCTTGTCCTTGATGATGACCGAACCGAAGGCGACCGAGACGATCACGGTGAGAAGGATGGCAACTGTCGATCGTTTCATTGCAGAAAATATACTTTGCCACATCATGAAAAACAAGCCCATGTGCTGCCTGTCACCGCTGTTTTTCCTCTCATACTCCCTCCTCCACGCCACCCTGCCGGCTGCCGAATATCTTGTCAGAAAGCTCTGAAATCAGCAGCCCGGCCAGTATGAGCCCTCCCCCCAGCCAGCCGATCGAACCCAGGATTTCCTGCGCTATGATGTAGGCAAATATGGCAGCGAGCACGGGTTCGACCGAGAATATGATGGCGCTTCGTGTGGGAGTAGAGTATCTCTGATACCGGGTCTGCACATACAGGGCGATCACCGTGGCGAACAGCGTCAGATACGCGAGCTGCAGTGCTCCCATGGTCGACACCACAAAATGTTGAGGCTCCACAACAAGGGCAAGTGCAGCGCCAAGAACGCCCGCCGTCAGGAACTGTGCGAACGCCAGCTTCTCGATGGAATCTTCCTGCGTAAAGATATCGATGTACACGATATAAAGGCCGAACATGGCCGCACACCCGATCGTCAGCACGTCCCCGAGAGCGATGCCCCCTCCTGTCGGTGAGGTCAGGAAATACAGACCGATGGTCACAAGCACAACACCGACGATGCTTCCCGGCTTTGGCATCCGCCGCTCGAGCAGTACCTGCCACATCGGGGTGAATACTACCATCAGGCCCGTGATGAACGCGGACTTTGAAGCGGTTGTGGTCTGAAGACCGATCGTCTGGAAGGCAAAACCAGTGAAAAGCAGGAATCCGAGGATGCCGCCGTGGCGGATCGTCCGCTTGTCCCATGAGCGCAGCTTCGGGAACACGAAAGCGGCGAAGAGGGCAGAGCCCGAAAGGAAGCGGATAGCGATGTACGCAAAAGGCGGGACGGTCTGGAGGAGGTCCTTCGTGATGATGAACGTGCTTCCCCAGACGAAGGTGACGAGAAAGAGGTACAGCTCTGCTCGGCCTCGTGATGTGTGTTCAGCCATTCGGTGGCAGGCGCTCCCCCTCTACGAGCCTTTCGGATATGCGTCGAAGAGCTTTCCCCACGGCGACAACCGGAGCCATTTTCTGAAGACGCGGCGATCGACCGCCGGCCACCGGTAATAGTCGTGATATGCTTCCGACCCGAAGATGAACAGGTTCACGAGCGGGGTCCGGAAGAAAAGGTTCTGGAACCGCTTGAGCGGGCTGAACCAGAGCAGGTCCCCGATCATGCTGGCCCCGTTGTCTCCGACCGAGAATCCCCACGACTCGTTGCTGACATCATCCCCGACCAGCGTGATCTCCCGTGGGTCGCCCGTGCCAAGCCCCCGCGTATGCGCTAGAGAAATGTACCGGATGCTGAGAGGGTCAAATCCCATCAGCCTGGCTGCGACGGCATCTATGGCGACCTGGTCCGCGCTCGCAAGGATGATGTCCTTCTGCACCGGGTGCATCGTCCTGGGGCCGGGTCCGTTCCCCGCAGTCGTTCCGTCCATGACTGCGAAGATGCCGGGATGGATCTCCTTCTGGATCGCCAGGAGGTCGACGAGCGTATCATGGATCCACGAATGCGTATAGTGCCGGTGCGTGTTCAGCAATCCCCCAAAAGCATTCTTCATCGCCCCCGTCGTGGTCGTGTAGATGTGACACTTGACCGTGGGCAGATGCACGATGTTCTTGCCGAAGAAGTACTCGGGGATCCTGAT
Organism: uncultured Ignavibacteriaceae bacterium; assembly: GCA_964534125.1. Lineage (GTDB taxonomy): Bacteria > Bacteroidota > Ignavibacteria > UBA10030 > UBA10030 > 2-02-FULL-55-14. The sequence continues at coordinate 67,095 of CAZHOJ010000005.1, forward strand.
CCCTTCATGATAGATTTGGTCCAGAACGAGAAGCGGTGTCTTTGGCGTGAACGGGACCCACGTCATGTCCGATTCTTTGAAGTTGAACAGGACGGGAATATCGTACTTCCGGAAGAGCGGCGTATACTTGTTGAGATCCTCCCCCTTGAATGCGTCGGTCACGACCGTCTTGTTCTGGACACAGACGAGGTCGTTCAGACCCGCGGTGTGCAGCCCCTTTATCGTCCCTTCCATCTGCCACGGAGTGGTATTGGCTCCGGGGAACGGGAAATGCCAGGAGATATTGTCCTTCAGGATCGTTGTCGCACCTGCTTTGAGCGCTCCGGAAACGCCGGCAAGCTCCATCGCTCGCTGCGTATCTTCAAGGACCGTGCCGGGTGTGGTACGAACGGCCGCGACGACGGGTTTGACGGTTGGGAGACCTGTGACAGGGGTCGGATTCTTTGGTTGGGGAAGTTTCATAGCGAAAAGACGTATTCTTTGATGCGGTTATAATAGATGATGAACACACACGCGAAGAACCATGCGACGACGTTGATGATCATCGGGAGGTCCGTCAGCAGCAGGTGCGTCGGATTGTCGTCCGTTTTGTGCACCCGCATCAGATGAAGATAACGAAAGATCCCGAAGAGCACGAACACCGTTGTGAACATCAGGTTCTCCGTTCCGAAGATCTCGACGGTCCGGTTCGCCACGGTGTACAGTGCATAGGAGATCGCCATCCCCGCGGCAGTAATGGTCATCATCTGATCGATGAAATGAAGATCATACCGGCGCAGGACGGGCCGGGCCATTTCCGTCTCCTGCGTGATGTTCAGCAGGATCTCCGCCCGACGCTTGGATACTGCGAGGAAGACCGAAATGAACAGCGTGCAGAGGACGAGCCAGGCAGATACCTGCACATCGATGGCGAACGCCCCCGCAAGAACGCGCAGCATGAATCCTGCCGCGATGATAAAGACATCCAGCAGTATCACCTGCTTGAGCCCGAAGGAATACGCGACGTTCAGGGAAAAATACAGGACCGCCGTCAGCATGAACATCCTGCTGAACTGAAGGGTTCCGGCGAACGACAGTGCAAGAAGCAGGACCACCAGGACCGCTGCAGCCGTCTTCGAAAGCATTCCCGAGGCGAGCGGCCGCTCACGCTTGATGGGATGCATCCGGTCCGCTTCGATGTCCGCCCAGTCGTTGATGACGTAGACCAGGCTCGACAGCAGACTGAAGACCACGAACGCAAGGAGGGCCTGAAGGACGTATGCAGCATCGAACAGGTGCTTGGAGAACACCAGAGGGGCGAAAAGAAAGGCGTTCTTCACCCATTGTGCGGGCCGGACGATCTGTATGACTGCGCTGAATGATCTCATGACTGTCCCCGGGAGTGCACGCCTGCTTTAGAATACTGCGGGCTCTTCGTAGACACCGAATACTTCTGCCAGGGCATTACACTGCTCCCCGAGCGTTGCATAGCTCCGGACCGCCTCAAGGAGCGGCGGGAAGATGTTTCGCCCTTCTGACGCTGCCGTCCGAAGCCCTTCCAGCGCAGCGTCGACCCGCCTCTGGTCGCGGCTCTGACGAATGTCTGCGAGCCTCTGACGCTGCTTCCTCTCGACCTCGGGTGAGATCTGCAGGATGGGAATATCGATCGTCTCATCCTGCTCCGCGAATTCGTTCACGCCGACGATGATCTTGTCCTTCGCGTCCAGCTCCCGCTGATACCGATAGGCAGCTTCCGCGATCTCCTTCTGGAAGAATCCTGCCTCGATGGCCGGTATGACGCCGCCGAGGGCTTCGATACGTTCGAAGTACTGCTCCGCCTCCTGCTCCATCTGTGTCGTGAGTGATTCGACAAAATAGCTCCCGGCAAGCGGATCGATCGTGTTGGCCACGCCCGTCTCGTGCGCAATGATCTGCTGTGTTCGCAGGGCAATCTTCACGGCCTTCTCTGACGGAAGGGCCAGGGTCTCATCCATTGAGTTCGTGTGCAACGACTGGGTGCCGCCGAGCACGCCCGCCAGCGCCTGGAGGGCTGTCCGGACGATATTGTTCTCCGGCTGTTGTGCCGTGAGCGAGCATCCGGCAGTCTGGGTATGGAACCGGAGCATCAGCGACCGGGGATTCTTCGCTCCGTACCTGTTCTTCATCCGCTTCGCCCAGATACGGCGTGCGGCACGGAACTTCGCGATCTCCTCGAAGAAATCGACATGGGAATTGAAGAAGAACGAGATGCGCGGCACGAATTCGTCGACATCGAGTCCACGTTCGATCCCGGCCTCCACATAGGCAAAGCCATCAGCGAGCGTGAACGCCAGCTCCTGCACCGAGGTCGATCCGGCCTCACGGATGTGATAACCGCTGACCGAGATGGGATTCCATTGCGGAGTTTCTTTGTTCATGTACTCGAACATGTCCACGATGAGCCGCATCGACGGTTCAGGCGGATAAATCCACTCCTTCTGCGCGATGTACTCCTTCAGGATGTCGGCCTGTATCGTCCCCCGCAGCCTGGAAAATGGCACCCCCTGCTTCTCGGCAACGACAAGATACATGGCCATCAGATTCACTGCCGGCGCATTGATCGTCATCGAGGTCGAGATGTCCCCAAGCCCGATCCCGTCGAACAGCACCTCCATGTCCGCCAGAGAGCTCACCGCAACACCGCAGATCCCGACCTCGCCTTCAGAGAGCGGATCGTCCGCGTCCCGCCCCATCAGCGTCGGAAGGTCGAACGCGACTGACAGCCCTGTTTGCCCGTGCTTCAGCAGGTAGTGATACCGGGCATTCGTATCTTCGGGCGTCCCGAATCCTGCGAACTGGCGCATCGTCCAGAGCTTCCCCCGGTACCCCGTCGGGTGAATGCCCCTCGTGTACGGATATTCGCCGGGATAGCCGATCTCAGCCGCAGTGTCCATTCCGTCGAGATCGAGCGACGTATACAGAGGCCTGATCGTCGTCCCGCTGACCGTGGTATAGATGGCATCGCGGATCGCTCCTCCCTTCTCATATCGCTCCTTCCACCGCGTGTGCTGCTCGTTCAGTTCCTTGTTCTGCATTGCATCACCTTTCCCGAAACCATGGTCCTCTACGTACGGCCGAACCGACGGTCAAGTTCTTCGATGGGTATCCTGATGACAATGGGGCGGCCGTGCGGGCATACATATGGCATCTTCGTCAGGAACAGCTGCTCGATGAGGACGCGCATCTCAACGCGCGTCATCGGGTCCCCGGCCTTGATCGCAGCTTTGCACGCATACGACTTGGCAAGCCTGTCACGCACTTCGACCGTCGTGTCATGCGCGTTCTTCTTGAAATCTTCCAGGACGTCCTGCAGGATCCGCTTCTCTTTCCCGACCTTGACGTCCGCAGGGAGGCCCTCGATAATGACGGTATTTTTGCCGAACAGCCTCAGGTCGAACCCTAGCAAACGAAGTGGTTCTTCGAGTTCCCTGACAAGGGCATAATCCCCTGCACTCAGCTCCAGCGTCTGCGGAAACAGGAGCTGCTGCGTGGCCGGAAGGGAATTCTCGAAATTGGCGAGTACCTGCTCATAGAGGACCCGCTCATGCGCGACATGCTGGTCAACGATGACCAGGCCGGTACGGACCTGCGTGACAATGTACTTGTTCTGGACCTGCCACATCGGATTGATATCCGGCCCATCCTCCGGGGCCATCCGGGAGTGTTCGACGGTCTGATCGTCAGGCCTCTGCGCTGTCCGTCCGTCGGTATCCGACGGCGGCCGCATACGCAGGATGGACGAGCCTTCGGCCGTCCGCTCCCCCTGGGGAACACGGTCGCGCTGGAACTGGAAGATAGGTGCCGAAGGAGTGGTATCACCCTGCCGTACGAACGGAGGTATCATGTCCAGCCCTGACCGGACCGCATCACCGTCATTGACGGAGACCTCGGGCATGAGGTCATGTGCGGCGAGGGTCTTCCGTACGACCGACAGGACCATCCGATACACGCTCGATTCATCCTCGAACTTGACCTCCTGCTTCGTCGGATGGACATTCACATCCACGCGTTGTGGATCGATCGCCAGGTCGAGAATGAACAGTGGATAGCCGCCATGGATCAGCAGATGCTCATACGCCTGAAAGACGGCATGGGAGATCATCCTGCTCACGATGGGACGCTTGTTCATAGAGATATACTGCTCAGCGCGTGACTTGCGGGCGAACGAGGGCCGGGCGATGAATCCGCTGATGGACATCGCTTCCGTTTCTTCGCGGCATTCGAGCAGCGCTCCGCCGACCTGCTTCCCGAGAAGTGCGACGGCACGCTCGTGTGCATTTGAGATCCCTGCCTCGATCAGCACTTCTCCGTCACTCATGAGCCGCCAGCGTTTGTCCGGATGGATCAGCGCTGCGCGCGTGACGACGTCGACGATATTCCGGAGTTCCGTCCGGTTCGTCTTGAGGAAGTTCCGACGGGCCGGCATGTTATAGAACAGGTGGCGCACCTGCACCGATGTGCCCTTCGGCACAGCATCCTTCGTGATGGATACTTTCTCGTCCCCGAGACTTGTGACGACTGCACCGACCTCGTCCACGTCCCGGCGCGTACGCAGCTCCACATGCGCGACGGCCGCGATCGATGCGAGCGCCTCACCACGGAATCCGAGCGTGCGGATGGCTTCGAGGTCGGCAACTGTCCGGACCTTGCTCGTCGCATGACGCCGGAAGGCGAAAGCCGCATCCGCCTGGCTCATGCCGGTGCCGTTGTCCACCACCTGTACGGAGGTCGTGCCGGCATCCGTCACGATGATGTCGATGTCCGTCGCACCTGCATCGAGCGCATTCTCGACGAGCTCCTTGACGACCGACGCCGGGCGTTGTACCACCTCACCGGCGGCGATCTTGTTCGCCAGGTCTGGCGGAAGGATATGGATGGTCCTGTTATCCATCGATCAGCGTGGGATCACTCCGAGGCCGGGCCGATCGGGCAGCAGGAACCTGCCATCGCGCACGACCGGCCCTTCGAACGGGTCGTTGGTCACAAGAAGGTTCCCGTCAAGGTCGGCATAGTCGAGCAGTGGTGCAAGGTGTGCACCCGCGCTGATGGCCACGGACGATTCGATCATGCATCCCATCATCACCGTCAGCCCGCAGGCACGCGCCGTTCTGATCATGGCGAACGCCTCCCGGACGCCGGTGCATTTCATGAGCTTGATGTTGATGCCGTGGAAGGCATCCTGAAGCGGTGGGATATCACGTGCCCGGATGCACGATTCATCCGCGATCAGCGGAAGGGGTGAACGCTCCCTGAGCCAGCGCATGCCGTCCATGTCCTTCGACGGAAGCGGCTGCTCGACGAACTCTGCGCCTTCCTGCTCGAGCCATCGGATACGCTCCAGCGCTGTCTCCTTGCTGTGCCATCCCTCGTTCACATCCACGCGGATGGTCTTGTCTGTTACGCGGCGGATCGCGCGGATGATCGATTCGTCGTCATCGGTCCCCACCTTGACCTTCAGGATCGGATATTCTTCCGCCTCACGGACCTTCTGCTCGATCACCTGCGGCGTATCGATACCGATCGTGAAAGAGGTGACGGGCATCTTCCCCGGATCCACTCCCCAGTAAGCGTGAAGGGGTATCCCAAGCTTCTTGCCAACCCAGTCGTGCAGGGCGATATCAATGGCCGCTTTTGCTGCAGAATTCCCGGGCCGATGAGCATCGACCGCAGCGAGGATATCCTCGAGGTGGAACGGGTCCTGAAAATCCCCTATCGGATTACCGTTCAGAAAGGCCGAGACCGTCTCTGCAGTCTCGCCGTATCGGCTCGACGGTGCAGCTTCGCCATAGCCTGTGATGCCATCATGTTCTATTTCGACCAGGACGATCGGCTCGATATCACGCGCTCCGCGTGAAATGCGGAAGGTGTGTCTCAGCGTCAGGTCATATCGTCGTTGTCTGAGGATCATGCCCGCTCCTTCAGGGACCCGGCATCCTCCGGGATCAGGGCATCTACGAACGCCTTCGGGTCGAACGGTTGAAGGTCCTCGGGGCCTTCTCCCACGCCGATGAACCGCACAGGCAACCGGTGCTCGCCGGCAATACCCAGGACGACACCTCCCTTGGCGGTGCCATCCAGCTTCGTGAGGACGACGCCGGTGAGGGATGCGGCCTCTGCGAAGAGTCTCGCCTGCTGCAGGCCGTTCTGCCCCGTCGTGGCATCCAGAACGAGGAGGGTCTCATGCGGCGCGCCGGGCAGCTTCTTCCCCACGACCCGATGGATCTTCTTCAGTTCTTCCATCAGGTTCGACTTTGTGTGCAGCCTGCCTGCGGTATCGAGGAGCACGACGTCGGCTTCCCGCGCTACGCCGGCGGAGACGGCATCGAATGCCACTGACGCAGGATCTGCGCTGCCGCCGCCATGGCCGATGATCTCCGCGCCCGCACGAGTGGCCCATGTCCCGAGTTGCTGATGTGCAGCGGCCCGAAACGTGTCCCCCGAGCCGATAAGCACCTTGAGCCCTGTAGAGGTCAGGAGATGTGCGAGCTTTCCGACCGTCGTCGTCTTCCCAGCCCCGTTGACGCCGACCACCATGATCACATATGGCCGGGGCACTTCGGGAATGATCTTATCTCCGGCATGATCGGGGACGTTGCTGAACACATCCCCCATGTCCTGTCGGAGAATGTCCAGTACAGCTGCGGCAGTGGTGCTTCCCGCCTGCAGCTTGCGGCGCCGAAGGCCCTCCACCAACCGTTCCGTCACAGGCATGCCCGCGTCGGCCAGGAGAAGGGCTTCTTCGATCCGTTCGAGGGCATCGTCATCCAGGGCCGTCCCGGGCGTGAATGCCATGGCGACGCCCGTTACGATCGATTCACGGGTCTTCGAGAGAGCATTCTTCAGAGTGTTCAAAAATGATGCAGCCATACTTCGCTACGCCGAATCCTTCGGGAGACCAATGAACAGCCGCTTCGTGTAGATCACGAGCGAAAAAACGATCATGAACATCGTGAACCACAGCGCCAGCGAACGGAACAGTTCGAGTTCCTCCATGCGCAGGAGGCTCAGAAAGGCGAGGACTGCCATCGCGCTCACAGCCACTTTCCCCGGCCAATTCGACTGGACGGTGATCTTCTTCCTCCTCCGGATGTATATCGCGCCTGCCAGGAGAAGCAGATCGCGAAGGATGATCACGATAACGGCCCACAACTCCAGGTCACCCGCGATGACAAGGGCGAGAAAGATCATCGCGACCCCGATCTTGTCTGCGAGGGGATCAATGACCTTCCCGACTTCGGAGACGCTGTGAAAGCGGCGGGCAAGATATCCGTCGAGGAAATCGGTCGAGATGCCGACAATGGATACGAGTGCCGCCCACAGGCGAGCATCAGGAGCGTCACTGAGAATGAGATACGAAACAAGGAGTGCGATCGGCACCCTGCTCGCACTCAGCAATGAAGGGATCGTCCACATACACAGGCCGGCTACAGGTCGTTCTGGTCCTTCGAGGCGGCCATATCGACCGGTGTCGGGTATGTACCGCTGAAACAGGCAGTACAGTACTGTTTCACATCGCTCGACGGAACGGATTCGAGCAGGCGATCGATCGACAAGTATGCCAGGCTGTCGACATCCAGATAGGCACGGATCTTTTCTATCTCACCCCCCATCTGATTAGCGATCAGCTCGTTCTCACTGGGAAAGTCCATGCCGTAGTGACACGGATACTTGATGGGAGGCGACGTGATGCGCACATGCACTTCCCGGGGATCCGCTTCTTTGATGAGCTTGACGAGCTGACGGGATGTCGTCCCCCGCACGATCGAGTCGTCCACAATGACGACCTTCTTCCCCTTCAGGACTCCCTTGACCGTGTTGAATTTCGTCTTCACTTTCAGTTCTCGGGAACCCTGGTCTGGCATAATGAACGTCCGGCCAACGTAGTGGCTCCGGATGAGACCTAGCTCGAGATTCACCTGGTCGCCCGACAGACGGGCTTCCGAGACAAAGCCCAGCGTGGCGGTATTGCTCGAGTCGGGCACGCTGATGACGACCACCTTGTCGTCCGCATCTGAAGCCCGCACCGGCGATTCCTGCGCCAGCAGTTTCCCGAGCTTCCGACGCACCTTGTCCACGTTCTCGCCGAAGATCTTGCTGTCTGGCCGCGAGAAGTAGATATGCTCGAAGATGCAATGCGTCGAGGCCTTGTTCTCGCGGTGTATCCTGTAGGACCGCACCTCTCCCGTCGCAATGGCCTGGTCGTCGATGACAAGTATCTCTCCCGGTTCGACCTCGCCCACATACGTTGCCCCGATGATATCGAAGGCGCACGTTTCAGACGCCACGACGAATGCCGACCCGATCTTGCCCAGGGCGAGAGGCCTGAAGCCGTACGGGTCCCGGGCCGCGATCAATCCGTTGTCCGTCAGCATCACAAGAGAATATGCGCCCTTCACCCGCTCGAGCGCCGCACGGATCTGCTCGATCTGCTCCTTCTGGCGGTTCTGGGCGATGAGGTGAAGGATGACCTCCGTGTCGGACGTCGATTGGAAGATCGTTCCTGCCGACTGCAGTTCGTCCCGCAACTCCCGGAAGTTCGTGAGATTCCCGTTATGGGCGACGGCCAGATTACCATCTCTGTAGTTCACGACAAGCGGCTGGATGTTCGCCAGATTTCCGGATGCGCCCGTTGTGGAATAGCGGTTGTGTCCGATCGCGGCGTTCCCTTCGAGGTGCTCCGTCAGGATCCGTGCGTCGCGGAAGACCTCGGACACCAGGCCCGATCCCTTATGGACATTGAAATGCCATCGCGACCGCGACTCGTCGAACGCCCGTGTGACGATGCCGGTCGCCTCCTGCCCGCGATGCTGCAGAGCGTGAAGGCCGTAGTAGGAAAGGATGGCCGCTTCAGGGTGTCCGTAGATACCGAAAACGCCGCAATGACAGCGGGGCTTTCCTTCATCTCCCTGGGGATGTCCCTGTCCGATGATGCAGGTCGTGCTCAATGGTGTATCCTCACGATGGCCAGCCATGGAAGCCATAAGATACCGAAAGAAAATGAAAAGGGAGGGGCACTTTCGTGCCTCCTCCCTTCTTGGACCAAAGAAATCGGCTTACAGCCCGAAGTTGTAGGCAGCACCAAAGACGATCTGGTTGAAGTTGCCTTTCAGGAGATACTTGACGCTGATGTCCAGCATGCCCGTATCAAAACCTGCTCCGATGCCGAGGACTGACTCAGAGCTGCTGGCTTCGATCGTCTGGGCGGGGAATGTGAAGAATCCCGAGGTCACCGCCGGAATCTCTGCTTTCTGCGTCAGGCTCCAGATGCCGAACTCCGCGAAGCCGTAAAACCCAGGAGTGACGATCTTGCTGAGATTATACTTGAAAGCACCAATGATCGGCATCGCACTGGCGGTATTCTTTGAATTGACGCCAAAACCGTAATCGACCTCTTTTTCCATGTAGATGATATACCCGACCGATGCCTGGATTACCATGTCCTCGTTCAGTCCGTATTCGAACTTGCCGAAGCCTCCAAAACCCATTCCAACGTTATCCGCCCAATCGCTCATTCCCAGAGAAAGGAGGGCGCCTGCACCTGCCCGCATCTTTCCCTGACCCCAGATGTCCTGGGCGGAACCAACAGAAACGACAAGCAGAGCAATCGCAAGAACAGCAACTAGCTTCTTCATCGGGTGACTCCTGTAGATTGTGAAGTGGATTTGGGGGTTTGACTGCCACGAATTCAGCCGCAAATATACATCCGAGAGGTACGAATTGCAACTGTATGCTTCGTCACAATGCGTCCTGCAAGGCCGCTAGACCGGCTCCCTACCTGGATTGACATCACGCGAGGTAAGTATATATTCCTGATACGCTGCGATCACATCGTCAACATAGTTGAGTGTCTCTGTGGGATCGTTGAAATATCCGCCGCGTGGCTTCCCGTCCTCCCATACCTGCTCATGCAACGATGTGAATCTGCGGGAAAGCAGGGTGAGTGATGACCTGACACTCTCCCAGGAGTTCCTGTCCTCCCCAAGGTATTCAGCTATCCGTTGAGCATCCCGGACCCTGGTAAGGCCCGCATTGTACGCCGCAAGCGTCAGCTTCAGGCGGTTCTCGCCGTCTGCCTGAGAGAAGTTCCTGGCGAGCCGCTTCAGATAGTACGAACCTGCCTTGACATTATTATAGGGGGTCTTTGCCTCGTTCAAGCCAAGCTTCCTGCGGATCTCAGCCCGCGTATGGGGCATGATCTGCATGAGGCCATAGGCTCCCTTCCTGCTGGTCACATTGTGCCGGAAACTGGATTCCTGCTCCATAACCGCAATAACGAGCTTCCAATCCAGCCCATACGCTTCCGCATGTTTCTTGGCGACCTTGGCATAGGGTTTCACCGAAGCCACCTCAAGCTGGCTGATTTCGGCGCCTGAAGAGATTGCAGAAAGGTGTGACAGTTCGGCAGAAGAAATGTCTGACTTGCGCAGAATGTCCGCCGAGGGAGGAGATTGGAAGCATGCTGCTGTTACGAACGGTAACCCGAGGATGATCGGGGTGAGCCAACTCTTGCTCGCCATTCCGATCCTTTCAATGGTCCAACACTAGTGAAGTCTAAGTATGGGAAATATAGTAACATGTCCCACAATCATCAAGTTAGAATCCACTTATATCGTGCAACCCCTTTATTTTTTGCGAATTTCCGCGAATTCCGGTATGAAGAATTTGCTAACGAGGGATGGACGAGAGGGGAAGTTCAATGACCCGGGGTGGGTGTGGAGGCAGATCTTCGTCCCGGCAGGGCCAGGGGCTAGCCGGGGAGTTCAATGGTCTTGTGGCGTGAAGTGAGCCCGGTGCGAATGAGAACATCGCGTGGACGACAACCGTATGTCCGTGCGATGAGTTTCCGCACTGCTTCATTGGCCTTCCCATCCACAGCCCGTTCCCGCACTCGGACCACCAACACTCCATCTTCCCGCTCTTCCACGCATTCCTGGCGGGAGCCAGGTTTTGCCAGGATTCGGATGATCATTGGTAGGAGTGGTCCCGAAATCGCGCTCAGTGATACAACTGTCCCTTCCCCCACTCGACGACCTCGATCCGCACACGGGCTGTACCTGTGGTGATCATGTTGATAGCCTTCGCGGCAGCGAGGGATAGGTCGATGATGCGCCCTTCCACGTAGGGTCCCCTGTCGATGATGCGCACCACCACACTTTCTTTGTTGGAGAGGTTGGTGACCTTGACTCGCGTTCCGAAGGGAAGCGTCCGATGGGCAGCAGTCAGGTCGTTCATGTCAAAGGTCTCACCGTTCGCCGCCTGTTTCCCATGGAACGCATCGGCATAGTATGAGGCGACCCCTTCAAGTACAAGGAGCGCCTTGCTACCGGCCGCAGATACTGTGGGGGATGACGCCGGAGCTGACCTGTCGGTAGCGGCACGGCCCGGCGAACCGGACGACGTGACAAAACGGGGGGAGGCCGTGCACCCCCAGATGATCAGGGCCAGAATGACCGAACGTCTGCTAGAGGAATTCATTCATCTGCTTGCGGCGGAGCACGTCGACCACGTCCTTGACCTCCTGTGACCTCCCCTTCCGGCAGATGAGGAGGGCGTCACCGGATTCTATGATGATCAGGTCCTCGACACCAACCGCAGCGACAAGCCGGGATGAGACGGAGATGAAGGAATTGCTGACATCCCTCGCAACGACCTTTCCCGAGAGCACATTCCCGTTCTCGTCAGCTTTGCTGATCCGCGTGACCTCATCCCAGGACCCGACGTCGCTCCATCCAAAGTCGCCCTTGATGACATACACATTCCCGGCGCGCTCCATGACCCCATAGTCGATGGAGATCCCTTTGATCTTCCCGTAGGCGTGTTCCACAACGGATGGAAAGTCCGGTGTACCGAGGGCCTCCCGCACCTTTTCGAGGTGGTCGTTGAGTTCGGGGAGGTGTTCACGGATCTCAGCCAGGATGGAGTTTACTGTCCAGACGAACATCCCGCTGTTCCAGAGAAAGTCACCGCTTTCCAGAAATCGTTCGGCAGTCTCGAGGTTCGGTTTTTCGGCAAATGTCTTTACGCGGTACACATCGCTGTCGCGGAACGGATTCGACTCCGCCCCATCATCGAACTGTATGTATCCATACCCCGTTTCGGGGTGCGTGGGCTTGATGCCGATCGTTATCAGCCCCTTTGTCCGGGATGCGACCGATGCCGCCGTCTCCAGCACGGAGCGGAAGGAGTCCTGGTCCGCGATCAGATGATCTGCCGGGAGCACCAGCATGATCCCCTCGGGATCGATGCGCTGTATCCACAAGGCAGCCAAGCCGATGCACGGCGCTGTATTGCGTCCGAACGGCTCGGCGATGATGTTCTCCTGTGGAATGAACGGCAATTGCGACATCACGAGGTCAGCATGATGCACATTTGTAACGACGAAGGTATTCATCGGCGGGATCATCGGCTCGAGCCGCCTGACCGTCTGCTGGATCATCGTGGACTCGCTGACGATCGGAAGGAATTGCTTCGGGGACCGCTCCCGGCTTCTTGGCCAGAACCGTGAGCCGACCCCACCTGCCATGATGACCGCATAGAGATTGGCCACGCTGTTGTCTCCTATTCGAACATTGCCCGAAAATCTGACAGAAAGCTGATAGCCTGCTCGAGGATACCATCCCGCTCACCCTCGGCAGCCTCCATCCAGTGTGCATACGGCTCCTGAACATTCGTGAAAAAGTTCATGACCCGTACATCGTCGAGCAGGTCGTTCTCCTGCACGTATCCGAGGAAATCGTCCACGGCCTCACAATACGAACGGAATGAGGCATCCTGCGTCTCCTGAGAAAGGCACAGGGCAAAGCTGGCCCTCAGGGACGTGAGGAACTCTGCCCGCGTGTCCTCCCCTGCCTGCAGGGCCTCCAGAAGTTGCTCGAGCAGGCGGCCGATCTCTGCCTGATCGCTCGTCCCCTCCGCCGCAACAGGCGAAGACGAAGGCTCCGGCGAGAATGACTCTTCGGCGGCCTCCGCGATGGGCTCATCAGCGGCTGCAAGAAGGTCATCTTCCACGGTCGGCTCAGGTTCCTCCCACGCAGGCAATCCCCCATCCTCCGAAACACTCGCGAGCGTGGGATCGATGGATACCGCGTCAGGTTCCTCCTGAAAGGCGACGGGTGTTTCAGCCTCCTCGGTCACTGTCTCCCCCATCGTGTCTTCTTCTCCGCCCGCCTCGCCCAGCAATCCCATCCGGGTGAGCGTGAGCGTGATGCCGGTGTGCACGACCTGTTCTTCATCAGGCGTAGGCTCCGCCCGGTCCGGATCCTGACCAGCGCGGTCTGCCAACCAAAGGAGTCCAAGGGCTATGTCCTCGCAGTCCTTCGCCCCGTATAGCATCTCGATGTCCTTCCGGGCATCGGGGCTCGAGCCAAGTCGATGCCGTACGCTATCGACCACCGATTGGGCAGCGTCGGAAAGAGCATACTGCTCCACATATCCTGAAAGCAGCGTTTCTATGATGGACTGAGCGTTCGTCATGTCACATACTCCCTTGGTACTCTATCAGACACAGCACATGTGAGCTCATACGGGATCGTGCCCAGAAGTCCTGCGACCTCCCAGGCAGAGATCATCCGTGCACCCTGACGTCCGAGGAGCACTACTTCGGACCCCGGCCGCACCGGGAGCCTTCCGCAATCGACCATCAGCTGGTCCATACACACCCGTCCGATCATCGGACGTTTCGTGCCATGCAGCAACACCTGCCCCTTACCCGACAAGGAGCGAAAGATGCCATCTGCATATCCGATGGGGACTGTTCCGACCACCATGGAGCGACGGGCTCGGAATGTACGACCGTAACTTACGGATTCCCCGGCACCGATGCGCTTCACCTGCGCCAGGGCCGAGACAATGCGCATCGCCGGGCGAAGGTCGGCTCGGCGGTCGTGGGCTCCAACAGGTGAGTACCCGTACATCATGATGCCCGGCCGGACCATCGAGTAGTGTGCTCTCGGGTGGCGGAGGATCGCACCGCTGTTCGCTGCATGGATCACCTCCGGTTCAGCATGTTCCGCACGCAGGATCTCCAATGCAGCCTCAAACCTGTCGAGCTGCCGTGCTACGAAGACCGACCCGGGCTGATCCGACGTTGCGAGATGCGTAAAGACGCCCTTGAGCCGCAATCGCCGGGAACGGCCGAGGCTTCGCAGCACATCTCGCAGCTCCGGTTCGCGGACACCGATCCGGTTCATGCCTGTCTCGATCTTCAGGTGGACATCGATGGTCCGGCGGGCACGCTCGGCTGCAGACCGCAGTGCTGTCAGCGATTCTGCCATTGCGATCGTGGGTTCAAGTCGATGACGGACGACCAGTTCTGCCTGGGTGGGATGGGTCAGCGTGAAGACATGAATTGCGGATGTGATGCCGGCCATCCGGAGGCGCTTACCCTCCTCGGGATACGCGACGCCAAAATAGCCGAATCCTTTCTGTTCGAGGAAGAGGGACACTTCGGTCAGCCCATGCCCATATGCGTTCGCCTTGACGACGGGCATTATAACGGGAGACGGGCCGACGAGTGCCCTGACGGATCGAAGATTAGCGAGGAGGGCACGCAGATCTATCTGCGCGCGGGTGGGTCGTGAGGCTCGGGGCATAGGCTCGCGCGTATGTCGAGTCCCTGTAAAATGAATGGATCTGCCTGGTCCGGACGGAGCCGGCCGGTCGATGATCAGGCCTTGCCGGCCGTCTTCAATCGATTGATGGCCCGCTGCAGTGCCAACCGTGCCCGGTCGACATCGACATTGGAGGATCGCTCCTTCAGCCTGGCAAGAGAACGCTCCTGAGCGGCCTTCGCCCTCGCCACATCGATCTCCTCGGCCTTTTCCGCCGTTTCTGCCAGCAGCGTGACTACGTTCTTCTTCACTTCGAGAAATCCGCCGCTTGTCGCATAGCGGGACTCCGAGCCTGCCGGATCGAGGATCTTCACCTCGCCGATCCGCAGGGATGAGAGGAGCGGCGCGTGATGTACCAGGACCTGGAATCCACCCATCGCACCCGGAGCGCTCACGCTCTGGACCTCCCCTTTGAACACTGTTCGCTGGGGCGTCACGATCTCGAGCTTGAAAGCTTTGTCCATGGGTCTTCGCTACGCTGCCTGGATCTGCTTGGCCTGCTCGAACGCTTCCTCGATCGTTCCGACGTAGAGGAACGAGTTCTCCGGAAGCTCGTCACACTCGCCATCCAGGATCATGCGGAAGCCCTTGATGGTGTCTTCGAGCTTGACATACTTGCCGGCTCTGCCGGTGAACGCTTCGGCTACAAAGAACGGCTGCGAAAGGAACTTCTGGATCTTGCGCGCACGGGCAACGGTGAGCTTGTCCTGGTCAGACAACTCATCCATGCCGAGGATGTTGATGATGTCCTGAAGGTCCTTGTAGGTCTGCAGGGTTTCCTTGACCTTTTTCGCCACCTGATAGTGCTCGGCACCGACCACATCTGGCTGAAGGATGCGCGAGGTCGAATCGAGCGGGTCGACCGCCGGATAGATACCAAGCTCTGAGATCTGGCGGGAAAGCACCGTCGTTGCGTCCAGGTGGCTGAACGTCGTCGCAGGCGCAGGGTCAGTAAGGTCATCCGCCGGGACGTAAATCGCCTGGACCGATGTGATAGAGCCCTTGCGGGTGGACGTGATGCGTTCCTGCAGCTCGCCCATCTCGGTACCGAGCGTCGGCTGATAGCCGACCGCTGACGGCATGCGCCCGAGAAGCGCCGAAACCTCTGAGCCTGCCTGGACGAACCGGAAGATGTTGTCGACGAACAGAAGGACGTCCTTCCCCTCCTCGTCACGGAAGTACTCGGCCATCGTGAGGGCCGTAAGCGCAACACGCTGCCTCGCGCCCGGGGGCTCGTTCATCTGGCCGAAAATGAGCGCCGTCTTTTCGAGAACGCCGGACTCCTTCATCTCGAGCCACAGGTCGTTCCCCTCACGCGTCCGCTCTCCGACACCTGCAAACACGGAATATCCGCCGTGATGTTTGGCGATATTATGGATCAGTTCCTGGATGATGACCGTCTTGCCAACGCCTGCGCCACCGAAGAGCCCTGTCTTCCCGCCCTTCGTATAGGGCTCCAGAAGGTCGATGACCTTGATCCCGGTCTCGAACAACTCCTTCTTGGTGGAAAGCTGTTGAAAATCGGGAGCTGACCTGTGGATCGGATAGGTTGTCTTGCTGGCGATCTTGACGCCGAGTCCGTCGATCCCCTCGCCGATAACGTTGATCAGCCGTCCAAGGACCTCTGGTCCGACGGGGACCTTGATGGGGTCACCCGTATCGATGGCCTTCATCCCGCGGACAAGCCCGTCAGTCGAGTCCATCGAGACGCAGCGGACCTTGTCCTCGCCAAGATGCTGCTGTACCTCGACGATAAGGTCCTCGTCAACTCCTTCAATGTTCTTCCTTGGGATCTTTACGGCGTTAAGGATCGAGGGGAGATCCCCCCCGCTGAACTCGATGTCAACGACCGGCCCGATGACCTGCTGAATGGTCCCTTCGTTCATTCCTGCTCCGACTCCTGCTTGACAGTTCGTATGATCTGCGATTGCTTAGAATCAATAAGTATAGCCACATTTCGTCATTTTTTCAACCGCGGGACGTGTTCTCCGACTGCCTCGGTGATCGATGCCCCACGCAATCGCTGATTTCCGATGGGGAACCTGTCGGCCCCGCATCCCGCCCGGCAACCAATGATGACAACGTCGGGCATTGACGATTTCGGCAAAAAAAGAATCCGCACGAAGCGGATTCGAATGAAACGGTTGAAGGTCCCTCAAAATGTGGCCCAAAAGTTACGGGCTGTATGTGGAGCTGGCGGGCGGATTTGAACCGTCGACCTGCTGATTACGAATCAGCTGCTCTACCAGCTGAGCTACGCCAGCGTGAGCAAGATCGCACCCTCCCGGCTGCTTACTCCTGGCGAGCGATCAAGCCATACAATATACAGATCCTGCAGCGGAAGTTCAAGAAGTGCGGTCGACACGTTTGAGGATGAGGAAGGTGACGTCATCGCGAAGTTCATGCCCACTCCGGAATTCACGAAGATCTGCCAGAAGAATGTCCTTCAGCTTCTCCGGACTCTCCTGACGGAATGCCTGAAGAAGTGCCGTCAGCCGATGCTCTCCGTACTCCTCGCCATCGTTGCGGGATGCCTCGAGGACACCGTCGGAAACGCACACGAGAAGATCGCCGGCTTCCATCCTGCGCTTCACATTCCGCAAACGCTTCCTCAATGAGACCTGGACATCGTTGTCCCCGAGATTTCCGAGCCCGATCGCCGGCCCCTCCGTCGGGACGAGCTCCGCCCCGCCGTCCTTCGCTGTCACAAGGATCGACCGTGGATGTCCGGCACGGGCCAACCGGACATTCCCGGCGGGCGTCACATGCATGAGTGCAAGAGTGAGGAAGTAGCCCCGCTTGAGCCTGTCCTGCATGTACTCTCCGACACGCCGGACCAGGACGGCCGGATCGTCAGATCCTTCGGCAAACAGCCGCAACGCCGTCTGGACCGTCGTCGTATAGAGTGCAGCGCTTATCCCCTTTCCGGAAACATCGGCGACCGCATAGATGACGCCTCCACCCTTCACAGGAATGGTATCGTAGTAGTCCCCCCCCACTGAATTCGCGACCTCAGTATGTGCCACGACCTCAAAGCCCGGAGGGACGCGCAGGTCTGACGGCAGAAGGCTCAGCTGGATCTCCCGTGCGATGACAAGCTCATTCTTTGTCACCAGTTTGTCGGCAACCTCAAGGATGAGGACGAGGTTCACCATCAGGAAGGACCAGATAAGATTGCTGGACGCAGGATCACCAACGCCGAGGACGAAGAAGATGACAGCGAGGGCGAACAGAAGACGGCGAATGGGCGTGAGCTTTTCAAGGAAGACGAGGAACAGATACCACACGACCCGCAGGAATCGCCTCACCCTTCCGGCCGGCAACTGCTCATCCCGAAGGTTCTTCCGGAAAAGGGAATACGCACCCGGGATCTCGTCTCGAATGAATCTTTCGATCGTGTTGCCCGAGACCTCCCCCGCCAGAAGGTCCCAGAACCGCCGGAGGGCACCGCTGATGCCCGCATCTGTCTCTTTTTTCATAGGGATGTATACGGTATCGGTAAAGGAAAGTTCACTGACGGGCCCACCAGACACCCAGAACGGTCAATCCTGCACCTGCGAACTGGACCGCCAGGATCTGCTCATCGAAGGCTATCCAGGAAATGAGGAATGCCAGAACCGGGACGAGATTGTTGAATCCCGAGGTCCTTCGGGGCCCGAGCCACTTGACCCCGTACGACCAGAAAAGGTTCGCAAGGGCGTTGGAGAAGACCCCAGAGACGACCGCAATAACGAACGCCACAGGGGCCACCGCTGCCCAATCCAGACTGGCTGCGGACGGTACGGCCAGCAGTGTCAGGCCTGCAGCACCGATGCCGAGAGACATAAGCGTCAGCTGATAGGTTGAGTACGTCGCCAGGAGCGGCCGCTGAAGCGTCGTATTCAGGGCCCACAGCACAGCTGAGATGAGAGCCAGAACGTCCCCCACGAGCGCCTTTCCGCCGAACGAGACGTTCTTGCCACTCCCCAGAAGCAGCAGCACGATACCTGCGACCGATACAACCATCCCGAACAGCGCTTTGGGGGGAATGCGCTCCCGGTTCACACGGGCGCTCAGTATGGCGGTCCAGAGGGGCGACGTCGAGAGGAAGACCGCAACATTGCCAGCACTTGTGAAGGCCAGGGCGATGATAAAGATGGCCTGATAGAGGACGCTCGCCAGAAAGCCCCACTGCAGGACCCTCGCCGCATCAGGTCGGCCAACGGGGATCCATTCATACCTGTTCCGGAGGATGACCAGCAGGACGAGGAATGCGGAGACGTACCTGACCGCATTGAAAACGAACGGGTCCAGCAGAGCCAGACCCGCTTTCGCAAATGATGCATTCCCGGCCCAGATCGTCACGACGATCAGGAGCAGGACCTGTGCGCGACGCTCCGTCGAATGGTCAGGTGTCATGCGCCAACGGCCCGGTGTCGGATCCCCCGCAACCAACCGACGGTCCTCATGGGACGGGCACTACGACGCAGGCGCGGCACTGAACTTCTGCAGCTCCTCTGCTGTGGCCTTCTCCACGTCGGCATGCAGGCTCTTGCCGTGCGAATCCATCGTCACAATGGCAGGAAACTCGGAGATCTGCAGATGCCACATGGCCTCCGGAATGCCGAACTCGAGGAAGTCCACGCCATCCACTTTGGTAATGCAGGCCGAATAGTACTGCGCAGCCCCTCCGATAGCGTTGAGGTACACCGCACCGACCTCCTTCAATCCTGCAAGCGTCCTGGCACCCATGCCCCCTTTCCCGATGACCGCGCGGACCTTGAACTTCCGCAGGATATCTGCCTGATAGGGTTCTTCCCTCGAGCTGGTCGTCGGGCCGGCTGCCTTGATCTCCCACACACCGTCCTTCTTCAATGCAACCGGGCCACAATGGTAAATGACCTGCCCGTCCAGAGGTACGGGAGAATCATGCGTCAGGAGATGGTGATGCAGCGAATCCCGTCCTGTATGAACGAGGCCGCTCAGAAAAACAATGTCCCCCACTTTGAGGGAACGCACCTGCTCTTCAGAAATGGGTGTTGTCAGACGGACCTCCCTGCCAGTCGCCGGCAATCCTTCGCTCTTCGCCAGCTTCACGACCTCGCCTTCATCCCGGTACAGCCACTTCTTGATGGCCCCGGTCTTCGCATCGAGCACCACTCCAAGACGCCGGAACGCCCAGCAGTCGTAGGCCACCGAGACAAAGAAGCTCGCCGGGAGGCGGTTGTACGCACCGATCTTGCATCCGATGAGGGAAACGCGGCCGCCGAACCCCATCGTCCCGATGCCGAGCTTGTTCGCATCGGTCAGGATGCGCTCCTCGAGCGCGGCAAGCTGCGGGTCCGGATTCACATCATCGAGTGACCGGAACAGCTGCTGCTTGGCGAGGGAGTACCCAGACGTGCGATCTCCGCCGACACCCACACCGATCGCACCGACCGAACACCCGTGACCCTGCGCCTGCCATACGGCATGCATGATGCACTTCCTGACGCCTTCGAGGGACCGGTCAGCACGTCCCAGATGCGGGAGCTCCATGGGCAATGAGTACTGGATGTTCTTGTTCTCACACCCTCCGCCTTTCAGCAGCAACCGCACCTCAATGTCATTCCCCTCGTGCTGCTCAAAATGCACGACGGGCGTCCCCGGGCCCAGATTGTTGCCGCTGTTCTTGCCAGTGATCGAATCGACGGAGTTGGGACGGAGCTTGCCGTTTTTCGTTGCTTCCTCGAGGGTCTTGAGAACAGTCGATCTGATCACCATCTGATCGACGCCGACCGGTGTCCGGACCTCGAACGTTGGCATCCCCGTATCCTGGCAAATGGGCCCGCTATGATCGCATGCCATGTCGACATTCGTCGCTATCATGGATAGGGCGAGGCCCGACTGCGAGTCTTTGTCCTCTTCCTCTATCGCCCGGGCAAGGGCCCGGCGCACATCCGGCGGAAGGTTCGTGGAAGTTTGTACGACGAGTTCGTACAGGCTATCGTAGAGTTTTTCCATTGTCATCTCCTTTGCTGCGTCTCTCACTGCTTCGTGTAATGGTCTATCCAGTCGAGCACCGTCGTCCACCACAGCCTGGCATTCGCAGGCTTCTGGACCCAATGCCCCTCGTCAGGAAAGTACAACATCTTTGACGGAATACCCTGCCGCTGCAGCGCCGTGAACACCTGAAAACCCTCGCTGACATCGACCCGGTAGTCCCGTTGTCCGTGGATCACTAGCATGGGTGTCCGCATGTTCTTCGCCCGGCGCAACGGCGACCAGGCGTCGTAGAGTTCCGGATGTTCATACGGTGTACCTCCGAATTCCCACTCGGGGAACCAGAGCTCTTCAGTGGAGCCATACATGCTCCAGGGATTGAACACGCCGTCGTGGTTGACGAGACAACGGAACCTCTGCTCCGTCGCCGTCGCAAGCCAGTTGATCATGTATCCCCCATACGAAGCTCCCGCCGCCGCCACACGGTCCGGATCGATGAAGTGATACCTGGCGATCACATGGTCCAGACCCTTCATCAGATCCTCGTAGACGGCGCCGCCCCAGTCACGGCTGATGGCGTCAGTGAACGCCTGGCCGTAGCCCGTACTCCCGCGGGGGTTGATGAGGACAACGACATGCCCCCTGGAAGCGAACATCTGGGCGTTCCATCGGTAGTGGAACTGGTCTGCCCACTGGCCCTGTGGTCCCCCATGAATAAGGAATGTCATCGGATATCGTTCCCGTTCCGTGAAACCAGGAGGACGTACGAGATATCCATGTACAGAATCGCCGTCCGCACCCAGGAACCAGAACGACTCCGGCGGTGACATCAGGAGCGATGCTACTCTGTCCTTGTTGTGGAACGTCACCTGCTGCAGGTCACCACCCGTCATAGACGCGGTGTAGATCTCCGCAGGCTTGTCCATCCGATGATGCAGAAAGACGAGACCTGATCCGTCCGGGAGAATACTGACCGAACTGTTCGAACCTGTCGTCAGAACCGGCGTCGAAGTGCCCGTCATCGCGTCGACCCTGAGGATCGACTGTGTTCCCTTGGATGCTGCGGTGATGAAGATGCTCTTTGCATCGGGGGACCATACCGTCTCGTTGACGCTCAGGTCCAGGTCGTGGGTGACTGCCTTCATCGTACCCCCGGACCTGTCATACAGCATGAGCACCTTTCTGTCCGCCTCGAAACCGGCGCGCTCCATCGAGACGAAGGAGATATACCGGCCATCCGGTGAGTATGTCGGCTGGGCGTCTCCCCCCTTCGATGATGAGATGCGGACCGCTTCTCCTCCGGTTGACGGGACGATGTAGATATCGTTGTTGGTACTGGCTGCAATGAGTGGGTCCACGTTCATCGTAAAGGCGACCTCCCTGCCGTCGGGGGAGATGTCATAGTCCCAGGCTCCGCCGAGGTCGATCGGAGGAACATCATGGTCACCCGGCGTAAGGTCGATAGCCGTCCGCTCCCCGATCCTTTGGGCGAACAGGTGGCTGCGCTTACCGTCCTTCCAGTAATTCCAGACACGGTATGGCAGGGATTCGAAGATCATACCCGATGACTTCCGCGAAGCAGCCTCCGCAGCCGAATGCTTGTTACAATCATCATCCGGGCAATCCGGGTCAACTTCTGATGCGAATAAGACCATCGACCCATCCGGCGAAACGCGCAATCCGCCTGCGCCGGTCGAGAGCCACGTCAGCCGGGACGGCTCCCCGCCCTGCACATCCAGCTTCCACACCTGAGGACCTTCCTCCCTGTTCGAGACGAACGCCAGGGTCCGGGCATCGAGCCATGAAGGCTGCGTGTTCGACGAGCCTTGCGTTGTCAATTGACGCGTCGCGCCGGTCGCTCGGTCGAGAAGATAGATGTGGCGCGTTATCGAGTTCTGCTCAGGCGAATGCGTCTCAACGACATATGCGATCCATGCGCCATCCGGTGATACCCGGGGCGAACCTATCCGCTCGAAACCGAGCAGATCGTCCACTGTGATAGGCCGCCCGTTCTGAGCGGACGCCGATATGCCGATGCCCGCACACAAAGCAAGGATGGCGGCAACCTGCATGAAACTGATGTGGAGTCTTGTAGGTATTTCCGTGTGATTCTGCATAAAAGGAGTTCCTTCAAATGTCTCCGGGAAGGGCAGGGTTCCACGACACGCTTCATAGGAACAGCACCAGTCCGGTGCAACGTACGCCAAAAATGAGGCCGACTCAATCGGTATCGGGCTTCAGGATGACCCCCTTGTTCTCCTTCCCGTTCATGAGAACACGGAGGGGCCTGTCGAAGCGGACATGGCGCACGTGCTCCGAACGCTGGTGGTCCGACTGCTGACATAGCCATGTCCAGTCAATATGATTTTCCTCTTTCTCCTGAACGGTGAAATAACCCACCTGAAAGGATGTGATATTATGAAAGAAATGAGATCCCTCTGACGGCGTTACGTCCACATCGGGCATCGCTGCCTCAACGATCGTCCGAACACCTGCGATCTGCTCCCATCGGACAGGAATTCCGAGCCAAGGATCGAGCGATCCCCAGCGGCCCATGCCGACCAGCATGTATGGCCGTGATTCTCCCACCAGCAGGCCGTTCATCCGTTCTACCTCTTTTGCCACCTCCCGCATCTTCGAGCGGTCGAACGCCTCCGGATCAACAAAGACGATATCGTGGATCTCGTCGATGATCCCATTGCCGAGCACACGGGTGCTGCGGGCAACGATCGCCTCCGCATGATCATCCCCCAGTTCCGGGTAATCGCTGTCGGAACTCACAACGAGGGGTCTCATCTGCAGGACGGCGAATTCACGGGGTTGCTCTTCGGGCATGGACATCGTGACTGCGAATTCGATCTCGACCGGTGTGCCCATCCCGCGGGTTCCGAGCCGGAGGAGCACATCGATGATGGATGCCAGGGGAAAGAGCTTCCCCCGCAATACCGGCCCAAACGTGACCAACCGGACTCCATCCCTCGCGAGGCCATCGGTGATCCGGTCGTTCTCATGTGAATAGGTCGACCCGACCCATTTCAGGACTCCGTCCGATTCTGCATCCTCGAGGACAAAGGGCCTGACAAACCGGTCGGGCTCATCCTGATGCGACACGCTCATGTCCAGCGCAAAGAAGGTGCTCTGCCGATGCCGAAGCATCTCGTTCAGAGAACCGTACGCAAATGCATGCTCCGGATATCTCGGACAGAACCTGAACACCATCCCACCTTCGACGATCGTCTTCCCCAAACCCAGCGCAACCGAGGCGATGCCGTCGGATGCTCTCTGGGGCGAGATCGGATAGAAATTGTGGGACCGCGCGACCCCCGAGAAATCGGGATAATACCGGCTGCCGTGTTTCGCTCCGACGAGCCTCTGGATGACGACGCCCATCTTCTCTTCCTCGAGCCGATAGGACGTGTGACGCATGTAATCCTTGGATTTCTGGAAGAAGGTCGATGCATAGACCGTCTTAATGGCAGTCAGTAGTTCCGCGAGCCGGACTACAGGGTCCGGGTCCCTGTTCGGGATCATGAACGTATCGTAGATCCCCGCGAAGGGAAAGTACTGCGAATCCTCGAGCAGACTCGAAGAGCGAACAGCGAGCGGATCACGCACGAGGTCCAGGAAATCCTCGAGGTCCCGAAGGGCACCCTCGGGAAAGAACGGCGCTTCGAGGAACCGGCGGAGGATCTCATCATCATCGGTCGATCGGAGCGCAAAGGTGCGGAGCCCGTTCTCGTCGACGAATTGATCATACACATCCGTCCCGATCGCAACGCCCGGCGGGACGAACACCTTCAGGCCCTCATACCGTTTCCTGATGTTGTGATCGCTCAGGAGCATCAGGATGAAACCCAATCCTCTGGCCTTCCCGCCCAGGGATCCTCCGCCGATACGGGCGAAGCTGCTGGACGGCATGTAGGTCTCACGGGAGAAGTAGGTGACAGATCCGCGCTGCCGCTCGTGACGATACGTCCGCATCGCCGCGATGAGGTCCTGCCGCAGGTCCTCGACCGAGGCATAGTCCGAGACCTGCCGTGGCCGGAGGCTGTGGGCAAGGTCGAACTCGGTGCGTGCCTTCAGCCAGTTGGAAAAGTGGTTCCTCTCTGCATGGAATGTCAGGCTTTCTTCCGGGCAGGTGCGGAGCACGCGTTCGAGCGTCCGCAGGTCGTTGGCCCTGCCGACTTCGGTCCCATCCGGCATCCGGAACACGAACTCGCCGAACGAGAAATACTCCACCATATACTGGCGGAGGTCGCGCAGGAGGGTCGGGGAACCCTTCAGGAGGAAGCCCACGCCCAGCTCACCCGCCTTTCGCCGATGTTCTTCACTCGTCGATTGCAGGAGGATCGAGATATCGGTGTGTCGTTCACGGACCGCCTCGGCGAACCGGATGCCTGCGAGGGGATCCTCTATGCCGTTGCGCGGAAAGTCGATGTCCGAGATGATGCCCAGCACTTCCTCTTCATACGTCGCGTAGGCATTCCACGCCTCCTCGTAGTTCCTGCAGAGAAGGATCTTCGGCCGGGCGCGCAAACGGAGGAATTTATGCGGAAGATTGATGCCCTCCTGGATGAGCCGGTACGACTGGTTGAGGATCTCCTGATAAATTAGGGGAAGGAAGGTGGAATAGTAGCTGACGCTGTCCTCAACGAGAATGATGCTCTGCACTCCGACGGACTCCGTATCGTGTGCGACATTCAGCTTGTCCTCCACCTGCGAAATGATGCTGAGGATGAGCCGGATGTCCCCCTGCCACACATAGACACCGTCGAAAATGGAGAGGTCATGACGGGCGATGAAATCCTGCAGCTCCCGGTTATCGAACGCGAGCAGGACGACAGGCGTCTGGACATGACGTTCCCGGACCTTCTCGAGGAACTCAATGACCGACATATCCTCGACATGAAGCGTTGTGATGACGAGGTCATAGCTCTGCGACGTCGTCATGCGGGCGAGCGCCTCTGCACCGCTTGACGTTCGGGTCAGCTCAGGGATGCGGGTGAGGGTGCTGCCGATGTTCTGCGCCTGGAGGAGCTCGTACAGCCGACCATCCTCTTCGAAAAGATAGAGGTCGTACAGGCTCGACACCAGAAGCACATCCCGGACGCGGCGGTGCATCAGGTTCTGAAAGTTCCTGAACCTCGCGCCGAACCGTTCATCCAGCCATGTCGTGTCGTCGAGTTCTATCGGCATTTGCGCATCCTGACCCTTGTCCCCCTAAAATAAAGAATCGGAGGGCAGGATTGCCACTCCGATTCTCTTTCAGGCCTCTGCGACCCCGGTGATCAGACGATCCCCTGGTCCATCATCGCATTGGCGACCTTCAGGAAGCCGGCGATGTTCGCACCATTTACATAGTTGCCCGGTGTGCCGAACTTGTCCGCCGTCTGCACGCAGGCCTTGTGGATGTCCTTCATGATCATGTGGAGGCGATTGTCGACCTCCTCGCGTGTCCATGAATACCGCATACTGTTCTGGGACATCTCAAGACCGGATGTCGCGACCCCGCCGGCGTTGGCTGCCTTGCCAGGGCCGTACAGGATCTTCGCATCGAGGAACACCTTCACGCCATCCTCGGTCGTCGGCATGTTTGCCCCTTCGGCCACGCACTTCACGCCATTCTTGACGAGGTTCTGAGCGTCCTTCTTGTTGATCTCGTTCTGCGTGGCGCTCGGGAAGGCGCAGTCCGCCTTGTGGTCCCACAGCGGATTGAAGTCCTTTGAAGAATCGACGGCAGTATACGTGGCTGATTTGTACTTGTCTGTGTAATCCTTGATCCGGCCTCGGCGAACGTTCTTCAGCTCCATGACATAAGCCAGCTTCTCGCTGGTGACGCCTTCCGGATCGTAGACATACCCCGCAGAGTCGGAAAGCGTGACAGCCTTGCCGCCGAGCTGATTGATCTTCTCGATCGTGTACTGTGCAACGTTCCCGCTTCCTGACACGAGGCAGGTCTTCCCTTCGAGCGTCTGGTTCTTCGTTGTGAGCATCTCGGCTGCGAAGTAGACAGCGCCGTAGCCGGTCGCTTCGGGACGAATGAGTGACCCGCCCCAGTTGAGGCCCTTGCCGGTCAGGACGCCGGTGAACTCGTTGCGCAGCTTTTTGTACTGGCCGAACATGTATCCGATCTCACGGCCGCCGACGCCGATATCGCCCGCAGGGACGTCGGTATTGGCACCAATGTGACGGAAGAGTTCGCTCATGAAGGTCTGACAGAAACGCATGACCTCGCGGTCGCTCTTTCCCTTCGGGTCGAAGTCGGAGCCGCCCTTGCCGCCGCCCATCGGGAGCGTCGTCAGACTGTTCTTGAACACCTGCTCGAACGCAAGGAACTTCAGGATGCCGAGCGTCACGGACGGATGGAAACGAAGTCCACCCTTGTACGGTCCGATCGCGCTGTTCATCTCGACTCTGAAACCTCTGTTGACGTGGACGTTCCCCTGATCGTCTTCCCACGGCACACGGAACATGAGAACTCGTTCCGGTTCGATGATACGCTCGAGGATCCTGGAGGTGCGATACTCGGGATACCGGTCGTAGACAAGCGCGAGTGATTCGGCCACTTCGTGCACGGCTTGATGGAACTCGACTTCGGCCGGGTTCTTCTCTTTTACCCAGGCCATCAGTTCATTGACAAACGATGAGGACATTGCATTCTCCTTACTGGAATTTTCTATGCAGGGACCGGAGTTTCCCCCTGCGGATATCTGACGTCGCAAAAATCAACAAAAACCGTTCCAGATGCCCCTCAGACAATCATACAGAATCCACAGACGCCCTGCCAACAGATTCCGAAGCATAGGAATTCCTGATGCAATCTTGCGCCCGCCTCCCAGGAAAAAGAAAAGGCTCCTCGATCCGGGGAGCCTTTTCTGATGCCTGTCTTCTCACGAACGAAGGTCAGATCCTCTCGTGTACCGGAGCAGATCCGAACACACCGTGGACGCGCCTGGCATATTCAAAGATGCCAAAGAGCACACCTGCGAAGAAAACGTCGCCGAGCAACGCGTTGCGGAAGAACGGAATGGCCATCGTATAGCACTCAAGCAATCCATCGATGGTCATCGGATAGATGATACCCGATCCCCCGATCCAGACGCCGAAATTCGTGACGACGAAGAACACAATGGAACCGGTAAGGGTGGCCGAGACCATTCGTTGCACAGACTTTGTCTTCCCCACCCATACACCGAGGAGACCGACAAGCAGGAAGGATCCGTACACGTACGCCATCAGGTCATGGAAGCCGAGGAAGAGATCGCTCACGAACAACGCGACCAGCGGCAGAGCGAAACCATACCGCCTGTCGAGATACGATCCGCCGACGAGCGCGAGCGCAGCGATAGGTGTGAAATTGGGGGGATGTGGCAGGAATCGCGCGAGCGCCCCGAGTGCGATGACGATGATTGCGAATCCGATGTGCTTCATAGACTGTCTCCTTCGAAGGTCAAACATAAGGATTTTTCTGATGCAACGCTATGTTCACTGTCCTGTGATGAGGAACGATGCCGGAGCAATGCCGATGCCGGACGTCAGTGTGCGGCGGAGGGTCCCACTGTCATCATAGATGAGCACCCGGCCATTCGTCACGAACGAGCCTGCGTCCGCGAGCATGATCTCCTGCCTCTCCTCATGGATCCCGATACCGTAGAAGGACCCGTCGATGAACGACTGAGAGATGACTCTGAGAGATGGGGATGTCTCCAGCTTCCATACGGGCGTCGCCGGGAACTGGCCGGGGCCCAGAAGGAACACTGTGCCCGACGCATCGACGGCAAGCTTGCCGGGATGTCCTTCGATGGTCAGGGAGTCGATGATCGCAAGCGCGGCAGCGTCAATCAAAAGGACCGCGCCGTGAGTGTCGTTCGTCGGGTCGCTCCAATCGGAGAACCCCGTGCAAACGACGAGAAACCGGCCGTCGCCCGCCATCGCCGCATGGGTCGGCCCCATCGGCGTTCCGATAGTGGCTATGATACTGTCGGACGCTTCATCCATGACGGTGATCGATGAACCCGACCCAAATCCGCTGTTCAGCACAAAAATCCGACCCCCGGCACGGATGATCCCGTCAGGGATCGGACCGGTCGTGATCGAACGGACGTAAGAGAATGTCCCGGGATCGATGATGGCGACGGTCGAGTCCTGCATCGTCACATAGGCCTTCCGCTCATTGGCGACGACGATCTGCCTCGGCAGACCGGGCAGAGCGATACGACCATACGACTGATGCGATGTCGCGTCGATCACATCGATGCGAAGGCTGTTGTTCACTGCGATGAACAGTCGCCCCTCGAACATGGCCATCGCATTGGCGACGTCACCGAGCGTTTGACCATTGTTGGCCGACGCATACAGATTTCCCGTGACAGTCCCGGTCTCATCGTCGAGGAAGGACAGCTCTGCATTGCCCGCCCTGAACGCACCCTCATTAAGGATGAAAACACCATTCGGTCCCGTCAGCACCGGTTCCGGGTCCGTCGCATTGTCGCATCCCAACAGGACACTGAACCACAACGCAGCAGCGGCACACACGTTACGTTTCATTCGCCGATCTCCAGGGCAAGCGATACTGTGAAGGAGCGTCCGGGCATCGGATAGTCCTTGACGATCTCATACGTGGCATCGAGCATATTATCGATGAAGCATGCCCCTCTGACCCGATGCCCGGCCAGAGGGAACGAACGCGCGATGGAGACCGACAGCACAGTGTACGGATCGCTGCTCAGTGCACGGATGTTCTCAATCGTTGAATACCGCCGCGACACGTACTCGACCACGCCGCTCACATCGAAGCCGACAGACGACATGATGACCTCAGCAGACCCTGTGAGCCGGGGGATGTACGGGAACTGGCTTCCCGGGTGGTACGGCCGTATGCTCCGCACCTCTGCGAATGCGACGCTTGTCCGCGTCATGAAAGCGCCGGGAAGGTCCCATGTCCACGTGCATTCTGCTCCCAGCATCCCTGCCCGTTCGGCATTCCCGGGCGGCCACCCCACGATCTTGTCGGAAACCTCCGACCAATGTCCGAGCATCTGCACCTCGTGACTCCCCCATACGACGAAACGCGAAAGTACTCCTCCCTCGACCATGAGTGCCCGTTCGTGCCTGAGGGATGGATTTCCTCCGACGATCCAGTACCGCTCATTGAAGGAGGGCCTCCTGAAGCCGCTCCCTGCGCCGATCCGAATGGTCAACCCGTCGTCCGCTACAACCGGTTGATGTACCGCGATCCTCCAGCTGAGGATCGGTCCCAGGTCTGAGAAGGTATCCCATCTCACCGATGGATAGAGCGTCGGTCCTCCCCTGAAGGTCAGATATCGAAGAGCAAGCGTCGCTGCTCCGCGGTCGCTTCCCTCCGGGAATGAGACCATGGAAGCATCGATCTCGTGGCGGGCCGCCTCGACGCCCGCCATCAGTGCGGCTCCATCGGATATCGGGAGCTGCGCCCGAACAGCGGCCTCGCCACCGCGGTTGCGGTACGAATCGTCGACGGGAAACAGCAACGATCGTTCGATATACCGCTGAGCGTGATAGTGTCCGGACACCTGCGCTTCCCAGACCGTCTGTCCGGTACGGCCGAGATAGCGCGCTGCGATACGGACCATATCGTCCGAAAGCGTTGCATTCGCTGGGGCTGGCAGAGTTGCTGGACCCGGAGAATCACGGTCCGAACTGACGAGATACACCATGGAGCTCAGGATCCCCTCCGTTCCACATGCGACGCGGGTGTCGAGAAGCCCGTAGGCGATCCTGCTCCCATTCCTGCTCCTCGTGACGGTACCAGTTCCGCCGTAGCGTCCCGCGTCGTACGGGAACGCACCGCGATCAGAAATCCACCCGACCCGTACGGACGCAGGGATGCCGATCGGTTCCAGCGGAACTCTCAGTGCAGCAGACCACGCATCGAAAGAGCCACCCCTCAGGCGAACCTCCATAGAACGCCGACGAGGATCCTGGGTCTGGAGAAGGACCGCACCACCGATCCCTCCAGATCCTGTGAATGCCGATTGTGCACCACGCTGGATCTCGATAGCCCCGAGAATATCGAGGGGATACAATCCCATATCGACGATACCGTTCTGTTCGTTCGTGAGGGGGAATCCGTTCAGGGTCACGGCTGTCTGGGTAGCCGTATTACCCCGGAGGCCAATGGTCGTCACCGACGACCGGCCTCCTCTGTCCCTGACGTACACCAGACCGGATCGGCGAAGAACCCGGTCGATCGGCGAACCTTCCAGGCGCTGAAGTTCCTGCTCCCGGATCGTCTGGGAGAATGTCGCGGATCGGGAAGCCGCCTCCGACGAGACAGATCCCCTGACAATGACCTCTTGCTGGCTGAAGACAAGGGTATCCCTGTCGTTCTGTCCGTGGGTCGGAAGCACGAGAAAGGCGGACACAAGGGCCGCATGGAAAGGTCTGTACATGAAAAATCCCGTCCTCAGGGACGGGGGGAGATGGCGGAACGCGCCGGGGAGAGCACATTCCCTCACACCCCTCCCTCGAGGGATCGTGAACAACTCGTGGCCTGGCAGGTCTCCTGGCTCTCCCGTGTGCGATGCCTTCCCATCATCCGAAGATGACAGTGGCAGGAGGTTCGCTTCCCCATGGAGGGGCGGGACTACAGTTGCGGGGCAGCTTCCGATTCCCCCGGTGGAACGGGGTAACGGAATTCCCTTTTCATCCTGATCGCGTGAGGTGTGGTTCTGCGGTCAGGACACCGAGGCCGCGATGTGAAAGAACAACGGAGGTACAGTACCGAGAAACTCTGTCAGATGCAATCAGGCCGATCAGTACCCGACCGCCGCCGCATCGGACTGACGCGGATCACACGCACCCCACAGGATGCCTTCCCTGCGGTCGATCATGATCGCCATGACGCTACCCTGATAGCCACGCTCATCCAGCGAATGTCCCATGGACCTGAGTATCGCCTTGCTTTCCTCGGACGTGGTCCACCGTTCCATGCGAAGCACGTCGGGAAGCCATTGGTGGTGGATCCTCTTTGCGGTCACAGCTTCTGCGATATTCATGTCAAAGTCGATGATGTTCAGGGTCACCTGCAGGACCGTGTTGATGATCGTCCTGCCCCCCGGGGATCCGATGAGCGCGAGCGGTTTGCCCTCCCTCGCAATGATAGTGGGTGTCATGCTGGACAGCATTCGTTTCCCTGGGGCAACGAGATTCGGGGGCGTCCCGATCTTGCCGAGGGTATCGGTGAGCGCCGGCACCGGATTGAAGTCACCCATCTCGTTGTTCAGAAGGAATCCAAGTCCATCCGCAACGATGCGGGACCCATATCCATACTCAAGCGTATAGGTGACGACAACGACATTCCCCCACTGGTCAGCGACCGAATAATGTGTGGTGTGCTCCCCCTCCGGCGGAAGGACATCCGAGGGATCGCTCGCCCCCGCAATTGAGTCGTTGATGCCGTTCCGGCGTTGTGCGGCATACTCTTTTGAGAGCAGTGTGCCGAGGGGCAGGTCAGGGTTGAAATCAGGGTCCCCAAGATACTGTGCCCTGTCGGCGAAAGCGATGCGCATGGATTCCGTGAGAAGATGGAGATATCGGGCTGAGTTGTGCCCGGCTCCCGCGAGGTCGTACCCCTCAAGAATGTTGAGCATCTCTATGAGGGCTGTTCCGCCGGAACTGGGCGGACACATGGAGATGATCTCATGACCGCGGTAGGTCCCCCGCACGGGCTCCCTTTCCACGGCGTCGTACGCAGCAAGGTCCGCCTCAGTTATGAGGCCGCCATTCCGTGCCATATCTTCTGCGAGGAGGCGTGCAGTTTCGCCGGCATAGAATCCTTCCTTCCCGTTGTCGCGGATCCGTGCGAGGGAACGGGCAAGGTCGGGCTGCTTCCAGATGTCGCCTGGTTCATAGAACGAGCCATCATGTCTGAAGAATGAGCGTGCAGAGGCAGGGTACCTGGTAAAGTCCTTGTGGAGGGACCGGAATGACCGTGCCATTGTCCAGGAAAGCGCGAAACCCTCCTCCGCCAGGGTGACCGCCGGCTGTGCGAGGTCCTTCCAGCTTCGGGTCCCAAGACGACGAAGGGCGAGGTCGAAGCCAGCCACGGTGCCGGGAACGCCGACAGCAAGGTATCCCTCGTGGTTGATCTCTTTGATGTACTCGCCGTTCGCATCGACGTACATCCTCTCGTGGGCAGTGATGGGGGCCTTTTCCCGGAAGTCGAACGCTGTGATCGTTCCGTCGTTCATGAAAGCTATCATGAAGCCACCGCCCCCGATATTTCCTGCGACAGGATGCACCACCGCAAGCGCCAATCCGGTTGCGATAGCGGCATCAACGGCATTGCCGCCGTCTTTCAGCACCTGAACACCGGCATCAGAAGCAAGGTAGTGAGCGGACACGACCATTCCTGACCGGGCCGGGAGCGGATTGTAGGCGGTGGAGGTCGGAGGAACCCGCTCGGCGACAGGAACGCACGAGGAAAGCAGCAGGACCAGCGCGAAGGAAAATGCGCAGGCGTATCTCATCCGGGACCGCATGCCTCAGAACGGAAGGTCGTCGGCGGGATCCGACATCGGAGGCTGCTCGGGTGAAGACGGACCCGGATCACCTGACCCGGACTGACCGCCCCCCCGGGAATCGAGCATGACCATTTCGTTCATGACGATCTCCGTCACATAACGCTTGACGCCATTCTTGTCGTCATACGTCCGGTACTGGAGCCGCCCTTCCAGCCATATCTTCGAACCCTTCTTCAGATACTGGCCACAGATCTCAGCCAGCTTCCGCCAGGCGACAATATTATGCCACTCGGTCCGCTCCTGCGCATTTCCGTCCGCGTCTTTCCATGACTCGTTCGTCGCGACGCTGAATGTGGCGACCGCCACTCCGCTGCCGGTGTACCGGACCTCCGGGTCTTTCCCGAGGTTGCCCACCAACATGACCTTGTTCACACTGCGTGATGCCATGATACTCCTCTCACGAATAATGAACCCTTCTGAACTGCACAGTCGGCTCTCTGATACTACAGAATTTGTTTCACCTTTCAAACCCCTCCATGCGATACTCGATCGCACCTCCGTCTAGCACGACGGTGACCCGATCTCTCCCCAGAAGGACGTCGTCAGGACGGGCATCCGGACTGTCAAGGGAGAAGAGACTGACCGGCACATCGTGCTGTGTCGTATCGACGCGCGACCGGAACAATAATCCCGAATCGTACGCCACAACGATCCATCGCACATTGCCATCGACTGCCGTCGGCCTCTCAAGGCCATGTTCCTCACGAAAGACAAGTGTACCGAATGCATCCACACCGATCAGCGCTCGCTCGTCCAGTACAAGCCAGGTGGTCCCATCGGGGACACACAGATCGACCGGCCGGCTGAAGGGGGCCCCTCCGCGCGGGTCCCTCCCCGTCCGGAAAAGGAACCGACCGGCGTGATCGAACACGATGAGTTCCTGGCTTTCGCCGTCAAGGATGCCAAGATCCCCCCGGGCATTGACTGCAACGCCGACGGGGTAGCCGAACCTCGCAGGGGCATAGGACGTGTCGATCGTGGTGAATGCTGAGATAGGCCTGAGGTCAGCATCGTACCGGACGATACGATGGTTGTTGCGATCTGCGATGTAGACAGACAGTGCTGATGCGCACACCGCGCGCGGTGCATCGAGCGCTTCACGTCCCCATCCGGATCCGCCGGTCCGATACGATCGATTGGTCGTCCGGTCGTACCATCCCCGTTCGCCCGACTCGGTCGTGACGAAATAGATACGGCGGGTGGGATCACCGTGGATCCTGGATACTGCTCCCTGCAGCGGAAGGCGGACCGATTCGACCAGCCGTGGCTGCGCGTCAGCAGATACGAGACAAAGGGAGAGCGCTATTATTGCAGCAACCGCGACCATGCATCATCCTGCATCTCGCCCCGCTTTGTCGAGTGCACAAGGATGTACTCTCCGAATCCGGTCCTGTCAACGAAGATGAATTGAACACCGTTCTCGATGCGATAGTAGTACCAGATCTCGTACGGCTTTACGTCCTCAGCGCTCGGCACGCGTTCGATCTCGTCGGGTTCACCGTACAACACGAAGACCCTCCCCCGATCAGACTTCCATCCCGACCGTCCATGCGTGCGATACCGGGTGTTGGATGCCTGCACGCGCCGCATATAGTCCGTTCGGAGTATCGGTTCCCGCCCGCCTTTACCCTGCTCGACAC
This sequence comes from uncultured Ignavibacteriaceae bacterium, assembly GCA_964534125.1. GTDB lineage: Bacteria > Bacteroidota > Ignavibacteria > UBA10030 > UBA10030 > 2-02-FULL-55-14. The sequence continues at coordinate 101,886 of CAZHOJ010000005.1, forward strand.
TTGCCCAGAATTGAGCGAGCCATTCCCGACGTGCATCTGTTGTTGTCAGCTTCCCGAAGGCATCGACCTCGCTCCCATTGGCAAGGTAGGCAGCGGCGGCGAACTCTTCCCCGAGCTCGTCGTAGTCCATGCCGGCCAGCTCGCTCGCCTTGAGCGACGCACCGCTGACCGTCTCGGTCTTGATGTGGGGATTGTAGATGAAGAACATCTTCCGGGACCGTGCGATCTCCGTGACCGAATCGGCCATGACGCCCAGTTCATACATGTACCGTCCGGACGGAAGCGACGACACATTCATCGTCCCCACGTCGACCGCGTTCGTAACCGAGTACTGCCGGGTTCGCGATGTGCTCTTTACCGCCTCGCCGGAGGCGTCAAAGATGGTCGATCGGAGGACATAGGGCTGGTCGGTTGTCAGATTATAGAGCTCGGCATAATGGAACACGACGGGGTGGTTGGAGATGCCGAACATGAGCGTCGCATTCGGAACGACCTCCAGCGTGTTCTTGACAAACGACCCGGGGCCTGCCGCCTGCTGGACGCGTGAACACAGCTCGAGGTCACTGATCATCGTCGCCCCGGCAACATCCGTCATCGGAAACGTGAACGAAAGACTATCCGACCTGCCTGGAACGATCGAATCCGTTGCGACGACTGAGAACTCGTACGTCCCGAACGGAAGTACGTATCCGGAAAGGCTGACGACCGTGTTTGACGAAAGGAGTTGCGACGTATCGCTCACCACGACCGGCAGCGAACGGAGCTCATTGACATATGCAGTGCCGGTCTCCTTCTGTGTGCCGCTGATACGGAGGAATATCTTCCCCCGATACCCTCCATCCCCGGTCTGCGCAACTGACACAAGACCGGGATAAAAGAGGTAATAGAGCTCCACATAGCCGGTCGTATCGTCATTCATGAACCGGGCAAAGTCCACATTCAGGATGAACTTCGAGGCCGGGGTGATGACCTGGGCATTGCCCGGAACGAGCAGTCCGGCGAGCAGCAGGGTGGCAAACCAATGCTTCCTCATTGCGCGTCTCCATTCCGACCGTCACGCTCCACAAGGTTCGCCAGCAGTGCGTATGCCGCCGGAAGAACGTTCGCCAATTGCGGGGTGAGGTTCAGATCGATATATGTGATCGTCCCCTGTCCGAGCCGGACCGAGAACATGACGGGGGATTCTGTCCCCATGATGCGGGCATGTGTGGTGACGATATCCGGCGGCACTTCGATGACATTCGATGCCACACGATACAGCCACCCCTCCCACGTCTCCTGGCTCAGATCGTTCGGCTCGGTGAGTGGCCCGTTCTCTCCAGCCAGTATCAGAGAATACGAAGTATCCGCTAGAAATGTCGGAGTGAATCTGCACGAGGGGAACAGGCCTGAACCGGTAAGGACCGATGCTTGCTGGTCGAGCAACACCACGTGTGCGCCGGATTCAGTAGCGGTCCGGATCCGTGCCCAGAATTCCGGCGTGTCCCAGCCGGCCAGATGGATCGACGCATCGACCAGGATCGTCCCTGTCTGCTCCGGGAGATCCGCAGGACCAGCTATGTTCACCGCATAGCCGAGCCGCCGCAAGGCGGGATACAGCGCCGAAGAACCGGTCTGCCCCACATAGGTGACCCGCCTCCCCTCCGTCGCCGCAACGCTGAATCGCCGTGCAAGGACGTTAGCGACGGGCTGTCCGGCAACCGTCAGATCAACCAGGTACGCCCCCTCCGGTGCATCAGCCCACTTCAATCGGAGGGTGTCCTGATGTGAGGCGTCCTTGATGAACAAACGAAATCTTTGCTGATAGGAAGTCACATGATCGCCCCGTACAAACACCGCATCACCGACGCCATCGCGGGAATGGTTCGTCAGACGGTAGACCACCTCTTCCTCGTCGACCGCCCTTACAACCGGCGTCAGGACCTCAGCCGAGAACCGTGGTGCACCGATGAATCCCAGATCGATCCTGTATGCGAAGCTCTCCTCGGGTGTCGAGGCATGATGAACGACGAACACATACCACGGGTCCTGAAAGACACCCCGCTGCAGACCATCGAGACTCCGCGGGAGGTCATGGGGGATCGACCCGGAGGCAAGGATCCGGAACTCCTTTCCAGGAACATAAGAGTAACTCTGCGTCTGCTGCTCGTTCACGATCCATCCCTTCCGCGTCTCCGGGAAGTGGATATCGGTGCGTCCGTTGGGATCGAGCCCGCGAATGGAGTCGATGTTCAGGTGCGTGAGCTGCCGTTCCGTAAGAATGCGCTCCGTGAGCTGCCACCAGATCCGCACATCAAGAAGGATGGTCCGGATCCGGTCCAGGTTCAATTTCCAATCGAGCAGAAATCTGCTGACCTCATCGTTGCCTCTCGCATGCTGGACGATGGCGAGGTCGACCCTCTGCATGATGTCCGCCACCGTTCGCAGGTACTCATCCCGCCGTTTTCCCCGGGGGATCGAACGGAGTCGGATAAGCTTTCCGGCTATTGCCTGAACAGAACTGTCGATCGACCGCACGGCATCAGGAACACGTCGCTGCGGAAAGAGCTCATCCGCACCCACGATGCTACCGATCGAATCCTGCCTCCACTCGAAGCCTCGAAGGATGCGGCTCTCTCCCTCCGCTGCGATCAGGTCGCCATACACTCCCCGCAGTGAACGTACCGCCTCCCCGATCACTTTCGCCTTCTCACTCCCTCCGGGCTTCCCAGTGGGCCGGAATCCGGTCGCCATCGAGATACGGAGCGGCACCCATCCGCCACTCCTGATCGCCCTGCGGGTTGCAGACGCGATATCTGACAGGAGCGCTCGAACCATGGGATGGTCCTGTGGAAGGTGCTCAAGCCCCGACAGGATCACTGCATCGGGCTTCGTGAACTGGACGAGCTTCTCCCATCGGGTCCGCACAGTGTCCGCCGGCCAGTCCGCACGAACACGCTCGACGGTCGAGGCAGCATCGATGAACGGAAGATTCAGAAAGGTATGCCCCGAACCTGACATCTCTGCGATCCCGAATGCCCTCTCCCTCCAGCGGGCTGCGAGCTGATTCGGATAGGGCATCCCACGGCCGTCCGCACGTCCTTCGCCGTTCGTCAGATACGCGAGATGGACCGAGGCCCTCCTGGCAAGCCGGGCCTCAGCGATCCGCCCCGGGTCCTCATCCGATGGTGCGAGCATGACGAAGAGAATCCTCTGGTTGGACCTCAGCTCCCGCGCGGCAAGATCGAGATCATCCACGGTATTCCCGTCTGAAGAAACGAACTGTGCCGACAGTGTCGACGACATGCTGAAAAGAAACAGGAAGAAATATCGCACGTGCTTTCCTAGATTGATGCGTGGATGACTGATCGCACGGACCGGAACATGGGTCCGGCGCCGGACGGAGCGTCGAACCGGAGCAGCGTCCCCTGGACGCAGGATCAGCCGTAGATTGTCAGAAGGAAGCCCTCTGAACCTCGGACAGGCCCTCCATCTCCCCCAACGAGGCGAACAGGTCATCCGGTATCGGGCTGTCCACGCTGATGACCGTCAGGGCTGTTTCGCCGCGCTTCTGGCGGCCGAGTGACAGGCCGGCAATATTGATGCCCGCGGCAGCGAGTTTGGAACCTACCTGTGCGAGCATGCCGGGCTTGTCGACGTTCTTATAGAGAAGGACATGACCTTCTGGATTCACTTCGAGGCCGTATCCATCGCATTCCACGAGCCGCTGAAGCGTATTCCCGAAGATGGTCCCGCTGAAAGATCTGGTCCCCTTGTCTGTCTGGGCCACCACGGAAACGAGGTGTGTGTACGTCGGATGCTGAGCCTCGTAGCGGTCTTCGACCGTCAGTCCCATGTCCTTCGCGATCACAGGTGCATTGATGTAGTTGACCGGTTCCGCAAGCAGATGGCCCAGCACTCCCTTCTGCACGGCGGCCGAAACAGCTTCCGAGGAACCGGACGGGAACGTTCCCGCCAGGCTGATCGTGAGCTTTCGCAGCTTGCCAGCAAGAAGCTGGCCATGCAGGCTTCCGAGCCGTTCTGCGAGCGTGATGAACGGTCGCAGTTCCTTCTTGTACAGATGCCTGATCGCCTCACCGTTGACAGCCCCTGCGATCCCCTTCTCATTGAGGACATCCACGAGCTGGAGAGCGATCTGACGGGCAACCTTCTCCTGCGCCTCATCGGTCGAGGCACCAAGATGGGGCGTACCGATGAACCGTGGATGCGTCAGGAGCGGTGATGCGGAAGGCGGCTCGGACACGAAGACATCAGCCGCGTACCCCCCCACCTGACCGCTGTTCATCGCCATGAGCACCGCTTCCTCGTTGACGATCCCTCCGCGGGCACAGTTCACGATCCGAACGCCGGGCCGGCAGGCCGCGAGCGTCTTCTCGCTGAGCAGGTCCCGCGTCTCATCATTGAGCGGCGTATGAACGGTGATGATATCCGACTGACGATAGATCTCATCCAGGGAGACCAGCTCAATGTGGCTCCTGGCAGCCACGTCCTCCGAGAGGACCGGATCATAGCCGATGGTCCGCATGCCGAATCCCTGGCAGCGAATGGCCACTTCCCTGCCGACCTTTCCCAGGCCCACGATACCGATGGTCTTCCCGAACAGCTCCATGCCCACATATGATTTCCTGTCCCACTTCCCCTGCCGAAGCGATTCATTCGCCTGCGGGATGTTCCTGGCAAGGGACAGAAGCATCGACATGGTGTGCTCCGCCGTCGAGACAGTGTTCCCACCCGGCGTGTTCATGACAAGAATACCGCGCCTCGTCGCCGCATGAACATCGATGTTGTCGACGCCCGCTCCGGCCCTTCCGATCACCTTCAGGCTCGATGCAGCCTCGATGATCTCTGCAGTGACCTTTGTGGCACTCCTGACGACAAGCGCATCGTAGGAGGTTATCTCCTTCGCCAGCTCTGCCGGCTTCATCCCTGTCTTGTTGACGACCTCGAACCCTGCCTTTTCCAGTTCATCCGTACAGACCTTCTCAACACTGTCGCTGATGAGGATCTTCATGGTTCGCTCTCCATTCGTTGCAGCGTGCGCATGACCTCGCCGACCCCCTTGCCGAGATCGACGCCATATCCGACGGATGACAGAGACCACTCGAGGGCGGCCATGACGGTCACCATATCGAGCTGGTCATAGTATCCCAGGTGGGATACCCTGAAGATCCTTCCCTTATAATCATCCTGTCCGCCTGCGATGGTGATGCCGAAGGTACCTTTCAGCACCTTGTTGAACGAGCCCCATTCGATCCCCTCTGGCACCCAGACCGGCGTGACGGCATACGACGGCGTCTCTGAGAAAAGCCTCAGACCGATCGCCTCTATGCCCGCCCGAAGCGCTGTCGCGAGCATCCGATGGCGACGCCAGATATTCTCGATCCCTTCCTCCCGGATCATCCGGAGAGCCCGGTCGACGCCCACAACGAGGGACACAGCAGGGGTGAACGGCGTATCGTTCTTCGCATGCGATGCCAGCGCCTTTGTGAGGTCAAAGTAGAATCCCCGCGCCTTCGTTTTCTGCGCAGCAGCGATGGCGCGTTCGCTCAGTGCAATGAAGGAGAGGCCCGGCGGGATCATCAGTCCCTTCTGCGAACCCGTCACGCACACGTCGATGCCCCAATCGTCGAACCGCATCTCGTGCGCGCCGACCGCTGTGATGCCATCGACGCAGACGAGAGCATCGGATTCCTCACGGATGATCTTCGCAAGGCTCTTGACGTCGGTCGCTGCTCCCGTCGACGTCTCGGAATGGACCAGATAGACCGCCTTTGCGCCGGGGTGTTCCTTCAGGGCCGATCGGATCATGTCAGGGGTCGGGGCCTTCCCCCATTCGACCTTGAGTTCGACCGGCGTGAGGCCGAACGCGCGGGGCATCTTCACCCACCGCTCGCCGAACTTGCCGCCATTCGCGGCAATGATCGTGTCGCCTGGCGAGAACAGGCTCGCGAACGAGGATTCCATCGCCCCTGTTCCCGATGCCGTGAAGACGATGACCGGCTGTTTCGTCTGGAAGAGATACCGAAGATTCTCGTGGACCCTGGTGAGGATCTCCTGAAACTCCGGATTCCGGTGGTGGATCATGGGCTGGGCCATGTCGAGCATGACCGGTTCAGGGACAGGCGTCGGCCCTGGTGTAAAAAGTCTCTTTTTCATGGGGCTCATGGCGTCAAGTGTCGGATGTATACGGAGGACGAACGGTGAACGCATAAACTAGGGGGAGATTCAGCGAGATGCAATGGAACGGCACCGCCGGTAAATGCAAAGCCGGGCACGAGGCCCGGCTTTTTCAATGGGATGGTCCGGTGCGGAGTCAGACAGCCTTCTTCTTCGTCTGTTTCTTCGATTCGAGCCGGCCTCCGATGACCTTGAGCAGGTCGGAGCGGCCATTCGTCTTGATGATCGAGAAGGGGACGATACCGTGGCAGCAACCGTCCGCGATCTGGCCGTGGAACCGTTCCTGATATCCTTCGATGGTCTTACCCAGCTTGCTGACGGGCAGTTTGTCGGCCTTGGTCAGGACGAGGATGTACGGGACCTCGTAGTACTCCAGCCAGTCCATCATCATCAGGTCGAGCGGTGTCGGCTCCTGCCGCGCGTCGATGAGCTGCATCGCAAGCTTGATAGGCTCGCCGCGCTGCAGGAACTCCTCGATGAGCTTCTTCCAGCCGGCGCGCATCTGCTCGGGGACTTTCGCGTAGCCATATCCCGGCAGGTCGACGAAGTAGAACTCATTATTGATGATGTAGTAGTTGATCTCACGCGTCTTCCCCGGGGTCGCGCTCGATCGGGCCAGGGCTTTCTTGTTCGCGAGCTTGTTCAGGAGGGACGACTTGCCGACATTCGAACGGCCGATGAACACGATCTCGTTGAGCTCGTTCTTCGGCAGTTGCGAGAGGTCCGCTACCCCCTGAAGGAATTCTGCAGACGTGATCTTGACCATATTCCTACCTCATGTTGCTGAAAAACATTCATCCCGGCGCGATGCCTGGGTCTGGTGCTGCGCGATGGCACGTGGCCACCGCGGGACCGGGTCGCAGCGACCCGATCAGGCCTTGGACGATGCCCCGCCCTTCGCTGCCTTCTTCTTCGGTTTCGCCTTTGCCTTTCCTTCCGATTCCGGCTCGGCCACCCCTTCGGGTGCTGTCTCTGCAGATGCCTCTGCAGCAGCTGCCTCAGCCTTCGGCTCGGCTTTGCGCGCCTTCTTTGTGGCAGCTTTCTTCGCCTTGGAGGTCTTCTCTGCACCAACCTGGAAATCGACGAGCTCGATGATGGCCATTTCCGCGCCATCCCCCTGTCGCCGCCCCAGCTTGATCACGCGGGTATAGCCACCGGGCCGGGTCGCAACCTTCGGTGCGACCTCATTGAAGAGCGTTGTCACCGCTTTCCGGTCGCGCAGGAGCGAGAAGACATGACGACGCGCATGGACGTTCAATCCCGTCCCCTCGGTCTCGCGGGCAACAGCATTCTTCGCCTTTGTGATAAGCCGTTCGACGACATTCCGTGTTTCTTTCGCCTTGGCGACGGTGGTCGTGATGCGTTTATGCTCCAGGAGCGACACGCTCAGCGCCGAGAGCGTGGCCTTGCGGTGGCTTGCCGTCCGTTTGAGCTTCCTGCCTACTTTGCCGTGTCGCATGATATCGTTTCCTTAAGGTCCTGATGCTTACTCTGCGCCGTCGTTCACGTACTTATCGACGTCCATCCCGAACACGAGGCCGTGCTGTTCCACGATCTCGGACAGCTCGGCGAGGGACTTCCGGCCGAAGTTCCGGAACTTCAGCAGCTCAGATTCGGTCCGTCGCACAAGGTCGCCAAGCGTCTTGATGTTGGCCGACCGCAGACAATTATGCGACCGGACGGAGAGCTCGAGCTCGTCGACGGAGGTACGGAGAATCTTGCGAAGGCGGAGCACCTCTCCCTCCTGCTCACTCGCACCCTTGTCGGCCTCCGGCTCCTGTCCGAAATTGATGAAGAGCTGGATGTGATCGCGAAGGATCTTCCCGGCCTGTGTGATCGCCTCTTCCGCCGTGATCGAACCGTCCGTCTCGAGGTCGAGGATGAGCTTCTCGAAGTCTGTCTGGCCCCCGACACGCGTCGGTTCGACCGTGAAGCGGACGTTCTTGATGGGAGTGAAGATGGAGTCGATCGGGATCGTGCCGATGGGCTCGTCTGTGGCCTTGTTCTCTTCCGCGGCGACATATCCTTTGCCGCGGCCGAACCTGAGCTCAAGGTCGAAATCAGCATCCTTGTTGAGCTCGGCCAGGACGGCATCGGGGTTCAGGATCTCGACCTCCGAGGAGGCCTTCTGAATGTCCCCGGCGGTGAAGGTTCCCGGACCCTTGACGGGGACCGTGATCTTCGTCGTCTTCTTGCTGGCGAGACGCAGGCGCACCTGCTTCAGATTCAGGATGAAATCCGAGACGTCCTCCACCATGCCCTTGATCGTCGAGAACTCGTGCTGAATGCCCTCGACACGGATCGCCGTGATGGCGGACCCGGGGAGCGACGACAGCAGGACCCGACGGAGCGAGTTGCCCATCGTGACCCCGAAGCCTTTCTCCAGCGGCTGAAGGATGAACCGCCCGAAGGTGGCAGAGTAAGTTTCCTGGTCGACCTCGACCTTTTCCGGCATTTGGACCAATGATGTGCTCATATGTTCTCTAGGAATCCCTGAATTCCGTCAGGGTGCTTCCGGATAGACGCGTCCGGGGAGAGACCTCCCGCCCGGACTACTTGGAATACAATTCGACGATGAGTTGCTCGTTCGCGTTCAGCGGCACTTCGGTCCGTTCCGGGATGTTCAGGAACGTTCCGGTCATGGTTGCCTTGTCAAGGCTCAACCACGGAGACAGCGCGTTGTCCTTCATACGCTTCATGGCCGAATGGATGATGTCCAGCTTACGGCTCTTCTCGCGGACCTGGATCACGTCCCCGGCCTTCAGCAGGAATGAGGGAATGTCGACCGGCCGGTTGTTCACGGTGAAATGCCGGTGCAGAATCAGCTGACGGGCCGACTTTCTCGACGGAGCAAGCCCCAGCCGATAGATGACGTTGTCGAACCGGCGCTCGAGGAGCTTGACCAGCGCATCGCCGGTCTTTCCGGTCTGCCGGTTGGCGCGTTCGAAGTAGTTGTGGAACTGCTTCTCGACCAGGCCGTACATCCTGCGGATCTTCTGTTTCTCGCGCAGCTGCACACCGTATTCCGAGATCCGCTGGCGACGGGACTGCCCGTGCTGCCCAGGAGGATAGCCGCGCTTGTCGAACGGACACTTCTCGGTATAGCATTTCGTGCCTTTAAGGAACAGCTTCTGCCGCTCCCGTCTGCACAGTTTACAGCTGGCGTCTGTGTAGCGTGCCATACGTCTCCTATTCTCCTCCTGTCTTAGACCCTGCGCCGTTTCGGCGGCCGGCACCCATTATGCGGCACCGGGGTGATATCCTTGATCAACGAGATCTCGAGCCCCGCCGTCTGGAGGGCACGGACCGCTGCCTCCCGTCCGCCGCCGGGTCCCTTGATGTAGACCTCGACCTTCCGAAGGCCCAGGTCGTACGCCTCCTTCGCTGCAATGTCCGCGGCCGTCTGTGCGGCATACGGCGTGCTCTTGCGGGAGCCCTTGAACCCGTTCTTGCCGGACGTCGACCATGCGATGACGTTCCCGTATGTATCGGTCAGCGTCACGATGGTGTTGTTGAAGGTCGCCTTCACGAACGCTTTGCCGTTCGAATCGACATGGACCTTCTTGCGCTTACGCGTGACCGGTGCAGAGGTTTGTTTTGCCACGATATTCTCCTTGGTTCCTCGGTATCCTTACTTCTTCTCTGCCGCCTTCTTCTTGCCGGCGACCGTCTTCCGCCTTCCCTTTCGGGTGCGGGCGTTCGTCCGTGTCCGCTGGCCGTTGACGGGCAGTCCCTTCCGATGGCGCAGGCCGCGGTAGGAGCCGATGTCCATCAAACGCTTGATGTTCAGCTGGACCTCGCTCCGAAGCGCACCTTCCACCTTGTACTCGTTCTGGATGATCGAGCGGATGGTGGCCACTTCCTCGTCCGTCAGTTCGGCAACGCGCTTGTTGCTGTCGACGTTCGCCTTTTTGATGATCGCGGCTGCCGTCGTCCGGCCGATGCCATAGATGTAGGTCAGGCCGATCGCGGATTTCTTGTTCTTGGGGAGGTCAACGCCTGCTATACGTGCCACGTGTTGTTCCTTATCCTTGACGTTGTTTGTGCTTCGGATTCTTGCAGATCACGCGGACGACATTCTTCCGCCGTATGATCTTGCAGTTCTCGCAGAGCTTCCGAACCGATGTGCGTACCTTCATCGCTCGTTCCTTATTTGTACCGGTATGCGATACGTCCCTTCGTCAGGTCGTAGGGCGACATTTCGACGGTCACCCTGTCCCCGACGAGGATCTTGATGTAATGCATTCTCATCTTGCCCGAGATGTGTGCGAGGATCTCGACCCCATTGTCGAGTTTCACCCGGAACGTCGCGTTCGGCAACGTTTCGGTGATCACACCATCCATTTTGATCGGGCCTTGTTTTGCCATGTCCTACTGGGTCAGTATCTCTGCTTTGCCGTCGACGATGGCGACCGTATGCTCAAAATGAGCAGATGGTTTGCCATCCTTCGTCACCACGGTCCAGCCGTCGTCGAGCACGATCACCTGCCACGTCCCGACATTGACCATCGGCTCGATGGCGATGGTCATCCCGTTCTTCAGGACCATCCCCGTGCCCTTCTTCCCGTAGTTCGGGACACTGGGTTCCTCATGCAGCGAACGGCCAAGGCCGTGCCCGCACAGATCACGCACGACGGAAAATCCATGGTCGACGACATACGATTCGACCGCAGCGGAGATGTCGTGCAGCTTGTTCCCCGCGATCGCCTGCTCGATGCCGAGCCTGAGCGACTCCTTCGTGACATCCATCAGACGCTGCTTTTCGTCACTGACCGCACCCACTGCGAACGTCAGCGCATGGTCCCCGTACCACCCGTTCTTCAGAACGCCCACATCCAGCGATACCAGCTCTCCGTTCTTCAGGATGCGTCCCCCGGGGATCCCGTGCACCACCTCGCTGTCGATGGAGATGCAGAGGGTCGCCGGGAACGGGTTCTTCGCATCACCGTACCCTTTGAACGCCGGTTCCGCGCCCTGCGAGCGGATATACTCTTCGGCCATCGCATCGAGGTCCCGGGTGGTCACCCCCGGCGCGACCGCCGCTCCGACCAGTCTGAGGGTCTCGGCGGCGATACGGCCGCTTTCCCTCATTGCTTCGATCTCGTCCCGTGTCTTCAGCTTCACCATGCGTTACGCGCGGCGTCCACGAAGCTTTCCGCTCTTCATGAATCCGTCGTAGTGACGCATGAGTAGGTGCGATTCGATCTGCTGCAGCGTGTCGAGCGCGACGCCGACGATGATCAGGAGGCTTGTCCCTCCGAAGAAGGAGGCAAAACTGGGCGTGATGCCCGCCTTAATGAGCATGGTCGGAAGGATCGCGACGAGCGCCAGAAAGATCGATCCCGGCAGCGTGATCTTCGTCAGGATATTGTCGACAAAGTCGGCCGTGTGTGTGCCAGGCCGGATGCCCGGGATGAATCCACCCTGCCGCTTCATATTGTCGGCGACGTCCTTCGGATTGAAGGCGATCGCCGTATAGAAATACGTGAAGAAGACGATGACAACGCCATAAATGAGCGAGTACGTCCACGACGTATAGTTCATGTACTCCGCGTTGATCGTCTGGATCCACTCGCTCTCAGGAAAGAACGAGAAGAAGATCTGCGGGACGAACATCACCGCCTGCGCGAAGATGATCGGCATGACGCCGGCCGTGTTCACGCGGAGCGGGATGTACTGCGTCACGCCGCCGTAGACCTTTCGGCCGACAACGCGCTTGGCGTACTGGACCGGAATGCGCCGTGTCCCCTGGGTCACCAGGATGACGGCAGCGACTACCAGGCCCATCAACGCGAGGATGACGAGCTCAACGATAAGATTCCGCGTCCCAGCAGAGACCAACTGCGCTTCATCGAATATCGCCTGCGGAAAGCCGGCGATAATGCCGATGAAAATGATGAGCGAGATTCCGTTGCCGATGCCCCTTTCCGTGATCTGCTCGCCGAGCCACATCATGAACACGGTGCCGGAGGTCAGAATGATCATCGTGCTCAGCGTGAACATGATGCCGCGCACTTCCTCGGGGACGATCGGCCCCTGCGGCGTATCCGTCGCAAGGAGCTTGACAACGACGCCGCTGGCCTGGAGCAGCGAAATAAGCACCGTGCCGTAGCGTGTGTACTGCGTGATCTTCTTCCTGCCGTCCTCCCCCTCCTTCTGCAGCTTCTGGAAGTAGGGGATCACGGCGCCCAGCAGCTGGATGACGATCGAGGCGCTGATGTACGGCATGATACCCAGCGCAAAGATCGCCGCGTTGCTGAACGCGCCGCCGACGAACAGGTCGTACAGCCCGAACAGCGTGTTCTCCGACGAACGACGGATGGTGTCGGCCAGCAGGCCCGCATCAACACCGGGAAGCGTGATGTGTGAGCCAATGCGGACGATGATCAGGATGATCGCCGTGAAGAAGATCCGTTCGCGAAGCTCCTGGATCTTGAAAACGTTCGTGAATGTCTCGGTCAGCTTGCTCATGAATTCGGTTTGTCGGTCTTATCGGCAATGAGAGTCACAGTTCCTCCGGCCGCCTCGATCTTCGTCCTGGCAGCCTTGCTCACTGCATGCACGCTTACCTCAAACTTCGATGTCACCTCACCGGTCGCGAGGATCTTCACCTTGCGCTTTTTCGTCGAGATCAATCCGGCATCGTAGAGGGTCTCTGGCGACACAGCAGCCCCCTGCAGCTTCTTCTTCTCGAGAAACGTCTCAAGCTGCCCCACGTTCACGATCTGCATTTCCTCGCGGCTGTGGGAATGGAACCCGTACTTCGGGACCCGCCGGGTCAAAGGCATCTGACCACCCTCGAACCAAATGGGGAAGCGTACACCCGAACGGGAGCCGGCCCCCTTGTGGCCGCGCGTGGACGTGCCGCCGTGGCCGGAGCCCTGGCCGCGTCCGATGCGTTTCGGTTTCTTCCGCGAGTTCTTCGCGGGGCGTAGGTTGGAGAGTACTGCCCGGCTCATGCGTTCACCTCTTCCACGGTCACCATGTGTCCGACCACGCGAAGCATGCCGCGCAGCTGGGGTGTGTCCTTCTTGACAACAGACGACCGGGGCTTGCCAAGTCCCAGCGCCTTGATCGTGCGCTTCGTCCTCTCCAGCTGGTCGATGACGCTCCGCGTCTGTGTGATCTTCAGTTGTTTCGTCTCAGCCATGATGTGTCAGTCAGTTCTGTTGGAACAACTCTTTGACGGTGATGCCACGCCGGGCAGCGACGCCCCGCGCGTCCTCGAGGCTGAGGAGCGCCTCGAGCGTTGCCTTCACCACGTTATGGGGATTTGCCGAACCCATCTGCTTCGTCAGCACGTCCCGGACCCCGGCGGACTCGAGCACAGCACGGACGCTGCCGCCGGCGATGAGCCCCGTTCCGGGCGATGCGGGCTTCAGGAGCACCTTCCCCGCACCGAACTTGCCCAGCACTTCGTGCGGGATCGTTCCGTTAACGATCGTGACCTGATGGATGGTCTTCCGGGCATCCTCGACACCCTTCGCGATCGCGGCGGCGACCTCGTTGGCCTTGCCGAGACCAATGCCGACATGTCCGTTGCCATCGCCGACGACGACGATCGCGCTGAAGCTGAACCGACGTCCGCCTTTGACCACCTTGGCAACGCGGTTCACATGGACCAGCCGTTCTTTGAGTTCGAGTTCTCCAGCTTTCACTTTAGCCATGCATGCGTCCTTAGAATTTCAAGCCGGCCTCTCTCGCCGCATCGGCGAGGGCCTTCACCCGTCCGTGGTAGAGGTAACCGTTCCGGTCGAACACCACGGTCGTGATATTGTTCTCGATCGCCCGCTTCGCCGCGAGGACCCCCAGATGTTTGTACTTCTCCATCGGGGTCTTCAACGCCTCGAACTCCTTCCGTACATCCTTGCCGTTGGTCGAGACGCTGACGAGGGTCTTTCCCGATGTATCGTCGACGATCTGGGCGTAGCCGTGATTGCCGCTCCGGTAGACGGTCAGCCGAGGACGGTCGGGTGTCCCCGTGATCTTCTTCCGGATACGGATCTTCTTCTTATCGCGTTTATGTGCTTTCTTGGAGTTGATCATAGGAGCTCCCGCTTACTTCCCGCTGGTCGCAGCGGCCTTTCCGGCCTTCCGCCTGATCTGTTCGCCGGCGTACTTGATGCCTTTTCCCTTGTATGGCTCGGGCGGCCTGAACGAGCGGATCTTCGCTGCGGTCAGCCCGACGAGCTGCTTGTCGATTCCGGAGATCGTGATGGACGTCTGGGTCGGCGCCTCGAGCTTGACTCCCTCGGGCGGACCGAAGACGATCGGATGACTGTAGCCGACAAGAAGGTTCAGCTTGACCCCCTTCATCTCAGCACGGAATCCGACGCCCGTGATCTCGAGCTTCCGCTCGAATCCTTCGACGACTCCTGTGATCATGTTCTGGATGTTCGCGCGCCACAGGCCGTGCAGCGCCTTGTGGAACTTCTCATCCGATGAGCGCTTCACGAGGACCGTCTGACCATCCACCGCAACGCTGATCGCCGGATGGAACTTCCCGTGGAGCTCACCCTTCGGGCCCTTCACCGTCACTTCGCCGTTGGCGACCGAGACCGTGACTCCCTTGGGTATCGAAACTGGTTTTCTTCCTACTCGTGACACGGTGTGCTCCGTTAAACGTTCAATTACCAGACATAGGCGAGGATCTCGCCGCCGACATTCTCCTTCTTCGCCTGCTGGCCCGTCATCAGACCTTTGGACGTGGAGACGATAGCGACACCCAGACCGCCGTGGACGCGGGGCATCTCATCCGCACCGCGGTACTGACGAAGTCCGGGCCTGCTGACCCGGCGGAGCCCGGCGATGACCGGACGCCCTTCCTTATATTTCAGATTGATGCGGATGACGCCCTGCTTCGTGTCCTCCAGGACCGTGAAGTTCGCGATGAACTTCAGGTCGAGCAGGATCTGCGCCATGCTCTTCTTCATGGTCGAAGCGGGAATATCGACACGACGATGCTTTGCCTTTGCGGCATTGCGGATGCGTGTCAGAAAATCCGAGATCGGGTCAACAATTGTTCCCATACCGTTTCTTTCAGTTCCTCGTGCTACGATTACCAGGATGCCTTCCGGACGCCCGGGATCTTCCCTTCAAGCGCCAGCTTCCGAAAACAGATCCTGCACACACCGAACTTCCGGTAGTATGCCCTGGGCCTGCCACAGCGGCTGCATCTGTTGTACTGACGCACCTTGAACTTGGGCGTTCTGGCGGCTTTTACTCTCAATGCCAAACGTGCCACACGCTATCCTTTCGATTAGGCTGCGTTTTCCTGAACTACATCCTGCCGTTTGACGAACGGCATGCCGAGCTCCTTCAGGAGCTCATAACATTCCACATCCGACGGGGCGGTCGTCACGAATGTGACATCCAGACCGGTGATCCTCGAGACCTTGTCGACATCGATTTCTGGAAAAACGATCTGCTCCTTGATCCCCATGGTGTAATTCCCATGGCCGTCAAAGGACTTGTCGGACACGCCGCGGAAGTCGCGAACGCGCGGGAGGGCGATCGAGATGAGCCGGTCGAGGAACTCGTACATCTTCTCGTTCCGGAGGGTGACACGGCACCCGATCGGGACACCTTCCCGCAGTTTGAAATTGGAAATAGCCTTCTTGGCCTTGGTCACGACGACCTTCTGGCCACTGATAGCTTCCAGTTCCTGGATCGCGGCATCGAGCAGCTTCGCATCCTGGGTCGCCTGCCCCACACCCATGTTCAGGCTGATCTTATCCAGGCGCGGCACCTGCATGACGCTCCTGTACCCGAACTTTTTCATGAGGGCGGGGACGACCTCCTTCTTGTATCGGTCGCGAAGCCGCGGGGCGACGCCCTTCTCCTGCGCACCACCCTTGGCCTTCGCCTCGGGAGACCCCTTCTGCTTCTTTTCCTGTCCTTGTTTTTTCTCTTTGGCCATTGCGGTTACCTTAGATCATTTCGCCGGTCTTCCGGCTCACTCGCATCGCTTTTCTCTTCCCGCTCGTCGCATCCTTCACGTGGGCCCGTCCTGTGCGTGTGGGCTCTCCGCTCTTCGGGTCGATCAGCATGACATTCGAAAGGTGGATGGGCGCCTCTTTCTGGACGATACCACCCTGGGGGTTCTTCTGCGACGGACGGGAGTGGCGCTTGCGAACGTTCACTCCTTCGATGATGACCCGGCGGTTCTCCGGGAACACCTTCAGAACCTTGCCCTTCTTGCCCTTGAAGTTGCCGGAGATCACGACGACCTGGTCGTCTTTCTTGACGTTGAGTTTGTTTGACATAAGCTTAGAGGACTTCGGGCGCTAGTGAGACGATCTTCATATACTGACGTTCGCGGAGCTCGCGTGCGACCGGCCCGAAGATACGGGTCCCGCGCGGTTCGCCCTGCGGATTGAGAAGCACGGCCGCATTCTCGTCGAACCGGATGAACGATCCGTCCTTGCGGCGCGTCTCCTTGCGTGTCCGTACGACGACGGCCCGCGAGACATCCCCCTTCTTGACGGGTGCACCCGGGATCGCCGCCTTCACGGAGACCACGATAAGGTCGCCCACACCAGCATACCGGCGACCGCTGCCTCCGAGCACGCGGATGCATCGGATCTTCTTCGCACCCGAGTTGTCCGCCACATTGAGATTTGTTTCTTCCTGGATCATTGCTGCACCCTTCTGGGAACGTTCCTACTTGGCCTTTTCGATGATCTCGACCACACGCCAGCGCTTCATCTTGCTCAGCGGACGGGTCTCCATGAGCCGCACCAGGTCACCGGGACCGGCTTCCCGTTTCTCGTCATGGGCCATAAGTTTCTTCGTCACACGGTAGTACTTCTTATAGAGCGGGTGGGCGATCTTCCGCTCAATGGCGACGACGACACTCTTCGTCATCTTCGCGCTCACCACCTTGCCGATTCTGGTCTTCCGCTGCGGCCGTTTCGCCGTCTGTGTCTCTGTCGTCATGATCGTCCTGCCGGTTGAGTATGTCGTTCGCGCAGGATGGTCATCATCCGCGCGATGTCCTTGCGTGATTTCCGGATGTTGGAGGGCTTCTCCAACTGGCCGAGGGATTTCTGGAACATCAGCGCTGAAAGGTTCTGCTGCTCCTCCTCGATGCGCTTGTTCAGTTCTTCGTCGGACAACTGCCGCAGTTCGTGTGCTTTCATATCGCTCTTCTCTCGTTAGGCCCCGAGCTCGACCCGGGAAACGAATTTCGTCTTGATCGGCAGCTTGTGGGCCGCGAGACGCATGGCCTCCTCAGCGATCTTCCGCGAAACGCCGCCGACCTCGAACATGATGCGGCCGGGACGCACGACAGAGACCCAGAACTCAGGAAGTCCCTTTCCGGATCCCATACGGGTCTCGGCGGGCTTCTTCGTCACCGGCTTGTCAGGGAAGATCCTGATCCAGACCTTGCCCTCGCGCTTCATCAGACGCGTCAGGGCAACACGGGAAGCTTCGATCTGCCGCTGTGTGATCCACCCCGGTTCCATGGCCTTCAGGCCGTAATCGCCGAAGGAGATCGACGAGCCGCGGAAATCCTTGCCACGCCGGCGTCCCCGCTGCTGCTTTCTGAACTTTACTCTCTTTGGCATTAGCATGGTATCACGCGCTCCTTATGCTCTTTGCGGCATTCCACCCAGGATCTCGCCTTTGCAGATCCAGACCTTGATGCCGATGGTCCCGTAGATGGTGAAGGCTGTCGCCTGCGCAAAGTCGATGTCGGCTCGGATCGTCTGCAGTGGGATCCGGCCATCCTTGTACTGCTCGGTGCGTGCGATCTCGGCCCCGCCGAGACGGCCAGCACACATGATCTTGATCCCCTCTGCTCCCATCCGCATGGCAGCCGTGAGCGACTGCTTCATCGCCCGGCGGAACGAGATACGTCCTTCGAGCTGCGACGCGATCGTGTCAGCGACGAGATAGGCATCGAGCTCAGGGCGCTTGATCTCATGGATGAGAATCTTCACTTCCTTGGAGGTGACGCGCCTCAGCTCTTCCTCGAGCTGGGCGATCTCCTTACCGCTCTTCCCGATGACAATGCCGGGACGAGAGGTGTGGATGGTGATAACAGCCCGCTTCGGCGTCCTGTCGATGAGGATGCGCGAAATGCCGGCCTTCTTCAGGCGTGAGTGGATGTAGTTCCGGACAACGAGGTCCTCCTTCAGTTTTCCCTGAAGGCTCTTCTCCTCATACCAGTTCGCATCCCAGTCGCGAACGATGCCCAGCCTGAATCCATTAGGGTTCGTTTTCTGACCCACGGTTCCTCCGTTACTTGGTCGAAGCCGCTTTCGCGGTCTTCTTCGTGCGGGTTGATTTCGGCTTTGATGCCTTCGGGGCTGCGGCAGTTGCCGATGTCTGCGCGCTCTCCCGGGCCTGGGCCTTCTGCTTCGGCGCGGTGTCCGACTTCCGCTGCTCGACAACGATCGTGACGTGGTTCGACCGCTTCCGCACGCGAAATGCGCGTCCTTGCGGGGCGGGGAGAATCCGCTTCATCGTCGGTCCGCCGTTGACGAACACCTCCTTGACAATGACGCTCGTCGTGTCCACTCGTCCCGCCTCGTCCTTGTTCTGCAGATTGGAGATCGCAGACCGCAGGACCTTCTCTGCCGTGCGCGCAGCATGCTTCGGCGAAAAGTGCAGGATCGTCAACGCTTCATCGACGGCCTTTCCGCGGATGAGGTCCAGCACCAACCGCATCTTGGTCGGTGACGTATCGATATATCTGTGAACTGCTCGTGCTTCCATGATCGCTCCTTGACTGGCCTACCGGCGGATCACTTTTCTGACTTGACACCCGGGTGCGCCCGGAACAGCCGCGTCGGGGCGAACTCCCCGAGCTTGTGGCCGACCATCGCCTCGTGGACATAGACCGGGATGAACTTGTTCCCGTTGTGCACGGCGAAAGTATGCCCGACGAACTCAGGCAGGATCGTACACGACCGCGCCCAGGTCTTGATGACCTTCTTCTGGTTCGCCTTGTTCAATGATTCGACCTTTTTTTCCAGCTTCAGGTCGACGTAGGGTCCCTTTTTTATCGATCGGCTCATACGCTCTTATTTCCGGCGTTTGACGATGTACTTGTTTGACTGATTTTTTTTCTTCCGGGTCTTCAGGCCCTTCGCATACTTCCCCCAGGGCGACACGGGATGCTGGTAACCGCCACCAGACTTCGAACGGCCTTCGCCACCGCCCATCGGATGGTCGACCGGGTTCATCGCCATGCCCCGCGTTTGCGGACGGATGCCCAGCCAGCGCGAACGTCCGGCCTTGCCATACGAAATGTTCTCATGGTCAGCATTCCCCACCGACCCGATGGTGGCGTAGCAGACATCGGCGATCTTGCGGACCTCGCCGGATGGCAGCTTCACGCTCACGAAATTCCCCTCCTTGGCCATCAACTGCACGGCATTCCCGGCGCTCCGGCCGATCTGACCGCCTTTGCCCGGCTTCATCTCGACGTTGTGGATGAACGTGCCGACGGGGATATTCTTCAGCGGAAGAGCATTACCCGTCTGCACCTCTGCATCCGGCCCTGCCTCGATGGTCATCCCGACCTTGACGCCGTCAGGAGCGAGGATGTACACTTTCTCGCCGTCGGGATACGCGATAAGGGCGATACGGCAGGATCGGTTCGGATCGTACTCGATGGCCGAAATGACCCCCGCGATCCCCCTCTTCGTGCGGCGGAAATCAATGACACGGTAGCGCCGCTTGTGTCCCCCGCCACGATGCCGCGACGTGATACGCCCGGTGTTGTTCCGTCCGCCCGACTTCTTGAGCTTCCGGACGAGCTTCTTTTCCGGCGTTGTTTTCGTCACCTCGTCGAACGCCGAGACAGAATAGAACCGGGTCGATGGTGTGACTGGTCGTAGTTTTCGAATAGCCATTGAACTCAGCCTTCGTTACGCATTGGTAAACAGATCGATGGTGTCGCCTTCCTTCAGCGTCACCATGGCCTTCTTCCATGACCGGGTGCGCCCCTGGAACCGGCCGCGTCGGGTCAGCTGCATCTTTGCCTTCCCCAGCACACGCATGGTCCGGATGGACGTGACCGTGACATTGAACCGCTTCTCGACGGCCTTCCCGATCTCCACCTTGTTCGCAGTGACCGGCACCTCGAAAGCATACTGCCGCTTCTGCCCGAGAGCGGTGATCTTTTCGGTGAGAATGGGTCGGATGATAATCTGGGTCATACGGATCACCTTACTTCAGCAATGGCTTCTGCAGGACATCGACCGCGCTCTTCTGGATCAGAAGCACCTGATGAGCCAGAATGTCGTATGTCGAGGCGTTGTCAGCCGACTGGACCGCGAAGCCTTTGATGTTGCGCCCGGACCGGTACAGCACGTCATCGGTCTTCGGCGTCAGGAACAGCGTCTTCTTCTTCGAAAGTGCGAGCACCTTGAGGATGCCGGAGAGCTCTCTCGACTTGGGCGCGTCGAGGCTGAAATCCTCGAGCACGATGATGGCGTTCTCCTTCGCCTTATAGGACAATGCCGACTTCCGTGCGAGCTTGCGCATCTTGTCCGTCACCTTGACGGAGTACGCATGCGGCTTCGGGCCAAAGATGGAACCGCCGCCGATCCACAGAGGTGACCTGGTGGTGCCTGCCCGGGCGCGACCTGTCTTCTTCTGGCGGAAAGGCTTCCTGCCACCGCCCCTCACCTCGTTGCGCGGCTTCACCTTGTGCGTCCCCTGCCGCTGGTTCGCCATTGTGCTCCGCACGAGCATGTAGATCGCGTGGTCGTTCGGCTCGATCTCAAAGATCGAGGGGTCGAGCTTGACCTTCTCGCCGCTCGCCGTTCCGTCCTTTTTCTTGACTTCCACTTCCATTGCAGTTTCCTGGAGAGACGTTAGTTCGTCTTGACGATTTCAACGTAGCCGTTGATGGCGCCGGGCACTGACCCCTTGACGATCAGGAGGTTCGATTCCGGAATGACCTTCAGGATCTCGAGATTCCGTACGGTGACATTATCATAGCCCATGCGTCCACCCATCCGCGTGCCCTTGAAGACACGTGACGGGTACGAGCTTGAGCCGATGGACCCCGGCGCACGCACGCGGTCCGACTGTCCGTGCGTGGTCATACCGACACCACCGAAATGATGCCGCTTGACGACACCCTGGAACCCACGACCTTTGGACCTGCCGCGGACATCGACGACGTCACCAGCCGCAAAAATGCCGACCGTGACCTCCGCACCGACCTCGCGCGGCAGACCGTTGGACTCGCGGAACTCGCGGAGAAGGCGGAGACCCTTAACCTTCGCCTTCGCGAGATGTCCCTTTTGCGGACGCGTCATCAACCGATCCGGTTTTTCGTCGAAGCCCAGCTGGACGGAGTCGTAGCCGTCCTGGTCCTGAGTCTTCACCTGCGTGACATAGCATGGCCCGGCCTCAATGATGGTGCAGGGGATGGCCTCCCCCTCTTCACTGAAGATGCTGGTCATGCCGAGTTTTTTGCCGAGAATCCCGCTCACGGAAATACTCCTTTGTGCGGCCCGGAACGACTCCGGGCCTCGTGTCTTTCTCTTCTTCGTGCGTCAGCGTCAGACCTTGATCTCAACGTCCACGCCGGCCGGAAGCTCGAGCTTCATGAGCGAATCGACCGTCTTGCTTGTGGAGTTGAGAATGTCGATCAGACGCTTGTGCGACCGTGTCTCAAACTGCTCGCGCGACTTCTTGTCGACGTGCGGCGAACGGTTCACCGTATACACGCTCCGTTTTGTCGGAAGCGGTATCGGTCCGGAAACGATCGCGCCGGTCGACTTGACCGTCTTGATGATCTTCTCCGCCGACTTGTCGATCAGATTGTGATCGAACGATTTCAGTTTGATACGTATGGTCTGGCCTGCCACTGTGTACCTCTTGCTCGTTGATAGGTCCGGACCGCCGAAACGGCCCGGACCTTCGGGATCAATGTTATTCGATGATCTTCGTGACGACGCCGGCTCCGACGGTGCGGCCACCCTCGCGGATAGCGAACCGGAGCCCCTCCTCCATTGCGATGGGAGAGATCAGGTCGACGTTCACGGCATCGAGGTTATCGCCCGGCATGACCATCTCCACTCCGCCCGGGAGGGTGATAACACCGGTCACGTCGGTCGTACGGAAATAGAACTGCGGGCGGTACCCCGTCAGGAACGGCGTATGGCGTCCGCCTTCGTCCTTCTTCAGCACGTAGACCTGGGCGGTGAACTTCGTGTGCGGAGTGATCGAGCCCGGCTTCGCGATGACCTGTCCACGCTCCAGCTCGGTCTTTTCAACGCCGCGAAGCAGCAGCCCAGCATTGTCGCCGGCACGGACCTCATCGAGCTCCTTCCGGAACATCTCTGCGCCCGTGATGACGGTCTTCTTGTGCGCTCCGAGTCCGATGACCTCAACCTCGTCACCGACCTTGGCATGTCCGCGCTCGACGCGACCGGTGCCGACCGTTCCACGGCCGGTGATCGAGAACACGTCCTCGACCGGCATCAGGAACGGCTTCTCGACATCACGCTGCGGGAGCGGGATATAGCTGTCGACAGCGCTCATCAGCTCGAGGATCGGCTTCGCTTCCGGTCCATCGGGATTGAAACCGTCCTTCAGGGCGGCTTCCATGGCCTTCAGGGCCGATCCGCGGACGATCGGGATCTCATCGCCGGGGAACTCGTAGGACTTGAGCAGGTCGCGGATCTCGAGCTCGACGAGGTCGAGCAGCTCCGGATCGTCGACCGCATCGACCTTGTTCATGAACACGACGATACGGGGAACGTTGACCTGACGTGCGAGCAGGATATGCTCACGGGTCTGAGGCATCGGGCCGTCAGTGGCGGCGACGACAAGGATCGCACCGTCCATCTGAGCCGCACCGGTGATCATGTTCTTCACGTAGTCAGCGTGGCCCGGGCAGTCGACGTGAGCGTAATGACGCTCTGCAGTCGAATACTCGACATGTGCCGTGTTGATCGTGATACCGCGCGCCTTTTCCTCGGGCGCGTTGTCGATGGAGTCGAACGAACGCACCTCCGACAGTCCCTTCTTGCTGAGGACCATCGTGATGGCAGCGGTCAGCGTCGTCTTACCATGGTCGACGTGACCGATCGTGCCGATGTTCACGTGCGGCTTGCTTCGGTCAAATTTTTCTTTGGCCATAAGGGTCTCCTTGGATTAGGTCATCCGTCGATACGGGGTTACTCTGCATCAAGCGCGTACTGATTCTTTTCCTTTGATCTTCTCGACGATCTGGTCCGCGATGCTCCTCGGGACCTGATCGTAGTGCGAGAACTGCATTGAATACAACGCACGTCCCTGGGTCATGGAACGCATCGCCGTCGCGTAGCCGAACATCTCCGACAGGGGAACATGAGCCTTGATGACCTGCGCATCCTTGCGCGGGGTCATACCCTCGATCTTGCCACGACGCGCATTGAGGTCGCCCATCACATCTCCCATATACTCTTCGGGTGTCACGACCTCGACCGCCATGATCGGCTCCATCAGCACCGGACCAGCCTTGCGGGCACCCTCCTTGAAGGCCATTGACCCGGCCACCTTGAAGGCCATTTCCGACGAGTCGACAGCATGGAATGATCCATCGAACAACCGGACCTTCACATCCTCGACGGGGTATCCGGCGAGCACACCGTTGCGCATCGCCTCCATGATCCCCTGCTCGGTCGGCCTGACGTATTCCCTCGGGACGACGCCGCCAACGATGCCGTTCTCGAAAATGAACCCCTTCCCCTTCTCGTTCGGCTCGAGCTCGATCCAGACATGGCCATACTGACCGCGTCCGCCCGACTGCCTGATGAACTTACCCTCTACCTGTACCTTCTTGGTCAGCGATTCCTTGTAGGCGACCTGGGGCTTACCAACATTTGCCTCTACCTTGAATTCCCGCTTCATCCGGTCGATGAGGATCTCCAGATGCAGCTCGCCCATGCCGCTGATGATCGTTTGCCCCGTCTCTTCGTTCGTTGCGATGCGGAACGTCGGGTCCTCTTCAGCGAGCCGCTGCAGTGCCTCACCCATCTTCTCCTGGTCCGCCTTCGTCTTGGGCTCGATCGCCACATCGATGACCGGGTCGGGAAACAGCATTTTCTCGAGGATGATCGGATCCGATTCATCCGTGAGGGTATCACCGGTCTTTGTCGACTTCAGTCCGATCGCTGCGACAATGTCGCCGGCGTGAGACACATCGACCTCCTCGCGGTGGTTGGCATGCATGTGGAGCAGCCGCGAGACCCTCTCCTTCTGCTCGGACGAGGCGTTGTAGACGTACGAACCCGCCTTCAGCGTGCCCGAATAGACCCGGAAATAGGTCAGCCGTCCGACGTACGGGTCGCTCATGATCTTGAACGCAAGCGCTGTGAACTTCTCGCTGTCATCCATTCGACGGACCACATCGTCGCCGCGGTGCGGGTGGTGCCCGTGCACCTCACCCTCATTGATATCCATGGGGCTCGGCAGGAAGTTGACAACGGCATCGAGCAGGGCCTGCACTCCCTTGTTCTTGAAGGAGGAACCGCAGAGGACAGGGATGATCGAGACCTTCAGCGTCGCGCGCCGCAGGACCTCGATGATCTCCTCCGGGGAGATATCGTTGCCCTCGAGATATTTTTCGAGGAGCGTATCGTCCTCGCCCGCCACCGCCTCCAACATCTTGATCCTGTACTCGTTCGCCTGCGTTTTCAGCGAGTCCGGGATCTCCATCTCTTCGAAGGAAGCTCCCGAAGCATCCTCGCTGTACATCCGCGCCTTGTTCCGGATCAGGTCAATGATGCCGACGAACATGTCGCCTTCACCGATCGGGATCTGGACCGGCACAGCATTGGCGCCCAGCCGGTTCTTCATCATCTCGACGACGCTCAGAAAGTCCGCTCCGGCGCGGTCCATCTTGTTGACGAACGCAATACGGGGAACTCCATACTTGTCCGCCTGACGCCAGACGGTCTCCGACTGCGGTTCGACGCCGCCCACCGAGCAGAACAGGGCAACGGCGCCATCGAGGACCCGCAGCGACCGCTCGACCTCGATCGTGAAGTCGACGTGGCCGGGAGTGTCGATGATGTTCAACCGATGTTCGTTCCAGAAGCACGTGGTCGCGGCGCTTGTGATGGTGATGCCGCGCTCCTTCTCCTGGTCCATCCAGTCCATCGTCGCTGCACCGTCATGGACCTCCCCCAGCCGATGGACACGTCCTGTATAGAACAGGATGCGTTCGGTCGTGGTGGTCTTGCCGGCATCGATGTGGGCCATGATGCCGAAGTTCCGGGTCTTTGCGAGCGAAAATCTCTTGGACATACATTCCTTTGGGGCAAGCGCTTTCAGCGATGGTCATACATCGCCGCCATGCAGCTCCCCGATCAAGCTGTTTCTGCGTTCGTTGTTGTCGTACCGCTTACCAGCGGAAGTGGGCAAAGGCCTTGTTGGCCTCGGCCATGCGGTGCACATCGTCCTTCTTTTTGATCGCACCGCCCTCGCCCGCGGATGCTGCAAGCAGCTCCGCCGCGAGCTTTTGTGCCATAGACTTTTCCGAGCGTGCTGTGGCATTGGTGATGAGCCATCGGATTGCGAGAGCGGTTCGCCGCCCGGGACGAACTTCTGTTGGGACCTGATAGGTCGCGCCGCCTACGCGACGCGCACGAACCTCGATCAGCGGAGAAGCGTTCTCCACCGCCTTGCGAAAGACCTCAACCGGGTCTTTTGACGTCTTCGTTCCTATAGAATCCAGCGCATGATACATGATGCGGCGAGCCGTGCTCTTCTTTCCCTGCTTCAGAAGGTTGTTCACGAAGCGGGCAACGAGAATATCGCCGTATTTCGGGTCGGGTTGTAACCGACGGGAGCCTGCAGTCTTCTTTCTCATTCCTGACCCTACTGCTTCGGCCGCTTCGCCCCGTACTTGGAGCGGGCCTGTTTTCGGTCCTGTACGCCCTGCGTATCGAGCGTGCCGCGAACGATGTGATAGCGCACACCCGGAAGGTCCTTCACACGGCCTCCCCGGATCATAACGATCGAGTGTTCCTGAAGGTTATGACCTTCACCGGGAATGTAAGCCGTCACCTCGATCCCGCTTACCAACCGCACACGCGCAACCTTGCGGAGTGCCGAGTTCGGCTTTTTCGGGGTCGTCGTATACACGCGCGTACAGACTCCCCGCTTCTGCGGGCTCGACTGAAGGGCAGGAGATTTGCTCTTGAACGAGACCCTCTCCCTGCCTTTGCGGACGAGTTGGTTAATAGTTGGCAATCAGATCACCCCTATGAGTTCAATTTTGGCGGAGCTTTTAAATGTAAAGAAATCTGTCTCGAATGTCAATATCCATCGCTACTTTGCAGCCTATGCTGAGACCCGAGCCTTCCGCTTCAGCTTCCGCACTCCTCCGGCCTCGACCGTCTCCTCCTGAGACTCCTCCGACTCCTGCGAGACCTCTTCCTGGCGCTCGAATAACGGTTCTCCGATGACCATGAGGTTCTTCCACTTCTTCTGACCTGTACCGGCCGGGATCAGATGGCCCATGATCACGTTCTCCTTGAGCCCGAGCAGGGGGTCCACCTTTCCTTCGATCGCTGCGTCCGTCAGGACTTTTGTCGTCTCCTGGAAAGACGCGGCCGAGAACCAGCTGTCCGTGGTCAGCGAGGCCTGCGTGATACCGAGCAGGATGGGCTCGGAGGTGGCTGGTTCAGCGTCCCGGACCTCCGCGACCTTCTTCGACCTCTTCTTCAGGTCGATATTGACCTCCCGGACCTCCTTCTTCTGAATCAGCTGACCGTTCTTGAACTTCGAATCACCCTTGCTCTCGACCACGGTCTTCTCGAACACCTCATCGTTCTCGTCATGCAGGCGCGCCTTGTCGATATGGTCCCCTTCGAGGAACTTCGAGTCTCCCGGGTCCACGATCCGCACCTTCTGCATCATCTGCCGGACGATTACCTCGATGTGCTTATCGTTGATCTTCACACCCTGCATCCGGTAGACCTCCTGGATCTCGTTCACCAGGTACTCCTGCACGGCCGTCGTCCCCTTGATCTTAAGGATATCGTGAGGATCGATCGATCCGGCCGAGAGACGCTCTCCCGCACGGACGACATCACCTTCCTGAGCCAGCAGGTGCTTGCCGAGCGGCACGAGGTACGTCCGCGTGTCCTTGCCGTCATGACTTGAGACGAAGACCTCACGCGAACCGCGCTTGGGCTGTCCGATCGACACGATGCCGTCGATCTCGCTCACGACGGATGGATCGACCGGGTGCCTGGCCTCGAAGAGCTCCGTCACGCGAGGCAGACCGCCTGTGATGTCGCGGGTCTTTCCGATATCGCGCGGAATCTTGACGAGCACGGTCCCAGCCTTGATCTGCTCCCCGTCCTCGACGGTCAGGTGTGCACGTGTCGGGATCGGATACCCGGAGAGCTTCTCGCCGTTCGCATCCTCGACATGCAGCATCGGGATGAGCGTCTTGTCGCGGCTGTCAATGACGACCTTCTGGATGTGGCCGGTCTGCTCGTCGGGTTCCTCGCGATATGTGGCATTCTCCTTCAGGTCGACGTACCGCACGACACCGGGCTTCTCGGAGATGATGACCGCGTTGTAGGGATCCCAGTCGTAAATGAGCTCGCCACGCTGGATCTTCTGTCCCTCCCGCACGTTCATGATCGCGCCGTAGGGGACATCGTAGCGTGTCAGCACCCTGTTGTCGTCGTCGAGCACGCTGATGACACCGCTGCGGCCGGACACGATCTGCCGCTCGATCTCGTCGATGGTGACATCGATCGTCTTGACACCCTCGTACTTCACCACGCCGTCGAACTTCGACGCGATCTGCGACTGCGCTGCGATAAGGCTCGCCGTGCCGCCGGTGTGGAAGGTCCGCAGTGTGAGCTGCGTGCCCGGCTCACCGATGGACTGCGCCGCGATGACGCCGACGGCAAGTCCGACCTCGACAAGCTTTCCGGTGGTGAGGTCGCGGCCATAACATTTGGCGCACACGCCCCGGCGCGCATCGCAGGTGAGCACGGAACGGATCAGGACCGATTCGATGGAGGTCACCGAGATCGCCAGCGCCTTCTCTTCGTCGATGAGTTCGCCCGCCTGGACAATGACCTGGTCGGTCAACGGATCGACGACATCCTGCAGGGAAACGCGACCAAGGATACGCTCTGCGAGCGGCTCCTTGATGTCCTCCCCTTCCTTCAGGGCGCTCGTCAGGACTCCGGTAATGGTCTTGCAGTCATCCTCGCTGATGATGGCATCCTGTGCGACATCGATGAGACGCCGCGTCAGGTACCCCGCATCAGCCGTCTTGAGCGCGGTGTCGGCAAGGCCCTTCCGGGCGCCGTGCGTGGAGATGAAGTACTCCTGCACCGACAGACCCTCGCGGAAGTTCGCGATGATGGGATTCTCAATGAGCTCGCCCGTCGCTCCGGAGAGGGACTTCTGGGGCTTGGCCATCAGGCCGCGCATGCCCGCGAGCTGGCGCACCTGCTCCTTCGAGCCTCTGGCGCCGGAATCGACCATCATATAGAGTGAGTTGAAGCCATCCCGGTCGTGCTGCAGCGAGTCGAACAGTTTGTCCGCGATCCGGCTTGTCGCACGCGTCCAGATGTCGATAACCTTGTTGTACCGCTCGCCGTTGGTGATGAAGCCCCGATAGTACTGGGATTCGACGTTCTCGACGTCCTTCATCGCCTTCGCGATGATGTCCTGTTTTTCCTGGGGAATAATGACGTCGCCGACGGAGACCGAGAGGCCGCCCTTCGTGGCATATGTGAAGCCGAGGTGCTTCAGCTGGTCGAGGAACGTGGCCGTCTCGAGGTTGCCGCATCGCCGGAAGGTCATGGCGATGAGCTGGACGAGACGTTTCTTGTTCAGGAGCTCGTTGATGAACGGGACACCCTCGGGGACGATCTGATTGAAGATCACCCGTCCGACGGTCGTTTCGATGAGCTGACCGTTGTGGCGAAGCTTGATGCGGGCATGCAATGCTGCCTTGCCGTGGTCATGTGCAACGATGACCTCGTTCATGCTGGAGAAGCTCAATCCCTCGCCCTTCTCACCCGAACGGGATTTCGTCAGGTAATAGCACCCGAGCACCTGGTCCTGCGTTGGTGTGACAATGGGTGCGCCGCTCGCCGGCGAGAGGATGTTATGGCTCGACAGCATCAGCAGCCGCGCCTCGAGTTGTGCCTCGTACGACAACGGCACGTGGACCGCCATCTGGTCGCCGTCGAAGTCAGCGTTGAATGCCGTGCAGACCATCGGGTGGATACGAATGGCCTTACCTTCGACGAGAACGGGCTGGAAGGCCTGGATACCGAGCCGGTGCAGCGTGGGAGCACGGTTCAGCAGTACAGGATGGCCTTCGATGATATGGTCGAGTATGTCCCACACTTCGGGACCCTTCTTGTCGACCATCTTCCGCGCGCTCTTCACGGTCTTGACCAGTCCGCGCTCGATGAGCTTGCGGATGATGTGGGGTTTGAACAGCTCAACGGCCATGTCCTTGGGAAGACCGCACTCGTGCAGCTTCAGCTCGGGACCGACGACGATCACCGAACGACCGGAATAGTCGACCCGCTTGCCGAGAAGGTTCTGGCGGAACCGGCCCTGCTTACCCTTCAGCATATCAGAGAGGGACTTCAGCGCACGATTGTTGTCGCTCCGAACGGCATTGATGCGCCTCGAATTGTCCAGGAGCGAATCGACGGCCTCCTGCAGCATCCGCTTCTCGTTACGAAGAATGACCTCGGGGGCCTTGATCTCGATGAGGCGTTTCAGGCGGTTATTGCGGATGATGACACGCCGATACAGGTCGTTGAGGTCCGACGTCGCGAACCGTCCGCCTTCGAGCGGAACGAGCGGACGCAGCTCTGGCGGGATCACGGGGATCACATCCAGGATCATCCACGACGGATTGTTCGGGGCGGTGAGCTCGCTCTTGCGGAACGCCTCAACAACACGGAGCCGCTTGAGTGCGTCCTGCTTCTTCTGGACAGAGGTCTCGGTGGACACCGCTGCGCGGAGCTCTCCGGCCAGCGATTCGATGTCGACACGGCGGAGCAAATCCTTGATCGCATCTCCACCCATCTTCGCGATGAACTTCTTCTGATCGTCGTTCTCGAGGTCCTGGTTGTCCTCGGGAAGTGACGCGAGGATCTCGAGGTACTGGTCCTCCGAAATGAGGTCGAGCTTCCGGAGCCCGGTCATCCCCGGATTGACCACAACGTAGGACTCGTAGTAGATGATCTTCTCGAGTTCCTTCGCCGCGATGCCAAGCACGGTGCCGATCTTGCTGGGCATGGAGCGGAAGTACCAGATATGCGCCACCGGTACGGCCAGGGCGATATGACCCATCCGTTCGCGGCGGACGCTCTTCTGCGTGACCTCGACGCCGCAGCGGTCGCAGACGATGCCCTTGTAGCGGATGCGCTTGTATTTCCCGCAATGGCACTCCCAGTCACGGACGGGCCCAAAGATCTTCTCGCAGAACAGTCCGTCCTTCTCGGGGCGGAACGAGCGATAGTTGATCGTCTCCGGCTTCGTCACCTCGCCGTGCGAACGGCCGAGGATCATGTCCGGAGAGGCCAGACTCAGCGTGATCTTCGAGAACGCCTTCTTTACGATATCTGCATGATGTGTGAACGGCATGTATGCCTCCAACTCACGATTGTGTAAACAACGATCGGTGGTCCCCGCCTGCGGGCATCACTCGATCTTCACTTCCAGCCCGAGTCCCTGCAGCTCGCGCATGAGCACGTTGAAGGACTCCGGTACGTTCGGTTCCGGGAGGTTCTCCCCCTTCACCACTGCCTCGTAGATCTTCGCACGGCCGAGCACGTCGTCCGATTTGACGGTCAGGATCTCCTGCAGGACGTGCGATGCGCCATATCCTTCGAGCGCCCAGACCTCCATCTCTCCGAAACGCTGGCCGCCGAACTGGGCCTTGCCGCCCAGCGGCTGCTGCGTGATGAGAGAGTACGGCCCGATCGACCTCGCATGGATCTTGTCGTCGACCATGTGCGACAGCTTCATCATATACAGGTAGCCGATGGTCACTTCCTGGTCGAACCGGTCTCCCGTCCGTCCATCGAGGAGCACGGATTTCGAGTTCGGGTCGAGCGCCGCCTTCGTCAGGTAATCCTCCACCTCCGCCCATTTCGCACCGTCGAAGATAGGAGAGGCGAACTTCAGCCCGAGCTCGTGGCCGGCCCATCCGAGGGCCAGTTCGAAGAGCTGCCCGATGTTCATACGGGACGGAACGCCGAGCGGATTAAGAATGATGTCGACCGGGCGACCGTTGGGGAGAAATGGCATATCCTCCACCGGGACGACCGTTGAGACGACGCCCTTGTTCCCGTGACGTCCGGCCATCTTGTCGCCGACCTGCAGTTTCCGCTTGCGGGCAACGTAGACCTTTGCAAGCTGCACGATGCCGGGCGCAAGCTCATCGCCGAGCTGGACCTTGTTCTTCTCGTGCCGGTAGAGCTCTTCGAGCTCGCTCATCTTCTGCCGGAAGTTCTCGTAGATCTTCTGGATAACATTCTGCTTCCGTTTGTCGTCCACCCAGTCCATGGTGTGGTCGAGCTTCTCGACCCCTTCGAGGTTGCGGAAGGTCCCTTCCTTGATCGATGTCCCGGACCGGAGCACGACATTGCCATCCGTGTCGCGAATGCCGGCAGACTTCTCGCCGTCGAGATACTGGTCCAGTTTCCGGCCAAGCTTCTCTGTCAGTTCCTGGATGTCGCGCTTGCGTGCGCGCTCGAGGGCTTCCAGCTTCCGCTTGTCCTCCTTCTTGCTCTCGGTGTCCTTCTTCTTACGGCTGAAGAGCTTCGTCGAGATAACGATGCCCTTCATGCCCGGAGGCGCTTTCAGGGAAGCGTCCTTCACATCACCGGCCTTCTCGCCGAAGATCGCCTTGAGCAGTTTCTCTTCGGGTGTCGGGTCCGTCTCGCCTTTCGGCGTGATCTTTCCGATGAGGATATCGCCTTCGTTCACTTCGGCGCCGACCCGGATGATCCCGTTCTCGTCGAGGTCTTTCGTCGCTTCCTCGGAGACGTTCGGGATCTCGCGCGTCAACTCCTCCTCGCCGCGCTTGGTGTCGCGGACCTGGAGCTCGAACTCTTCGATGTGGACGGAGGTGAACACATCCTCTGCCACGATCCGCTCGCTGACGATGATAGCGTCTTCGAAGTTGTACCCGCGCCAGGGCATGAAAGCGACGAGCACGTTGCTGCCAAGAGCCAGTTCGCCGTTCTCGGTCGCACAACCGTCGACAAGCACGTCACCCTTCTTGAACCGCTGGCCTTCGCGGACGACAGGCTTCTGGTTGATGGAGGTGTCCTGATTGGTACGAAGGAACTTCGTCAGCTTGTACTCGACCCGGCGTTTGTCGTCGAACGATACGATCGCCTCGACCGAGTTCTCATCGATGTCGTACTCAACGATAAGCGCATCACCGGAAACGGACAGGACCTGGCCGTTCCGCTCGGCCGTGATGACCGTCCGGGAATCACGCGCTACCTTCTCCTCCAGACCCGTGCCGACGATGGGCGACTGCGGACGAAGCAGCGGCACCGCCTGGCGCTGCATGTTCGAACCCATGAGGGCCCGGTTGGCGTCATCGTGCTCAAGGAACGGGATGAGCGCTGCCGCGGCGCTGACGATCTGGTTCGGTGCAACGTCCATGAACTGCACCTTCTCGGGCTCGACAAGCGGATAGTCCGACTCCAGCCGTGCCTTGACACGGTCCTCAGTATACTTCCCCTTGTCGTCGAGCGGAGCATTGGCCTGAGCGATGATGACATCGTCCTCTTTCTCCGCCGTGAGGAACTCGATCTCCTCGCCGACGCGTCCGTTCTTGACCCGTCGGTATGGGGTCTCGATGAAGCCGAACTCATTGATGCGCGCATGGATGCAGAGTGACGAAATGAGGCCGATGTTCGGGCCTTCGGGGGTCTCGATCGGACACAGGCGCCCATAGTGCGTGAAGTGCACATCACGGACCTCGAAGCCGGCTCGCTCCCGCGTGAGACCGCCCGGGCCGAGGGCAGAAACGCGACGCTTGTGCGTCATCTCCGACAGCGGGTTTGTCTGGTCGAGGAATTGCGACAGCTGATTGGTGCCGAAGAACGCATTGATGACGCTCGTGATGGTACGGGCATTCACGAGGTCCTGTGGCGTGATCGTCTCGGCGTCGCGCAAATTCATCCGTTCCCGGATGGTGCGGGTCATGCGCGAGAGGCCGATGTTGAACTGCTGCGCGAGCTGTTCGCCCACGGTCCGGACACGCCGGTTCCCCAGGTGGTCGATGTCATCAACCGACTTCTTCCCCTGGTGCAGGTCGATCAGATACTTGACGATGGCGACAATGTCGTCCTTCGTCAGCACCGTGACATCCTCTGCGATCGAGAGGCCCAGCTTCGCGTTCAGGCGGTGCCGGCCGACGTCGCCGAGGTCGTACCTCTTCGGATTGAAGAAGAGGCGGTCGATGAGGTTCTTGGCGGTATCGAGGTCAGGGGCTTCGCCGGACCGGAGCTGCGAGTAGATCGCCTCGAGGGCGTCCTCCTCCGACCGGGAGACGTCCTTCATCATCGTGTTGGCAATGACGGAGCCTTCCGTGTCGGAATCGGCCCGCAGGAGACGGATCTTCTTGATGCCCGCCTTCTTGATCTGTTTGACGTGCTCTTCAGTGAGCTTGGAGTCCTTCGTGATGAAGATCTCTCCCGTCTTGCGGTCGAACACATCGGAACAGATGATGCGCTCGAGATAGTCGGTGAGATTCACTTTTGGCACCGCCACTTCCTCGACAAGGTTGAACAGGTCAAGGATGGCGTCGTCGGAGGAATACCCAAGGGCACGCAGCAAGGTCGTGACCGGGAACTTCTTCTTCCGGTCGATGTATGCGTACATCACATTGTTGATGTCGGTCGCGAACTCGACCCAGGAGCCGCGGAAGGGGATGATCCGCGCGGAGTACATCACCGTTCCGTTCGGATGGATCGATTCACCGAAGAACACGCCCGGCGAGCGGTGGAGCTGGCTCACGACGACGCGCTCGGCGCCGTTGATGATGAACGTGCCACGCGTGGTCATCGCCGGGAGGTTCCCAAGGTAGACCTCCTGCTCGATCGTGTCTGTGAACTCTGTACCTCCCTCCCGCTTCTGCGACAGACGCAGTTTCGCCTTCAGCGGGACAGCGTACGTGAGTCCTCGTTCCTGGCATTCGACGACCGAATACTTCGGCTTCTCGACATAGTACTCGACGAACTCCAGGAGGAAGTTCTCGCGCGCATCCATGATCGGGAAGTTGGTCTCGAACACCTGCTGGAGCCCGACCTTGCGGCGCCGATGCGGCGGGGTCTCCGACTGGAGGAAAGACTCGAAGGAATCGATCTGAACATTCAGAAGGTCCGGCGTCTCCAGCACGGATGCGATCCGAGCGAACGAGACACGGCCGTTCGTTCCGTTGGTAAGGTTCTTCAACGTACCTTCTCCTTGGGACTTGACATGACGGAAGCAGCACCCGACGGGTGCGTCGTCCGATGACCATGAACGGGAACCGTCGCGGCACAGTACCGCGACGGCCACCTGTTCATGGCTGAATTAGCGTGGACAATGCAGCTGCAGTTCGGCGTTGCGTGTTTCTTCACACGTCACCGGACTACTTCAGCTCGACCGTTGCTCCTGCCTCTTCGAGCTCTTTCTTCAGCTTCTCTGCTTCGTCCTTCGACACCCCTTCTTTGACGGGCTTCGGTGCGCCGTCGACCAGGTCCTTCGCCTCTTTGAGGCCCAGGCCCGTCGCCGCGCGCACAACCTTGATGACGTTGATCTTCTGAGCACCAGCGGCCTTGAGCTCGACCGTGAACTCTGTCTGCTCCTCGGCCGCTGCAGCGCCACCCGCTGCGCCGGCACCTGCCATGGGGGCACCCATGATGACCGGGGCGGCCGCCGTGACACCGAACTTGCCCTCGAGCGCCTTCTTGAGCTCGACAGCTTCCATCATCGAAAGCTTCTCGATCTTTTCAACAATTTCTTCGACTACAGACATTGCAATACTCCTTCGAATAGATATAAACGTGGACTCTTGTGGTGTTCGAAGAGGCTAGGCTGCCTTCTTCTGTTCAGCGATCTGGTCGATGACGCTGACGAGATCCCGCGCAACGGCATTGATCACGCCAACGATGCCCGACATCGGCGCCTCGATGCTTCCGAGGATAGCCGCCATGAGCTCTTTCCGCGACGGGATCGCTGCGAGATCGGCGATCAGGGAGCCGTCATAGACCTGACGCTCCAGCACGGCCGCCTTCAGCTTCATCTTTCCGGTCTTCTCATTGTACTGCTTGATGATCCGGGCAGCAGCTGAGATGTCATCGCCGCAGAAGGCGATGCCCGTCGGACCAACGAGGTAATCATAGACCTTTTCATACCCCGTGACCCGTTCGAGCGCCTTTCTCACGAGCGTGTTCTTGTAGACGGTATACTCGACACCGGCCTTCCGGAACTCCCGCCGCAGCTCACGTTCGTCTGCGACGGTCATGCCCGTGAAATCGGCGAAATAGACCGCCTGTGCCTTGCTCGTCCGCTCCGCAACCTCATCGATGATTGCGTCCTTCTCACTGCGTTTCATGTGTACCTCGTAACGTGGTCGTCCGGTGAGAAGCCCCCCGAAAGGGCACCGGACATTGCTTTAGAAGAGAGCGAGTGCGTAAACTCTGTGATGTTCTGCCGTTAGTGCGCAGCAGCTTCTGCGCGGTCAATATGCACGCCGGGCCCCATGGTCGTGGAGATGGCGATGCTCTTCACGTATGTCCCTTTGGCCGTGGACGGCTTCAACCGGACGATCGTGCTGATGAACGATTGGATGTTCTCGACGAGTTTTTCCTGCTCGAACGACGCTTTGCCGACCGTCGCATGGACGATACCTGCCTTGTCGACGCGGAACTCGATCTTGCCGGCCTTGATCTCCTTCACCGCTGTCGCGACGTCCGGGGTGACCGTGCCGCTCTTCGGATTCGGCATCAGACCGCGGGGGCCGAGGATCTTGCCGAGCCTCCCCAGATCGCCCATCACGTCCGGCGTGGCAATGATGACGTCCGTATCCGTCCACCCACCCTGGATCTTCTCGAGGTAGTCCTTGTAGCCGACCATATCGGCGCCTGCAGCCTTCGCCTCCTCGTCCTTGGGTGGCTTGGCGATGACGAGCACGCGCACGGACTTGCCGATCCCATGAGGAAGGGCGACGGTGCCGCGGAGCGCCTGGTCTGCCTTGCGGGGATCGAGACCCAGGCGAACGGCGATGTCCACGCTCTCGGCGAACTTCGCGCTGGCCGTCTGCTTCACGACCGCGACCGCATCAGCGATCGAATACTGTTTCTTCGCATCGACCTTCGATGCGACCCCTTTGAACCGTTTGCTGTGATCTTTCATGACGATCGTCCGACCTTCTTTTCTGCGTTAGTCTTCGACGGTGATGCCCATGCTGCGGGCCGTGCCAGCGACCATGCGCATGGCCGCTTCGACATCGTTGGCGTTCAGGTCGGGCATCTTCAGCTCCGCGATCTCGCGGACCTGCTTCGATGTGACCTTCCCGACCTTGTTCCGGTTCGGCTCTCCCGAGCCCTTCTGCAGCTTTGCCGCACGAACGAGAAGGGTCGCCGCGGGAGGAGTCTTGGTGATGAACGTGAACGACTTGTCGGAGAAGACAGTGATGACCACCGGAATGATCAGGCCGGCCTGCTCCTTCGTTCGCGCGTTGAACTGTTTGCAGAACTCCATGATGTTCACGCCCTTCTGACCGAGCGCGGGACCGACCGGCGGGGCGGGATTCGCCTGCCCGGCGGGGATCTGCAGCTTGATGTATCCAGCTATCTTCTTTGCCATACGATATCCTGCCTATTTTTCCATTTCGACCTGAGAGAAATCGAGCTCGACCGGTGTCTTCCGGCCGAAGATCGACACCATGACCTTCACCTTCATCTTCTCCGGGCTCACTTCCTGGACGAACCCGTTGAAATTGTTGAACGGCCCGTCGATGACCTTGACCGCATCGCCGGCGCGGTACGGGACCTCGACAAGCTCCGTTTCCTGCCGCTCCTGCATCTTGCCGAGCAACCGGCGCACCTCGTCCGGATGCAGCGGCGCGGGATTGTTCTTGTCCGGAACGAAGCCCAGCACGGACGGCGCCTCAAGGATGACGTGGCTCGTTTCTTTGTCGAGTTCCGCCTCCACAAGCACATACCCGGGGAAGAAGTTCTTCACCTTGTGCTTCTTCTTCCCGTCCTTCACTTCGACGACCTTCTCGGATGGGATCATCACTGCCGAGATCCGCTCCTCGAAACCGAGACGTGCGACCTCTGACTCGAGATACGCCTTGACCTTCGATTCATGTCCGGAATACGTCCGGACGACATACCACCGCTTGCTCACCGTGTCCGTCCTTCCTGCGCTTACAAGATCGCCTTGAGCGCTTCGCTGACGGCAAGATCGACCACCCAAGCGAAGACAGCGATGATGAGAGAGACCACGATCACCACACGGGTCGATTCCATCAGCTCTTCCCGTGAAGGCCACGTGACCTTCTCCATTTCCTTCTGGACGTCACTGAAGAAGGTGAGAATCTTATCTTTCATGGTATCCGTTCTGCGTCAGTCTGTGAAAAAGTTCCTCGCACGTGACGAGGGACTCGAACCCCCAACCTGCGGTTTTGGAGACCGCTGCTCTACCAATTGAGCTAGTCACGTGTGCCGGCGCGGTCGCCCGTGCGGACGCGACGCGCTATTTCGTCTCCTTGTGGACCGTCCGCTTGTTGCACCACTTGCAGTACTTCTTGTACTCCACACGGCCCGTCTGGTTCTTCTTGTTCTTCGTCGCGGAATAATTGCGCCGCTTACAGGTTGTGCATTCGAGTGTAATGATGTCTCTCATGGATCGTCCTTGTCATGTCTGGTACCGAGAGCTTGCGACCGGGATTGAACCGGTGACCTCGTCCTTACCAAGGACGTGCTCTACCAACTGAGCTACGCAAGCGGAACATGGAAAATTGCTGATGGTAGATCGTAGATTGCCTGAACAGGCGTGCTCATACCACAATCACCAACCCTCCCCCTGCACATCTCCCTTCTACAATCTTCCATCTTATATGTTGAGCGGGAGACGGGACTCGAACCCGCGACCAACAGCTTGGAAGGCTGTGACTCTACCAACTGAGTTACTCCCGCCTGAACATTGAAAATTGCAGATTCTAGATCGAAGAATGAGATTGAGTACTGGCAGCTACAAATCTAAAATCTTCCTTCTTCAATCTTCAATTCCGGGTGGGCAGGGAAGGATTCGAACCTCCGAAGGCATGAGCCGTCAGATTTACAGTCTGATGCGTTTGACCGCTTCGCTACCTGCCCGACAGTTGTGAAGAGCTGGCGAGGAGATTCGAACTCCTGACCTGCTGATTACAAGTCAGCTGCTCTACCAGCTGAGCTACGCCAGCGACATGCATACTGCTGAAGTGAATCTCCGTCGTGGCTCTCACACACCTATCCGGCGATCGCTCCGATCAATGACAGCACAGCTGCTCCCGTTCGACTTCAGCGTTGATGTCTTCGGGATGTGCGTTGCGATACTCTGGCTGCTGGGGATGTGGATCGATCCGGGATGCCGAATAGAGCTTACAAAAGTACGAAAATTTCAGACAAAATCAACGAAAAGTAGCAGTGAGGGGGTCACTTTATGCCACGGAGATAGGGATTCTCGGGATCGATATGGGACGCCCAATCGATGCTCTCTGCAAAAAGGAGGGTATCCCCCTCCGAACGGGCGAACAGTCCATGATTGAGGAATGCGGTCGAGCAAAACCTTCGATAAGATCGGGCAAATTCGTCATTTTTGTTGCCAATAGGCCAATATTCGGGGAGTCGTCGTTCCCTGGCAGTCAGATCTGGCACAGCCGCCCGCAACAGATATCCCTCCGGACGGTATTCAAAAAGCCGCGGCAGTTCTGCCACGATCTCGTGGTCAGTGTACAAAGGGCCGGACGAAGCAAGCACGGCCAGCAATTGCGTGAGGAACTCCTGCCATCTCATCTGGATGACCTGCGGGTTGAACTGTTTGCCCTGCTCGAACTTGCGCAGCTCTTCGAGGAACGCATTCCCGCTTTGCACCAGCATACCTCTGTCATCACCGAACTTCTTCAGGACTTCCCTCACGTACCACGACCTGTCCCGGAGAAGATGCAGGTCTATCATACGAACATCCGGACGTTCTCCCCGTACATGCTGCAGCGCCAGCGCCGGAGAGTACAGGAAATCCCACTTCCCGGTCAGGATCGTCGCACCCGCATCGACACCCGCCAGGACTCCCGCTGCGAAAGGCTCCGGGCTTTCATCCGAGTGCTCTCGATACGCATCCAGCCTGTAGAATCCATTGAGACACAGTACCACGAACGGCAGAACGGATACCAGGACGCGCCTGGGCATGTTCCGCTCCCTGATCGCACGCATGACCCACCACGTACCCACGCCGGCAGATCCAGCGATCATACAATGGACAAGGAGAAAGTACGTTTCGATATCATGGATGCTGTAGTTGAGTGAATATCCGATCGTGAAGACGACGAGGATGATGCAGAACCAAAAGAAGGTCCGGTCCCGCTGCCACAGGACGCGCAATCCTGCCATCGACAGCGCCAACGCCAACCAGCCCGCATCCATGGGGAAGCTCCCGATGAATTCCCCGGCCGAGGCAGCGAAAGAATCGAGACCGGAGAACATCCACACCCGGTATTGTTTCCCGGAGACATGATCGATCAGTGATCCGATCGAGGACGGATCTCCCCAGTTCAACGGTGGGTGTGTCAGTGCACGAAGAGGAAGATAAAGGTACGCAGATATCCCCAGGGTCATCGCCGCGAGGAACGCGGCCATCGAACGTTCACGTACTCTCTGCCGTGACTTCCACCATAGCCACGCCAGCCCCGGCAGGAGATAGATCGTCATCATATGATTCGCAAAACCATAGCCGACCAGCAGCCCTCCTGCTATCCACCAGCGGGATATCGTTCCGGAGTCTCCCTCCATGTCACGGAGCCCGAGGAGCACGGCCAACAACGCTGCGGTGTACAGCAAGGCCTGGAATCCGTACACTTCGTACGTGGTGCCAGTCTGCCACACCGTCGCTGCCGAAACGAACAGCAACGAGGCAGTCACACCCCCCGCTGCCGCATCACCGGCACGTCCCGTCCGCCCGATCAGGAGGACCGTCAGCAGGGCGACGAATCCGCCGGCACACGCGACGAACAGCGCCGAGAGAAGATGCAGCATGAAGACCGGATCGACCCACGGGGCCATCATAACGACAACCCTTGACAGAAACGTCAGCAGCGGGTACCCGGTGGGATGTGATATGCCGAGCGTGAAGGCTGACGCGATGAGCTCGCCGCTGTCGATCCAGTCGATGCGAGATCCGACACCCGGCACGAGGAGAACCATACTGAGGAGGGCAGAGAGCCACAGGACCGGCGAGCGCAGCATTGCCGTGGCGCGCACCGACCCTGCACCGTGCGCGACATCCTCAACGAATCGCCCCGGCCAGCGCTGTCGCACCATTAATTCCCTCCCCAACGGTCGAGAACTCCGTCGAACACGCGCCGTACCGACGACATGCGGCGACGGACCGTGGAAAGAAGTTCCTCGATTGACCTGCTCGAAGTGACATGCGTCGCACACACTGCGCTCTCATGCGATGGTTTGAGGACGGACGTTGAGACAGCGCTGTTCAGCCGTACAACCGTCTCGACCGTCCGGAGAAATGCAAGAGCATCGGCAAGGATATGGACCTCACGTTCCCTCACTTCTCCGATACGTCGAAGCTGCCGGAGAGAGTCGACAGTGGGCCGCCCTCCGTACCGGTTCCTGAGAACGGATCCGATCTGCGCAAGGAACTCGATGTCCGCGATGCCCCCGGCCGCGATCTTAACGTCAATGCCCTCCTCAGCACCGCGTTCCGCCTCCATCCGTCCCCGCATCGAACGGGCTTCTGCGACAACATCAGCGACTGAAGGCCCGATCGCCTTTCGAAGTGATGAGGAGTACTGTGTGCGGAGGTCCTGCGAACCCCACAGAGGTCGTGAGCGTCCCAGGGCCATCCTCTCCCAGACATCTGCACGAGACCGCATATACTCGGCGAAGTACTCTGTTCCGGAGACGAGCGGAGCGTTCCGTCCTTCAGGCCGCAACCGGAGATCGACATCGTAACTCTTCTTCTCTCCGGCGAGTCTCCTTCGGAGTGATTCACCGAGCTCCTGTGCCCTCCCCGCCTCCAGCAATCCTTCTTTATAAAAGAGGAGCAGGTCAAGATCGGACGATATCCCCATCTCCCCGCTCCCAAGTTTCCCGGCACCTACGATGAGGAGCGTCTCGGGAAGAGCGAGCTGATTGCACGCAGACAGCAGGATGAGCTCCGCTACCGCGGTCATCTCCTTTTCGAACTGCCGCACGGTCGTTCGACCGGTCAGGAAACGGATGGCAGAGCGGACTTCGTTGTAGCGCCTGAATCGGGCCGGATCATCGGTCAGAAGGTCGGACCATCCGGGCTGGCGGCCCCGAAGAAGCGATGCAGCCTGACCGACGAGGGACTCGAGGAGCAGCGGATCCGTGGAAAACCTCTCGAACACGATGCTGCTTCGTCCAAGGGCTGTCACAAGGTCGGACCGCAGGCGGGACGAACGTAGTCCCTCCCGTAGGACGGAGCTCCTCGCCGGATCGTCCAGCAGAACACCCAATCGCTGTGCAGCGACAGGTCCGAGGGCGTCCCGCCTGACATCAGAAAGAAGACGTCTGCATATCCCACCCTCCCCAGATGATCTCAACGCATCTGACATCGCCCTCTCTGCATCGGACACGGCCTCGTCAGTGTCGCCTGGCATGCCCGCCGTCGCGGACAGGAAGGATCGTCGCACACGCGAACGGTGGCGCGTCAGCAGGCGCCTGAATGCACCCGCGGAGTGCCCGAGCTTTCTGCCAAGGAGGCTGAACTCCTCGTCATCGACAGGCAGGTCATGGGTCTGAGATGCATGAAAGAGCTGAAGACGATGTTCCACGTCCCTGAAGAGACTGTACGCCTCGCGCAGAACGTCCGCTTCCGTGTCGGGGAGAAGTCCCTCTGCTTCGAGAGCGTCGATCGCCCGAAGGGTGTTCGGAGACCGGACGCCGGGATGACGTCCGGCATGAACGAGCTGCAATCCCTGTACGAGAAATTCGATGTCGCGTATTCCCCCTGCGCCAAGCTTGATATTGGTGGAAGAGTGGAATTCCGCCTCGATGGCACGTTTCATCGATGCGATATCACTCCAGGGTGATGTGATCAACGTGCGTCGGAAAACGAAGGGACGGATATCCGAAAGAAAACGTTCGCCAACTCGCGGATCCCCGCCCACAACCCGGGCCTTTATCAGCATTTGCCGCTCCCAGGGCTCCCCTCGTG
This sequence comes from uncultured Ignavibacteriaceae bacterium, assembly GCA_964534125.1. Classification (GTDB taxonomy): domain Bacteria; phylum Bacteroidota; class Ignavibacteria; order UBA10030; family UBA10030; genus 2-02-FULL-55-14. The sequence goes on from CAZHOJ010000005.1 coordinate 144,492, forward strand.
TCTCATAGTATGCCATATATCCGGCCCGCGACAACGCCAGAGGACCTGACTTGCCGTCTGGCCGAAGCCTCATGTCGACGCGATAGAAGTATCCTTCCTCCGAGAATCCGCTCAGGAAATCCACAACGTTCTCAGACAGCCGTACGCACAGTTCATGGACCGTTCCCAGCCGCCCCACCGGATTGCGGAGATCTCGGTCCTGCTCATACACGAACATCAGGTCGATATCTGAGCTGAAATTCAGCTCGCCGCCCCCAAGCTTTCCCAGTCCGATCACACAGAGCTCGGCCCCTGCTGGACGGCGCGATCCCTGGAGCACGGCCTCGAATGATGCAGCGACGGCCTCATCGATGATGACATCCGCCAGCGCTGAGAGCTGGCCGACAATCTCCTGCAGGGAAGCGTTGCCAAGGATATCCATCGCTCCGATCCGCAGCATTTCCCGGCGATGGAATCGCTTGAGGGCATCGCGGCGACGTCCGGGTTGTTCGAACGCGCTGATGGCAGCGAGGGCCTCCGCCCGTATCTCCCCCATCGATTTTATACGTCGCAGCTCACCCGTCGATGTCAGCCAGTGCAACCAGGCAGGATTCCGGACGAGAATATCGGCGAGGTACTGGGATTGACCGACAAGCTCGATGAAGATGCCGAGCAGGAAGGGCTGGGATGAGAAGTCGTATAATAGAGAGGATGTGAAGCCCGCTTCGAGGAACCGCAGAAGGTTCCTGTATGCACGGGCGGGATCCGGAGAGGGTCGGATGGTGTCTTCGAGACGAGCGAAGAAGGCCCCGGGTTCGATCCCGGCGGATATGACCTTCTGCTGCAACTGCTGTTCAGCCTCGGGACGATTGAACTCCATAATCTATGAAGATAGAGAAAAATCGTATCGGTTTGTCTCGTTCCCATCCGAAGGCAGCCACGCGCTCTGTGAACTCGTGCGGTAGTCCGGATACCCTGTGGACCGGACCGATGCTGCTTCTCTGAGATTGCATGTCCTTCTCCCTTCTGCGTATATTGCCGCTCACACATCCCCTCCACACCCCTTCCTCAGACGGACATGTGCGATGGTAAAACTCGTTAGCATGTACAGGACCCCCAACGACACAGAAGCGTTCGACCGGCACGTCGAGAGCGTGCACACCCCCATCCTCAAGCGCCTGCCGGGACTTCGATCTCTGGAAGTAGCGAGGATCACCGGCTCCCCTATCGGTGAACCGCAGCACTACCTCATGACGGAAATGTACTTCGATGACGAAGAATCGCTTCAGAGGGCGCTCGCCTCGCCCGACGGAAAGGCAGCAGCCATGGATGTGATGGAATTCGCCGGGACGCTCGTGACAGTGTTCTCAGCAGACGTCAGGGATGTGTGACACCCCCGGATGGTCCGGGGATAGAAGTGCCACTCCAAGGGACAAAGATATGATCGTATCAAAAGAGCACCGGCATACGAAGCTGCTGATCCTTGCACTCCTGCTTTTCATCCTCACTCCCGGCTCCTCTCAGGACGCACCGTTCTCATTCGCATGGCTTTCGGATACCCATGTCGGCAATACATCGGGGGCTGATGACCTCCGCGGCAGTGTTTCTGACCTGAACGATCAGGATTCCCTCGATTTCGTCATCCTCAGCGGGGACATCACAGAAATGGGGTGGCAGCGGGAGTTCGAAGAGACGCACGAGATCCTGTCGCACCTCAAGGTCCCATACTACATCATTCCTGGGAACCACGATATGAAGTGGTCCGAGTCTGCTGGACAGGAGTTCGTACGCGTCTTCGGCTCGGACAGATTCGTCTTCCACCACAAAGGATTCCTTTTCATTGGGATGCATCAGGGTCCGGTCCTCCGGATGGGAGACGGACACTTCCCTCCCGAGGACATTCGCTGGCTCGATTCAATGATGACAGCAATCGACCCGGCGACGCGGCTCATCTTCGTCACGCACTATCCGCTGAACCCCTCGATCGACAACTGGTACGAGGCAACGAACAGACTGCGGATGCTGAACACGCAGGCCGTTCTCGTGGGACACGGACATCGAGACCAGATACTCGATTTCGAGGGACTGCCGGGCGTCATGGGGCGCTCGAATCTTCGGGGGCGGCAGGGACGAGGGGGGTACACTATCGTGATGGTCACGAGGGATTCGCTCCGGTTCTTTGAAAGGGAGACGGGTAACCATACCAATCCTGAGCGACATGCCCTGCCTGTGGGCACACATCGCTATGGAACACCGCCCGAGACCTCTCCAGACGATGTGATGAGCGATAGATACCCGCGGGGAGTACGCCACTGGCTTCTCAGGACCGGGTGGACGATGACATCGTCACCTTCCGTCGATGACGGCGCCGTCTTCGTCGCAGACAGAAGCGGCACAGTGAGGCGGCTCGAACTTGCCACGGGAAAAGAACAATGGTCAACGATGGCCGGTGGTCCGGTCCTCGGGAACCTCTGCGCAAACGAGGGATACGTAGCGGGCACGACCACCAATGGCACTGTCTTCTGTCTTGATGCGCCGTCCGGCAAGATCCTGTGGACTGTCCGGACCGGCCATGCGAACGTTGCCAGTCCGGTCGTGAAGGACGGGATCGTGTACACAGGATCGAGCAACGGACAATTCCTGGCGCTGCAAGCAGGAAGCGGACGGGACGTGTGGAGATACAACGGACTGACGGGCTTCGTCGAGTCCCGGCCGCTTGTGACGAACGACCGCATCATCGTCGGAGCGTGGGACTCGTATCTGTACTGTCTGGACCGTGCGGACGGGACGCTGCAATGGCGGTGGAACAACGGAAGAGATTCCCGGCTGCTCTCTCCTGCAGCTGTTTGGCCTGTCTCGTCGGGGCATCACCTCTTCATTGTCGCTCCGGACAGAGCGGCCACGACCCTGGACATCCGGACCGGAGCGGTGGTATGGCGCTCCGGCGCTCACCAGGTGCGTGAATCAGCGGGAATATCAGAGGACGGGGCCCGGTTCTACGCAAAGACGATGAATGATTCGCTCATTGCCTATGACGCGCGCTCGACAACAGAAAAGATGCTCTGGGCGACCGATTGCGGATTCGGATACGACATCGCCAACTCTATGCCGCAGGAGAAGGATGGGACCGTCTATGTCGGGACGAAGAACGGGCGTGTGTACGCACTGGATGCACTCGATGGCACGGTACGATGGACATCCAAGCAGGGAAACACCATCATCAATACGGTGGCCCCCATCGATGGAGAGAGTGTCGTCGTGACGACACTCGACGGAGACGTCGCTCTCATACGTACACGCAGCGGCGATGACCACAAATAGACGAAAGGACCTCTTCCACGCTCCCCCTTGGTACGAGCGGACAGGCCCACATCGTCAGGCTGGCGTGCCTACCCCCGCGTTGTTTTTCCTGCCACTCTTCCCTATGTTCATGCTCCACAGGCAGTACAGGAGCTTATGATCAAGCATGTTGCCGTCCTCGGTGCCGGAACGATGGGAGCCGGCATCGCCCAGGTCTTCGCAGAGGCGAATTGCGTCGTCTATCTCTACGATGTCAACGACACGATCCTGAGAAGGGCCAGGGAAAGGGTCAAATCGGAGCTCAAGGCCGCCTCGAAGCGGGGAAATGTCAGCGAAGCGGATATTCAAGCCATCAGCGATCGCATCCGCGCGAAGACATACCTGCCTGACATCAGCCCGGCAGACCTCGTCATAGAGGCAGTCATCGAGGACCAGAGAACGAAGCAGGACCTCCTGCGCCGCGTTGAGGAGATCGTCAAAGGCGGGACGATCCTTGCATCGAATACATCCTCCCTCCCCATCACCTCCATCGCCTCGAACCTGAGGTTCCCGGCGACATTTCTGGGGCTCCACTTCTTCAATCCCGCACATACCATGAAGCTCGTGGAGGTGATCCAGGGACACCGGACATCGAATGAGACGGTCGAAAGGGCACTGGGATTCGTGAACATGGCGAAGAAGACGCCCGTTCTGGTCAAGGATTCTCCGGGTTTCATCGTCAACCGCGTTGCGCATCCGTTCTACAGCGAGTCGATGCGCATCGCGGGCGAGCAGATCGCCACCGTCTCACAGGTCGACAGGATCTTGACCTCGGTGGGCGGATTCCGCCTTGGTCCGTTCGAATCGATGGACCTCGCCGGCATCGACATGAACCTCGACATCACCCGTTCGATGTTCCAGCAGTTCCACGGGGAGCCGAGATATCGCCCGCACCTGATGCAGGAACGGATGGTCGAATCCGGGAAGCTGGGCAAGAAGGTGAACGAAGGTTTCTACAGATACGATGAGTTCAGAAAAACAAAGATCGACGAAGAGCGCTAGACCTCACCGGTCCCGACGCACAGGAACGGCGAAGACACCCCGGACCGAGGCCAGAACGAGAGCCCGCAAACCGCTCGTTCTGATCACGGGAACGGGGGGACTTCTATACTCCTACGCTGCCGCCCTTACGCAGAGCCCGTACGACGTCGCAGTGCTCCTCCCCAGGGGCGCAGGTATCGACGCCCGCTTGCCACGAGACGTAAAACCCTTCCTGCGCCTCGACCGCCGGGCCAGCATCGTCATCGATGTCACGCTGGGCGAGAAGGACACCAAGCGTCGATCGCTCGAGAACCTCGACCGGTTCTTTGCAGCAGACACCGTCATCCTCACGAACGCATTCGCGCTGTCCGTGACGGAACAGGCCAGCTGGATCAAAGGACGCCATCGCCTTCTGGGCATCGGACTTCTCCCCGGCCTCCTCGATGGGCCGCTCGTCGAGATCGCTCCCTCAACGCATACGCTCACCCGGACGGTCGAAGCAGCACGATCGTTCTTTCGCGCCTGCGGCAAGGCGACGGAGATCGTCGAAGACAGAGCAGGCCTGGTGTCCGCACGGGTCATCTGTCAGCTCATCAACGAAGCAGCCTTCGCCCTGCAGGATGACATCGCACGGCCCGAAGATATTGACACGGCGATGAAACTTGGCGTATCTTTCCCGCACGGGCCGTTCGAGTGGGCGGAACGGATCGGCATCGACAATGTCGTGTCGGTCCTCGAGGCCATGTTCAAAGAGTATCACGAAGAACGGTACAGGGTCGCCCCCCTCCTGAAGCGCATGGCCCTCGGCGGTGTCTGGTGGGAACCGCCATCCGCATCTGATCACGTCGGAGACGCGCAATGAATCGTCATCCCTGGTTGGTCCTCCTCTCCCTTTGCCTCGCATCCACCCTCGCGGCTCAGCCCCGCTTGTCACTGGAGAGGACCGATATCGACCTCGGGGTCATCTATCGTGGCGACACAAAGAAGACCTCGTTCACCCTGAAGAACGTGGGGAATGAGCCGCTGAAGATACTCCAGGTGGTTCCGTCATGCGGGTGCACGGCACTCAAGCGGCCAAAAGAGGTCCTGCAGCCCGGAGAGGAAGAGATCGTCGAAGTCGAGTTCAGCTCGGCGACCTTTCGGGGACGCGTCGAATCGAAGCGCGTCGACATTCTCACGAACGATCCGCTCGCAGAATATGCAACGGTGAAGCTGAGCGCGGATGTCCGCGAGGAGCTGGCCCCTGAGACCGGCACGAGCCTTCTCTGGTTCGGCTCCGTCCGCCTCGGGACCGAAGCGGTACAACGCATCACGTTTCGGAACATCACAGACAAGCCTATTACCATCACCGCAACGAAGTCGAGCGCCCCGCGCATCAAGGTGACGACCTCGAAGAAGCGTCTTGCTCCCGACGACACGGTCGATATCACCGTCCAGCTCACCGCCGACAAGGAGGGATACACGCCAGACCACATCGAGCTCCGGACGGACAGCAAGAACCAGTCGGTCGTCACCATCAACGTATCGTTCATCGGCCTGAAGGGATCGTAGTGTCCCGCACGACCCTCCGCGAAGCCGTCATTCTGCTGGCAGTCTCGCTCCTGCTCGGCCTCATGTACAATGCTGTCGTTGGCAAGGGCCTCTTCGGCCCGTCCGATCCGGCCACGGCACCTCTGACGAACGAGACCACCCTCCCATCGACGGAGATCATCTCCCTGCAGCAGGCGCATGACCTCCACGAGGAGGCGCGTGCCCTGTTCGTCGACACAAGGCATGGATTCGACTTCCAGCTCGAGCATATCCCCGGTGCCGTCAACATCCCGCTGGACGACGCACGGACCGTCATTCCCGTCCTCGGCGAGGCGAAGGACCGGACCATCGTGCTGTACTGCGACGGAACAGAGTGCAACTCGAGCCTCGAGGTCGGCTCCCTCTTTCTGATGAACGGATACTCGGACGTGCGCGTCTTCTACGGCGGATGGAAGGCGTGGAAAGAAATGGGCTATCCAACCGAAAGCTCCGGCCGATGAGATCCATTCTCGAAAACCGGTCCCTCATCCTCAGCGCTCGCATTGTCGTGGGTGCGATCTTCCTGTTCTCCAGTATCGAGAAGGCGTACGATCCGCTGGCGTTCGCGTCCCTGGTAGACAATTATAAGCTCATCCCCTTCTCGTGGAGCCTGGCTGTCGCAACATTCCTCCCATGGATCGAGCTCGTCTGCGGCGTTGCTCTCATCTTTGGCACGTCGTTCCGCGGAGCTTCCCTCATCATCGGTTCGATGACGATCGTCTTCACCGCCGCTGTGGTCTCGGGGATCATGCGCGACCTCGATATTTCCTGCGGTTGCTTCACCCTCGATCCCGAGGTGTCGCGCATCGGCTGGCAAAAGGTCCTCGAGAACACCGGGATCATCATCCTTTGCGCCTACCTCCTTCTCGCACGGGGTGACGCCCCGGCCATCGTACCGACCGGGACGGCCGGCGATCACTCATCCTGAGCGACTGCATTCGTCCCTCACCTATTCTGGTTTCCCCGAAGAGCGTATGACACGTCCAGAAGCCTTCATCATCGATGCGGTCCGTACACCCGTCGGCCGGTATGGCGGGGCCCTGAAGGATGTACGGCCGGACGACCTGAGCGCGCTCGTCCTGTCATCGCTCGCCGCACGGACCGGCATCTCGCCCGCTGAGATCAACGATGTCATGTGGGGATGCGCGAACCAGGCCGGAGAGGACAGCTGGAACATCGGCCGCCTGGCTGTCCTTCTTGCAGGGCTTCCTGCCGGCATACCGGCGACGACCATCAATCGCATGTGCGGTTCAAGTCTCGATGCTGTGAACCAGGCCGCGCGGGCCGTGTGGTCCGGGGAAGCGGACGTCATCATCGCCGGCGGTGTGGAATCGATGAGCCGTGCGCCGTACGTCATCGGAAAGAACATGTCGGGCGATCCGTCGTTCGGGAACATCACTGCATATGACACCGCGCTCGGATGGAGGTTCCCCAATCCGCGGTTCGAGAGGAAGTTCCCGCTCGAATCGCTGGGAGAGACGGCAGAGAACGTGTACGAGCGCTGGCATGTTCCACGAGAGGAGCAGGACCGCTTCGCCCTCCAGAGCCACGAGCGTGCGGTCCAGGCCACGATGGACGAGCGTTTTCATGACGAGATCATGAACGTCGAGGTAACACAACGGCGCGGGGATGCGGTGATCATCGCGGAAGATGAAGGCCCTCGCGCCAACACGTCTCTTGAAAAACTGGCAAAACTCCCTCCCGCTTTTCGGAAAGAAGGCACCGTCACAGCCGGGAATTCTTCCTCCCTGAATGACGGGGCGTCCGCCATACTGATCGTAAGCGCCGGATACGCCAAGAAGCACGGGATCTCGCCGATGGCACGGATCGTGTCGACTGGCGTGAGCGGAGTCGATCCACGGATCATGGGGATCGGGCCTGTCCCTGCGACGAAAATGGCGCTTACGAGGGCGGGCCTCTCTATAGACAAGATCGACCTTGTAGAGTTGCACGAGGCATTTGCAGTGCAGGCTCTGGCGGTCATCCGGGAACTCGGGCTGACTGAGGAACGGACGAACGTGAATGGAGGAGCCATCGCTCTGGGGCACCCGATCGGGGCAAGTGGCGCACGGATCATGACCACACTCGTGCACGAGCTCACTAAGCGTCGGTGGACGTATGGGCTTGCGACCATGAGCATCGGATTGGGTCAGGGGATCAGCACCATCATCGAACGCGTGGACTAGTCTATCATCTGGCGAAAGAACCGGGAGACATGACATGAAAGATAAACGTGAATACGTGAAACACATGAAGCCCGAGAGCCTCATGATGAGCTTCGGGTACAAACCTGAGTGGTCGGAAGGTTCTGTGAAGTCACCGATCTTCCAGACCTCCACATTCACCTTCAAGACAGCAGAGGAAGGAAAATCATTCTTCGCACTGGCATATGGGAAGCGCGAGCCGCTCAGCGATGAAGAACCCGGACTCATCTACAGCCGCATCAATAATCCGGACCTCGAGATCCTCGAAGACCGCCTGAAGCTCTGGGACGGCGCGGAAGAATCTGCGGTCTTCTCCAGCGGCATGGCAGCTATTGCAACGACCCTCCTTGAGCTCCTCGAACCGGGCGACCTCATTCTTTATAGTGAGCCTCTCTACGGGGGGACGGATCACTTCATCAGGTATTTCCTTCCGAAGCTGGATGTGCAGACCGCCCGATTTCTTCCCGGTGATTCCGAGGAAGACATTCGAGCGAAGGTCAAACGGAGCGGACGTGCCGACAAGCTTGCTATGATCTACTTCGAATCACCGGCGAATCCCACCAACGACCTCATCGACATTGAAATGATGGTCCGGCTGGCGAAGGAGTTCTCGCGGGAAGAGCGGAAGGTCATCACTGTCATGGACAACACCTTCCTCGGCCCCGTCTTCTCTCATCCCCTCACATTCGGCGTGGACCTCGTCATCTACTCGGCCACGAAGTACATCGGCGGGCACAGCGACCTCGTTGCCGGCGCCTGTCTCGGGTCCCATGCCCTCATGACACGCGTCCGGGAGCTGCGGTCGCACATGGGAACCATGGCAAGCCCGTACACGGGCTGGCTTCTGATGCGGTCGCTCGAGACACTCAAGCTCCGCATGACCGCCCAGGCCGAGAATGCCATGAAGGTCGCCGCATGGCTTGCCGAGCAACCGACCGTCGAGCGGGTCTATTATCCGGGCCTCATCTCAAAAGACCACCCCCAGTACCGGCTCTACAAGGCACATTGTCTCAGCCCTGGGGCCATGATAAGCTTCGACGTCAAAGGCGGGGAGAAGGAAGCGTTCCAGGTCCTGAACTCTCTCAAGCTCATAAAGCTTGCGGTCAGTCTTGGCAGTACCGAATCCCTCGCACAGCATCCGTATTCGATGACGCATGCCGGCATGGAGGACGACTGGAAGGCTGAGATCGGCATCACCGACAAGATGATCCGCGTGTCCATCGGCGTCGAGGCACCGGAAGACCTCATCTGGGACCTTGGCCAGGCGCTCAAGACCATTTCGGTCGGCACGCCGAAATCGGAGCCGATGTCTGTCTGATGATCAAGAAGCATGCGTGAGCGTCGCGAGACACACCAGCGACCGATGATCCGGATCGAGCGGACGCTGGCCGACAACGTGCTGGACGGGGCGTCGCTTGGCGCCCTGCTCCTTTCCTGGACGCTGGTGCTCAACGCCTGGTCCGAGCTGCCCCCCACTGTTCCGACCCATTTCGGGTTTGGAGGGGAACCGGATGCCTGGGGGTCGAAGGGTCTGCTGTTCCTCCTTCCATCCATAGGCATCGCCACCTTCGTACTCCTGCTGGCCATCCTGAGAATACCCCATTCGTACAACTATCCCTGGCCCATTACCGAGGTGAATGCGGAGGTCCAGTACAGGCGTGCCCGTCGGCTCATCCAGTGGACGAATTGCCTGATCCAATGGTTCTTCTCAGCCATCGTCTATGAGACGATCCAGATCGCGCTGGGAACACCCTCCTCCGCGCTCACTGTATTGACCCCTCTCTTTCTCATCGCTATCTTCAGCCTCATCATCGGATATCTCATTTTTGGGCATAAAGGGCCGTCCGGTCGCAGCGAAGAAGCCTGATCGGGTGACGATTCTCTCCCCCGCTGCGCGCGACCGGGAGTCCCTCCATTTCCCTTTCTCATGATGTTCCATGCTCGTACCGAAGTCGGTACGATTTTTCCTAAGGAGCAACCATCATGACGACCGAGGCCATTGGGCGAAGAGATTTTCTGTCGAAGGTCGGTATGGGATTCGGGCTGGCTACGCTGGCCTATCCTTCGGTTGGCGCGCTTGCCGGAGACCTTACGGCTGCAGCGCGAAGGATCGAAGGTCTCTCCCCGTTCAATGCCGCCCGGGACGAGGATTTCTGGTTCGAGATCCAGCGGTCGTTCAGCGTCACCCGCGGTATCATGAATCTGAACAACGGCGGCGTATCCCCTTCGCCGCGGCTGGTCACGGAGGCGTTCGTTCGGTACACATGGCAACAGGAGGACGCGACAGCCCACACGATGTGGCACATCCTCGAACCACAATGCGAAATGGTCCGCACGGGGCTTGCAGAGATCTTTGGATGCGACAGAGAGGAGATGGCGATCACCAGGAATGTCTCGGAGTCTCTCGAAGCGGTCTTGTTCGGAATGGACCTGAAGGCCGGTGACGAGATCCTGACCACCACGCAGGACTATCCGCGGATGATCAACACACTCAAACAGCGCCAGCGGCGCGAAGGCATCATCCTGAAGCAGATCCCGATTCCGGTCCCCCCAAAGGACCTGTCGGAGATCACGGAAGCTTTCGAGCGTGCGATCACGCCGAAGACCCGGGTTCTGCTCATCTGCCACATGATCAACCTGACGGGACAGCTCCTCCCGGTCCGGGATATCTGCCGGATGGCACGGGCCAGAGGCGTTGAGGTCGTCGTCGACGGCGCGCACGCATTCGCTCACATCGACTTCAGGCTCGAGGACCTCGAGTGCGATTACTACGGGACCAGTCTGCACAAGTGGTTCTTTGCACCGAAAGGGACCGGATTTCTGTTCGTCCGGAAGGAGAAGATCCGCTCCCTGTGGCCGTTGATGGCAGCGATGGAAACGCAGGACGACGACATCCGTAAGTTCGAGGAGATCGGCACGCACTCAGCAGCCATGAAACTTGCCATCGGTGAGGCCATTCTGTACCACCGGGGCATCGGCGCACAGCGGAAAGAAGAGCGGATGCGCTACCTTCGCAACTACTGGGCCGACCAGCTGAAGGACCTGCCAAACGTCCGATTCCATACGTCGATGGAACCGGCCCAGTCGTGCGGGCTCGCCAATATCGAGATCGAAGGGTTCGATCCCGGACAGTTGACCGGATATCTCATGAACCAGCACAAGATCCTCACCACACCCATCGTGCACGATGAGTTCCGGGGCATACGTGTCACTCCGAGCGTTTACACTACTCTCTCAGAGCTCGACAGGTTCTCTGAGGTGATGACAGAGGTCGCGAAGAACGGACTGCCGTGATAGACCCTGACGAAGAATCGAAACTACCATCATCATTCACATATCCGGAGGTCAGCTGCATGAACCGACATATTCACATACCCGCAATGCTCCTTTCATTGCTCATCCTGATCGGGACGGCGCAATCGCAGGTCCCGTCTGTAAGGGTCAGCCAGGCTGCAGAGGTCCGGCAGACAATCGGTCTCGCCGACGTGTCTGTCCGATTCCATCGGCCTGGCGTGAAGGGACGGGAGATATGGGGCGGTCTTCTCCCCTACGGCGAGGTGTGGCGCGCAGGCGCAAATGAGCCGACGCTCGTCACCTTTTCCGAAAATGTCACCATCGCCGGAACGTCCCTCAAGGCCGGGACGTACCGCATCGTGGTCGTCCCTATGAAGGACGCACCGTGGAACGTCATTTTCAATTCCGAGGTGAAGAACTGGGGATCGATCTACGACAAGCAGTATGATGTCGCCACTGTTCCGGTGCAACCGGCGGAAGTACAGCATACGGAATGGATGTCCTTTTCCTTCGACGCATTGACAGGAACGAGCGCTGATCTGATGCTCTGCTGGGAGAAGATCGGGCTTCGCATTCCGCTGTCGTTCGATACGGAAGGCATCTTCGCATCGAAGGCGGCAGCCCTCACATCAGATGTCTGGCGTGCCAAGAACAGCTATGCACGGTATCTGCTCGAATTCGGTGACGACCCTCAGAAGGCCTTGTCCATCGCAGAAGAGGCCGTCGCAATGGACAAGAACATCGGAACCCTCCGTACAAAGGCAGAGATCCTCGCGAAGTTGAGGCGGTATGCCGACGCGGTCACTGTCATGCAGGAAGCGGTCGAAGCGGGAAAAGCACAGAATCCGAACATGAACACCGGATTCTACGAGGGATTCATCACACGCTGGAAGGAGATGAAGTAGGAGAAGCCGGTCAGGATTTTTTTGGGATATCCTCAGGGGCGGCTTTCACGAGCCGCCCTTCTTCTTGCTGGAGGTACTTCCTCGCCGCTTCGGCGTCTGCCGGATGGAAGGTCGGGATCTTCGAGCGTGTCACTACGAACGCTGCAAAGACCGTCGAGAAGATCAACGGCAGAATGAGCTCATAGTTGCGGGAGATCTCGAACACAAGGATGGCGGCTGTCAGAGGCATCCGATAGGTCCCGCCGAGCACTGCTGCTGCGCACACGAGCGCGAAGAGGCCGGGTGCCATCCCGGGGAAGATCTGGCTCCCGAGCACACCGAAACTGAAGCCGAAGAGCGCCCCGACCTTCAGGGCCGGCGCAAAGGTCCCGCCTGCCCCGTCACTTCCGATGGTCAGTCCTGCGGAGATGGGCTTTACGAGCACGGACAATGCCGCGAGGACCAGTATACCGGTCCCTTGAATGGCTTCATTGACCGGCGTGTAGGTCGTTTCCAGCATGGACGGAAGGAAGGCCACGAGCAAGCCCGCGCCGGCCCCGCCAATGGCTGGCCTGAACACCTCGGGGAATTGCATCACGTAGTTGCGAACGCGTGAACGCGTCCACCGGAACGTCCGCAGGAAATACAGCGCAATGCCTCCGCTAGCCATCCCGGCTGCAGCAAGGAAGAAATAATCGGTGAGGTCGGCCTGGAAGGCCTCAGGACTCATGAGGATCGGTTCTGTGCCCAACAGCAGCCTCACAACGGCAGTGGACATCACCGACGCCACGACCAGTGGCACGAACGAGCGGAGGTTCAGGTCTCCGTAGATCAGCTCCACCGCGAACATCATCCCACCCAGCGGCGCATTAAAGATCCCGCTGATGGCGGCTGCCGTACCTGCTCCTGCTAGCATCGTCTGCTGACGCTGCCTCAGGCGGAACAATCGGGCCAGGAAGGCACCAACGGATGCTCCGAGAGCGACCGTCGGAGCCTCGCGGCCTGCCCCACCCCCCGATCCAATGGAGAGTGCAGCGGTCAGGATCGCCTTGAGAGATCCCCGATGGTCGATGGTCGCATGACTGCTCGAGATCGTGGTGTGGATCTTGTCGAGCCCTTCGTCAGGGACACCGCGAAAGATGGTCGTCCGGAGGATGCCCACCAGAAGGCCCCCGAATGCGGTGATCAGCGGAAAGAGCAGATAGCGCAGATAGTTGTACGAGGCGGCCTCCTCGAAGAAGCCATGGAAGAAGCTCTCCGAGTATGCCACCGCCAGGTGGAACAGGACCACTGTCAGCCCGACGAGGATGCCGAGCATGGTCGACAGCGCAAGCACTCCCGCATCGGTGTGCCGGTACTCCGGAAGCGATTCGAAGCGCGCAAACGTATCGTGCAGGAGCTTTCGTACGTCCCGCTTCAGGCCGTTCCAGTATGTGGGGAAATTGCTCAACGTGCTTCCGCACGAACGGATGGAATGAATTGCTCGATCATCATCGATGCGAGCACCACGACGCCACATCCGATGACGTTATACCACAGCCAGGATATGTCGGTCCAGAAGAAACATGAGAACACGACTGCCTCCCCGACCAGAGCTGCCAGAAACACGGCCGTTCCACCTACCTGCCTGATATAGAAGGCCACGAGGAAGACTCCCAGTAACGTGCCATAAAAAAGAGAACCGATGATATTCACGGCTTCGATGAGCGAACCGAGCCGTGCGACGTAGTTCGCGAACAGGATCGCGTAGACACCCCAGGCAGCCATCAATCCTCTCGAGATGAGCAGGTACTGGCGGTCTGTGAGGTCCGACCGGATCAGCCGTTTGTAGACATCCACGATCGAGCATGTCGCAAGGCTGCTCAGCTCCCCGCTGCTCGACGACATCGACGCAGCAAAGATACAGGCGAACACAAGCCCGACGAGCCCTGCCGGCAGATACCGAAGCACATACGTCAGGAAGATGTAGTTCGTATCGCTGGGGTCCGCAGCGGGGTCCGCGGCAACGATGGCCGCCTGCGCCGTCGTGCGGGCGTCTTCCTTCGCCTGCGCGAGTGCTCCGATACGTTCCCTGGCAGCCTGTGCGGTCGACACATCACCGCTCTCTTCCGCCTCAAGATATGCCCGGTAGACCTCCTGCTGCTCGTCGTGGGCCTCCGCAAAGGCGGCTTCTGCCGACGCATACGCCTCTCCGTGGACGCTCTGACGGGCGTTGGTCTCGGCGACGGGATTGAAGAAGAGGGGCGGCCGTTCGAACTGGAAGACCACAAAGACCATGACGCCGATGAGCAGGATGAAAAACTGCATCGGCACCTTCGCCATGCCATTGAACAACAGGCCCATACGGCTCTGAGCGACCGACCGTCCCGTCAGGTACCGCTGCACCTGGGACTGGTCTGTCCCGAAATATGCAAGAGCAATGAACAAACCGCCAATGATCCCGGACCAGAAGTTATACCTGTTCTCGAGGTCGAACGTGAAATCCACGATATTGAGCTTCCCGGAGACCCCGGCGATACGGAAGGCATCGACGACGCTGATATCGTCGGGAAGCACGAAGAACGTTATCAGAAATGCCATCAGCATGCCGGACATGATGATAAGCAGCTGCTGAACGTCAGCCCAGGCCACCGCCTTGACCCCACCGAATGTCATATAGGTGATGATCCCGCCTCCGATGACGATGGACGTCCAGCGGATGTCCCATCCGAGCATGACCGACAGGACAAGCGACGGGGCGTAGATGGTCATACCTGCTCCAAGGCCCCGCTGGACAAGGAATATGAGCGCTGTCAGTAGTCGCGTCTTCAGGTCGAATCGTTGTTCGAGATATTCGTAGGCGGTATACACCGACAGCCTGTGGAACAACGGCACAGCGGTGATCGAGAGGATGATCATTGCGAGCGGCAGCCCGAAGTAGTATTGGACGAACCGCATGCCGTCCGCATACGCTTGCCCCGGTGTCGAGGTGAAGGTAATGGCGCTCGCCTGCGTTGCCATGATGGAGAGTGCCACCGTAAACCAGGGAAGCTGTTTGTCCGCGAGGAGAAAGCCGCGGATGTTCCGGCTGCCGCGGCTCTTCCACATGCCATAGGCGATGAGGGACGTGAGCGTCAGGGCGAGAATGGCCCAGTCGAGAGCTCTCATCCGAAGACCACCATGATCAGGCGGAACACCACAATGAGCAGAACGAGCTCCGCAAGGATCACCGCATACCAGGCCCCCCAGCTCTGGAACGCGGGCGGACGTTCCTCCTCCGGCTCAGGTCCGTTGCCGTTGACGATGGGACGCTCCGTCATTCGGTTGTCCTTCCATATGAGATGATGTTCGCAAGAAGACGATACGCTCCCGGAACGCCCGCCGGAATCTGCCGGAAGAAGGAGAGTCCGGTATAGAAGAATGCACCTCGTCCGACGGGAGCGAACAACAGCCCTCCGCGGAGCTCGTCCTCACCCGGATCACTGCAGGCAAGCAGCGGCTTGTACCGATCATCCCACGATGCCGCAAAGTAAAGTCCCCGCTCCTGCACCCACCCGTCGAAGTCCCCGGGATGGATGCGGTTGGGAGTGTGGAACACCGGATGACCGGGCTCCAGCCATCTCATAGGAGCGTTCTCATCTGTCACCCTGTCGCGGCCGATCGTGAGCGGATAGGGTCCGATCTGCGTCGGTCCGGTTCTCGACGTTGTCATGTACTGGACGACGAACGTTCCACCGCGTTCCATGTACGAGGTGAGCCTCTCCTCGGCCGCACGCAGTGCGGGCCGCGTATTGTATGCCCGAACGCCTGTGACGATCGAGCCGAATCGATCAAGATCGCCCAGGAGCAGATCGTCGTCACTCAGCAACGTGACGGTGTAGCCGAGCTGTTGAAGTCCATCTGGTACCTCATCTCCAGCCCCCATAACGTATCCGACGTTCGTAAGCGAACCGGTGCCTGCATCGGCCGCGACGAGCTGCGCTGCTGCTTTCTCGAGAACGGTCACAGGTGGTATATGGGAATAGCGCGCCGAACGAGCAAAAAAATGGACGGGTTCGCCGTCTGCGGATCCCGTGACCAGGGCCTCCCCGCTCTGCGCGTCAGACGTTCGCCAAACACGGAATCTGATCGTCGTGATGTCCCCTTCGGAGAGGTCGTCCGCCACGAAGGCGTGCGGCTCGGCAGAGAATCCCTTCGGCAGGAGAATGCCTCCCTCCAAATGGCGCACGGGAGCATTGGCAGTGACGCGCAAAGAGAGAACCTTCGGCTCACTGTCCGGAAAGATCGTGACGGGGTCCTGAAATTCTGCCGACACCCGAGGGACAATGCGGACAGGCTCGAAACGCTCCCCCTCCACCGGATCTATCGTCCTGAACCGGACAGGACGCAGCACTTCGAAGGAACCATACGGCGACGACAGACGAACCCGAACGCAGAACTCCGCCGGATCCTTTGCCAGGCCGGTCTGCTCCATCTCAGGTACACGGTAGCGAAACGCTTCGGGTGGCTCCCTCAACCAGAATGGCTGCGTGTATCGGCGATCCGTCTCGACGTAGATCGCTCTTCGTTCCATATACGGCCGATTGGGCTCCAGAATCCGGCCCGGCTCGTCGAAGACAGGTCCGTTCACGGGCCCCCATTTCCGGACCCGGAACTCGGTCTGTGACCTGTTCACGGCGAGAAGCGTCACACTGACGCTGTCCCCCCGAACGAACGTGCGGCGGTCGGTCGTTACATCGATCCAGAGGCCCGAGCACGCAAGGATCAAGTCTTCCACGTCTCTGATCTTCTTTTGTACAAGAGGATCGGCCGGAAGGTGCTTCATCCGGACAAGGAGATCGAAGAGGTCCGGGATGGCCAATGAGGGGTCCCGGGAATCGAAGGACGTGCTGACAGACTGCAGCCGTTCTGCGATCTCCTGGCCACCGGGGATCCTATTCCAGGTCAGCTCGACACCATCGAAAAGGGAAGCGGCAGCAGGACTGCCTGCAAGGTGTTCGAAGGAGTTCCGGTACTCGCCCCTGGACTCTGAGGCTCCGAATCCTTGACTCTTGTGCATCGACCGGGCACGTCCGGCCAGTTCCGTGTACGAGACGCCAAGAAAAGGATCATACCTTCCGAGGTCGATCGAGACGGATGTCGCTGCTTCACCTGAGGATTCTGCTCCGCCGAAGCGGAAAGCGTTCCAGACAATGCGTGTCGGCTTCCAGACGCCCACGTACTCAAGCTGCTCGGGAAATTTCTCCGGATCCCCCGCTGCCTCGAAGGCATCAAGGGCAAGCTGTCCCGAGCTTGTGTGATTTCCATGCCCGCCACGGCCGGAAGTGAAGCGAGTGACGATAACGTCTGGCCGAAACGCTCGCACGACATACACGATATCCGACAGGATGCTGTCTTTGCCCCAGAAGGCGAGCGTCTCCTCCATGGTCTTCGAATACCCGAAGTCTATCGCGCGCGTGAAGAACTGTTCTGCCCCATCGATCTCCCTCGCCGCCAGAAGCTCCTGCGCCCGAATGAGCCCGAGGAGGGCCCCCTGCTCCGGACCGATGAGGTTCTGCCCCCCCTCGCCCCGCGTCAGTGCCAGGTATCCCGTGCGAACGCCGAACCCATTTGCCATCGTTGCGAGAAAGGCAGTATTCTCATCGTCGGGATGCGCGGCCACATACAGGACCGATCCCAGGACTGAGAGCCGCTCGATACCGGCCTGGATCTCGGATGAGGTCCACGCACGTGGCGGCGATTGCGCAACGGTCCCAGTCGGAATGAGTGCGGACAGTATGACAAAGAAATGAAAGGTATTACGAAGGAACATGTGGGATTCCGGATTCGGGGAATGGTGAATATACCCCGCACACTCCGAACTCGCAACATTTTGCCCGCGCATGAATTTTGTCTATTTTGACGAACCATGAGACCTCGATTTCTCCTCCCACCGTCGCTCCTGATCCTTTTCATGCTCCTGGCCTGTCAGCCCTCCATCCCTCCGGAGGGAACATGGACCGGCCACGCCACTATCGCCGATGGCCGCGCGATCCCCTTCTCATTTGAAATGAGCCTCACCACTCGTCCTCCGACAGCAGCATTTCTCATCGATGAAGAGCGAACACCGGTCCCTGAGGTCTTCGTGCATGGCGATTCCATTCTCTTCGTTGTCGACGAATATCATGCAGCATTCCGGCTTCTCTGGGATGGGACCGCCCTGAGGGGAGTGTATGAGCGCTACCGCACCGACACGACCGGATTCCCTGTCATCGCGATGCCGGGCAGCGTCCCGGCGAAGGAAGGCCGGGACAAACCGGATATTCCGCTTGTCGGTTCCTTTGCCTTCCTTCGGGAAGGCGCGTCGGGGGTGGACAGCTCGTCCACGGCTGTGTTCTGGGCACGCGGAGATTCGATTTTCGGGACTATCGTCTCTCCCTCGGGGGACGATGGACTGATGGCCGGAGTCCAGTCGGGCGATACGGTCCGGCTCTCTCGGTTCACGGGGTGGCAGAGCCTCTTTCTCGAGATTGTCCGGGAAGGGACCTCCTGGCGCGGATTGCGCTTCATGAGAGAACTGCCGCCATCATCCTTCCGTCTTCTCCCCCGGACCTCGGCAGCCTCCGATGTTCCAAACGAACCTGCAACGAGGCTACGGAAAGGCGTCAAGCGGTTCACCTTCTCAGGGATAACGGCGGAGGGAGACACGATCACGGACGCATCTGAACGGTTCAGGGGAAGACCACTTATCGTCGATATCATGGGCACATGGTGCCATAATTGTCTCGATGCTGCACCGGTGCTGCAGAAGTTGTATGAAGAGTTCAACGGAAATGGGCTTGAGATCGTTTCGCTCGCCTTCGAGCTTCGCGATGACGTGCCATCGGGGCTCCGGAATCTCGATCTTTTCAGGAAGCGGCACGGCATCACCTACACGATGCTCTACTGCGGCGACATCTCGCGCGAGAACGTCGAGGAACGGATCGGTGCGCAATTGGAGAACTTCGGGGCCTATCCGACGGCGATCTTCATCGACCGGAACGGCAAGGTCGTTTCGACCCATAAAGGATTCAGGGGGCCCGGGACGGGTGAAGGATTTCAGCGTGAGATCGGTATATTCTACGCGGCAGCCAGGTCATTGACCCACGAATGACGTTCCCCATGCATAACGATGCACATACCGCATTGATACACGACCGACAGAACACATGAAGGATACAAGACGAAATGGACATTGAACGAAAGACCGTGCTCGTCCTTGGTGGCTGGGGCCTTGTCGGCACCGCCGTGTGCCGTCGGCTCGTCCTTGAACGGCCGAAACGCATCATCCTCACATCTCTGCTCGAAAGGGAGGCCAAAGAGGCGGCCGCCCAGCTCCGTAAGGAATTTCCCCGGGCTGGCCGGAACTTCTTCGTCCCCTGGTGGGGCAACATCTTCCTCCGACACAGTCTGAAAGACAAACCGCGTGAGGAACTCCTGTCACACCCGGAAAGCCGCCGCGTCCTGGTGGACGACCTCCTGGGAGAGTTCGACAAGGACCGCCTGCACCAGTCGACGATCCACCGTTTGATGAGCAGATACAAGCCCGATATCGTCGTCGATTGCATCAATTCTGCCACCGCCATCGCGTATCAGGACATCTTTCAGGTCTCCCGGGCCGTCAGGCAGCAGATGTCGAAGGGCAAGATGGATGCAGACCTTTCGGAAGCCATCGAGCGCCTCCTTGCGACGCAGTACGTTCCTCAGCTCATCCGGCATGTCCAGACGATGTACCGATCGATGCACGACGCCGGGACACGCATTTATGTGAAGATCGGGACATCCGGCACCGGCGGCATGGGCCTGAACATCCCGTACACTCACAGCGAGGAACGGCCTTCCAGCGTGCTCCTGTCGAAATCGGCCGTGGCGGGCGCCCACACGATGCTCTTGTTCCTTATGGGACGGACGCCTGATTCGCCCATCACAAAAGAGATAAAACCGACCGCGGCGATCGCATGGAAGCGGATCGGGTATGGCGAGATCAGAAAGCGGGGGAAGGCGGTACAGCTCGTCGACAATGACCCGTCACATGCGGTCACGATCGGCAGCACGCTCGACCTGGTCCCCTCCCGCACCTCATGGAAAGAGACCGGAGGGACGCTGCGCTCTGTCTTCATCGATACGGGTGAGAACGGCACATTCTCCCGCGCAGAATTCGAAGCGATATCGACTCCCGGCCAGATGGAATATGTCACTCCGGAAGAGATAGCGGATTCCGTCGTCTTCGAGATCAAGGGAGGGAACACCGGACACGACATCATCAATGCCCTCGACAATGCCACGCTGAATCCCACCTACCGGGCGGGATTCCTGTTCGATGCAGCACTCCAGGAGCTCAAACGGCTGGAACAGGAGCATGGAACGAAGAGCATCGCATTCGAGATGCTGGGACCCCCGCGCCTTTCGAAGCTCCTGTACGAGGCATACCTCCTGTCACTGGCTTATGGTTCCATGACAGAGGTCATGAAGGCATCGCCTGCAGACATGACGGAGAAATGTACCTCCCTCATCGAGAATGGCCCGGACCTGAGGTCAGACATCATCTCGATCGGTATCCCCATCCTCATGCCTGACGGGAAGCGGATCCTCCGCGGCCCCGTGATGAAGATTCCCCCCTTCCAGGGTGTGAAAACGGTCCCGGTTCGGAAGGGTTCGGTCGATACCTGGGCCCACGATGGATGGGTCGACCTGCGGAAGAAGAACATGGAGGTGTGGAAGAAACGTTTCGACGTGATACAGGCGGAATCCGAGGCCATCCCGAAGAAGGATTCGTCGTCGCAGTTCCTGAGGCCACGGGCCTATTGGGACAATTTCAGGACGATCGATCCGGGGAAACTTGTTGGGTGGATATTCTCAGAGGAGGAACACGGGAAGCGGATGAAAGCCTGACTGCGCCCTGCGCAGCAAAGCGCAAAGAGCAAAGCGATCGGATCACCTATCCCGGGATCGACACGCTTCGCGCTTTGCGCTTCGCTGTTCTACCGTCACTCGTACCGCAGCGCGTCTATCGGATCAAGGTTCGACGCCTTCCAGGCCGGATAGACGCCGAACACAACCCCGATCACGGTGCACAACACAACCGCAAAGAAAGCCCAATCGAACGGCATGATCGCCGGGATCTCGAGCAGAATGGCTACCAGGTTGCCCGCCAGGACGCCGAGGACGATGCCGACGAAGCCTCCCATCTGAGAGAGAACGATCGCCTCGACGAGGAACTGTATGAGGATACTGTTCTTTCGAGCGCCGATCGCTTTCCTGATGCCTATCTCCTTGATCCGTTCGGTGACAGACACCAGCATGATGTTCATGATCCCAACGCCTGCTGCCAGGAGCGCGATGAACGAGATGAATCCTACCCCCATCTTCACATACTTCGTGAAGTCGTTGAACTGGGCGATCATCGAATCGTTCGAGAAGATGGAGAAGTCGTCCTCATCGCCGGGACCGACCTTCCGCGCCGTCCGCAGATAGAAACGGGCCTCCTCCATTGCATCGTCATAGACCTCCGGCGACGACGCTTTGATCATGATGTTCACGGACCGGTGATAGCCGAACGTGTTCAGGAAGGTCGTGAGCGGCAGAACAGCAAACCAGTCGCTGCCCCCCCCGAGAGAAGCACCCTTCGGTTCGAATGTCCCGATGACGGTGAAACGATACCCATCGATCTTCACCTGCTGGCCCACCGGGTCCGACATCGGAAAGATCTTGTTCACGACATCGCTGCCGATCACGACGACCCGTGAAACAGACTGGAGATCGTTGCTGTTGATGGCCCGCCCGGTCCGGATGGTCCAATTGTTGGTTTCCTGGCCGTCCGGATTTTCCCCGAACAGTGTGACCTGAGGGTCCGTCTTCTCCCCGCTGACCGCCTGCACGACCCGCCCCCCCCGGAACACCTCGATCCCTACCAGTTCGGCTCTCGTCATGCGCTCACGGACATATTCCGCATGTTCGATCGTAATATCCTTCCGGTTCCTCGCCTTCAGCCATTCCTGCCTGCTTGCCATGACCGGGAACTTCTGGATCTGGAATGTATTGGCTCCGAGCTGGCTAAATCCGCTCTCGATGCTGTTCTGCAGCACATCGACGGCGGTCATAACACCAATGATCGAGAATACGCCGATGACGATCCCCAGCAGGGTGAGGATCGAACGCAGCTTGTTCGCCCGGACGGCGTTCAGAGCGATGGATATGATCTCGAATACATCCATGAGGTCAGGTCATTCATAGCGCAGCGCGTCGACAGGGTCGAGGCGTGATGCGCGATAGGCGGGCAGGAACCCGGATATGATACCGACGAGCACGGAGACGAACAATGCGATGCCGACGATGTTCAACGGCATCGCTGTCGGCAGGATCTGGTCGATAATGAGGCTCAGCGGGAAGGCAACGAGGACCCCGAGCAGACCCCCGATAAGGCTGAGCGCTGCGGCCTCGATCAGGAACTGCGTGAGGATGGTCCGCTGCGGCGCACCGATGGCCTTTCGGATACCGATCTCCTTCGTGCGCTCCGTGACCGAGACGAACATGATGTTCATGATCCCGATACCACCAACGAAGAGGGAAAGGCCGGTAATGAACAGACCGAATCCGGCGACGACAGCGCCGATACTGTTGAAGGTCTGGACCAGGATCTCCTGCTGATTGATGGCAAAGTCGTCAGGATCCTTGGGCGACAGGCCACGGATCTTCCGCATGATCCCCCGGACTTCTTCCTTGGCCTCCTCCACGATCTCGAGGGAGGACGCTTTCACCCACACCTCGATGCCTCTGTGGCGCGACATGAACTCCTTGAAGAACCGGTTGATAGGCAAA
Organism: uncultured Ignavibacteriaceae bacterium; assembly: GCA_964534125.1. Taxonomy (GTDB): domain Bacteria; phylum Bacteroidota; class Ignavibacteria; order UBA10030; family UBA10030; genus 2-02-FULL-55-14. Next base: position 167,557 of record CAZHOJ010000005.1, read on the forward strand.
TAGACCCTGTTGTCCATACTCTGCAGGCCGAGGAAGCTGCCCTGCTTCTCCAGTACGCCGATGACGCGATACGGATACCCTCCCACCTTCACGGTCCGGCCCATCGGCGTGACATTCGGGAACAGGCCTTCTGCGATCTCTGAGCCGAGCACACACACGGGACGGCCACCGGAGACCTCCAGCGCAGTCAACCACCGTCCGAGCGCCACATTCACGTTCGCCGTCGTGGTGAACTCATCATCCGTCCCCACGATGATAGCATTCTCGACGATCTTCCGCTGATATTTCACGTTCCGCGCGGTGCCGACGATCGGAGAGACGGCCATAGCAAGGTCGGCCTGCCGCTCGAGCGAACGGGACTGCTGGATGTTGATGTCCCTCCTGTTCCTCATCTCCCACCAGTTGTGGCCGCCGCCCCACGGGAACTTCTGCACATACAGAACGTCCGCCCCGATGGCGGAGATACTGGTGTTGAATGCTCTGTTCAGGCCTTCGATGGCGGTCCCCATCAGCGTCACGGACAGGATTCCGATGAAGATGCCAACGGCGGTCAGGACCGAGCGCATCTTGTTCGCCCGGATGGCGCCGAAGGCAATGACGAGGCCTTCCTTCAATTCATCGAGATAGAATCCGATGACGCGGATCATGCCGATGCCCTGTTCGTTCCGTTCACAACGATTCGGTCCTCGACAGGTTTGTCGCTCTCAACGTGACCGTCGAGGATCCGGACGTACCGGTGAGCGTGCCGCGCGATGTCCTCTTCGTGCGTCACAAGAATGATCGTGTTCCCCTCCGTATGGAGATCATCGAACAGGCCCATGATCTCAGCACCCGTCTTCGAGTCAAGGTTCCCCGTTGGCTCGTCAGCCAGGAGGATCGACGGCTTTGTCACCAGGGCACGCGCGATGGCGACACGCTGCCGCTGTCCGCCGGAGAGCTCGTTCGGCTTGTGGTGGCTCCTGTCCGTCAGTCCTACACGCTCGATGGCCTCCATCGCCATGCGTTTCCGCTCCGTGCTGCTGATGCCGCCATAGATAAGGGGCAGTTCTACGTTGTGAAGGACGTCGGACCTGGCAAGCAGATTGAACGTCTGGAACACGAACCCGATCTCCTTGTTCCTGATGCGCGCGAGCTGGTTGTCGTTCATCTCGCTCACGTTCGTACCGTTCAGTTCGTAGAGCCCGGCGGTCGGCGTATCCAGGCACCCGATGATGTTCATCAGGGTCGATTTCCCGGATCCCGAGGGTCCCATGATGGACACATATTCGTTCTTTTTGATCTCCAGAGTGATCCCCCGCAGAGCGTGCACCTCTTCGAGGCCCATCTGGTAGACCTTGGTGATGTTCTGGAACCGAATGAGGGTCGACATAGACCTTCTACCTTCCTTCACTATGATGGTGTGGACACGCTTGCCCCGGTCGTCCGGCGCCGTTTATTGTCCACCTTGACCTTTGTGCCGTCCTGCAGCTCTCGATTGATGGCACGGAACGGACCCGAAACGACCTCCACTCCCCCCAATCCCTCGCCCGACACCTCTACATACTCGTCGTCGCTGATACCCCGTTTCACCTTGACAGTCTTCACTTTCCCTTCATCGACGACAAAGACCACCTCTTCCACTTCGTCATCGCTCCGACGCGCACTGGACGATTCCACGAACTGCGCCTCTCCCTCTCCGACCTCTTCATGTTGCTCTGCCTCCTCTACCTTCTTCCCGCGCACGGTGACGGACTGGATGGGCACAGCAAGCACTCCCGTCCGTGTTTCCGTCTCGATGTCAGCCGTCATCGACATACCCGGACGCAGCAGGGTTCCCTCCGGGGTCTTGACGAGGATGCGTACTTCGAATTCCGTAACCTGGTCCTGGGACCCGAGGCCGGTCGTCTTCGCGGTGTTCGCGATCTGGCTCACGAGCCCGATGAACTCCCTGTCGGGGAAGGCATCGATCTCGATGCGGGCCGTGTCGTTGAGCGAGACCATCACGATATCGTTCTCACCGACATCCACCCGTGCCTCCATTCGTGAAAGGTCTGCGACGGTCATGATATCCGTCCCCAGCGTGAACGTGCTGCCGCTCACCCGCTGCCCGAGTTCCATATTAAGCTGACTGACCACTCCTGCCATCGGGGAATAGATGGTCGTCTTATCGAGCGTCTCGCGCGACTCCCGGACGGAAGCCTGCGATTGCTCGAATGACGCTTTCGCGCTCTCGTACGAGGCCTTGGCGATGTCCATCTCCGCCTGTGAGACCAGGTCCTTCGAGAAGAGCTCGGACACCCTCTTGAACTCGGCCTCGGACTTGCTGAGGTTCGCCTGGTTGATACGGAGGGATGCAAGGGCACGCTCGTGCTGAGCCTGATATGCATCGGGCTTGATCTTGACGAGCAGGTCACCCCGCCTGACCCTGTCACCCTCCCGAACAGGCAGGTCCACGATCTCGCCGCTCACCTCTGCGTTGATCTTCACCTGGGTCTCAGGCTGGATCTTCCCCGTGGCCGACACGATCTGCGTGATCGTCCGCTCTGCAATAGGCTCTGTCTGTATGGTCACGATCGTCTCCTTGTTGCTTCCCATAATAATGAGAAGGACCGCGGCGACGATGACCACGCCGATCACCGAGAAGACAATGATCTTTTTCTTTGACTTACTTTTTCCGTTTCCGTTTGCCATTCGAGTCTCCCTGAGGTGCCGGGCTATTGAGCAATCGATCCAGTCGCGAGATCCAATTGGCTCTTTGCGTTCAAATACTGATAGACTGCGTTGATCTTCGACGTCATTGCCGAATTATAGTTGTTCTGTGCGAGCAGAAGTTCGAGCAGTGTTCCCGAACCGACATTATACTTTTCCTGATTGACCCTCAGGTTCTGTTCCTGGAACTTGAGGCTTTTCATAGCCGCCTCGTATGTCTTCTGCGCCGCCTGAAGCTGAAGTGCTGCCTGACGCACTTCGACCTGAATGGTGCGTTCTTTCTCCTGGACGAGAAGCTCGGCATTCCGCTCTCCGACCTTCGCACGCTCAACGGACTCGCTCGTCCGGAAGCCAGAGAAGAGCGGGAAGGACAGGCTCAATCCCCAGTTCAGGCTCTTGCTGTCGGTGAAGTTGGAGAACTCGCTCGAGTATGCCGTTGACGGAGTGAATCCGACGATACCCGCCGTAACATTCCCGAGGTTATCGGTCACGAATCCGTATCTGGGCTGTCCACCGGCGTTCTCGAGAATCGTCCGGCCGTTCATCGAATAGCTCAGTCGTGCTGTGAGGCTGGGATAGTACCCGCTCCTTGCCGCGGTCACTCCGGATTCTGCTGCCCGCAGTGTCAGTTTCGAACTCTCGTAGTCCGGACGCTGGCTGAAGGCGTTCGACACAAGGCCGGAGAAGTCGGCCAGCCGGGCTTCCTGCGCTCGGAACTCAGAAGAGTCGATCTCGAGCGGGATCGTCACGTCGCGGATCTCCGGATCGGATTGCACATCCAGCGCAAGGTAGGCGACCAGATTCGATTTGGCAACATCGTAATTGTTCTGCGCTATGACGAAACTGACCTCGTCCTGACCCACCTGTGCCTGCTGTTGATACACATTGACGAGCGATGCAGAACCGAGGCGGGCCGTCTCCTGTACTCTCTCCAGCTGACGCGAGGAATACTCCATCGTCTGCTGCGCAACCTCGAGCAGCCGTCGCGTACGGAGAACTTCATAATAGAAGCGCATCGTCTGGGCCACGACCGATTGCCGCGTGCGTGTCAGCGTTTGCTCCGTGCCGGAGACCGTCGAGTTCGCAATGCTGAGCTGAGATGTGTTCGCGAACCCGTCGAAGATCGTCATGTTCGCAGAGAGGGAGGTGTTGAAGCTCCGGACGTCGTTGTCGCCGAGCGCCACACCGTTGAAGTACTGCTGACCGCCCGACCATCCGGCGCTCGCCGAGACGGTCGGCATGAAATTGCCATACGCGGACAACACTCCGGCCTGGTCCCGCTCCACGTTGTTCTGAGCCTGTCGGACCAGATAGTTGCGCTCCAGCGCAAACTCGACAGCGCGGGAAAGCGTGATCGGTCCCTGAACATCCTGTCCGTAGGCGGCTCCCGCCAGAACAAGGGCGAGAAGTAAGGTAGGTCTCATACATATCTCCATTTTAGCGCGCATTCGTTGGCTCTCAGGAGCAAAAAAGCTCTCCTGTATAACGTTTTTCGGGGTGGGAAGTTTCAGAAAGGCCAGTAAAAATAGGCCTTGTCAGGGCCTCAGTGCTGCGGGGGAAGCTCTTTTCCACGGAAGAGGATATCCCGCGGGATCTTCGGAGCCCTGCCTGTCCTTGCATATTCCGCGAGGATGCCGTCCTTGACCTTCAAAAGGAAGGCACGCGCTTCGTCGTGGTCGTTCCTGATCTCACCCTCGAGAATAGCCTCCGTGATGGCATCTTTCAGGGCCCCGATGACCGGACTGGGCCCGATGCCGCAGGCCTCCATGATCTCCTCACCCCTGAGAGGAGGCTGCCAGGACCGTATCCTGTCCTTGCTCTCCACCTCCTTCATTTTCTCGAGCACGAGGTCGTAGTTCCGGCGTATCCTTTTCACCTTCTGAAGGTTCTTCGACGTAATGTCCGCCCTGCAGAGGACCATGAGGTCGTCGATCTCATCCCCCGCATCGAACATGAGCCGACGGACGGCAGAGTCGGTGACCTCGCTATCGACGAGCGCCATGGGACGAAGGTGGAGACGCACGAGCTTCTCGACATACGGCACCCTGGCAAGCGGCAGCTTCATCCGTCGGAACAACGGGTTCACCATTCGTGCTCCGATCTCCTCATGGCCGTGGAAGGTCCATCCGATATCCTCCTTGAACGCCTTCGTCCGGGGCTTTGCCACATCATGGAGAAGTGCTGCGATCCGCAACCATACATTGTCTGACGCCTCACACACATTGTCCAGCACCTGGAGCGTATGCCGCAGGACATCCTTATGGTGATATTCTTTTCGCTGTTCAACCCCGGCCATACGCGACAGTTCCGGAAGGACGATGTCCGACAGTCCGGTCTCATACATGAGCAGCAATCCCTCCGACGGACGGGGAGCGGCCATGAGCTTCAGGAACTCGTCAGCGATGCGCTCTCCCGATACAATGGATATGCGTTCACGCATCTCCTTGATCGCCTCCAGCACTTCCTCGACAGGAGTGAATCCGAGCTGAGCTGCGAAGCGTACGGCACGCATCATACGCAGCGGATCATCGTTGAAGGTGGTCGCCGGCTCCCGTGGCGTGCGCAGGACCTTCCGGGCAAGGTCCCTCTGTCCGTCGAAAGGATCGACAAGACGCCCCCGTCCCGCTTCGTTGAGAGCGACCGCCATCGCATTCGCTGTGAAATCCCGCCGCAAGAGATCCTCCGCGAGCGTCGCTGCTTCGACCGCCGGCTTCCTCGAGTCTTCCGCATAACTCTCTCTCCGTGCGCCGACGAACTCGAGTTTCCGGTCGCCAAGATCGACCATTGCAGTCCCATACTTCTCGTACACGACAGGCTGCGGCCAGCTGAGCGACGAAGCCACGCGGCGCGCGAATGCTACGCCATCCCCGACGACGACGACATCGATGTCCTTGCATCCGCGGTCCAGGAGCAGGTCCCGGACGTAGCCGCCGACCGCATAAGCCTCGATGCCCAGGCGGTCTGCCTGTCCACCGATCGCGATCAGCGCTTCTTCGTCAATATGGATCGTCTTTCCGGCCATCCGATATCAGGCGTGCTCGATCTTCGCCAGGATCTGCGCAGCCACTTCCAATGCCTGTAATCCATCCTCACCCGTCACGACCGGCGTTCCACCCGTCTGCACGCAGGAAACGAACGACCGCAATTCCTCCAGAAGCGCATTTCGCTCCCGGATCTCGGGCCGTTCATACACGATGAGGCGTTTCTGCTTTCCTTGTGTGATCTTGCCCAGCATCATCGTCGGCTGTGCATCGGATTTCCCCTCGTCGATGATCCGAAAGACCTCGGCCAGAGGCTGCGCAAAATCGATCGAGATATATGCATCGCGCTGGAACAGCCGCATCTTCCTCATCTTGTTCTGAGAGATGCGCGACGCGGTCACGTTCGCAACGCATCCGTTCTCGAACTGGATCCGGGCATTCGCGATGTCGGCATGGTCAGATACGACTGCGACACCGTTGGCGTCGATGCGAGACACCGGTGAGCGAACAAGACTGAGGATGAGGTCGATATCATGTATCATCAGGTCCAGCACCACGGCAACGTCTGTCCCGCGCGGATCGAACTGGGACAGGCGGTGCGACTCGATGAAAAGAGGTTGCAGGAGATACGGTTCGAGCGCGAGGACAGCTGAGTTGAAGCGCTCGATATGCCCCACCTGGAGCACCACCCCGGCCGAATGGGCCAATCGAATGAGCTCCTCAGCCTCGGCGGCGGTATGCGTTATCGGTTTCTCTACAAGAACATGCTTCTTCGCCTCCAGTGCCCTCTGTACCAGTCCATAGTGGGCGGAGGTGACCGCGGCCACCGTCACAGCATCGACCCGCTCAAGAAGCGCATCGAGATCGGGGTAGAATTCTGATGACAATGTTGCGGCGACAGCCGCCCCCTTGTTCTGGTCGAGATCATGGACGCCTACAAGATGCGCCCCTTCGACCTGCGCAAGCAGCTTTGCATGCAAGGACCCCAGGTGGCCCACCCCGACGACACCCACGGATACGCTCATCGGCTTTTCTCCTTTCGTGCTCGTGTCAGGCCAGAAGATTCGGTTTGCGCGACGAACAGGATCCTGTCATACCCACCCTGCCGGGAGTCACTATAATACACGAGGGCTGTGTAGACATTCGACGTGGACCAGGAATTCCCCTCCAGAACGCCCGGATCGTCCCCGACGACATACTGGTAGTCATAGCGCCCTCTCTTCAGAAGCCCCGTCGCTGCGTACCTCCCGTCCTCTCCCCTTTCTTCAAGTCTCCACTCGGTCCGTTTGCTCCAACCGTTGAAGTCTCCCAGCACATACAGCGGTTCGTCAGAACGGTCTGACTCCCACCAAAGCTGGAACTCAAAACGCTCGTAGTCTGCATATTCGCGGGCGCTCACAAGAACGGATGCTCCGTTATTGTCCTTCGACCTCGACCCGAAGAAACGGCTCACGTCTGTCCCATCCCTCGAACGAAGGACCTGGGATGCCGGATACTGGTCGACATTCCGGATGTCGACCGACCGGTATTCGTTCCCGGGCATCACCTCTCCTGCCGTAAAGGTGACCGCCGACGTTCCGAGCCCTTCAATCCATGTTGCAGGTGTCAGAGCATCCATATCGATGCGGTGCGGAGCGTCCCACTCCCTGTTCTTGTAGACATCCACCACGCGGACGAGCTGCAGGTGCGCGTTGTCCGACACACCGCCCAACACAGCTTCGCTGACGGCCACTGATACCTGGTGAGCCTCGTCCCAGGGCGAGATCTTCATGGGGAGCCGGCGCTGGCGAACCGTGATCGCGGCAGGCGACGACACCTCAGCCACAGAGAACCTGAATGCCGCGACGATCCGGTCGCCCTGCTGTTCGATGATCGCCGCGCGGTAATTGCCGGAGAACCGGAACGGCTCGAGGCCCGCACCACCCGGGAGAGAGGCACCGTATGTCCAACGATAGGAGCGTATGCTGCTGCCGGCAGACGTTGAGGGGATAGGTTTTCTTCCACTCTTCAGGAACGGGTCGTTGACGAATTCGGACGGAGTCGGCTCCCAGTTCCGGTCGCAATGCACGACCTCCACACGAAGGTCCACCGGTTGCGCCTGAAGCGCATCGAGCGTGAAGTGAAGCTGCTGTCCCAGCACGATGACCGGAACGCCGGCAAGCAGCGGACCAGAGACCCGTAGTCCGATATACTCCGGCGCGAGGAGCTCCCATTGCTGAGCGTTCGCCGTGGTGATCCATGCAGGCACCATGAGTACCGCAATCACCACCGAACGCCCTATCCGCATAGCCATTCCTTCAGCTCGTCGACGTTCCTGAAGACAAAATCAGGCTCCAAAGCGAGGACGCGGTCAGGGAAGTGCGCATCCCAGAGCACCGAAACGACAGCAACGCCCGCTTCCCGGGCCGCCTTGATGTCGGATGGTGAATCTCCGATCATGATCGTCGATGCGGGCGAGGCGCCCGTCTCCGCCATGACACGGAGGATCCCTTCCCCCGACGGTTTGTGCTGCTCGACATCATTCCCCGTCACGATGCTGTCGAACAGCCCTGTCAGGCCGAGCTGACGGATGGTGATCTCGGTGGTGTGCCGCCCCTTGCCGGTAAAGACTGCGAGCTTCTTGCCACGCTGCCGCAGGCACTCGAGCACCGCGCGGATGCCGTCATGCAGGGAAGCCAGCTCGGCGTGGTGGTCCTCATAGTACCTGAGGTACGTCGCCATCACCTCGCTGATGCGGTCGCGACCGACGATCTTTTCGAGCGCGCCCTCCTCCGGCGGCCCGAACAATGCCATGATCTCCTCGTCCGTCATCGGAGGCTTCCCTTCGGCCTCGACGATATGGTTGAAGGAATCGAAGATGAGGCGGTTCGTTGCCGTCAACGTTCCGTCCATGTCGAAAATGATGCAGGTATAGGGATTCACGTTGTCCTGTCCGGGGATACGAAAAAAGAAGGCGTCAGAGATATCCCGACGCCTTCATGTTCAGGTATCTCCACCGCAATCCTTATGCGATGGTGACCTCTTTCGAGAGATAGACGTCCTGGATCGCGTTGAGGAGCTCGACCCCTTCCTTCATCGGCTTCTGGAACGCCTTCCGGCCGGAGATGAGTCCCATGCCGCCAGCCCGCTTGTTGATGACCGCTGTGCGGACCGCTTCCGCGATGTCGTTCTTTCCCGATGGCCCGCCCGAATTGATGAGCCCGGCCCGCCCCATGTAGCTGTTCACGACCTGGTACCGCGTGAGATCGATCGGATGGTCCGAGGACAGGTCCGAGTAGACCTTCTTATGCGTCTTGCCGAAGTTGAGCGTCGTGTAGCCGCCGTTGTTCTCCGGCAGCTTCTGCTTGACGATGTCGGCCTCGATAGTCACGCCAAGGTGATTGGCCTGTCCGGTAAGGTCCGCGGCGACGTGGAAGTCCTTCTCCGACGTCTTGAATGCTGAATTGCGGGTGTAGCACCAAAGGATCGTCGCCATGCCCAGATCATGGGCCTGCTTGAACATCTGGCTCACCTCCCACAACTGGCGGCGCGATTCCTCTGATCCGAAGTAGACTGTCGCACCGACGGCCACGGCACCCATGTCCTTCGCCTGCGGAATGGAAGCGTACAGGGTCTGATCGTAGGTGTTCGGATAGGACAGGGTCTCGTTGTGGTTGAACTTCAGCACGAATGGGATCCTGTGCGCGTACTTCCGCGCCACGGCCCCGAGCACGCCAAGCGTTGAGGCAACTGCATTGCAGCCCCCCTCGATCGCGAGCTCAACGATCTTCTCGGGGTCAAAATACGCTGGATTCGGCGCGAACGATGCTCCGGCCGAATGCTCAATCCCCTGATCGACAGGGAGGATGGAGACATAACCGGTATGAGCCAGTCGCCCGGTCGAGAACAGCGACTGAAGGCTCCGCAGAACAGGCGTGGGCCTGTCAGAATCCTTATAGACCCTGTCAACGAAATCCGGACCCGGAAGGTACAGGGCGTCCTTTGAAACGGTCTTACATGTATGCTCGAGCAGGTCCTTGGCGTCGTTGCCGAGCAATTCTGCGATTTTCGACATCTCATTATCTCCCTGCTGTTTTCACGTGTGGACGATCGTCTGATCGCTGCGTCAATATACCAAAGAGTTCCCGAGCCTGCAATCAGCGCTTAGCGCGATCGGAGCGGTACCGCCCCGATATTCGTTTTCTGCCGCCGTACGACCACCACATTTGCGAAGGTCGTATCCTGGAATGCCGGATCCTCCGGGATGATCGTGACGCTGTAGCTTCCCTCGGGCAGATCGACAAGCTCGAACGAGTTGTTCCCCGCCTGCCCGAGCGAGAGCGTCGTCACCGAATCGCTGGAGACCGTCGTGGAGATCATAGCTATCACTGAATCAGGAACGATTCCCCCAATGATGGAACCGGCCAGGTCTGTATTCTGAATGCGCACGACAGGCCATAATTCATAACGGTCCTGCGTGTTCAGTTTCACCGATCGTGTCGCATCGAAGTCCATCGTGATACCTGTCGTCGCACCCTCCCGGACCTCGAACGCGTGCTCGAAATCTACTCCTCCGGCCAGCTGCTCAGGAATAAATACAGTCGATTCGACACCGAGCTGTTGGAGGCTCGAGATATTGAAACGAATGCGGATCCGGTCGTAGGTGCCTTCCGGAATGGTCGTCGATACAAGGTTCCTGCTCTGTCCGTTCCTCAGGCGGAGGATGTCCTGCGTCACGATATCTTCGCTCACGATCCTCCACCCAAGATCGTCGGAGAGACCAGCGCGATGGATGGAGACGCGGGAGAACACCACATTCAATGCTTGAAGCGAGGCAGGGGCGTCGACGACCTTTATGATGAGATTGCCCTTAAAGGAGGTATCATTCGGGTCCGCGCATCCCATGACCCACGCCACGCATATGACGGCAGTGAGCATGTCGGTTCGTCGCGATCGTCCTTTGTTTCCCAACGCAATCCTCTCTACCTTTTTGATTATGAAGCCACAGGTGAAAATACGGAAAAGGGAAGAAAGAAGGCTCCAGCAGGGTCATCTCTGGGTCTTCAGCAATGAGATCACCTCCATAGAGGGCGATCCTGCTCCCGGGGATGCGGTACGCGTGGTACGCCATGACGGAAAGGTGATAGGCACCGGGCTTTTCAATCCCCATTCTCTCATTGCCGTCAGAATGTTCTCACGTGAAGATGATGAGATCGGTCCCCCGCTCTTCCGGGAGCGCATCGCCACCGCACTTACACGCCGACGGGCGATCTACCCTGACGACGACGCTTTCCGACTCATCCACGGCGAATCGGATGGACTGCCGGGTCTGCTGATCGATGTCTATGGGGACACCATCGTTTTGCAGGTGCTCTCTGTGGGGATCGAGCGCCGGATCCCCATCATCGTCGATGTCCTCCGGGACCTGCTGGGCCCGCGCACGATCGTGGCCCGGAACGATACTCCCGTCCGGCAGCTTGAGGGATTGGACCAGGAATCACGCATCCTCCTTGGTGATCCCGCTCCTGTTGTCATCCGGGAACACGGCATCATCTATGATATCGATGTGCTTGCCGGGCAAAAGACCGGGATGTTCCTGGACCAGAAGGACAACCGGTTTGCGGTGCGGCGGTACCTCCGCGGCAGGTCAGTCCTGGATTGCTTCTGCAACGTGGGAGGATTTGCGCTCAATGCTGCTGCCGCAGGTGCTTCTTCAGTCGCTGCTGTTGACAGCTCGGCGTCTGCCGCCGAGGCAACACGCCGCCACTCTGAGCGGAATTCCCTGCCCCTTAAGCATGTCTCCGTCGAAGATGCTTTCGACCACCTGAAAGCCCTTCGGAATTCTCCGGAGCGTCTGGGGGGAATCATTCTGGATCCGCCTGCGTTCACGAAGAACAGGCGCTCTGTCACCGCTGCCCTGAAGGCGTACCGGACGCTGAACATTCTTGCCTTGTCGCTCGTAGAACGGGGCGGGATCCTGGTCTCAGCCTCCTGTTCGCACCACATTTCACGTGATGAATTTCTGAACATGATCAGGGAGAGTGCAGGAAGGGTGGGAAGGAACGTCACGATACTGGAGCACAGGGGCGCCGCGGCTGATCACCCTGTCCATCCGGCGATGCCGGAGACAGAGTACCTCAAGCTCGTCATCTGCGCGGTGGAGTAGATCAGCCGCGTTGCCTCTCAAAAGCGGGAGAGCTATCTTTTATCATGGTCACGCTGATGATACACTATCGTTCATCCGGCCTACGGGCTGTGGTCGTCCTGCTCCTTGCGATCCTCACCGTCACCCCCGCCCTGGCACAGGAGCCTCCGAGACCGGACACATCCATCGTCTTCACTCCTTCCTCGGCTTCCTTCACAAGCGGTTCTTTCTATGAGCCTATCGTCCATTCATGGGGCCTCGACCTGATGCTCTCTACGAACGGATTTGGCATGGGGGCCTTCTACCGACGACAGTTCTCGGACGCGCTCGCTGGAATGATATCGTTCGGCATCTCGGATGTGAAGGACGCCGGGGAAACTGAGTTCGTCGACTACTACACCGGACAGACATTCATACCCGGCAAGGTCAACCGGATGCTGATGCTCCCTCTCACCGCCAGCGTGCAATACCGGCTGTTCAGAGATATCATCGCGGAGAATTTCCGTCCGTACATCACGGCTGGTGCCGGACCCGTCATGATGTTCGTGGCACCATACTCGCAGCGGTATACGATCACCATCCCCAATGGTCCGACCATTTCGGAGACAGAGAAGATCGACTTCTTCGACAGCCTCAAGTATGGGAAGGCCCATTACACGGTGGGTGGGTATATCGGCGGCGGGGCCTACTTCGGGCGGCAGCGTGCGAGCGTCCTCGGATTGAGCATCCGATACTACTTTGTGCCATTCCCCGACGGCCTGGAGCTCCTGGAAGGCATTCCCGTCAAGGACTTCGGCGGGCTGTACATCACCCTTCACTTCGGTTCCGGGTACTGACCTTCACCCCTTTCTTCGTTCCCTTTCCCAGTAACGGCCGCAGATAACGCCCGGTCCACGAGGCGTTATGCGCCGCGACCTCCTCCGGCGATCCGGTCACGACCACCGTCCCTCCCTTGTCACCTGCTTCAGGCCCGAGATCGATGATGAAGTCTGCGGTCTTGATGACGTGCAGGTTGTGTTCTATGATCAGCACGGAATGGCCTGCATCCAGGAGCCGGCGAAAGCACGCGAGCAGCGTGGCGATATCGTCGAGGTGGAGACCGGTCGTGGGCTCATCGAAAATGAAGAGCGCAGATCCGGCTCCCTCCGAACCTGAAAGGTGCAAGGCAAGCTTCATCCGCTGCGCTTCCCCCCCTGACAGGGTCGTTGCAGGCTGACCGAGCCGCAGATAACCGAGCCCGACCTCCGTGAGGATTCGGAGCTTCCGCACGACCTTTGCCCCCTCGGCGGACTCGCTGAAGAATGACAACGCTTCCTCGACGGTCATCCGGAGGATATCGTCGATATTCTTTCCGCGATACCGGATCTCGAGAACCTCCTGCTTGTACCGCTTGCCCTTGCAGGCGTCGCACGTGAGAATGACGTCCGCAAGGAACTGCATCTCGATGCGCTGCACCCCATCCCCCTCACAGGTATCACATCGACCACCAGGGACGTTGAACGAGAAATGACCGGGCCGGAAACCCCGCGCACGGGCAGCCGGTGTCGCCGCGAAGATCTCCCTGATGTGGTCGAATGCCTTGACATAGGTCACCGGATTCGAGCGCGGACTGCGTCCGATGGGCGACTGGTCGACCAGCTCTACACGATCGATGTTCGTGCCGCCGTCGATCCTCTTGCACCGCCCCGGGGTGCCATCAAATCCCCCCTTCTGTTTCTGGAGGTTCGCATACAGCACCGAGTGGACCAGCGTACTCTTCCCGGAGCCGCTCACGCCCGTCACCACAACGAGACGCTGGAGGGGGATCCGCACATCGATGTCCCTGAGGTTGTGCTCAGAGGCGCCCCGTATGAAGATGGACTGTTCGCTGTCATCCCCTCTCGAGGGCGGTACCGGGATGGACTTCGAGCCACTGAGATATTGCCCCGTGAGGGACCGTTCATGGCGGAGCATTTTGTCCACGCTCCCTTCGTAGACGATCTCTCCCCCCTGCTCTCCTGCGTGCGGACCGAGCTCGACGACATGGTCCGCCTGCCGGATCATGTCCTCATCATGCTCCACGACCAGGACGGTGTTCCCGAGGTCCCTGAGCGATTTCAGCAGCTCCATCAGCCTGTCCCCATCGCGCGGATGAAGGCCGATGCTCGGTTCATCCAGCACATACAGCGATCCCATGAGAGAAGACCCGAGAGAGGTCGCGAGATTTATCCGTTGGCTCTCTCCGCCGGATAGCGTCATGCTCAGCCGGTCGAGCGTGAGATATCCCAGTCCCACGCGGGAGAGAAACTCCAGCCGCTTCCGTATTTCATCAAGGATCCGCCGTGCGACCGACTGCTCATACTGCGTCAGGCTGATCCCATTGAAGAACCGGAGCGCATCATCGATCGTGGACCGGACGATATCGTGGATGGTCTTTCCGGCGATGCGGACGCAGAGTGCGTCTTTTCGGAGCCTCGAGCCACCGCATTCGACGCAGGTCGTATATCCTCTGAACCGAGAGAGGAAGACGCGATAGTGCAGTTTGTAGGACTTCTTCTCGAGGTAGCGGAAGAACCCATCGATGCCGTCGAATCCCTTCCAACCCCGCATGACCTTCATCCGCTCCTCGTCTGAGAGGTCCCGCCAGGGTACATCGAGCCGCACGCCTGCCGATGGCGCCGCTTGGATGAGGTCACGCTGATTCTCCCTCCAGCGGGGGAACATCCAGGGAACCACCGCCCCTTCACGGAGCGTCTTGCCCGGCTGGGGAACCACAAGGTCCATGTCGACGCCGATCGACCGTCCGAATCCCTGACACGTGGGGCATGCACCGAAGGGATTGTTGAAGGAGAACATCCGCGGGTCTGTGTCCTCGAAGCTGATCCCATCCCGGGGACACTCTCTGAACTGCGTCGCGGCTGTGTGCGTGCCGGCGTCAGCGTTCCAGAGCACGGCTCGTCCTTCTCCTTCCACGAACGCCGTGTGTACAGAATCTGCGAGACGCGTGCGGGTATCCTCGTCGTGCCGGATGGCGATGCGGTCGACCACGACCACGATCCCCTTCTTGCTCTTTCCCGTGACCTTCTGGCTATCCGTGTCGACAAAGGTCCCGTCCCGAAGGAGCCTTGTGAATCCGCGCTTGCGGAGGACCGCTATCTCTTCCTGGAGCGGCCGTCCCGGATGGTCATGCATAGGAAATCCGATGATGCATCGTGTCCCCTCAGATTCCCGGAGAAGCGCGTCGACCACGGATGAGACAGTGTCGGGCGTGATGAGATCTCCACAGACCGGACAATAGGTCTGCCCGATCCTGCCGAACAGCAGCCGGAGGTAGTCGTAGATCTCCGTCGAGGTGGCCACCGTTGAACGCGGATTCCGTGACGTGGTCTTCTGTTCGATGGCGATCGCCGGCGAGATCCCCTGAATGAGGTCGACATCGGGCTTCTCCATGCGCTCGAGGAACTGGCGGGCATATGACGACAGGCTTTCGACGTATCGCCTCTGGCCTTCTGCATAGAGCGTATCGAACGCGAGACTGGACTTGCCGGAGCCGCTGACACCGGTCAGCAGGATGAGAGCGTTACGGGGAAGCGTGAGGGAGATGTTGCGAAGATTGTTCACCCGGGCGCCCCGGATGACAATGTCCTCCTGGGCCGGTCCCCGGGGCGCTGGAAGGACCTTTCGTTGTGTACGTCGGCTGCGCGTGGTCTTTTCCGTCGGTGTCTTCATAGTGTGATGGTGCTGAACATACGAAGGCCCGCCACCTGCAGAATCGTATCCGGCACGACGGCGGGCCTCACAGGGACCTGCATGATATCCCGGCTGGGGGGTCTCTACTCTCCCTCGGTCCGTGCCTTCTCGTATTCCGCGATGAGCTTGTCGGCCTGTTCCCGCGGGACTTCCTCGTAGTGCGAGAACTCGGTCCGGTACATTCCACGTCCCTGCGTGATCGATCGCAGGATGGTCGAATACTTATGGATCTCAGAGAGCGGCACCTGAGCCTTGATGATCTGGAAATGCCCGTCCGCCTCCATCCCGAGGATCTTGCCCCGGCGGCCCGACAGATCGCCCATCACCTCCCCCATGTATTCCTCGGGAACCGTGACCGTGACGATGTTGATAGGCTCAAGCAGGACCGGCTTGGCTTCCCTGAAGCCCTTCTTGAAGGCCATCGATCCCGCGATCTTGAACGAGTGTTCGTCCGAATCGACCGAGTGATGCGAGCCATCGAAGATCGTGACCCTGACGTCGACAACCTGGTATCCGGCAAGAACACCCTTCGTCATGGCATCGATGACCCCCTTCTCGACAGCAGGGACGAAGCGTCCGGGGACCACACCTCCCACGACAGCATCGACGAACTCGAATCCCGATCCCCGTTCCCTGGGCTCGACCTTGATCCAGACATGGCCGAACTGTCCGCGCCCTCCTGTCTGCTTCTTATGCTTGTACTCCACCTCGTTCGCGACCCCCTTGATCGTCTCCTTGTAGGGGATACGCGGCTCCATCAGCTCGACCTCGACCCCATACTTCTGCTTGAGGCGTTTGGTCACGATGAGCAGGTGCAGCTCGCCCTGACCGGAGATGATCGTCTGGCTCAGCTGGGGATCGACGGTGACGACAAAGGTCGGGTCTTCCTCATGCAGCGCATGCAGTCCGGTCGCGATCTTGTCCTCATCCCCTTTGGCCTTGGAACTGATAGCCATGCGGATGACGGGCTCGGGAAACGTGATGGGCGGGAAGAGGATCGGCAGGCCTTTTGCGGCGAGCGTGTTGTTCGTGTGGGTATCTTTCAGCTTGACGACCGCACCGATATCACCGGTTGTGACCTTGCCGACCTCCCGGCGCTCACGGCCATTCATCACAAAGAGCTGGCCAAGCCGCTCGGACTTTCCCGTCGACTCGTTCAGAAGGTCCATGCCGGGCGTGACCTGCCCGGAGTACACGCGAAAGAATGAGAGCTCTCCGACATGCTCCTCGGAGACTGTCCGGAAAATGAAGAGCGAGGGCTGTCCGTTCTGGTCGGGTTCGATCGTGACCTCGGCCTTCGTTTCGAGGTTGGTCGCAGGGACCGCTCCTCTGTCTGCGGGGGACGGCCCGTAGCGCGTGACGATATCGAGCAGCGACCGGGCGCCATTGCCCGTCGACGAAGCGGTGCACAGAACAGGGAAGATCTTCCGCTCGCGCAACGCGATCTGCAGACCTTTTTCCAGGTCCTCGTCGCCCAGCGTCCCCACGTCGAAGAACTTGTTCATCAGTTCCTCGTTCGTCTCGGCGATCTTCTCGACGAGCTCCTCGTGCAGAGACGCCGCCTGGTCCTGCAGGTCGGCGGGGATGTCCGATTCCTTGACATCCTTGCCGTCGTTGCTGTACTGCAGCATCTTCATGCGAAGCACATCGATGACCTGGTCGAATGCGAGCCCCTGGTTGACGGGGAACTGCACCACCGTCACGTCCGCACCGAAGCGGTCCTTGGCAGTGAGCACGGCATGGTCGAAATCCGCATTCTCGTTGTCCATCTTATTGACGACGATGATCGCCGGCAGGTTCGCTTCCGCCGCCCTGTTCCACACGATCTCGGTCCCGACCTCGATCCCCTCGACCGCCTTGAGGAGCACAACAGCGAGGTCCGAGACGCGGAGGGAACTGACCACATCCCCCGTGAAATCCGAGTAGCCCGGGCTGTCGAGGATGTTCAGCTTCGTGTCGTTCCAGTCGCAGTGAAGGACCGACGCATTGATAGAGATCTTTCGTTCGATCTCGTCGGGGTGGTAGTCCGAGACAGCATTGCCGTCATCGACCCGGCCCTTTCGGGTCGTGGCGCCCGAAATGAAGAGAATGTTCTCCGCGAGGGAGGTCTTTCCGGAACCGCCATGACCGATGAGGGAGAGGTTCCGGATCTTATCGATGGGATAATCCTTGGTCGTACCGTGTGACACGATGGCTCCTTCGTTCCGTATGGTTGAACGCTGCGGGGGGGACCGAACGGTGGAGGGAGAGACTACTCGTCATGCTTGCCGGCAGGCCGGGACCCGACGTACGAAATGATCCTCCCAATCACAGCGCCGATGAGCGATGCGACGCGGGAGACGGGTTCCTCGATCTGCTGCATGAGACGCACCTCGAACTCCTCGAGATGATCCACCATCCTTTTCATTGACTCGAACGAATCCTTGAAAAGGAGCACCTGGTCGTCGACCTTCGTCGTGATCGATTTCACCTTGTCGGAGACAATGGACAGATTGTCGAGGATCGGCCTGAGGTTCTTGGTGATCTCAGCGACATCCTTCTGGATCGCTCCGATGAGACCGTTCGCCTTGATGAGCGTGACGATAAGGTAGATGCAGAGCGCTGAGACGCTGACGAGAGCAAGGACCTCTGCGAGTTGGACGTAGGTTTCCACTGCGATAACCACCCTTCCTATGGATGAGGCGTGCAGCCGCGCACGAGAGCCCGATCAGCTCTTCTTTCCGGTTTCTCCGCCGCTCTTCGTCCGGGCATCGCTCAGGATCTTCTCCGCGTCGCCCAGGAGGGAATCGGCCTTTTGCCTGGCCTCGGAGATGATCTGGTTCGACCGCTTCTTTCCCTCATTGATCATCTCGACGGCCCGTCCTTTGGCCTGATCCATGTAGTCCTGTGCATCCTCGGCGAAATCATCTGCCCGCTCACGCAGCTCTTCCCGCAGCTCACGCCCTGATTTCGGCGCAAGCAGCAGACCGGCGACCGCTCCGACGATCATGCCGGACAGAAAACCGACCATGAGCCCCTTTGCCATACCTTCCTCGTGATGCTCCGCCATAGTAGTACTCCTTCCTTCCGTTCTGTCGTTCACATGCAAAGTAGAGAAATGCAAAAAAAGAAACAACGAACGACCAGCCACTCACCGGCCTATCGAACGAGGAGGCCGGCGAATGGCTGAGTGCTATCTGTTCTTCTTCTTATGCCGCATCTTGCGCAAGCGTTTCTTCCGCTTGTGCGTCGCCATTTTATGGCGCTTTCGTTTCTTGCCGCTGGGCATGGACGCCTCCTGATAAGGGTTTATTGTACGCTGACTGACAGGTGTTGATCGATCAACTGCTGTGCCCGCTGGCCGAGCTGTCCCTGAGGATCGAGTTCAGCCGTCTTGCGGAACCATTCCTTAGCCTCATCGACCTCCCCCTTCACCAGTTTCACGATCCCGAGATTGAAATGTGCGAACAGATGACGCGGAGCGTAGGTCAGGGCGGTCCGCATCTCCTTTTCAGCTGTTTCCAGGTCCCCGAGCTCCTTGTAGCAGATGCCCATATCGACGCGAATGTCTGCGTCCTTTGGCTCCCGCTCGAGGAAATCCCCGTAGACCGCGATGGCGCGGTGATAGAACCGTGCATCCATAAGATGGTTTGCCAGCTCCCGTCGCAGTGTCTGGTTCCCGGGGTCTCCCTGCAATTGTTTCTCCAGTTCCTCGATGTGCGGGAGGGCCGACATGTCTGCGCCGTTCTCGTTCACCGCCGCACCGGATTGCTGCGGCGCGGCCTGCGGAGCCGCTTGCGGCCCGGAGAAGTATTCGAGCGCCACCACACCGAGCCCGATGAACGCAATGACCATCACGATATTCCTGACGGGGAAAGACGACTGCGGAGCGGCTGCAGGCGCTGCTTTCGCCGGACCTGCTGACGGCCACTCGACCGTTGTACCGCAGGAGGTGCATTTCTGCACACCCCACTCAAGCTCTGCGCTGCATGACCTGCATGTGATCTTCGGCTTCATACGACTCCTACATTCCTGCTTTCTTGAGATTCTCGTCGACCGAGTGCTTCAACTCCTTCGAGACCTTGAATACCGGGACGAAATGTTCATCGACCATCACCTGTTCACCCGTGCGGGGATTCCGTGCGACGCGACCCTTCCGTTTCTTCACCTTGAAGCTGCCGAAGCCCCTGATCTCGATGTTCTTGCCTTCCCGCATCGCATTGATCACGGTCTGAATGAAGCCGTCCACAACTGCCTCCGTCTCCACCTTCGTGAGGCCAGTCGCAGAGGCGATAACGTCCACAATGTCAGCCTTGGTCACGGGAAGCTCCTTGCATAATTATCGGGGCGTTTCCATGCGATACTGCAATAACGGCTCGTTCAGGATCGCGGACGCACGCTCGGACACTTCTTCCGCGGCGTTTCCAACCATCTCCTGCCAGAAGGAGCGCCGCTTTCTTTCCTTCACGATGCGCGGCCGACCTTCGATCCCTGCCAGGTCTGCCGCGATGGAGATCGCATCCTCGTATGTTCCGAGGGTGTCCACGAAGCCCCATACGAGAGCCTGACGACCGGTGAAGATCCTCCCATCCGCATACTTCCGGACGACTTTCTCATCCAGGCCTCGCCCTTCGGCAACCACATCGACAAATTGCTGATACACGTCCTGGATCAGTGCGTCGAATGACTCCCGGTCTGCACGCGTGGACCCGCGGAACGGCGAACCCATATCCTTGAGAGGTCCTGACGTGTATGTGGGAGCCCGGACGCCCACCTTCTTCATCATCTCCTCGAACTCGAGGTACTGGAAGATGACCCCGATACTTCCCGTGATGGTGCCCGGATTCGCAACGATACGGCTTGCACCGCACGCAACATAGTACCCGCCGCTTGCTGCGACCGAGCCCATCGACACGACCACCGGCTTCACTTCGCGCGTCTTGCGGACCTCTTCGTAGATCTCCTGGCTGGCTGCCACACCGCCGCCTGGCGATTCGACCCTCAGCAGCACCGCTTTGATCGCGACGGCCTCCCTGTACTTCTTCAGCTGCCGGACGGTCTCTTCCGACGAGATGATCGGCTCCTTGAGCTCGACGATCGCGATTCTGCTGCCGGAGAGCCCGGAGACATCCTCGTACTCATCTGAGGGCCCGAAAAGGAACGACACGACGGCCATGAAGGTGAATGCTAGAATGACCAGCAGGAACGCCGCGATCCCGAGGATCCACTTGGTGGCAGGTTTGACAGGCATGGTGTGCTAAGTTGTTGAAAAACAATGAATTATAAAGAATGAGGTCTGCAAAGTCAATAAAAAAGCCCTCGACCGGTCACGGAGAGGGCTTTCATGAAGGCTTCTGGCGCCTGATTATTCGTGCTCGGCAAGGAATCGCTCGGCATCGATGGCTGCCATGCAACCGGAACCGGCAGCTGTAACGGCCTGGCGATAGCGGGCGTCCGCGACGTCCCCGGCGGCAAACACTCCGGGAATATTCGTCTCCGTCGTGTGCGGCTTCGTGCGAATATATCCGACATCATCCATATCGATAACGCCTTTGAAAAGGATGGTATTCGGCTGGTGTCCGATGGCGATGAACAGGCCCTGTGCAACCAGGTCCGTCGTCGTCCCCGTTTTGATGTTCTTCAGCCTGACCCCGGTCATCTTCTTGATCCCGTTCGTGGATGTACCGAGGACCTCGTCCACGACCGAATCCCAGACGAAAGAGACTTTCGGGTTCTTCTGTACCCGTTCCTGCATCACCTTTGAGGCACGCAGCTCGTTCCGACGATGCACGACGGTCACTTTCGCAGCATGCTTCGTGAGGTAGTTCGCCTCCTCCATCGCCGTATCCCCGCCTCCGATGACCACAACCTCCTGGTTCTTGAAGAAGAAACCGTCGCATGTGGCGCACGCTGAGACACCGTACCCCATGTACTCCGTCTCGGAAGGGATATTAAGGAGCTTGGCAGATGCACCTGTGGAAATGATGACGGTCTCCGCCTTGTGGGTCTCGCCGTCTGCAACGACCGTGAATGGCCGTTCGCTGAAATCGACGGAATCAACGGTCTTGTAGACGGACGTCGCCCCGAACTTGTGCGCTTGTTTCCTGAACAGCTCCATCATCTCCGGACCCATGAGCCCGTCGGGGAAGCCCGGATAGTTCTCCACCTCTGTCGTGATGGTGAGCTGGCCTCCCGGTTGATGGCCCTCAAAAATGACCGGAGCAAGGTCTGCCCGCCCCGCATACAATCCCGCCGTGAACCCCGCCGGACCGGACCCGATGATCAACACCTTATGAACGTTGTCAGACATACGATCTCCTTTGGTCAGAACAGTGCCTGTGTGATGCTTTCATTGTGCGGAAGATTCACGCACGTATCTGATGGTGCGCTTAAGACCATCGGATTTTGCGCGCTTGATGGCGGAGCCGCTGAAGCGCCGGGAGAACTCTTCCTGGCTCAGCCCGGACAGCTCCTCCAGGTCAGGTTCGACAAGCCCCGGCCTCGGCCTGAATGCCTCCTCGGCCGACAGCTGGCTGAACCTGTTCCACGGGCAGACATCCTGGCAGACATCGCACCCATAGATCCACCCGTCGTACCTGTGCCTGAGCTCTGCATCCACTTCCCCACGGTGCTCGATGGTGAGGTAGGAGATGCAGCGACGGGCATCCAGAACATACGCTTCCGGAAAGGCCTGCGTGGGGCACGCATCGAGGCATGCTGTGCAGGTCCCGCACATATCGGCAACCGGTTCATCGCTCCGGCAATCGAGTGTCGTCAGGATGGTTCCAAGAAAGACCCACGACCCGTGGCTCCGGGTGATTAGGTTTGTATGCTTGCCTATCCACCCAAGCCCGGTCCGCGCCGCCCATGCCTTGTCCATCACCGGTCCGGTATCGACATATCCCCTGGTCCTGACGCCAGGCTCACGGCTCCGGATGAAGTCCTCAAACTTCCTGATCCGTTCTTCGAGAATGGCATGGTAATCATCTCCCCAGGCATACCGGGAGATCTTCGCTGCTCCCCGGGCGGCCGGATGCGGTTCCGGCGTGTAGTAGTTCACCGCGACACTGATGACCGTACGGGCTCCCTGCAGGACCTGACGTGGATCGATGCGGCGCTCGGGCGCCTGTTCCATCCATGCCATGCTGCCATGAAATCCGCGGGACAGCCACTGCTGCAATCGTCTGCCCTCTTCGTCGAGCGTTTCGGCACGTGCAATGCCGACAGCGGCGAACCCAAGCCGACCGCCCTCCTGCTTGATGGCAGTGGCGTGGTCCGGCATCATCTCGGGAGGGGACCCTTCGTGTCCGCGGAGAATCCCTTCGGGGTGCTGGCGAGCGTCACCGATGCGACATCCGGATCGTGCTGAAGGAAAAGATGCCACTTCTCCTCATATGCCTGCGGGAGCAGACGCTTCTTCTCTTCGAGCGTGACGAGCGGGCGAAGGTCGTATCCCATGATGTACGGGAATGGGATGTGGCTCGCCGTCGGTATCAGATCACAGCAGAAGAGGACTGTGCGTGTACCGTCCGATATCCGCGGCAGCTGCTGGGCTGTCGTATGGCCATTGCAGACCAGAACGGATATCCCGGGGAAGATCTCTCCCTCCCCGTCGATGAGGTTCAGCACGCCATGCTCGAGCAGCGGCATGTAGTCATCCGGCATGAACGATGCGCGGTCCCGGTCCGTGGGGTCCTGCGACCATTCCCAGTGGTCTTTCTGCACATGATAGGTCGCGTTCGGGAATGCAGGGACGAGCTTTCCATCCACGAGCCGGGTCGATCCGCCTGCATGGTCGAAATGCAGGTGCGTCAGGACGACGTCGGTGATCTCTGCCGGCGCCACTCCTGCGGCGGCGAGCGACGCATCGAGCGAGGAAGCGGACGTATCCAGCCGATAGATGTCTTTCAGTTTGTCGTTCCACTTGTCGCCGTTCCCGTTGTCGACGAGGATACATCGGCCTTCTCCCCGGATGAGAAGGCTCCGGGATGCGAGCGTAATGCGCTGACGATCGTCGGGCGGATTCGTCCGCGTCCAGAAGACCCACGGAACGATGCCGAACATGGCTCCTCCGTCGAGGGCAAAACGGCCGGTCTCGAGTGAGGTCAGCGTATATGGTCCTATCGTCATATTGACCCAAAAAAAAAGTCGGTCCGCATGGATCGGACCGACTTCGTGTGAGCGGCGAAGGGTTACTTCCGGAAGTGTGAGGTCGTCTCGCTCAACTCCGGGAACTCACGGTCCGGATGGAGTGTCTTGGCGCGGTCGAAGAGCACTTCTTCGGACTCGACATGGTTCGGGTCCGGCACGCAGCAGTCGACCGGACACACTGCGGCGCACTGCTCCTGGTCGAAGTGACCGACGCACTCGGTGCATTTCTCAGGAACGATGTAGTAGAAATCGTTCGAGATGGCGTCGTGGCTCTCCCCATTCAGTTCCCACTGCACACCACCCGCGTAGATGGCGGTGTTCGGGCACTCGGGCTCGCACGCTCCGCAGTTGATGCATTCCTCGGTGATCATGGTTGCCATGTTCGTTCTCCTTCAGAAAGCTAGGATGATAGTGTTGTTACCGTATTCGATGTATGCGCGGGTACGCTGCGGAGGCCATGGCGAGCGCACTGCCAGAGGCCTGTCCGAGCCATCGTTCCACCTCTGTTACAAGGGCTGCGGACCGCACGGTCCCATGGTGCGGGAGATACGTCCGGAGTTTGCGGATGCCCTTCGAAAGCTGGCTTCTCGCCCCCTTTTCGTTCCCGCATTGGGCATGATAACACCCTGCTGCGATCTGAATGAGCGCCTGCAGGAAGGTCCTGTCATCACCCCTGTATTCCTGCCAGAGATCCTCCCACACCTCATGCGCGTCGAAGAACTCGAGGGCGTTGAACAACCTGCATCCCTCTTCGAAGCGCGCGTCTTCCATCTGACCGAGTATACTCAGGAATACAGGAAAAATCAACGACAGCAGGCCTGACACGCCCTATAAATAGCGCCTTTCCTTGATGGTCGCTCCGTCGTATGCATACAGCAAGGGCACGCCTGTGGGGATATTGAGCTCGAGGACCTGTTCTTTGCTGAGGTTGTCGAGCTGCATGACGATCGACCGAAGGCTGTTTCCATGCGCTGCGACGATCACGTTCTTTCCTGCGACCACCTCCGGCAGGATGCGGGACTCGAAGTACGGGAGCGTCCGCGCTGCAGTGTCCTTGAGGCTCTCGCTGACCCCTTCAGGGTTCAGGTCTGTGACATCCTTCGGCGGCGGGATATCGTAGCTCCGCCTCCAGATCTTGAGCTGGTCGAGTCCGAACTGCTCACCGACCTCGGCCTTGTTCTTCCCCTGCAATGCTCCGTAGTGACGTTCGTTCAATGCCTGGTCGCGCACGACCGGCAGGTCTGTCTGGCCGGTCACCGACAGGACGATGTCCAGCGTCCGTATCGCCCGCTGCAGAACGGAAGTGAATGCCAGGTCGAATGTCATGCCTTTCAGTTTTGTGCCGGCCTCGTTTGCCTCCTGCTCGCCTTTCGGGGAGAGGGGCACATCCACCCATCCGGTGAACCGGTTCTCAAGGTTCCATTGTGATTCGCCGTGACGCAGCAATATCAGTGTGCTCATGCGATCCTCGTCAGATTGTAAAGTAGCGTGCCTCGGGATGGTGAAGGACGATCGCGGTCGTCGATTGTTCCGGTTCCAGCTGGAACTCTTCCGTGAGCTTCACACCGATCCGTTCGGGCGACAAAAGGTCGAAGAGTTTTGCCTGATCTTCAAGGTTGGGGCAGGCGGGATATCCGAAGGAGTATCGCGAGCCCTGATAGCCCTGGCTGAACAGACGCCGAATGTCCGGAGCGTCGCTTCCCGCGATCCCCAGCTCGATGCGGATGCGTCTGTGCCAGTATTCGGCCAGAGCTTCAGCTGTCTCGACACTGAGCCCGTGAAAGTAGAGGTAGTCCTTGTACGCATCCTGGTCGAACAGGCCTTTCGCATACTCGGTGGCCTCTTGTCCGACGGTCACAGCGTGCATGGCAACCACATCCACCGTTCCGGAAGCCGCTGGCGCCACGAAGTCGGCGATGCAGAGGAAGCGGTCCTTCGTCTGTCGCGGGAATCTGAACCTGACACGTTCCTTCAACCGACGCTCGTGATTCCAGACGCCAGCATCGTACACGATGACGTCATCGTCAATCGACTGGCACGGGAAATATCCGTAGGCGACGCGGGGGATGAGCAACCTGCGGTCACGGGCGACCTCCTTGAGGGCCTGCAACTCAGGATAGACTTTCTCCGCAAGCATGCGTTTGTATTCGTCTGACGCCATCTTCCCTTTAGTGACCCGCCACTGCCCGCGGATGAGGGCCACCTCGTTGATGTACGCGTACACGTCGTCGAGCGAAATATCCTCCACGACCTTCGACCCCCAGAACGGCGGCTCGGGGATCGGTACATCCCGCCGGACTGCAGAACGCTCCGGCACCTGGCGATCTGCCTCCATCAGTGCGATCTTCGCCTCCTGGCCGGTGGGCACATCCTCTTCCTCGGCCACATCGTGCTTCGGTACGATGGGTTCCGCCTCCACACCCCCTTCCATGACCTTTTCCATCAGCCGAAGCCCATCGAAAGCATCCCTGGCATACAGAACGGGACCCGCGTAGACTGACCGAAGGTCCTGCTCGACGAAGCGTCGCGTGAGCGCGGCACCGCCGAGGATGACGGGCGTCCGAAGCCCGCGCTCCTGCATGACCGCAAGGTTCTCCTTCATGACCAGCGTGGATTTCACCAGGAGCCCGCTCATGCCGATCGCATCGGCCTGATGCTCGTCTGCAGCATGAAGGATGGTCTCCACCGGCACCTTGATGCCGAGGTTGACCACCTTGAATCCGTTGTTCGTCAGGATGATATCCACGAGGTTCTTCCCGATATCATGGACATCGCCTTTCACCGTTGCGATCACCATCGTCCCGCGTGCGGTGTCGTCCGCCTTTTCCATGAATGGCTCGAGGTATGCGACCGCGGCCTTCATGACCTCTGCCGACTGGAGCACGAACGGAAGCTGCATCTGGCCTGAGCCGAACAGTTCACCGACGATCTTCATGCCGTCAAGAAGGAAGGTATTGATGATCGCAAGCGGCGGATGTTTCCGCAGCGCCTCGTCGAGGTCCTTCTGCAGGCCCACTTTGTCGCCGTCGATGATCCGCTCCTTGAGCCGCTCCTCGACTGCCTCCGCACGCTTCCTCTCTTCCTGCTTCTTCCCTTTGGTCGTCGATGCAAGGTCCATCAGTTCCGTCAGCGGGTCGTAAACGGTCCTTCGATCGTCCCCTTCTCCCTCGAAGACACGATCGTCGCTCAGGAGCTTCTCGCATGCGGTCCGAAGCCGGTCCTCGATCCTGAACAACGGAGTGATCTTCGACGCATGGACGATGGCCATGCTGAGCCCCGCTTCCACGGCGTGGTGGAGGAAGACCGAGTTGAGCGCAGCGCGGATCCCGGGTGCGAGCCCGAACGAGATGTTCGAGACTCCCAAAATGGTCTGGGCCTGCGGCATCTCCGTTCTGATGCGCCGGATGGCCCCGATCGTTTCCACTGCCGCCCGCCGGAACTCTTCATCCCCCGACCCGAGCGTGAACGTCAGTGTATCGAAGATAATGTCATGGGGCTGCATACCGCCCTGCGTCACCGCCAGGTCGTAGATCCGCTGTGCGATCCTCACCTTTTCATCGGCCGTCTTCGCCATACCCTTCTCATCGATCGTCAGAGCGATCACGCCGGCCCCGTACTCCCGGCAGAGACGGACAACCTCACGAAGGCGTTCTTCCCCGTCCTCGAGGTTGATGGAATTGATGATCGGCTTTCCCCCGATCCGCTGCAGCGCTTCTTCGATGACCTTCGGTTCCGTCGAGTCGATCACCAGAGGGATCGTGATCTGCTGGTTGAAGCGGGAGATGACCTCACGCATGTCCGCAGATTCGTCCCTCCCGACGTAGGCGACGCAGACGTCGAGCATATGGGCTTGTTCGCGCACCTGTTCCTTCCCCATGGCCACGATGCCTTCCCAATCGTCCTTTGCGAGAAGATCGCGGAAGAGCTTGCTGCCGTTGGCGTTCGTGCGCTCACCGACGAGGACGGGAGGATTGTCGACCCGATACGGAGCGGTCTGATAGAGGCTGGAGGCCGCCGGCTCGAACCGGGGAGCCCTTGGGCGTGGTGCGTCGTTGCCGACCGCGGCGACAAGCTGACGAATATGCTCGGGGGTCGTGCCGCAACATCCTCCGACGACGTTCACACCCAGATCCCGGACAAAATGGGTGAGGAATCCGACAAGGTCCTCCGGCGTGAGAGGATAATGCGGGTGCCCTCCGACATTCTCGGGGATGCCAGCATTGGGCATAACGAACATCGGAACGGGACATGTATCGGCGAGGGTCCTGACATGCTCTGACATCTCCCTCGGACCGGTCGCACAGTTCACGCCAAAGACGTCGATCCCGAAAGGCTCGATGGTGGTCAGGGCAGCGGAGATCTCCGATCCCAGCAGCATGGTGCCGGTCGTTTCCATCGTGACGGACACGATGACCGGGAGCTTCCGACGGAGTTCACGGAAGACCGAATGGATGCCATACATCGCCGCCTTGGCTTGCAGGATGTCCTGGCATGTCTCCACACAGAGAAGGTCGACCCCGCCGTCGATCAGTCCGCGCGCTTGCTCGGCAAACGCCTGTGCGAGTCCCGGAAATGCGATATGGCCGAGCGAGGGAAGCTTGGTGCCGGGACCTATTGACCCTGCGACGAACCTTGGATGTGCCGGCGTGGAATGTTCATCGGCTATGCGACGGGCGATCCGTGCGGACTCCCGGTTCAGCTCGTAGGTCTTGTCCTGAAGACCGTATTCGGCGAGAACGATCCTGGTACTGCCGAACGAGTTTGTTTCGATGACATCGCACCCCGCCAAGAGATAGTCAATGTGGACCCGCTCAACCGCCGCCGGACACGAGAACACGAGATGTTCATTGCACCCCGCCAGATGTTCGCCGCCGAAGTCGTCCGGCGACAGATCCTGGCCCTGAAGGTGTGTCCCGGTCGCGCCGTCGAAGACGATGACCTTTTCCCTGAGAATCCTGTGGAACGGTGCCATGGAACGATCACTTCCCATAGAAATGAAAAATCCCGACGCGGGGGCCGGGGACCATAGCATGCACGAGAGGATGTCGGACGCTTTAGCACTTTATGGAGACCCGGGGAGGCAAGCTGTCGGTCAAATCGCCCCGCTGACCTGAATATACGGCACCCTCATGCCAACGGCAATTCAGATGCGCAGTACCACCTTGCCGAAATGCTCCTTCGCTTCCACGATCTGATGGGCCCTGCGGACCTGGTCAAGCGGAAGCACGTCGTGAATGACAGGCCTGAGCTTCCCCTGTGCAACAAGGTCGAGGATAGTAAGAAGGTCCCCTTTCCGGCCCATCGTTGAACCTATGATGTTCAGCTGCTTGTAGAAGACGTACCGAAGGTCCGTGACCGCTTCGTAGCCGGATGTCGCACCGCACGTGACGAGGCGTCCGCCTTTCGTCAGGCTCCTGATGCTCAGGTCCCATACGTCGACGCCCACGTGATCGATGATCACATCAACCCCGCGTTTGGCCGTGAGTGTCCGCACTTCGGAAGCAACATCCTTCTCGGTATACAGGATAGTGGCATCTGCCCCGAGCTCACCCGCCTTCTTCGCCTTCGCGGAGGTGCTTGTGGTCGCATAGACCGTCGCGCCCAGCAGCTTTGCTATCTGAATCGCCGCACTCCCGACTCCGCTTCCTGCTCCGTGTACCAGCACTGTTTCCCCGGGGAGGACGGACGCCTTTCTGACGATCATATGCCAGGCCGTGAGGAACACAAGGCCGACCGCAGCTGCATCTTCGAACGGAATGGCCTCAGGGAGCGGAAGCACGTTCCGGGAGGGAACAGCGAGCAATTCTGCGTCAGCACCGTCCCGGTGTTCACCGATAAGATGGTAGGCCTGGCACAGATTGTCATGCCCCCTCAGGCACTGGATACAATGCCCGCAGGAGATCCCCTGTGCAACGATGACCCGGTCGCCGGCCTTCACGTGCTCGACGGCTCCGCCGACCGTATCGACAGTCCCGGCCGCATCGACACCCGGGATCATCGGGAGCGGCACCCTCACACCCGGCAGACCATTCCGAACCCACAGGTCCATATGGTTGATGGACGTCGCACGCACCCTTACTCGAACGTCGTTTGGTCCGACGGATGGGTCTGGGACGTCCTCGAGGCGTAGCACCTCGGGACCGCCATGTTCGTGGATTCGGACCGCTCTCATGTTCAGTTGGAGAAGATCGCCCTGATGTCGCCCGCTCCAAGGACGCTCAGCTGGTACATGTCTGCTGGCCCGCCCGATGGGCTGAAGACGATCTCATTCATCTGTTCAACGAGCCCTTTGAGCACATGATAGACCCTGGGCTCTTCAAGCCGGAGGACCGACCTCATCGTGCTATCCTTCCGGAGGTCCTTCCCCATGTTCAGTGCAGGAACCGTCTCACCATTCAGCTCGATACGGATGTCCGCTTGTTCTCCAACCG
Source organism: uncultured Ignavibacteriaceae bacterium (assembly GCA_964534125.1). GTDB lineage: Bacteria > Bacteroidota > Ignavibacteria > UBA10030 > UBA10030 > 2-02-FULL-55-14. Next base: position 197,640 of record CAZHOJ010000005.1, read on the forward strand.
AACCGGCGACGAGATGAAGGTCCCCGCTGGCCATCACGAACCTCATCGAGGGCGGTTCGGGACCATCAGGGAGGCATCGAAGAGCATTGCGCCTCGACCACCACGTGCCTGCCAGGAACAGCCTTCCCGGCAACCGGGAACCGGGATCCTGATACACATGGACCGATTCGGGGGCGAACCCGCCGGGATTCCCGAGAGTGCCTCTGACATAACCGCAACGAAGCTCGATATCATGCTCATCCGGCGGCCGCTCGAGGTCGCTGACCGTTTCGATAAGGGACGGAAGATCCCCGTGGTATCCACTCTCGCGGAGGAGAAACTGGATAGCCCGCTCGAACTCGGGAAAGTCACGGCGCCCATGGAGCATGTAGCGTATCGTGCCATGCCTGTCGATGAGGGCCTTCGTGGGAAGCCTTTCGATGCCGTAGGATGTGCGGATCGTCCCCTTGTTGTCGAGCACGACGCGATAGGTGACGCCCGATTCTTTCAGGCGGTCCTCAACATGGTCTCTCGAAAGAGCGAAGTCATACTCGGGAGCATGGACTCCGACGACCACGAGGCCTGCGTCGGCGTACGATGTGTGCCACCTGTCGATATGCCTGAGGTCGGCAAGACACTGAACGCATGTCGTACTCCAGAAATCAACGAGGAGCACGTCCCCTTCCCCCCTATGGATCGCGTACGGCTCGCCGTTCAACCATGCGGTGCCATACAGGTCGGGCGCAAGACGCCCGCGAAGCTGTGGTTCAGTCAATGTCATGCATATCCCTGCAGAATAGTACGGAGTTCACGCTCGAACGTCAGGCAATGTTCCTCCTCGAGTATGAGCGGAGGGAGCAACCGGAGCACTGTCACGCTGGTACTATTCACCAGGATGCCCCTCGTCAGAAGCGCATCGGCTATCGGCTGGCTCTCGATCGACAGATTGATGCCGATCATACATCCATAGCCGCGGGTCTCTTTGACAAGTTTCGGAAAGTCCTTTCGGAGTCCGTCGCCGATCCGATGGAGGATGTGACCAATGCGGGTGGCCCGTTCCATCAGGCCTCCAGTACTCACCTCGCGAAGCACTACACGTCCCGCCTCACAGGCGATCGGATTACCGCCAAAGGTCGTGCCGTGGACGCCGAAGGTGAACACGTCCGCGACCCGCTCATTCCCGAGCAATGCACCAAGCGGAAGACCGCCGCCGAGGGCTTTCGCCATCATGACGATGTCCGGCTTCAGGCCCAGATGCTCAAAGGCAAAGAATCTGCCTGTCCGGCCGACACCGGACTGCACTTCGTCCGCAATGACAAGGAGGCCGTTCTTCTCCTGAGCATGATTCACCGCCGCGGCGAACTCCGGAGAAGCAGGAACGACGCCCCCTTCACCCTGGATCGGCTCGAGGATCAGGGCAAGAACGTCGTCTGACACCGCCCTTTCCAGAGCAGCGGGATCGTTGTACGGGAGGGACTCACAGCCGGGGAGGAAAGGCTCGTAGCCCTTCCTGTATTTCTCCTTGTCCATCAGCGAGAGGGCGCTCATCGTCCTGCCATGGAAGGCGTTCGAGAAACCAATGATGCGCTTCTTCCCTTTTGGCCCTCCCCACATCCGCGCCAACTTAACAGCCCCCTCGAGGGCTTCGGTCCCGCTGTTCGTCAGGAACGCGCGCTTGAATCCCGTCAGCGACAGGAGATGCTCGACGAGCTTCACCTGGGATTCCTGAACGAAGAAGTTTGAGAGATGGTGATACTTCTCGGCCTGTGCTGTGATGGCGGCGACGATGCCGGGATGCGCATTCCCGAGGGAGTTCACAGCGAGCCCCCCGAAGAAATCAAGATACTGCTTCCCCGACCTGTCATACAGAAAGACACCTTCGCCCCGGTCGATGTCGATAGGCAGACGCTTGTACGTCTGGAAGAAGAGGTCGTGCTCGAGTTGAAAGAGGTCCTGCGAAGCTGATGGAGTGTTCATGGCAGTCTGCGGATCACCTCAAGAATGAAACGTGCTTTGCGCGCAAGCGCGGCCTCAGTCCCGGCGTTGTGGACGAGCACATCGGCCTTCGTTCGGCGCTCCCGGTCGGACATCTGCGCATTCATCCGGCGCTTGATATCGGCCTGAGTGAGGCCATCCCGGGCCTGTATCCTGCGCAGCCGTTCTGCACGCGGTGCATCGACGACGACGACAAAATCGACAAGCGCATCGAGGCCGGACTCATAGACAAGGGCGGCTTCGACAACAGCGACCCTCTTTTTCCTTTTCTCCTGGAGGCGGAACCAACGCCGCACGCCTCTCAGCACTTCTGGGTGCAGAACAGATTCAAGCTTCCGAAGGAGGCGCGGATGACCGAACACCCGACGGGCGACAAAAGCACGGTCGAGCCGCCCGGAGGCGGCATATGCTGCAGCGCCAAGAAGTTCTCTGATCTGCCTTCGAACCGCGGGGACAGTATAAGCGATCTCCTTTGAGAGATCGTCTGCCGAGAGGACCGGGACGCGACGACGTCGGAGCGCATCACAGAACGCCGTCTTTCCGCTCCCGATGCCGCCAGTCACGGCGAGCCGCACCATCGTACGAGACCTGACCATTACCGTGCGAGCGAGACGGACCTGACCTCCCGGATGACCACCACCCGTATCTGTCCCGGGTATTCCATCTCGGACTGGATCTTGGTGGCGATATCCTGGGAGAGCTGTTCGGCCTGAGCATCGTCCACCTTTTCGTGGTTGACGATGACCCGGACCTCCCTCCCCGCCTGAATGGCGTACGTCTGCGTCACGCCGGGGAACGCCTTCGCGATCGCCTCGAGGCGCTCAAGACGTTTAACATATTCCTCGACCGATTCGCGCCGGGCTCCGGGCCGGGCTCCGCTGATCGCATCTGCAGCCTGCACGAGTGCGGAGATGGGATGGTCCATCGGGATATCTTCGTGATGTGACCCGACAGCATTCAGGACGATCGCATGCTCATTGTACTTCTTGCACAGCTCCATGCCCAGGAGGGCGTGCGGTCCTTCCACGCTCCGGTCGATCGTCTTTCCGATGTCGTGCAGAAGACCCGCGCGCTTGGCCAGCTTTGCATCGAGATGAAGTTCCGACGCCATAATGCCGGTCAGATAGGCCACCTCGATACTATGCTGCAGCAGATTCTGGCCGTACGACGACCTGTACTTCATCTTTCCGAGGTGGCGCAGGATCTCTGGGTGCGCGGATTGCAATCCGACCTCGAGCAGCGTGTTCTCGCCCGTGCGGAGCACCTCCTCGTCGAGCTCCTTCCGGACCTTCTCGACGACCTCTTCGATGCGGGCGGGGTGGATGCGTCCATCTGCGATCAGCCGCTCGAGCGATTGACGCGCGATCTCCCTCCGGTAGGGGTCGAAGCCTGTGAGGATCACCGCCTCGGGCGTATCGTCCACGATGACATCGACACCTGTCGCCGCTTCGAACGCCTTGATGTTCCTTCCTTCGCGGCCGATGATTCGACCCTTGATCTCGTCGCTCTCGAGCGTCAGCACACTCGCGGTCGTTTCGACGGTATGGTCCGCCGCTGTCCGCTGGATGGCCTGGATGATCACCTTCTGGGCCTCCTTGCGGGCCTCGACCTTGGCGGAATCGCGGATATCCTTCAGCATCTGGGCGGACTCGATCTTGACCTGCTCCACCAGGTTCTCATGGAGTGAGCGCTTGGCCTCCTCCCGGGAGGTGCCCGACAGGTCCTCGAGGCGCTTCGTGTACTCCTCGATCAGGCGCTCCTGATCACGCTCCTTGTCTGCGACGCGACGCTGGCTCTCCTCGATATCCTTCTCGTACGACTGGAGCTTTGCCTCCTTCTTGTTGAGGAGGTCAAGTTTCCGCTCGACATTCTGCTCCCTGTTCTGGACCTGCTTCTCATAGGCCTGGATCTTGCTGCGTTTTGACTGCAGCTCCGTTTCCGTCTCCCGCTTGCGCTTGTACCATTCATCCTTCGCCTCGATCATCTTCTCTTTTTTGACGGTATTCGCTTCCTTCTCCGCATCCTCCAGGATCTCCCTGGCCCGTGCTTCGGCCGCGCTGATCTTGTTCTGGCCGACCCGGGAGCTCAGGAACCACCCGAGGAAGAACGACGCTCCACCGATGGCCGCTCCGATCAGAATGAGTATGTACGCACTGGTCTCCATCGTATCCTCGTTCGTGCATCGTACAAAAAAAACCGCACGCATCGACCGCACCAAGTGAATTGAAAGAACCTCTTCAAGACACAGTGGGCACCTGCCTAGGCACTTTACACTTCCACTCGACCCGCTCTTCCTGCCGATGGCAGGTCTCGTCGCTGGGCACTCGCCGATCGCTCGGCGAAGGTGGCTTGCGCTCCGCGCCTATGAGTCAGGCTCCCATATTAAATCACTGTCAGGTTCTTTAATATGGTTGGTTGCGGCCGATGGTGCGGTTGACTATCCGGCACCACATGCTGACATGAAAAAGAACAACCGATCAAACGTTCCCGGAAGAACCTTCATCGGAGGCCAGAAGGTTGTCGAGGTAATTCGACAACTTCGTGACCTCCGTCTCGAGGCGTACGACGACATCCTTCTGCTGTTCCTGTTCCTTCAATAGGTCTTCCGTAATGTTCAACGCTGTCAGGACTGCCACCGTCAACGGCGGCTGTTCCGGGATCTTATCGTGGATCCGGTTGAGCATGTGGTCGACGTGCTCGGCAACGCGGCGGGTGAAATCCTCATTCTCCCCCTTGAGGGGATACTCCGCGCCAAAAATGTTGACCTTTATGCTCTTTCCTGCCATCGGTTTCTTTCTTCGTCAGTGTGTCCCCTACAGACGGGCGCTGATCTTGTCGATCAGGTCCCGCACCTTCTTCCGCACGGCCTCTTTTTCCTCCTTTGTGAATGGACCCGTGCCGTTCGCCTGCAAAGCAGCGAGTTCCCGTCGGGTCTGTTCCAGGAGCACCGTCGATTCGTCGAGTGAGCGACGAACGTTCGTCTCCGACTCCTCCAGCTGTTGCGCCCTTTGACGCAGGTCGATCAGGGCCGTCTCAGCGGTCTCTGCGCGGGTCTCCAGCTGGGCAAGCTGTACAACCAGCTTCTCGCGCTCGGCGATCGCTGATCGGCTTGACGCCTCCACGTCCTGCATGCGGGACCGAAGCGTCTCATTCTCGTCACGAAGCCGGACGACGATCGAGGAGACCTTTCTAGCCTTGTCCCAGAGAACGTCGAGGGCCCCCTTGAGATGTTCGAGGGGCTCCTGCCGGTCTTCTGATTGTCGTGCGTCAGTCTCGGACACAGTGTGCTCTTTCTGATCGTCCTGTTGCATTCTTCAGGATCGCAGTTCTGCCTCGTGTTCCCGGCTGACCCGATCTATGATTCCGCGTACACGTGCATCGACGTCGCTGTCCTTCAGCGTACCCTCCGCGGACCGGAACACGAGCGCATACGCCATGCTCTTCTTCCCGGCTCCGACCTGTTCCCCTGTGTAGGTGTCGAACAGCGAGATCGATTCCAGGAGCGGTCCAGCAGCTTCCCGTATGGTTCCCTCAAGCGACGCGTTCGACACACCGACTGGGACGACGAACGCCAGGTCCCTTTGGACGGATGGATACCGCGGCAATGGTGAATACTGCCTGTCAATCCGCAGACCGTCCCCCAGCATCCCCAGGGTCAGCTCGCACACATACACGGGTGCTTCGACATCTGCACGCGCGGCGACGTCAGGACGGATTTCCCCGAGCGTCCCCACGGCTTGTCCATTGATTTCAATGGACATCGCCTGCTCAGTTAAAGCTTTGCGGGCATCATAAGGAATAAACCTGTAGTTGTCAAGGTGAAGCCGTCTGAGCAGGGCTTCGACGTCCCCCTTGATGTCCAACAGGTCGATTCCGGGGGGGACTCCATCGAACGCGGCCGGAGAACGCTGGCCCGTTTGCACGATCATCAGCCGTTCTTCTTCCTGGTAATCATCCCTCTCCGTCGTACTTCCCCCCTCCCGCAGCGAAAAAACGGTTCCCACTTCGAAGAGCCGCAGGGTTTGCCGGGACCGGTGAAGGTTCAGGCGAACGACCTCGAGGCCCTCAGGTATCAACGAAGGGCGAAGCGCCTGCATTTCGGCGCTGACAGGATTCAGGACCCTGATCGGAGTCTCTGACATGAGCGCTGCGACTTCGGCTTTTTGGAGGGAAAGCGTCATGATCTCATTGTAGCCGAATCCGACCATGACGGTCCGGACCACATCCGAGAGCTTTGCCTCGCCTGCCCGCGTCGAGAAGTCGATCGCTGCTTTCGTCCTGGTCTCAATGTTATCGTAGCCGTGGATCCGGGCGATCTCCTCGACAATGTCGATCTCCTGCCCGATGTCCATCCGGAAGCTCGGTGGAACGACATGCATGGTCCCCGTTTTGTCCGGTTCCACTGTGCATCCGAGACGCGTGAGGTACGAGGCCATCACGTCCCCCGGAATGTCGGTCCCGAGGATCTCGTTGGCGCGCGCGACACGAAGGGCAAGACGGGCCGGAGAGTGCTTCTCCGGATACACATCGAGGATGCCTTTGTGGACCACGCCACCGGCAATCTCCTGGAGGAGCGCTGCAGCTCTGTCGGCTGCACGGGCGGGAAGTTCGCGGTCCACGCCCCGCTCGAAACGGTACGATGCTTCTGTGGACAATCCGAACGCGCGTGCGGTCCTGCGGATGCTCGACGGATGGAAGGAGGCGCTCTCGATCAGCACCCGGCTCGTCGAGCCGCTGATCTCCGAGTTCTCTCCGCCCATGACACCGCCCACGGCCACCGGCCGCTCGGCGTCGCAGATCATGATCGTGTCAGGAGTGAGGTCCCGCTTCTTCCCATCGAGCGTCGTGAACGTTCGATCGGCGCCTGCCCGCCGGACGATGATCTTCTGGCCCCGGACCGTGTCGAGGTCGAACGCATGGAGAGGCTGGCCCAGTTCAAGCATCACGTAGTTCGTCACATCCACGATCACATTCAGCGGACGCATCCCCACCGCACGGAGCCGGTCCTGGAGCCATGACGGGGATTCGCTCACCGTGATGTCCGAGACGATCCTCGCGCTGTACCGCGGACACAGGTCAGGGTCCGCTATCTCGATGGCCGCTGCCTTCGATGCGTCAGGCCCGTTCTCGTTCAGAGACACAGACGGATACCTGACCGTCCCCCCCGTCAGCGCGGCGATGTCACGCGCAATACCGACATGGCTGAGACAATCAGCGCGGTTCGGCGTGATAGCGACCTCGAGGATCACATCATCCGCATGAAGAACCTCTGACATCGGGCGGCCGACCGGGGCATCATCCGCGAGGACCATGATGCCGTCCCCGTCGTCCCCAAGCCCAAGCTCCTTCTCCGAACAGATCATCCCATGCGATTCGACACCCCGAAGCTTCACCCTGCCGAGAACGAACGGCTTTCCATCGGGATCGTGCTGGTCATGCGGGATGGTCGCACCGACGAGGCCGACGATGACCTTCTGCCCCGGGGCGACGTTCGGAGCGCCACACACTATCTGAAGGGTCTCCGTGCCGACATCGACCGAGCACACCGAAAGCCGGTCCGCCTTCGGGTGCTTGTCGCTCGTCTTCACATGCCCGATGACAAAGCCACGGTAGAGTTCGGCCTGATCCTCAACGCCCTCGACCTCGAGTCCGGCAGCGGTGAGCCGTCCTGCCAGCTCTTCGACGGTCCACGGGATATCGACGTACTCACGAAGCCAGTTCAGTGAGACCTTCACGCGTCGCCCTTTCCAACGGCCTTCATGCTCTTCTCTGTCAGCATTCTATCAGTGTGCAGTGTCGGTCAGAATTGTTCAAGAAAGCGGACATCATTCTCATAGAGGAGGCGGATATCATCGATGCCATGCTTCAGCATGACGGTCCGCTCGACCCCGAACCCGAAGGCATACCCCGTCACCTCGTCCGGGTCGTACCCGACGCGGCGGAGGATGTTCGGATGGACCATACCCGACCCGACGATCTCGAGCCAACCGGATTTCTTGCAGACCCGGCAGCCCTTGCCGGAGCACAGGTAGCATGTGATATCCATCTCTGCGCTCGGCTCCGTGAAGGGGAAGTACGAAGCCCGGAACCTGTATTTAATGGAACTTCCGTAGTATTGCCTGGCGAAGGAGACGAGCGTCCCCTTCAGCTCTGCGAAGGTCACCCCCTTGTCCACATAGATCCCGTCGACCTGATGGAAATGTACATGGCTTCGGGCGCTTATGGCCTCGTTCCGGTAGACCTTTCCGGGCATGATCGCGCGTATGGGGGGTTTTGTCCTCTCCATGATGCGGATCTGCACAGGGGTCGTGTGGGTGCGGAGCATGATCCCCTGGTGGAGGAAGAAGGTATCCTGCATATCCCGCGCGGGGTGGTCTGCCGGGAAGTTCAGCGCTTCGAAATTGTAGTAGTCAGACTCGATCTCGGGGCCTTCGACGACGGAGAATCCCATGCCAACGAAAATTGCCTTGAACTCGTTCAGCGTGCGGGTAATGAGGTGTTCGGTCCCGAGGAATCTCGGCCGTCCGGGAAGCGTACGGTCGAAGCCGGCGCCCGCATCGCCTGCGGAGCCGAAGCGTGCCGATGCGCTGTCGAAGAGATCCTGCACCGCACGCCGCAGTTCATTCAGTTCTTTTCCGCGGGCCGGTTTCTCTGCGACGGGGACGTCCTTGAGGAGCTCGAACAGCTGCGCGACGGCTCCTTTCCGGGAGAGAAAGGCAAGCCGGAACTGTTCAAGGTCAGGGGCAGATGAGATGCTTCCGGCCTGGGACCGGGCCCGCGAGAGGACGGATGCGATGGATTCAGTGAGGGTCATGATGTTCCTGCGGGTGACGCCGCATGTGGAGCGGCGCGATGCGGCCGGGCGCACTGAACGCCGACCGCGGATCCTTCAACCCTGCGATCGGGACGACCGCAGGGTCGGAGAGAACGGGATGCGTTCCGCTCAGGCGGACGCGAACTTCACGACTTCAGCGAAGGCCTTGGGGTGGTTCGCCGCGAGGTCAGCAAGCACCTTGCGGTTCAGGTCCACCTGCTTCTTCGAGAGGCCGGCAATCAGACGAGAGTACGTCGTGCCGTGGACCCGTGCACCTGCGTTGATGCGGGCGATCCAGAGTCCACGCATCTCGCGCTTCTTCGCGCGACGATGCTTATAGGCATGGGTCTCGGCCTTGTCGACGGCATTTTTTGCGACCGTATAGACCTTGCTGCGGGCGCCCCAATAGCCCTTCGCTTTTGCGAGGACCTTCTTCCGGCGATGGTGGGACGCTACCGAGTTCTGTGAACGTGGCATAGCTCGATCTTCCTTTCGTTATGACAACAGCGCCCTGCGGACCTTCTTCTCTTCCGTCGTGTCGACGGTGGTCGGCCTCCGCAAATGGCGTTTACGTTTCGTGGATTTCGACGTCAGGATGTGACGTCGGAACGCCTTCCGGCGTTTCACTTTTCCCGTGGCAGTCACCTTGAATGACTTCACCGCGGAGCGCCTGCTCTTCATCTTCGGCATATCATGACCCTTTCGGAGATTCCTGCTTCGTGTTCTCTTTTTCTGTCTTCTTCTTCGTCCTGTCGGCTGAGTAGACGCACACCATCTGACGCCCTTCCATCTTCGCCTCCATCTCCACCTTCGCGATGTCTGACAGACGTTCTGTGAAACGGTTCAGCAGTTCCCGCCCATGGTCCTGATAGGTGATCTGGCGTCCGCGGAAGACGACGGTCGCCTTCACCTTATGACCCTGTTCGATGAATTCCCGTGCATGCCTCGTCTTGAACTCGAAGTCATGCGTATCGGTCGTCGGGTGGAAGCGGATCTCTTTCACCAGCGTGGTATGCTGATGCTTCTTCTGGAGCTTCTCCCGCTTCGATTGCTCGTACCGGTACTTGCCAAAATCCATGATCTTGCAGACCGGCGGACTGGCCTTCGGCACGATCTCGATGAGATCCATTCCTTTGTCCTGGGCCAGCCTGATCGCTTCAGATGTCAGATAGATGCCCAGCTGCTGGCCGTCGTCATCGATGACGCGGACCTGCTGCACGCGGATCTCGCTGTTTACGCGAGCTCTGTCTTGCTTGATGTCAGTGCCTCCTGATACGTGAGTGCTTTGGTTCTGACCAGGTCGAGGATCGTGTCCCTCATTGTGCCTGCCGGGATACTCCCCTGGTCACCTTTCTTGTGAATGCGGACGGACAAGGCTTTGGACGCCATCTCCTTCTCTCCTACGACGAGCATGAAGGGTATCTTCTTCGTTTCCCATTCACGGATCTTATAGCCGATCTTCTCGTTCCGGTCGTCCAGTTCGACGCGGATACCGGCGTTCCTGAATTCCTCGGCAGTCTGCCGGGCGTATTCGGCCGAACGGTCGGTCACGGTCATGATCACCGCCTGGACCGGCGCGAGCCAGAGGGGAAACTCACCCGCAAAATGCTCGATGAGGACCCCCATGAAACGTTCCATCGAGCCGAAGGGCGCACGGTGAATGACCACCGGACGATGTTTCTGACCGTCGCTCCCCGTATACTCGAGCTGAAAACGCTCCGGCATCACGTAGTCCACCTGGACCGTCCCCAGTTGCCATGTCCTGCCCAGCGAATCCCGGACCATAAAGTCGATCTTGGGGCCATAGAATGCCGCTTCGCCGACGCCGACGTAGTAGTCGAGCTTCATTTTGTCCGCGGCCTCCTGGATGTCCTTCTGCGACCGCTCCCACAGCTCGTCTGCACCGCCGTACTTGTCCTTCTTCGCCGGGTCCCTGAACGACAACCGGGTCTTGAAGTCTGACATGCCGAGCGTGCGGAACACCAACTGGATGAGGTCTATGACATCGCACAGCTCATCCTTCAGCTGGTCCTGCCGTACGAACATATGCGCATCATCCACGGTGAAAGCACGGACGCGGATGAGGCCGTTCAGTTCGCCCGACTGCTCATAGCGATAGACCGTTCCGAACTCGGCCAACCGGATGGGAAGGTCCCGGTAAGACCTCGGTCTGTTCGCGTAGATCTGGAAATGATGCGGGCAGTTCATCGGCTTGAGGAGGTACTCCTCATCGTCGACCTTCACCGGCGTGAACTGGCTTTCCTTGTAGTACGGATAATGTCCGCTCGTCCTGTACAGGTCCAGATTGCCGATATGCGGCGTCATGACAGCCTGATATCCCCGCTTCCGCTGCTCATCGCGCAGGAATGTCTCGAGCGATTCCCGTACGATGGTGCCCTTGGGCAGCCACAGCGGCAATCCGCCTCCAACTTTCGGGGTCAGCGCAAAAAGCTCTAGTTCCTGTCCCAGTTTCCGGTGGTCCCGGCGTTTCGCTTCCTCGAGCCGGAACAGATGCTCGTCCAGCTCCTTCTGCGTCGGGAACGTGACGCCGTAGATGCGCTGCAGCATCTTGTTCTTCTCGTTCCCCCGCCAGTATGCTCCGGCCACGCTCAGGAGCTTGATGGCCTTGATCTTGCCGGTCGATGGGATATGCGGCCCGTAGCACAGGTCCGTGAAGTTCCCCTGGTGGTAGAACGAGATCGTCTCCCCCTTCAGATCCTGCAGCAGTTCGAGCTTGTACGGGTCGTTCTTCTTCGTGAAGTACGCCACCGCTTCGTCCCAGTCCTTCTCTTCTCTCACGTACGTCGCATCGGCCTTCGTGAGGTCGCGCATCCGGTCCTCAATGTGACCGAGATCTTCGGAGGTCAGCGAATGGTCCCCCATGTCGAGGTCGTAGTAGAAGCCATTCTCGATCGGGGGACCGATGCCGAACTTCGTGCCGGGAAAGAGCGCTTCGATGGCCTCGGCCATCAGATGGGCCGACGAATGCCAGTATGCATACTTGCCGCCGTCATCCTCCCACTTCAGGATGCGCACAGTCGCATCGACAGGGATGGCACGCGCAAGGTCCCATACCTCACCGTTGACCTCGACGGCGAGCGCATGCCGCTGGAGGCCCTTGCTGATGTCGCCCGCAATGTCCCACCCCGTGATCCCTTTCGGGGCCGTTCGGGTGGTTCCATCGGGGAGGGTGATGGTGATGGAATCGCTCATGGATGAACAATCGGCAAAAAAAAATCGGAGGCTGCTCCGATGTCCGTCAGATTTCCTGTGGGATACGCGACGTCATCAGATGCGTGCTCGCACCTCCTCTGGCTCGTGAACATTCAGCGATACGGCAGCAGACGCCGCGCCCCACGGGCGCGAGCGGCTGACAAACATACCAGCCTTGCATGCTCTCATTCACTGGAAGCTTCCGCTTCCCGTTCCTGCGCGGTCGTCATCTAGCCCTGGTGAACGGCCCGCTCCCGGGATCCCCCATCTTCTCCCTCGGAGCAGCAGTGCTGGAATTGTAGTGGGTTCTATAGGACTCGAACCTATGACCTCTACCATGTCAAGGTAGCGCTCTAACCAGCTGAGCTAAGAACCCGACTAGTTAGGAAAAATAGCACAAATAAGAGGAAAAAACAACATGCGGGACCGCCGGATGTATCAGATCGGGCCTGCTTACCTGTGGTAGAAGTTCCGCTCCCAGGCATGGTTCCGGAGCTCCTCCTTCAGGCCCGCGGACAGTCTCCGGCCGTCGGAAACGCCTGTGTTGCGAAGCACGTTCCGAACCGTCCGCATCCCCGGGATGACCGTAGAAACAGCCTCATGAGACAACGTGAAACGAAGGGCCAGTTCTGCGATATCCTCTGCCTCACCGGAAAGCAGTGCCTCGAGGCGCTGCACGCGCTGCTGAACCTGCTGCTTCCTCTCGCCTGAAAAATAACGCGAACGGAAATCGTCGTCAGGGAAGGAGGTCTCGGGCGTGATCCTGCCCGTCAATCCGCCTTCGTCCAGCGGCACCCGTATGATCACACCGATCCCATGCTCCTGACAATACGGGAAGAGGCTCCGCTCGGGGGCCTGGTCGAAGATGTTGTATATGACCTGGACCGTATCAATAAGCCCGGTGTCGAGCGTCCGCAGCACGTTCTCCGGCTGGTGGTCATTTATGGAGATGCCCCAGTGCCTGACCTTCCCCTCGGCCCGCAGTTCCTCAACGGGCCTCTTCCATTCGTCGATGTCATGCCAGGCGTCCGACCAGACATGGAATTGCATCAGGTCGAGTGCATCCATCCCCAGGTTCCTCAGGCTCGTCTCGGCACACTCGCGGATATGCGCCGCGGGGAAGGCCTCAGCGATCGGCGTCCCGTCTGCGGCAGGCCATCGCCGGTTGAGGGGCGGGACCTTCGACGCGACGAAGATCTCCTCCGTGCGTTCTTTTGTGACGTTCCCGATGAGCTGCTCGCTATGACCATCATTATACACGAGGGCCGTGTCGATGAAGTTGACGCCTCTGTCGACCGCAGCATGCAACGCTTTCAGCGATTCGGCATCATCGGACCCGGACCACAGTCCGCCACCTATCCCCCAGGCACCGTACCCGATCTCCGAGATATTCATGCCAGTCCTGCCAAGAGTCCTGTATCTCATCATTTTTTCCCTTCCGATCGCATCTTTTTCCAGAGGTCCTCAAGCTCCTGTTTCGAGCGCCTCGGCTTGTAGGTGTCATGCAGTTTCTGAAGCTGAGCGACAGCAAAACTGTCAAGGTCCTCATCATCCTTGTGCCGGGAAAGCAATTGGCCGAAGATCTCCTTGTCCTTCCCTTTGATGGCATACTCGACCCGCACCAGGTCATCGAAGAGACGGGTCTGTTCAGCTTTTGTCATAGCCTGTTCCTCCCTGTCATCATATCCGAAGGCTGCGGATGAGGATCTATCTTCCCCGCTTCATGATCGTGGACGGGACGTTGTCGCAAGCCCGCCGCCGCCGATGACGACCATGATGACCGCCTGGACGAGCGTCTTGTACTGTACGACCTCCGACGCGAACCCCGCATCGTACGCGAACCAGAGTCCCACCGCCATCAGGAGCCCGTAGACGCCGAGCATGATCCTGCGTGCGAGCGCATTGGAGGAAGGAGAATCCACAGCAAAGAAACGATGAAAAGCCAGGAGGCCGGCGATAGCGATACCATCGAACGCAGCGAACATGAGCCAGAAGCGGCGCACGGCATCCGGTGCCTCGGGCGATCCAATGAACGGCTTCAGCGACCACTCATACAGCGCCCCGCCGAGGTTGGAGCCAAAGAGACTTCCGACAACGCCATACAGGAACGCATACCCCATGTAGACCGCTTTGCGTTCGCTGGGCGCCACAAGGCCCACATAGCTGTAATACTTGGGATGCGCGGTCATCTCGCCGATAGAAAAGACGACGATACCTGCGATGAACACCCAGACATTCAGCCCGTAGGCCAGGAGGACGAAACCGACGAGCCCCAGCGTCATGCCGAGGCTCATCGTGAGGAGCGGGCGCGCGTTCTTCACGAGGGCACTGACCACCACCTGCAACAGGATGATCGTACCGGCATTGATGACCGTTACGTGTTCGACGTCGAACGAGAAGGTGATACCTATCGATGCGAAGAAGGCATTCACCGGCCCGGGATCCACAAAATCGCGCAGGAACCAGAGGACGGAACCGAAGTTCTGGAAATACAGTACCCAGAAGCCGGAGTAGAGAACGATCATGAGCATGAATCGGGCGTCTCCGAGCACCATTGCAGCATCGCGTGCCACCTGGCCGAGCGTCTTGGCGCTTTGAGGGCGTTCGGGATCCTTATAGATGAAGAGGGTCGGAAGGAGCATGAGCCCGCAGTAGGCAGCCGACGCGGTGAAGACATAGCTCCAGGAGAAACCCTTGAGGTACGACGTGACGAACGGTGCCAGGAACGCGCCCAGATTGATCATCCAGTAGTAGATGCCGAAGCCGAGTCCTGAGTTCGTTTCGTTCGTGGTGCGGGCGATCGTGCCGGTGATGATCGGCTTGAAGAGACCCGAGCCGGTGGCCATGATCAGAAGGCTGGTGAAGACCGCGGCGTAGGAGCTCATGTTCCCCGCCGCAAAGTAGCCGACGGTCAGGAACGAAAAGGCCGTCAGTAGCATCCGACGATAGCCGTAACGGTCTGCCAGTGCTCCGCCGACGATCGGGATGATGTACGTGAACGCATAGACGAGCCCCTGGAGGAATCCGACAGACTGTTCCGAAAATCCGAGACCTCCCTCCGAAACCTCGTTCGTCAGATAGACGGCCAGTACGGCGTTCATACCGTAGTAAGCGCCGCGCTCGAACAGTTCCATCACATTCGACAGCCAGAAGATGCGCGGGAAGGAGCGGAGAACAGGGCTGCCTGGAGTTGAGGTTGTGGTCATATTCTATCCATCAGATGTGTGTGATCGTGGAGTCCCGGAGGCAGAGCTCTTCCGCATCTCCCGCGGGTCCATTCGGTCATTCGATTGACATCAACAGACGTCGTCCGTGGGTGCTCCGCCTGCGCCCAACAGCGGCTTCGGCGGACATCACACCGACTCTATCAGTATTCTATCTGAGTGCCGTGGGTGGTCCACCTACGCCAAACAGCGGCTTCGGTGGACAGCACACAGACTCTATCAGTATCTTAGCTTGAGTGCCGTGGGTGGGAATTGAACCCACACGTCCCTTGCGGGACACAGGATTTTAAGTCCTGAGCGTCTGCCAGTTCCGCCACCACGGCATACCAGGGAACAATGTGAAATGTATTGGGAATACGTCTTGGGAGCTGGGGACCCTGATGGACCCTTTTAACCCAATGTACTGATTTTCGATGCCAACGGTCGATCGAAGCCGATGGATCGGCGCAGTTCATGTGCAGAAACGAGAACATTCTTTATGTCAGCCCTGCCTGTTTCTGCGAAGCGACAACATCATCAGAAGGCTCTCGATGCCTCTTCCCGCGAAAGGCAGGAGGGCGATCTTCATCATGGTCTGGTGCCGGGGCAAAGCGAAGAACGCCACGCCGACGATGGTCGATGCGATCAGGAAGAGCACCGGGATCCGAACCGCGGACCATTCCAGGTTCCTGAACGTCCCGATCATCGCCAGAACAACGACAAGGACCATCGAGACTCCGACCACAACATAACCCGACCGTTCCTGCAAGGGATTGAAAGACCAGAGATAGAACACCTTCGATATCGATGCAATGAAGTCAACATCCCAGTGCGAGACCAGATGTCCGAGTGCCTCGTGCCTGAAGAGACTGTCCATCGCCAGTTCAAACCGCTCATCCCGGGGGAGCTTCGCCAACGCCTCCGCGACATGCTCGTTCCCCCAT
This sequence comes from uncultured Ignavibacteriaceae bacterium, assembly GCA_964534125.1. Taxonomy (GTDB): domain Bacteria; phylum Bacteroidota; class Ignavibacteria; order UBA10030; family UBA10030; genus 2-02-FULL-55-14. The sequence continues at coordinate 213,788 of CAZHOJ010000005.1, forward strand.
GTCCCGATGCCGACATCATTATGGCCTCTGTACAAATTCAGGCCCTGGCTCGTCGACAGCACAATGGCATTGTCAAATATCTGATAGTTCCTCGCAAGCCACGGAAGCAGTAGCAGCGCGACGGCGGCGAGTGCGAGAGCAGGCTTTCGCCACGACCTGCCATGTATATGAATGGCTATCATAGCAACCACGAAGAGCAATACATCAAACCGCAGGTAGGCAAGCACGACGGAGATCAGTGTGACGAGCGTCCAGGTTCGACCGGAGACATGCCACTCTGGATGCCTGGTCAGATAGAAGACGAGCATGATGCCAAGCTGAAACAGGACCGTCGGCGTTGTCGACAGCACCGCATATACCATTTCCGGCGCGATCGCGGCGATGAACATGGCCGCAAGGGCCGCCCGCTCAGAGAAGACCGATCGGGTATACATATAAACGAGCAAAATCGTGAAGAGCGCGAGGACTGTCTGGACAAGAACGAGCAGGACGTTCGTCAACCCAGCATTGCCAATAGCGAGAAAGGGGACGATGAAGAGCACATAGCCCGGGGGCATATAGGCCGAAGGGAGAGCCGTGTCGGCTGGGTCGAAACGATGGTCGAGGAGCTCGCCACCGGCGCTGAACAGCGAATAACCTCTCCCTGCCAGGAGGTTCTTCGCCAGCTCACTGTATTCCCAGTAGTACTCGTTCGAGAAGTCATATGCAACCGCGGACGCACCGATCCGCAGGATAGTTGCTGCCGCGAGAATGACCCAGACATTCCTATTCAGCGTACTCTTGGACCTCATCGCACCTCGGCACGACATCGGAAGAAGTGAGGATAGCAGTTGAGTATAGGTCCTCTTTTCGATGGGAACAAGACACCTCCGATATTCCACATGCATCATGGTCCCGAGACCGGGGGGGGGCGAACCGCATCGAAGTGTGCCTTCCGGCGTCCAACGCACTGATAATAATCATGCCCGCCGGAGAGGCGGGCATTTGAGGCGCCGGACAGATTCGAACTGTCGCATAAAGGTTTTGCAGACCTCTCCCTTACCACTTGGGTACGGCGCCGGAACAACGAAAAACGAAGAAGGTAAAAGGAAGAAGTGGTCAGGTCGGTCGGGGGATCGGCGCACCCAGACCACCCACTTTTTCGTTTTACCTTCTCACATTTTCCTTCTTAAGAGCGGGCCGTCCCGTCACACCTGGCGTGACAGACGGGCCGCGCTCAACGCGCCCTGCGCGTTGAGCGGGAAACGGGACTCGAACCCGCGACATCAACCTTGGCAAGGTTGCGCTCTACCAACTGAGCTATTCCCGCAGAATTGCCGGTCATGTAATATAGCAATCCATCCTTAGCGCTGCAAGAGGTCCGCATACGCGCCGCCGATGGTATCAGACTTCCGGATGCCAAAAGCCTCCACCAGGTCCGCCAGCAGGCGGTTGGCCTGCCTTTTTCCCTCGATCAGCAGCACCTCGAACTCGATGAACGTCCCCAGACCCTTCACAGCATCAAGATGGATCCGTGCATTCCTATAGAGATACAGCCACCGCTCCTTTCGAACAACGACTCTGCTCTCCCGAGTCTGTGGCCACCGACGTAAGAGTCCCTGCGGATCTGCGACCGGGATCCTGATGAAAGATGAGATGCGTCCAGCCCGGCTTCGTGACTGGGAACGGTCATAGTAGATCAGTTCGGGGACCGACGAAGTTTCTTCCCGCAGCTTCAGCCTCCCGGGAACGAGCATCAAGAACGTGTCTCTCTGTTGCAGCCTGCCTGCCGGCCTCGCACCAAGGGACGCAGCAATGCGCCGGCCCCGGGCAAGCGAATCGAATCGGGCCTTGATCTCCAGGTTTTGTGACACGCGGACTAGCGGGAAATGCTGAGAATTTTGTAAGAAAGCGTTCCTGCGGGGACCTTGATACTGACCACCTCTCCTTCTGTCTTGCCGAGGAGACCTTTCCCTATGGGAGATGTGACGGAGATCTTGTTCTGCTCGAAATTTGCCTCCTCAGGCGCCACCAGCATATATTCGATGACCTCTTTTGAACGCTGGTCCTCGATCTTCACGGACGACAGGACGTACACCTTGTCGTTGGGAAGGTCGCCGGCCTCAATGATGCGGGCCCGCGAAAGCGTATCCTGCAGCTTCGCGATCTTCATTTCAAGGTGTGCCTGTGCCTCTCGGGCAGCATCATACTCCGCATTCTCGCTCAGGTCACCATGACCACGGGCTTCCTGGATCTTCTGGATGACATCAGCGCGTCCGTTCGTTTTGAGGTCGCGCAGTTCGTCCTCGAGCTCTTTCAGCTTCTCTCTCGAGAGGTAGGTTATTCCGGAATTCGCTTCACCCATTACATCTCTCCCATCATGCCGTCTGACCGGCTTGGTAAAAAAACAAAGCCAACATCACGAGGATGATGGCTTTTTCGTATGCACAACTTAGGCACTTTCACGGAAATCCGCAAGTGCCGACCGGGGATTTCATGGACCACCCCCAAGCAACGCTACTGCGGCCAAAGGCGGCAGTGCAAATCCCTAGGACGAGGTATGGGAATGCCCGATCGGTGGTTCGATGAGGATCAGGTGGCCCAGCTTGTCGCGCTTCACCTTGAGGTATTTCTCATTGAACAGGTTCGGATCGACCTCGAGCGGGACCCGCTCGACGATCTCCAGCCCGTATCCGCTCAGTCCGACGACCTTCTTTGGATTGTTCGTCATCAGCTTCATCTTCCCGACACCGAGAGAGCGGAGGATCTGAGCACCGATCCCGTAGTCGCGAAGGTCCGCCCTGAAGCCAAGCTTCTCATTCGCTTCGACAGTGTCCAGCCCCTCGTCCTGGAGAGCGTAGGCCTTCAGCTTGTTGAAGAGTCCGATCCCTCTCCCCTCCTGTCTCATGTAGACGATGACCCCCTTCCCTTCCTTCTCCACATGCTGCATGGCTGCAACGAGCTGGTCGTTGCAGTCGCATCGTCTCGAACCGAACACATCTCCCGTCAGGCATTCTGAGTGGACACGGACGAGCGTCTCTTCGTCCGGGCTGATGGATCCCTTCACGAGCGCCACATGTTCCTTATTGTCCGTCACCGACCGGAAGAGATGAAGGTCGAACTCACCATGCCGCGTGGGCAGGCGGGTCGACACGACCTTCTGCACCAGCGTCTCCCGGTGCATCCGATATTCGATGAGGGACCTGACCGTAATGACCTTCAGGCCATAGCGTTTTGCGATAGCGAACAATTGCGGCGTGCGCGCCATCGTTCCATCCTCGTTGAGTATCTCGACGAGGACCCCGACGGGACGGAGGCCCGAAAGCCTGCACAGGTCCACGACTGCCTCGGTATGGCCAGCACGTCGCAGGACACCGCCATCCATCGCCCGGAGGGGGAAGATATGACCCGGACGAGCGAGGTCGGCGGATGTCGTCCCCGGATCGGCGAGCGCCCGTATCGTGATAGCCCGGTCTGCGGCTGAGACTCCTGTCGTCGTTCCATGGATGGAGTCGACCGAGACTGTGAACGGGGTCTCATGGAGAGAGGTGTTCGCATCCACCATCGCTTCGAGGCCCAGTTCCCGCGCGCGGTCGGCAGACAATGGAGCGCACAGTACACCGCGACCTTCACGAACGAAGAAATTCACGATGTCCGGCGAGATGTGCTCAGCCGCCGCGACGAAGTCTCCCTCATTCTCTCTGTCCTCATCGTCGATGACGATCAGGACCTTCCCGGCACGTAACTCCTCGAGAGCTTCATCTATCGTATTGAAACGATGTCCCATCGTGTGCCCGGCCTTATTTGCCGGTCTCCCCATCCTGTGCGACAGTGGTAACGGAGCCGCGCTCCACCTTGACCTTCACGTTGTCAGCGATCTGGACGAGAAGTGTCTTCTCCTCCAATCCGATGACCGTGCCATGGATCCCCCCGGACGTCACGACCTTATCTCCCCGCTTGAGCGCAGAGAGCATCGCCTGGCGCTGCTTTTCCCTCTTCTGCTGGGGGCGGATGATCATGAAATAAAAGATGGCAATGATCGCTCCGAACAGGACGAGATTGCTTATCATCCCCGGGCCTTCCTGACCCTGAGGCGACATCAAAAATGGAAAGAATGCGTACACGAAATCCTCCTGACAGCGTTGACCTATGGTTCTATTCTTCCAGCTAGCCGCGCGAGCGTTTGTCGCTTCCATATCCCGAACCTTTTCTCAAGGATCGCGGCGCGCATGGACTGGACGAGCCTATAAAAATACGAGACGTTGTGGAGAGATGCGAGTTGGAGCGCGAGGATCTCCCTCGCCATGAGCAGATGGCGGATGTAGGCGCGGGAGAATGTGCGGCAAACATAGCATTCGCAGGCCTCGTCGAGGGGTGACAGGTCATCCCTATAGGCGGCATTTCTCAGGTTGAGCGTTCCGGCGGAGGTGAAGATCTGGCCATTCCGGGCGTTCCGGGTGGGAACGACGCAGTCGAACATGTCGATGCCGCGCGAGACAGCTTCGATCAGGTCACCGGGCAGACCGACGCCCATCAGATAGCGGGGACGGCCAGGAGGAAGCAATGGCTCCACGACATCTATCGTGCGCAGCATCTCTTCCTGCGGTTCGCCCACCGCAAGTCCGCCGATCGCATACCCGTCAAAACCGATGTCAAGAAGGTCACGGGCACTCCTCTCCCGCAACGATGCGCTCGTCCCCCCTTGTACGATCCCAAACTGGACCTGCCGGTGTCCATACATCGGTTGTGACCGGAGAAAGGCGGTCCGGGACCGCTCAGCCCATCGTGTCGTCCGGTCGACTGCTGTCCGGACGATGGCATCTTCCGACGGGCTCGACACACACTCGTCCAGGACCATCATGATATCCGAGCCGATAGCACGCTGGATAGAGACGACGTCTTCGGGAGTCAGGAAGTGGGCTGATCCATCGATGTGGGACTTGAAATGAACACCGTCCTCTTCCACGCGACGCAGGTCGGCCAACGAGAAGACCTGATATCCTCCGCTGTCAGTGAGGATGGCCCGGTCCCATGACATGAATCGATGCAGACCGCCGTACTGCTCAAGCGAGACGGGCCCTGGCCGGAGATACAGATGGTACGCATTGGCGAGAATGACCCGGACATCCAGTTCGATCAGCTCACGCTGCTCGACGGCCTTCACGGTTGCCTGAGTGCCGACCGGCATGAAGACTGGGGTCAGGATCTCACCGTGATCTGTCCTGAGGATCCCTGCCCGCGCCCGCTCATCCGTCGCCAGAAGCTCAAATCCCATGCTGCTCAGATCCGCCCTTTCCATCCGAACCTTTGCGCCGCCGCAGTATCACAGAAAGGATCGCCAGCCCGATCGCGGCACCGACCACATCAGCCACCAGGTCCCAGATATCCGTGTTCCGGCCGGGGACGTAGTACTGATGAAGTTCGTCGAGTGCCCCATAGAAGAGACTGAACAGGAATGCCGATGTCATCGGGACCCGGGCAAGAACGGGAATCCGGCCCTGGTTGAAGAAGGCACGGTGAGCGAGGACAGCCAGGATGCCGAAGACGATCGCATGCGGGATCTTGTCCTGCAGGACCGGCAGAGGTACTTCGGGGACCCTCTGGAGGGAGGAGACGGCAAAGATCGCAATGCATGCTGCCAGGAACGGAGCCTGGTACCACAGAAATCGCTTCATCCTTGTGGCATCCTCAGCCGGCACACTCGCGAAGTGCGACCGGGAGATACTGGAGAAGATCGGATGCCACGACAGAGCGCTCGCCGAGGACATCCGCCGCCAGATCACCCGCACGTCCGTGCAGGTAGGTCGCGGCGTACGATGCTTCGACCGACCCGAGCCCCTGCGTACGCAATGCCGCCAGACACCCCGCGAGGACATCCCCCGAACCGACGGTTGCCATGCCGGGATTTCCTGTCGGATTCAGATAACATGCTCCGTCAGGGCCGGCAACGACTGTCGGCGCACCTTTCAGGACCAATGTGGACCGGTTCTGCCGCGAGAAGGATCGGGCGGCTGCTATGCGTGTCCGTTCGATGACGGCCGCTCCGAGGGAAACGAACCGGTCGAACTCACCCGTGTGAGGAGTGAGAATCCAATCGCGGGCACGCAGGAGTTTCAGAAGTTTCTCCGATCGTGACAGGAGCGTGAGCGCATCCGCATCGATGACTGCTGGTCCCCGGTAGAGCGACAGAATACTCTCAAGGAAAGTCGCCGTGCCGGCGTTCAGCGAAAGTCCCGGGCCTATCAGAAGGACATCGGCCCACGGGAGCTTTTCTGCAACGGCTGCAATGGAATCCTCCGAGAAACTTCCCGCAGCAGAGCACGGGACCGGCGAGACGATCTCATCGGTCCTCTTCCGCGCCATGATCGGATAGATGGTCTTCGGGACCATGAGTGTCACTGCACCGGCCCCCGAACGCAATGCGGCGTGGGCGGCCAGGTTCGGTGCTCCCGTGTACCCCTTTGAGCCGGCAACGACCAGCACCTTGCCGGCAGCATACTTATGCAGCCTGCGGGGGCGCCGGGGCAGCAGGTGGTGGACATCTCTGCGCTCGACGAGGAACGCCTCCTTGTCCGCTTTCGCCACCACTCCTCCGGGGATACCGATATCGACACATGTCACGTGGCCTGCATGCTCGCGTCCATCGTTGAGGAGCAGGCCGGCCTTCAGGAGTCCGAACGTTATCGTCATCGAGGCGGACACATGGCTTCCAGACGCGGTACCAGTGGTCGCATCGATGCCCGAGGGGACATCCACAGCGACGACCGGGACCCCCGTCGTCCGCGTCCACTCTATCGCCTGTTTTTGGACACCCCTGGGCCGCCCCTGAAAACCTGTCCCGAAGATGGCGTCGACCACAAGTGCAAGCCTTCCGGGGATCGCACGCCTGAATGACGAGAACGGGACGACGGAGATGCGCGATCCCGGGAGCCGCGAGATCCTTCGAAGAATCTCAAAGTGTGAAGCGGCATCGCCCCTGATCTGAGCGGCAGGACATGTGAGAACGATGCGAACGTCGTAGCCCTGCTCAGCAAGGACCCTGCCGATGACGAATCCATCGCCACCGTTGTTCCCCTTGCCGCACAGAACCGCGACGACGTCACGCGTCGATGGAGGATAGACCCGGAGGATATAATGCGCAGCGGCCGTTCCCGCCCTGTCCATCAGGAGCAGGCCGGGGATGCCGATCTTTGAGATGGTCGTCTCGTCGCACCACCTCATCTGCTCCGACGATACGACTGGTTGCATGAGAAGAGCCTCGTCCTAGAGTCCCGGGGCAAGCATATCGAGCACCGCAGCGGGATACACTCCGATAAGAACGATGAGCACAGCAGAGAAGATGAGCGCCGCCATGACCGATGCGGCCGGCAGGGGCTGACGAACAACCTCCCCTTCCCGGAAGTACATCTGGACGACGATACAGAGGTAGTAATATGCCCCGATCGCGCTCGTCAGCACGCCGATGACTGCGAGCCACACCATATCAGCCCGCACGGCCGCCATGAAGACGTAGTATTTGCCGATAAAACCTGCGAACGGCGGGATTCCCGTCAGGGAGAACATGAACAGCGCAAGCAATGCCGCCACACCGGGCTGCCGCTTCGACAGCCCCGCCAGCGACTCGACCGTCTGACCTTCGTTCAGCACGCTCTCCATCCATCCTATGACGCCGAACGCTCCGAGCGTCGTGACCGCGTATGCGGCGAGGTAGAGCGCGACTCCATACATTCCCTCTGTGGTACCGGAGGCGACGCCTGTCAGCATGTACCCGGCGTGTGCGATGCTGGAATAGGCAAGGAGACGTTTCAGGTTCGACTGCGACAGGGCAACGATGTTGCCGAGGACCATCGAGAAAACGGCCAGATAGGCGATGACCAGTCCCGTGACGCTTCCGGAGATGTCGAACGTCCTGATGAACACCGTGATGAATCCGGCAAATGCTGCGGACTTGGCGCCGCTTGCCATCAGGCCGGTCACGACAGTGGGTGCGCCTTCATAGACATCCGGTGCCCACATGTGGAACGGGACCGCTGCCACCTTGAACCCGAACCCGACGATGAGCATTGCCGTTCCCAGGAGGAACAGGGGCTCGTTCGCCACGCCTGCATAGGTCCTCGAGATCACGTCCAGATTCGTCGATCCGCTGGCACCGAACACCAGTGCGATCCCGTACAGCAGGAACCCGGTCGCAAATGCTCCCAGCAGGAAGTACTTCAGCGCCGACTCCGTCGACCGATCGTCTGTCCGGAAGAATCCTGCGAGTACATACAGGCTCACGGACATCAGCTCGATGCCGAGGAACACGATCATCAGGTCGTTCGCATAGCCGATGAGCATCATGCCGGCGACAGCGAACAGCACCAGGATGTAGAACTCGCCCCGGTGCCGGCCAAGGTGCTCGAGATACTGCCTGGCATAGATGACAGTGATGAGCCCGCACAGGATCACCAGGAGAGCGATGAACGATGAGAACGGATCGACAGAGATCATCGAGAAGAAGGCCACTCCGGGCTGTGTGAACCCGAGTCCGGCCAGAAGGGCGGTCGCGGCCAGCCCCAGGAGGCTGAAGCCGTAGGCGAACAGGCCCTTCATGCCGGCAAATGCCTCGAGGAGGATGACCAGCATGATGGTCGCTGTCATGCTGAGGATAGGAGCGCCGAGCGTAAGGTCGAGTGAGGAGATCATCGTCATCGTCTCAGATGGTCAAAGGAACAATCGTCATGGTGTCACGGACGGACCGCATTCGCGTTCCGCGACGGGTCCAACACTGCAATGCCGCCTGCATGTCCCTGCTTCGCCTCGAGCACCTTTGTCACGACCGAGGTGGCAGTGCGTGCCGAGTGGGACAGGAAGGTCCCCGGGAAAACGCCGATCCAGACGATGAAGAGGATGATCGGGACGAGGACCGCGATCTCCCTTCTGTTGAGGTCGAACACGAAGTGGCCGCCATACGTGCCTCCTTCGCGCACAGGACCGAGCATGACCCGTTGGTACATCCACAGCAGATAGACAGCCGAAAAGATGACGCCGAGCGTCGAAAGAATGGCATACGCCTTGGTATCGAGGGCCTGCGATGTGAAGGCGCCGAGCAGGACCAGGAACTCTCCGACGAAGCCGTTCAGGCCGGGGAGCCCTATCGAAGAAAGCGATACGATCATGAGCATGGCCGCAAAGACCGGCATCAGCTTCGCCAGTCCGCCGTAGTCCGCGATCATGCGCGTGTGCGTGCGGTCGTATAGCATGCCGACGAGCAGAAAGAGAGCACCGGTGGACAGACCATGGTTGACCATCTGGATGATAGCCCCCTGCATCCCCTCCTCGGTCATCGAAAAGATGCCAAGCATTACGAAGCCAAGGTGGGACACAGAGGAGTACGCGACAAGCTTCTTCATGTCGGTCTGGACCATAGCTACCAGGGCACCGTAGATGATGCCCACGACCGAGAGGACCGCAACGAAAGGCATTGCATTCCATGACGCCGTCGGGAAGAGCGGCAGGCAGTACCGGATGAACCCGAAGGTCCCCATCTTGAGGAGCACGCCTGCCAGCAGCACGCTTCCGGCCGTCGGTGCCTGTACGTGCGCATCCGGCAACCATGTGTGCAGCGGGAAGAGCGGCACCTTGATGGCGAAGCTGAGGGCGAACGCGAGGAACATCCACATCTGGACAGATGCGGGCAATCCCGGCCCGATCTCATACAGCTTCAGGATGTCCGTCGTGAATTGTCCGCCCGGCTGGAGCGTCGCCGAGTAGGCCAGGGCAAGGATCGCAACAAGCATCAGGAGCGAGCCGAAGAGTGTGTAGAGAAAGAACTTGACGGCTGCGTAGATGCGGTCAGCCCCTCCCCAGATGCCGATGATGAAGTACATCGGTATCAGCATCGCTTCCCAGAACACATAGAAGAGAAAGATGTCGAGCGAGGCGAACACGCCGGTCATGCCTACCTCGAGGAGCAGGATCATAATGGTGTACTCGCGGATCCTCTCCGTGATCGAGTTCCATGTCCCGATGAGGGCGATCGGCGTGAGGAAGGTCGTGAGCACCACGAGCAGCAGGGCCATGCCATCGAGGCCGACATGGTAGCTCACATTGAGCGTGGGGATCCAGGGGAGTTTCTCGACGAACTGGAAGCCCTCCGCCGCGAGATCGTACCCGCTCCACAGCAGCAACGAGACCGCGAACGTCACCAGGGTCACGCCGACCCCGACTCCCTTCACGGCCGACGAACCGGCGTTCTTCATGAACGCGAGCAGCAGCACACCTGCGAGCGGGAAGAAGATCGTGAGACTCAGGATACCGAAACTCGACTCTTGCATTGCCTGCCTACCTTTTTGTCAGAATCTTGTTGGACCACCCACCCGAACCCGGTGTCACAGGAACAGCAGCACCGTCACAATGAACAGGATCCCCGCGACAAAATAGACCGCGTACGACTGCGCTACACCCGACTGGATCCTGCGCAGCATTCCCGCCACACGCGTGACCAGGGCCGCCGAGCCATTGATCGAACCGTCGATGACCCCGACGTCGAAGAACTTCCAAAGGAATTTCTCCGACGTGACATGGATAGGCCGGATAACCGCTGCATCGTACGCCTCATCCACGAAGTACTTGTTCAGCAACCAGCGATACGTACCGGCGAAGCGCCGTGCCACCTCATCCGGCTTCTCGCGCGCACCGGAGTACCACCTCCATGCAACATAGATACCCGCGCCGGCAAGCCCGACCGACACCGCCATCAGGATATACTCGATGGCATGAATGTCATGAGGCGCCATCATCAGCGTACGGCGGGCTGGTTCGAAAACGGGGGCAAGCCAGTGCTCGAGGATGTTCGAGCCGCCGAGGCTGGGAGGAATTCCCAGGAAACCGCCGACAATGGACAATCCCGCGAGGGCCATCAGCGGCACCGTCATGGTCTTCGGCGCTTCGTGGGGGTGGACCTTGTGGTGGTCGAACCGCTCGGACCCTTCGAAGGTGAGCATGACCAGACGGAACATGTAGAATGCTGTCATGACCGCGCCCAGGGCACCAAGAACCCACAGGACGGGATGTCCGTACTCAGAGGAGAAGGAGAGCCAGAGGATCTCATCCTTGCTGAAGAACCCGGCGAACGGGGGAATACCAGCGATGGCGATGGCCCCGATAACGAACGTCCAATACGTGACGGGCAGATACTTCTTGAGCCCTCCCATCTTCTGGATATCCTGCTCCTCATGCATGGCATGGATGACCGCGCCCGATCCGAGGAAGAGGAGCGCCTTGAAGAACGCGTGCGTGACGAGGTGAAAGATGCCCGCGCTGAACGCGGCCACGCCCATCGCAAGGAACATGTAGCCCAGCTGACTGACCGTGGAATACGCAAGGACCTTTTTGATGTCATTCTGCACCAGACCGATCGTCGCAGCGAAAACGGCCGTCACGACGCCGACGACAGCGACGATCATGAGCGCATCCGGCGCAAGGGCGTAGATCGGGGAGCAGCGGGCGACCATATACACGCCCGCCGTGACCATCGTCGCTGCGTGAATGAGAGCGCTGACGGGCGTCGGACCAGCCATGGCGTCCGGCAGCCACACGAACAGCGGTATCTGGGCCGATTTGCCGGTCGCTCCCACGAACAGCATAACGGAGATCCAGAACGCAACGGCCACACCGGGCGTCATCACGCTCGCCTTGCTCATGACCGTCGTGAACGACAGGGAACCGAACGTCAGAAAAATGAGGAACATACCAATAAGGAATCCGGCATCCCCGATCCTGTTGACGACAAAGGCCTTCTTTGCGGCGTCGCCGGTGAAGGTCTTCTCGTACCAGAACCCGATGAGCAGGTACGAGCACAGCCCCACTCCCTCCCAGCCGAGGAACATCAGAAGGAAGTTCTCCGCGAGGACGAGGTTCAGCATGGCGAAGATGAACAGGTTCATGTACGTGAAGAACCGCCAGAACCCCCGGTCGCCGTGCATGTACCCTATCGAATACACATGGATGAGGAACCCGACGCCCGTGACGACAAGCGTCATGACGATCGACAGCTGGTCGATCTGATAGGCGACCGAAACGCCGAAGGAGCCGGCTGTCGCCGTGAAGGTGTCGATCCACGGGAACAGGACGATGACCGACCGGCGCGCGTCGGCGGGGAGAGCCATCATCTCGAAGAGGATGAGGACGGCGAGGACGAAGGACGCCCCGACCATGCCGCTGCCGATGGTCCCGATCAGCTTCTCCGATCGGATACGCGGGCCGGCAAGCCCGAGGAACAGGAAGCCCACGAGGGGGAACAGGACGATGAGGGGTGCGTAAGGTATCATGAGATTCTCTGGCAGAATGACATTCAGGATCCGGTCACCATTTCAGGATCGAGACCTCTTCGAGGTTGACCGTGTGCTTCTTCCGGAAGAGCGAGATGATGATCGCCAATCCAACGGCGGCCTCCGCAGCCGCGACCGTCATGACGAAGAAGACGAGTATCTGGCCGCTGATGTTGCCGAAGTACGATGAATACGCCACGAGCGTCAGGTTCACAGCATTGAGCATGAGCTCGATGGACATGAAGACGATGAGCGCGTTCCGGCGGGTGATGACCCCTGTCGCCCCGATGATGAAGACGACGGCGCTCAGCGAGAGGTAGTACGAAAGGGGGATCATGCGTTGACTTCCTTTTTCTTGGCGAGGACCACCGCCCCGACGATGGCGGCCGTCAGCAGAAGTGATGTGACCTCGAAGGGGAACAGGAACGTCGTGAAGAGCTGCCGCCCGATCTCCTCGACCGTTCCGATGGCGATCGCCCGCTCGACGTTCTTCTCCGGGAGGCCGGCCCCAGCCGTCATGATAATGTAGATGAGTTCCATCAGCAGCGCGAACGCCATCCCGGCCCCGACGATCTTCCGCAGGGAGATGCCCTCGGAGAGCTTCCGCTCATCGCCGAGGTTCAGTAGCATGATCACGAACAGGAAGAGGACCATGATGGCCCCCGCGTAGACGAGGATCTGGATGATGGCGATGAACTGCGCGTTCAGCGTCAGATAGAGCCCGGCAAGGCAGAGGAAGTTCAGAATGAGGTACATCGCCGATACGACAGGATTCCGGCGCGTCACCGTGAGGATCGCCGATGCGATGGCGACTGTGCCGAGCACGTAGAAGAAGATTTCTTCGAGCATAAGCGTCAGACCTTCGAATGATCACAGACTCAGGAACGAACGATCCACTGATACAACTGGCCGAGCGAGGGTCGCTTCCCGTACACAAGGATCGCTATCCGGAAGACCTTTCCCGCGACCCACATCGTGAACAACGCCGAGACCGCCAGAACGCCGAGGGTCCCCGCGATCTCCCAGGGCTCCGGCATCTCGATGGGCATCCGCAGGACCATGAACGCCGGGGTGAGCACCGGAATGAACGAGAGCACCCTGATGAACGTCGCGTCCGGATTCTGCATCGCCGGGATGGCGAGCACGATCGGAAACACGAGGAGCAGGCTCACATAGCTGGTGATCTGCTGCGCCTCCTGCTCCGTCGTGACGGGGGACCCCGCAGTGACGAAGATCCCGGCGTAGAGCAGATAGCCCAGCGCAAAATACAAAAAAGAGTACAACAGCACGTCGAACTGGAAAGAAACATCGCCGGACCGGAGTGCAATGGCCAGGATGCCCAGGAGCCAGACGGCCATCTGGACGAGGCCCAGCCCGCTCAGGCCGAGGATCTTCCCCGTCATCAGGTCCTGCGAGGAGCAGGAAGACAGGAGCACTTCGATGACCCGGTTCTGCTTCTCCTCGACCACGCTCCGGATGAGCATCTGCCCGGAGGTCATGATGAGGAACATCAGCATCATCAGGATGATATAGGAGGAAAAGAAGGTCTCCAGGAAGCCGGATTCCGACTCCTCCCCCGTATCGGATATCTTGATGGACCTGACGGACACATCGGTCAACAAGGACTGCACCTCAACAGGATCGAACCCGCGCGCGCTGAGGCGCCGCTCCACGATGAGCTCCTCTATCATCCTCGAGAACCGTTCCTGTACCCTGATATTCCCGACATTCTTCGCCCGGTATTCGATGCGCCCCGAGTCGAAGACAGAGGCCGGCACCGTAAAGAAGCCCTCGATGTCCTCAGCCGCCAGGGCACGCAAAGCTTCCTGCAGGGGATCAGCGGTCTCCATCCCGAACACATTGACGAGGTACATCGGCGAACCATCATCCCTCGTGTACTTCGCTGCAAGCCGTTCCCCGAGCGGTCCGCCCAGTTCCCCGGTCCCGTCCACCATCCCGATCGTCAGTGTGCGGTCGTCCTCCTGCGAGGCCAGCAGTCCGGGCAGGACCCCGAACACCACGATGATGACCGGCATCAGGACCAGGGAGATGATGAAGGCCTTGGATCTGACCTTCTCGAGGAACTCCCATTTCGCAACGACGAAAGCCTTGTTCATGGGGTGCCCTCCGGAGGGCCACCCGCCTGCTCCGCTCTCGTCACCTTCCAATAACGGTACCCGACGAAGCCAAGGATCAGAACGAAGAAGCCGATCATACGAACATCAGGTTGTTCTGCCAGGAACTCCCGAATGAGCATCGCAAGGGCGACAAGTCCTCCCAATCCGATGCGAAGAAGATCCATCGGGGCCGGTTTGCGTGATACGTTCTTCTTTCCCGAACGCGGCAATCCCTCGATCGTCTTGGCCGCGGCCTCCTGGATCTTCTCCTCGCCCCCGACCACAGAGACGAAGATCGATTGGAGTGAGGGCTCCCGGACTTCGAATTTCTGGACATTCAGCTTCGATGCCACAGTTGTCAGGAGCGTCCCGGCCTTCGACAGATCGTCGAGCTCGAGCTCCGCGGCGTTCGGATACACATCCGCTCTTTTGACCCCTTTCACCTTCGCAAGGAAGCTTCCATCGCCATCGAACTCCACATGCACTGTGTTCGTCCCATGCGCCTTCTTGATGTCACGGATGCCACCCTGCAAGACCACCCTGCCAAGATTGATGAGGCTGATGTTGTCGCAGAGCCTCTCGACCTGTTCCATCTGGTGCGTCGAGAAGACGATGGCGACGTTGCTCTTTCGGAGCTCGATGAGGATGTCCTTGAGCAGGATCTGATTGACAGGGTCGAGGCCGGAGAACGGCTCGTCGAGAACGAGAAGGTCGGGCGTATGAATGAGGGCGGTGATGATCTGGACCTTCTGCTGGTTCCCCTTCGACAGCTCTTCGACCTTCGCGTGGGCCATATGCCCGAGGTCGAACCGCTCCAGCCAGCGGATGGCTTGCGGCCTTGCTTCAGCCGCTGCCACTCCCTTGAGAGCGGCGAAATAGAGGATCGTGTTGAGGATCTTGCTCTTCTTGTAGAGGCCCCGTTCCTCCGGCAGATAACCGATGGAGTTCCAGAGCTCACGGGAGAAGGGTTCACCGTCGAAGGTGATCGTACCGGAATCGGGCTTGATGATATCGAGGATGGTCCTGATGGTCGTGGTCTTCCCGGCCCCGTTCGGACCGAGGAGACCATACATCTCTCCGCGACGCACCTCGAGCGAGATGTCGTCGACTGCCACAACTCTGTCAAAGGTCTTTCGGAGATGGGAAACGACGAGCATGGTCAGGGGGAGAGACGGTAGATCATACGGGGGAAGGGAATCGTCTCGCGAATATGCTCGAGGCCGCAGATCCAGGAGACCGTGCGCTCGAGGCCGAGCCCAAATCCGCTGTGCGGCACCGAGCCGTAACGGCGGAGGTCGAGATACCATTCGAACGCCTCGCGGGGCAGCTTGTGCTCTTCGATGCGCTTCAGGAGCGTCCCGAGGTCATCCTCACGCTGGCTTCCACCGACGACCTCTCCGTACCCTTCGGGAGCGAGGATGTCCATGGCGAGAGCTTTGTCGGGCTTTTCGGGATCGCGTTTCATGTAGAACGCCTTCACAGCAGCGGGATACCGATGGACGATCACGGGTCTGTCGAACTCTGCCGAGATGATCGTCTCGTCGGTCCCACCGAAATCGTCGCCATAAACGAACTCGGAGCCCTTCGCCTTGAGGATCTCTGCCGCCTCGTCGTACGAGATCCGCGGGAACGGCCGTTTGACATTCTGGAGCCGTGATGTGTCCCGCTGCAGGACCTCCAGCTCCGCGGCGCGCTCTTTCAGGACCGTCTGGACGATGTATTCGAGGAACTCCTCAGCGAGGTCCATATTGTCGTTCAGATCGTTGTAGGCGACCTCGGGCTCCACCATCCAGAACTCTGTCAGGTGCCGCCGGGTCTTCGATTTCTCTGCGCGGAAGGTCGGCCCGAAACAATAGACCTTCCCGAACGCCATCGCTCCCGCCTCTGCATACAACTGGCCGGATTGGGTCAACAGGGCCTTCCCGAGATCGAAGTACTCTGTCTCGAACAGCGTGCTCGTACCCTCCGCTGCAGCCGGAGTGAGGATGGGTGAATCGATGAGCACGAAGCCGCGGTCGTCGAAGAAGTCACGGATGGCCTTGATGATGCGGTGACGCACACGCATGATGGCATGCTGTCGCGAAGAGCGGAGCCACAAGTGCCGCCGGTCAGAGAGAAACTCCACGCCATGTTCCTTCGGCGTAATCGGATACTCCTCCGCCACCTGGATGACCTTCAGGCCGGTGATATCGAGCTCGACGCCCCCGGGGGCGCGCTTGTCCTCCCGCACTGCGCCTTCCAGACTCAGGGATGATTCCTGCGTCAGCTGGTCGAACGCAGCGAACAGATCATCTGCGACCTGCCCCTTTACCATCACTCCCTGCACAATGCCGGTCCCGTCGCGCAGAATAATGAAGCGTATCTTGCCGCTGGATCGCTTGTTATAGAGCCAGCCCTGCAGATGTACAGTTCTGCCGATGTGCTGTGTAAGGTCTGAGATGTATGTCCTGGTCATCGACTTTCGTGTGCCAAAGAAATTTTGAAAATATACCGAAAAACGGCGGATTCCTCAAAGAAATCCTGTAGAAAAGAAAGGATGGAGAAGGTTGAACGAGGTAATCGGTGCAGGATAGCCGACGTGACGAGGCCAGCAACGGGGAGCGCTACTTTTCGTCGGAGATGTCCTTGAACTCGGCGTCCTGGACATCTTTGTAGTCCTGCGAGCGGCGGCGCACGCCTCCCCCCTTCACATTCTCATTCTCAGGATTCAATCCCCGGAGGAATGCGCGAATGACGTTTCGCACAAGCCAGTAGACCATCACGATCGCAATAAGGAGGATGATAAGCCTGGTCATGGGGCCACCAGTATGCCTTAGCTCCGTGGGACGGGGTTGTAGTACTCGACCGGAGCTTTGTTCGGACGGAGGATCTGCTCGACGAGGTCCTCGTAATCGGATTTCTTGCCAACGAAATCGATATCCGTCGCCCTGATGATGAGGAGTGGAGCGGACTTGTACCGGAAGAAGAAGTAGTTATATGCCTCGTTGAGGTCCCGGATGTATTCTTCAGACATCTTCTCTTCCATCTTTCGTCCCCGGAGCCGGATGTTCTGCATCAGACGATCGACGCTCGACTGAAGATAGATGACCAGGTCCGGTTGGGGGATGTTCTTTTCGATCGTGGAGAGAAGGCTCTCATAGAGCTTCAGTTCTTCGTCCTGCAGCGTCAGATAGGCGAAGATCTTGTCCTTCTCGAAGATGTAGTCCGAGATGATATGAGAGTGGAAGAGGTCGACCTGGAAGAGTTCCTGCTGCTGACGATAGCGGCTCAACAGGAAGAAGATCTGCGTCTGAAAGGCGTACCGGTCCGGATCCTCGTAGAACTTGGGCAGGAACGGATTCTCTTCGAACCGCTCGGTGACGAGCCGCGCACCCATCTGCTCCGAGAGCATCTGGGCGAGCGTTGTCTTCCCTGCTCCGATGACCCCTTCAATGGCGATGTAGCGTATCTCTGAGGGTAGCCGTTTCTGCGTTTCGTCGTTCGGCATATGCTATAACATATCCAATATTCTTGTGACCTGCTCACTGCCGGGACACACGGCGAGAAGCTGTTCGACCCTCTTCCCTCTCAGCGGATCGGGAAAGAGCGGTGCGATGTCGGCAAGCGGCCGGAGAACGAACCGTCTGACCAGGATCTCTGGGTGCGGTATCCTCACTTCAGAACGGGTGAGGACGAGATCACCGTAGTACAGGATGTCCAGGTCGAGTTCCCGGGGCTCCCAGCGGCCCCTGTCCTTCCTGCCGACGGTGCGTTCGACCTCTTTCAGGAGGGCAATGAGGTTCCGTGGTTCGCACTCAGAACGGCATCCGGCGACCGCGTTCAGGAACCGTCCCTGGTCCTTCTTGCCGACCGGGTCGGTCTCATAGACCGGAGAGACTTCCCTGACCGCGAGGCAGTCCATGCCCCTGAGGCGGCTGACCCCTTCCCGCAGGTATCCGAGACGGTCCCCAAGATTCGATCCCAGGCCAATGAAGAGCCGGGCCATCACCGCTTCCTGTGCAGCTCCACTTCGACGGTGTCGACCACGCCCCTTATGGGAACTCCCGGCTTCCGGACCCGCACGGTCACTTCCCGCACCTTCCGGAACTCCTTCAACAGGTTCTTCGCGATCGCTTCACCGAGTCCCTCGAGCAGGTAGTACTTCTTCCCGAGCACTGCGGCACGGATGGTCTCATAGACCCGCACGTAGTCCACGGTATCACGGAGATGGTCGGACTTCCCTCCGCGCTGAAGATCGCAGGCGAGGTCAACGTCCACCTCGAACTTCCCGCCAAGGTTCTGTTCATCGGTCAGCACCCCGTGATACGCGTAGAACACCGCGTTCTTCATACGGATGACATCGAGAACTCGCTTTGAAGCCATGGCGTGCCCTTCCTTGTCAGCGGGCGGAGATCTTCGCCCAGGTATCGCGAAGCGTGACCGTGCGGTTGAATACGGGTGATTCTGCGGTCGCGCTCTTGTCCATGCAGAAGTAGCCCATGCGTTCGAACTGGAAACGATCGCCCGGCCTCGCGTCGCGCAGGTACCGCTCCGCCCTGCATCCCTCCAGCACTTCCAGCGATGCGGGATTGAGGTATGTCATCCAATCACCGCCGCCCGCTTCTTCGACATTCAGCAACCTGTCATACAGACGGACTGTGACCGCGCGGGCGTGCGGCGCCGAGACCCAATGGATCGTGCTCTTCACTTTGCGCTGCGGAGCATCGGAGCCGCTCCGTGTGTCGGGGTCGTATGTGCAGCGCACTTCGAGGATCTCGCCCGTCTTCTCGTCCTTGATGACTCCTGTGCATTTGATGATGTACGCATAGCGGAGGCGCACCTCGTTGCCGGGGAACAATCGCCAGTATTTCTTCGGCGGATGCTCCATGAAGTCATCGCGTTCGATGTACAGCTCCCGGGAGAACGGAACGTTCCGTGTACCCATCGACGGATCCTCGGGATTGTTCACGGCCTCGAGCTCCTCCACCTGACCCTCCGGATAGTTCTCGATGACGAGCCTGACAGGACGCAGCACGACCATTGCGCGCTGAGCGCTGGCGTTCAGGTCCTCCCGTATGCAGTCTTCCAACTGTGCCATCTCCACAGTGCTCTCGCTCTTGGCGACGCCGATCCGCTCCGCGAACAGCCGGATCGATCCGGGCGTATAACCGCGGCGGCGGAGGCCGGAGATTGTAGGCATGCGGGGGTCGTCCCATCCTTCGACACGGTCCTCCTCGACCAGTTGCAGGAGCTTGCGCTTGCTCATGATCGTGTAGGTCAGGTTGAGCCGCGCGAACTCTGTCTGTTCCGGCTTGTAGACCTCGAGCTCTTTCAGGAACCAGTCATAGAGCGGCCGGTGGTCCTGGAACTCGAGCGTGCAGATGGAATGGGTGATCTGTTCGATCGAATCGCTCTGGCCGTGGGCCCAGTCGTAGGTCGGATAGATGCACCAGGCATCGCCTGTGCGGTGGTGGGTGGCCCTCAGGATCCGGTACATGATGGGGTCGCGCATGTTCAGATTGGGCGACGCCATGTCGATCTTTGCACGCAGTGTACGGGACCCATCCGGGAACTCGCCGACCCGCATACGCCTGAACAGGTCGAGATTTTCCTCGACCGAACGGTCCCGGAATGGGCTGTTCTTCCCCGGTTCGGTGAGAGTACCGCGGTATGCCCTGATCTCTTCGGCCGAAAGATCACAGACATATGCTTTCCCTTTCCGGATCAGTCGTTGGGCCCACTCGAAGAGCGTCTCGAAGTAGTCGGACGCGTAGTATTCGCGGTCGTCCCAATCGAATCCGAGCCAGCGAACATCCTCTTTGATCGAGGAGACGTATTCCTCCTCTTCCTTTGTCGGATTCGTGTCGTCGAACCGGAGGTTGCAGAGTCCGTTGAACTCCTGCGCAAGCCCAAAGTTCAGATGAATGGACTTCGCATGACCGATATGCAGGTAGCCATTCGGCTCGGGAGGGAAGCGTGTGTGGACCCGGCCTTCGTACTTGCCGGCAGCTGTCTCCCGCTTCACCTTCTCGCGGATGAAATTCGTCCTTTCGGGACGGGCCGCTTCGCTGTTCTCTGTAGTGTCGTTCGTTGTCATCTGTGTGTCAGCACCTCTATTGCTCTGGTGATCCTGCGAAGGGTCTCCTCCTTGCCGAGGATGTCGACGATGTCGTACACACCCGGGCCCGTGCCCATGCCGCTGATCGCAAGCCGCAACGGATGGATGAGGTCGGCCTTCTTGATCCCCTGCGCGTCGGCATTTTGCTCGAGCGTACGTTCGAAGTCCTCTTTTGCCGGAGTCGATAGTGCGGCGAAGGCATCCCGAAGGCGTTCCATCCTTGCGGGCGTCTCCTGCTTCCAGCGCTTCGTCACGATCTCGGGATCATAGTGTTCAGGGGGCCGGAAGAAGTACGGGCTTTTCTCGAGGACATCTTTCGGGAAGGTCATCCTCTCGCGCATGGAGGGTATGATCTTCAGGAGATACGCATCGGAGAACGACGAGAGATCGACGGGACCCGATGCCGCCGCATGACGGAGCATATCGCAGATCTCCTGGTCGGTGCGGGACCGAAGATGCTGGGCATTCAACCAGGCGAGCTTCTCGAGGTTAAAAATAGCTCCCGCCTTGCCGACGCGCTCGAGGGAGAACTCGGAGATGAGCTCCTTCATTGTGAAGACCTCGCGGTCGTCGCCGGGATTCCAACCAAGGAGCGCCACGAAATTGACGAGTGCATCGGGCAGATATCCCTGGTCTCTGTATGCCTCGACGGAGACGTCCCCCTGACGCTTGCTGAGCTTGGACCGGTCGCTGTTCAGGAGGAGCGGCAGATGAGCGAACACCGGCAGGTCCCACCCGAACGCTTTGTAGAGCAGAACATGCTTGGGCGTGCTCGGGAGCCACTCTTCCCCCCGTACCACATGCGTGATGCCCATCAGGTGGTCGTCCACGACGACAGCAAGATGATACGTCGGGAAACCGTCAGACTTCAGTATGACCTGGTCGTCAACGATCTCATGGGCGATCGTGATCTCTCCCCGGATGGCATCTGAGAACGTCGTCTCCCCTTCGACCGGCACCTTCATGCGGACGACGTGCGCCTCGCCGGAACGGACCCGGGCAGCGGATGCTTCGGCGGAAAGACCCCTGCATTGCCTGTCGTAATTGAGCGATCCTTTGGCGGCAGCCTGCCTGTCACGCACTT
The DNA here is from genome assembly GCA_964534125.1 of uncultured Ignavibacteriaceae bacterium. Lineage (GTDB taxonomy): Bacteria > Bacteroidota > Ignavibacteria > UBA10030 > UBA10030 > 2-02-FULL-55-14. Next base: position 235,376 of record CAZHOJ010000005.1, read on the forward strand.
CCTTCAGACGCTCAGGAGTGCAGAAACAATGATAGGCCTTTCCCTTATCCAGCAGCTGTGCGACATGCTCTCTATAGATGTCCAGACGGCTGGACTGTACATATGGCCCTGCCAGGCCTTCCTTGTCAGGACCTTCGTCATATTCGATACCGGCCCATCGGAGCATTGCCATCAGGTTCTCTGCGGCGCCTTCGACCTTCCTGCTCTGGTCCGTGTCTTCGATTCGCAGGACGAAGGCTCCGTTCTGCTGGCGGGCAAAGAGGAAGTTGTACAACGCCGTGCGCAGTCCGCCCACGTGAAGATAGCCGGTGGGACTTGGGGCGAATCGGACGCGGACTGTGGACATGGGTGGAGGATTGGGGAATTTCAAAGCGGCCGGAATTGGCCCCCTGATGTAAGATCGTGAATTCTCACGTCATCGCCGTTCCTTCGGAAGGCGGCTCCCGCCTTCCGCCTGCGCGTCGCTTCGGCGGATAGGTCGGCGGGATTCTCAAAACGCATCAGAGTTAGCAAACATCGCTAACTCTGTGCGTTTTGGAAGCGGAGAGGGAGGGTCGACTGCGCTCTTCCGCCTACGCCCTTCGGACTACGGCGGACAAGTCGAGCTCCGTCGACTATCACCGGCTCGATGTCACTCGAAGAAAATGCTTTCGAAGGACTGCCCGTCCTGAACCCGACTTGAAATAGCGTTCAAGTTCCGCTGCTTGCGCTTCAGTCCCCACATAGACGCAAAGCTCCAAGCGGAAGGGCCGATACGGCTTCGTCGATGGAGAGACACCCTCCTGATGTTCTGAAAATCGTCTCTCCAGATTTCTTGTTCTGCCGACATACATAAAGTCTGCTATCAGACTCTGCAGAACGTACACACACCATAGCAGCATAGGCCTTCTCCTCTATCCACCGCACATGCAGCTCGTCGAGTGTTCGCAGAACGCGTGTTGTTCTGCGACCAGTCCGACGAAGCCCCGTCGATCTCCACGGGGCGTAGTCGGGCGGAGAGGGAGGGATTCGAACCCTCGATAGAGGTTTCCCCCTATGCAGGTTTAGCAAACCTGTGCCTTCAGCCACTCGGCCACCTCTCCGGCTGAATCTTCTGAATAATGCTGTGGAGGTACCTCCTGCCAACGGAGGACTTCAACCACGTTTCCCGCCTCATGCTTCTGACCGCGTAGGATAGCACTCCTTCAGGAGCAGCATCCAGGGTCTGTAAGGACGCGTCGAACGAACGAAGCCCTTTTGATGCATCTCGAACCGTGCATCGAGGTCCTTGCATTGTCCAACGTATGTTCGTCGGGCAACCATAGAAAACAGAACGTATACCCAGAACACCTTCGTCCCCCTCCTCTACCTGTGCCTTCAGTCCGTCTCGCGGCGCTACGCGCCGCGGACGAGATCGCGTCACGCCCGTGGCGTGACGGACCACTCGGCCACCTCTCCGGCTGAATACTGACGGGGGCAGCATTGCTGCTGCCCCGTCTGAACGAACGACAAGAATATACCGATTCTGTGCGCTACAATCAACGCCGCCCGGGGATCACTTGCGTATCCCGGCGAGGTCCAGAAGGAAGGCGTATTCGAAAGCAACGTCTTTGTACCTGTCATACCGGCCGGACGCTCCTCCGTGTCCCGCCTGCATCCGCGTCTTCAGTAAGAGGCGGTTGTGGTCCGTCTTCATGGCCCTGAGCTTCGCAACCCATTTTGCCGGCTCCCAGTACTGAACCTGTGAATCATGGAAGCTGGTGGTGACGAGCATGTTCGGATAGTCCTTCGCTTCGACCTGATCGTATGGCGAGTACGACAGCATGTAATCATAATACTGCTTGTCGTTCGGGTTCCCCCATTCATCGTACTCCGAGGTCGTCAGCGGGATGGTCTCGTCGAGCATCGTGGTCACCACATCGACCCAGGGAACCGCCGCGATAACGCCCTTCAAGAGCGTCGGTTCCATATTGATGACCGCTCCGATCAGCAGCCCCCCGGCGCTCCCCCCCTGCGCGAAGAGCTTGTCAGGGGCAACATACTTCTCCCCGACGAGGAACTTCGCACAGTCTATAAAATCCGTGAAGGTGTTCTTCTTGTTCAACAGCTTCCCATCCTCATACCACTCCCTCCCCAGTTCTTCCCCGCCCCGGATGTGACCAATCGCATAGACGAATCCCCTGTCGAGCAGGCTGATGCGGTACGGGCTGAAGGACGCATCCCTGCTGGCACCGTATGAGCCGTATCCATATAACAGGAGCGGACGGGTCCCATCTCGGGGCGTGTCCTTCCGGTACACGACGGAGATCGGGACCTTCTTCCCATCCCGTGCAGGCGCCCACAGCCGCTCCGTCACATAGTCGGCCTTGTCAAATCCGCCCAGGACCTCCTCTTCCTTCAAGAGCTTCTTCTCGTGTGTCGCGATGTCGTAGTCGAAAACCGACGATGGCGTGGTCATCGATGTGTATCCGTACCGCAGCACACGGGTGTCGAAGACCTCGTTGTCGCCCACATAGGCGAGATAGGCAGGCTCTCCGAAATCGACCAGGTGTTCTCCCGTCCCTGACACAGGAAGGATATGCAGATTTCGCAGTCCCTCCTTTCGTTCGACGGTGACGACGAAGGCCCTGAACGCCTCCACACCTTCAAGCAGCACATCCGTTCGATGTGGAAGCACTTCCTTCCAGTTCCGCTTCGCAGTGGCGCCCTCCGGAGTCCTCATCAATCGGAAGTTCCTGGCCTTCCAGTTTGTGCGGATGAAGAAGTCATTTCCGCTATGGTCGATCGTGTAGTCGTGGTCGCGCTCCCGGGGCTGGAAGACGGTGAACGATCCGGTCGGCCTGTCAGCGTTACAGTACCGATACTCTGTGCTGAGCGTTTGCCACGAAGCGATGAGGATGTACTTCTGCGAACGCGTCTTCTGCACAGAGCAACCGAACGTTACATCCTTCTCCTCAAAGACGAGCACGTCGTTCTCCGGAGCGGTCCCCAGCGTATGGCGATAGATGCGATGCCATCGCAGGGTCTGAGGATCCTGCTTCGCATAGAAGATGGTCTTGTTGTCGTTCGCCCAGACGATGTTGCTCGTCACGCCGGGGATCTGATCCGGCAGGAACTCACCGGACGTCAGGTCCTTGAACCTGAGCGTGTAGATCCTCCGGCCTGCAGTGTCCTCAGCAAACGCAAGGAGATCGCCGCTCGTGCTGACCGCACGGCCGCTGACGGAATAAAAGTCCTTCCCGGTTGCGAGCTCATTTGCATCGAGCATGATCTCCTCGGCCGCGTCGAGCGATCCTTTCTTCCGGCAGTAGATAGGATAGCTCTTGCCGTCCTCAGACCTGCTGTAATAGAAATAGTCCCCCATACGATACGGCACGGACTCATCCGTCTGCTTGATACGTCCCTTGAACTCCTCGAACAGCGTCTGCTGAAGCGACTCCGTACTCCCCATCATCGCTTCGGTGTATTCGTTCTCCTTTTCCAGGTACGCCCTGACCTCAGGATTATCGCGCTGGTTCATCCAGAAGTAGTTGTCGACGCGTGAATCACCATGGATCTCGAGGGTCTTTGGCTCGACCTTCGCGACGGGGGGGATAGGGTCGGGACCGCACCCGAACAGCAACACTCCCGTCATGAGGACAAGCGAACTCTTTCGTGCAGACATGATCATCTCCTTGGACAATGCGACTGAACTTACCTCAAGAATAGGCCAAAATCTACGAACGAAATCAGGACAGCCGTTGTTTCTTCATGTGGACACGTATTCTATATTGTGAGAATTCCGCCAATGAACCCAACTGCGACCGCCAGAGCCTCTATGAAAGATATACTGATCCTTTTCGCACATCCACGCCTCGAACGATCGAAGATCAATCGCACATTTCTCGAACACCTTCCGCAGGAACCGTGGCTTACCGTACGCGACCTGTACGAACTGTATCCGGGATTCAACGTCGATGTTCGGACCGAGAAAGAGGTGCTCCTTGCTCACGACATCGTCGTGTGGCATCATCCCTTCTACTGGTACAGTGCTCCTCCGCTGCTCAAGCAGTGGATCGATATGGTGCTCGAGTTCGGATGGGCGTATGGCCCCGGAGGGACGGCCCTCCAGGGGAAATGGGTTTTCAATGCCATCACAACTGGAGGTGCCCGTGAGGCCTACGCTCATGACGGACGAAACCGATTCACGATCGCTGAGTTCCTGACCCCGTTCAACCAGACCGCACAGTTATGCAAAATGAGCTACCTGCCCCCCTTCGCCGTCCAGGGAACACACCGGCTATCGGACGAGGCGATCGGGGACCACGCTGAACACTACGTCGCGCTCCTGCACGCTCTGCACGACGGTTCTCTCGACGAAGGATCAATTGCGGGGCACACGTTCCTTAACGACATACCACTCGATCAGTTCAAGGGGGATGTGTAATGGCCGGCGGATTTCTTGTCCAATCGATCGTCTATCTTGGGGCGGCGATCGTTTGCGTCCCTCTCGCAAAACGCCTCGGGCTTGGTTCGGTCCTCGGATACCTTATCGCGGGCATCCTCATCGGACCGTTCGTCCTCGGGTTCGTGGGTGAGGAAGGGACGGACATCATGCACTTCGCCGAGTTCGGCGTCGTGGTCATGCTCTTCCTCATCGGCCTGGAACTTGAACCGTCCAAGCTCTGGAAACTCCGAACGTCCATCCTCGGCATGGGCATGACACAGGTCGTTGCGACGACGATCATCCTTGTCGCCGCCGGGATCATTCTCGGTTGGAGCTGGAAGGCGGCACTGGCCGCAGCCCTCGCCGTTTCCCTTTCCTCAACGGCGATGGTGCTTCAGTCGCTCAAAGAGAAAGGGCTTCTGACGACGACAGCGGGCTCCAATGCTTTCTCCGTCCTGCTGTTCCAGGACATCGCCGTCATTCCCATCCTGGCCCTTCTCCCGCTGCTCGCCGTTGCCGGAAACAGCGCCGGTGCACACCAGGACCTGCTCCACGACCTCCCGGCATACCTGAAGACCGGATTCGTCCTCGGGGCGGTCCTGCTCATCGTCGTTCTCGGACGGTATGCCATTGTCCCGCTGCTGCGGACAATCGCACGCACCCGCCTGCGTGAGCTCTTCGTTGCGAGCGCTCTGTTTCTCATCGTCGGTATCGCGTACGTCATGGAACTCGTCGGGCTCAGCCCGGCACTCGGCACATTCCTGGCCGGTGTCATTCTGGCCAACAGCGAGTTCAAGCACGAACTGGAGAGCGACCTCGACCCCTTCAAGGGGCTCCTGCTCGGCCTCTTCTTCCTCGCCGTCGGAGCATCTATCGATTTCGGCCTCATCCTCGGCAATCCCGGGTATGTGCTGTCCCTGACCGCGGGCATTGTCCTGATAAAATTCCTGGTCCTCCTGGGCATCGGAAGTTCTTTCCGCATCTCGATCGACCAGAACCTTCTGTTTGCCGTGAGCCTTTCGCAGGTAGGCGAGTTCGCGTTCGTGCTTCTCTCGTTCTCAAGCCAGATCGGCATCCTTGGCGACGAGACCGTCTCATTGCTCATGGCCGTCACGACCCTGAGCATGGCAACAACGCCGGTCCTCTTCATCATCAACGAACGCCTGCTGCAACCCAGGCTGGGGACGACAGTTGCCGGGACACGGCCTGCCGATGCGGTGGATGAACATCACGCGGTCATCATCGCGGGATTTTCGCACTTTGGGAGCACGATCGGCCGCTTCCTCCGGGCGAACGGTGTTGAAGCCACCATCCTTGACAATGATTCAGACAGGGTCGACCTCCTGCGCAAAATGGGATTCAAGGTCTACTATGGAGATGCCACGCGCGCCGACCTACTGGAATCCGCCGGCGCCAGCGAAGCATCGATCCTCATCATAGCCATCGACGATCCGACGACCGTGTTCGGGCTCGTCGAAACTGCCCGAAAACATTTCCCCAACCTCCGCCTGATGGTCCGTGCGAAGAACCGGTTCGATGCGTATGAACTGATCGACCTCGGGGTAGCCCACATCTATCGCGAGCATCTCGACACATCCATCCGGCTCGGCGTCGACGTGCTTCGACATCTCGGACGACGGGCGTATTCGGTGACCCGCGCCTCACAGAACTTCACGCGCTACGATGAGGATGCGATGTGGAAACTGGCGGGAGTCCGACATGATATGAAAGAATACATCACCAGAAGCCGCGAATCGATCAGGCTCCAGGAGGAACTCCTTGCGAACGACCTTGCAGAAACTCCGTCTGATACAGCGGACCACGCCTGGGACAGCGAGCACATGCGTGAGACAATCCGGAAGATGACATAAAACGGGAGGATCCTCATGGCCGCACTGAAGACTGCGAAGACGAAGAGGAGCGTTGCCGTATTCCTGAACAGCGTGAAGGACGAACAGAAGCGGCGTGACGCGAAGCGGCTGCTTGGGATCATGAGGCGGGTGACCGGCGAGAAGCCCGCGATGTGGGGGCACAGCATCGTCGGGTTTGGGTCGTACCACTATGTGTATGCGAGCGGGCGGGAAGGAGACTGGCCGGTGACGGGGTTCTCACCGCGGAAGCAGAATCTGACGATCTACATCATGTCCGGATTCAGGAAGTACAGTACAATCATGCGATCGCTCGGCAGACATACGACCGGAGCGTCATGCCTCTCCATCAAACGGCTCGACGATATCGACCTGAAGCTGCTCGAGAAGCTGATACGGGGATCGATCCGGGATATCAGAAGGATGTACCCGGCGTAACGGGCATCACCGGAGGACCGTCAAGACCCGGGCTGCGGTACCTTCGGGCGTGACGAGCCTGTACACATAGGTCCCGCTCGGCAATCCGTCCGAACGTATCGTTCGCACATGCATACCTGCACCCGCATGGCCGTCGGCCAGGCGGGCGACTTCCCTCCCCACCAGATCATAGACCGCCAGCACGATGTGACCGGACCGCTCTGTGCGGAACCGGATGACCGACGTCCCGTTGAACGGATTGGGGAAGTTCTGCCCGAGCTCGAACCGCGCAGGCATGTCTGCGAGAGATCCGACACCCGTGGCCACGTCCGTCAGATAGTCGTCCACGCCTAAAAGCAGCGCCTGTGCCGTCGTGTCGAATCCCCCGTTCACCACGCCATAGATATCCTCATACGTCAGCGCCATGACCGCTTCGGCATGGTTCATCCAGAACCAGCTTTCGGGATACTGGGTCGCGGTGGCGACCGTCCAGCTGACAAAGTAGTCCCACGGTTCGATGCGCCCCGGCGTCCTGTTGCGGATGAACCCGATGAACTTCTTCTCCAGCTCCGCGAACAGCTCGGATGTCCCGACGGGTGAGTGGTATACGAAGTACCGTCTCCCCCTGCTCGAGGAATGCATATTGAGGGCGACCTTGATGGGTTCTGACGATGCCATGAACTGCTGGAACTGCGCACGAAGTGTCTGGACCTCCAACTCCGGCGCAGGTGAGTTCCAGTTCGATTCCAGGTCGATGCCGTTCGCGTTCTGTCTCGGATAGCTCAGTTCCACCCCGTCAGGATTATACATCGGCACGATCGAGAAGATGTACCTCTGTCGAAGCGTCGCCCCCGGTTCACCCTCGGAAAGCAGGATCCGGACCATCTCGTTGGTCACATGCGTCCCCTCCACCTCCTGCGGATGCGTCCGCGCATGGACCCAGATGCGGGGGCGCGCCTGCGGGCCCATCAGAGGGTTCGTGATGGTCAGGCGGAACAATGTCCTCCCCTGCACCGACGCCCCGATGGAATCGATCACGGCATACGGGCTCTGCCGCCAGGTCCCGATGTCAGTGAGGAGGGAATCGTATCCGTAGCCCCAGTTCGCTGCGGCGAGGAGCCTGTATGATGCTGTGGTTGTGTCGGGCCACCCGCAAGGATCCGGCTCGGGATCTCGCAGGGACTGTGCAGAGAGGACCTCAGGAGAGAGAAGAAAGGCCGCGACGAGAAAGCAGACAGACATCAGGCGGGAGCCGCGAAGGATCATCTGCAGCTCCCGGGAAGCGGGGTCCGATCGATCGGTCGATGGAGGACCGATGCGATCAGGTGTGCATGTGAAGAGTATCTTCGAGGAAATCGACCACCTGCCGCGGCAGCTCCTCCCACTCGGCTGCCCCGCATACCGGACACACCATCACATTCCGGTCCGGACATTTCTTTGCTTCTTCCGGTGTGAAGATCTTGTCGCAGCTCAGGCACACATACTCGATGTAGTGCATCGTGTTCAACGGCAGGAAGCGATTCGGTCACCCGTCCGGACACCACCGTGGCGCCTGCGGGGATGCCTGCCGATGTTGTTCCGGCCCTGCAATAGACATGCCGTGTACGATCCCCCATTGTGGCTATGGAAGGGCCTTCCGGACGCTGGTCTTCATCAGCGATGACAATCGAGCTCGCTCTGTCTTTCATCTCAGAGAATGTATCAACTTTCGACAAGTCGAGTCGATGATTATTTCGACAGATGCAGACAGAGAATGCTGAATTTGTCAATATACAAGCTCGCAGATCACCAGAAAATGACGTAAAGCGTGAGTGTCAGGACAATGACCACTCCACCCGCCCAGAGCGCCTTGGGTGTGGGCGACATGTCGAAGTCCGGCCGGCTGGGAAGAACGACCGGCTTCTCAAGCGGTCTGAACCAGGTGATCGCTCCCATGACAAGAAGGAGGATCACGAAGGTTATCGCCATCCGGTTCAGGAAGGCTATCTCCCCAAAGAAGAGCTGAAGGAATCCGTAGATGGGAACGCACAGGACCAGAGCGGCGAGGCCAGCAGCCGGCGGGGCCTTCTTCACTAGGAAGCCGAAGATGAATGCCGCAAGGATCCCCGGTGAAATGTATCCCTGGAACTCCTGTATGTAGGTGAAGATTCCCTGGAAGCGCGGATCCCCGAGCGAGGGCGCGATAAAGCAGCCGATGAGGACGAACACGACGGTCATGATACGACCGACCCGGACGACCTGCTTCTGGGAGGCATCTCTCGTTATGTAGCGCTTGTACAGGTCCATCGTGAAGATGGTCGAGGCTGAGTTCAGCATCGATGCGAGGGAGCTCATGACCGCCCCGGCGATGGCCGCAAGCATGAATCCGCGTAGTCCGGCAGGGATGAGATTCTTAATGAGAAGAGGATACGCGGCGTCAGTGTTATCCATCGTGCTGCCGTACAGCTGCGCGGCCATGATGCCCGGGAAAACGATGACGAAGGGAATGATGAGCTTCAGTGCCGCTGCAAAAATGATGCCCATCTGCCCATGGCGGAGCGTCTTGGCTGCGAGCGTGCGCTGCGTGATGTACTGGTTCAGTCCCCAGTAGTAGATGTTCGGGATCCACAGCCCTATGACCAGAGCAGTCCACGGCAGCACCGGATGGTCGGCCGGTAGGATCATGTGCAGCCGCTCCTCGTTGAACGTGAAGAACGAATCCCAGCCGCCGATAGCGTCCAGCCCGAACCAGAGGACGACCCCGCCACCCAGGATGAGCGCCGAACCCTGGAACAGGTCTGCCCACGCCACGGCCTTCAATCCACCCCAGGTCGTGTACAAGGCTGCGAGGATGCCGACGATCCAGATGGAGGTCGTAAGGTCTATGTCGAAGATGGTGTAGATGGTGATGCCTCCCGAGTACAGCACTGCCGATATCGTGACACCGACGTATATGACCATCGTGTAGAAGGCCATGAGGGAGCGAGACGCAGGATTGTAGCGGTACTCCAGGAACTCGGGGATGGTGTAAATGCCAGTCTGGAGGAACTTGGGGAGGAAGAAGAATGCAACAAACACCAGCGTTATGGCGGCCATCCATTCGTAGCTGGCGATGGCGAGGCCGACATTGCCGGCGCTCTGGCCCGACATGCCGACGAACTGCTCCGTCGAGATGTTCGCAGCGATCAGTGACAGTCCGATGAGCGGCCAAAGGAGCCCGCGGCTTGCGAGGAAGAAGTCCTCACCGGTCTCTTCCTTCCTGCTCTTGTACATACTCGTACCGACCACGACAAGGATAAAGGCAATGAAGACCGAAACATCGAGGAGACCGAGTTCCATAGAATGCCCTTCATATGAATGAAGTGTTCATGCTCCCATGAGGGAACATTGTCAAACAGCGAAATCTGCCTGTCACCGCTGCCAGCGAACAGCACCGATCGCAATCTGCACATCCCATCGACCCTCCGCCGGGGATCCATCTGCCGGTCCTACGAGGATCTGGAGAGTCTCGCACGCACTGAGGTGAGTTTCCGGCGGAGCCCCCTGGATGGATCTCACTTTCTCCGGGAGAAAGTGAGGGTATGCATTCGGAAGCAACAATCCTTCTCCTGCTTTGAAGGAGCCGAGTGGGAACGACAGATCTGTCCATCCGCTCCCGACCGTCCCCTCTGCCGACACTACTCCGCCATCTTTCCGGAGAAGTACGATGCGTACCGGCACCTCCCTCCCGTCCACACTGCGAGCCTCCAGCACAATCGAACCCTCCCTGGTCGCCTCACCGCCGAGCACATTCGTCAGGTGAGAGAGAGACCGTTGCAGACCTGCCCGCCACTCGCCGACCCCCGCGCCGCCGGCCCGGAGTAAGAGTGACGCCCCATCTGTCTCCCTGCCGGGACCTATGTCCGCCTGCATGCGGAGGTCGCGTGACCATCGGGGAATGGCGAGATGCTCCTGGTCACGCAACGGGTCCATTAATGTAATACTCTCTTCGTTGCCGACAATGGTCAGGTGCCAAAGGTCGTCAGCGCTGTAATCCCAATCGCCGGGTGCCCCTGCATTGCCTGATGGGAACGTGACCGTCTCTGAACCCATCCGCACTGAGACGCAGTATTCGACGACCCCGGGATAGAGCGTTCGCGAGGTATCGGAAGCCGCATAACGGAATCCGCTGCGCCGATCGAGTCTGAGCTTTTCGAAACCCCGCCAACCCGGCCGCCGCAGATAAAGGAACGCCTCATCGACCTCCCGCCCGGCAACTATGTCGAACGTGAGAGGCGGTATCGCTGCCGTTCTGATCAGCTGCGGACCTCTTTGAATAACGTGGATCGCGTCCCCGGCCTCCTCGGGCCGGTACAGGCCTGCAAGAAAAACCGGACGGGTCTCCAAGAACTTCCCGACGGTCTCCTCCGGGACATCCGATGCCGTCATGAGATAGATCCCGGGGGTGACCATATGTCCGTCATCTGCGGCCACGGACTCAGCCCCCTCAGACCACGCGGTCATCTGATATTTCTTGCCAAGCCCGGCGATGCTGACCGAGATATTCCGCGACTTCCAGTACAATCGTGCTGCCTGACGCGACATGCTGCCGTTCCGGAGCGGATCTCGAAGCCAAACAACATCAGGCTCGACCTCCAGCCTCCAGACGCCCACGCCGAGCCTATCGAGGAAATATGCTCCCGTTCCGTCGTACCGCACGACGGGCGAATTTCCGACGCCGGCGATCCTTCGAAGCATTGGCATTGCTTTGGGCATCGTCGATGTGCTGTTCGAGTAGAGAAACGTTTCCGGCGTGTTCATCTCGCTCAGGTCCTCCTCAGCACTGACGCGGAAGACGTCGAATGCATTGTTCGCAGGATACGGACCGAAGGTCTTCCCGTGCGGAACGCGCCGAAAAGCCTCGCCGGCGATCATAAGACTTATTGCCTTGCCCGGGGCATACAGGAGATTCACAAAATGGGTCGGATACTCGGTGTTGCTCCAGGCGATCTGCACAGGGTCGTAGCTGAACATCGCCGCGAACTGCATTCCCGCCTCACGGAAGCTTCTCGCCATCGCCGGATACATGTACGACCCCGGAATGTCTGCCGCATCAAACTCATAGACCAGACGCGCCTTCGATGCGAATCCATCCACACCCTCTGCGGGAATCGGATATGAGGCAACATTGCGCAGGTACGATCCCTGCAGCGATTGGTTGTGGACGAGGCCAGTCGGATACCATTGGAACGTCACGCCGTCGATGTTCGCACGCGCAACGGCGGGCGCCTGAATGTCGCTCCAGTTCTGGCTGATATTATAGAAGATGGGACGAAAATACCCCGCCCCGCGCATGGCGTCCACCATCTCATTGATGTAGGCGGTCGTCATCGAGCTGTCGTCAGGATGCCCCGGCTCGTTGATCACTTCCATCGCGATGATGTACGGATCATCCTTGTATGCGAGCTTCCGGTACGGATTCACATGCTGCACGAATTCGGTCAGGTACCTCACCTGTGCTTTCCGCGCTTCAGGATCGGTGACGAGTTCCTCTTTGCGCCGATGCGTCGAGAATCCGGGTGTCGGGAGGTCCGGCTCCGGCCAGCCGGTCCCCCACCACGCAATGGGCGTCAGGACCGAGACAATGCCCTTTTCGGACAACCGCAGAAGAAGGTAATCGAGCAGATCGATATGCTCGTTCTCGAGGAGCCGGCCGGTGCTGTCCGACACTTCGCGGTCCCACACATGAATGCGATACGCGTCGAAACCAAGCCTAGCAAGGTGCTCGACATCGAGGTCGATAGCTTGTTTGTGAGACAATCCGAGCCGCTGAAGTGCGCGGTAGGAGTAGGCGAACGGGGCAGTATAGTTCACACCGAACAGCCTCACCTCCTCGCCCGTCCCGGACCAGTACATCATTCCATCCTCCCTGACCCGCGCATTCCCGCGAACTGACTGGACGTCCTGGGCAAACGCAGAAGGGAGCATCAGGATGCAGCACATTGCTGCCAGAAGGAGAAAGCGAGGGAACGGTCTCATAGTCTCTGCCTGTGAGTGCGGATCAGCGCAGAAGCACGGCCCGCCGGGCCAAGCGCATGCCGTCGCCGGTCGATAGGATGATCGTGTAGACGCCCGAGGAGACCTGTCTCCCCGCTGCGTCGGTCCCGTCCCAGGAGATCGTCTCGGCCTGACCAGATCCCACGCCGCTCCTCAGCGTTCGGACATGCTGACCGAGGATGTTCACGACCATGATCTCCAGAGGGACCCCTGCCTTTGCGCCGTATCGAAGAGACGTCCTGGGATTGAAGGGATTGGGGAAGTTCTGCTCCAGCTGAATGGCCGCCGGTACGTTCGGTTCTTGAGACCGGACTGAGGTCACTCCCGTGGGATCATTGAAGAATCGCCAGAAGAGGGTCGAGTCCCGGGCAGGGACGACGATCCGCCGGTCGACGGGTAATGCTTCAAGGCCCGCCGAGGATCCGCTTTGCACACCGAAGCGGTAGGTCAATTCCGTCCCTGCAGTGACGGCAGCCGTTGGAAGCCACCCGATCCCGGTCCAGAACGAGCCTCCCCCGACACTCGTCGTTTCCCGGCTCATGACGACCTTGTCTGTCCCCCAAACGGGATCTCCGAAGAACGGGGCGGGGAACTGCACATAGACCGGACCGTCAGCTGCGGGGTCGAACTGGCCTGCTGCCATCTGGCGCGCCATGTTCACCCGGAAGAGGACTCCGATAGTGTCCTGCTTCAGACCGAAGGGAGTATCCATCTGCCCCACGGTCGACTGGCTCCAGTTGTAGTACTGCCAGGTAGCTACAGTGTCGTGCGATCCGGCAATGAATACGCGCGCATTCAGGAGCTCTCCATTGAACGGCGTGATCGGTCCTTCCCATCCTATCCGCAACGCGACGGGCTTCAGAATTGAATGGCCGGCCCAGATCTTGAACTCGATCCGGTCCCCCTCGAACATTTGGAATGTCGTTTCCCAGTAGTCGCCCCCGATATTGACAGGGCGGATCTGCGTATCCTCTCCCCAACTGATGAGCTTCCCGTCGGGAAGGATGTTCGACCCGACGCCCTTCACCTCTCCCCGCAGCTGCATCATCCCCGATGGCCGGAGCGTGTCGCCGAGCGTCGAGGTATTGAACCGCATCGTCACCGTGATAACTTTGAGCGTATCCGTGTCAATGAACATTCCCATCGAGGAGAGCGCGTTTCCGCTGAAATCGAACGTCGTCAGGTGCTCCCAGGCTGACCCTATCGGAGATACCGAAATGTAAGCCGGCTCCCAGTAGAAAAAGCCGAGGCCCCGCCCATTCGGGACCTGTTGAAGGATATCCCTGATCGCCATGATGAACGACTTCTGTCCTGCCGGGGAGATCGGATATCCGTCCGGAAGCTGTGTTGGGTCCACGCCGATGTTCCCATGTCCGTCGTTGAGGAATTGGGTCGTCCAGGGATAGGCAGTCTCAACGAGGATGATATCCTTCAGGTATCGGACAGCAAGGTCGTTCACATTCGCCGTCATCTGCGCGAGCGATCCATGCCACCAGGGATAGTATGACAGGCCGATGATATCGAAGGGGACAGATTGTGCCTTCAGATTGTCATAGAACCACCTGCTTGCGCTGTTGTTCCCTCCTCTGTCGATGTGGATCATGATGCGCATCGACGTGTCCTGCGCACCGTCGTGCGCCCCCTGTATCCCGGCCTTCAGCAGCTCGCCGAATTGCTGCCATTGGGTCGGATTCTCATACTCTCCGCCGACCCTCCCGTCGTTCCACAACATCCCGGGAGTGATCTCGTTGCCGATCTGTACCATGTCGGGCACCGTCCCCTGGGCTTTGAATGCCTCCAGGACTTCCCGTGTGTATGCGTACACGCTGTCCTTCAGCTGTGCGAACGTGAGCGAGGCCCACGCTGCCGGCTTGTTCTGCTTCCCCGGATCGGCCCACCAGTCGGAGTAGTGGAAATCGAGGAGGAATCCCATACCCTTCGCCTTTGTCCGCTGCGCGTAGAGCAACGTCTTGCCAAGCCCTGAGTAGCCATCCGGGTCGAGCACACCGTTGGGCCGCGGCGTGTGCCAGATGCGCAGCCGGACGAAGTTGCATCCGTTGACCTTGAAGATGTCGAGGGCATCCATCTGCTGTGCGTCGAAGGTGTACGTACCACCGAGGTCCTCGATCTGCTGCGTGAAGGACAGATCGGCGCCACGGATGGGCTGAGCCTTCAACACGAGCGGGATGGCCAGAAGCACACATATGGCAAAACAAGATCGCATCAATAGCCTTTCTGCGAACACGTCTTTGACAGAGCGTACAAACACGAGGCGGCCGGGACTGCTCCCGGTCGCCCCATGAATGGAAGATACAGTTCCGTCATCTTGCAAGCACCATGGTGCGCACTGCAGAGTACGAACCGGCTCTCATACGCACAAGATACACACCTGAGGACGCATTCTGCAACCGTGCGTTCCATGCGATAGAATGCGTGCCGGCATCCATTGTCTGATCGACCAGTGTTGCCACCCTCTGTCCCAGGATGGAGTAGACATCGAGCCTGACATGCTCGCGCACAGGGACCTCATACGTGATGATCGTCGACGGATTGAACGGATTCGGATAGTTCTGCCGGAGGTCGAACACCACCGGAACGTCCGATCCATTGTCAGACACGCCCACCGTCACCTGGTCAAGGTTCGGCGGATCCTCGATCGTCAGATCGTCGAGCATCCAGTCGAGCGTCGACATCGTGTATGTGGCCGGCCACACGGCGGAGTCGGGATACACATCGGTCGGGTGGACGTACTGGTAGTACCGGCGGCCCCTGATGGCGCTTCCGCTTCCGTTCCAGATCTCGCCGCTCGTTGATGTATAGACGACGCGGAAGCAATGCTGGTACAACGAGGGCTGAAGAAGGTCAAAGACCGCAGTGTAGATGCCGTCGCCATCTGAATCAGTCAGCGGCAACCGGTTGTCCGTGCCCCACATCGAAGAACCTTGCGTGATCGGCACAAAGGATCCGTCGAACTGGATATAGGCGGTGTCTATGCCCGGCCGGAAAAGTACATTCGGATTTGACGCGCTCATCGCGGCAGGTGCCATGTTGATGTTGAATGTCACCTGGATAGGATGACGGATGGCACCTTTCCAGTGGAGACTGTTGAAGAACTGGTAGTCGGACCCGAAATCGCCCGGGATCATCTGAGCGAGGTCGCCGGTGTATGTGTACCGGCGGTCCGCACCGCCCGTGACGCCGGGTTCCTCCCATCCGTCGTCAAGACGAAGTCCTGGGATATAGTTTACGTGCGCCGTATCGACGCGGGTGGTGTCCCATGCGATGAAGTACTTGTAGGCAAGCTGTTCGTTCGGGAAGAGCGTAAAGGTCTCCACAAGGTTCCAGGACTTGTCGTACGGGTCGTATCCCATCTTGAGCATCGTCGGCTCGGTGTCGAAGTCGAAGCCCGTTGGGGGCCATCCTTTTGCCCCTGTGATGGCAACCTTATCGCCGAGCGCACGGTTGAACAACCCCACCTGCTCGAGCGCGTTCAGCTTCAGCAGCCACAGAACATCAGCGGTCACCCGCGGTCCTGACGGCGGCTGATTGTTAAAATAGACCCAGTGGATCGTCGTGTCATTGAGCGAACCGAACGTGAAAGTCCGGTCGGAGCTGGTTTCCCAGGTGTTCGACTGGATCACATACTTGAAGTCCTGCGCCGTCACTCCGGGCGTGACCGCAGACTTCGGTACATATGCAACACCGGACCAGAGGGACCCACCATTGACGCTGTTGGTCTCCCGCGAGAGCGTTTTGATGTTTATCCAGGTAGGATCTGCTCCCAACGGAGCACCGCCGCGCACATCGACGACCTGGGAAGCGGGGTCGAACGACGCCGTCCCCATGTTCACCCGGAAATAGACGGCGATCGTATCGGTTTTCGACTGGAACGGACGCCAGTACTGGACGAGCGTCGATTCCCAGCCGTTGAAGTACTGCAGCGGGAGCGTTGTATCGTTGGCTCCGACGACGAGCGCCCGGTTATTGTTCGCTGCAAATCCCGCGTTCAGCGGTCCCTCCCATCCGTCCCAGTGGAAGGTGCCGGTCGTGGGGCCAAAGCCCGTCCAGAACTTGAACCTGATGGTATCTCCCGGCGTTGCCTGGAACGTCGCGCTCCAGTAATCCCCGCCGATGTTCGTCATCGTAATGCCATCGGCGATCGTCCAGGTCATCGCTGGAGTTGTCGCCAGGCCTGATTCGCCCAGGATCTTGACGACGTGCGTCGACTGCAGCGTATCGAGACATGTGGATGTGTTGACGAGCATCGTAACGTTGACGCCCTGCGCCAATGCCTGCTGGGAGAAGGCTCCGAGGGCGACCACCGCTACAACGGCAGCGATGAGTACTACCTTGGTGCTACGCATGATGCGCTCCTTATGACTGATTGAGACTTCCTTTCAGTAGTTCGCACTTCACAAAGCATTCTTCGGCAGTCGACGACATCAGAACCGAACGATCAGGCTGAACCTGTCTGACGACCCGAGGTGCACCATCTGCTGATAGGCATAGGCGACCGTGACGGTCAGCGATCCGGCCACAGCAACCTCATTCACACCTATGCCGAAGCTCATGCCGAACTCACTGTCCTCGAGGAACAGATCCCGGTACCCGCCGCGAAAGACAAGCATGTTCCCGAACAGCGCTACCTCGGCTCCGGCATTCACGCTGGGCATGTTGTCATTCGGGTTCACGCCGTCCGCAGCAAGCGTCACCCGGAGGTCCTCCGTATCGAACACTTCCCCGGAGACGCCAACCCGCATGACCAACGGAAGGTCGAATTCATCTGTGTGCAGCCGGCCGACGACGGACTGATTGTTCCCTTCCTGATCCGGCGCGATATCAACGCGCACGTTCAGGTCCTCGCCATCCATCCGCATCTTCGTTCCGAAGTTCGAGATGCTCGCACCGAGGCGGATGCCCGCAAAGGGCGTCTCGAAGAGCGTTCCGATATCGAACGCGATGCCGGACGCGGCGGTATTATAGATGCGCTCATGGATGTACTTGAACGTTCCGCCGATCGAGAATGTCGTCGTCAGGGACCGGCAGTACGACACGCCGAACGCACCGCTCATGGCCGTGTACGTGTCCCCCGTCCCCATCTGATCGACAGGGGTTGTGATCTCGATCTCGTCCGTATGCAGGACAATGGCACTGATGCCAACGGTCCCTGCACTGCCCAACGGCAGGACAAGACCGCCGAACTCGAAATCGATGCCAGGCATCCACGACACGTGTTCGATCCCGATGGACGTTGAGGGCGTGAGGGCCAGACCCGCGGGATTCCAATAGAGCGATGCGGGGTCCCCTTGCATCGAGACGAATGCATTCCCCATGCCCGACGCACGGGCCCCCACGGGAATGCGAAGGAATGGCGCCGCGGCCGTGCCCAGCTTCCGAACCCCCTGAGCGGGGACGGATTGCATCACGGCTGCCGTCAGAAGCGCCACCGTCAGCGACATATTCAGGAACCGTATCCGGCTGGTCATGGTGCGCATATCATTTGATGATGGCGAATGTACCCGTCCTCTGCCCGATGCCCGGGGCTTCGACGTGATACACATAGATCCCGTAGGCAATATCGAACTTCTCCTCGCTCAGGACATCCCATATCGCGGTGCCATTCTCGTAGGGTTCGTCATGCTCGAGCGTCCGTATGAGAGTGCCTGCCACGTTGAAGATCCTGATGGTACATCTCGACGGCAGGTTGATGAAATGGATCTCCCGGGGGCCGCGCCCGCTGGTGAACGTGTTGCGGGGCTCCCATGTCTCTGCGGCGACATACGGGTTCGGTACGACCCGGATCAGATTCATCTGGTCGCCCGCCCTGACGGGGTCGATCTGCGACCGCCTCATCGTGAACCGATAGACATCCCGCGAGAGGAACGGCTTGTTCAGGACGATGCGGATCGTGTCGCCGGACTGCGGATTCCGCTTCCCCTTGAGATTGAGGATGAACTGCCACGTGAACCGTTTCGCACCCGTCTGGTCGGTCTCGAGGAAATACGCGGCGTCGACATTGCCGGTCGTGGAGTCGATCGTCATCCGCCCGTCGTTGCCGTCGTTCTCGCCGAACAGGAACTCGATCTCCTTCCCCTCTGTCGTGTTGATGACCTTGAAGTTGACCGGCTTTGCCGGGAAGGAGCGGGCAGAGACGGTGGTATCCTTCGAAGTCGCAAGTCCCACATCGCCGAAGACGATCATATAGTCGGCCGGATTTTCCGTTCCCCGGGTCAGTCGGATGCCGACCGTTGTGAAATCGAACGAGTACACATCGGGATCGCTCCAGCCCGTGCGGGCCTGGTCAATGGACAAAGCCTCGACGTTCGTGAGGACAAGCTGGAAACCCTCACGGATCGGTATCTCGTCCCCGAACGCGATACGGGTGTCGTTCTCGTGGATCATCGTGTTCGCCGTCAGGTTCTTCAGTGAGAACGATGTCGTCTTCGTAACGTCCCTGTTGTCGATCCGGAAGACGGAATCGCGGAACGTGAGCTCATACTCGTTGTTGTCCAGGATCTGTTCCGGATCGATGATCTCGAATCCGATCGTGCCTGTCGCTCCCCCGCTCGTGTGCTCGAAGGAGGTCACCTCGGGAGGCGTGTAGCCTGCAGCGGCCGGAGAAGGACGGACGATGGCCACGTTCTTGCCGTGGGTGATGGTCCCGTCCGTGAGGACGTTCACCTGGATCGGGGTTTCCGAAGGCGCAAAGCCGGCGGCCTCATAGCCGAAGTCGTATGCCGTCACGGCATAGAAGTACCTCTGCCCGTTGATGACGTCACGGTCCACGTAGGAATGCCGGAGCCCTGTGTCGTATCCCAGGTCGAACTTGACGCCGTTGATGTCGATGGCATGCAGGCTGTCGATGCCGTCCTTGAGGTCGAACTGAGCGATGGGTCGAAGCAGTGTGCGGACCCCATACGCATCCGTCACTGTCTTCGCGTCGAGGAACGCCGCGTCCGTCGCCCGGTACACGCGATACCCCTCGAAGTCGCTCCCGTCACCGCCGATCTTGTCGATGTACCGGTCGAAAGATCCTTCGGCGATATCGTCCCAGTACAGCGTCACTTCCCCGTTCCCCGGGACGGCCGTGAGGGTCACCTGGAGCGGGGCCTGAGCGAACTGGTAGTCGGCATTGTACGCCTTCGTAGCCTCGGCTTGTTTCCGGATGACGCTCTGTATGTCGGCATCAGCCGAGATGCCGCCGCCGGCGATCGAAACGGAGATGGCCATGCGCTGCCGTTGTCCCGGAAGGAGCGGGAAGTACCCGGAGGCCACATAGGTCTGGAACTCCCCTTCGCGGCGCACGAGGTTGATCTTTCCGGGTATCATGAGCAGGTCCCACAGGCTTCTGTCGGGCCACGAGTTGAAGCTGACGATGCCGTCCTCGATCTGGAAGGCGCTCGTGATGCCGATGAGGTCCGTCTCACTCACATCTGTCTTGTCGATGCTCGGCTCTCCCGGAAATTCCGTCCCGGAGCCGCTCGTCGGCACGCCATCTGACTCGCCCGGATCTCCCGTGGAACGGACTCCGTCAAGGCCGTTATCGTCAAGAAAAGCGTCCCAGTCATTGTCGTTGTCGAACCCGTCGTCGCGCGATTCGTCGATCATCGGTGCGACATTCTGGTAGGTCCACGCTGCATCCGCCCCCGGCACGACAAATCCCCGCTTGACCGTGTCCCCGGGCGCGAAGCGGAGATAGTCGATATACCTGACAGGGCTCGACGTCATCGTGATCTCATTGATGTGGAACAGGTGCAGCGATTCCTTCTCGTCAATGAGACCGTCAAGATCGTCGTCATATCCATTCGCCAGCGTGTCCTCCTGCAATGCGATCCCCGTCGGAGGAAGGACATAATCCTTCCCGAGGCTCTTCACCGTGCCGCCGCCGGCAGGATAGGTCGTGATCACCCGATCGTACGATTCCTTCAGGATCAGGACGATCCTGTCGCCTGGGACGATCGTACGTGGGCCAAAATCGGCGGCAGCGAAGCTGGGAACGACCGTATCCGGGTCCGCTGCAACTGCTGAAAGAAGCGCCGGATGATCGTCTGCATCCCCGTCGTCATCGATGCCGTTCACCTGGTTCCCCGGGGTCTCAATGTATTTGAGGGATGCCACACCGACCGGCGAAGTGCCGAATGCTTCGCTCCCCGTCCGGCTGACGTCGGTCAGGAACGTCGTTGCGGTCTGCAGGTCGACGTAGGGATAGTCGTCCGGGTTGTCCCCGCCGACCCAGTCCGCCACGAACATCAGGAAGGATGCCTTGTCGATGGTCTTCGTGCCGTCATTCTTGATGTCGTGGATGAAGAAGATGACGTCGTTGATGAGCACCTGGGACCAGGCGAGCGTACGGACGTCCATCAGGAGGCCGAGGCCTCTGCGGGTGAGGTCTGTCGTGTCAGGAGTGTACGGCTGCCGGCTGTAGAGGTCGTCAGACGTGATATAAAAGAACTCCTGGTCGGCGTTGAAGATGTCCTTGCCGAAGAAGCCGTTCCATGATCCCACCCAGCCCGGGTCGATAAGGTCGGTCCGTTTATCGCGCCAGCCGCGCTGGCCGGCCGTCGGCCACGACTGCGGCTGATCGCTCCGTGCTATCTCCGATTGCTGCGGATCGAGGAATCCGGGTACCGGCTCCATGTTCCATGAGTTCCCTGCCGGGTCGGACCGCCCTGTCGGGACCTCGACCAGATAGATGGTCTCGCCGTCGTCGGACGTCACCTCACCGCCGAGCAGGATGTTCACGAGCGCGATGTAGATGCGGTTGGTGTTCTTCGGCCACTCGTACTCGATATAGTCGGGCCGGTTCGACGGATCACCGGAGTAACCGGAATTGAAGATGGTCGTGCGGATGTTGTTGCCGTCGACGTTCGAATTCCGGCGGAGGTTGACGTCTCCCCGGAAGTCCGAGGGCGTATGCGAGATGATCTGCGCTGATGCCGTCGCGGCAAGGCAGATCAGAACTGCAGCCGTGCTCCGCATCCGGCGGATGGCCGTCGATGACTGTGTGGGTCCCGTCCGTGCGTCGAGTGGTATCATAGTGAGATCCGTGTCCCTGCATAGATACTGCGAGGCGGGCTGTAGTAGGTCGGGACATCGAACCATCCCTCATCATACTCGCTCACCTGCTGCTTCTGAAGGGTCTGGTCAGGCTTTCCGGTGTCCCCGTAGACCGTCGTCGGGTTCCTGGCGTCGAACAGATTGAAGATGCGGACGAAGGCCTGGACATCGAGCCCTCCGAACGAGAATGTCCTGAAGAGTTCGAGGTCGAAGGTCGCCAGGAAAGGCTTTCGGCGGCTGTTCTCGGCCAGGCCGGTGATCACGTTCCGGCCGGTATAGGAGCCGCCTATGAGCGTCGGGGTGTACGGCTGTCCCGTCGATGCGGTGACGATGAGGCTCCCCCCGAACTCCGATGATCCGACGAACAGGTTCGCATTGAAGGTGTGCTCCTGGTCCCACCCGAGCGGCGTGAGCGTGCGCGTCGGTTCCGCACCTCCCTGCTGTGCAAAGAACTCTTCGTCGGGCGTGGAATTCGTCCCCTCTGCCACCTGGAAGGTGTAGTCGAACCCGAACGAGAATCCGTCCGCATGGCGCCGGGTGAGCGACAGTGTGATGCCGCGGATGTTCGCGAAGTCCCGATTGATGCGCTGGGAGTATGAGATGCCGGCAAGGAATGTCGGAATGGGCCTGCTGGACGATATCCAGTCCCTGATGTCCCGATAGAATGCGGTTACATCGACCGCAAAAACGTCCGTCAGCTGCTGCTGAAGTCCGAGCTCGTAGATGGTCGTTCGCTGCGGGTCCAGGTCGTTGTTGCCGAAGGGGCCCTGCACGCCCTGCGCCGAGGTGAGCTTGAACTGGTCGCCAAGGTAGAGTTGACTGTACTCCGGTATCTGCTGGAAGATGCCGTAGGAGAAGCGGATGATCCCCTGGTCCGTGATCGGATAGGCGATGCCCAACCGGGGACTGACGGACATCTTTGTCCCGATTGACCGGTACCAGAACGCCTCGCGCTGAGCAACGGTCATGGCATTCGAGGGGACCTGCTCGTCGAGGCCGATCTCTCCGTCGCCGTTCAGGTCGTGATACAGGTGCTCGAGCTTGAACGGGCTGTAAATGTTCGGATCCTCCTGGTCGACAGGGATCCGCCCCTGCGGGTCGAACACCTCAACGCGTATGCCGGCGTTGATGATCATGCTTTCCAGTTCGATCTTGTCCTGGATGTATGCGGCCGCCTTGAACGGCGTGCGTGTGAACTCGTCGTGGTTCGGATTGTCGATCCCCTCGATGAACGGAACGAACGGGACGACCTGCTGGCCTCTGGCATCACGCGCGGGCGTCAGCGTGATGCTCTCGTAGAAGACCTTGTCGGACTGCACCTCGACGCCGGCCTTCACCAGGTGCTGCCGTGTGAGCTGACTGGTGATGTCGTACTTCCCGATGAAGCTGCGGGTGCTCCGCTGGAACCGGTTGAGGTTCGTGCCGGCGACCGCAAAATGGTAGCCGGGGACATTCTGAGAGTCGGGATGAACATATCGTGCATCGTACGGATCGTCGTACAGCCTGAATCTTGTGCCGTTCGCACGGAGAGCGAACGTGATATCATGGAAGGTGGTCTCGTGGAGACGGTGGGTCAGCCGGGCGATGATGCTTCCACCTTCGCTCTTCGACGAACCGACACCGTCCGGGTTCAGTCTGTTGAAGTGGCTGTACGACCGTCCCTCGTCCCGGCTTCCGAGCGCGTCCACCTTCAGCCGTATGTCACCGCCCATCTGCCAGTCGACCGTCGCCTGGCCGCTCCAGCGGCCGAAGGAGCTCATCGAAACGATGGCTGAATCTCCCGGTATCTGCCGGCCCTGGGGCGCATAAGCGCGGATGCCGTTGAGATATCCCCCATCGTATGACCTTCTGAATGAAGTGAAGAAGGTCATCTGGTCGCCTATGATCGGTCCGCTCACAGTGGCAATGACATTGTGGTTCGCGAACGGCCGGACCTCATCGATCCCCCAGAAGATGGCCTTGTTCCCGCTGACGTAATCCCCCGCCCA
The DNA here is from genome assembly GCA_964534125.1 of uncultured Ignavibacteriaceae bacterium. Lineage (GTDB taxonomy): Bacteria > Bacteroidota > Ignavibacteria > UBA10030 > UBA10030 > 2-02-FULL-55-14. Next base: position 259,126 of record CAZHOJ010000005.1, read on the forward strand.
GGCCTCGACGCTTGCCCGGAAATCGCGCGTACCCGAGCGGGTCACAACGTTCACCACGCCGCTCATGGCGTTCCCGTACTCCGCGTTGAATGTGCCGCTGATGATCTGCAGTTCCTGTATGGATTCGGTCTCGACGTTCACCGCCTGGGACCGGCTGAAATCGTCCGTCACGCTGATGCCGTTGACCAGGTAGGCGACCTCGCTCGACCTGCCGCCGCGGATGTGGATGCCGCCTCCGGCGTCCTTCGTCACACCCGCCTGCAGGGTGATGAGCTGCTCGATGTTCTGGAGCGGGAGGTTCTCGATCTCGTCGGACGTCACGCGCGACTCGGTGGCGGTGAGGTCCTTCCTGATCATCGGTGTCTCCGCCGTCACGATCACCTCTTCACCCTGGATCGCCTCCTCGTTCAGGCTGAACGAGAGTTCCGTTGTCAGGTCCGTGAGCACCCTGACGTTCTGCTGGATCATCTTCCGATAGCCGAGATAGCTGGCGGAGACGGAGTATGCGCCGGACGGAACGCGGACGACGAGGAAGTATCCGTCGGCATCCGCTGCGGCGCCGAGGGATGTTCCCTCGACGATCACGATCGCCCCGGCCAGCGGATCGCCGCTGATGGCGTCGCGGACGGTTCCGGTGATCTTCCCGCTGCTCTGCGCCTGAAGAAGCCCCGTCCCAATGACAAGCAGGAGCGCGAGACAGGCGGTCTGATTACGAATGCGATTCATGGGGTCATCGACGATGCAAGAGTGACGGACATCAGTCGCTGCGGGAACGACCTGACTGGCACAAGAGCCTGCATTTGCTGACTTCGGCTGGTCCGATGGCCTCTCCAAGCACCCGCGACCAGCATCGCTTCAATATCTTTTGTGCACTCTTCCAGCGGTTTCGGTCCTCCCTCCTCCCAGCCGATGCGCTGGACGAACAGGAACGAACCGTCCTCTTCAAAAGGTCCCTTCCATTCGTGATGACGGAGCGACATACAGTCATCCGCCAGACGTCCAAGCTGCTCCCCGGAGAAGAAGCCCATGTCGCCGTCGCGTTCTGCCGTCACACGTTGGATAGAGTGCGTCCTGGCAAGCATCCCGAAATCCTCACCGGAGAGAAGGGCGCGTCTGACACGCCCGGCAGACTCGTCAGTATCGACGAGGATCCCTCGTAAGCGAACCTTCGGAGGGATCCGGAACAATGCGAGGTTCTTCTCATAGAAATCCTTCACGGAATCTGGGGGGAAGACGAGCTCTGCCTTGAGCCGGCTCTCAGCAATTCCGAGGAGGTAGGTATCGAAAGCTTCCGCGACATTCTTCCGGAACTCGCGGGTATGATCGATCCGCATTGCGAGGGCCTGCTGCCGGACGTGTTCCCGAAGGATGAGCCCGGCGATCATGTCCGTCAGGTCCTCCCCTGAGCGAACCCATCGTCGATGGGCGACGGGAACATCCTCCAGTACTTCCAGCAATTCTCCCGTCGTCCATTCTGTCACATCGGAACGGACCGCGATATGGCGGAGCTCGTCGGATGAGAATACCGGCTCACCGCGATAGCCGCCGGCAGGAACCTGAGCATCAACAAGCCGGGCAACAATTTCCTCGTCTATCTGCACATGGAGGTCCATGCGGAGCGACGCCGTGTAGGACCGGAGCGCTTCTTCGAACGCCCGCTTCCTGGCAAACCGCATGAGGCGCTCTTTCGCCCGGGCGAACTCCATCTCGGTGGTCAGCGGATTCCGGACGATATCATCCACACGAATGATGCTGTATCCATGCGCCGTTCTCACCGGCTTCGAGGTCTCTCCGACAGCAAGAGAGTACGCGACACGTTCGAAGGCCGGGTCCATCTCATCGACTGTGATGTAACCCAGCGAACCGCCATGCTCACGAAGCCAGGGATCTGCGAAGACCTCCCTTGCGAGGGTCTCCATGCTGACGCCTGATGCCAGCAGTCTCGACAATTCTTCGGCTCTTTCATAGGTCGGGGCATAGAGATGGCTGACCTTGAGCTTCATATTCAGCCGCACATACAGCGAGCGCAGATCATCGTCCGACACATCGACGCGGGGCATGATCTGGTTCCGCACGAATCCGCTCAGCAGCTCCTGCGTCCGTGCGCGTTCACGCTCTCTGAGAGCTTCAGGCGTTCGATCGAGTCCAATTGTCTTTGCGTGCTCGATGAGGACCCTGTCCTCGATGAGGTTGCGCAGCACTTCACCTCGCGAATGGAGGTTGTCTGTAAGCCCGCTGCTGCGGACAAGGTCTGCATAGACCGTCCCGAACTCTTCAGCAGTGATGACGTGCGTGCCGACGACAGCGAGGGTGTCGTCGGAAGCTTCTTTTCCGGCCTGTGCGCCTGAGACCTGAAGAACGACCAATGTGCCAGCGACGACCCTAAGGATGCTTGCAGTAAAGCGGCGGTCTGTATGGAAGCGACTGGTCATTGTGTGACCGGGTCCAGCGGAATGATGAACAGCGTGCGCCCGATCGGCTCCGGATAGACCCGATAGGCAGGCATGACGGGATTCGGTGTATCCCCCACTCCTGTCTTCCGGTAACTCAGGTCCACATGGTGGAACCCGTCCGATCGAAGCTGGAACGTGTACATCGCGCGGTCGAGGTTGCTGTAGGGAACAGCGCAGACATCCATCGGTTCGCTCGCCGAGAACCTGATACCCCGGCCGATGCCGTCGACGAACTCGACCCAGGAGGTCTCTGTCGTATTGCCGAATTCCTGGGGCTCAGCATACGGACTTCGTGCCTCGGAGATGACGGCGGAGAAGACTCCCAACCGCGCGCCGGTCGAACGGTCGTTGTATGTCTCGAACGGTCCGCGCCCGAACCATCGCCGGTTGTCAAGCGACTGGTCCATCGTGAACGAGACCCCGACCGCGGGGAGCCACGACACTTCGAACCCACCGAGCGGCACCATCGTATGGTCCAGCAGCACTGTCCCATCCTGACGGAATGTGTAGGAGAAGGTGTTCCCGATGTGATCGCCGCTCTTCTTATAGAGCGTCCTCGTGTGGAGTATGACGCGCTTGACAGCATCCTTATTGTCTTCCTGTATCTCGATCGAATCGACCATCGGTTCCGGTCGGTTCAATCCAATGCGATACCAATCCTCGGCCTCTCCCTTCCCCCAGGAGATCACTCTCTCGTTCGATACCGGCGCCCGCCACACGTTGGCATTCAGACCCTGGAACACCATCTTTCCGTCCCTCGCATATCCAAGGTCTCCCGTCTGCGTGTCGATGCTGTATGCATGAGCACCCGCGGTGACCTGGATCCTGTCCGGCAGCGTTTTCAGCGACAGGGGCTGCTGCTCTCGGATGGGAGGGAGCACGGGCGCAGGTCTGGACAGGACGAACTGCCGCATGTTTATTTCATGCCCAGCGGGCCTCGTCGGCTCTTCCGACCTGACCATACTCCGGACCTCGAGGACCATCGTTCCCGCACCAACGCGGGGAATTCGCACCGGGAGCACGATATCGGCGTAGGTTTGCGGCCGGCCTTCGATCCTGATGCTCCCCGAATCGATCGCGTGACCATCGACCATCAGTTTCCATGCGTGGTCGAATTCGCCCAGATCCCTGAAGGAGTGCATGTTCCACACCCGGATATGCCCGGACGAAGGATCAGCGGCCGTGTAGCGGATGGGCGCCTCGCTGTGCTTCACCTGCCAGAGCTCAGGCTGGACAGTTCTATCGGCCGAAATGATCCCGTTGTGGCAGAACGGGCTGATGCCGAATGTAATGTACTCATCCCCTTCGATGATCTCGTCGAAACCGAGTGACAGAGCCGTCGCATTCTCAATTGAAAGAGTGACATTATCGACATCGAAATTGGAGATCCACCCCGGTTGGCCGTCGGTGTTGCGGTACGCGTCCCTCCCGATATTCACCGGATAGTGCGTCTCCCGAATTGCCCGGTCATATGGACGGGTGCCCAGAACCTGACCATCGACAGAGATGGACATCGTGGCCCCGTCAAAGGAGGCGCGGATCGTGTGCCATCCTTTCCCCCAATCGGGAGGCACACGGGCCTGCAGACTATTCCGGTATCCGTTGAGGTAGAACCTGAGCGAGTCCTTCGCAAAAAGCGTCACGCCGTACTGGTATCCCTTGGTGACGATCGGATTCTCCGTGTAGAACTTTCCGGGGTGTATCCGCGCCTCGATGCTGAACGCACGCGAGGGATTCAGGCGGGGATCATCATAGACCTCGACCCAGTCATCCAGACCGCTCAGGCGGAGGGCCATTCCCATTCCCCCTTCGATCAGGTCAGGCCGTCCCATGACTGCACACTGGATGCCGTTCGGAGAAGCGTCCCGGACATAACGGGCTGGCACCATCATCCCCTGGTCGACCCAGTCCCAGATGAATCCACCCTGGAGCGACGGCACATCGGAGATGGCGTCCCAGAATTCGTCGTGATGTCCGAGACTTGTCCCCATCGCATGCGCATACTCCCCCATCACGACGGGCTTGTCCGTTCGCTCGCCGATCTGCCGGAGTCCCGAAGGTGTGGGATACCGGGGACCGACAATGTCAACGTATGGCGCCTCCCCGTCCGGCGTGTTCGACTGATGCATCAGGAACCGCGTGGGATCCGTTCTGCGCATGTAGTCCGCCATCATATAATGAGGCTCGGCAAGGCCGCATTCGTTGCCGGTGCTCCACATGACGACGCTCGGATGGTTCTTGTCCCGCTCCATCATCCGTACGAAACGGTCCATGAACGAGGCGAGGTAATCCTTCCGTTTGGGGAACGTGTACTCCGTATAGTGACATTCTGCGTTGACCTCATCCTGCAGGAGGATGCCGTACTCGTCGCACAGCTCGTACCACTCAGGATCGTTCGGATAGTGGCTGGTCCGCACTGCATTGAGGTTGAACTGCTTCAGAAGTCGGATGTCCTCGAGCATGCGCTCGCGCGTGATAGTCTTTCCGGTTCGCATGTCGTGCTCGTGCCGGTTCGTCCCGCGGATCGTCAGGGGCATGCCGTTCAGCAGAGCCACGCCGTTCCGAACCTCGAGCGAACGGAATCCTGTCCGCTGGCTGACCGTTTCGATGACGTTCCCCTGACCGTCCAGCAGTTCCAGGATGACGGTGTAGAGATCGGGCACCTCATCCGACCAGAGTCTCGGGCCCATGACATCCATCGATACACGCAGGGAGTCAGTTGCGGTCAGAGAGACGGCCGGTGACGTGACATCCGAGACCGTCGTACCCGCCTGGTCCTTGAGGGTCATTCGTACAGCCACGTTTCTAGCGGACCGGGAGGTGTTCTTCAGAAAGAGACGTGCCTCGAGGGTCGCGTCCGTGTAGTCATCCCGGAGCTTCGGCACAAGGAAGACATCGCGGATCATGACGGAGGGCTTGGCATAGAGGAATATGTTCCGGTAGATACCGGAGAACCGGAACATGTCCTGGTCCTCCAGGTACGATCCATCGCACCACCTGAGCACCATCACTGCAACAAGATTCCTGCCCGGCTGCAGCTTTGCGGTGACATCGAACTCCGCAGCGGTCATCCCATCCTCATGATAGCCGACATACTTCCCGTTCACCCACACGAAGCCGGCAGATTGCATCCCTTCGAAATGGAGGTAGATCCTCCGTCCGTTCCATTCGCCGGGGACGTCGAACCACCGGCGATAGAGTCCCGTAGGATTGATATCGTCCGGGACGTGCGGCGGATCGTAGGGCGTGAACTCCATGGGGACGTTGCGATAGATCAGCCGGTCATATCCTTCCGTCTGCCAGTTCGACGGGACCGGGATGTCGTCCCATCCGGCATCATCATACGCCGGCACGAAGAAGTCCTTCGGGGCGAGAGACGGATTGATGCGGAAGCCGAACTTCCAGGTCCCATCGAGCGACCGGAAGAACGGAGAGGCATCGGGGTCGCGCAGCGCTGCCTGTCCGGCATCGGCGTACGGAACGAGAAGCACGGTGGGGTCTTCCTTGTTCTCGCCGATCATCGCAGGGTCCTCGATGTACCGCTCGATGTTCTGTATCGGCTGCGCATGGAGCAGGACCTGAGCGAGGAGGGTGAGCGTGAAGATGCGGGAGAATCTGGAGATCAATGTCCGGTCTTTCATGTGAGGATCCATCATGACATTGTCAGTTCAACGACAGCCGTACGAGCACCTCGCGCAGCGTCGCTGCACACTGCTCCGGCGTGATGTCGCGCTGAGGTTCCGCGAGCATTTCGTAGCCGACCATGAACTTCCGCACGGACGCAGAACGAAGAAGCGGCGGATAGAAGTGCACGTGCATCTGCACTTCGGGGTGCGGTCTCTTGTCGGTCGGTGCCATGTGAATACCGGAGGAGTACGGGAACGATGTGTCGAACAGCGCATCGTACGCTTTCGTCAGCCGACTGAGAGCGTTCGCAAATCCCCTCACTTCCGCATCCCTGAGATCCAGGATAGAGGAGACACGCCGCCGCGGCACAAGGAGCGTCTCATAGGGCCAGACGGCCCAGAAAGGGACGAGCGCGACAAAGGCCCCGTTCTCGAAGAGGATCCGGACCTTCGCTTTGCGTTCGAGCTTCACATAGTCGGACAACAAGGGCCGACTATGTCGGGCGAAATACCGCCGGGCCCTCACCAGTTCCTTCCCCGGCTCCATCGGCACGCTCTCCTGCGCCCAGATCTGGCAGTGGGGATGCGGATTGCTGTTCCCCATCATCGCGCCCTTGTTCTCGAAGATCTGTATGTGACGGATCTTCGGGTTCCGCAGGATGCCGCGAACTTCGTCCTGCCACGTCGTGATCACTGCAGCTATATCGGTTTCCGCCAAGTCGGCGAGTGTCAGGTCATGGCGGGGAGAAAAATTGACCACCCTGCACAAGCCCCGCTCCGGTCTTGCTGCTAATAGCGCGTGCTGAGCTGACCCTCTCGCGCTCGTATTCGGAAGAAGAGCCGAGAAATCGTTCGTAAAGCTGAACGTCCCCTTGTAGTCGGGATTCCGCTCGCCGTTGGCCCGAAGATTTCCCGGGCAGAGATAGCATTCAGGGTCATACTGCGACAGACGGGGCCGGGCGGTCTGGCTGACCTCGCCCTGCCACGGCCGTTTCATCCTGTGAGGGGATACAAGCACCCACTCACCCGTCAGTATGTTCTGCCGGCGATGGGGCACAGAAGTGAGGTCAGCCGGCATCATCGGCCTCCGCCGCTCACGATGTGAGTTCCGGCAGCCATTGTCGTGACGTATGTGGGGGGTTTCCGCCCGTAGACACGCTGGAATTCCCGCTCGATCCTATCCCGCACCTGGCCGACGGCGTCCGGGTGCACGAGATTGATCGTGCATCCACCGAATCCTCCTCCCATCATCCGGGCGCCGTACACCCCGTCCTGGCCATGAACGATCCGGACAAGCTCGTCCAGTTCCGGACAGCTCACCTCGTACTCTCTGCTCAGCCCCTCGTGCGCCTCGTACATTTTTGCGCCAAATGCGTTCAGGTCACCACGCTCGAGGTCAACACATCCCCTCAGAAGGCGGTCATTCTCTTTGATAATATATCCGCACCGTTTGGAGACGATCGCGGGCATGTCCTCCCGAGCTTCCTCGAGCATCTCCGGGGTGACATCCCTGAGCGATGCGACGTTCGTGTGCCGACGAGCGATGACCGAAACACCCTCGGCACATTCTCTTCGGCGTGTATTGTACTCCGACCCGGCGAGCGAATGCGACACCTCCGTGTTGGCAAGGAGGATGGCAACATCTCCATTGACCTGGACCTTTTGATTCTCCAGGGAGGCGCAATCGATCCGCAGGACGGCATGCTCCTCGCCGAAGATATTGATGTACTGGTCCATGATCCCGCACTGCACACCGACGAACTCATTCTCAGCACTTTGCGCGAGTTTCACCAGTCCGAGCCGGTCAATTCCCAGCGCAAAAAGCTCATTGAGCGCAAATGCAAATCCTGCTTCGATCGCTGCAGACGACGAAAGTCCCGCCCCTATCGGAATATCGCCCCCGTAGACACACGTCACGCCTTTGAACGCGTGGCCTGCTTTCAGCACCTGGTCGATAACGCCATAGACATAATTTGGCCACCCCCGGGCATCATGTCGCAGGTTGGTGAGGTCACATTCCGCTTCATCGTCGATATCCACAGCATAGAAGATGCATCGGCCATCAGTGCGCGGAGCGAGAGCGAACGTCACAGCCCGGTCGATCGCCGAAGGAAGGACAAAACCAAGATTGTAATCGGTGTGTTCGCCGATGAGGTTCACGCGTCCCGGGGAACGGACGACGAGCGGCGTCTCGAGCGTGAGCAAGCGACTACGGTCCAGCACTCGCTCGTGCGGCGATCGGGAGGTTCGAAGGGTCTGTGCGTTCAAGGACGTCATGCAGATATCCGTCAGGCAGAGCCCCGCGGCACGAGTGCGGCATGCAGGACGACCTCCTGGACCGGCGTTCCATCGTTCTCGATGATCTCGATCAGAAGAGCGGCCGCCTTTCTTCCCATTTCGAACGAGGGCTGGTCGATAGTGGTCATCTGAGGGTCGATGAGGGTCGTGATCTTATTGTTCGAGAAGCCGACGATGGCAACATCATCAGGGATCCGAAGCCCCTCCTCCCTTATGCGCTGGAACGCACCGATCGCGACCGGATCGTTGACCGCAAAAATGGCATCAGGGATCGTCCCCGCACGGATCCACGCATCCATCGAATCGTAGCCGTTCTGCTCATGGAGGCCGCCATGCCTGATCATCCGGTCGTCAACCTCGAATTCCCGCTTGCGTAACGCATCCGCATACCCGTGCATACGGCGCATGCATATACCGAGGTCCTTCGGACCAGCGAGGTGCGCTATTCTTGTATACCCCTTGTCTATCAGGTACGTCACAGCGTCGAATGCACTCTGATAATCGTCTATGACGACCTTGGTCGCCTCGATATCATCCGGCGCACGATCGAAGAAGACCAATGGGATATTCCGTGCCTGAAGGTCGCGGAAATGGTCGACGCTTCTCGTGTTCTGTGCGATAGATGCGATGACACCGGCGACGCGATGATGCATCAGGACGGACGTATGCACGACCTCCCGCTCGTAGTTCTCGTTCGACTGACATAGCAGGATGGTATAGCCGGACCCGAACGCGACCTCTTCGATGCCGCTTATGGCCGAAGCGAAGAAATCATGCTTGATCTCGGGAACGATGATACCAATGGTGGTCGAGCGATTGTTCTTGAGGCTGCGGGCAATGGGGTTCGGACGATATCCTACTTTGTCAGCATACTTCCGAACGAGGTCTTTCGTCTCAGCTTTAATGGCGGGATGGTCATTCAGCGCTTTGGATACAGTGGAGGGAGAGAGCTTCAGTCCCCGTGCGATGTCAGTGAGGGTGGCGTTTTTCATACGTTTGAAATGTTGATTCACACGTTTGAAATTTAAAGAGCGCCAATTTTCTTGTCAAGCAAAATCGGGGATCTTATGTCCAGCGGGAGGGGGGCTCAGGGAGGCTTTGGCAACGATCTCGGCATGCGGTTCTTAGAACCAGGAATGCGGCGAACCTCTCAACGGTCAAGCAGGACAGCAAGCTCAGCATCAACACGCCGGAGCCTTTTTCCTATTTCCAGCGCCAATCGCGCAAATACGCGGACCCCAAGTTCGGGATGCCGCCTCGACAGCTCATCGAACTTCGAGCGGGTGAGGAGGTAGAGCTCGACATCTTCTTTTGCCTCGACGACCGCTGAGCGGCGACCACGGTCCAGGAAAGTGATCTCTCCGAAGTAATCCCCGCGACCGATCGTCGAAAGATGGTGCTTCTTTCCACCTTCCAGCGGCAGCATGATGCGAACGCTTCCCCGACGGACCATGAAAAGCTCATTCCCCATCTCCCCTATTGCCAGGATGGTCTCGTCTGCCTTGAACGACCTGGTCTCAATGACATCGCGCAGATGCCGGATCGTTTCTTCGTCGAACTCCCGAAAAAGCTCGAAATCCCCGATCTCGAGCGGCCTTTCATCGGTCGGCATCAGGACTCCATGCGCCTCAAGTATCCGGTCCTCCATCCACTCGAGCGCTCCATCCATTGTCTCGAAGATGCGTACCCCACTCCCCTTCCGCACCACACCAAGTTCTTCGAGATACACTTCGAAGTTCCGGTCATCCAGAAAACCGGAGGGCATTCCCGAAAGGATGAGACTTCCTTTGCGATCGGCCAGCTGCGAGTGCATCTGTTCGAGGATATGTGCTGCCGTGTAGTCGATCGAATCGACCCGTCGCATGTCGAACAGGACGTACAGGTTCGAGGCCAGATCAGGACCGAGCTGTGTCCGCAGTTGGTCAGTAGTCCCGAAGAACAGATTCCCCTGGAGTTCGCAGAAGACGCCGAGGTCTCCGTGCTTCGCGAGCACTTCTTTTGCAGGTTCCGGCCGCCGCGTCTTCGATGAGATCTGGTTCAGGTACATTTTCCGACGAATGACCGTCCCACGCACCTGTTCCCGCAGGAAAAGAAGGATCGCGAGAGCCACGCCGACGAGCGACGCTGCGATGAGGTCGACGCTGACGGACACAAGAACAACGGCTCCGATGACGAAAGCATCCACGCGGCCTGCAGGAGACCGAAGGAGACGGAAGACCCGCCTGTCCAGCATCCGCCACGCGATGACGAGCAGGATCCCTGCGAGGGATGCTATCGGAACCCATGCGATGGCATCTGTGAGGAGGAGGAAGACCACCACCACCAGAGATCCCTCCACTATACCAGCCCGCGGCGTTCGCCCTCCGCTCGTCACATTCACGAGCGTCGGTCCCATGGTCCCGGCGCCGGGCATACCGCCGATGGCGAACGAGACGAGGTTCGCGCATCCCTGTCCGATGAGCTCCCGGTTCGAATCATGCCGGGTCCTGGTGAGCGCATCGAGAGCGACGCACGTCTTGAGCGTGTCAATCGACAGGAGAACGGCGAGCGTGACAGCTGGAAAGACGATGAGCTCGACGCTCAGGAAACCAACATCCGACAGACTGGCCATCCGGCCGATAGCAGCGTCGAAGACAGACCCGGAGGTCGTAATGGGTCCGATGATGAGAGGGTTGTCGATGAGCGTGAGCAGCCGGGGCGATACGAGGGAGAGTCCCCAATAGGCCATGATCCCCCCTCCCAGCCCGAGGATCGATGGCGGGACCCGCCGCGTCAGCTTGTGGCCGAAGAACATGAAGAGCATGGTGATCACGCCCACGATAAGCCCTTCCCACTGCCACAGAGACGGGGAGGAAAGCCCGTCTGCGAGCGATATCCCCTTCCCGAGCCCGAGGAGCTTGGGAAGCTGTCCCAGGGCGATGATCACGCCCACGCCGGACAGATAGCCGGAGACGACAGGGTACGGAATGTACTTGATCAACCTGCCGCCGCCGAGCAGTCCGAATGCGATCTGCAGCACTGCGGCGAGGACCGCTGTCAGTGCGATCAGGGGAAGGATCTCTTCAGGTAAGAGTGTGACACCCAGGCTGCCCGCTGTCAATCCTACGACCAATGCGGATAGAACGGCGGCCGACGGGGCACACGGTGCGGAGATGAGGCCTGCGGTGCGGCCAACAAGCGGTGCAACGATACCAAGGGCGGCTGCGCCGAGGATACCGGCCAGGGCTCCGGCACCGGCATACTGAGGTCCAAGCGCGGTATACACAAGGACGCCGAAGGCAATGGAGGAAGGAAGCGCAACAAGCATCGAAGCCAGCGCGCCCCACAGATCTGAGGTCCAGGGCCTGGGAGTTGTGCTCATCTACCGGAGGAGGATCATCCGCTGCGTCGCCATGAAGGGAAGGTCCGGGCCTGACAACGGGGATGCTGTGAGTCGGGACACATACACGCCAGATGCGACATTCGCAGACCAGGAGACAGCGTGCGTCCCGGCTGTGCGGAATCCATCATCGACCAGTGCAACCCGACGACCGAGGACATCGACGATCTCCAGCCGGACGATCATACTCTCTGCAAGGGAGTACCGGATCGTCGTCGAGGGGTTGAACGGATTCGGGAAATTGCCCTCCAGCCGGATCCGGGCAGGGATCCCTTCCTGCCCGCGAGACGGCCCCACGGACGTCGTGCTTGAAGTCCGGGCGGAACGGTCGATGAGCAGCATGACGGCGTCTGCCACGACCGTCTTGCCGGCCCCGATCCCTTCGTTCGACACGCGCACAACCTCTTGCATGCCGGCATCCAGATGCACAGCACCGAGCCGGACCCATGCTGATGCTGCGGCCGGTGTCTGGTCCATCGTGACCCGCTCTATCGAGCCCCCGCTCCCGATGAGGTCATACGGAGCGACAGATGTCCGCGCAGGAGAAGGCGCACTGATGCGATAGGCGAACACATGATACACTCCGGCTTCCGGCACATCTGCGGCATACGAGATGGACTTCACACTTCCCGTATCGAGTGTCACCAGGCCGAATCCGTCGTAGCCGGGCACATTGAACCGAAGCCACGAGCCCGTGACAATGGCGGAGGGATCTGATTCGTTGACGACAACACCCGGGAGCCTGAACTGCGTTCCGTTCCGGTATGGCAGTATGGCAGGTTCGTTGTAGGGTCCCGCCTTCAAAGCGTCACCGACTGCGTTGCTGTTGGAGCGAAGGCCTTCATAGAAGAAGTATGTCTCGCCCATCACACCACGTGCACGGTTGAGCCCGATGATGGAAACGGCCGTCGACGGCTCTATGTTGTACGAACCTACGCGGGCGAGAACACCGGCAAACAGGCGATCCTTCATTCCCGCCTGCACATATCCGAGGGCACGGTCAAGCCTGAACGTGTATTCGTTGATCGTCTCCTGAGGCGTAGAGCGGTTCGAGGGATAGAGCTGCGGAATGAGATGATCGACGATGGAGCTATCGAGCCACGTCTTCGAATCCTGGAGATACTCCGGATATCCCCAGGCATATTCGCTGGGACCTGTGGAGAGGATGAGATGCTCCCCCCGGACTTTCACGGAATCACGCAGCCGCGCGAAAAAAGCATTCAGCTTATCGGCCCGCCACCGCATCCATGCGGAGTTCCTGTAGTCCGTGGGTGGAGATGCGCCCGCATGTTCCGCGCGGTAGAGGTCCGCTGTAGACGTCTCGTACCCTCCTTCGACCGGCATCGCAGGCAGCCGGTCGTCTCCCTGTACACCGTCCACGTCGTACCTGTCGACGACCTCCGTGACGAGAGAGATCATGAAGTCCTGCACCTCGGGATGGATGCCCGACATCCAGACGAACTGCGGGTACTCCCCGTTTTTCGTTGCTATCTGTCCGGAGGAATTTCGCAGCGCCCATGCTGGTTTCGCTGTCAGGATGGGGCCGATATCGGATGCATCGAAGGCATAGTACGCTGCGAATCCGTATTCGAACCAGGGTATGACCTCCATCCCGTTCCGGTGGGCTTCGATGATGATCCTGTCCAGCGGATCACGCCCTGCGAAAGAAGGATGGATCTCCGTTCCGAATGTGCCCTTCATGACGTCGCTGGGATAGAGCGTATAGCCCCCGTTCCACACGACAGGGAACACGACGTTGAATCCCGCAGAGGCGAGGTAGTCCATAGCCTCAGCGATAGCCGCATCAGAGTTCATGACCGTGCTGGCGACATTTGTGATCCAGACGCCGCGGAGCTCCTGGACGGGTTGGGCGTTGATGCGGCAGATGTGAAATGCTACAAGGAGTGCAAACAGCTGAACGATTCGACGCATAGGAATATAATATATCGATGAATTGACACTGAGTGTGGGGGGGGCTGGAAAATTAGGATTTCACGTCAGAAATGAAGCTGGACGAAAGAATTCACAAAGCGAGGGTTGACTTCGGCCCCAGGGGCTTCGTCACGTTGAGAACATCCAATCTCACTCCAGGCGAGCTTACGCGCCGAAGCCCCGTGGCAGCTTCACGGGACGTAGTCGAGCGGAGAGCACAGGAATCGAGCAGGTGATTCTGAAAAGTTGCGGGCCACAGCGAAATCCGAAAATTCCTGAGCAGAATGGCAGTTCGGGTCTTCGCCTACGTCCCGCTACTTCCCCCTGTATCCCTACACTTCCCGCATAATGGTCACGAAATGGACACTAGGGGCTTGCGGAAAAACATTTCGCGCAACGACCGCGACGGTCAGGGAATGTCAAATATGCCACGCACGCCACGGTTTTTGATGATATTTTGATCGTTGCGTTCGCTGCTCCCGCTGCGAGCGCTGCGCGAAACCTACTTGGCTGACTTTTTCCGCAGCCTGCTAGTGTCCGTTGGCTGAAAACAAGATTGCGTTTACATTTTTGCGCAGCCGGAGTCAAGATCCCTCCGAGGTCACAGTCAAAGTGGTCTCACTATGCGAAAGCCGGTTTCTCGGCCTCTGGCTCCGCGTACGTTATTGCCCCGGTCTGCCACTCGGCAATAAGCTCGTACGTTCTGCCAAGAACCGCCGCGGATTACGGGGAGCGCACCAGATTGAACTGGGTCCGTTTGAGGGGTTGCGGGATAGGCAGCATATCCATCCAAGCACCACTCGTATACATTTCCACTCATGTCGAACAAGCCAAGTTCATTGGCTGCCTTGCTACCTACGGCATGTGTTGTATTGTCTGCGGTCGTGCCATACCATGCCACCGCATCAATATCATTGCTACCGGCATAAGTGGTTCCCGACGACAATGATCCTCCCCGCGCAGCATACTCCCATTCCGCCTCGGTTGGCAGTCGATACAGATTGGAGTCCAACTTTTCCCGCTCATTCAGGATCCCGAGCCAAGTCGTGACATCATCATAGTTCACCATCTCAACTGGCAGGTCGTCGCCATTGAAGCCGCTTGGATCAGAGTTCAATGTGGTGCCACCATGCTCCTTGCCCCACTCGACGACCTCCCTCCACATCTTTTGTGTCACCTCAGTCTTCGTCATCTGAAAACTGGAAAGTGTCACTGCGTGGACGGGCAGTTCATCAGCCTCTGTTCCGCCCTCTCCCATCTGAAAGGTACCCCCGAACACGAACACTGTATCAATTGTGCTCAAGGGTTCTTCCTCGGGTTCGACCACTTTTTGACACGCAGTGATCAGAGCGAAAAGGGTAATCAACGTAGCGAGGAACCAGAGACGCAAATTCATAATTATTCCTCCAGTTGAAGTATCAATCTTGGATCGTTTTTCAGTGTGCGGAGAACCGATATGAGATTCAAGCAAAATCTGTGCGACTATATCGCGTCGAATCAGTCCATTTCAACACTTTTTCACACCAGTTGTTCTCGAGCACTATGGCCTGTGCAGTTTATTGACTAGGAGAGGGCGAGGAGTAAATCAGTCTTCTAATGGTGGTTTGAAAGCGGTACAAAAAGGATAAGTACGGAGAAGGGACCACAGGCGACCACACTCCAGACTTGAGACCTAGCACGACGAATTCCCGCCGTCGTTTGGCGGGGCGTAGGCGAGCGGAGAGCGAGGGTCGACTACGCTCTCCCGCCTACACCCTTCGGGCTACGGCGGACAAGTCGAGCTTCGTCGACCACGGGTGACCACGCTCCCGACTTGAGACCTAGCTCGAAGAAGTCCCGCCGTCGTGTGGCGGGACGCAGTCGAGCGGAGAGCGAGGGATTCGAACCCCCAAGTCCTTGCGGACGCCGGTTTTCAAG
>CAZHOJ010000006.1:0-143138 GCA_964534125.1 uncultured Ignavibacteriaceae bacterium
GTTATGTGCAACGCAACTCATCCGTGATCTAGCCCGCAGCCGGCGTCTACAGGAGACAAACATGCCTCATCTTCACGATCAGCTTGACCTCCCACGTTGTCCTCATTGTGGAGTCGATAAGCCATCTCTTCACATGACGAAGAATTTCAATACTGATAGGCACAATGGAGGCAGGCAACGGTTTTGGCGAACATATTCTTGCCGGAATTGTGGCGGTGCAATACTAGCCGGTGCTAATTCCGACCGGGGGAATGTCGAAGAAATGTATCCGCGAGCTCCAATCGAGCAATTCGACTTTGAGAATCTGCCTACAGAGGTGGCAGACGATTTCCGAGAAGCACTTGACTGTTATTCGATTTCCAGATTTAACGCATTCGCAGCAATGGCGAGACGAACAGTTCAGTCGATCTCGACGAATCTGGGAGCCAAAGGCGGGGATAAGGTTCTCTCTCAGTTGAAAGAGCTCAAGGAATTAGCCCAGATTGACGATGAGACCTTCGATATCCTCAAGCAGATAGTTGTCGGTGGCCACGATGGTGCACATCCTCACCTTCCGAAACTGTCTCCTGAGCGAGCCGGTGTGCTCTTGGAGCTGATGAAGGATGTTCTTCATCAGTTGTTCGTTCGAAAGGCCAAGATAAAAGCCGCAATCGAGTTGCGCAAAAAGAGTACAGAACCAAATGCGCCGGCTGCGGGCTAGCCAGTTTTTGGAGTTGCGCTGCACATAACAGCGGCAACAACGGCGCTCACCCACTGTAGAACATAGCCGCTCCACGGTTTTTGTTCACGTGGCAAGCGCCTACGGCCGCGAAAATGGGATTCGATAGCGGCCTCCGGCGCCAGTTGTAGAGTTCACAAAAACCGCGGCGTTGTTGCCGCAAACGTTGCACGCCATGTCCAGCGGCTTCAAAGTGGAGATGGGTCCAGGCACGCAACAACCCGTAGTGCGGACTCGAAGTAACGGTTGTTTAGGAATTGAATCGGAGGGCGACTGCATCGCCGCTGTCCACGGCGTGCAACACGCGCAACAATGGCGCTCACTCTTTAAGAGTGCGCCTGGCGTGGTGGCCGGATCTACATTCTTGAGCTTGAACCGGAAGGTACAGGCCCCCCTCCTGATCTAATCTAGGCAGGCGAACTCCTGCGACCACGCCAGTCGCACACAGTTGAGTTCGCTCCATGGTCCGCCCGCACACGGGCCATGAAGCGCTTATAATGTGCGGGCGTCCCACGGCATTGTTGCGCGGAACGTTGTGCGCCATGCCGGCGCGCTGTAAGGTTCGTCAGGAGGAAAATCAAAAGCGGTCTTTAATTACTACTGATCCAACGGTTGTACCATGAGAACAACCATGCTACCAGCAGTATCCACGGTCCAGCCGGCAAGAGAGAGCATCGCGCGCCGTCACGGGCGCACAACACGCGGCACAATGGCGCTCACTCGTTCATAGTGCTCCTGGCGTGCTAGCAGTTTCTACAACCAGGAGCGGAGGTCCGGAGGGAACGAGCCCCCCTCCTGTCCTAGAATCAGGGAGCGATTTCCAGTGAGCACGCCAGTCGCACACAGGTGAGTTCGCTCCATGGCCCGCGCACACGGGGCCATTGAGTGCTGAAGACGTGTGCGCGGCCCACGGCATTGTGCCGCGGAACGTTACACGCAACGCGATTCATTGAAAAAGTTAGGGTGCACGTCATCAAATCTCGCTCTCACATGATAATCCTTCTGGGAGGATTGATGCTCGCTGATCATCTCCTTCCGGCTCAAGGCTTTTTCCCTCATCAGATTGGAGATGCCTGGTACTACACATGCATGGTCAACGCGAATGTCTTGACCCGTGAGAGAGCGATTGTGCGGGACACAGTCCTCCCAAATGGCTATACCTATGCGGTCGGGGGCGCCATTGCTCTTGGCATGTTTCATCGCGTTCAGAACGATACGGTTCTTCTCCACGCTGAGATAGATTCAGAAGACTACGTCTTCTTGACCCGGACAGCCCAGGTTGGAGACACGCTATGCTGGTTCCCAAAGAATGGCGTCCATGAACCGATCATTGTAGTAAATGTCGACACTGACACGATGTACTCTTTAGGTCGTACATGGTACGGTCCTAGGTGGACCATCTCACTGTTTGACAGTCAAAGCGTCAGATCAGGACCGGGCACTCCGTACTACACGTGGACGATTCAGGATAGTCTAGGGGTCTGGTCTACTTCGGATGGATTGACGGGTGAAATGTGCTCATTGCAGGGAGCCCGATTGGGCGGCATCGCGTATGGCACTACAGTCGGCGTGGCCGGGTCACTTCCGTCGGAGATTCCTCACGCCACTCAGCTCAGCGCATATCCAAACCCCTTCAATCCATCGACAATCATCGAGATCGAAGGTAGCTCCCAACTGACAGATCCTGTTCTCAGGATATTCGATATGCTTGGTCGCGAAGTGGATCACATCGATTTGGGAACATCGCGGACAACACCCATGACAGTTCAGTGGGCCCCTAGTCAACTATCCTCGGGGACCTACTTCGCCAGAGTTTTACTCTCGACTGGTATTGGTTTCACGCGCTTAGTTCTGCTCAGATGACGTGCACCCCAACAAAAGAATAGAATCGCGCAGCGTGTAACAGGCGCAACAACGGCGTTCACCACGATGAGAACGGGGCCACTCCACGGTTTTGCTCGCAGATTCAGCGCCTACGGGCGCGAGAATGGGAATCAGAGCGCCCTCCGGCGCCTATCGTGTAGCTCGCAAAACCGCGGCGTTGTTGCGCCAAACGTTAGGCGCAACTGCCCCTTCAGAATTCCAGCAGCTACAATGAGTCCACCTCTATGAAGGTATTAGTCTGCTTCTGGGCACTGCCTGCTCTCCTACTCACGGCATCGAATCCAATTCGCGCACAGTGGGTGCAAACGAATGGCCCGTATGGTGGCTCTGTCGAATGTTTCGCCGTATCGGACACGAACCTATTCGTCGGCACCAAACGCACTGTCTATCGTTCCACGGTTACTGACACTCGCTGGCTTCCGGCCCATACGGGTTTGCCTCAGGATTGGGTCACGTCTCTTATCGTATCTGGCACCACTCTTATTGCTGGGACAAACCTCTACGGCGCTTTTCGATCCACAGATCTCGGCGAATCATGGTCGGCAGTCAATCTGGGCTCCGAACAAAAATACATCACTTCAGCAGCCCTTTTGGACTCATTCTTCTTTATGGGTTTGTACGGGCCGGGTGTTGTCCGATCCACGGACAACGGCATTTCCTGGACGGGTGTGAACTCAGGCCTGAGTTCAACCAATATTGTGTGTCTTGCAGTTTCCGGGACGCATCTCTTTGCCGGATCGTCTGCGGGTCCTTTTGTTTCTGTCGATGACGGCTCAACCTGGACCGCGATCAACTCGGGTCTACAATATACAGCCGTGACTTCTTTTGCCTTCTCAGATTCATATCTCTTTGTGGGTTCATCCCGAGGCGTCTTCCGCTCCAGCGACAATGGCACAAGCTGGACATCAGTTAACTCGGGTCTGACAGACAAATATGTGCATTGTCTCGTCAGGTCGGACACTTATCTTTTTGCCGGAACTGCCTTGGCTGGTCTTTTTTATTCCACTGACGACGGAACATCGTGGACTGCGGTCAACTCCGGCTTGCCAGCCAAGGAAATCCGATCATTGGCTGTATCGGGCACAACGATTCTGGCCGGCCCTGACGGCGGTGGAGTCTTCCTGTCCACCGACAATGGCTCAACCTGGACGCCCTTCAATACAGGTTTGAGGGATCTTGACGTCAAGATTCTGGCCGTTTCGGACACGATTCTATTTACCGGAACAGACGCCGGCGGGATCTTTCGCTCTACCGACAGCGGTTCAACCTGGACTTCGACTAACTCAGGCTTGACGAACTTGTACATCTCCTGTCTGGCAGCTTTCCCCGTGGGAGGGGGAGGCATGAACCTTTACGCCGGGGCTTTTCATAGTTTCTATCTCTCGACCAACAACGGTTCAACCTGGACACCGATCGACAATGGCTTGGGTGGACCCGACATAAGAGCGGTTCTCGTTTCGGGGGAATACCTCTTTGTTGGTTCTTTCGGCACGGGTATTGCCCGGTCCATGGACAACGGGAAAACCTGGACGTCGGCACACGATGGCCTGACTGACTGGGCGGTCACTGCTCTTGCGACTTCAAGCAACATACTTTTTGCTGGCACTCTCGGAGGCTTTTTTCACTCTTCCAACAATGGTACGAGCTGGGCGGAGGCCGGCTCCGGCTTGCCGATACCTCCGCTTATCACCTTTCTCAATACCTCGGGCACGTATCTGTTTGCCGGCACTGACGATAGCGGGATATTTCGCTCCACCGATAATGGAGCAACCTGGACGGCCGCCAATGATGGTTTGCTGAACTATGACGGGTTGTGGAACGGCAATGTCTCGGCTTTGGAAGTCTCTGGCACCTCGCTTTTTGCGGCGACTGCGAATGGAATATTCTTGTCCACTAATAACGGACAAACTTGGTCCGATGTGAGCTCAAATATGACAAAGAGCCCGGTTCTTTCATTGGCGCTAATGGACACGGACCTCTATGCGGCGAATTACTACGGAATCTGGAAACGGCCTATTGCCCAGATGATCACCTCGGCGGAAACGATTCCTTCTGGACTGCCAAATGACTTTGTGCTTTATCAAAACTATCCGAACCCCTTTAATTCAAGGACGACAATTTCATTCGTTCTTCCTTCAACCACATTCGTATCACTACGGTTGTTTGACGCCTTGGGAAGAGAGCTTGCTGTTCTCGTCTCTGAAGAGTTGGCCCCTGGAATTCATGCCCGTCAATGGGACGCTTCTGACCATGCCAGCGGCATCTATTTTTATGTATTGCATGCCGGTTCGTTTGTCGAGACAAAGAAGCTAATCCTTGCTAGGTGAAAAAGCAGCTGCACATAACAGCGGCAACAACGGCGCTCACCGATGGGAGAGCTTGGCCGCTCCACGGTTTTTGTTCACGAGCCCAGCGCCTACGGCCGCGGGAAGGGGAATCATTAGCGGCCTCCGGCGCCTGTTGTAGAGTTCACAAAAACCGCGGCGTTGTTGCCGCAAACGTTACACGCAACACAGCTCATTGAAATGTTAGCTCGCCGGCGGACAGGTAGGCTATTGAGGTAGGTATTTCTGAAGGTTCTTGGGAGTTGCTCCCAATGCGAGAAGGGAGCGGATCAGCAGGTCCATGGAAACAGTCGGATCCCCTGCCTCCATCTTGGCGACTCGGGACTGGCTTGACTGAATGCGACGAGCGAATTCGATTTGCGTGAGATTCTTCTCACGACGTTTCTTCTGAAGATCCTTGGCAAGCTGGAGTTTGAGCTCGATATAGGCGACTTCCTGATCCGAGAGATCCAGGAATTCCTTCGTGCTTCCAACCTTCCAGCCAGCAGCCTCGAGCCGTTTTTGCTTTGATTTGTTCATTCACACGTTCCTTTAGATACTGTCGTAATGCTTCAATCGACGTTTACAGGTATCGATAACGGTTTTGGGTGTTGTTCGAGATTTCTTCTCAAAAACCTCGACGATTATGATGGCATCAAGATCCAGCCGATATATGATCCGCCAGGTGACCCGCTCGTCATTCACACGCAGTTCGTGCACGCGAGGGCCTATCGTTGGCATTGGCCGGGACCAGGGAAGCGACAGCTTCTCCCCGGCCTGCAGCCGTCTCAGCATGAATCCGGTTTCCACTCGGGCCAATGACGAGAACGGAGGAGTTTTTACTTCCCCATGGAGCCAAACGAGTGGTTTGTCGAGTTCGCTCATGCGGAATCAAGATATGTCATATCCGACATAATGTCAAGCCCGCCGGCGCGCTAACGAAAGCACTGTGCTGTGCAGCATGTAACACGGCCAACAACGGCGCTCACAGAGAGTAGAGCTTGGTTGCTCCACGCTTCTTGCTCATAATGCAAGCGCCTCCCGCCGCGGGAATGAGATTCATAACGACCGCCGGCATGTAGGCCGAAGCTCTTTTCTCTCAACAGTCCGGTATTTGGATTCAGAAGGAAATTGCCATGACCGACAAATTAGCTTCTCGACTTCCGAAAGCGGGTATTGCGGTGCTCTGCGCCCTAACCCTTCTTTTGTCGTTCGCGTGCGATGACTCGAGCACAGCTCCCACGCAAAATACTCCAAAGATCTCCGTGCAATTGCGAAATATGGACACGTACGAGCATCCTACGGTCGGAGGCGATGAAGAAGGTGCACGCATCACCAAGCAGGCCCAGCATTATCGGGTGAGCGAGATTCGGCGGGACGAAAGTACCAACTGGGTCGCCGTCTACGTCTACCAACCCCGGGCTGGCTATGTAGGAACTGACTATGCTGAACTCGAGATTCACACCAACACTGTCGGCACCCCTGAACACGACAAGGTGACCACACTCGTCTTCCAGTTCACAATCACGAACTGATTATGTGCCGGAGACTCACACCGGCAGCCGCGCGCCTGCGCCTGACGAAACGTTACACGCAGCACAGCTCATTTGTGCGCTAGCGTGCACATCTCCAGGGGCAACAATGGAACACAATGAGCTTATACCAAAGGGCTTCGCGCAGTATGAGCGGGCAGGCGCGATCACGATCAGAAGGTAACGATCGGCCTTTTCAGCATATTGCATCCGTACGAACCTTTGTCCGCATCTGACGAACGGCCCTGCCCCGGCGGCAGGAGTGGAACAGCCGTCAGCCATTCATAGGAATCCTCTCTCCGTCCGACCGGACCATCAGAATGTGGGTCATGCGCGCATACGCGTTCACACGTGCCCTTTGCCTCACGTATCCGGTGTCGGCATACTGCCTGATCGCGTTCGCGATCACCTGGGGATTGAAATATTCCTACGCGGTCACAGTGTCAGCCTTCGGCATGCCGGCGTTCAACTTCAGCCTCATTGCACAGTATGGCCCCTCCCTATCGGCCGTAGCCCTTATCGCACTCACCGAAGGACCGGAAGGCCTCCGCCGCACCGGCCAAAGCCTGCTCAACTGGCGGGTAGGAACACGATGGCTGCTTCTGGCTGCCGGTTTCGAACCGGTGATGTTCCTTGCGATCACCCTGCTGTGCTGGACCCAGCAGGGCGGTCTTCCGTCGATGAGTGCCCCGTCCTTTCTGGCGGCCCTCGTTTCATATTGTGCAACGTTCGTGATCGGCATGGTCCGGTGGGGGCTCGCCGAAGAGATCGGCTGGCGGGGCTGGATGTTCCCCAAACTGCAGAGCAGGATGTCGCCCCTCAGGGCCTCACTGGTCCTGGCAGTCGTGACCACGCTCTGGCATATCCACCCGCTGTCCCTGCCGGAGATCGGCCTGAGCAAGGAAGGCGCGTATCTCATCGGCGCCTATCCGGAGTTCGTCGAACGGCTGATCATTTCTGTCCCTATTGTGCTTGTGATCACCTTCATATACAACAATGTCAGGGGAAGTCTGTTCGTCATGATGCTGTTCCATTCGGCAAGCAATACGTCGTACTTTTGGATCAGCGACACGTTCGGGGGTGTGCAGTCCGATTGTTTCAGAACAGGCTTTCTCGCAGTGCTTCTTGTGCTTGCTTTGGTCTTTTCGATCGTGGTGGCGCGCCAGAAGGAGGTCGTGCAAACGGCAGGGTGACACCTGATGATGACAGACAGCCGCCATTGGACGCATGCTTTCCTTTTTGCCCTCCTGCTGCCCCTTACGCTTGCCGGTCAGCAGGCCTCGTCTCTTGACACACCCTCCCCGTGGTATCTCTCCGTGCAGTACCTCGGACTGACCTACCATCCCGAGGGGGGCAATACGCCGGAGGTCTACCCTCTCAAGCTGGACAGGAAGGCGTATCTTGTGCTCGATGTGGGTGCGGCCGGAAAACTGGACTACCGGCTCAACCGGTATGCATTCGTTCGCGTCACCGCTGCGTTGTACATGGACTGTGCGTTCGTTGCGGCCGGATGTCTGCATGCCGGCCCGCGGCTGGAACACGCCTGGGGCGACAACAGCGTCAATGCGGGCATCGGCCCGATCTTCAGTTTCCGGCAGGACTGGCATCGGTTCCCGCAGTATGTGGATGACGAGTTCTACGGAAAGCGTGTCTTTTACGGATGGCAGTACCGCTTGTACCCGGTCGCGATGGAGTTCGAATATCTGCGACGCATCAATGAGACGACGGAATTCCAGTGGTCCGTCATCCCGGGCGGAGACCTCATTCTCACTTCTCTGTTCGGCCTCAGGTTCCAGCTTTGAGGGGCCCTGCGTCCGCTACTGTTTCTGCAGGAATTTTGTCGTACGCTTGAGGGTGGGCACATAGAACTCCGGTCAATTTCAATTCTCCTGCGTTCTATGAGTTCTTTGCGGTTACTCTTCCAAGGCACAAATCCGTTCACCAATGCAGATCTCCCGCAGCAGAATTCTCGGCATCCTCGGCCTCGGCCTTAACTGGGGCATCATCTGGGGTGTCACGTTCACCCTGCTTACAGTTGTCATCGGCGGCGGAGAAGAGCCGCCTCTTGTGGACACGACTGCTGCCCTGGCCGGCATCGTTGCCGGACTTTCCTTCGGCCTCATCCTCGCCTATGCGGAGAACAAGAAGCCTATCGCTGAGCTGTCGGCTGTCCGCGTCGCAGCATGGGGCGGTTTCGCATCGCTCGTATGGCCGGTCGCTGCAGGGATGCCGGCAGATACGATGATCGTCATGTGCCTCTTCGGCGCCGTGTATGCAGCGCTGATGGTGATCGTGTCGCATGCATATGGCCGACGGAAAGGAAAGCCATCGTTCGTGTGGATGATCATCGGAAGGAGTATGCGAGATCCGCTGCGGGCGGTGTGTGGATCTTCGAGGAATGGTTCTCGCAACGGCGCCACGACCGCTACGCACTATTGAACGTAGCGAGCGTTGCGACGTGGCGAGAAATAACCACACCTATGACCCACATTGAGAATCACATCGTACTGCGATCTGAGGACAGCACCCTGCTCGTCGTCAGCCGAACCTCCGATGCATTTATCGCTTCTCCGGGGGATTTTCTTAACATGCTGGCGTGGGGAGGCGAGCGGGATACATCTGCGTTTGTTCTGAAGGCTGTCAACTTTACGGCTGCCTTCTACGACCTCAGAACCGGCCTGGCAGGGGAGATCCTCCAGAAGGTCTCCAATTACCGCT
The DNA here is from genome assembly GCA_964534125.1 of uncultured Ignavibacteriaceae bacterium. GTDB lineage: Bacteria > Bacteroidota > Ignavibacteria > UBA10030 > UBA10030 > 2-02-FULL-55-14. Next base: position 9,177 of record CAZHOJ010000006.1, read on the forward strand.
GCAGGCTGGCGATCGTCGGTCCGTTCAGCATGGTCACAAGCGAACGGTTCCGTGAGTTCATGAGCGAGTCGAACAAAGGCCGGCAGGTGTGCTTCGCCCGGGGCGAGGAGGAAGCCCGCGTGTGGCTGGCGAAGACCAGAGAATGATCTGGACCCGGACTTTCGTCTTTCGTGCCCCTGCTTAGGGTCTGGTTAGCTTTTCAAAGTTTAGCATTTTGCGTCTTCAGCTCTCGAAAGGACACCATGAAACAAAGCGACCAATATCTCGAGGAACACGTTCTCGTCTTCCCATCTGAGCTCCTCAAGACCCTCGGATATTTTCAGGGCCTCTCTTTCGACGTCGAGAAGTATCTCCGGGTGATCCTCGACCCCGCGAACACGCATTATATGCAGCGGAAGGATGCGGAAACTGATCCGTCGTTCAAGCAGATCATCCCGTACGTCGTTCTCCATCACGGGGATCGCGTGTTCTCATACAGGCGCGGCAAACTGCAGGCGGAAAAGAGGCTTCTGGGCAATTATTCTATCGGCGTAGGGGGACACATTTCTGTGCACGATCCAGCCCTGTTCGGCTCGACATACCAAGAGGGATTGAAGCGCGAGGTCAACGAAGAGATCCAGATCGGCTCCCCGTACACCGAAAGAGTTGCTGCATTACTGAATGACGATTCGAACGATGTTGGCAAGGTCCACTTCGGCATCGTCCACACCTTTTCCCTCGAGACGCCGGCGGTGGAGCCGAAAGAAAAGTCCATCAACGAACCAGCATTTGTCGGGAAAGATGAATTACGCGCGAAGGTCGAGGCGTATGAGAACTGGTCGCGGATCTGTATAGAGAACCTTGACCGACTGCTGAAGTAGAACCGGGGAAGGACGGCAAAGGGCAGGGGGCATGGAGCAAAGAGCTCGAAGACCTTTGCGCTTCGTCGCTGTTGCAGGTCCGCAATTCCCACTTCACCCTGCCCGCTGCTCTATGTCCTCTGCTTGTTCACTGTAGGACCACCCAATTCGCCAGCGTCCCCTCCGACAGGAACGCATCTCCCGCACACCCGAGCGGGTCTCCGTCCCTCTCCTGCTGTGTGATGACCATTGCTGAGCGAGAGGTGACCCCTCTGGCCTGATATTGCTGGAAGACCGCATCGGTCATGATGTCGAACCACGAGACCAGCTTCCAGCCGTGGCCCGTGACCACTCCGACCGCGATATCAGACATCGTCTGCGAACCGATGTGATGTCCGAGCACCTGACCTGCTGCAACACGGTCCCCGACCGCCAGCGGGTTTGCCATCGCAACATGAAAGATGATGATGATGAATGCCGGCTGATCGTCACACCGGATCTGCACCTGTGTTCCAGCCCATTCTTCGTAGATCCTGAGCACAGAGCCGCTCACCGGGGAGGTTATCGTTATTGAGGCCCAATCAACGCTTCCCAAAGGCTCGAAGTAATGCTTCAGACTGCGACATTGCTCGAAATCGTCCCAGTAATCGTGCCCCACTGCCGACCTGAATTTCGAGATCCGGCCGATCGTCAGCAGGTCGATGTAGTTCACGGCGGCGAACTTCGGTACGCCGAGGGTCTGGACATCGTAGGTCGGCTCCTGTTCCGGCTGGACGGCATTGTCGCCGTTGTCCTTATGACACGACGGCACAATGATCAGCGCCAGGCCAAACGTGCGGATGATGCGGAGAAACGATTTCATGGCATCCTCACATGCAGTCGTGTGACTGCTGCAGAACAACGAAAGCCCCCGCCGAACGCTGAGAAGCGCTCTCCGGAGGCTTTCGATGAATACCATGCATCCCCGGTCTCTGGGGAGCGGTTTATTCATACAAATCTACATCGGTTCTGTTACACTGTCAATCGGCCTTTATCGGTCCTCCGTCTTCCATCTTCTATCCCATAAATTCCTATCTTCCCACCATGCCGGACCACGTGACACGCAGGCAGTTCCTCGGAGCCGCTGCGGCAGGCGCGCTGACACTCGAAGCCCTCGCACGCGCGACCACCATCAATGGTATCCCCCGCCGAAAGCTTGGCTCCACGGGCCTCGAAGTGACCGCTCTCGGCCTCGGCTGTGCAACGCTCGGTTTCGGAGATCTGACCGTGGCCGAAGGCGCCCGCATCGTCGAGGCCTGTATCGATGGCGGTATCACATACATCGATTGCGCAAGCAGCTACCGCAATGCCGAGGAGAAGGTCGGCGAAGTGATGAAGCGCCGCCGCAAGGAAGTGGTGCTCGCCACAAAGGCACTCGAACGCACCAAAGAAGATGCCTGGCGCGAGATCAACCGAAGCCTGGAGCGTCTACAGACCGACACCGTGGACCTGCTGCAAGTGCATGCCGTGAACAGCATGGCCGATCTCGACCGCGTGAGCGGAGAGGACGGAGCGCTGGCGGCTGCCATCCGTGCAAAGGACGAAGGGATGTGCAGACACATCGGCATCACTGGCCACACCAGGCCCGAGGTAATCGCAGCCGCCCTCGACCGGTACCCGTTCGCGACCACCCTTGTCCCGCTCAGCTCGACCGACGCGATGGTGAGCGATTTCGCACCGGTCGTTTTCCCTCTCGCGAAGGAACGCGGCTTCGGGGTCATCGCCATGAAGGTGCTCGCGGCCGGAAAGATGACAGACCATCCTGCAGAAAGCATCCGTTACAGTCTGTCGCTTCCGGTGAGCGTTGCCATTGTCGGCATGGGCTCGGTCGCCGAGGTGAAGCAGAACATCGCAACCGCGATAGCCTTCACCCCCATGACCGGCGACGAGATGGATGCCCTCGAGCGCCGCACGGCTCACCGGGCGAATACTGATGTGATGTGGTGGAAGCGCGGATGAGAACGAAGAGATCCGCGATTGTCGATTTTCGATTGGCGAATACCCTGAGAATTGTCAATCATCAATCGTCGATCGAAAATTTCCTCTGACCGCATTTCTTCCTACCTTTCCCCCATGACCTCCAACCCGACCGTTCTTGCTGTCGACCTCGGAGGCACGACCGTCAAGGCCGGCCTCGTCAGCGCTGTCGGCGACATCCTATATCAGAACAAGCTCCCCACCCTCCCCGATGAAGGCCCCGACACAGTCATCGGACAGATCGAAGCCGCGCTTCGTGATGTCATGACGAAAGGTGCGTTCCCGCTCCATTCGGCCATCGGCATCGGCGCACCCGGCGTGGTGAACGACACTGGTGTGGTCAAGGCGCCCCCGAATCTGAAAGGATGGGACGAGGTCCACCTCGCCGAAGAGCTTACGAAGCGGTTCCCCGGATTCAGCGTCGTCGTGGAGAACGACGCCAACGTTGCAGCCATTGCTGAGTCGAGATTCGGCGCCGGAAAGGAGCACGAGAATTTCCTGTTCGTCATCTGGGGCACGGGCGTCGGCGGCGGGATCATTTTGGGCAACAAGATCTATCGCGGACCGACAGGAGGTGCCGGAGAGATCGGACACATCTCCATCGATCATGGCGGCCCGCCGTGCAACTGCGGCAGCACCGGCTGCATCGAGGCATACATCGGGCAGCGCTATCTTTCGCAGCGGACCGTCGAAAAGATCCGGAAAGGGGCACGCTCCACATTGCCGGACCTGGTGTCCGGAGACCTGTCCAAAATAGAGCCCATGTACATCGCACAGGCCGCCCAATCCGGCGATTCTTTCTCGAAACAGGTCCTCGAAGAGGCTGGCATGCTTCTTGGGGTTGCTATCGCCGCTGTCATGAACACACTTGACCTTCGGATAAGCATCATCGGGGGCGGGGTCTCTGCGGCGGGCGATTTTGTCCTGGAAGCGATCGAGGGATCTGTCCGGCAACACGTGCTCAAACCCCTTCGACCGGACATCCGCGTCCTTCAGGCGACACAGGGGAACGCTGCCGGACTCCTTGGTGCTGCCGGACTCGTCCTGTAGCACATGCATCGACACCTCCTTCCCGTCATTCTCACCGTCTGCTGTGCCATCCCGGTACCGGCCCAGGAATCCTCCGCCGTTCCCGACTCGACCCTCGCCGCACCGCCCGACAGCATACGTCCCGCCGGGGTGGACACGCTCGTCACCTACAGCGCGACGGACTCGATCGTCTACTCGATGCGGACACGGTACATGAACCTCTACGGAGAGGGGAAGACATCGTACCAGCAGATGTCGCTGTCGGCGGAACAGATAGAGGTGAACTGGGACACGGCAACGATGACAGCCGTCGGGGTGCAGGACACGGCCCGCGCAGATTCCGTCATCGGGTCTCCGCTCATTCAGGATGCCGGAGAGGAGTACTCGGGAGAACGGGTGTCATACAACTTCCGGACGCGCAAGGGGCGCATCACTGTCGCCTCCACCGAGATCGACGAAGGCTATTACACCGGCGAGCAGATCAAGAAGATCGATACGGACGTCCTGTATATCGCCGACGGCCGGTACACCACGTGCGACAAGGACCACCCGCATTTCTTCTTCATCAGCCCGAAGATGAAGCTCTACGTCCGCGACAAGGTCGTTGCAGAACCCGTCTACTTCTACGTCGCCGACGTCCCCGTCTTTGCGCTTCCCTTCGGCGTGTTCCCGGCGAGAGGGGGCCGTGCATCTGGCATCATCGCACCTGCCTACGGGTCCGACGGGCGGCGCGGACAGTACCTGAGCCACCTCGGCTACTATTGGGCCATCAGCGACTATGTCGACTTCGCATCAGCGTTCGACCTCTCCTCGAAAGGAGGATGGGCCAACCGTTCGAGGTTCAATTATGCCCTGCGGTATAATTTCGTCGGGTCGCTGTCCGGGGAGTACCGCAAGGTCATCCTCGGCGAGCAGAACGATCCCGGCTACCAGACGAGCGATGCCTACGACGTCACCTGGCTGCACAACCAGGAGATAGACCCCACGGCCCGGTTCGATGTGAACTTCCGGTTCTCCTCCGGCAACTTCCGCGACTACAGCCAGAGCATCGAGGACATCCTCCGGCAGAACATTTTCTCGGCCGCGTCGTTCGTGAAGCGCTGGGATGAGTCCAACCGTACCCTCTCTGTGAGCGTGACGCGCGACCAGAGCCTGACGAACGGCGACATCCGCGAGGTGCTTCCCACCATCAGCTTCACGCAGAGCCAGATCTTCCCCTTCCGCCCGCGCGTGACATCCCGGGGCCTGTCCGGCGTCAGCGAGGCGGACCGCCCGTGGATCGAGAAGCTCGGCCTCAACTACAGCGCCAACTTCAGCAACCAGCGGACGAAGATGCAGATGCCCATCGCGGGGATCAAGGTGGGGGACACCTTGCTCACGGTGGACGACTACCGGAGGACGAGCTCACAGTCGCTCGGGCAGAACCTCGGCTTCTCCATCTCGCCGAAGGTGGGTTTCGTCACCATCACGCCGTCGTTGTCCTTCTCCGACACCCGAAGCTGGTCGTCGAGCGAAACCCCGCAGCGCAACGCCGCAGACAGCCTTCTCGTGTTCGCGGACCGGAAGGACCAGACAATACAGGGAACGCTGCGAACAGGTATTTCCGCCTCGACGCGGTTCTACGGCATTGCCCAGCCGGGCATCTTCGGCATCGAAGCATTCCGGCATACGGTCAATCCCACCCTCTCCCTCACGTACGGCAAGCAGGTCTATTGGCAGAACACCTCGCCCATCCCAAAATACCAGCTGCTGGCGAACATGAACGTGGCGAACAACTTCGAGATGAAGGTGGCGACCTCGGACACGACCGAGCCGGCGAAGGTCCAGCTGATGAACGTCGGCCTCGGCACATCGTACGACTTCGCGAAGGATTCGCTCAATTTCAGCCCGCTGGGGCTCACGGCCAGGACCGACATCGGGTCCCTGCTAAACATCAGCGGCTCGGCAACCTACAATCTCTACCAGTTCGACCCTGCCGCCAATGCGCGCGTACAGCGTTATCTGCTGTCGGAAGCCGGAAAACTGGGCGACCTGACGAACGTCTCCCTGAGCCTTTCCACATCCCTCCGCGGCGAGAAGAAGCAGCCCCGCGGTACACAGGGCGTGCCGACGGACGTTCAGCAGAAACAGTCTGACCTCGAAGGGACCGGCCTCGTTCCGACCCCGCGCCCGGTGTACCAGACCATCTACGACCGCGAGGAAGCGGATTTTTCTATTCCCTGGAACCTGACGATCTCCTACACCTTTTCGCAGTCGCAGCCGACGCCCGTATCACCCGTCTTCCGCACCTCATCCGCGAACGCGAGCCTCTCCTTCAACCTCACGGAGACCTGGCAGGTTGGCACCACGGCATCGTATGACTTCGTCAACAAGAAGCATTTCATCCCCTCTGTCGACGTGACGAAGGACCTGCACTGCTGGACGATGCGCTTTACGTGGTATCCGATGGGTGTGCGGGAAGGCTACCGGCTGGAACTGCGGGTGAAGGCGCCCCAACTGCAGGACGTGAAGGTGACAAAACAGAGCAGCGTGAGAGGAGTGTATTACTAAGAGAAATTGGTGAGAGGTGACCGAGGGGAAGAAGACGGTAGGCAGTAAGCTGGATCAGGCAGGCGGTAACCTGTGATGTGGAACTTCCCTTCTTCTGCTATCCACCTGCAGTCCCCTGCGTACTGTCTACTGCATAGTCCCTGCGTCCTGCTTCTTCTTCATCGCGTCCAGCATTTTCGCTTCCCTCTCCGCATCGGCGTTGTGCATGAAGTAGAAGTCCCTGAACTCCGCGAAGTCCCGTTCCATCTCCTCCCATTTTCTCTCATCGGACGATGCCAGGTAATCATCCAGGTACTTCTGGAAGTCCACAAAATCCACTTGACCCGGAAAACGTTCCTTCAGCGTGTTCATCAGGGCGCTGTCGTAGGTGTACATCTCTGCATACCATCCGTCGTAGGGCAACGCGAACCGCACGAGCCTGAACGCCGCCATGTCCGCCGGCGGCTCGCCCATGATGAACGAGAAATGGACCCGCCGCTGGATGAGGTATCCGTACGGAGCGGCCTTCTCGTGGCCGATGCGTCCACGCTCACTGATGGGCAAACGAGCGATGAACGGGTCTGTCAGTCCCCAGTTCTCGATCACGTCGGTGGCCTGCGAGGCATACGCCAGGCTCGCCTGCCCTTTGATGAGGATCCTCACCGTCAGTCCGTTAAAATATCCGTGCAGCTTTTCCCCGACAGCGCGAAGCATCCCTATCGCATCGGTCCCGTCCCGGGCGAGGGGCCGCGTCCAGTAGGCATGTTCATCGATGATGCCCGAACTTCCATCGCCGAGGACCATCTCCCCCAATTCTGATCGTGAGAACAGTTTTTCGCGGTTCCAGCCGTCGACAGTGCCGACCAGCAGCGGAATGATCAGCAGTGCGGGCCACAGAAGCCTGCGTCGCTCCCGGATAAGGGCACGCATTGCCGCCTCTGCCGAAAGGTAGAGCAGCGGCACCACCGGTACCATGAACCGCGCGTACATGAAATCGCCGCCGACACGGACGACAAAGAGGAGAGTGTAGACGACGGACAACAGAAGACAGACGACGGACAACGAGAGCGATCGGTCGGCGAAGATTGATGCCAGGGCTGCCCGGAATGGCCTCTTTCCGCTGAATGCAATGGGCAACGCCAGGAACGCAGCCAGGACGGCCATCGTCGACGGATATCCTTTGACGAACATCCAGGCGTAGGTCAATCCCTGTGCGATATGTGCCCCACCACCGGACTTCGCGTAGTAGGTGTTGGGAAGAAGGTCTCCGTAGTAGAAGACTTTCCAGACCGCATACGGGATGAAGATGAGCGAGGGGAGAGCGAACTGAAGCAGCCGTGTCCGGACCTCTGCACCGCCGGACCCGCGCGACCATTCGCGTGCGATGACGATGAGCCCCATCGTGATGAGGAAGAGGATGCCGTCAGGGCGGGTAAGCGTGGCCAGGACCAGCAGAGCTCCTGTCGTGAGGAGTCTCGCCCTTTCACCGATATCCGGAACGCTGAAGACGACGACAGCGGCAGCGACCAGGAATGTAAAAAGGGCCGTTTCGAGGCCGCTCGTTGCCCACACGGCCGCATCATAGTGCAGGGCCACGGCGGCTGCAGCGACCGGAAGGGCATTCGATGCGCGTCCCGCCATCCGCCACGACGCATAGACCATCGTTGCGAGCAACAGACCCTGGGATACGATGCCGAAGAGCGTGCTCCCCGAGACCATGTCGAACCCGAGCCAGCGCCATCCGCTCAGAAGAAGCAGCCACAGCGGATGGGTATACCCCTCGACGTACTCTCCGGGATTATAGACGAGCCCGTGGCCGGCGAACCATTGGTCGATGTATCGGAAAGTGATGAAGATGTCGTCCGAAAGCCACCGAAGCGCGCTCGCGCGCTGCACGCCTTCAATGATGACCAGGCTGCCGAGCAGAAGGAATGGTGCGGCTGTGAGGGCCGCATCAGCGCCGAGGAACGATCGGAGGTATCGGATGGTGCGCACGGGATGCGGTCAGCCCGTCAGGCCGACTTGCGCTCCTCGTACAGATAGATAGGGTCCTTCGCGGAGAGGATCGTGTCCCTGGTGATGATGCACTTCGACACGTTACGCCGTGAGGGGAGCTGGAACATGATATCGAGCATGATCGACTCGATGATGGAGCGGAGGGCACGGGCGCCTGTCCCGCGCGTCATCGCTCTGTCAACGATGATGTTGAGGGCAGAGTCCTCGATCTCGAGCTCTACGCCTTCGAGCGCGAAGAGCTTGTGGTACTGCTTGACGAGAGCGTTCTTCGGCTGGGTCAGGATGTTCAGGAGCGCGGCCTCGTCGAGGTCCGCAAGTGTCGCGATGACCGGCAGCCGGCCGACGAACTCCGGAATGAGGCCGTACTTCAGAAGATCATCCGGCTCGACCTGCGCGAAGAGCTCGTCCCGCTTTTTCTTCTTGCCGGTCCGGATGTCAGCGCCGAATCCCATCGAATGCTGCGTGACCCTGCGTTCGATGATCTTCTCCAGACCGTCGAAGGCGCCGCCGCAGATGAACAGGATGTTCTTGGTGTTGATGTTGATAAGGCTCTGCTCGGGATGCTTCCGGCCCCCTTTGGGGGGAACGCCGGCGACCGTCCCTTCCAGGATCTTCAGCAGCGCCTGCTGCACGCCCTCGCCCGATACATCGCGGGTGATGGATGCGCTGTCGCTCTTGCGGGCCACCTTGTCGATCTCGTCGATGTAGACGATGCCCCTCTCCGCCTTCTCCACATTGTAGTCCGCGTTCTGGAGCAGGTAGACGAGGATGGTCTCGACGTCGTCGCCGACATAGCCCGCTTCCGTGAGCGTGGTGGCGTCCGCGATGGCGAACGGGACATCCAGGATACGGGCGAGCGTCTGGGCCAGAAGGGTCTTCCCGGTACCCGTCGGACCCATCAGCAGGATATTGCTCTTCTCGATCTCGACATCGTCGATGGCCGGAAGCGTCTCGGACGAATCGATGCGTTTGTAGTGATTGTAGACGGCGACGGAGAGCGTGCGTTTTGCCTGGTCCTGGCCGACGACGAACTCGTCCAGGGCGTTCTTGATGTCGAGGGGGGTCAGCGATCGGTGCAGCGCCGCCTTGCGGGCGTTGATGGCGGCGATGTTGTTCTTGATGATGTCGACGGACGACGACACGCACAGGTCGCAGATGTACACATCCGGGCCCGCGATGATGCTGTTCACCTCTTCCGGCGATCTTCCGCAGAAGGAACAGGCGATCTTCTCGTTCTGTCGTGTCTTTTGGGTCATGTGCCGATGTGTGGACTGGGGCTTATGAAAGTTTCTCGCAACGGCCGCAACGGTCAACGCAGGTCATGCAGTGAACGGACGCGACGTTCTTGTTCAAACACCTTTTTCCTTTGCGGGCGCTGCATACGTCGCGAACGCCGCGCGAAACCTGCCGCGGTAGGTCTTCCACGACAGTCTGCCGTCAGCTCTTCTTCGTTGCGGACTCGCGCTTCACGAGGACGGTGTCGATCAGGCCGTAGGCCTTTGCCTCATCCGCTGCAAGGTACTTGTCCCTGTCCGTATCCTTCTCCACATCCTCGATGCTGCGTCCTGTGGCCTCGGCGAGGATCTGGTTGATCTTCTTCTTCGTCTTCAGGATCTCTTCCGCCTGGATGCTGATGTCGGAAGCCGTTCCCTGGACGCCGCCCCACGGCTGATGGATCATGATGCGTGCGTTGGGGAGCACCATACGCTTCCCCTTTGCGCCTCCTGCGAGCAGCACGGCGCCCATGCTGGCGGCCATACCGATGCAGATGGTGGCGACATCCGGACGAATGTACTGCATGGTATCAAAGATGGCAAGACCGGCCGACACACTTCCGCCCGGACTATTGATGTACAGGTTGATATCCTTCTCCGCGTCCTCCGACTCGAGGAAGAGCAGCTGCGCGATGGTCAGGCTGGCGATGGTGTCATCGATCGGCGTGCCGATGAACACGATCCTGTCCTTCAGCAGGCGCGAGTAGATGTCGAAGGCCCGCTCACCGCGTCCCGTCTGCTCGACCACCATCGGTACCAGCTGATTGTACACCTCGAACTTCGTGTGCATATCCGTTATCCTTTCGTTCCGGATGAGAGCTTTGAGTCCTCCACCTCCTCGACCTTCGCCTTTGCCAGGAGGGCGTCGAGCAGCTTCTCTCCCGTCAGCCGGTCCTTCACCTGATCGGAGGTCTTGTAGTACTCGAGGAGGCGTTCCTTGTCGATGTTGATCCGCGGGGCCTCCCGCTCTGCCAGAGCAGCAAGGTCCTCGTCCGCCACAGCGATCTGTTCGGCCGTGATGAGCTCCTCCCGCAGGAGGGCCCATTTTGCCTGCGCTTCCGCATAGGTCAGGTTCTGATGCCAGAACTCGTCGTAGTTGAAGTCGTCGGGTAGTTCTTTCTTTGGATACTGCTGGGCGACATCCTTCAGCAGGCTTTCCATCACCGCCCGCACGAGCGACTCCGGCACCTCGAACTCATGCAGCTTCAGGAGCTCGTTGGTGAGGTTGTTCACCGCGGCGCGGTCGCTCTTCGTCTTCCAGTACGTCTCGAGGTCCCGCTGCAGGTCCGCGCGAAATGCCGTCACCGACGACACTTTCTCGTTGGTGATCTTCGCGACGAATGCGTCATCCAAGGCCGGGAGCCCGACCTTTTCGATCTTCTTGACGCTCAGCTTCGACCGGACGGTATGTTTGTGGTCGCCGTGGTCGTGCTCGAACTGCACCGTGTATTCGCCATTCTTTTCGGCATTCCTGAGGGCTTCTTTGAACGGCTCTTCGAGCTTCTCGTCGGCCAGATAGAAGCGGGCATCCGATGTCCGCTTGCCGATGACTGGAAGGCCTTTTTCGTCGAGGTCCTGGATGTCGACTGTCAGCACGTGCTCTTCGTCGGTCACCGCCTCGACCTCAGATAGCCCCGCGTTCATGCGGCGCAGCCGGAGGATCTCCTCTTCGATATCTGCCTCCGTCACGGCATGTACGGGCTTTGTCACCTTGATGCCCTTGTACTTTTTCAGCTCGATCGCCGGACGCACATCGTAGCGGATCTTGAACGTGAGGGATTCCCCGCGCTTGTAATCCATGTCGAGGAGTGTCGGTTCGCCGATCGGCTTGAGGTCCTTCTCCGTGATGGCCTGTTTGTAGAACTCGGTGGCCACCGCCTGGAGGGATTCCTGCTCGATCATCTCCCCATACAGCTTGATGACGATATCGAGCGGCGCCTTCCCCTTCCGGAAGCCCTTGATGTCGACCTTCGGCCGGTATTCGTTGTACTTCTTGTCGAAATGCGGTTTGAGCTCGGTGGCTGGGATCGTTATCTCGATCTCCCGTGCGACTGTATTCACCTCTGTAACGTTGGCTTCCACTCCGTCAGCTTCTCCTTTTTCCTTTTCCGTTATCCATTCTTCGTTGTTTCGTGGGCAGGGAAGGACTTGTCCGTCTCGTCACGCCATCAGGCGTGACGGAAACCCCCACGGGTTTCCCCACTACCTCCTCAGGCTAGCGTGTCTGCCTGACTGCCGTTTGGTTTCGTGGGCAGGGAGGGACTCGTCCGTCTCGTCACGCCATCAGGCGTGACGGAAACCCTCACGGGTTTCCCCACTAGCTCCTAAGGCTAGCGTGCCTGCCTGACTGCCGTTTGGTTTCGTGGGCAGGGAGGGACTCGAACCCTCACGAGTTGCCTCACTGGCTCCTAAGGCCAGCGCGTCTGCCAATTCCGCCACCTACCCTCGGCTTTCTTTCGAACAGCAGGCAGGCCGTTCTACAGATATGTAGATACCCAATTTTTATCCGCCGTAGTCCGGATATCCATCAAGACGAAGGCGGGCCACCATCCGCCCATGGAGCAAGGCTTAGCTTACTAATTTGGGTCCATTTTGGTCAGGAATCAACCGACGGGGAAAGCAACAAGAAGCGGGACCCGAAGGCCCCGCTATTGAAGAACGGACGCTCGAGGGGCCGCCGGCTATCTCACTTCACGTTGCTCCATGTTGAGGCGCTGGAGATAGTCGACCGCTTCCTGACGCGTGGGGTCGAGCCCGATCGCGCTATTGAAATACTCCCGGGCCTTCTGGAAGTCCTTGATCGTCTGATAGGCGAGTCCGAGCTGGATGTTCGTCCGGTAGCTCTTCGCGTTGAGCGCCAGTGCGCGTTCGAAGTAGGTGATCGCCTTGCCCGGGTCGTTGTCGCCAAGGTAGGCCGTACCGAGGTTCGAGTTGATCTCCCACGTGTCATTTCCGTGGTCGAGCGCGAACGTCAGCACGTCGATCATCGGCTTGTAGTTGCCCTGCTGCAGGTACATGTTGTACGCCTCACGGTACGCGCTGACGTACAGCGTATCGATCTGATAGGCCCGCTGGAAGAAGTTGATGGCCCGGATGGGGTCGCCGCTGCGGGAATAGTACTGTCCCAGTGAATAGAAAGCATAGGCGAAGTTCGGCGCGAGGATGGTCGCTTGACGGTACCGTTCGAGCGCCTCGCCGGTGTTCCCCTGGTTCTCGAGCACTCGTGCCTCGTCGAGGACGCGGATGACCTCGGCCGGTGCTTCTCCCATCCTGATGCGGATCAGCACCCGCATTTTGTCGTACTTAGCATTCAGGTCCGCTTCTGTACAGGTGACGAGAATGGTCTTAATCTCGTCCTCAGCCGTGTTGTACAGCCCGTAGTAGTAGTCATTCACCGCCTTCAGCATCGAATAGTACGGCTGCGTGAAGGATGCCGTGTCCTTCCGGAGGTTCGGCAGGAACTCGACGGGGAACATCGGCAGGCCTGTGCGGAAGCGCTGCTCGCACATCTTCAGGAACGTCTCGTAGGATTCGAGGATGGTGTACCGTTCCAGGCGCTCGAGGAACTCGTCCGGAATGGTCACGTTGAGCGCCGCAGCCGATGTGTCGCTGAAGTCCAGCGAGGAGAAGGCATACGCGAGCGTCTCGATCATGTACTGGTACTTGAACCCGTCCTTGCCGGTGGTGGCTCCCTGCAGGATCCACCGTGTGTTCATCTCCTCCAGGACCTGGAGCAGGGAATCGTTCACGAAGCTGATGCGCTCGATATTGCGTCGTGCCTGTTCGACAATAGGATAGATCTTCTGGTCCAGCGACCCGATACCCCAATCTGCACGCGGGAGAGAGTCCACAACGAATTCGAACCGGGGCCGGAAGCCCTCGACGGTCGCCATCTTGGTCTTGATGTCCCCCGGCGCAGCGATGACCTGCGTGAACTCGGCGTCGACCGCGTCAAGATGCATCCGGAAGGCAGTCGTACGGACAGCCTTGATCTGTTCGTACTGCGGGAAGATGGTGAGCTCGGTGCGGGGGATGACCTGCCCGGCTATCGTGATGGCGTCCATGACCTGGCTGGCATTCATCGCATCGGCCATCTCGCGTGCCTTGTCGATGATGAAGGTGTAGCCCGGCCAGTACTCGCGCGGTACGCTCATCTCTGCCTGGCTCGTCTTTTCGCCCACTTTCAGCTGGACAAGGAACAATCGGTTGAGTTTGACGTCCTTCGGAAAGCCGAGCAGAATGGTCGTCGGCGGCCCGACGAGGATGTCACCCTTCCAGGCAATGGCGTGTGTATTATTGTCCTGGTAGATCTGCAGCCCGGCAAGGTTCTCCCGAACGATATCGGCATCGATGGCCCAGTCCCCGGCCGGCTTCACAAGGAAGTAGTAGTACTGACCGGCATTCACGTTGTCGCTCGTCAGGACAGTGTCCCCCTTTTGGGTCGAGAGCTGAATGGTCGCCACACGGGGGCCGCCCATACCCAGAAAGCCCGACTTCTCCTTGATCGTAAGCTGGACCGAGGGGGCCTGAGACAAGAGGAGGGTTGCGGATAGACAGCTTAGTGCGGCAATCCGGATCGTCGTTCGAATCATTGCGAATCCTGCCAGTTTTCGGGGGGGACCAGAGATAAAAACGTGCAAAAAGATAGAGAAAGCGGGTCCGAGAAGCAACCAGACCATTCAGACACGCAGCATGGGTGGATGAACGTGCGGCTGGTGACGTCTGCAGAATGTCTTCGGGCCGGCCGACGTCCGTCCGGTCTGAAGCAATGATCCCCGGCTCCATGTTCATGAGGCGCGCTGGGTGCCGGGCTATTTCCTATTCTTCCGGTGTCAGATGATCCGGCCGTGACTGGAACATCTTCAGCTTCTTGCGTGCCTCGGGGTGGATCATGTTCGGGTTCCATTGCGGCTGCCAGACGATGCGCACATCGCCGTTCACAACGCCCGGCACATCCATCACCCGCTGGCGTACCTGGCTGGCGATCTGATCCGCAAGGCCGCAGCCGGGGCTCGTGAGAGTCATCTTCACGCCGACCCAATCGTCGATGATCTTCACCTGATAGATGAGCCCAAGGTCAACGACGTTGACCGGGATCTCAGGGTCGTATACGTCCCGCAGCGCCTCGAGAATGCTTTCCTCGGTCAGCTTCGGTGTCAGGTCTTCCATTCGTCCGGTTTCCATGTTCATACGTCAACGTATCGATGTTTCTGTTCGTTCCCCCAGCCTGAGCACAACATAGTCACATCCCCGCTCCGTCACAAGGGCGGGATCGCCTGATACGAACGCTGCTGTCGAGAGCGCGTCCGCCTCACAGGAGGACTGAGCCATAACGGTCATGCTCGTACACGCGACGGGGTTCTTTCCCGTGCGGGGGTCGAAGATATGTCCGATAACGCCACCAGACCGGTGGCGAGTGTTACGGCTGTTTGTCGATGTGGACAGGGCCTGGTCTTTCAAGCTCAGGGTCCGGAACACCTCCTCCGGTTCGACCGGATGAGGAATGACAACGCTCCATCCGTCCGAATCCGGCGGAGCCCCTATCGCATAGATGTCCCCCCCGTGATTGATGAGGCCGCGGACAATGCCATGCTGCCGCAAAACGTCCGCCATACGGTCGACCGCAAATCCCACGGCAACACCCCCTGTGTCGATACGCACGGCCGGATGATCGAGAAGGACCGATCCGTCCGGGAGTATGAGAAGATGGTCATCGCCGATGATGACCTCACGTTCATCGGACCGATCCGCCGGCATGTCGTCACGGAAGCCCCATTGCTCCATCAGCGGTTCGACTGTCACATCGAACGCCCCGCCCGACACTTCATGGAACATTTTTGCCTTCCGGAGGAGGTCCTGCGTGTCCCGCTGTACCAATACGGGTCCTGTTCCTGCATATCTGTTCACTCTTCCGATGTCGCTGTCCGGCCTGAACACCGACAGGAGGCGTTCCAGCCGGTAGAGTTCTGCGAACGCTGCCGAGGTGGCCTCGACGAGATGCGCCCGGCCTTCGCCGAACGCACTGACCGAGACGGTCGTCCCCATCGCGTACACCGCCCGCTCGAGATAGGTCCCCCCTCGCGATGCAGCACGGAGCAACGAACCGGGGAGGGCAAGCGACATCATGCCGCCGGCAATGATGCGCAGCGATGAACCGAGGAATGCCCGGCGTGATGCGCTCACGGAAGCCCCTCCTCTTCTTCCACGACATCATCGACCGTCTCCGATGGCAGCGTCACGGACGACATCTCCGCCCTCCGTCCCGGACCGAAGATGAACATCCCGAGAGCACCGAGGAGGAGGAGGAGCGTCGTCTGCAGTCCGGAGAACCCGATGACCTTCACAATGGCGAAGGCCGGATCGACAAACCGGACAAGCCACCCGCCCGCTTCGCTCAGAAGCCCGAACACAAAGGCCAGCGAGATGAACCAGACCTTGACCGGTCGTGAGAACGGCGCGAAGATGAACAGGTGGGTGAGCATCAGGAGGATGAGGGACATCATCGCCATGTGAGAGTGCGTGACCTCGAGCATCGAACCGGCGGTCCGGGGAGGGCGGAAGTCCTCTTCCGAACCGTTGTAGTACGCCACCACTGAGGCCGGGTCGAGCGACATCTTCGAGAAATAGAGGGCGAACCCGGTGACGACGAACACCACCAGGAAGACAAGTGTGAGCCCCAGCGTCAGCCGCATGAGCGAGTGATTCTGGAACCCACCCGATTGCATGTACTTCATCGTACATCCTCCGCTGCCACAACAATGGCATATGTTGCCAGGACCCGCCGGACAGCATCGCTGATCGCCTGCGCCGACAGCGTCGCTCCTGCGATGGCGTGAATGCCTCGCTTCAGGAAGAGGTCGTCCACCTGTGTCTTGCCGCCGAACTGGGCCATCCATTGTTCCGACGGCATGTAGTCCTCCGGTTCGTGGAATGCGAGGATCTCCACTGACCGGATGGACGTGTCGGGACCGACGACGATGATGAATGTCGCCGGCATAGTGCGCACGGTCATTGTTTCGAGGAACGCCGTGCCGATCGCACCCCGGTCTGTGGTCGCCACGTAGTACGTCACCAGCTTCGACTCGACCTTCGCTCGAGCCGCACGCTGTATGGCGTCAACCTGCTCATTCGTGAGAAAGGCCGTCTTGCGCACGATCGTGGCCTCGCCGAAGGAGGCCTTCAGCGCCTGCTCCCTTGTCATCCGGACCTGAGCAGGGAGCGTGACAGCAAAGAGCGCTGCGCTTACAAGCACAAGGATCGCCCTCCTGTTGTGCATATGTGTGTGCATCATGCCCAGTCAGTCTCTTCAGTACATGTACGTGACGGCGATGCTCCACTGATCGGTCGCAGTTCCTGCACCATTCGTGTTGTCCCGATAGTCCGCTTTGAACGCGACATTGGGATGGGGTTTCCACGTGAGGCCGACGATGAGCGCAGACTGCTCGTTCGCTGCAGCCGGCGCGGATCCCGCCGGGACTTCTGTATGGGTGTTGAGTGCTTCATACTGTACATAGGGCGCGAGATACTGTTTCGTGTCGGGGATGAGATGCGGAAGGAGGTCGTATCCCGCGGCAACGTACCACCCGGCCTGGACGCTTCCGATGACGGGAGCCGCGGGTGCTCCGCTCTTCCAGCGAAGGTATCCGGCGACCCGGTCCGCTTCATCCACTGAGGTACGGGCGAACAGTCCTCTCACCTCGAGGCCCTTCCAGGAATACATGCCATGCGCCGAAATGACCATGGTGAAAGCCGAAATAGCGCGACCGACAGAGTCTTTCTCACCCTGTCCGGTGTTCCCCGCAAATCCGCTCACGACCAGCGACGCTCCCGGCACACCCGAGTATTCCAGTCGGCCGGATAGGGCGAGGTCCTCGACGACCGCACGTGCACCGCTCTGTCGTCCGCCTCGGATGCCCGAGGACGAAAAACTGTCCATGACAAGGCTCTCAAGGACATATGCCCGGTACTCCACGCCATCGAAAGGGCGGCCAAAGACGCCGGCTCCGTTTGCTCTCCATGTGGAAGGAATGATCGTTCGTTCCACGGCAGGACGGTTGGTCCCGAAGAACGTCGGCGGCTCATGCATCTCGTTCACGATACCCACGGGCACGAGCACCATCCCCGCGCGCACATTCACCGCAGGAGAGAGGAGCAGGTCGATGTAGCCGAATTCCACGGAGACCTCTCCTCCTTTTCCTGTGCTCGCGTGCTCGAACTCCACCTCCGAGTTGAACAGGACCCAATCATTGAACCGATAGCCGACATAGATGATGTTCCGATAATAGTCGAGACGGTCCTTTGCTGCCGCAGCCGTTCCGTCGTCTTTCGATGCGGCGAAGTTCTCGTACAACACTTCACCGTAGCCCGCCAGGGAGACGCCTGATCGCTTTGTCGAATAGATCTTGGACGCTGCGGGCCCCATTCCGGCGAAGCTTCCGGAGGCGGTCTCATCGACGCTCCCGAGCTTCAGCCGTTCGATCTCCTCGGCGAGGATCTCGATACGCCGGCCAAGCTCGGCAAGTGAATCAGCCTGTTGAGCAGAAAGGACGGCCGCAGAAGACAGAGTGAGAGCGATGACAAGGACAGCAGACTTCATAACGTACCTCCGGTGCGTGGAAGATGGATCAGGAAGGCCTGTTCTCGCCGTTGCTTCGGGGAAGGGAATGAGGTACCTTGCAGAAGCAAAGAGGGTCTGCGGCCTTGCCGCACGGGCCTCTTCTGTGATCCGACGCCGCCGGCCTGCCAGGGTTCGGGCGGCGTCCTTATGTACACACTGCCGGATGCTTCGACGGCAGCGGTTGTCTACTTCGAGATATGCGCCACGGGACACCCGGACTGATGCACACATTTCGAACAGCCGGGGTCATTCACGGGAACAAATGTCAGGCATCGCGGGCATCGTTCCGAGAACGGATTGGTCAGCGTATAGCGGCACTGCGGGCACACGCGCTGCTCCTGCTGAAGCTGCTGGTCCAGCGTCTTATCCTTTCCCTTCACCTCCGCGAACATCTTCATGGCGTCACATCAGGATCCGAGACAGGATCCCGCCGATGGTGAACGCACCGATCCATGCTCCGAACCATACGATCGTGGCCTCCTTCAAACCCCGCTCCTTCATCATCACCATCAGCGAAGCGATACACGGAACGAACAGTGTGATCGTCACCAGCGCCACGACGATCTGGTCGCTCGAGAGCGGGAGTTCATAGAGACCTGCTGCACCGAAGTCGCGCCGGACGATGCCCATCACGAAGGCCGTCGCCGCTTCCCGCGGAAGCTGCAGCCATCCTGTCGTGAAAGGAGCGAGCAGGTCCTGCCACACCTCCAGAATACCCGTCACCTGCATCACGCCGACGACGAGCGCACCCGCAAAGAACCAGGGAGTCGCCTCCTTCATAAAATGGTACGACCGGAAGACAGTCTTCCGCACAACGTTGTCGAACCGCGGGATCCGCATCGGCGGCAGATCGATCAGGAGCGGTGTGGTCTCCCCGGGGAGGAACCTGTTCAGGACCGTACCGGTAAGCACGAACACCGAGAAGATCGTCACGCTATAGATGAGCATCGCCGTGAACCCGGCCCCGGCCAGCAATGCCGCAACAACGGCCAGCTGCGCCGAACATGGGATGGCGAACTGCAGAATTGCAGTAATAATTCGCTTTTCCCTCTCTGTTTCCATCAGCTTCGTGGTGATCGTGGCCATCGTCACGCATCCGAAACCGAGGATGAGCGGAATAACGGCCCTGCCGTTCAGACCCACTGTGTGGAGGCTTCGGTCGACCATTGTCGCCAGTCGTGGCAGGTAACCGCTGTCCTCCAGGACGGCGAGCGAAAGATAGAACGCCACAACGAGGGGAAGAAGAAGGAACAGCAGATATGTGACGGTCATCGAGAGCGCGCCGAACTCTCCCACGAGGATCGTCCATATCCATGAGCCTTCCGGGACGAACCCGGAGACGATACCCTGTATCCAGGGTTCCCAGAGCTCATTCCCAAGGACCCCTTCTGTGAATCCGACAAGGTCCTGCGCCACGAGTGAACCGACAAAAAGGTAGATGAGGTACAGCACACCGCCGAGAAGCGGGACGCCAGTCCAGGGATTCACAGCAAGCCGGCCGAGCGTTGTGGCGAACCGCGCTCGCGCCTTCTTCTCGGAGAGCACAGCACTTATGAAGATGTTCACCCTGTTGCGCCGATTTATGTACAGCGCTTCCCGTTCCGTACCCGGCTCGATGCCGTGACGCTTCGCAATGACCTCGTCCCCCTCAAGCACGAGCAAAGCCTCTCCCTCGGAGCCTGTCCGGGAGAGCATCTCGTGCAGGCGGCCATGCAGCGACGGGTCCTGTTCCCCTTTGCGCGCCTCGTGGATAGCCTCGTCGAGCTTGTCGAACCCTTCGCCCGTAACAGCGGCGGTCCTGAAGACCGGTACACCCAGGTACGAGGACAGCAGACGGGTATCGATATCGATCCCCTGCTTCTCCAGTTCGTCCGCGAAGTTCAGAACGACCGACACTTTCTTTCCCATGTCGATCAGCTGCTGCGTGAGGAAGAGGTCGCGTTCGAGATGGACAGAATCGACGATATTCAGGATGATGTCGGCCTCGAGGACGCAATCGCGCGTCACCGCCTCTTCGTCCGTGAACGAGGAGATCCCGTAGACGCCGGGTGTGTCGAACACATGCGTTCCATGGTATTCGCCGCGTGATATCTCGATGGTTGTGCCGGGGTAGTTCGAGACATCGACGTACAGTCCCGACAGATGATTGAAGATGAGGGACTTGCCGACGTTCGGATTGCCGACAAGGACGAGCCGGGTGGTGCCCGGTGTTTCGCCGCCGACACCAACACCAATGTGCGTGTGCCGCTCGATGTGCTCGTGGGGCTTGCTGCCGTGTGGTCCTGTAAGGGGTGCGTCGCTCATGTTCGTCCTTTGTGCTCGCCATTCAGGCGCACCGTTATCGCCGATGCCAGTTTCACACCGATGGCGATCTCCTGCCTGTTCTTTTCGACGAGCATCGTCCCGCCGGGCAGGCGCTGGATGCAGCGGATGCTCCCGCCTTTCAGGATGCCAAGCCGGATCAACTGCTCCCGGCTCCGGCCAGCCGGGACATCTACAACTTCGAGGTCGCGTCCTCGTGGTGCTTCTGTAAGGGGAAGAGTGTCTGTCGTTCTCATCATTCGGAATGCAAGGTCTGGCCGTCTCTGATTCAGTGGCTTAAAACAGGACTAAATTAGTCCGATTAACGACCGGAGTCAAGAATAGCGTTGCGAAAATCGTCAGAAATCGACAATTTTAGGAACTATTCTTGATTTCATTCCTCCTTTGGGGCATTGTACCTCGGTAAAATCGGGACGGGGGGATTTCTTCAAGCGCGGACGATTGGCCGCATGAGCAGGCACACTAGTTGCACATGCATCGGCCAAAAAATACGGGCTCACGACAGAGAAGGACTATTACCATGCTCGACCTCATAGGCAAAGTGGTTCTCATCACAGGAGGCTCGCGCGGCATCGGAGCCGCGACCGCCCACCTTCTTGCACAAGCCGGTGCTGATATAGCTATCACGTACCACGGGAACAAGAAAGCAGCCGACCGGGTGGTCAAGGATGTCACGTCGCTCGGCCCTGAGTGCCTTGCCCTGAAAGCCGACGTCTCAAATGCCCGCCAGGTGAAAGCCAGCGTCCGAAAGGTGCATGACCACTTCGGTGCGATCGACATCCTCGTGAACAATGCCGGTGTCTGGACATATGGCGCGATCGGAAAGATGAAAGAATCCGTGTGGACCGAGACGCTCGACACAAACCTCAAGGGAACGTTCCTCTACTGCAATGAGGTCGTTCCGTACATGAAGAAGAGGAAGGAAGGGCGCATCATCAACATCGCCAGTACCGCAGGCCAGCGGGGAGAGGCATTCCACTCCCACTATGCAGCATCAAAAGGTGGGATGATCGCTTTCACCAAATCCATCGCCGGCGAGCTTGCTCCCTTCAACATCTATGCGAACTGCATCGCACCCGGCTGGGTCGACACGGACATGTCGCGCAATCCGCTGAAGATCCCCGCGCAGTTCCGGAGCATCGTCAAGACGATCCCGAACGGGCGTGTCGCAACTCCGGAGGACATCGCCGGTGCTGTGCTGTACCTCGCCTCTTCGTACGCCACGCACCTCGTCGGCTCCACCATCAGCATCAACGGCGGCGGAGTGATGGCAGGGTGAGGTAGATCGGCAAGGAGCGTGGCGCAAGGCGCTTGGGGGCGTGAGGGTATCCCTCCCCGAGCCCCGCTCTCCATGCCCCGTGCGATAAGACGCATATCCTGAATTACGCGTGGACTCACAGCAACACACCCTCTCCATCCGCAACATGGTCTGCGACCGGTGTATCCGGGTCGTGCGCGAAGAGCTGCACCATCTGGGTCTGGACGTTCGCCATGTTGAACTGGGCGAGGCCGTGGTTGCGGACGGATCTCGGCCGGTCGACCTCAGCACCATCGCCACGATGCTGGAAAAGAACGGGTTCGAGCTGATCCAGGACAAGCGCCGGAAGCTCATCGAGGACATCCGTGCTGCTGTCATCCGCCTCCTCCGCAGCGGAAAGCCGCTCCCGCCGAAGTTCCGACTCTCCCGCTACATCGCGCAGGAGCTGAACGAGGAATATCCTTCCCTCAGTTCGCTCTTCTCATCCGTCGAGGGGATGACCATCGAACACTACTTCATTCTCCAGAAGGTCGAGCGCGTCAAAGAGCTCCTGAAGTACGACGAACGGCCCCTCAAGGACATTGCCTGGGACCTCGGATACAGCAGCACACAGCATCTCTCCAACCAGTTCAAACAGGTCACCGGCATGACCCCCTCCCGGTTCCGCAGCATGGGAATGTCGGGGAGGATCCCCCTGGACCGGGTCTGACCCTGCGTCCGCACCGGCTTTTTGCACATTTTCCCGGAAATTCTGTACAACTCATCCCTGTGCGACGTCGTATGTTGCATACAGATCATCCATCATTCATCCCCTCCATATGAAGGGTCTGTCATGAAGACACAAACGCTCACCATCCAGGGCATGTCGTGCAACCATTGCGTCATGCATGTCCGCAAGGAACTCTCGAAGGTCGCCACCGTCAAGGATGTACAGATCGGGAAGGCGGTCGTGGAGATCGACGAGTCCGCCACGACACATGCCGACCTGTCCAACGCCGTCGCCGAAGCCGGTTACTCCGTCACGTCCATTTCCTGAGGATGCCCCGTGCCGCTATCCAAGATTGAGACCATCTCCCTTCCCGTCGAAGGAATGACCTGCGCATCCTGCGTGACGCGTGTGGAGCGTTCCCTGAAGAAGGGCTCCGGCGTTGCCGAGGCGAACGTGAATCTTGCCACGGAGAAGGTCTCGCTCTCCTACGACCCCGCGGCCACAACGCTCGAGCAACTGGCAGACATCGTCAAAGAGGCGGGCTACAATCTGGTACTGCCCACAGCAAACGCGCACGCCGACCATCAGTCCGATGCGCGCCAGACGCTCCGCAGAGACCTTCTCGTCAGCATCATTCTCTCTGCACCCGTCGTCGCCGTCAGCATGGGCCTGATGTTCCCGTGGTTCCACAATGCATGGCCCATCGGACATGATCTGACGAACGTCCTCCTCCTCATCCTGACCACCGCTGTCATTGTTTTCCCCGGCCGCAGGTTCTTCGTGCTCGCCGCCCGTCTCGCACGCCATCTGACGTCCGACATGAACACCCTCGTCGCTGTCGGGACCGGCACCGCATATATCTACAGCGCCCTCACGATCCTCGTCCCCGATCTGCTGGGTATCGTCGACCCGATGGACCACATCTACCTGGACACGACCGTCACTATCATCACCCTCATCCTGCTCGGCCGTACCCTCGAGGCGACGGCAAAAGGCAAGGCAGCCGATGCGATACGAGCCTTGCTCGACCTCCGGCCGAAGACCGCCCTCGTCATACGTGACGGAAAAGAAGAGAAGGTATCTGTCGACGAGCTCCGCATGGGGGATGAGATCGTTGTCCGACCCGGTGAGCGCATTCCAACCGACGGCGAGGTCATGTCGGGAGCAACGAGTGTCGATGAGTCCATGGTGACGGGAGAGAGCATCCCCGTTGCGAAGTCATCCGGGGACCGTGTGATCGGCGCCACGATCAATGGCCGGGGGAGCTTCCGCATGAGGGCAACGGCCGTCGGGAAGGACACATTTCTTGCACACGTGACGCGCATGGTGGAGGAAGCGCAGGGATCGAAGGCGCCCGTCCAGCGGCTGGCGGACAAGATCGCCTCGGTGTTCGTCCCCATTGTCATGGGCATCGCCGTGATGACGTTCCTGTGGTGGTTCGTGGTCGGAGGCTCGCCATTCACGGATGCAATGATCAACTTCATTGCCGTGATGATCATCGCGTGCCCCTGTGCGCTCGGCCTCGCAACACCCACCGCCATCATGGTCGGCACCGGCGTCGGGGCACGGCACGGCATCCTTATCCGGGATGCAGAGACCCTCGAGCGGGCGCACCATGTCTCCGTCGTCGTTCTCGATAAGACCGGAACGATAACCGCCGGAAGGCCTTCTGTTACCGACATCGTGCCGGCGGACCGGTCCAATGTCACATCGGTAAATGGAATGGGATGTGCCGGATGGTCGGGTGAAGCGATCCTCTCGGTGGCTGCTGCCGTCGAGCGGAGCAGCGAACATCCGCTTGCCGAGGCCATCGTAGAAGCGGCGCGTACGCGTGACGTTGACATTCCAGAAGCCGAAGATGTTCACGCTGTTCCGGGTGGAGGTATCAGTGGGGTGGTCGGCTCGCAACGCATTCTGGTAGGAAGCATCTCGTTCATGCGTGAGAACGGATGCGACACGGTATCGGTGGAACGATCGGTCGCCGACCTTGAGAAGAACGCGCGGACGATCGTTGCTGTTGCTGCCGACGGGGAGGTCCTGGGTGTTCTCGGAATAGCCGATCCTGTCAAAGAGACGTCAGCGGATGCGATCGCCTCATTGAAGAAGATGGGGATCCGGACGGTCATGCTCTCGGGCGACCGGAAGGGAACAGCAGAAGCTGTCGGCAGGCAGGTAGGTGTGGACCGGGTCCGGGCAGAGGTGATGCCCGATCAGAAGGCAGAGGTGGTCAAAGGCCTCCAGGCTGATGGGGACATCGTGGCCATGGCCGGGGACGGCATCAACGACGCACCTGCGCTCGCACAGGCCGATGTGAGCATTGCGATGGGAAGCGGATCGGGGGTGGCGCTCGAGACGGCAGAGATCGCTCTTCTGAGGGACGACCTACGATCCATTCCCCACGCGATACAGCTGTCGAGGAAGACCCTCCGGACCATCAAGGAGAACCTTTTCTGGGCGTTCATCTACAATGTCGTCGGCATCCCTCTGGCCGCCGCAGGGCTCCTGAATCCCATGATCGCTGCCCTGGCAATGGCCTTCAGCTCCGTCAGCGTGGTCACAAATTCTCTCAGACTCAGGTTTTTCCGGCCTGTTTGATTTTCGCCCGTTTTCGACGATTCCTCTTTACCTTCTTCTCTCAAACCCTTATATTTTCACAAATTTCAAGGGTTCATTTTCCTACCTAAATCCGCATGAAGCGCAAACATTCGTTCCTGCGCGGCTCAAGGATCAATCCCCGCCCGATCCGCAAGAACATCTCCGTGACGGAGCTTCTTGATGACCATTTCCAGGCCTACAATTCGGCCCGGCTCCGGGAAGCCTCCCAACTGTTCGCAGAAAAGATGCTGCGATCGAATGTCACCATCGGCATGACCATGACCGGGGCGCTCACGCCGGCCGGACTCGGAGGCTCGTGCGTTGTACCCCTCATGAAGGCAGGATTTGTGGACTGGATCGTCTCCACCGGAGCGAATCTGTACCACGACACGCATTTTGCCATCGGCAAGACGCTTCGCAGAGGGTCCCCTCATTTTGACGACACGCAGCTCCGGAAGCATGCTGTCATTCGTATCTACGACATCGTCTTCGATTATGATGTGCTCCTCGATACCGATGCATTCTTCCGGAAACTGATGGATCTGCCGGAGTTCCAGGCCGAGATGAGCACTGCCGAGTTCCATCACAGGATCGGCCGTTACGTCTACGAGCGGGAACGAAGGCTCCGGCTTCCCTACAGCTCCATCCTCGGCGCCGCATACAAGCTCGACGTTCCGGTCTACACATCTTCCCCGGGCGATTCGTCCATCGGCATGAACGTGGCGGCGAAGGCGCTGTATGGAAACCTGCTCAGATTCGACGTTCTTGCGGACGTCAATGAGACAGCGGCCATCGTGCTCGATGGAAAGCGAAAAGGGGGGAAGAGCGGCGTTCTCATTTTTGGTGGCGGTTCCCCGAAGAATTTCATCCTCCAGACGGAGCCCCACATTCAGGAGATCCTGAACATCGACGAGCGGGGGCACGACTATTTCATTCAGGTGACCGATGCGAGGCCTGATACGGGCGGTTTGTCTGGCGCAACTCCTTCGGAAGCTGTCTCGTGGGGCAAGATCGACCCCGACCAGCTCCCTGATACTGTGGTAGCATACGTCGACTCGACCATTGCCATGCCGCTGATGACCTCATATGTGCTTGCCAAGGCAAAGCCACGGCGGCTGAAGCGACTGTACGCGCACCGCGATGAGCTTATGCGCCGCCTCAAGAAAGAGGCGGACAAGGTATACAGACCTTAGAACTCACTCACTCTATTCAGGAGGGACACACATGAACCGCTTTCAGGAACTTGTGGACATGGTACAGAGCTTCCAGAAGGACTTTGAGAAGTTCTATGTCAAGGGGAACAAGTCCGCTGGCGTGCGGGTCCGCAAGCACATGGCGGCCCTGAAGAGGAAAGCCCAGGAGGTCCGCAACGAGGTGCAGGAGATCAAGGCGAAGATGGTCGACGGCGGACCCGAGGGAGACGCTCCTCCTCCGGCGATGTGATCGCCACTCTGATGTAGCACAACGAACCTCCCGGTCGCCAAGCAGACTCGGCGGTCAACGCACCGCTATCCCAAGATCAGCCTCTCGTATCTCTCCGAAGCTTTCCTCTCCGGTCTCGCCCGGCCGGAGAGGAAAGCGCTTTTCCCATCCACAGAAACAATCCGCCTCCTCGTCTATTTGCCTGCCAGGAAGCCTTTCTTTTGGCATCCGTTCTTCTGAATTCTGAGAAGGTGCTCTTCTCCGGCACAATTTCTCCTGGAAAACCATCGATTTTCCTGCTCCAGACGGGCCGGATTCGAAAGCAACACCCGCCACCACGCGCCATTCAACGGGCATGCATCTTGTCTCACCAGTTGCATGCATGAGCTTTCCATTGCCCGCAGTATAGCCGACATCGTCTGCAACCTTGTTGAACGAAAGGATCGCCGCCGCATCAGGACCATAACGGTTGATGTCGGTCAGATGTCCGGCGTCGTTCCCGATTCGCTCGAGTTCTGCTTCCAGGCTCTCTCGCCGGAATACGACCTCCCTCCGCATTCCCTTTCCATCAATCGCATCCCGTTCCTCTGTTCCTGCCGTGCATGCCGGCATGAATTCTCAAATGACACCGGTATCGTCGTGTGCCCGTCATGCGGATCGTACGAGACGGAGGTGCGTTCCGGCCGGGAGCTGCGTGTCGCAACCATTGACCTAGAGGATGAAACGAAGGACCCGCCATGAGCATTATCACCATCGAACGCACTGTGCTCGCAAAGAACGATGAGTTCGCACAACAGAACCGCGAACGCTTCGCGGCTCTTGGCATCTATGCGATGAATGTTGTCAGCTCGCCCGGATCGGGTAAGACCACCCTGCTCGAGCGCACCATCGAACAGCTTCATGGATCCGTGACGCTCGCTGCGGTGGAGGGGGACGTGCAGACGGACATCGATGCGCGGCGCTTGGAGCGGTTCGGCATACCGACCGTGCAGATCGTCACGAACGGCGGGTGCCATCTTGAAGCGCGCCTCGTGCAGGACGCCATCGCAAAGATGCCGCTCGAAGGCATCCAGGTACTCATCATCGAGAACGTCGGGAACCTGGTGTGCCCCTCGAACTACGATCTCGGCGAGCATGACAAGGTGGTCGTGCTGAGCGTTACCGAGGGGGCGGAGAAGCCGCTCAAGTATCCTGCGATGTTCCAGCGGGCGTCTGTCCTTATCGTCAACAAGACCGACCTGCTGCCGTATGTCGATTGCGACATCGACGTCCTGAAGAAGAACGCTCTCAGCATCAATCCGAACCTGACCATCTTCGAGGTGTCGAGCACGAAGGGGGACGGCATCGGGGAGTGGTGCGGCTGGGTCAAGGGGAAAGTCTTGAGGAAATGATGGATCAGTATAGCACACCTGTCAGGTCCCTGTCAGGTCAAACCACACGCGTTCGTATCGTCATTCATGGCGCTGTTCAGGGGGTTGGCTTCCGGCCGACCGTGTACCGGCTTGCGGCTCGGTACGGTCTGCGCGGGTGGGTGTCCAACTCTGCACAAGGTGTGATCATCGAGGCAGAAGGGCCCGCGGCTCTCCTCGGCGAGTTCACGCATGCGGTATCTTCTGAGAAGCCTCCGCTCGCTTCTATACACAGCAGCGAGACCACATGGCTCGACGCCGTCGGGTATTCAGAGTTCAATATTCGGGAGAGCTCGTCTGAAGGGGACCGCTCAGCCGTTGTAATGCCCGATATTGCGACTTGCGACGATTGCCTCGATGAGCTCTTCACCCCCAGTGACCGGCGCTTCCGCTATCCGTTCATCAACTGCACGAACTGCGGCCCGCGTTTCACGATCATCGACGCCCTCCCGTACGACAGGCCGAACACATCCATGCGGGGCTTCCGGCAATGTCCGTCCTGCCTCGCTGAATACCGGGACCCGTCGAACAGAAGATTCCATGCCCAACCGAATGCCTGTCCTGTGTGCGGTCCCTCCGTGGAACTTCGTGACTCCGGCGGCTCGGTTCTTGCCCACAGAGAAGATGCCCTCCGTGATCTTGTCCGCGCGATCAGGGACGGCGGGATAGCAGCGGTAAAGGGGCTTGGCGGATTTCACCTGGTCTGCGACGCCACACGACCTGATGCCGTGCGGGAACTCCGACGTCGAAAACACCGCGAAGAAAAACCCTTTGCGCTGATGGTCCCCACGCTGGACCATGCTCGACGGCTCGCGTCGCTCACCCCTGAGGAGGAGCGGCTTCTCACCTCTCCGGCCTCTCCCATCGTGCTCGTGCGAAGGAAGGCTGGCTTCCGCGACCTCGATGAGGCGGTTGCCCGGGAAAATCCGTACCTGGGCATCATGCTCCCCTACACGCCGCTGCATCACATCCTGATGCGTGACCTCGCAATCCCGATCGTCGCAACAAGCGGCAATCTCTCCGACGAACCAATCTGCACCGACGAACAGGACGCCTTTCGTCGGCTTCACGGCATTGCGGACCTGTTCCTGACGCACGACCGGCCCATCCGTCGCCACGCCGACGACTCGGTGGTCCGCATCGTCGAGGGGCGCGAGCAGGTCCTTCGCCGCGCACGAGGCTACGCACCGCTTCCGATCATGACATCGCATGAGCTTCCGGCTGTGCTGGCCGTCGGCGCTCATCTGAAGAACACCATCGCGGTCTCGTCCGGGCGACGGATCATCGTCAGCCAGCACATCGGGGACCTCGAAACAGCGGAATCCATCGACGTCTACCGCCGCGTCATCAGTGATGTCCCGCGCCTTCACGGCGTCACACCATTACGCATCGCGGCGGACCTTCATCCGGACTACGTTTCTTCGCAGTACGCGTCACAGCAGGGAATACCCGTGGCCGCTGTTCAACACCATGCGGGGCACGTCTACGCGTGCATGGCGGAGAACGAACTGGAGCCACCGCTCCTTGGCGTTTCGTGGGACGGGACGGGCCTCGGCACAGACGGGACTATCTGGGGCGGGGAGTTCATCCGGATTGACGAACACGGCTGGACGCGCGTGGCCCATCTGCGCCAGTTTTCCCTGCCCGGAGGCGACGCCGCTATCAAAGAGCCGAGGCGGTCCGGGCTCGCACTGCTCTACGAACTGTCGGCCGGGGATCCTGATCGATTCGCAGACCTCCCGCCCATGGAGGCTTTCGCAGGATCTGAGAGACGAACGATCCTCCGCATGCTCGGGCGTTCCGTGAACTCTCCGCGCACCTCGAGCGCCGGCCGTCTTTTCGATGCGGTCGCTTCCATCCTCGGCGTCAGACAGACCGTGCGCCACGAGGGACAGGCCGCGATGAACCTGGAATGGCTTGCCGACGGAACGAACGACAGCAGAGCATACTCCATGCGGGTGGAACAAGCCGGCAATATGCTTCAGCTCGACTGGGGTCCGATGCTCCTGCAGATCATCGAGGACACACGTGCCGGCATCCCTGCAGCATCGATCGCACGCGGGTTACACGACGCGCTTGCGGATGGGATATGTACTGTGGCCCGTTCTGTCGGGTTGGAGCGTATCGTTCTCACGGGCGGATGCTTCCAGAACCTTCTTCTGACCCATCTGGCAATGCGGAAGCTCCGGGAGAAGGGATTCTCTGTGTACATCCACCAAAGGATACCGCCAAACGACGGGGGCATAGCGGCAGGGCAGGCGTTCGCCGCGGCACTGCAATCTGTGCATGAGCACCTTGTTCCGGACGCTGAGGAAGCACGATGACCTCATATGAAGCATCGCTCATCTCGACCTTCGACTCACCGCAAGGGCGGATGGGAAAGGTCTCTGCCAGGGGTGCAGTCGTGACAGTTTCGCTTCAGCTTGTACCCGATGCACGTCCGGGCGACATTCTTGTCTGCGATGCCGGCGTCGCCATTTCCTGCCTGTCATCATACACAGGTCCAGAGGAGAGTCACAATGTGCCTGGCAATTCCCGGTAAGCTCGTCTCGATCAACACAGCATCCACGCCCCGCATGGGGAAGGTCAGCTTCGGAGGCATCCAAAAGGACGTCTGTATGGAATGGCTGCCGGAGGCATCCGTCGGAGACTATGTGATCGTCCATGTCGGATTCGCCCTGAGCAAGGTCGATGAAAAGGAAGCTCTTGAGACCATCCGCATGTTCAAAGAGATGGGAGAAGGCCTTGACGAACTCGATACCCCGCCGGAGGGTGCATAGCAATGAAGTACATCGACGAGTTCAGGGACGAGACCGCGGCACGGAAGATCGCTGCGGAGATCCGGAGGATCACCACACGGCCCTGGACGATCATGGAGATCTGCGGCGGCCAGACGCATACGATCGTCAAATACGGGCTCGAGCAGATCCTCCCGCCGGAGATCACGCTCGTGCACGGCCCGGGTTGTCCCGTCTGCGTGACGCCACTTGAACTGATCGACAAGGCCGTTGCAATAGCCTCGCTGCCTGATGTCATCTTCACGTCGTTCGGCGATATGCTCCGCGTCCCCGGGTCCGAGAAGGATCTGCTCAGCGTGAAGGCGGCTGGCGGGGACGTCCGCATGGTCTATTCACCGCTCGACGCCGTGGGTATCGCTGCAACGAATCCCGGAAAGCAGGTGGTCTTCTTTGCCGTCGGGTTCGAGACCACCGCTCCGGCAAATGCAATGGCGGTATGGGAAGCGCACCGGCAGGGGCTGAAGAACTTCTCCATCCTCTCCTCCCACGTGCTCGTGCCTCCTGCTATGCATGCGCTTCTCTCCTCACCCACGAACAGGGTGCAGGGTTTCCTCGCGGCAGGGCATGTCTGTACCGTCATGGGGTTCCACGAGTACGAACTTATTGCGGCACAGTATAGGGTCCCCATCGTTGTCACTGGGTTCGAGCCGCTCGACATCCTCGAGGGGGTCCGCATGACCGTGACGCAACTGGAAGAAGGAACGTATGTGGTCCGGAATCAGTACGCCCGTTCCGTCAGGCGGGAGGGTAATGTTCCGGCGCAGAAGCTCCTTGACGACATCTTCGTGGTCACGGACCGCCAATGGCGCGGGATCGGGACGATACCGAAGAGTGGACTTGGTCTGCGTGAGTCGCTTCGGGAGTTCGACGCAGAGCATCGGTTCGACGTGAGCGGGATCAGCGCCGATGAATCCCCTGACTGCATCGCAGGACTGGTGCTGCAGGGCCTTAAACGTCCGCATGAATGCCCTGCGTTCGGCAGGACGTGCAAACCCGATACGCCGCTCGGAGCTCCTATGGTATCATCCGAAGGTGCATGCGCGGCATACTACTCTTATGGGCGGCTCAAGGAGAACACATGATGATAGAGAGACCTGTCAGGCGGTTCCTTGTCCAGAGGATGATCATCCGATGACACATTCTTCATCAAACCTTACGTTCGATGGCATGGCGTGCCCCATTCCCCTCTCCGATTATCCGCGGGTCCTCCTGGCACATGGCGGGGGGG
This sequence comes from uncultured Ignavibacteriaceae bacterium, assembly GCA_964534125.1. GTDB lineage: Bacteria > Bacteroidota > Ignavibacteria > UBA10030 > UBA10030 > 2-02-FULL-55-14. The sequence goes on from CAZHOJ010000006.1 coordinate 41,238, forward strand.
GCAAGCTCTCGCAGCATCTGATCGAGAAGATGTTCGTGCCGGCCTTTGCGAATGAGCAGCTCAGCAAGCTCCACGATGGCGCAGTCCTGAATGCGGACGGAGCGCGGATCGCGGTCTCGACCGATTCGTTCGTGGTCAGCCCGATCTTCTTTCCAGGCGGAACGATCGGCTCGTTGGCTGTCCACGGCACCGTGAACGACGTGGCTATGTGCGGGGCGCATCCTCTCGCAATCACGGCAGGATTCATCCTCGAGGAGGGGCTCGCCATGGAGGACCTCTGGAAGGTCGTTCGCTCCATGCAGGAAGCGGCATCGCGGGCAGGCGTCCAGATCGTGACAGGGGATACGAAGGTCGTCGACCGGGGGAAGGGAGACGGGATATACATCAACACGACAGGCATTGGGCTCGTCGGGCCGGACATTGCTATCTCGGCCGACAGGGCGGCCCCCGGCGACGTGGTCATCCTCAGCGGTCCGATCGCGGCACACGGCATCGCTATCATGTCGGTCCGTGAAGGCCTTGAGTTCGAGACGCAGGTGCAGAGCGATACGGCGCCGCTGAACGGCCTGGTAGCAGAGCTTCTGGCGTGTCCGGGCGATATTCACGTTCTCCGGGACCCAACCCGCGGGGGTGTCGCATCCGCACTGAACGAGATCGCCGCAGCCTCGGGCTGCGGTATCGACATCCGGCAGTCAGCGCTCCCGATCGCAGAGGAGGTTCAGGGGGCCTGTGAGATCCTCGGTTTCGACCCGCTGTATGTGGCGAACGAGGGGGTCCTTGTGGCCATACTGCCGCAGGAATATGAAGACACGATGCTGGAGGTGATGCGGAAGAACCCGCTCGCGAGAGATGCCCGGACGATCGGCCGTGTCACAAAAGAACACCCCGGTGTTGTCGTGATGCGGACGCTCATCGGGGGAACACGCGTTGTCGACATGCTCTCCGGAGAACAGCTTCCGAGGATCTGTTAGGAAAAATTATGTTCGCATCGGGATGATCGGGGAGTACATCTTGCCTCCCCCTGTGTTATATTGCGTATAGAAATCAGGCGAAACGCATCCTCCGGACACATCCATGAAAAAGGCTCTTACCATCGGCATCCTCACGGGGCTGGCGCTGTCGGCTCTCATCGTTCTTCTTCGGAACCGCAGGTCCCGTGACTCCGAGTTCGGCGAGTTCTTCGACTCCTCTGCCATTGCCGATGAGCTCTTCGGTGATGCGTTCGAAGAGATTCCCGACAAAGCCTGACCGCTGCTGACCTCCTTTTTTTCCCTCCCGTCTTCCTCTGTCTTGCAAAGGCTGGGGAATAGCGGTACTTTTTTCTCGTCCGCATGTATGCGCACCCTCCTGCGGCCTCACTGACATCGTGCAACAGACACAGACCACCATACCCACCTGCGACCAGCTCGCCGACGCTCTCCAGCAGGAGCTTGACCTGCTCAACGAGGGTCGCCGGTCGATGACGATGTTCCATGGCCACAAGGCTGGCTCGTTCGCCGGAAGGACCTACTATCGTTTCGAGGTCCCGGAAGATATCCTCCTTCGGACGATAGAGACCGCCACGTTCACGTTCGGCCGTACGAATCCTCTCTCCATCGAGGGGAACGTCATCACGATGGAGAACCAGTTCATCACAGTCGCGCTCCCGCAGGATTTCGGACCGTCCCTGCCCGAGGTCAAGGTCAGCTGGGATTATTCCGCCCAACTGCAGCCGACGATCGATCTCCTCCGAACACTGAAGAACGATCCGCTGATCCCTCGCCTCGTGCTGAACCCGGGAGATCCCTCGAACGCCCATGCCGTCCCGTTCGACCCGACGATCCCAGAGCAGACGCCCCCCGACCAGATCTCCGCGGTCACCCGCGCCCTGCAGAACGCTGTGAGCCTTGTCTGGGGACCGATCCTCTCCGGCAAGACCCGCGTGCTCGGCCTCATTGCAGCGAACTACCTCAAAGGAGGGAAGAGCGTCCTGTTCGTCTCACCGTCGAACGAGCAGGTGGACGACATGCTCCTCCGAACGGTCGAGATCGGGAAGTCCATCGGTGTGGACATGGCGTCGAAGACCGCCCGGTATGACCTCCCCTCGCTCGTCACGTCGGAGGATGTTGCGACGTATTCCTTCGAGCATCAGGTCGAGCAGGCCAGGGAGGAGAAGAGGAAGATCTTTGCGGAGCGCGTGAACCTGCTCCGGTCGTACTGGGACGTGCGGGTCAAGCAGATCCTTCACGAGGATTTCTATCGCCGGACCGTCGATATGCGGGAGACGGTCGCCGCCCTCCGCAAGAGGGAAGAGACAGCCACAAAAGAGGTAGCGCAGCTCAAGCAGAAGGTGGACACCATTCAGAACGCCTCCCTGCTCGACAGGATGAAGAAGGGCTTCTCCAGGGACGACCTCGCTGCGGCCCAGAAGGGCCTGGCCGAGCGACAGCAGCATCTGAAGCGCATCCAGCAGTACGAGAAGACCCTTCTGAACGACATCACGACCGTCGAGCTGAACGCCCCCATCAGCAGCCAGGAGACCTCTGCGTTCAACAAGGTCGTGGCCCGCATCGATGAGCTCGGCGGGCTCGAGAAGGTCGCACAGGCCGTCGAGGAATTCACCGTGGTCGAGGAAAAGACGCTGCTCTCCCAGCGGTCGTTCATCGCCACAAGCGTCGCAACGGCGCGCATGGCCCCGCATTTGAAGGAACGCAAGTTCGACCTGGTCGTCGTGGACGATGCCCAGGCGCTGAGTCTGCCGACGCTCGTCTCGCTCTCCGCCATGGCGAAGGAGAAGATGATCATCGGCGGGGACCCCTTCCAGATCGGCCCCGACGCGATGCTGAACAACGACGACGGCCGGAGGTTGATGCAAGAGGACATCTTCCTCTTCACCGCGGGAACGGACATGCTGACGGACCTCTTTTCGTGGGCAGAGGCCAACTCGCAGTGGTGCATTTTCCTCTCTTCCCATTTCGCGACGACGCCCAAACTCTCCCTGTTCGTCGGCTCCGCGATCTTCGACGATAAGATCACCGTCTATGCGTCACCCAAAGCCAGGGGGCGCATCCTCTTCTTTGACACATCGGCCGACGGGGCTCAGTGCCGGCAATACCTCGGCCGGCGGCGCATGCTGCCATTCAACGAGACGCATGCCGACCGGGTGATCGAGTGCATCAAGCACGCGTATATGGAATCCGGACGAACGTCCGGAGAGATCGGGGTGGTCCTCCCATTCACGGGCCCGACGCTCTACACAAAACAACGCCTGCGGTTGGAGGGGATCCGCAATCTCGAGGTGGGGACGCCGCAATCGTTCCGGGGACGACGGAAGAAGGCCATCATTTTCGACACCACGATGGCGGGCGTGAACTACACGATGCGGCACATCGACGACCGTAAGGCTGGCCAGCACCGCATTGTCCGGTTGCTCAACACCGTCCTGTCCTGCGTCGAGGAAGATCTCTACATCATCGCCGATCTTGGACATTTCAGAACGACCTACAAAGACCGGCTCCTGACGAAGCTCCTTCTGCTGCTTCACGGCCAGGCAGACACGAAGCAGCTCGCCATGTTCAACCAGGTCCGCGCCTTCGACGCGCTCGACCGCAAGGACAAGCTTGCGTACTTCTCGATCACGAGCGGCGAGGCCGAAACAATGACGCTGGGTGTGACGGCCGCGGAGAAGGTGCCCGAGGATGATCATGAACTGAAGCTGCAGATGAAGATGATGGCGAAGCGGGAGGGAATGAAGGCGCCAACCGACGAGTCGGCAAGCGTCGAAGCAAAGATCATGCGGGCCGTGGACCGGATCCTCGGTCTTCGCATGGACATCAACCTGCTCTCACTGTATACGGGCGGCGACCTTCTGTTCCACAGCTCTCACGAGACCGACATCGCATCCGAGAAGCTGCCTAGGGACATGGTCGCAGGCAACACGGAGTTCCAGAAAGTGATGGAGTACTGGAACCTCCTCATTTTCGAGACCTCAGGCGGCAACAAGACCGAGCAACCTTTGCTCATCCATAAGGGCCAGGAAACCCGCGTGCGCCAGGACATCAGACATCTCCGCGCTTTTTATTCGTCCGACGTTGGGTCTGCGATCTCGGAGGGAAAAAGCAAGATCGCCGCAGAGGTGACCAGGATCTTTCAGGGCCTCATCAGCAAGAGCCAGCCCGGGAATCCGGCCGAATGGGCCAGAGCTTACCTCACATTCCTCGGGCGCGTGGAAACGTACCTCACCTGGCTCGCCGAGCAGGTCCGTTCGTAGATTCCCCCTCCATCTCCTTCTCCCGCGCATCCTTCTCCTCGCTTCGCCGCTGCATGATGTGTCCTGTCACCCCCAGGAGGGCAAGGGCCATCAGGGCAACCACCGTCTCGGCGTTCAACGCCTCCCTGACGTTCGTGGCTCCAACGCTCTGCTGAATGGCCGTCGCATACAGAAAGCCCTTGATGGCGATGGCCAGCACCGTCGCGGAAAGGAACTTTGCGAACCCGATGGGGAGAAGGCCCGCGCTATAGTTCAGAATGCCGTGCTGTGATGCCGGAACGATACGGAGGGTGAAGATCATTCCGAAGGTCGAGTGCCGGCTCAGGAACTGCGTGATGCGGGACGCCCGGAAACGCTCGAACCAGGGGCCGCCGATGAACCGTGCTGCACCATACCCGGCTGACGTTCCCGCGGCCGACCCGACAGTGATGATCGCAGCCGCTTCCATCGGAGGATAGAGGAGAGGTGTGATGAAGAAGAAGACGCTCCCGGGGAGCGCGAAGGTCCATGCTCCGGCCATCGCCAGGACGATCAGCACTGCCGCCAGCGGATGACTGCCCAGTTCACGGATGCTCCCGACAGAGACCTGCTCCCGAAGCCCGCTCTGTAAGAAAACAACAAGCGCAGCGCCGAGCAGGATGATGCCCGCGATGGTCCTGATCCACCGGAAGCGGCTGGCTGTGCGCGTCACTGGCGTCGATGAAGGCATGGGGGTTGAAAACTTCCCATAAATCGGGACGAAATCAACATCACCCGCACGAATGGCATCTTTCTTGCCGCCTCCGGCATTAAGGTCTATATTATTATGACCATCACAATTATCCGCCCTGCATGCTTGAAGTTCTCTTCAACCTGACCATTGTCTTTTTCTTCGTGTTCCTGAATGGCTTCTTTGTGGCCGCAGAATTTGCGATCGTCAAGGTCCGGTCCACTCAGATCGAGCCCCTCGCAAAGAAGGGGAACCTCCGCGCACGCGTGGCGCAGGAGGTGGTGGCACACCTCGACGCGTACCTCTCCGCCACACAGCTCGGCATCACCCTCACGAGCCTTGCGCTCGGATGGATCGGCGAACCGTTCGTGGCACACATGATCGAACCATGGTTCCTCGGCCTCGGTATCGGCACACCTGTTGTCATCCGGGCCGTGGCCTTCGGCGTCGCCTTCACGTTCATTACGTTCCTGCATATCGTCCTGGGTGAGCTCGCGCCGAAATCGCTCGCCATCCAGAAGGCCCAGCAAACAACTCTCGCTGTCGCATATCCGCTCAAGATCTTTGCTATCGTTTTCAAGCCCATCATCTGGTCGCTCAACACGCTCGCCAACAAGCTTGTTGCTCTTCTCGGCATCCAGCCGGCGAGCGAAACGGAGCGGTTCCACTCTGAAGAGGAGCTTCGCCTCATCCTCGCCCAGGGGACCGAACCATCAGACGCCAGCCGGTCTATTGCGCTAAAGGCCATCGACTTCAAGCGGAAACAGGCCCGCCATGTGATGGTCCCGCGGAAGGAGATCGTCGCCCTGGCCGAAGAGGCACCCATCGATGAGAACATCCGGCGGATGCGCGCCAGCAAGTATTCCCGATATCCCGTGTACCGGGAGGACGTGGACGACATCGTCGGCATCGTTCACACGAAGGACATCTTCAAGAGGGACCGGGACCATGATCCGAAGTTCCGGCTCGAATCCGTCTACCGCGATGCCGCATTCCTGCCCGAAACAGCGTCGCTCCAGCGGGTGCTTGAGACGATGCTCCACAAGAAGCTTCACATGGTCATTCTGGCAGATGAGTACGGCGGGACCGCCGGGATGGTAACGCTCGAGGACGTTCTCGAGGAGCTCGTCGGTACGATCCAGGATGAGTTCGACAGGGAGACCCCTGAGATCGTCCGCATTACGGAAACCGAATTCATCGTCGACGGGAACATCACTACAAACGACGTCGAACGCCTGCTCGAAACAGAGTTCTCTCCGAAGGACATCCTGTCCATAGGCGGCTTCATCACAGAGCAGCTTGGACACCTCCCCGAACAGGGCGAACATCTCCATCTCCCGGGGGCTGAGCTCATCGTCGAGCGCGTCGAGGAGAATGCCGTCGAACGGGTCCGTGTACGGAAGATCGTCCTGCCGCAGAACATGGACGACGCCGACCCCTCCTCGGCACCATCGTAACCAACGTCAGGACATCTCCATGCCCCGCACATTGACAATACTGGCCGTTCCTTTTCTTCTGATAGCCCTTCAGTGCACCGACCGTCCGAACATAGCCAAGGTCACCGTTCCTGATTGGGCGAAAGACGCCGTGTGGTATCAGATCTTCCCAGAGCGGTTCCGGAACGGCGACCCGTCGAACGATCCGACCTCCGCCGATGCACGCATCCTCGACGGGCGCGCATGGTCTGTCTCCTCCTGGACGTCCGATTGGTACGAGCTGCAGCCCTGGGAGAAGACACACGACCCTGATTTCTTCAGGAATGTGTTCACGCGATACTATGGCGGCGACCTTCAGGGCGTGATCGACGAGCTCGACCATCTCTCCGGGCTCGGCGTCAATGCTATCTATTTCAACCCGGTATTCGAAGCTGTCTCGCTCCACAAGTACGACGCATCGTCATACCACCACATCGACGACAACTTCGGCCCCGATCCCGCGGGGGACAAGGCACTCGTGGCCTCCGAGACGAACGATCCCTCCACCTGGCACTGGACCGCCGCAGACAAGCTCTTCCTGAAGCTCATCGAAGAAGCGCATGCACGGGGGATACGCGTCATCATCGACGGAGTGTTCAATCACTCCGGAACAGATTTCTGGGCGTTCAGGGATGTGCAGAAGAACCAGCAGGCCTCTCCCTACGCCGACTGGTACGATATCACATCGTGGGACGATCCCGCAACGACAGAAAACGAGTTCGACTATCGCGGTTGGTGGGACCATAAAACGCTGCCGGAATTCGCAGAAGATGATTCTGGGTTCGTGCCCGCCGTGTGGCAGCACTTCTTCGACATCACGAAACGGTGGATGGACCCGAACGGCGATGGCGACCCGTCAGACGGTATCGACGGATGGCGGCTGGACGTGGCGAACATGGTCTCCCCGGTGTTCTGGAAGGAATGGCGAACAGAAGTAAAGACGCTCAATCCCGACGCATACATCGTCGGAGAGATATGGGACGATGCGTCGCACTGGCTGTCGGGCGACCAGTTCGATGCCGTCATGAACTACCGGTTTGCACGGGCCGCCGTCCGATTCTTTATCGACACCGACGACCGCTCACTCGGCGCAGAAGAGCTTGACGAGGAGTTGGAGGACATTCGAAACGACTACCCAACAGAAACGAACTACATCCTGCAGAACCTGATCGACAGCCACGACACCGACCGGCTCGCGTCGATGATCAGGAACCCGAACCGTCCGTACGACGACCGGAACGGCCTCCGCAGCAATCCAGCGTACGACACCCGAAAGCCCGATGCAGACCAGCGCCGGACGCAGAAGCTGATCGCCTTGTTCCAGATGACCTACGTCGGCGCACCGATGATCTACTATGGGACCGAGGCCGGCATGTGGGGTGCAGACGATCCGGACGACAGGAAACCGATGGTATGGCCTGACCTGGTCTACGAACAGGAATCAACAGCCTGGTCGCAGGAGACGTATGACAAACCGGACGAGGTGCGATTCGACGATGAGATGTGCGCCTGGTACACAGACCTTATCCACATCCGCCGTGGACTGCCGGCCCTGAACAGGGGAACGTACCGGACACTTGCGGCGGAGGGCAATGTGTTCGCATTCGAGCGTACCTATGAGGGCGACACTGTCATCGTGGCCGTGAATCGCGGCATCCAGGAAGAACAACTATCGCTTCCATTCTTCGGATCGTGGACGGACCGTCTCCGCGGAACAGTTATTGATGCAGCACAGCCGCATGTGCTGGAGAGCAGGTCCGGCGTCATTCTTACCCGCCCCGCGGGCGGTTCCTGACCACGACCGTGGAACCAGGGCGACCAGACTGACCTTTCCATGGAGACCATTCCGTTCCTCGACCATCTGGCCATCATCCTGGCGGCAGCTGTCATCATCCTTGCCGTCAGTCGGCCGATCCGTCTCCCCGGGGTCATTGGATTTCTCCTGACGGGCATCCTTATCGGGCCGAACGGCATCGGGATCATCCCCGACCGCCACGAGATCGAGATCTTCGCCGAGATCGGCGTGGTCATGCTGCTGTTCTTCATCGGGCTCGAATTTTCTCTCTCCCAGCTCAAGGCCATCCGGCGGCAGTTCTTCCTTGGCGGATCCCTTCAGGTCGTGGGAACGATCGTCCTGGTCGTCCTTCTGCTGTCGGGCGCCGGTGTCTTGACGCTGAACGAGCGGATCTTCATCGGCTTCGTCGTCGCGCTCAGCAGTACTGCCATCGTGCTCAAAATGCTTTCAGAGAGGGGGGAGGTGGAAGCACCGCATGGCCGCATGGTCATTGGCATGCTCCTCTTCCAGGACTTCTGCATCGTGCCGATGATCATCTTCACTCCCATGCTGGCCGACACGGAAGGTTCCGCGGTCTCTGACATTATCCTCGGTTTCATGACAAGTCTGGCCATCGTTGGCGGTGTGGTCTTCGCCGCCCGGCGGATCCTCCCTCGCATCCTCGAACATGTCGCGCGGTCACGGGTGCGCGAAGCGTTCCTGATGGGCTCGCTTCTTGTCTGCCTCCTGATGGCGATCGTGACCCATTCGGTCGGGTTCTCCTATGCGCTCGGCGCCTTTATCGCCGGGCTGCTCGTCTCCGAATCCGAGTACAGCCACGAGGTGATCGCGGAGATCGTTCCCTTTCGCGATTTCTTCGCGAGCATGTTCTTCATCTCTGTCGGCATGCTGTTCGACCTCACCACGGTGCAGGACCACCCGCTCCTCGTCTTCGGCATCGGCCTCGGCATTGTGGTGCTGAAGTTCCTCATCATCGTCGTCATTGTCCGGGCCATGGGCATCTCCTCCCGGACCGCCCTGATGTCGGGCCTCATCCTTGCGCAGATCGGGGAGTTCTCGTTCGTGCTGATCGGTGTCGGCCTGTCGGCGGGCCTGCTGAGCGAATACCTGTTCCAGCTCTTTCTTGCCGCCTCCATCCTCTCGATGACCCTTGCTCCGCCCCTTATCATCCTGGCACCGAAGGTGGCGGAACGCGTTCAGGCTGCGCTGCCGTTCATGAGGTCCGGACGTGAACATATCCCTGACGGCACCCGATCCCTCAGGGACCATGTGATCATCGTTGGATTCGGGGTCAACGGACAGAATGTGGCCCGCGTCCTCGGCGAGACGGGCATTCCGCATGTTGTGCTGGAAACAGACGGAGAGGTCGTCAAGCGGCTTGCGAGGGAAAAAGTGCCGGTCATCTTCGGTGATGTCACTCGGAAAGAGATACTTCAATTAAGCGGCGTCGAGCGGGCGCGGGTCGTTGTGCTCGCGATATCCGATCCGAATGCACAGCGGACGGCGGTCAGCCTCATTCGCTCGATGAATCCCACGGTCCACATCATCGCCCGCACACGCATGGTTGCGGAAGTTGATGATCTTGCCGCGCTCGGGGCCAGCGAAGTCATCCCGGAGGAGTTCGAGACATCCATCGAGATCTTCACGCGCGTACTGGACCAGTATCACATTCCCCGGAACGTCGTCAACGCCCAGATCCAGGTGATCCGGGATGAGAATTACAGCATGCTCCGCGGACTGCCGCAAACGACACGGGGCCTCGACAGGATGACGCAACTGCTCGCCGCAGGAACGTCCGACACGTTCCTTGTGACAGACGACCTTGAGGTGGCAGGGAAGACCGTGGGGGAGATCGACCTCCGCCAGCATTCGGGATCCCTCCTCATCGCGGTCGTGCGGGGCGAGACACCAACACTAACACCGCCGAAGGACTTCAGGGTAGAACCAGCCGATACGCTCGTTCTCGTCGGGACACACGCGAATATGGATAGAGCGTTCGATTATCTCGGACGGAAACGCGTCGTTTACACGAACACATGAGCTCGGTTTCGCCCCCTCCCCCCCGGCCCCATGCTCTCCACCCCCGCCTTGCTTCTTCCTCGTTTTTGGACTAACCTCGGTTTCCGCCAATAGCACACCTCAACCGATGCCCACTGACGGCACCGATCCCCGTACCAACACAATATGTGTATGGCTCATCGACGACAATGAGATCTATACGTCTGTCGTCTCCGAGGCGCTTGGACTCTCGCCGAACATCCAATGCTCGGGGGTCTATGACCGGTGCGAAGCGGCATTCGAGGACCTGGACAAGGGGAAGCGGCCTCCGGATGTCCTGCTTCTGGACATCGGCCTGCCCGGCATCAGCGGTATCACCGCCATCCGGCAGTTCAAGGAGAAGCTCCCCCGGCTGCAGATCATCATGCTGACCGTGTATGATGTCGACGACAAGATCACCAGCGCGCTCGTGAGGGGAGCCGCAGGCTACCTGCTGAAGACATCAGGAACAGACCAGATCGTTTCTGCGATCCGGTCGACCCATCAGGGGGGCATGCCGCTGGACCCCATGGTAACGCGAAAGCTGTTCTCGAGGATCGAGGAATCGCGGAAAGCACCCCGGGATTACGGGCTGACGACGAGGGAGAAGGAAGTGCTGAAACACATGGTGGATGGTCTTCTTGTGCCGCAGATAGCCGAGCGACTGTTCATCAGCTCGCACACTGTCTTTGCACACATCAAGAAGATCAATGAGAAGCTCGGGGTTCACACGCGCAGCAAAGCTGTGGTGAAGGCGATCAAGGAGAACCTGGTGTAGGTTTCCTTCACGATGCCAACACAGATCTGCGTCACTCCTGCGTGGTCTAAGCGAGAATGACGAAAGGCAGGGGTAAGTCTCCGGCTTGACAGCAGGCATGTCGTGTGAAGATGGCGGATCACACAAGCCCCTCTTTTATCCACGCAAGATTCTGCAGATGTATGAGCCCATAGTTGTAGAAGTTGAAGTCCCGGACCCCCATGCTGATGGCGGTCTCCAGTCGTGAGAGGAACTGCTGCTTCCCTCCGCTCTCCGGCAATCCCACCTGAAATCCTACGATGACATCGTTCTTTCCCGCGAGGTCCTGAACATCCCGCAGCGGCTGCCGCAGCGCATTGCCATCTTCCAGATATCCCGGCATGAGGACGCCGCCGGTGATCCCCGCAACGCGCGCGACGTCCATGCCTACGCTCGTTCGCGATGTGCTGCTGAACGAAACGAGCGGACGAAGGACCGTGCGTGTCCCTGCCACAGCTTCCTGCAATTCTTCTGCCAGTGACGATACGACGGTACGTCTCCATTCCAGGAACGGCTGGAAAAGGTCTTGCGGAAGGTCGGTGAGGCTGACGAGGCTCTTCGTTTCCTCCGGAGATGCGAATGTATTCTCAAGCGTCGTGCGCGCATAGCGCTGCATGGCCACGAGATCGACCATGCCCTGCGAGCGTTTGAAGCACGAGGGGCAAAAGCACAGTCCAAGCAGGAATGTCTGCGCCTCTGTCAGCGCGATACCGGTCCGCTCATGGTGGTTGCCATGCGGATACCCCATGAATTGCATCGCTTCCAGCTCGATGCGCTCTGCTCCCTGTCGGGCTATGTCTTTTACGATCCCTTTGAGGTACGTACGAACATCATCATTCGACGGACACAGGTTGTGGACCATGCTGTCACCGAATGCATTCACGCATACGATGTCAGGATATTGCCGGCCCAGCGGTGTATTGTGGCAGCAAACGACCCACGCGTTCGTCCCCATGCCTTCCTTTTCTGCCAGGCGTACGAGCTTGCCGAGGTCTTCTCCTTCCTTCACGAGCGAGTTCACGATCGGCTTTACTCTTCCATACAGGGACGATGTCGGGGAGAAATAGACCGTTCCGTCCTCAAGAAAATAGACCTTCTGCTTCGGATTGTGAGGAAGGAGAAAGCGGCCAGCATGATAGGCGGCGGCGAGGCTGATGTGGGTGAGGCCATTCTCCTTCATCAGCTGGAGGGGAGAGGTCCAGCCCTCGTCTACAAGGTCCCAGAGGTAGGTCCACATCGAAGCGCTGCGGACGTCTGGATGGGCCGAAAGATGGGGGATGGAAGATGAAAGACTGCTGTAGATGGCGGCAGATGCTGATGTCGCCAGGAATGAGCGGCGGGTGAAGGTTGTCATTGGGGAGGGTCCTTTTCTTGTGCTGAAAGACCTGACAGGTCTTTCTATGATGTACCTAGAGAGACCTGACAGGTCTCTCCAAGACGCGCCCGTCTCTCCAGGCCTCTTAATCCTTGCGTGCTATACTGAGGATGTCCTCGAAACGATCGATGATAAAGTCCGGACGCAGCATCTCTGCGCCGACGCGGTCGAGAGCTCCATATGTCACGATACACGCCTGCACTCCCGCTCCGCGGGCGCACAGCAGGTCCATCTTGTGATCCCCCACATACAGCGTCTCTTCGGGCAACCACCCGCGGAGATTGAGTACCCTGTTAAGGACATATGGGTCGGGCTTTGGAGGCGTTTCGTCGGTCCCCTGGATCGGGTCGAAATACTGAGCGATGCCAAAATGGCCGAGCACGCGCTTTGCAGTCTGGCTGGACTTGGTCGTCGCGACAGCCAGACCCGTCCTTCGCTCATGGAGGGAGGCAAGCGTGCTCTCGACGCCCGGGAAGAGCGTGGTCGTGTCGAGCGCTCGCGGCCTGTATCGCCCCAGGTACATCTGCTTTGCCTGTGTGATGCGGCCGTGCTTCTCCTCCGGAAGAAGGTCCGCAAACACCTCCGTCAGCGTCCTTCCGATGTGAGGATAGAGCTGCTCCTTCGTGATGCCGTCCTCACCCAGTTGCTGCAGGACCCATAGCTGAGCGCTTGCGATGTCCTCGCGGGAATCGAGAAGCGTGCCGTCAACGTCGAATATGATGTTCTTCGTCGGGAATGTCATGCAACTTTCACCGCCGGGGAAAGAGGGTCAATATAGAACTCTTTGAACTCATTGAAAATACAGGGAGTTATAGCTACATTCGCTGATTCCGGAATGGATCTCTGGGTCGCTTGCGCATGAACATTGCCGTCTTCGCGTCCGGGCGAGGATCGAACTTTCAGGCCATCCTTGAAGCCATTCGCAACGGTACCCTCCCTGCGCGCGTGTGTCTTCTTCTGAGCAACTCCGCACAAGCCGGAGCGCTCGAACTTGCCCGGTCCCGGAACATCGCGACCGCTCATGTTTCGAGGAAGCACTTTGATTCGGACGGGACGTTCGCCGATGCGATGTTGCGCACCCTGCGGGATCACAACGCAGATTTCATTGCGCTGGCGGGATATCTGAAGTTGGTTCCTCCGTCGGTCGTCCATCAGTTCAGGAACAGGATCGTCAACATCCATCCTGCTCTTCTTCCCGCATTCGGCGGAAGGGGAATGTATGGACACCATGTCCACGAGGCCGTGCTCGCATCCGGCGCAAAGCTGAGCGGCGCCACTGTCCACCTCGTCGACGCAGAATACGACAGGGGGCCCATTGTGGCCCAGCAGAGCGTTCCCGTCCTTCCGGACGATACGCCCGATGCACTTGCAGCACGTGTGCTCAATGTCGAGCATACCCTCTACCCATCGACTCTCGCCGCCTTCGCGAAGGACACGGTCCGCATCGAAGACGGTAAAGTCTGGATTACAGCATGACCGCACCCGGTTCCAACGGTAGTTCCGCTCCGCCACGGCAGGACCTTCTCCGCGTGAAACGCGCCCTTATCAGCGTTTCTGACAAGCGGGGAATCAAGGAATTCGCGGAGGCCCTCGCACAACGGGGCGTGGAGATCATTTCCACGGGCGGCACATACAAGACGATCGAGAACGCAGGCATTCCTGTGACGAGCGTCTCGAAGGTCACCGGCTTTCCCGAGATCCTTGATGGCCGCGTCAAAACGCTCCATCCGGCGATCCACGGCGGTATCCTTGCCGCGCTGGACAAGGAGCAGCATCGCTCGCAGCTCGCGGAGCATGCCATTCAGCCCATCGATCTTGTGGTGGTGAACCTGTATCCGTTCGAAAAGACGATCGAGAAAGAGAATGTCCGGCTGGAGGAGGCTGTCGAGCAGATCGACATCGGCGGACCGGCGATGGTACGCGCAGCGGCAAAGAACTTCCGCCACACTGCTGTTGTCGTGAATCCCGACCTTTACGGCGTGATCCTCGAGGAGCTGAACCAGAACGACGGCTGCATCACGGCCCAGACCCGCTTCCTGCTTTCTCTGCGGGCATTCGAACACACGGCACACTATGATGCCGCCATTGCCGCGTATCTCGGCGAACTGACATCGCAGAGCACGCTGCCCGACGAACTGTCCGTGTCTGCAAAGAAAGTGCAGGGCCTCCGCTACGGTGAAAACCCGCATCAGGAGGCGGCGCTGTACGGGCGATTCAACGAGGTGTTCGTTAAGCTCCACGGGAAAGAGCTGTCGTACAACAATATCCTCGACATCAATGCCGCAGCGCTGCTGTGCGCCGAGTTCTCGCAGCCGACGGTCGTCATCGTGAAGCATAATAATCCCTGCGGTGTTGCATCGGCGCCGACGCTTACCGAAGCGTATCAGCACGCGTTCGCGACCGACACGACCTCAGCTTTCGGCGGCATCGTGTGCGTCAACCGTGCACTCGACAAAGCGACGGCCGAGGCCATCAACGAGGTCTTCACCGAGGTCATCATCGCCCCGGATTTCGAGCATGGCGTCCTGGAGTTCCTGACGCGGAAGAAGGACCGGCGCATCATGCGCCAGGCGGCCAACCTTCGCACCGTCCGGGAACTTGATGTTCGCAACGTTGTGGGCGGCTTCCTCGCTCAAACACAGGACCAGCACCGGCTGCACGTGTCCGACCTCAAGGTGGTCACCGAGAGACAGCCGACAGACGACGAGGTCGAATCGTTGATGTTCGCCTGGAATGTGGCAAAACACGTCAAATCCAACGCTATTATCTATACCCGCGGCACCCGTACGCTGGGCATCGGTGCCGGCCAGATGTCCCGCATCGATTCGGCGAAGATCGCGGCGCGAAAGGCTGGCGAGGCCGGCTTCGACCTGGGGGGCTGCGCTGTCGCGTCCGACGCATTCTTCCCGTTTCCCGACGGCCTCCTTGAAGCGGTGAATGTCGGGGCGACCGCCGTCATTCAGCCGGGTGGTTCGGTTCGGGACGGCGAGGTCATCGAGGCAGCGAATGCGAACGGTGTCGCCATGGTCTTCACGGGTATCCGGCATTTCAGACATTGATGTTGACATCACCCTCTCAACGAGCGAGCACAGCCACATGGGACTCCTGAACTTCTTTTCCGCCGACCTTGCGATCGATCTCGGAACGGCGAACACCGTGATCTGGATGAAGGGCAAAGGCATCATCCTCAACGAGCCCTCGATCGTCGCGTTCGACCGCAACACGAAGCGGATCATCGCGATCGGAAACGAAGCGAAGGAGATGCTCGGCCGCACGCACCGCGACGTGCGCACCATCCGCCCGATGAAGGACGGCGTCATCGCCGACTTCGAGATAGCAGAAGGAATGCTGCGGGAGTTCATCAAGAAGATCAGCATCGGCTGGGTCCCCTCGCGTCGGATCGTCGTATCCGTCCCATCAGGCATTACTGAGGTCGAGAAGCGCGCTGTGCGCGACTCTGCGGAGCACGCCGGAGCAAAAGAGGTGCATCTCATCGCCGAGCCGATGGCCGCTGCGATCGGTGTCGACCTTGACGTCGATGCGCCGGTAGGGAACATGATCGTCGATATCGGCGGCGGTACGACCGAGATCGCTGTCATCGCGTTGTCCGGGATCGTCAACGAGGATTCCCGCCGTGTTGCCGGCGACGAGATGAACAACGCGATCATCCAGTTCTTCAAGCGGAACCACAACATTCTCATTGGTGAACGGACCGCTGAAGCAATCAAGTGCGAAGTGGGCTCCGCCATGCCTCTCAAAGAAGAGATCACCATCCAGGTGAAAGGCCGCGATCTGGTCAACGGTGTTCCGAAAACGACAGAGGTCTCCTCCGTTGAGATCCGCGAAGCCCTGAACGAGCCTATCTCTCAGATCGTGGAGGGTGTCAAGCTTACCCTCGAGCGCACACCCCCCGAGCTCTCGGCTGACATCCTCGACCGGGGCATCATGCTGACGGGTGGAGGAGCGCTGCTCAAGGGGCTCGACGAGCGTCTGCGCCTCGAGACGAACCTTCCGGTACATGTCGCAGAGGATCCGCTGACCGCCGTCGTGCGCGGAACAGGTAAGGTCCTCGAACGGCTGGATCATTACTCCAAGGTCCTTCTCAAGGGACGGCGGTACTGAGCTCTTCGATTGTCAATTGTCGATTCGAGGACGAGTCCGCCCCGGATCTTCGACGATCGACGATCGACAATTGACATTCGAAAATGCTTCAGCGTCTCTACGATATTATCTTTGCCTTCCGCGAGTATGTTGTCCTCGCCCTGTGCGCAGTTCTGTCTCTCGTGTTCCTCGCCCTGAACGACACTCCCCAGGTCAAACGCATCCGCACTTTCGCGACCGTCCTGTTCGGTACCGCCCAGCAATCAGCCCGCTTCATTACCGACTACACGAATCTCCGGGAGGAGAACGCCCTCCTGCGGCGGATCAACGTGGAGCTTTCGGATGAGGCAACGCAACTACGCGAGGCCCGTCTGGAGAACTACCGGCTTCGCTCTCTTCTCGGGCTCAAGAAGCGCATGCCGTACAGGCTCGTCGCCGGCAAGGTTATCGGCAAGACCCTCCAGTTCCAGCGGAACACCCTTACCCTCAACGTCGGGCGTTCTGACGGGATCGAACCGCTCATGCCGGTCATCAGCGACGGCGGCCTGGTCGGCATCGTGACAGATGTGACGGACGGTCATGCCGTGGTGAACATACTTTTGAACATCGATTTCCGCGTGAGCGCAAAGGTGCAGCGTTCGCGTGTCGACGGCATCATTGCCTGGACGGGACGCACATTGCAGCTCCGAAATATCTCGAAGACGATGGACGTGCACGAAGGGGATGTGCTACTGACCTCGTCGTACAGCAACATCTTCCCCGAGGATATCAGAATCGGCGTGGTGAGCCGGGCAAGCGACCAGCCGGGCTCTCTCTTCAAGGAGGTCCTCGTCACGCCGGGCGTGGATTTCACGCGACTCGAGGAGGTCTTCGTCGTGGACCACGCACCCAGCCAAGAGCGGCACACGGTCGAGCGGGAAGCTTCAGCGAGAGCGCAATGAACGACCAGCTCCGCATCGCACTTTCCGGGCTCGTCTTGTTCGTCGCCCAACTCGTGTTCATTCCTCTCATCGGCGTGTTCGAGTTCACTCCCGACGTCCTGCTCATCTGGATAGTCTATGTCGGCATCCGGAGGGGACACATCGAGGCAACGATCGCCGGATTCCTGGTCGGCCTTCTGCAGGATTCTGTGACAACGCAGTTCTTTGGGCTCGCAGCTCTCTCCAAGACGCTCGCAGGATTCCTGGCAGGATACTTCTACAATGAGAGCACCGTCCAGCAGACCCTCGGTTCCTACCGGCTCCTCTTAGCGACCGCCATCACGAGCGTTCTCCATAATACTGTCTACTACGGTATCTTCTTTCAGGGGAGTGAGGAGCACCTCCTGCTATCCATCTTCGAGATGACCGTCGGCATCACGCTGTACACCTCCATCATCGCTATTCTCCCGATGTTCGCGTTCTCCCGCACGTATCAGACGCAGTGGACGCAATGAGCAGCTCAGAGAACATCGGCACGGGAAGCCGCCGCTCTGCTCTTGTTATGATCCTCTCGGTCGCATTTGCGGTCATGCTCCTCCGGCTTATCCAGCTGCAGGTCTATTATCACGAAGAGCTCGGAAAGAAATCGGAAGAGAACAGGGTGCGGACGATCACGCGGGAGCCAGTGCGCGGGTACATGTTCGACCGCACGGGAAAGCTTGTGGTCGATGTTGGCCCGTCGTTCTCGGTGTTCGTGACGCCTGCGGAGTTCGACACCAGTGATATCGGGACGCTCGCAGAGATCCTGCAGGAGGATCGGGAGGTCCTGCTCGAGCGTATCCAGCGGGGCCGCCGGCGCTCCCGGTTCTCTCCTGTGCGCATCGCTCGCGACATTGAGTATGGGAAGCTCGTCTCGCTCGAGGAGCGTTTGTTCCTTTTCCCCGGTGTGACATACGATGTGGAGTCGAAGCGCGAATACCCTCTGCAGGCGCAGGCTTCTCATCTTGTCGGGTACTGTAAAGAAATCTCAGAATCCCAGCTCGAACGGCTCGGACCGGTCTACCAGCAGGGTGATATCGTGGGATCGACGGGCATCGAGGCTGCATATGAGCCGTTCCTGAGGGGGCGCAAGGGCTATGAGTTCATCTCGGTGAACTCTAAGGGACAGGTGATCGGTCCTCTCGATGGGGGCGCGAGAGATGTGCCGCCGCAGGAAGGGTTCGACCTTCTCCTCGAGACGGATTTCCTCGTCCAGGCGTTCGCCGAATCGCTCATGACGGACAAGCAGGGGGCCATCGTTGCTGTGGACCCATCGACAGGCGGCATCATCGCGATGGCGAGCAAGCCCGATTTCGATCCCTCTGTCTTCAGCGGCGTCACGCCCCGCTCCGTCTGGGTGGACCTGAACACCGATCCGTCCAATCCGATGTTCAACAGGGCCACGATGACCCGTTATCCGCCGGGATCGACCCTTAAAATGCTCGTCGCGCTCGCAGCCCTTCAGGAGGGGATCATCGATGAGGACTACACCATCAACTGTCCCGGTTATTTCCGGTTTGGGCGCAGGGTTTTCAAGGATCTTCACGTCCACGGCAGGACCGACGTGGTCAAGTCGATCCAGCAGTCGTGCAACGTGTTCTACTATTCGCTCGTCCTGAAGCTGGGGCTCGACAAGTTCACTGAGTATGCCCATCGGTTCGGATTCGGACAACCCACAGGCCTCGACATCGGCGAGGAGACTGCCGGCATCATCGCATCCACCGACTACTATAACAGGGTGTACGGTGAGGGAAGGTGGACGCAGGGGAATGTCGTGAACCTCGGTATCGGCCAGGGGGAGATCGGCGTCTCACCGCTCCAGATGGCCCAGTACGTCTCCTCCATTGCCAACGGAGGATATCTGCGGCAGCCACACGCCGTCCGCGGCATCTTCAACAAGCAGATGCAACGCATCGATGTCGTCCCCACACAGGCCATCCATACGGGTGTCGATACCCTGTTCTTTGAACTGATGAAGGAGGGGATGCGCAGGGCTGTAATGGAGTCCGGCGGAACTGCCGGGCTTGCCCGGATACCCGGGGTGAGCGTGGCAGGAAAGACGGGAACCGCACAAAATCCGCATGGTATGGACCATGCGTGGTTCGTCGGTTTCGCGCCCGTCGATACACCAAGGATCGCTGTTGCTGTGCTCGTCGAGAATGCCGGTTTTGGGGGTTCCATCGCCGCACCCATTGCCGGCTATGTGATGGAAAAGTACCTCAAGCGGACCATTCTTCGGCCGATCTGGCTCCCCGCCATCAAGAAACCCGAAGAGGAGGGCATCGCATCGAACAGCGTTCTCCGGAAGGAGGAAGGGGGGCAATGAACGTCCTCCGGGAGTACTTCGACTTCACGCTGTTCGCAACCTGCCTCGTCCTTGTGGCAATCGGCCTGGTCTCCATCTACTCCGCGACGGTCGACCTGAATACCGCCTTCGAGCGCCAGCTTTTGTTTGCCGGTGTCGGCCTGATCGGTATGCTGGCCATGTTCATCGTTCCGCTGAAGACCCTCCAACGCATCACCCCGGTCGTCTACGTGGCGATGATCGGCTTCCTGCTGGTCGTCCTCGTCGTCGGCAGCACCATCAAGGGGGCCCGTTCCTGGTTCGCCATCGGCGGACTGGGCGGCCAGCCGTCGGAGTTCGCAAAGATCGCGACACTTCTCGCCGTCGCAGCGTGGTTCTCAAAGCCGGACATTTCTATCGGGCAGTTGAAGCACTTCCTCGTCGGCGTCGCCCTGTTCTTCATACCGATGGCACTCATCCTCTTCCAGCCTGACCTCGGCACGACCATCGTCTTCTTCATTACCATGCTCCCGGTGTTGTTCTGGATAGGAGCATCGAACTTCATCCTGGTCGCGGTGATCCTTCCGGGGGTCGTCGCCCTCGGGGCGCTGTTCGGGACGGCCGAGTTCCTCGTCGCGGCCGTCATCAGTGCGCTCGTGCTGTATCTGCTCCGTGAGAACAACTTCGCCGCTGCCATCGCATTCGGCGTCACGCTCGCCATCGGGCTGAGCGTGCAGATCGTCTACGACCAGCTCGCACCTTATCAGCAGAAGCGCATCGCAACATTCCTCAACCCGGATACGGACCCGCTCGGAGCGGGATACAACGTGCTTCAGTCGAAGATCGCTATCGGGTCCGGCGGTATCTTCGGCAAGGGATTCATGCAGGGATCGCAGACACAGCTGAACTACATCCCCGAGCAATGGACAGACTTCATCTTCTGCGTTCCGGGGGAGGAGTTCGGGTTCATCGGGTCGATCATCGTGCTGCTGGCATTCGCCGTCCTCCTGTTTCGAAGCATCTATGTGGCCGGGCATTCACGAAATGCCTTCGGGAGTATCGTCGCGGTCGGTGTTGCAGGGTTCCTTGCGGTGCACATGGTGATCAACGTCGGCATGGCTATGGCCATCTTCCCGGTCATCGGGATTCCGCTGCCGTTCCTCTCCTATGGCGGCTCCGCCCTTGTTGCGAACATGATGATGGTGGGGTTGGTGATGAATGTGTGGGCGCATAGGAAGGAATACTAGCGGGCAGCGATTGTCGTGTCGGATAGAGGATGAGGGATGTGGGATAGGCGCAGGCTCTCACCAGCGATCTTCTCCCGTGGTACCTTCAACATTCCCCCCTCAATCTTTCCTCCTTATCGAGGATCTCCCGGGAACCCATCCAACCTCCCCCTCGTTGTTTCTAGCGATCGATACCCGGCCATTCCGGCTTACGGTTCACTGTTCACAGTTCACGGCCATTCATGTCCAGAACTCTTCAATTTTCGCTGTTTTTCGGCTTCATTCTCACTCTTTTCGGTCTCATGCAGTGGTATCTGATTGCATCATACCGCGCATGGGTCCGGAAGGCATGGCCTGAGCGCCAGAAGGCGTTGCTGCGGCCAATGTGGGCCGTTGTCGTGGGCGGCACTGTTCTGTTGCTCGTCTCGTTCGTCGCACGCCGAATCGGGCTGTCCGACCACCCGGAGCTCAGATATCTCATCGTGTACCCTTCCGGCCTTTATTATGCCGCCGTGATCCTTGGTTTCTTTGTTCTCGCTGTCAAGGACATCATGGCGTTTCTCGGCTCCCTTCCCGGACGGATACGCGCGATCGCACGACATTTCAGCAGGAGCGCTTTTCCTGTTCCGGATCCTGCACCCGAGTTCGACAACAGCAGACGGTCCTTTCTGAGACTCACCGGGGCCGGCACAATCGGTGCCATCGCGGCCACGCCCGTCCTCTCCTCGCTCGCAACGGCACGCGACTATCAGATACGACGGATCCCGCTGCACTTCCCGAACCTTCCTGCTGAGCTCGACGGATTCACGATCGCGCAGATCAGCGACATCCACTCAGGAGTGTACATGTCGGAGAACGACATGCGGGACATCTTCGGGATCGTGAACGGTCTGCATCCGGACATCACCACCATCACCGGCGATCTGGTCGACACGAACGACGCCGAGATCCCTCCGCTCCATGCAGCGCTGAAGGATCTCCGCGCGGACCGCGGCGTGTACGCTGTCCTCGGCAACCACGATCACTTTGCGACCGGCGACAAGGTCGCTGCCGCAACACGCGAGGCCGGATTGACCGTCCTCAGGAATGCGCATGAGACGCTGACGGTCGACGGAGCAAAGCTCTCACTCGTCGGGATCGACGATTGCAGCCCACGCCGCAACTTTGCGGACCTCGGCAAGGCGATCGACGGCATGGACCCCGAGTCATTCAAGGTCATGCTCGTCCATCAGCCCAGGTTCTGGCCCGAGGGAAAGAAAGCCGGCATGGACCTGACCCTTGTCGGACACACTCACGGGGGGCAGGTTGGCATCGATGCGTTCGGCCTGAAGCTGTATCCCGTCTATCTCGCCTACGACCATCCGATGGGCCATTACATCGAAGAAGGGAAGCAGCTGTACGTCAACGTTGGTGTGGGAATGGTGGGGACGCCGATCCGACTCGTGCGGCCGGAGATCGCTGTGTTCGAACTTCGCAGAGGCGAGCCACGACCGTACACTCCGCCTACCGTCTGACAGAAGCGTCATCATCTGTGACCTTGCGAGCCCCGATCTGACAGTCGGGGCCTTCTTTTGGAACTCTCTCCAATTCCGGCTATCTTGGGCAGAACTCATCGCAGCATTCGGGGCACTCTCACTCTCCGTCCCCTGTGCCTTGCGCTTCCTGCGCTTCACGCTTTACCCGTAGCCGATCTGTCCCGTGATCCTCAGCGACGAGCAGATACTCGCAGAAATGAAGGCCGGCACTATCGTTATCAGGCCCTTCAAGCGCGGGTTCCTCGGGTCCAATTCGTACGATGTACATCTCGGCTCGTGGCTGGCCACGTACAGGGACGAGGTCCTCGACGCGAAGAAGCACAACCGCGTGCGGCATTTTCGCATCCCTTCCGAGGGGATGATCCTTGTGCCGGGCAAGCTCTACCTTGGCGTGACGCAGGAATACACGGAGACGCACCGTCATGTTCCGTTCCTCGAAGGCAAGAGCAGTATCGGCCGGCTCGGCATCGACATCCATGCCACCGCGGGAAAGGGAGACATCGGCTTCTGCAACACCTGGACGCTTGAAATATCCGTCCAGCAGCATGTATGGATCTACGCAGGTATGCCCATCGGACAGCTTATTTACTTCGAGGTGAGCGGCGACGTGCAGGTCCCCTACAACACCAGGAAGAGTGCGAAATACAACCGCCCCGCGGTGAAACCCGTCGAATCCATGATGTGGAAGAACTTCAGAAAATGACCTTCGCCGAACGGCTCCGCAGCGTCCAACAGAAGAAAGACTCCCTCCTTTGCGTCGGGCTCGATGTCGACCTGACGAAACTTCCCTCCGGGTTCAAGAGGACGCCGAAGGGAGCCCTCTCGTTCCTGTATGCCATCATCGAGTCGACCTACGACCTCGTCTGTGCCTACAAGCCGAACCTGGCCTTCTTCGAGGCCCTCGGCCCGGAAGGGCTGGAGGTGCTCGCAAAGGTCGTTTCCTTCATTCCGCAGAACATCATCACTATCGGCGACGCCAAACGGGGAGACATCGGCAACACGGCAGAACAGTATGCCTCTTCGCTGTTCGATCACTTCCGGTTTGATGCCGTCACCGTTAATCCCTATATGGGGAAGGATTCCGTCACACCGTTCCTCCGGAAGGAAAAGGGGGTCTTTCTTCTGGCGCTGACGTCAAATCCTGGTTCGGCGGATTTTCAGACAAAGCGGCTCGGGCGCACGCCGTTGTATGAGGCTGTTGTCCGGACTGCCAGACGTTGGGACGCCGGAGGATCGCTCGGTTTTGTCGTCGGAGCGACACATCCCTCACAACTCCGGAAGGTACGTTCCATCGCGCCTGATGCGCCTTTGCTCATCCCCGGAGTCGGCTCGCAGGGGGGAGACCTCGAAGCGGCTGTTCGCTTCGGCTGCACGCGCCATGGGGACCTCGCCGTGATCAATGCAAGCCGTTCGGTCATGTATGCATCAAAAGGAAAGAACTTTGCGATCGAGGCTCGCAGGCAGGCTGCGCTGTTGCGCATTGCCATGGAACAGGCGCGGATCCACTCGCCGGGACATCACCGGCGCTCCCGTTGAGCCTCTCTTCGCCCTGACGCTGATGGCCTGTGTCCGACGATCATCGTCTCTCTGTTTTCCTTTTCCTCGCCTTCTTTTCTTCCTCCTCATCGTTCTAGCATCCTCCCCCGTCACCGGTCAGTTCCGGTACTCTTCGTCCCCGTTCCGGGCCGGCGAGATGCTCGTCTACAAGGTGAAGTGGGGCTTTGTCCGCCTCGGCACTATCGCTGTGCGGCAGCAATGCGAAGACCCGGAGCTTCCGTCATACGTCCGCGTGTGCATTGGCGGCGAGTCCGCAGCCGGGATACCGTTCGTCGATGTCTTCTTCCGAAGCACTTCGATGCTCGACACCACCGCCCCGACGAACGTCCTGTACGAGCTCGCAACCGGCAGGGACGAGCACCAGCGCACGACATACATGTACGACCACGTGAACCGGCGCATGATCGCGGTGGGAACGCAGCTCGGTGACGTCACGCGGCTCGATACGGTCGACGCTCCCGTTCCGTACTACGACGGAACCGGCCTGTACATGTTGACCAGGTGCGCTGCAGGTTCCGACACGACTCTGCTTCTGCCGACCGTCATGGACTTTGCCTTCGGTCATACGTCGATACGTTTCACGGACAGAGTGGAGGAGATCAGCGTTGCAGCATTTTCGGAGGATGTACCGGGGTATCACTTTCTCGGAACGACGGACTGGAAGGGAGAGGCTTTCGCCGGGATGTCCGGCGCGTTTGAGGGGTGGGTATCGATCGACCCGGCACGCGTCATTCTCAAAGCGTCGGTAAGCATCTTCCTCGGCTCTGTGACGATCGAGCTGGAGTCGATGGACCGCCCGTGAGCGGGCAGTATCATGCAATCATGGGGTCCCGAACGAGATGCCCTGTGCCTGCAGCGTAGAGATGATCTTCGGGAGATAGTCCTGGATCCGACCAGCCGTGCTGTCGTTGTCGTGCAGGACAATGATATCGCCAGGGACGACGCCCCGGGTCGCTCTCTTCACGATCCGATCGTTCGACCTGTCCGAAAAGTCCCAGGAATTCACGCTGAACAGGACCGTTCGAAGGCCCAACCGGCTGACCGTCCGTGCCGTCGTCGGACCGAACACGCCGTAGGGCGGTCGGAACACACTCGGCTCCACACCCGCTGCCGCATGCACGGCCCGCTGGCATGCGTTGACCTCCTCCTTCAGCACATCCTGTCGCTCGAACCAGACGCGCCGGTGCGTCTGCGTGTGGTTCCCGACCACATGCCCCTCCTTCACGATCTCCTCTACGATGTGCGGATGCCTGACAGCATTCTGACCGAGAAGGAAGAATGTTGCCTTGATGTTGTGCGACCGAAGGATTTCGAGGACCGCCGGCGTTGCGACAGGATGAGGACCGTCGTCAAAGGTCAGACACACGGACCCTCCGGAACAGGTCCATTGGATGGCGGGAAAGAGGACCTTCAGCGGTGGGATGTACCAATCAGCCATCGGGACGGCGTACTACCAGACCCCGTACTGCAGCTGGAGGAAGTACTCGATTTCCGATGAGCGGTCGCTGGCAGGGCTCGCTTCATCAGAGATGGTCACGCTCCGCACACGTCCATCGATGAACAGGTCCCGTACGAGTTGATACCGCACGGCGAACCCGATGGAGGCTTCCTTCCGCACCGGACCATACAGGAACGGCAGAGACGGAATGCTGTACTGGAAGGTGACATCCGTCAGCCCTCCTTTGCGCACCGATTCATACCACGCGCTCGCACGGATCTGCCGGATGGGACGGTAGATGAGCTCAGCGAACAGGTTGTCCGCATTTTGCCCGATCCAATGCCCCATGTCGTACCCGTTGTTCGTGAAGCGGACCGCCGGATACTTGTGATAATAGACCCACGGATTGATGCGTGAATACTCGACGTTCAGCTCGACATTGTTGATGAACGGGTCGTAGGTATGGAATCCGAGCGTGTATCCGAGCTGGTTCCGGCGCCGCGCCGGATCGAACAGATCGCTGATGGCTATCTCATCGATGATGAGGGACCCGTACAGATTGACGTTTGGAATGAGCGTAACGTCAGCGCTGATGTGGAACTGACTGTTATCCGTGTCGTTGTTGTAGTGCTCGCCTGACTTGAAGAACATGACCGGAAGCAGGTACATCAGCGATGGATTCCGGTCGCTGTAAACGATCGACTCCCCGAGGGCGATGTCAAGCCCGTCGATGGGGGTCAATTCGACCATGTGCGCGGCGATGTATTTCTGCCTGTAGACAGGTCGGAAGAAATCCCTGACGTCGGAGCTGTTGGCAGGATAGGAGCTGGCGGAATCGAGGATCTGCGAGTTCAGCTCGCCGTGGATGTATGTGAACGTGATCCAGTCGGTGAGAGAGGCCTGGAACCGGAACTGCGGCATCGAGGGCGCTTTCGACGAGAAAGACAGGCCTCCCCGCCTGCCTGTGGACCAGGATTGCGGTACCTTCTCGAGGGCGAACAGGAGGTCGCCTGTGCTGTAGGTGAGCTGCACGTCCGTGAAATCGAACTCGAAGAAGTCCGGCCCCCGGCGCGACTGTACCATGCCGTCCTCGGGCGTCAGATACTTCGTCCGGTCCAGAAGGGTTCCCTGCTCGCGGTTATCGGCGAACATGAACTGGAATCCGAACGACCCGAACGCGTACCCATACAGCCTGATGCCGTTGGATATCTTCTGGACGCGCTTGCCGTCAAAACGTCTCTCGGAGAACCCGAGCAACAGGTCCGCGTTCGCTATGCCGCCGTTGAGGTCCAGCGATGCCGGATGCCAGCGCCGCGGTTTCTCGCTCCAGGAGGGGTTCTCCAGTCCAAGCTCGTAACCGAACTCCTCCTGGAAGAACGTGAGGCGGCGCAGATCGACCGGGGACAACTCGCTCGCCCGCGACTCGACCACCGCCAGTAAACGCGCCGCATCGATTCGCGATATCGGCTTCACAATGTCGTGATAGTCGACAAGGATCTGCTTGCTCTCCATCTTCTTCAGGAACTCATACACTTCGTGGCGCAGCGGGATGGCAACCGACTGAGCAGAACCCTCCGCAGAGAGCAGAAGACAAAAGGAGAGAATGAAGAGAGCGCTTTTGTGCGGTACGAATCGGTGCATGCGTCAGAATGGTTTTGTGGAAGTGATACGAAAGACCAACGTACTCGAATCTTGCTGGAACCGCAAGGAAGCGGTGCGTCCACCCATGCGGATTGCGAAAGAACCCTTTTCTTGTCATTATGGATGCCGGTGATTGACGACCTTTCCATGATGCTCCCCGTGGCGGCCTTCGTGTGCGCGATCATGTACGCGTTCCTGCACCTCCTCCTGGCCGCGGGCATTTTCAGACACCGTACTTCCACGGGTTCCCGTCGTCCTCCCGGAAAGATCTCCGTCCTCATCGCTGCCCGCAATGAGGCCGTATCGATCGCCACCACGCTCCATGCACTACTTCAGCAGACGGTACAGCCCGACGAGGTCATCGTCGCCGACGACCGGTCCACAGATGCAACAGCAGAGATCGTCTCCGGCATCGCCCGCGACCATCCCCACGTGCGGCTCGTCTCCATCTCTTCCGTGCCTGACGGTATTGCGCCAAAAAAGCACGCCCTGCAGACGGCGATCAAGGCATCGTGCGGGGATATCCTCTGCTTCACGGACGCCGATTGTATACCCCCAAAGGAATGGCTCGCATCACTGGTGAGCGCCTTCGATGACCGCACCGGCGTAGTGGTAGGGACGTACGTTCCCCACTCTGCACACGACGCCGCACGTTCGATCTCCCATAGGCTCCTGCGATCGTTTATACGGTATGAGAAGCTGCGGGCCACCCTCCTCGCTATCGGCGCTCTTGAGGTGGGGCATCCGTGGATGGCAAGCGGGGCGAGCTTCGCGTATCGCCGTGAGGTCTTCGATGAGGTGGGGGGATATGGAGACCACCTGTCGGCTCTCAGCGGCGATGACGATCTGTTCCTCCAGCAAGTGCGCACGAAAACCAGGTGGAAGATCCGGTCCGTCCTGAGTGATCGGGCAGCCGTGCTAACGCACGTTCCTGACACCTTCGGAGAGTTCGTTCAGCAGCGAAAACGGCATTTCTCCGCCGGACGCTCCTATGCGCGATCGACCCAGCTGCTTCTGTTCCTGTACCACGCATCGAATATCGTTTCGCTCTCGGCCCTGGTGGCGTGGTTCTTCTTTCCGTCTCCGATGTTGCTCGGGGCGTATGCCGTAAAAGTATCTGCAGACCTTCTGTTCTTCGCTTCGGCAGAGCGACACATTTCCCGATCCCGGGATTGGGCTCTCTTCCTTT
This sequence comes from uncultured Ignavibacteriaceae bacterium, assembly GCA_964534125.1. Taxonomy (GTDB): domain Bacteria; phylum Bacteroidota; class Ignavibacteria; order UBA10030; family UBA10030; genus 2-02-FULL-55-14. Next base: position 69,604 of record CAZHOJ010000006.1, read on the forward strand.
TAATGGAATTTCTATACGCCCTCTACATTGCCGGTATCGGAACCCTCGGGAGATTCGGAACGCCCGCATGGAAGGAGGAGCCGGTCTCGTGACGGCAGAGCAGTCATCGGCCCGCCGGGTCTTTTGGTTCGCTGTCAAGATCCTCCTTGCGGCGGGAGTCCTGTGGGTATTGTTCACCCAGGTACCACCCGGGTCCATTCTCGACGCTTTCAGCTCGGCCTCCTGGCCACCACTCGTACTGGCGATCCTTCTCATCCCTCTCCAGTTGTTCCTGAGGATCGGGCGGTGGGTCGTCCTCCTGCGTGCATCAGGGCATGAAACGTCCTGGCGGAAGGCAGGACCGGCCGTTGTCGTCGGCCATGCTTTCAGCGTTGTCACACCTGCGGAGGTGGGCGATTACCTTGCCCGCGCACGCATGCACAGCGGGATGGAAGTTTCCACGACGCTCGCACTCACGATCGTCGACAAGGTGGTACATAGCGTCCTCATCCTTCTGATCGGCATTCCTGCTGTCGTGTCACTCATGATGCGCTCTCCCGCGGCTGGCGGCCTGGCCATTGCCGGTGGTTTGCTGCTTCTTGTTGCGGCGGGATTCCTCCGGCGTCGTGTATTGTCCCTCGCATTCCTGCGGCGTATCGCTGCTGCACTTCGGTTCACGGACGGTCTTCGGGCCATACACGACCTTCCGAACCGGACTCTTCTCCGCGTGGCAGCGCTTGGGGTGGCAGTTCTCCTGACATATGTCGTTCAGGAGTATTTGCTCTTGAACGCTCTCGCCGACGTATCGTTCGTGCAAGCATGGCAGGGATTCTGGGCCGGCATGGGGGTGAGGTCCGTTCTTCCGTTCTTCTTTGGCGACCTCGGCATCCGGGAGGCGACACATATCTACTTCTTCGGTCTGCTGGGCATCGATGCTGTTGTCGCCATGTCTGCCTCCCTTCTCATGTTCGCGCTCAACGTTCTTTTGCCGACGCTCTTTGGGCTGGGAGTGTTCCTGAAGGGGAGGTCGACGGGAACATGACATTACTCTCGATGCTGGCTATCGTGCTCCTTGCGGCCACTGGTTTCTACGCCTGGTTCGTGCTTCGCATCATCCGCGGGCTGGGGCGGCTCGGAAGGGGGAACAACGATGCGAAGGAACTTGTCAGCGTCGTTGTGGCGGCCCGCAACGAAGAGGCTGTCATCGACCGCTGTATCTCTTCTGTCCTGGCGCAGGATCACACGCACCACCTACTGGAGCTGATTGTTGTTGACGACACATCTGAGGATGCAACCGCAGCGTATGTGAGGGTATGGCAGGAACGGGACACCCGCGTCCGGCTTCTTGCTCTCCCTCCTCGCGACGGCCTTGTGACCGGCAGAAAGCCTGAAGCTATCGCCCTCGGCGTCTCGCAGGCGAAGGGAACCATTGTTATGACGACGGACGCCGACTGTACACATGGTCCCCGGTGGGTCTCATCGATGCTTGCTCGATTTACGAGCCAGACAGCCCTCGTCGCGGGACCCGTCATCCTTGAAGAAAGCCCTGGTCTGTTCCCCGCTGTCGAGCGGCTCGACATGCTCGGACTGATCCTGTCCGGGGCCGGCCTCATCGGAGCCAGGCGCCCCATCATCTGCAACGGGGCGAATCTGGCATACCGCCGTTCTGCTTTCCTGAACGTTCGGGACAACGTCCAGATATCGTCGAACGACGATGGTACTCTCATGAGCCGCATCGTTATGCGGGGGGTGGGAACTGTGGACTTCGCGCTCGATCCCGGAGCGATCGTGCGAACAGAGGGAACAGGAGCGCTGCGCGCCTACTTCCGTCAGCGCATGCGGTGGGCATCTGTGCAGGGAAGGTTTCTGGACCCAACGATCTACGCTGAACTGGTCTGTCTCTTCATCTTCTTCGCCTCTCTTCTTGCCGGTACCATCGCCGGTTTTGTCCTTTCCGAGCTCTGGCTGCCGGTCGGCATTGCCTGGGGGGTGAAGATCGTCGTCGACGGGATTGCTCTGCACCGCGGGACGCGCGCACTAGAAATTTCTGTTTCGCCGATCAGCTTCCTCGCAGCACAGGTCTTTCACCCCGTCGGCATCGTTCTCTCCACCCTCCTCAGTGTAGCATTCACGTTTACCTGGAAAGGACGCCGCTTCCGGCGCTGATCCCGAGTCTGTTCTTCTTGATTCGGCCCCCCCTCCTTTGTATCATTCCCCTCACTTCCAGAGGGGGAAGATATGTCTGCCCGACACATCCCGGAGCATGCGCTCCATCATGTTTGGTCCAATCAGTACATCCGACCAGAAGCTCTGCGAACGACCGACGGAAGAGGGGTCACCATCCTCGACCCCGGGCTCCTGTCGCTCGATGCGGGCCCCGATATCGTCGGCCTCCGTGTTGTGATCGGAGACGTCTCCTATACAGGAGCGGGCGAAGTGCACCGTACGGCCGCCGAGTGGGATGCCCACGGACATGCAATCGACCCCCGGTACAACACCGTTGTCCTCCATATTCTTCTCCATACTCCGCCGCCCGGGTATGTGACGCGGACACAATCGGGCCGCATCGTCCCGATGGTCGCCCTCGAGGGTGTGCTCGCCGATTCTCTCGAGCACATCCTACAGGACGCAATGTTCGACGTCCACGATTCGCAGACCGGCCAGATCCCTTGCGGAGGTGTCAATCACGTCGTCCCCGCCGAGGTCCTGTTGTTATGGTTGGAGCATCTTGCGACTGAACGGTTCGAGATCAAGCTTCGCCGCTTCGAAGAGCGTCTGTGGGAACTCGTACGGACGGAACAGAGCGTTGCCCGGGAGCATCTCGCGCATTGGGGAGAGGCGGGAGATCCAGATGAGATACCTGTCATCGACCACGTGTTGACACATCGGGTCCTCGCACTGCCCGAGGTCTGGGACCAGATCTTCTATGAGGCATATATGGAGGGGTTGGGTTACAGCAGGAACCGTACGCCGTTCCTTACTCTGAGCAAAAACCTCACGCTCGGTTTTCTTCGCACATGTGCTCCCGACGACCTGCAGGTGGAGGCGCTTCTCTTCGGCGTTTCGGGACTGCTCCCGGAAACAGCCGACCGTGCCGATGCGGAGTCAACAACATACCTGCACTCGCTCCGCCGGGAATGGAACAGCCTCAGCCGGCGATATGCGGGTCCGCGGCTCACGGTTGCTGACTGGGTGTTCTCCCCCACGCGGCCGTTCAACTCCCCTGTTGTGCGCATTGTTGCAGCGCGGTCGTTCATTCGCACGATGCTCGGCGGGTCACTGTTTCGCTCTGTCGTCCGGGTGCTCAAAGGAGGGTCCCGTCACGTACGCCAGTCGCTTCATTCGCTCTTACAGGTGGATCCCGGCGATTTCTGGGATCGGCGGTCGACATTCACGCGGGTCATTTCGTCCTGCGTCGATCATCTGGGCACCGCCCGAAAGGACGAGATCATCGTGAACGCGATCGCCCCACTGATGCTTTTATATGCCCGTACATTTCATGATCGTGACGTACGGGACGGCGTGCTGGAGATGCTCCGGGCATTCCCCTTTCTCACCCCCAACACAGCAACGCGCAGGATCGAGACACACCTTCTCCGCGGAAAGATCCGGCTCAGGACCGCCGTTCAGCACCAGGCGATGATGCAGCTTTTCAATTACTATTGCTCTCGCGCCCGTTGCAGGGAATGCGCGGTTGGACGTGTCGTGTGGGGTTGACGGGGATCGCAGGAATGGGAAGTCGGGCACCTATGCGTCGCCCGTTCTTCGGAGGGTGATGAGCGTGATCTCCGACCGGACCCCAAGCCGCACGGGCGGCCCCCAGTAGCCCGTCCCCTTGCTGACGTAGATGTACGTGTCCTCGTGTTTGTGGAGGCCGGAAATATACGGCTGATCGAGCGCGACGAGATGATTCCACGGGAAAAACTGTCCCCCGTGGGTATGTCCCGACAGCACGAGATGACACCCGGCTTTGACGGCTTCATAGATGCTCTTGGGTTGGTGGGCGAGCAGGATGCGCGTGCCCTTTGCCGGAGCGTTCTCAAATGCGCGAGCGGGGCTTGACGCATGCGAACGAACGAATTGTCCCGCCCCGAAATCTGTCACACCGCCCAGGGTGATGCTTGCACCGTCCCTGCGTATGATGTCGTGCTCGTTCAACAGAACACGCAATCCCATCTGCTTCACCTCCTCGACCCAGGCCTCCACACCGGAATAGTACTCATGATTACCCGTGATGAAGTACACGCCGTGCGGCGCCGTGAGATCCTTCATCGGTTCGACATGGTGACGAAGATGTTCGATCGTTCCGTCGACGAGGTCTCCGGTGAATGCGATAAGGTCGGCGCCGAGCTTGTTCGTTTCGCGGACCGCTGTTTCGATGAATCCGCGCTCCACGGTCAGTCCGGCATGGAGGTCGGTCAGTTGTGCGATGCGAAATCCATCGAAGGCATCCGGGAGGTCGGCAAGTGTGACCTCGATCTTCCTGATAGAGGGCGTTCTCCGTGCCTCGAAAATGCCGACAGACGTCATGACGGCGGCCGCAGCTACGATGCCTGCATCGGACGCCTGCATGAGGAACGCCCGACGGCCAGCGCTGAGCAGGTCACCGGGTGCGCTGGGCGGGATGCCGAAGCTCTCGAAGAAGCTGAGCGTATACGCAACGCCGTGCCATCCCAGGAGAACAACGTCCCGCAGAATCAGCAGCGTGATCACGAACACCATGAACGCAAGCGAGATGTACGCTCCCCATGAGACGGCATCGACCATGGGATGCTCGACCCTTGTGATCGCAGCAGCAAATGTCCCGATCGGCAGGATGTAGAGCACGACCAGCGTGCTCCACGCTGCGGTGTTCCAGGCGGAAGGAATCTGGGCCGTGTGGATGAGCCGCCACCCCACAAAAGCATAGCCGATCCCTACAATGAGGCACCAGATGGAAAAGAATATCAGAAACTGGAATTGTTGTGACATGGTCTATCCGTATTTCTTCGGTTTTTGCCTGTTTTCGGCTGATGTTGAAGCTACGACATCCTCCCGGCGCACGCAAGGGGTGAAAAATGTGCTCCAGATCACATACCCTAATTTTAGGGAATTGCGCGGTCCGGTGGATAGCCGTACACTCCGGCTGTAATCCTTTTGCTGGTTCTCCGGTTCTTCTTCTGATTCACCCGACAGGATGATTCCGAGCTATGTCTCTGTCCGATAGAAAAAATGCCGCCGGCTTCTCCGTTGCCGACATCACTGGCGCCGGTAAGCCGTACAACGAGGAGACGATCCGGGAGGTATGGAAAAAGGCGAAGCGTCAGCCGGGCTTCGAGACCTTCTCGATCGACGAGCATGGTTCCCCCATCAGCTTTTTCGATTACAGTAAACGCTCTGCCTACGGGTGGGTCATTCAGCGAATCGTTCCTGTCGAGCAGGGAGGGTCCGACAACGTCTCCAATCTTGTTCCTCTTCACTGGAAGCACGCTCTCCTGAAGCGTTCCCCGGCAAAACGAAGCTGACCTGGCCCGGTCCCTCCTGTAGCACAAAACCGAAGGATTCTGTAGCTTACCTTCCTACTGCATTTCGGATGGAGGCGATGGATTATCCTTTGGAAGAACGGCCCCTGCATATCTGGATGATCGACGACGATACGGTCCTTACGGACCTGTACGCAGACGTCCTCCAGTCGGAACCGTCCATCCGCTCCTTCCATACTTATGCCTCGGCCGAGAAGGCCATCGACCTGCTCAAAGAGGTCGAAGACAAACCGGATGTCATTTTTCTTGACCTTAATCTGCCGGGGCGGAGCGGCCTTCAGGCCATCGAAGTGCTGATTGAGAAACATTCCTCCGTCCGGATCATCATCTCCTCTGCGACGGGAGACGAACGGTCGGTCCAGACCGCCTTTACGAGGGGTGTCTCGGGCTATCTTGTCAAACCGTTCACGGTCAAAGAGCTTCTCGATGCTGCGCACGACGCTATGGCCGGAGCGAATCCAGTAAGCTCAACCGCCTCGACGCACCTTGTGCGTGCGTTCCTCCGCAATACCACCCGCTCGCTGCCCGATATCAGTCTGAGTGCGCGTGAGCGGGAGATCCTCCTTCTCCTCCTCCGGGGTCAGAATACGAAGGATATTTCCCAGCGGCTTGACATCTCGATCCACACGGTCTATTCCCATTTGAAGACCATCTTCTCGAAGTACGGGGTGACGTCCCGCGTCGAACTGATCGCAAAGGTTACTCCCCCCGAGAAGGAATAGACGCATCCTCCGGGCCAGGCTGACCGCAGGAGATTCTCCCCTGGTCCTCTCTGTAGTTGGTGCCGGCACGCTATTGTCAACACACAACGGCTTCTGCTCATCATGAAAACGCAATTCGCCTGGATGATCGATCGGCGCACGACGGCAGGCATTATCGCTGCCTTCGTTCTGCTGGTCGCGACAGCGATCATGTCGTACTCAACGATCGTCTCCTTCCGGTCCGACGTACGATGGGTCGGACATACTGAGCGTATGCTTGAGGAGCTCAGCAGTCTCCAGTCAGCCATCTCCGGCGCAGAGTCGGAAGTGCGCGGCTTTGTGGTGACCGGCCGAGAGTCCTACCTTGTGACCTTCCCCAAAGCAAACTCCCGCATCACCAATGCTGTGGGTCTGATAGATTCGCTCGTCGCAGACAATCCCCCACAGAGGGACCGAATGAAGGTGCTTCGGGGCGTCATCGCAGAGCGGCTCGAGTTGCTGAGCGAGACCGTCGAGACGTACCGGGCCGAGGGAGCTTCCGATGCGCTTGCGATCGTCCGGACAGACCGGGGCAAGACCCTGTCCGACAGCATCTCTGCCCTCATTTCCGCAATGCGGTCGGAGGAACGGGCACTTCTTGCCGACCGGCAGGTCCGGTCCGATGAGCGCTCGGCGCAGACCATCATTGTGCTCATTGCCGGTTCTCTTCTTGTCCTCTGCATCATCGGTGTGATCCTCCTCCTGCTCAACAAGCAGTTCAGGGCTCGTCAGACCGCTGAAGATGAGCTCCGACAAAGCGAGGCACGATTCCTGCAATTCCTCGAGCTTGTCCCGGCAGGCATCTTCATCCTCCGAGCCGATGGCGCGCCCTACTATGCCAACGACGCGGCCCAGCGCATCCTTGGGAGCGGCATTGTTCCGGGCACCCACCCTGACTCCCTCACACAGACATATCGTGCCTATAAGAGCGGAACGTCGGATTTCTATCCCAACGATGATCTGCCCATCGTCCGGGCGCTGCACGGCGAGCGGGCCACGGTCTCGGACATCGAGGTCGATCGCAATGGCAATCGCATCCCCCTTCTCGTCACGGGCGCTCCCGTCTACAACGATGCGGGCGGCCTGGTGTATGCAATGGCCGCGTTCGTCGACATCTCCGCCCAGAAGGAGATCGAGGAGCGGCTGGCGGAGAGCGAACGCCGGCATCGTCAGATCATCGACAGGGCAAACGACATCATCTATCGAACGGACCGGAACGGTTACTTTACGTTCGTGAACGAGGTCGGCCTGCGTCTGTTTGAATATTCCATGGAAGAGGTCTCCCGGCTCCGTTTTACCGATATCGTCCGTCCCGATGTGCGCGAACAGGTCCGCCGACACTATCTCCGCCAGGCGATCGAGAAGAGCGAGCACTCGTACTTCGAATTTCCCGCTGTCACAAATTCGGGGAAACTCATCTACCTCGGACAGAACGTCACCCTCCTGCTCGAAGGGGACGAGATCCAGGGTTTCCAGTCCGTCGCCCGCGATATCACCGAGGCCCACGATGCCCAGGAGCGGCTGGCGCGCCGCGAGCATCAGCTGGCGACCGTCATCGAAACGGTCGACGAGGGCATCACGCTCAGCGACGAACGCGGCTACTTCGAGATCTTCAATCCCAGGATGCAGGAGATCACGGGATACACACAGGACGAAGCGAACGCTACGTCGGACTTCAGCAAGCTCATCGCGAGCGATCCTGAGGAACATCAGAAGGGACTCGACCGGCTCGGCGTGGTGCTGGAGAGGGGAATGGTGAGAGATGTCGAAGCCTCCATCCGGAGCAAGGATGGCGTGCTCAAGACCGTCCTCGTCTCCACGAGCTTGCTCCGTCAGGGGAACAGGTCCATGTTCCTGAGCGTGTACCGGGACATCAGCGAGCAGAAGGACTATCTCCGGAAGCTCGAAGAGGCCACGCGGGCAGCCAATGCGGCGGCGAAAGCAAAGGCAGAGTTCCTTGCCACGATGAGCCATGAGATCCGTACGCCGATGAACGGCGTGATCGGCATGACCGACGTCCTGCTCCACTCCGAACTCACTCCGGAACAGTTCGAGTATGTGGATACCATCCGCACGAGTGGAGAGACGCTCCTGACGATCATCAACGACATTCTCGATTTCTCGAAGATCGAGAGCGGAAAACTGCTGCTGGACGAACGCCCCTTCGACCTCGTGACCTGCCTGGAGGATGTCTACGACCTGCTCTCCTTCAAGGCCAAGGAGAAGGACCTCGATCTGCTGTACCTCATCGACCCCGCCATCCCAAGGACGATCCAGGGAGACGATGTGCGCCTCCGCCAGGTTCTTCTGAACCTCGCGGGGAATGCCGTCAAGTTCACACCTTCCGGCGAAGTGTTCACCAGGGTATCGGTCGAGATGGACGGAGAGGAGGAGCTGATGCTCCGGTTCGATGTCAGCGATACGGGCATCGGTATCCCGCAGGACGCCCAGGAGCGGCTGTTCCAGGCATTCACGCAGGCGGATTCATCAACGACGCGCCGGTTCGGCGGCACGGGCCTGGGGTTGGCGATCTCCCAGCGACTGGTGCATCTTATGGGGGGACAGGTCTCCGTGAGGAGCGAGGTGGGGAAGGGATCGACATTCTCCTTCACGATTCGAACGCAGCGGGTCCAGGAACAGGATGAGATCCCCCGGCTCTACATCCGGTCCAAGTCCGAACCCCTCCGGGGACGCCGGATCCTTATCGTCGACGACAATCCTACCAACCTTTCTATTCTCCGCATTCAGGCCGAACGGTGGGGAATGACATCCGTCAGCTTTGATGTGCCCTCGGATGCCCTCGCGTGGCTCGAGGGTGACGATCCTGTGGATATTGCCGTCCTTGACTTCCACATGCCTGAACTGGACGGTGCCCAACTCGCCCAGCGCATCAGGGCTATCCGGCACAGGAAGAAACTTCCACTGATCCTTCTGTCCTCCAAGGAACAAACAGCAGGTGGCGTGATACCAGATAGGCTGTTCGGCGGCATTCTCGTCAAGCCGGTCAAGGAAATGCAGCTTTTGGATATGCTGAGCTCCACGCTCAGCGGCGGAAAGATCGTGGTCGAGAAGAGGGCGCAGAAACGCGCCAGCATCCTTTCTGCCACGGTCCCGCTCCGTATTCTGGTGGCCGAGGACAACGCCATCAACCAGAAGCTCATCATGCGGATGCTTCAGAAGCTCGGGTACGACGCGACCATCGTACACAACGGAAAAGAGGCGGTCGACTATGCTGCGCGGACCCACTATGACATTGTCCTGATGGATGTGAACATGCCAGAGATGGACGGTCTCGAGGCCACGCGCCGCATCCTGTCGGCAAGCACCGCTGACCGCGACCCCGTGATCCTCGCCCTTACGGCGGGTGTCCTGGATGAGGACAAACAGAAGTGCAAGGACGCTGGAATGAAGGACCTCCTTGCGAAACCCCTGCACCTCGATTCCCTTCGTGATGCACTTCAGAAGTGGGGAGCGCAACGCACCAGCATTTCGTCAACACCGCTCGGCGGTTCGCTACCCGAACAGTCCATCGCGGAGCGCATCCGCATGCTGGTCGCGGAGATCGATGCCCCGTTCGTGCGGGAGCTCATCCACGAGTACATCCCCGAGGCCTACGAAAAGATCTCGTCGCTCGAAGCAGCCTGGGGCGCAAGAAACCTGACCGCCATGCGGCATTTGTCGCATAGCCTCAAGGGAAGCAGCTCGAATCTTGGAGCGATGGCGCTCAGTACGCTGTGTGAAAAAGTGCAGCAGTGCGTTGACGACAACGATCTGGGGCCGATTGACGGACTGCTGCGCGAGGTCGCCGCCGAATGGCCGAGGACGAAACAGCAGCTCGAGGCGATCATGAAGGAGCTTGGTTGAGTCGTTCTCGTTTCCGCCGCCTTCGGGTGCCGCGCATCTGGATCCTTGGGCTTTCCTCCGTCCTTTGGGGCATTCCCGCATACCTCCTTCTCCGCCGATCACTGCTCTGGATGCAATCAGCAGACAGCGCGGTGCTCGGCATGTTCATTCCCGTTCTGGTCGCCTCCGTGGCGGTCGGGTATCTGTTGTGGTTCCGGAAGATCGTCGCACGGAACCTTCAGCGGCTGCGCTCTCTTCCTCCGCTGGTCGCCGTCTGGGACGTCGTCTCCCCGAGAGGATATGCGGTCATCCTCGTCATGGTCACGATGGGATTGGTCCTTCGGTCAAGCGATATACCGCGCATATTGCTCGCGGGGCCCTACGCACTGATGGGCGGGCTGCTCCTTCTCGGATCGGTGCGTACTGCATTGGAGTTCGCCACAGACATGAAGCGCATCCGCCGACACTGAGCTGCCCCCCCATTCCTGCACGTCAGTTCGTGGAAGGTGGCTGAGCGCCCCCCGCCTGATGCCCCAATTGTATCAGAAGGATCCCCCCGATGATGGCAACGAGGCCGAGAGCAAGCCGGAGGTCCATCGGCTGATCGCCGCGGATAAGCCCGACTATCGTCCCCGTCAAGGGTGAGACCGCGAAAGCGATGGCGAGCGTGACCCCAAGATTCTCCGTCGTGGCAAGGGACGAGTAGAAGCTCCACATGCCGAAGCATCCGGCAATGATGCCCCCCGCCACAAGCAGACCGAAACCCGGGGAGACAAAGATGTCCCCTGGAACCGATTTCCAGGCCGGAAAAGAGATGATGCCGAGCGCAAGAAGCGCCACAGCGGTCCTGACCGTGATCCCCGCAATAGGGGGAATGCCGGTAAGGCGGAGTCCGGCCTTCTCGATGTATCCGCCGAATCCCCACAGCGCCCCGGCTATGATGGCAAAAAGGACATACTGTTTCATGTGTGTGTGATCCTGTCGTGGAGGAAGAAATATCTGTGTGCGATGAAGATAGTGACTTCGGTGGGGGCGAACAACGCCGGTGTGCTGTGCGGGACCTGGCGGTCAGAGCGTGTAGGTGTAGTCCTTGTTCTCCTCTTCGTCGTAGAGCGTCACCGATGACCCGGACACGGTCCCCCGGAACTCACGCTGTGACTCGGCGTCATATCCCCTGAAGGTCTTGTCTGTCTCACTGACAACAAGATCGATCGGCTCTGTATCGTAGATCAGAGAGATCCTGTCTGAGGCCCGCCGTCCGACGATCCTTCGCTTCTGTTCGAGGTCGAACATGAAAATTCCTGCTGCCGAGATCTTTCCCGAAAAACCCGTCTGTGCAGATAGGTCACAATCATAGACCGCATAAGATCCTTCGTTCCCCATCACCTTCCCGGCAAGGAATGCAACGAATCGGCGACGATGGAGTTTCATGGTGTGTCCTCATGGTCTGTGGCGACTCTCCCATGAAGCTATCACCCCTTCCCCGTCAAAAACAATCCCTAAAATTAGTGAGTGTGACGATACGCACAGATCTTCATCTCCGGTGTGGCGGTCACGGGGTCTTCGGCTCGTCCGGGTAGCGCGTCACCGCATCAACAGCATTCTCTTTGTCAGCTTCCCCGGCCATTTCGTCGGATTCTCAGGAATGAACTCCAGCGTATAGTAGTACGCCCCCGTCGGCGAATCCGACACCCACCGTGAAGTGTGGGTCCCGGCGGGCAGAGGACCGTCCTGCAAACGCACGACCTCCTCACCGAGGAGCGAATAGACCCGGAGGCGAACGTGGCTGTCCGTTGGGATGGTGAACCTGATCTCCGTCGAAGGGTTGAAGGGATTGGGGAAGTTCTGGCCAAGCGAAAATCCTGTTGGGATAGATACGCTCCCCGCATGGGTGGCGATGAGCTGCCCGTCCACTGTCAGCGTAAGGGCGATCCCTGCCTGCACGATCTCCCGGGCGTACGTGAAGTCGAGGTAGACCGAGGAATCCTGTGGGCTATGATAGTGTGAATTGAAATCGTTCTCGTCCTCGATCATGAAGACCGCTTTGAACGAGCGGGTCGAAAAGGCCCAGCTGTCGCTCCGTGAGATGTTCACCCCAGTGCGGTGGGGGGTCAGCGTCGTATGTGTTCGTGTGAGATCCTCAAGAAGAACGGCTTCGTTCAGGGCCAGCGCGTACTCGTTGATGGCGACGTTCCGATCCTCTTCCGAGGGGTTCCGGTAGGCGATCATGTCGTAGTTCTGCATAAGGATAATGTTCGCTCCCGCCTGCAGCGCCCGTTCGGCATAGTCGTGGGCGCCGCGGAGTCCGAGCTCCTCGGCAGCAAAAGCGATGAACCGGATCGTTGCCCGTGGTTGATAGTTGATCTGTTTCAGCACGCGGGCGATTTCCAGGATACCGGCAACGCCCGAGGCATTGTCGTCTGCCCCGGGAGCCATGGTCTTGTCGGATGACTGGGAATCATAATGCGCCCCGATGATCAGTTCTTCTCCCCCCGGCGATGTGCCGGCGATCGTGGCGACCACATTGCGCTGCCACGTCGAGAAGGTCTGCTCGACAAAACCGATTGTGTCTGCATCCGTAATGCCCATACCGATGAACCGCTGTCGTATCCACTCTGCAACGGCGAAGCGGTTCTCATTGAGAGCGTATCGCGTTCCCCACGATTCAAGGGTTCTGACATCAGCGGCGATCAAGGAATCGGAGACCAGTTGCAGGGCCTCGCCAATAGAGTCGCCCGGGGCGAGCGTTCGTGCCGGGATCTCCTGACCTCCCACGAGCAGCGGAAAGAGCAGGAGGACGATCAGAGAAAACAGAGATCTCATTGTGGTTTCGGTGGATGGTGTTGTGGAAGATGCGGAGCCCGGCTATTCGTGGTCGGGGCCTCTGCCCGGACAACATGAGACAGGTGGTGACACGTTCCAATCTTCGGGAATTTGTTCCCGAATGAGGGACGGATCCGGCGTTCGTCGTCGCTCTCTCGTCTCATTTTACCAAATAGGGCGGCTTAGTGCGAGTGGGCTGGCGGTATGGCACTTGTATCTGCCTGATTCTTTGTGAATTCGGACACTTTCCGATAGATTCAAAGGTTGTTGTCAGAGTCAATTCAGGAGATTACATGCCAGTTATCGGTGTGGTAAAGGAACGTGTCCCTGGAGAGACCCGCGTCGCGCTCATTCCGCAGAACGTCGGGCAGCTCATCCGGGATAAACACACGATCGTTGTCGAGGCAGGAGCCGGCCAGGCCGCCACCTTCAGCGACGATCAGTATACTGCCGCCGGTGCAACCCTCGTCCCGACAGCGGATGATGTGTACAAGCAGGCAGATTTCATCGTCAAAGTCCAGCCACCCTCTGTCGAGGAGGTGGCGAAATTCAAACAGGGCTGCAGCTATCTTAGCTATCTGTCACCGTCGACAAGTGCGCCCGCCATCAAGGCGCTCGCCCAGAGGTCCATCACGGCATATGCGACAGAGTATGTGCCGCGGATAAGCCGCGCACAGAGCATGGATGCATTGTCGTCCATGGCAACGGTGGCTGGTTATCGCGCCGTTCTCATCGCAGCGCACGGCATCGGAAAAATGTTCCCGCTGCTGATGACCGCCGCCGGCACTATCCCCCCTGCGACCGTGTTCATACTCGGCGCAGGTGTCGCCGGGCTGCAGGCCATCGCCACTGCAAAGCGGCTGGGTGCCAAGGTCGAGGCGTTCGATCCCCGCCCCGCTGTCAAGGAACAGGTAAAGAGCCTCGGTGCGGCATTCGTGGAGATGGAGCTGCCGAAAGAGGATGTAGAGACCACCGGCGGATATGCGAAACAGATGTCCGATGAGTTCCTGAAGAAGGAGCAGGAGGCCATCGCCGCACGGCTGCCGAAGGTCCACGCGGTCATCTCCACCGCCGCCATCTTCGGGAAGAAGGCTCCCATTCTCATCACGGCTGACATGGTCTCACTGATGCCGAAGGGTAGCATCATCGTGGACCTCGCCGCTGAAACGGGCGGGAACTGCGAGCTCACGCAGGCCGGGAAGACGATTGATCATAATGGCGTGACGATCGTCGGGGCGACCAACCTCCCCGCCACGGTTCCCATCGACGCCAGCCAGATGTACTCACGCAACATTTACAATCTTCTCAAGCATATGTACCCCAAAGTAGACACGCCGACGGAACCCGAAGAGGAGATCCTGAAGGGTGCCTGCCTCACGCGGAATGGTGCCATCGTGAATGATGCTGTCCGCGAGCTGGTGGAAAAAGGAGGTCAATAAAGAACATGGAAGACGCACTCATAGTCTCTATCTACGTGTTCGTGCTCGCGGGCTTCGTCGGATTCGAGGTTATCAGCAAGGTGCCGCCGTTGCTTCACACGCCACTCATGTCCGGCTCGAACGCTATCTCCGGGATCACGCTCGTCGGGTCCCTCATCGCCGCCGGCGAGGGCCATGCCGGTCTGAGCGTTATTCTCGGCCTGATTGCTGTCATCTTCGCGACCATCAATGTGGTTGGTGGATTCCTCGTCACCGACAGGATGCTGAAGATGTTCAAGAAGGACGACAGAAAGAAAGAGGTGACGGCATGAACACCGTCACCGCTGTTGCCTATCTCGTCTCTGCTGTTGCGTTCATCGTCGGCCTGAAGATGCTGAGCTCTGCAAAGACCGCCCGGCGCGGGAACATCTTCGCCTCGTTCGGCATGCTTCTCGCCATTGTGGTGACCCTTACCGATCAGAAGATCGTCGATTATACGTTCATCGTCGCGGGCCTGGCGATCGGAGGCCTCATCGGCGTCCTGTTCGCCACTCGGGTCCAGATGACAGGAATGCCCCAGATGGTCGGCCTCCTGAACGCCTTCGGCGGCGGTGCTTCGACGCTGGTCGCGTACGCTGAGTACATCCGCCTCTCCGGCGACTCCAGCATCGACATCTGGATGGGGGGTGAGGTCGACCTCGTTGTCCTCATCACCATCGTCCTCAGCATCTTCATCGGCACCGTCACCTTCTTCGGCAGCAACATCGCGTCCGCCAAGCTCCAGGGGATCATGAAGAGCGCGCCGATCCTGTACCCCATGCAGAAACAGATCAATGCGCTTCTGTTCTTCATCACCCTTGGTCTCGGTGCGTACTTCGTCTACGATCCATCGCTGTGGTGGGTCCCGCTCGTGATCATCGGCCTCGCGACCATCCTCGGTGTGACAAGTGTTATCCCTATCGGTGGCGCAGATATGCCTGTTGTGATCTCGCTGATGAACTCCTACTCCGGCCTTGCCGGGGCAATGACGGGATTTGTGCTCCAGAACAATGTTCTCATCATCAGCGGCACGCTCGTCGGAGCGTCCGGCCTCATCCTGACGGACATCATGTGCAAGGCGATGAACCGCTCGCTCGCGAACGTTCTGTTCGCCGGTGTTGGGGCAGACTACTCTCCCGACGAAGCTGCAACTGAACAGAAGACGGTCATCCGGTACACCCCGGAGGACGTCTCCTATATGCTTGAGAATGCCCAGTCGGTGATCATCGTTCCGGGATACGGCCTTGCTGTTGCGCAGGCACAGCACGTCCTGCAGGAGCTTGCCCAGCTTCTCGCCGACCGCGGCGTCAATGTCCGGTACGCCATCCACCCGGTGGCCGGCCGCATGCCAGGACATATGAACGTGCTGCTGGCCGAGGCGAACGTTCCCTACGACACCCTGCTCGAAATGGACCAGATCAACGACGACTTCCAGAACACCGATATTGCCCTCATCATCGGTGCGAACGACGTCGTCAACCCGGCGGCGCGCTACAAGAAGAGCAGCCCGCTGTACGGTATGCCCATCCTCAACGCCGACAAAGCACGCACGGTCATGGTCTGTAAACGCAGCCTGAACCCGGGCTTTGCGGGAGAGGACAATGAGCTCTTCTATCAGAAGAACGCGATGATGGTCTTCGGCGACGCCAAGGCGACGCTGACGAACCTCGTCGCCATGATGAAAAAATAGGGCTGTTCGAAGGTCTTTCACAGGCACCAGGCGCGTGGCACACTGTGTCCGCCTGGTGCCTCGTGTGTACGGGGGCCCGCCGATCGGATCTCGTTTGATGAGTTGCCGTCTGGAAGTTGCTCTCGAGAGTCTGTATCCTATATGTGTGACCCTGCCTGCGCAATGATCCCGGAAGAAATGCCCTGTGTCTGACATACGGCCCCTCGACATCGAAACGAAGCTGGGAATGATCACAGAGCCCTGGGTGCCCCACCTGGTCGCGGCACTGAACGGTCAGCATGTGAAACTTGCAAAGCTGAACGGCGACTTCGTGTGGCACCACCATCAGCAGGAAGACGAGCTTTTCTTCGTGCTGCGTGGCCGGTTCAGGATGGATTTCCGCGACCAGAGTGTCTGGGTGGAGCAGGGGCAGATGATCATCGTTCCCCGGGGTGTGGAGCATAAGCCCTTCGCCGAGCATGAAGCTTCCGTTCTGCTGTTCGAGCCCGCGGAGACACTGAACACAGGAAATGTCGAGGATAGCAGGACCCAACGGGTACTGCCAAAGCTATGAAGCCCACCGTCGTCGCCACGACCACCACCCTGATCCTCGTGGTGCTGCTGGGTGCCTGCGGGTCCGGCAATGAAGCGGACCATTCGCTTCTTGTGGGGGCGGCGATAAGCCTCCAGCCGGTACTCGACCGGGCGATCACTGCGTATGGAGGCGTGGACAGCGAAAGTACGGTGACGGTCTCATATGCGGGCTCGGGTACCCTTCGGCGTCAGGTCGAGTTCGGTGCCCCGATCGACATTTTTCTTTCTGCCGCTCCGGAGCATATCGATACGCTGATCATCCGGGGCCTTGTTGATCCGGCCACGCGCACCGCCATAGCTTCGAACAGGCTCGTCCTGATCGCTTCTCGCAACCGTCCTCCCCTCGGAATGCTCCAGGACCTCCGCCTCCCCGGCATATCCCGCATCGCAATAGGCCAACCCGATATCGTGCCTGCGGGACGATATGCTTATCAGGCTCTTGAGCGTACGGGCATTCTCCCGGATATCGGGGACAAGATCGTCTTCACGAAGGACGTTCAGCAGGTCCTTGTCTACGTTCGCACGGGAAGTGTCGATGCCGGCTTCGTGTACGCATCTGACGTTTTCGCATCGACGCCCGTCAGGGTGATCGACACCCTGCCCGATTCCCTGCATGCCCCCATTCTCTACGAGGGCATTGTCTGCATTGCATCGAAGCGTGTCGCCGACGCCGGTCGTTTCCTTGCGTTCCTCCGTTCTGACACCGTCAGGACGATGTTCATCACCTATGGTTTTCTCCCGGCTGGCGTATGATCGGATCCCCCCTTGTTCTCTCCCTTCAGACGGCGTTGACAACGACGCTCATCGCGTTCGTGCTCGGTATCCTCCTGGCGCGATGGCGCATGGGTGTCAGAGGATTGCTGGGGCTCGTCTTTGACGGGATCGTCGTTCTCCCGGTGGCCCTGCCTCCAACGGTAGTGGGGGTGAGCCTCTTGCTGGCGCTGGGGCCCGGCTCTCCGGTCTCATCGATCGTGAGACTGCTGTTCACATGGGAGGTAACGGTCGTTTCGGCTTTTGCTGTCTCGTTCCCCCTGATGTACCTGTCCTCCCGCGCAGCTTTCGACCAGATAGAGCCGGACCTGCTCGACCTGGCCCGCACGTATGGTCTGTCGGAGCTGAGGATCCTGTGGAAGGTCATGGTCCCCCTTGCCTGGCCCGGCATTATGAGCGGTGTGCTGCTCACGTTCGTGCGTGCTTTGGGGGAG
This sequence comes from uncultured Ignavibacteriaceae bacterium, assembly GCA_964534125.1. Classification (GTDB taxonomy): domain Bacteria; phylum Bacteroidota; class Ignavibacteria; order UBA10030; family UBA10030; genus 2-02-FULL-55-14. The sequence goes on from CAZHOJ010000006.1 coordinate 87,436, forward strand.
TTCGGCGCGACGCTCATGGTCGCCGGCAATATTCCCGGCCGTACGCAAACACTTCCGCTGGCGATTTATTTCGCCATGGAAAGCGGCGACACGTTCTCGGCGCTCCTGCTGTCCCTCATATCGGTCCTCATCAGCCTCGTGGCTATCGCCTCACTGGGGTTTCTCCGAAGGTCCTCTCACCACTAGGGCTGATGTACCTCCGCAGCTGGTGCCGGCATCGTTGAGGTAACGTGAATTTTCACGTACCATGAACCGCGAACGTTCTCCCTGTGTCCGTCCATGGACGGTCCGACCCCGCAGCTGAGGAGGAAACAGTATGTTCTGGCTTCAGATCGCATCGAACTTCGTCAAGATCCTTCGCGAGGGCCAAACGCCGAACCAGATCGCCGGCGGATTCGCCCTCGGCGCATTCGTGGGCCTGACACCCATGCTCACGCTGCAGGGGGTGTTCCTCTGGCTCGTTATCCTCATCCTCGACGTCAACCTCTCGGCCGTCTTTCTCTCTGCGGCGGTCTTCGGGCTGCTCAGCGTGCTCCTGGACCCCCTGTTCCACGATCTCGGCTATTACCTGCTGACCGACGTCGATAGCCTCGTGCCCCTCTGGACAAGCTTCTACAACGCTCCCATTGCACCATTGACGAGATTCAACAACACGCTCGTCCTCGGCAGTCTTGTTGGGGCTCTTGTCCTGTTCGTCCCGGCATTCGTGTCTATGAGGCGATTCGTTGTCCTCTACCGGGCGACGCTGGGCAAAAAGCTGTCAACGAACAAGCTCTATCTTGCCCTCAAGCGGAGCACGCTCATCCGTTGGTACGAGCGTGTTCGTGACTTCGGAGGTGTGTCATGAGGAAACGATTCGTCTACATCGTCCTTGTGCCCGCACTGCTTGTCGCGATCATTTTGGCGCTGTTCATCGATCAATGGGTGGAGTCCGGGCTTGAGTACGCGGGCGAACGGATCGTCCAGGCCCGGGTGGAGATCGATGGCCTCGACCTCAGCATGTTTCCCATCGGCATGAGTGTGGACCGCCTGCAGGTCACCGACCCGTCAGATACGTGGTCCAACCTGTTTGAAACAGGAAGGATTCGCTTCCAGATGGACGCTGGCCAGCTCCTTCGGGCAAAGTTCATCATCGACACTATGAGTATTCAGGGCTTCATCCTTGGCACCCGGCGAAGCACGGATGGAAAACTGGAGCAGGCCCCGCCTCCTCCGGCCGGACAAGCTGCGCCTGCCGGACCATCGTTCACAGAGCAGGCGGTGGATGTTCTTAAGCCTGCAGAGAACTCGGCTCCCGTTTTCGACCTTGGCCGGCTGCGTGCACAGCTGAATCTCGACAGCCTGACAAACCCGGCGAACCTCGAAACGTACCGCCTGATCGATTCCCTCGACCGGCAGCTGAAGGCAGCCGAGGCCGAGTGGAACACGACGCTGGCCGACGTACAGTCAACCCGCGACCGTGTGACGACGATAGAGTCGCAGGTTCGTTCCATTGACGTTGGGACGATCAATTCGGTCGAATCCGCCCAGAAGGCGTTCAACGATGCAAAGCAGGCATACGAGGCTACCCGCGATGTTGTCCGGGTCGTCGACCAGCGCAAGGCCAGTCTCACCCAGAGCGTGAACGCCTTCTCGTCGAACATCCGGACCATCGATGATGCGGCAAAGAGAGATTTTGAGCGGGTCGTCGCTGCTGCCAAGCTTCCGGATGTATCCATGAAGGGACTTGCGGCCCTCGTGCTGGGGAAAGAGATCCTCGATCGAGCGTACGAGTACCTCGGGTATGTGGACCTCGCACGCAAAACGATCCCGAAATACACCCCAAAGCCCGACCCCGACCAGCCAAAACGCTCCGAGGGTGTGACGGTCCACTTCCCGGAGGAATCGTCATATCCGAAGTTCTGGATCAAATCGATCGTTCTCTCTGGCGGGACCGACTCAACGCAGGACCCAAACTACTTCTATGCGTCGGGAGCCATCAGGAACATCACCAACGACCAGCGCCTCACGCATCAGCCTCTCACCGTCGACCTGCGTGCACAAAAAGCAGCGAGCACGCGAGCCACGATCGAGGCCAGCTTCGACAGGCGGGAAGATATTCCTCACGACCGTTATCTCGTCGACGTCTCCGGGATCCCTGCTGGCGATATGCCGCTCGGGTCATCCTCGTTCCTCCCGTCGAAGATCTCTGATGGTATCATCCGGGCCACTATTTCGGTCGATGTTCCCGGCTCCAGTCTTGAATCCTCCGCAAAGGTCGCGTTTTCGTCTCTTCGCGTGGTCTTCGACCGGGAGCCCTCCGGCGCCGTCGAGCGCCTGACCCGCGATGTCCTTGCCGGAATACGTGGCTTCTTTGTCAATCTTCGGCTGTGGAAGAAGGACAACGGTGCTCTCGATATCGCCTTTGAGACCGACCTCGACGATCAGCTTTCCAGCCGTGCCCGCAGCGTGGTCGGCGCCGAGATCGCACGGCTGAGGAATGAGATCCGTCAGCGGGTCGACGCCCAGATCGCCGCTAAGCGTCGGGAAATCGAGGCTCTTTATACGAAGAAACGCCAGGAGGTGCAGGCAAAACTCGCGTCGCTTGAGCAGGAGGTGAAATCGAAGGTGGCTTTCATCGAGGGCAAGAAGAAAGAATTGGAGGACCGCATCGAGCAGGAGAAGAAGAGGACTGAGGATGCCCTGAAGAAGAAGGCTGGGGACGCGTTGAAGGGCCTGCTCCGCAAGAACGACTGATCTGCGCTTCACAGACACCGCACAAAGCGAAACGGCAACCACAGGTTGCCGTTTCGCTTTTCTACCGCTTTTTCTTCTGGCCCTTACCCTTTGGGGGCTTCTTTGCTTTCTTTATGCCGGGCGATGTCTTCCCGGCAGCGGGCTGCTGCTTCTTCTTTTTGTCGTTCATCGATTTCGTCGGCGGAGGTGCTGTCTGTTTTGCTGGCGGTTTCTCGACCGGCGTGCTGGCGATCTTGTCGCTCTCCATCGCGACTTTCTTCTCCTCTTCCTCCTCCCCGACAACAACGGCCACATCGGCGACCCTGTCTTCTGCGTCCAGCCTGATCAACCGCACACCTTGGGTGTTTCTGCCGGCGACACGAACATCAGACGCGTGCTGCCGAATGACCATCCCCTTCGAGGTGACGACCACGATATCGTCTGTGTCGCCGACGGCCCTGATAGCCACCATTGCCCCCGTCTTTTCGGTCACCTTGACGGTCTTGATGCCCTTCCCGCCGCGATGGCTGATGCGATACTCTTCGTCAACGCTCCGCTTGCCGAATCCCCGTTCCGTCGCGACAAGAATCGTCGTGCCTTTCTTCCACAGAGTCACCGCGCCGACCACCGCATCGCCACCCCCCAGCCGTATGCCCCGCACGCCGCTCGCCGTCCGCCCCATCGGCCGGATCTCCTCCTCGTGGAACCTGATAGCCATGCCGCTCGATGTTCCGATGATCACGTCCATCGTTCCGTCTGTGAGCCGCACATCGGTCAACCTGTCATCTCCCCTCAGGTTCGCCGCTGTGATGCCGCTCTTCCGGGGGTTCGAGAACTCGGAGAGCGCGACCTTTTTCATGAGCCCCTTGCGCGTCACCATGAAAACAAACTTATCGTCTGAGAACTCGCGCACGGCGATAAAGGCGCTGATGGACTCCTCCGAACCTGTTGATACAAAAGAGCTTATGGGCTTTCCTTTTGCCGTTCTGCCTGCTTCCGGGATCTCGAATACCTTCAGGCCATAACAGCGCCCCTTGTCGGTGAAGATCAGAATATGGTCGTGTGTGCTCGCAACGAACATATGTGCCATGAAATCGTCCTGCCGCGTCACCGCCCCGGCAACTCCCCGGCCACCCCGTCCCTGACGACGGTATCCCGATACCGGGACCCTCTTGATGAGGCCGCTGTGGCTGATCGAGATCACGACTGCCTCTTCTGCGATCATGTCCTCGATGCGGAACTCCTCCGCCTTATAGACGATCTCTGTCCGTCGCTCGTCTCCGAACTTCTCCTTCAGCTCCAGCAGTTCATCCTCGATGATCTTCAGCTGCAGTTTCTTGTTCTTCAGGATCGCCCGGAGCTGCTCGATGAGCTTGATCGTTGCCTTGTACTCATCCTCGACCTTCTTCCGCTCAAGCCCGGTGAGCCTCTGCAGGCGCATGTCCAGGATCGCCTTCGCCTGTATCTCAGACAGCGCGAACTTCTTCATCAGGCCGGTTCTTGCAGTATCGACGTCCTTCGACGCTTTGATCAGCTTGATGATCGCGTCGATGTTGTCGAGGGCGATGATGTACCCCTCAAGGATGTGCGCCTTCTTCTCCGCCTCGTCCAGGTCGTGCTTCGTCCGCCGGACGATAACATCGTTACGGTGCTCGACGAAATGTCGAATGATGTCTCTGAGGGTCAGCACCTTCGGGTGGCCCGCCACCAGCGCCAGCATGATGACCCCAAAGGTCACCTGCATCGAGGTGTGTTTGAAGAGATTGTTCAGGACCACTTCTGCGTTCGCGTCCCGCCGCAGGTCGATCACAACGCGCATGCCGTCCCTGTCGGACTCATCGTTGATGTTCGAGATGTCGTCCAGTTTCTTGTCCCCAACAAGGTCTGCGATGCGTTCTATCAGGCTCGCCTTGTTTACCTGGTACGGAAGCTCGGTGACGACGATCCGCTGCCGGTCCCCCTTGACGGTCTCTATCGTCGCCTTTGCCCTGATGACAATGCGGCCGCGCCCCGTCGTGTATGCGTCTTTGACCCCCTCATACCCATAGATGATGCCGCCCGTGGGAAAGTCGGGGGCGGTGATGAGCTTCATCAGCTGCTCGTTGGTAACGCCGTTGTCCTGTATATAGGCGACGCATCCGTCGACCACCTGCCCGAGGTTGTGTGGGGGGATGTTTGTGGCCATGCCGACGGCAATGCCCGACGCTCCGTTGCAGAGCAGGTTCGGCACGAGCGCCGGCAGCACCGTGGGTTCCTTCAGGGTATCGTCGAAGTTCGGCGAAAAATCTACTGTATCTTTGTCGAGGTCACGAAGGATCTCCTCGGCGATGCGCGTAAGGCGTGCCTCCGTATAGCGCATGGCCGCGGGCGAGTCCCCGTCAACGGAGCCGAAGTTCCCCTGGCCATCGACAAGCATGTACCGCATCGAGAAATCCTGCGCCAGCCGGACCATTGTATCGTAGACGGCTGAATCCCCGTGCGGGTGGTATTTTCCGAGCACTTCGCCGACGATACGCGCGCTCTTCTTGTATGCCCTGTTACTTGCAAGACCGAGATCCTGCATACCAAACAATACCCGCCGATGCACGGGCTTCATGCCGTCGCGTACATCTGGGAGTGCGCGCGACACGATGACCGACATCGAGTAGTCGATGTACGATCCCCGCATCTCGTCTTCGATATCAACCGGTATGATCTTTTCGTTCAGCGTTGCCATGGGGTCTCGTTACGTGTGTCTGTGCGCCGGTCAGCGGTGGTCTGTTTATACGTCCAGATTACGGACATACTTTGCGTTCTTCTCGATGAATTCCCGGCGTGGCTCAACTTCATCTCCCATCAGAATGGAGAATGTCCTGTCGGCATCTGCCGCGTTCTCGATGGTGACCTGCAGGATCGTGCGGGTATCGGGGTTCATCGTGGTTCCCCACAGCTGTTCGGGGTTCATCTCGCCAAGACCTTTGAACCGTGAGATCGCGATGCCGTCCTTGAGCGACGCTCCCTCGTCAACGACCTCGCCCTCCTGGACCGCCTCCGCCTGTTTGGCTCCCTTCTTTTTCGATTCGCGCCGCAGCTGTTCGATCACCTCATCCCGCTCGTCCTCATCATAAGCATACATCTCCTGCTTCCCCTTTTTGACCTTGAACAGCGGGGGCTGCGCAATATACAGGTGTCCCAGCTCAATGATGGGCTTCATGTAGCGGAAGAAGAGCGTCAACAGGAGCGTGCGAATATGCGAACCGTCAACATCCGCGTCGCACATCAGGATGATCTTTCCGTACCGAACGCGGCTTGGGTCGAACGTATCGTTGACGCCTGCGCCGATGGCGGTGAAGATGGCCCGGATCTCCTCGTTCTCAAGGATCTTGTGCAGCCGGGCTTTTTCGACGTTCAGGATCTTTCCCTTCATCGGAAGGATTGCCTGGAACCGCCTGTCCCGTCCCTGCTTTGCGCTTCCGCCTGCGGAGTCTCCCTCGACGATATACAGCTCGCACTGTGCCGGATCGCTGAGCGAGCAGTCCGCAAGCTTGCCTGGAAGACCCGCCGTGTCGAATGCGTTCTTGCGCCGCGTCAGGTCACGGGCCTTGCGCGCCGCTTCACGCGCTTCCGCTGCCTTGACGCACTTGTCGATGATGCGCTTCGCGTCGGCGGAGTTCGCCTCCAGCCAATCCACCAACATCGGCCCGACAACGCCCTCCACAACGCTTTTGATCTCGCTGTTGCCGAGCTTTGTTTTCGTCTGCCCCTCGAACTGTGGTTCCGGAACCCGTACGCTCACGACCGCCGTCAATCCTTCGCGGAAATCGTCCCCCGTGAGCTGGACCTTCCCTTCTTTGACGAGGCCGGCCTTGTACGCATAATTGTTGAGCGTCCGCGTCAGTGCCGTCCGGAAGCCGACAAGGTGACTTCCGCCTTCGTGCGTATTGATATTGTTCACGTATGTGAACACGTTCTCGTTGAACTGTGCATTGTACTGAATGGCGACCTCGACCTCGACCGTGCGGTCGCTCTCATCTTTACCCTCGCCCCGGGCAAAGAACACCTTCTTTGTGATCGCCGGCCGCGTGGCGTCGATGTAGCGCACGAACTCGACGAGTCCTCCCTTGAAGTGGAACTCATCACTCTCGCCCGACTTCACCCGCTCGTCGGTGATCCGCAGGGTCACCTCAGCGTTAAGGAACGCCAGCTCCCGAAGCCGTTCCGCCAGCGTCTCGTACTTGAATATCCGGTTCTTGAAGATCGCCTTGTCGGGAAGGAACGTGACCTTCGTCCCCGTCTTGTTGCGCTCAGCCTTGCCGATCACCTTCACTGTTGTGGTCGGGTCCCCCTGCGCATACCGTTGCGAGAAGACCTTGCCGTCCCTGCGGACCTCGACCTCCAGCCATTCGCTCAGCGCGTTCACGACGGACACGCCGACGCCATGAAGTCCACCCGAGACCTTGTATGTGTTCTTGTCGAACTTTCCGCCCGCGTGCAGGACCGTCATGACGATCTCGAGGGCCGACTTCTTTTCCGACGCATGCATCTCCGTTGGAATGCCCCGGCCGTCGTCCTCCACCGTCACCGAGCCATCCTTGTTCAGCCGTACATCGATCGTCCGGCAATATCCTGCAAGCGCCTCGTCGATCGAGTTGTCGACGATCTCGTACACAAGGTGGTGCAGCCCCCGCGAGCTCACGTCGCCGATATACATCGCCGGCCTGCGGCGCACCGCCTCAAGGCCCTTCAGGACGGTGATATCCTCGGCGGTATACGTGTGGACCTCCCCGTTCCCGGGGTTCTGTGTTGCGGTCTTTGTTGTCTCTGTGTTCTTCTTTGTTCGCGCCATACGTACTCTGTTTACACCAGCGTGATGTCTCGTACGACCGGCTTCTTCAGCCGTTCGTTGATGTTCTGTATCAGTTCCTTCTTCCGAAGAAGCAACTCCTGCCTCCACGCGGGACTGCTGACGGAAACGACCAGAATCCCGTTCCGGATGCTTTTGACGTCTGCAACGGCTGCAATGTGGGGGCCCACGATCTCCGGCCAGACATCGACAACATCATACTCCCGCATCCTCTTCGAGATCCCCAGGTCTTCCACCAGGTCGCGAAGGGCATCCCCGAGCGATGTCGACCTACGTGTTCGCATCTGATTCCTCGGCGACAGACCCGCCCCGCACGTGCAGAACGTTCTGTGTCTTGCTGTCTGTCAGGGAAAGGAGCCGTGGGTCTGCTGCGGTGATAAATACCTGTCCGACATCTCGTGTCAGCTCGAAGACGTGTCCGTTCCGCTCCGGGTCCAGTTCGCTCAGAACATCATCGAGCAACATGAGTGGCGTCTCCCCGCATGCCTCTCTGAGAAAGTGGAGCTCTGCGAACTTGAGCCCAACAAGGAATGTTTTGTGCTGTCCCTGGGAAGCGTATTGCCGCACTGAGAGCCCGTTGATCTCAAGGTCAAACTCGTCCCGGTGCGGTCCGACAAGCGTCGTCCCGGCCCTCGCCTCGTCGTGGAGTACGTTCCGCAGGCGTTCCCTGAAGATGTCCTCCGCCCCCCGTGCTTTCTCCTCGGTATCATCTCCGATCGATGGCTGATATGTGATCGTCGGTGCCTCTGCCGCGCCCGACAATCTCGACACGGCGGCAGTGACATACGGTTGAAACTCCCTCACGAAGTCCCGACGTTTCTGCGTCATGCGGGCTCCGCGCTCGACCAACACATCCGTCCATGGGGCCAGCGCACCTTCGTCCAGCCGCCTCGTGCTCCGTGCGTCGCTCAGAAGCCGGTTTCGTTGCCGCAGCGCCTTTCGGTATTCGATGACATCCTCGAGATATGGTCTATGCGCCTGCGCGAGCGTTGTGTCGACCATTCGTCGCCGCTCACCCGGCCCTCCACTTGTGATCGGCGCATTGTCCGGCGACAGAACCACCACGGGGAACATTCCTATGAGGTCCGCCCGCCGCGGGAGGTCTGCTCCTCCCACCCGCACTTTTCGCCCTCCCGGTGCGTTCGTGTAGGCGGCTTCCACCGAATAGACCACCCCCCGTTCCGCCTCGAACGTCCCTCGAACAGAGAAGCCGTCCGCCCCATGCTTCAACACAATGGTGTCGCTTGACGCATAGAACGAACGCCCCAGGCATAGATACGAGATCGCCTCGAGGATGTTCGTCTTTCCCTCGCCGTTCCGGCCAACCAGGATGTTGTGCCCCGCCGAACAGTCGATCGACGTGTCCGTGTGGTTCCGAAAGTTCCGGAGCGTGACCGACCGAAGTCTCATGTGTCGCCTATCAAAACGGAACCCCGCCAACTTCTCGCTGCGACGGGGTTCTCACGATGTTTCCTCTCTGCGTTCGCTATGAGTTCAGCCGCATGGGCATCGCGAGCATAAGAAGGTCCTGGTGTGCTTTGTTCTCGGCGGGCGTGATAACTGCTGCACGAACGGGGCTGCTGAACTGGAACTGCACCTCGTCCGCCTCCATGTGCGAGAGAATGTCGATGATGTATGTTGCGTTGAACCCTATCTCTATCTCGTCTCCGCTGAAAGCACACGCAATAGTCTCTTTTGCCTCTCCCCCGAAGTCGACATCTTCCGCCGCAACCTTCAGCGAGCTCTTCGACACCATGAAGCGAACCTGATGTGTGGTGCTGCTCGAATACAGGGAGACGCGTTTTACCGATGCCAGTAAAATATCCCGAGCGACCGTCATTTGCTTGTCGTTGTCAATCGGGATGACGGACTCGTAGTTCGGGTATTTCTCTTCGATCAGCCGCGACGTCAGTGTGGTTGACCCGAAGTGGAACTGCACGTGCGTGCTGTCTACCGACACAGTGACATCTTTGTCCTCTATGGATCGGGCCGCAAGGTGGAGTGCCTTCGCCGGGACAATAAGGTCTTTTGTCATGGCCGCGTCCGTACCGGAATAGCTCAGCCGCACAAGCCGATGACCATCTGTGGCTACTGTTGTGAGGCGTTCCGGCCGGACCTGGAAATATACACCCGTCATCGCCGGCCGAAGCTCGTCACTGCTCACAGAAAAGAGCGTCTGGTTGATAATGTCTTCGAGCACTGGCCCGGGGATATGAAGATCGTTCTCTGCTTTGAATTGCGGTCCAGCAGGAAAATCCTCGCCGGGCTCGCCCACCAGATTATATTCACCGCTGTCAGTGATCATCTGGACCTTTTTGGACGATTCTTCTGCGTTCAGATGGATCTGAACGTCCGGAAGGGCTCTTACAGTATCCAAGATGCGCTTGGCGGGGATAGCGATGACGCCGTTCTTGCTCCCTTTAACATCAATACTCACAGACATTGACACTTCAAGGTCTGTGGCAAGTAATGTGAGTGTGTTCTTGTCGAGCGTGAAGAGGATGTTTTCAAGGATAGGAAGTGTCGACTTCGAAGGGACAACCCCACTGACCTTTGCAAGCGCCCGTTGGAGATCACTGCTGGCGACAGTGAATTTCATGCAGACACACTCCTTGTCTTGGTAGGGATGAAAAATTCGCTCGGAATATAGAAATATACCCATAAATCATCAGGCTAACAAGGTTTTTTGTTCCCGTTAGTCACCGCAACACAATATCTATTAAGCACTTATGGGCGCGCGTGCTGCACCGATCAACCATGTGAAAGAAAAATTCTTACAACACAAAGACTACCCAACAACCTTATAATAATAGATTAGATAGATGTACATAGTAATAATAATAAGCCTGTGGATAGTGTTAATAACTCTACCTCTGTGTGTACAAAGCCGCGCCCAGAGGGTCTAAACGGAGAATTGTAAGAAGTTTTGACTGTGGGTGAAATGTTGCCTACAGAACACAGACCGTATCACGATCAACATAGATTGATGTGCGGGGATAAAGATGGGAAGGTACCCCCAGGGAACACACACTAATCCACATAAAGACAACAGATTTATGTGGAAAAGATCAGGTCGTCCTGAGTTCGATACGGCGACGCAACTCGTTGACCTGACGCCGATAGGATTCGTCTGCGCGGATGCGGTCCTCTACTGACTGACAGGCGTGAATAACGGTGCTGTGGTCCCGCCCGCCAAAATGCAGACCAATAGTCTTCAGCGAGGAGGATGTAAGGTCTTTTGCCAGATACATAGCCAGCTGTCGTGCACCAACTACCTCCTGTTTCCGGGTCTTTGCCCGAAGGAGGTCCAAAGGAAGGTCAAAATATCCTGCAACTGTCTTTTGAATGTATTCAATGTTGACCGGTGCTCGCATATCCTGGACGACCATCCTCAACACATCCTTTGCCAGCATGACCGTGATCTCCCGGTTTTCAAGGGAGGCCCGCGCAAGAAGACTGACAAGGCACCCCTCAAGCTCGCGGATATTCGTCGTCACATTCGTAGCAATGAGCTCGATGACATCAGGAGGAAGGTCCAGACTGTTCTCCTGGGCCTTCTTCTGCAGGATGGCTATACGTGTCTCCAGGTCGGGGGCCTGGATGTCGGCGGTCAGGCCACACTGGAACCGGGAGATCAGGCGCTCATCGAGGCCCTTCAGCTCTTTTGGCGGGACATCGGACGAGAGAACGATCTGCTTGCCGAGCTGATAAAGGGTGTTGAACGTGTGAAAGAAATTGTCCTGCGTTTTCTCTTTCCCGGAGAAGAACTGGATGTCGTCAACAATAAGAAGGTCCATGGAGCGGTAGTATTGCGAGAAATCATGGATCTTGTCCGACTGGATTGCATCGACAAAATCCACAGTGAACTTCTCGCTGGACACATAGCAGACTCTACGTGCCTTACCGAGCGCGATCGCGTGGTTCCCGATCGCGTGCATCAGGTGTGTCTTCCCTAACCCTGTGCCGCCATAGATGACGAGTGGATTGAATGACGTCCCCCCGGGATTGTTCGCAACGGCCAGACCCGCAGCCCTGGCGAGCTGATTGCTGTCGCCCTTGATGAAATTGTCGAAGATATATCGCGGGTTCAGGTTGCTCTGTATCGGCTGGAACTGCTCGGCCTTGATGGAGGCGGATGGGGCGAAGGATGGAATGTCCGCAGGCCGCTGGCCAAGCGGGTATCCCGTAGGGGGCTCCTCAGCAAAGGATTCCAGCGCCTGTTCCTCGGAAGCGATCGCGTAGAACAAGCGCCCTTCGGGACCGAGGACCGACTCGATGGTCTTCGAGATCAACGAGCGGTAGTGCTCTTCCAGCCAGTCATAGAAGAATTGGCTTGGCACCTGGACCGTCAATGCGCCACCCTCGATCTTCTTGGCGACAACAGGTTGGAACCAGGTCTTAAAGCTCAGGGATGTGATCTGAGGACGGATGGCCTCAAGACAGCTTTCCCAAACCGACTCGGCGGACAGGGACGGTTGTTCTGATGCAAAAAGTGGTTGCGAAGACATAGAAGATAGAGGGGGCTACAAATGCACGAATTATCCACAACTCTGTCCACAGGGGTGGAAATCGAAGAATCAAGCCCTTGGGGGCAGCGATAGATGAACTCACATGAGACGACCACCGCCCAGGCGTTCAGGATCAACACCCCTTGCGGAGATAACAACAGACTTTTCCACAAAGAGGAAGTGTGCCAGCGCAGCAGTGTTTCCTACCCATTGAGCTGTGGAATGTCGGGTTATCCACAAACCATCAACAACAACGAGGCGCCTCTTTGGGACGCCTATTATAGCGTACCGATGGGGTGAGCGCAAGCGAAAAAACAGAAAGGCCTGTGAAAGTTTTCTGATGGTCAATCTGTGGTGAAGTCTTTGTTGTGGGAACGGCCTCTTTTCCTTACATTACTACGATATATCAGATATGGAATAACAGACCATGAAACGCACCTACCAGCCACACAGGCGCAAGCGCAAGAACACTCACGGATTTCGGAAGAGAATGGCCTCCAAGAACGGAAGGAAGGTTCTCTCTCGCCGTCGTGCAAAAGGACGCAAAAAGCTCAGCGTTAGCTCAGAGCGCAAGCAGTAACGGGACCCCCGCCGTCTCGCACCCGCACCGCCTACGGAAGACAGCCATCCTTCGTGGATACCGATCGTTCTCAAGGGTCTTGTCGGGCGGCCGGGCTATCTCTGTCTCCCCCATTCGCCTGTTCTATCGCAGCCTCACGAGCCCGTCGCCGGGCTCCATGGTGGGGTTCGCCGTCGGCAGGTCTCTTCGCTCGGCGGTGAAGCGCAACAGAGCGCGTCGCCTTATGCGTGAAGCATTCCGGCGCAACCAGGAGGCGTGGAATACCGGAACCAGTGAACGCCCCGTCGAAGCTGTCTGGATGTACATAGCGGCGGAAACGGACATTCCGCGACTGACCGTCATTGAAGAAGCAATGAGAACGCTCATTAAGAAGATATCTACCCGGACCCCCTAATGGCATCCATGCTGATCGCCATCGTTCGGCTGTACAGGGCCCTCCTTTCACCGATCCTCCCGTTCAACCAGTGCCGCTATATTCCGACCTGTTCAGAGTATGCTATTGAGGCCCTAGAGAAATACGGCGCCATAAAGGGCGGCCTGCTCGGGGCCAGACGGATCCTTCGTTGTCACCCGTATGCCAAGACCTTTGGCTACGATCCCGTACCCTAGGAATTCGACATGGAACGAACACAGACCATCGGTTTTGTACTCATCTTCCTCGTGCTTATGGGGTGGTTGTGGTTGAACACCCCCGCTCCGGAACCGCCCCCAGAGACAATTTCTGGAGCCGTTTCAGGAGATTCGGCCGCCCCGGGGAAAACTACCGAGACCAAGCAGACCGAAGCTCCGGTCTCAGCCAGCGAAACGGAGCCCTCATCGGGGGGCGAGTTCTTTGGAGGAGCGGACCAGGGATCGGAGCGCATTATTACCATCCGCTCGGACCTGTATAGGGCAGTCCTCTCAACAAAGGGTGCGCGGATCCAACAGTGGGAATTGACGGAGTATCAGACCTGGAGTGGTCACCCCGTTCAGCTCGTCGACTTCACAAAGGGCGACCTGAGCATGCTGTTCGGTACGAGCGACGGGAAGACGCTCACAACGGACGTCCTCTACTTCGACGCCACGGACGTTCCTGCTGAGATCGTTCTGGACAGTAAAAACTTCAAATTTGAAATAAATTTTACCCTCAAAGCATCGAACGGCGGCCGGCTCATCAAGACCTACCGCTTCCAGAACGACATCTATGGTGTGGACGTGGTCTACACGTTCGACCGTCTGAATAACGTTATCGCAAACTATGAGTACGAGATCACGTGGGACAACGGCGTTCCCTTCGCCGAACGGAACAGCGTTGACGAATCCGGGTTTGCGGGCGCATACGCCTTCGCCGGTCAGGAACTGACCGAGATAGACGCATCGGATATCGGTGAACGTGTGGAAAAAGCGTTTGGCGGACAGGTCGACTGGGTGAGCATCCGGAACAAATATTTCGCCGCAGCGATGGTTCCGGTGTACCCTGAGACCGAAGGAGCGATCCTGCAGGGGACGCGGCGTTCTGTGGTGGACGAAGGAGTTATTGAGGATTATGCGATGGCGCTTCGCATGCCATTCAAGGGTTCGGCGAAAGAGTCATCGATGGTGCGCCTGTATCTCGGACCACTGGAACACGAGACGCTGGGCACGTATGACGCACAGCTGGAAAAGATGATGAGCCTCGGGTGGGCGTGGATCATCCGGCCGATCGCGGAATACATCTTCCTCCCCCTCTTCACCAGCATCCACTACGTGGTGCCGAACTGGGGCATCGTCATCATCATCTTCTCCATTATCATAAAGATCGTCCTCCATCCTCTTACCAAGACCAGCATGCGATCGATGAAACGCATGCAGGCATTACAACCGCTGATGGAGGAGCTCAAGGAAAAATACAAGGACGAGCCGCAGAAGATGAACCAGGCCGTAATGGGCCTGTATAAAGAATACGGCGTGAATCCGGCCGGCGGCTGCCTTCCGCTGTTACTTCAGATGCCGATTCTCTATGCGTTGTTCGCCATGTTCCGTTCGGCCATCGAGCTTCGCCAGGCCGAATTCGTCGGATGGATCACAGACCTCTCGGTGCCAGACGTTCTGTTCACACTCCCGTTCAAACTTCCCCTCTTCGGTCTGGACGAGGTCAGCGGCATCGCCCTCCTGATGGGTGTGTCGATGTTTGTTCAGCAAAAGATGAGCGTCAAGGATCCCCGGCAAAAGATGATGGTCTGGATGATGCCCGTGATGTTCACCCTGCTGTTCAACTCATTCCCTTCGGGCCTGAACCTGTACTATGCGGTCTTCAATGTCCTGTCGATCGGCCAACAGTATGTGATGAACAAGAAGGACGACGAACCGTTGAGGAAGGTCGAACCGAAAAAGAAGGGCCGCGGCGGTATCTTCAAGAACATGCCCGACATCAAGCAATTACAGCAGCGGAAAAAGAAACACTGACCATTCCGCAGTAGACCCCGATTCACCCGAGCGGCCCTCATGGGGCCGTTCATTTTTTTTGGGCGTTGGAAAACGAAGGCGGCTTTTGTACATTTGTAGCCCCTCGCGAACGCCCATGTCTCTCCGATCCGATACCATCGCAGCCATCGCAACGCCTCTCGGCGAGGGTGGCATCGCGGTCCTCCGCATATCCGGTCCCCACGCCATTGCCGTTGCATCCAAGTGTCTTCGTGCGGGCAAGGACATCGATCGCATGCCGTCCCACACCATTCGCCTCACCGAAATTCTTGGCCCCGGCGGCGCCATCATCGATCAGGCGCTGGTGTCCGTGTTCAGGGCGCCCCAATCTTACACTGGAGAGGACTCAATCGAGATCAGTTGCCACGGCGGGATGTTGGTCTCCAGGCGTGCCCTGGAGTCGGTCTTGTCTGCGGGGGCACGTCACGCGGAGCCAGGAGAGTTCACAAAAAGGGCGTTCCTGAACGGCAAACTGGACCTTGCGCAGGCAGAAGCCGTGGCAGAGCTTATCCATGCGACGTCAGACAAAGCACACCGGACTTCCCTGTCGCACCTTCAGGGAGAGTTCTCGCAGCGGATAGAAGACCTTCGCAACGCGCTGATGGATACGCTGGGGCTGCTGGAGCTCGAGCTCGACTTCGCCGAGGATGGATATGAGCTTATCGACAAGAACAAGATCGGAACCCAGATCGAGGATGCCCGGCAGCAGGTGGACACATTGATCGAAAGCTACACTGCCGGAAAGGTCATTCGGGAAGGCGTGAACACGGTCCTGGTCGGAGCGCCCAATGCCGGAAAATCGAGCCTGATGAACAGGCTGCTGAGGGAAAGCCGGGCGATCGTCACCGAGGTCCCGGGAACAACCCGGGATGTCATTTCGGAGAACATAACCATAAAGGGCGTGCTGTTCAGACTCTCGGACACGGCGGGAATCCGGTATTCCGAGGACATTGTTGAAAAAGAGGGAGTCCGACGGTCGAAAGAAATGCTATCCCAGGCGGACGTGATCATCTTTGTCCTGGACGGAACACGACCCACAGAAGATCAGATCAGGGAGGTAGGACGGGAGGCCATCGACGTTGTTCTGCAAAAACCGGGTCGGGTCCGGCTTGTCGTGAACAAGATAGACATTGTAAACCCATCAGGTGTATTGCCCTCCGATATCTTGGGGCTGGACAACACAAAAACGTCAAGAGTTTCAGCCAAGACCGGAGAAGGAATACTGGAACTTGAACAAGCCCTTCTGGAACACATTCCTGGTTTTGACCAGAGCGGAGCACCAGAGGGTGAGATCGTAACAACAGCCAGGCATTATGATGTATTTCGACGGATATCCGAATCTTTGACCCTGGCAAGCGAGTCGCTGCAGGCAGGGAAGACGGGCGAATTCATTGCTCTGGACCTAAGAAACGCCCTCGATGGCCTTGGAGAGATCGTGGGCAAGGTGACAAACGAGGACGTTCTGAACAGGGTTTTCTCACAGTTCTGTATAGGGAAGTAGGGGAAGGTTCCACGTGGAACATCCCGACGAAAGATGGACATACGAACCACATATGATGTTGTAGTCGCGGGCGGTGGTCATGCCGGAATTGAGGCGGCCCTGGCTGCGGCTAGAATGGGGTGTAGCGTCCTGATGGTGACCATGGACAAGAAGGCTATTGGCCGAATGTCCTGTAATCCCGCCATTGGGGGTACCGCGAAGGGACACCTTGTGAGGGAAATTGATGCGCTCGGAGGCGAGATGGGACTGTTGGCAGATGCGACCGGGATACAATTCAGGGTGCTCAACCGGTCAAAGGGCCCCGCCGTTTGGTCCCCACGGTGTCAGAATGACCGGGAGTGGTATTCGAGGGAGGCCGTGCGAAGAGTTCAGGAGCAGGAAGGGTTGGACATTCTGGAGGATGTCGTCACAGGTGTCGCGACTGATGACTTAGGCGGCGGGGTACATAGGCTGACGGGAACCCGAATGGGAGGTGGCAGACAGGTGCGTTGCTCCGCCTTTGTGTTGAGTGCGGGGACTTTCATGCGGGCGATCATGCATACGGGGGCAGAACAGGCCTCTGGGGGGAGATACGGAGAAAGGGCTTCGGAGGGGTTGACGCAGGAGCTCGAAAAACTCGGGTTGGTTAGTGGCAGGTTGAAGACCGGCACACCGCCAAGGATCAGTCTCCGAAGCATCGACCTCTCGAGAACAGAGGCCCAGCACTCGGATGACCCCCCCCAACAGTTTTCCTTTCGGACCAAGAAGATTTCCAACAAGCTTGTCCCCATGTATCTCACATTTACAGGTCCCGGGACGCACGAGATCCTGAGGACAGGATTTGCCGACTCACCGCTTTTCACGGGGCGCATCAAGGGAGTGGGGCCGAGGTATTGTCCCTCCATTGAGGACAAGATCAATCGCTTCGCCGACAAGGATCGACACCAGATATTTCTCGAACCAGAGGGATATGATACGGATGTTGTGTATGTCAACGGTTATTCGACCAGCCTGCCGGCCGACGTTCAGCTCAAGGGCCTCCGGACAATCCCGGGACTGGAAAGCGTGGAAATGCTCCGGCCCGGATATGCGGTCGAATATGACTTTTTCCCCCCTCACCAGGTCCGCCTTACACTAGAGACAAAATCCGTTCAGGGGATATTCCTCGCGGGCCAGATCAACGGCACATCGGGGTATGAAGAAGCCGCCGCTCAGGGGCTTGTGGCGGGCATTAACGCAGCCCTCAAGGCAAAAGGGAGCGACGAGCACTTCACGCTCAAGCGGTCCGAGGCGTATATAGGTGTGCTGATAGACGACCTCGTGAACAAGAGCACCGAAGAGCCCTACCGGATGTTCACATCCCGGGCAGAATATCGTCTGCTGCTGAGGCACAGCAACGCCGACATCCGCCTCATGCAGTACGGCAAAACCCTCGGGATACTACCACACGAGGCGTACGATAAGATGCGGCGGAAGGAAATACTGATGAGACAGATCGTCTCAGCGTTTCATCGTATTATGATCAAGGCAGACGAGATCAACCCGATGCTGGAGCAGCTCGGTGGGGGCGCCGTTGCTTCGTCGGATCGCTTGGCAAGGATCATCAAGAGGCCGGAGGTCGGGATACGGGACATCATGGAGCTTCCGTCTGTGCGGACAGATCCGGAACTCGTGAGCATATTGGGATCTGGGGTGAACGGTGCTCTGGATGAGGCGTTTCAACAGGCAGAGACGGAGCTCAAGTATGAAGGATACATACAAAGGCAGCACGAGCAGGTTGAGCGCTTTGACAGGCACGAGACCCTGATGATCCCTGCGGACATGGATTACGGCAAGTTGCGCTCACTTTCTACTGAGGGCAGAGAGAAGCTAACTCGTGTTCGACCGGAGTCCATCGGACAAGCATCCAGGATCAGCGGCGTGACGCCGTCGGACATTTCAGTTCTGCTCGTTCATCTTCGGGGCTAAGTGTTTCACGTGGAACAAAGAAAAAATATCGACCCGATCGATGACATGAAGATCATAGAAACACGGCGAATTTGCGCTAAAAACAGCGTTTTTGTACCAGATTCTTCATGTTCACAACTTGTTCGCTTTGTGCAGCTCCTGAGGGAATGGAACGCGAGGCTCAACCTGATCTCCCGAAAAGATGTCGACAATATCTGGGAGGCACACATTCTTCATTCTCTGAGCATCGCCCTCGAGCACACATTTCCCGAGAAGAGTTCGGTGCTCGACCTTGGTTCCGGCGGTGGACTTCCGGGCATACCGCTGAAGATCGTTCGGCCCGATCTTGCGCTCACCATGCTCGACGCAACACGAAAAAAAACGGATGCCGTTCAGGCAATGGTTACAGACCTTGGCCTGAAGAACGTGAATGTTGTTTGGGGGCGCGCAGAGGATCGCGAGGTCGAAACAAAGCTCGAAAAGTCTTTTGATGTTGTCGTTGCAAGAGCCGTTGCAGCGCTTCAGGACCTGGCAAAATGGTCGCTACATCTTGTTCGGGCGACCGCTCATCGTCAATCACCGGGACCACACCTCATATCGCTGAAGGGCGGCAACATCGACGATGAGTTGCGTCGGACGAAGAAGCTTTCCTTTGTAAAGGATGTAAGGGCAAAAGACCTTACCTTCAACGGAGCAGAGACCATACCGGGCACAGAAAAAAAGATCGTGTTCGTGTCCTTCGATATTTGAGGAGTTAACCCAACGTGAGCATGAACAAGAAGTTATTCGAGCAACTCAAGACCCTCACAACCGAGCAGCGGAATCCGGCAAGCATGGATATCGATGCCAGGTCGACCATCGACATGCTGCGCATTATGAACGCGGAGGACAAAAGGGTTGCCCTGGCCGTCGAGGAGGAGATACCGCATATCGCGCGGGCGGTAGAAAAGGTCGTCAGGGCATTCGTCAACGGCGGTCGGCTATTGTATGTCGGGGCGGGGACATCGGGCAGGCTCGGCGTTCTTGATGCGGCGGAGTGCCCCCCTACGTTTGGAAGCGATCCGGAGATGGTCCAGGGAATGATCGCGGGAGGCGAGAAAGCGATGTTCCGGGCGCAGGAGGGGGCGGAGGATAAGGAAGAGAGTGGTGCTGCAGAGATGGATGCCCGCAAGGTGAACAAGAACGATGTTGTATGCGGCCTCGCCGCGAGCCTGCGCACGCCGTACGTCATCGGGGCGGTCAAACGGGCAAAGACGCTTGGTGCGACAACGCTATACGTTACAACCAACCCGAGATCCCGTTTCGACGAACCCGAGTATGCCGAGCTCGCCCAGGCGGTCGATGTCGCCATCTGCCCGATGGTCGGCCCGGAGGTGATCATGGGCTCGACAAGGATGAAGTCCGGGACCGCACAGAAGCTGGTGCTCAACATGATAACGACGACGGCGATGATCCGCATGGGGAAGGTGTACGAGAACATGATGATCGATCTGCAGATGACGAACCTCAAGCTTCATGAACGCTCGAAGCGCATCGTCATGACGATCACCGGCGTGGACTATGAGGCGGCGGCGGAAGCGCTCGAGAAGGCCTCGGGCCACGTGAAGACGGCGCTCGTGATGATCAAGGCGGGAGTGCCAAAGGATGAGGCCATCGCCCGCCTGAAGAAGGCCGACGGATATGTGCGTGCCGCCATCGAGGGGCGAGAGTACAGGATCGTTCACGACGGAGAGGGGGCATGAGACCGCCGTCCGATGTGCTTAACGACTTCCCGCCGTTCCAGGGATTTCCCCGTGAAGGTATCCGGTTTCTCCGGAACCTGAAACGCCACAACGAACGGGAATGGTTCACGGCCCACAAGGATGAGTACGAGGAGCACGTGAAGCTTCCCATGCAAAGCTTCATTGTAGCGCTTCGCCCGATCCTCCAGGGATTCGCTCCGGAGTTCGACGTACATCCAAAACGCTCTCTTTTCCGAATCTACCGGGACACCCGTTTCAGCAAGGACAAAACGCCATACAAGACGCACGTCGCGGCTCACTTCGTCCTTCGCGGGACAGAAAAGGGTCTTGTCGGAGCGGGCTACTACATACACATCGAACCCGGCGAGTGCTTCATCGGCGCTGGTATCTACATGCCCGATGGCCAGCAACTGAAACATATCCGCGCCGCGGTCGCTTCACGCGGCCAGGAATTTCTTTCGATCCTCCGGGACCGGACATTCGTTCGTCGGTACGGAACGGTACAGGGGGATAGACTGACACGGATGCCGAAAGGATACGACGAGGATGATCCGATGGCAGAATGGCTGAGGCTCAAGCAGTTCTTCGTCGGTGCGTCGCTTCCGGAAAAGAGCTGCTATGGTCCATCCTTCGTGCGGACGACAGCGTCATACTTCGAGGCCGCCGCGCCGTTCCTTCGATTCCTGAACGGCGCCCGCTCCGGGCGGTGATATTTAGTTGAAATTTAAAATAATCTGCACGGGCCGGTCCTCTGCCAAGAGATCGACTCAATAGCGGTCAATCCTTCATGGGGGGCTCATTTCACCGTGGGGGAACCACTCCTTCTCGTATACGGATACGGAGACGACCATCACACTCATGAACAGTGGAAGACTGGCGGTCGTCCGTGTGCGCATTTCGGCCTTGAAGCAACAGGCGAGCTTTGTTCTGCGCGAATTCGCTTCTGAGTGGTATATCCTGGATATCGGCAGCACCTTCTACTCGATCCGCCCTCCGACCCCGAGAGAGTCCCGCCAGTTTCAGCCGCACGCGCTGTGCGTCGCACAGCTCATTGAATTTCCAGCCAGGAGCAGGTATATTGGGTGTCGAAAGCCGTCTCTCGCGGACGGCTCCTACCCTTGAGGGCCTGAACACGTCGATACCCTGTCCATGGAAAACGAACACATATCTCTCTCCTCGCCCCCGATTGAAACGATCGACAGCATTCCGACAGCGCTGCCGATCCTTCCGTTGCGGGATGTCGTTATTTATCCTTACATGATGTTCCCTGTGCTCGTGGGGCGGGAGTCCTCCCTGCGGGCTGCGAATGCCGCCATGGAGCGGGGGAAGAATATCCTTCTGGTGGCCCAGCGGACAGCCGGTGTCGACGAACCGGGACCGGAGGACATCTACAGCGAAGGAACGGTCGCAAAGATCGTCCAGATGCTGAAGCTGCCCAATGGCCTGATGAAGATCCTCGTCGACGGGCTCGTTCAGGCCACCATCCGAAAGCACATCGAGAACACATCGTTCCTCGAGGCGGAGATCGCCTTGAACCGGGAAAAACTGCCCGATGACAAGGAGGTCGAAGCCCTCGTCCGGCACACATCGGCGCTGTTCGGAGAGTATGTCCGGCTCAGCAGGAACATTCCGGGCGAAGTGCTGATGACGTTCGACGGCATCAAGGAGCCGCAGCGGAAGATGTACTACATCGCCGCGAACATCTCCCAGAGCGTCGAAGTCAAGCAGCGGATCCTCCAGATCCAGCGGCTTCGGGACCAGTTCTTCGAGCTCTCAAAGGTCCTCGCGACCGAGGTGGAGATCCTGAAGATCGAGCGGGACATCGATACAAAAGTGCAGGACAACATCCAGAAATCGCAGCGGAAGTTCTTCATTCAGGAGCAGATACGGATCCTGCAGGATGAGCTGGGAGACGATGATGCTTCGCCCGAGTTCGTCAAGCTGAAGGAGCAGATCGCTCAAGCGGGGATGCCGCAGGAGGCGAACGAAAAGGCTCTGGAGGAGCTGTCCAAGCTTCGGAAGACCCCTCCGATGTCCCCGGAATTCACGGTCACCCGGAACTACCTGGACTGGCTCATATCGATACCGTGGCAGCAGCGGACAGAGGACGATCTCGACGTTGCCCATGTTCAGAAGATCCTCGACGAAGACCATTACGGGCTCGCCAAGCCGAAGGACAGGATCCTGGAGCACATCGCGGTCCTGAACCTGGTCAAGGAAATGAAGGGGCAGATCCTGTGCTTCGTCGGCCCCCCGGGGGTCGGTAAGACCTCTCTGGCCCGCTCCATTGCGCGCGCTTTGGGCCGTAAGTTCGTCCGCATATCGCTGGGAGGGGTCCGTGATGAGGCGGAGATCCGAGGCCACCGCCGGACGTACATCGGTTCCCTGCCCGGGAAGATCATCCAATCCATGAAGAAGGCGGGTACCGTCAACCCCGTTCTGCTGATGGACGAGGTAGACAAGATGAGCATGGACTTCCGGGGCGATCCGTCGGCGGCCCTGTTGGAAGTGCTGGACCCGGAGCAGAATGTCGCGTTCAACGACCACTACATCGAAGTGGATTATGACCTGTCGAAGGTGATGTTCATCACAACGGCGAACGTCCGCTACAACATCCCCCTGCCGCTTCAGGACAGGATGGAGATCATCGAGCTGTCCGGGTACCTGGAACATGAGAAGAAGGAGATCGCGAAGCGGCACATCCTTCCCAAGCAGCTGGCCGAGCATGGGCTGGACCCGAAGAAAGTGACCCTTAAGGATGACGCGATCCTGAAGATTATCCGCGAGTACACGAGAGAATCGGGAGTAAGGAACCTCGAGCGGGAGATCGCAACGGTCCTGCGGAAGACAGCGAAGGACCTCGTGCTGTCCTCGCGAAGCGGGAATGGCAAGCGGAAGGCGCGTCCCGCAACAGCCCGCACCCGGACGATCACCGCAAGGATCACAGAGACCTCCCTGGGGGCCCCGCGGTTCCGGGTCAAGGCGGCAGAACGGAAGCCGCGCGTGGGTTCAGTGACGGGCCTGGCGTGGACCAGCGTCGGGGGAGAGATCCTGAATGTGGATGTTGCCATTATGCGGGGTGCGGAACGGCTCACGCTGACGGGCCAACTTGGCAACGTTATGAAAGAGTCGGCGCAGGCAGCCCTGTCGTACATCCGTTCCAACGCCCGGCAGTTCGGACTCACCGCAGAATTCTTCAAAGCCAAAGAGATCCATATACACCTTCCTGAAGGCGCTATTCCGAAAGACGGTCCATCTGCCGGCATTACGATGGCCATGGCCATCCTGTCGGCAGCCCTCGGCCAGCCGGCGCGCAGCGACATTGCGATGACAGGGGAGATCACTCTCAGGGGCAACGTCCTGCCGATCGGAGGCCTCACCGAGAAGCTGCTCGCGGCGCAGCGGAGCGGCATCAAGAGCGTCCTGATCCCGAAAGGGAACGTCAAGGACCTTACCGAGATCGACAAACGAGTACAACACAACCTCAGGATCGTCCCGATCGAGAGCATCCGGGAGGCGTATCCGCACGTATTTCCAAAGAAGAGCAAACGGTAAGCGGACGTGATGGCCTGCATTCCGATTCTCCCGATTCCTTCGTACAATCCGGCACTATGAACTATCTGGTAACAGCACGCAAATGGCGGCCGATGGTCTTCGAGGATGTCGTCGGCCAGACGCACGTAACGAGCACGCTCAAGAACGCACTTGCGCGCGACCGGATAGCTCACGCCTACATCTTCAGCGGCACCCGCGGTTGCGGAAAGACGACCACGGCCAGGATCCTCGCCCGCGCTGTGAACTGCCCATCCCCCTCCGACCACAATCCCGACAACACCTGCCCGATCTGTCAGGAGATCATCGAAGGGAGAAGCCTGGATGTCATCGAGATCGACGGCGCGTCGAACAGGGGCATCGAGGAGATCCGGAACCTCAGAGAATCCGTGCGGTACGCCCCGTCGAGAGGGTCGTACAAGATCTACATCATCGACGAAGTCCACATGCTGACAAAAGAAGCGTTCAATGCGCTTCTGAAGACGCTCGAAGAGCCTCCTCCGCACGTGATCTTCATCTTTGCGACCACGGAGATCCACAAAGTGCCGATGACGATCCTCTCGCGATGCCAGCGGTTCGATTTCCGCCGCATCTCGACCGAGGAGGTGGTCGATCGGCTCAGATACATCGCGACGGAAGAGAAGATCACCATCGACGACGAAGCCCTCACCATCATTGCAAAGAAGGGGGATGGGTCGATGCGGGATGCGCAAAGCATCTTCGACCAGGTCTACGCCTTCTGCGGCGACGCGATCACGATGAAGGATGTCGTCAGCGTGCTGAACGTGGTCGATCAGGACATCTACTTCACGTGCTCCTCCCGGATACGGGCAAAGGACACGGCGGGGGTGCTCTCCCTTGTCGACGAGGTGGTCAAGAGCGGCCATGACCTTCGCGAGTTCGCCAAAGGCCTGGCGGAACACTACCGGAACCTCCTGATGGTGGTCTCGACCGGCTCGAGCGATCTGGTCGACCTTTCGACATCATACAAGAAGCGGTACGAAGAAGAGGGGACGCATCAGCAGGAGGGAGACCTGATCCGGATCCTGAAGGTCATCAATGAGGCCGATCAGGCCCTGCGCTTTGCGCATCAGCCACGATACAAGCTCGAGGCGACCCTTGTGCAGCTGGCCAGGATGGGATCGTCCGTGGAGCTGAAGGAGCTTCTGGAGCGGCTGAACGCTGTCCGCACAGATACGGGGGCGTCAACCCGGCACAATGAAGGACAAGGAGGAGCGAAAACAGCATCAGAGGGCCCGCAATCGAGCATACGGGTCAAGGGAGCTGTCAACGCGGGACCGATGACCTCACCGGTCGCCGAGCGATATTCCTCGTTCTTTGCCAAGCAGAACGTACGCGTCGGTGATATCCGCACACCCGATGCGCTGCCGACGAGTGGTGCAGGCACCGCCCACGCGATTGATCAGCACGTACTGACCGAGCACGGCGCGCAGATCACGGACCGCTGGGATGAGGTCGTGAACGATGTGCTGAAGACACGCATCGCCATCGGGACGACGCTCAGTGAGAGCAGGCTTCTGGATGTGCAGCAGGGCATGGTCCGGATCGCGTGTCCTGACGAATATCATGTCTCCACGCTTCGCCGGCATAAGGAGTTCCTCGCCGAAACGGTGTTCAAGCTGGTGGGCGCGCGCGTCATGGTCGAACCGGTCCTGCGACCGGAGACGGTCAGCGTGATCACGTACAGCCCGAGTTCGAAGGGCGAAGAGGTGAAAAGCATCATCGAGACGCGGGCGCCTGACGCTTCAGGGGAACATCCGGTGATCGAAGCGCTCAAGCGTGAGCTGGGAGCCGAGCGGATCGACTGATCCGGCTCTGCGCGCTGCATCATCCACACAGGGGGGACAACCCGCGGACCTGAGCCGCGGGTCCAACCAATGCTTTCCGTTCGACAACTCCGTCCGTATGTTCTGTTCTTGTGTGTGGGTAGCGCTGTGATCGCTCTGTCTGCAGCCGTCCTTTGGCTCGTGCCGAACGGAGCCTCGGACAACCATTCCGACATCGTTCTTCAGCAGCGAGCGAACGAATGCGGGTCAGCTGCGGTTACCATGCTGCTCCGCTCACGGGGTCTGAACAGGGCGTATGGAGAGGTCGTCACGGCATTCGATCTGTCCGAGAATGGGGTGTCGGTCCGGCAGGTTGTGGATGTGCTGGGGAGGTTTGGGGTGGGCGCCCAGGCCTGGAGAACGACCACCGCATCGCTGGACTCGTTCCCGCTATCGATGATCCTCCATGTCGACGAGTCGCATTTTATCGTTCTCGACTCCATCGGCGGGGGGGTGTTTTACGTACGAGACCCTGCGAGCGGGCGCGAGGCACTCGACAGGAAAGAGCTGGAGGCCCGCTGGGACGGTGTCGTGATTATCGTCCCTGTCCAGACGCCCCTGCCTTGACTTGGACCGAAACGCACACTACCTTTCATCCAACAGGAAGGAGTATTCTCAGATAGTCCATTGTGAGAGCATGCATCGGGGTGTTGTTGTGTGATGTGCTCTCATATTTCTGTTGCGGCCGGATCCGACGGAATGTGGGTTCGGCCTTTATGCTTTCTATGACTCCAGTCAGAACCATCATTATCGCTGCGTTTCTCACAGGTGCTCTCGCAGGAAGCCTGAGTGCGCAGACCATTGCACCGTACGCGGGCGAGTTCCTTTCCATCGGCGCGGGCGCGCGGTCCCTGTCAATGGGAGGTGCCTATACGGCGCTCGCTGCGGATGCGTCCGGAGGCTATTGGAACCCGTCCGCATTGACGATGCTCAGCGGAGCCGACATCATGCTGATGCATGAGGAGCGGTTCGCGGGCCTCCTCAACTACGATCTGGCGGCCGCCGCCATGCCGTACGGCGAGAATACAGCCATCGGCGTGACGTTCCTGCGGCTGGGTATCGACGGGATCCCCGACAGCCGTAACGCACTCATCGATCTCAACGGGAACAGCGAGCTCGACCCGGGAGAGCGGCTGGACTACAGCCGTATCACTTACGTGACGGCAGCCGACTGGGCGCTGTATGCATCCTATGCCCATCGCTCGTCGGATGAGATCTCATACGGTCTCTCCATAAAACTGATCAGAAGGTCGGTTGCCGAGTTTACCGCAACGGGCATCGGGTTCGACGCCGGGGCGCTGTACAGACCGGTGCCGTCGCTCTTCCTTGGAGCAACCCTTCAGGATGTGACGACGACCCTCCTGGCGTGGTCGACAGGCCGCACAGAGCTTATTGCCCCCACGCTTCGCATCGGCGGGGCATATGAGGTCGAACTCGGATCGTTCAGAGTGACGCCGTCGGTGGAATGTGCCGTGCGAGCAGAGGGCCGTGGTTCGGTCGCTGCGGTTTCGGTCGGGCCCCTGAGCGTGGACCCGTACGGAGGGATGGAGGTAGCGTACATGGGGATCCTTTCTCTGCGCGGAGGGATGAATGAGGTGGGACACGCCACCCTCGGAGCCGGGGTCCGCATCAAGCGACTTCACATCGATTATGCATACGCCGGTTTTGGAGGAACATCTGACCTCGATCCATCACACCGCATCTCACTTCGGCTGAGTCTCGATAGCTCTCTCTGATATTCTCAGGACATCGGTTCGGAAGCAGAAAACCCCGCCTCGGAGCACGAAGCGGGGTTTCTCTTTTTCGTAGGGGGTCAGACGCAGGCGCTACTTTGTCGTCATGACAAAGACGCCGTTCCATTCGGTCGCAGGTGGCGCGATCTTGTACAGATTTGCACGCTCGATATAGATGGTCGCCGCACCGCACGTGGGGTCAAGCTGCTGCGCCTGCTGCATGTACGCGATCGCCTCGTCCCACTGACGAGAACGATAGAGGCGAAGCCCCTCGTGGTAGATCTCCAGCGATTGTGCCTGGGCGTCTGTCAGCTTCATGTCTATCTTGCCCATCACCTCGTACACTCGTACCGGTTCCGTCTTTCCCTTCACCTGGAGAAGGTCGAGTTCGCGGACCTTCAGCTTGTCCTTCACGTGCTTGTAGGTGAAGTCGCTGATCATAATGTAGGAGCCGTACTGCTTGTTCGCACCTTCCAGCCGAGAGGCGAGGTTCACGCTGTCCCCGATGACCGTGTAGTCGAACCGGTCCTTGCCCCCCATGTTGCCGGCAATACACACGCCGGTGTTCAGCCCGATACGCGCGACCAGCTCGGGCTTCCCCTCGCTCTTCCATTTCGGGCGGAGAGCGGCAAGCCTGTTCTGCATCTCCAGGGCCGCATAGCAGGCACGCAGAGCGTGGTCCTTCTGCGGTATGGGGGCGCCCCAGAAGGCCATAACGGCATCCCCCTCGTACTTGTCGAGGGTCCCGTCGTATTTGAGCACGATGCTCGTCATCTCGTCCAGGTACTCATTGAGCAGTTCAACGAGCCCCTCGGGCTTGTTGTGAAAATGCTCCGAAATGGTCGTAAATCCGGCGATATCCGAGAAAAAGATCGTCAGTTCACGGCGGTCGCCGCCCAGTTTCGCCTTTGACGGATCGCTCACAAGCATGTTGACCACGGCGGGGTTCAGGTAGTGGGAGAAGACCCCCTTGATCATCGCCTTCTGCTGTCGTTCGGTCAGGTACTGATAGACTGCCGTGCCCAGGTACGCAAGCACGACCGAGAGACTGGGGTTGACGATATTGATGAGCAGATTATTGCTCGAGTAGGCGAGCACGCCAAGCTCAAAAATGGCTCCGATCACGAGGAACATTATCAGAAAGACGCCGATCTCCAGCAGCCATGCGAACTTCACCTTGAGCTGCTTGAGCGCAAGAAGGCCGATGAAGCCGATGATCGAGACAAGAATGACGATGACCATCTCCACACCGGGAGAGATCGCTCTCACAAAGCGCTTATCGAGAACATTCTGTATCGCTGTGGCGTGGATCTCCACCCCATGCATGGCAAAGTTTCGCTTCGTTCCCTCTTCCACGAACATCGGCGTGTTGTGGTAGTCACGCTCCTCGGCCATCAACGAGCCGACGAGGACGATCTTTCCGCGAACCAGCCGCGCGATGGACTCGTCGAACATATTGATGTCGACCTCATAGTCGATCTCGTCCACCGTCTTGAAACTCTGATCGTCGATGATCTGTGAAAAGGGAATGTAGCGGAAGGTGCTGACCGGACCGTAGTAACTCAGGAGGAAGTCGGTCGGGTTGTACATCGGGAGGACCCGGTCGCCGTAGATGAACTCGTTCTCGCCGATCTGGACGGTGCGAAGCGGCTCCTGCTTGAAGGCCTTGTTCAGTCCGGCGAACGCAAGGGTAGGGGTCAGCTCACCCTCGGCCAGGATCATCGGCATGTAGCGGCGGCACACATCGTCGCGGTCCTTGACGATGTTGACGATGCCGATGCCGATGGACCGGTTATCCTTATAGAAAACGTTGTTGTAGGTCTTGTCGAGTGAGCGGACCTCCGCATACTCGCTCGATCCTCCCACCTGCACCTTCGCGGCAAGCACGACAGTATTCACCCGACGGAGCATGTCGGCGAAGGCGTCGTCGCCCTCGCGCTCGGTCTCGAAGGTGATGTCGAACACGATGGCCCGGGCTCCCGCGAGCGTCAGATTGCGCACCAGGTGTGCGTAGTAGTTTCGCGGGAAGGGGAACGGGTCGGGCATAGCCACAAGATCCTTGTCATCGATACCGACGATGACGACATCGGCCTCGTCCTTGACGCGTTCCGCCTTCTGTGGGTCGTAGGCGCTCTGATACCGGTAGTCGATCGTGAGGAGCTCGATATTGCGGAGGAACGCTATCTCAAAGAGCCATCCTTGCGTCAGGAGGAGAACCACAACGCCGATGCCGATGCCGATCGATATCCTGATGATGAGCGGCAGGACCTTTCGTTTGAACTCGTACAGGGTCATCCGAACGTCCTTTAGAAGTTGAACCGATAGATGAAGGAAAGGATCGTATCATCCTTCACGCCGCCCGTGTTCTTGTAGTAGTCGAGCAGCAACTCGAACACGTGGGCCCGCAGCGAGTAGTCGGCGCCGAAACGGATGAGCGTGCGCTCCACATCGCCGAAGGTCGGGGCGAAGCGTGTCTGGAGGCGGAGCTGATTGTCGAGCAGCAGATACTGTCCTCCGACACTTATACTCGTGAACGAGAACTCCTGTGAGGTGAGGACACTGTCCGCTCCGACAGACGAGAAGAGCTGGTTCGTGCTCTTGGTGCTGCTGGAGACGACGCTGAAGGATGTCTGCAGCGGGATCTCGAAGAACGTGGCCACGGTCGCCTGGACGAGCATGCTGGTCTGATCACGCTTGTAGATGGTCTTGTCGGCCCGGTCCACACTGCTGATGGAGAACGTAATAAAATTGCGTATGGGGATCCGCAGATCGTAGGAGAGGCCGAACGTCAGCCGGGTAGCATCATCTTCTGCTGCCTTCGAAGAGACGGCAGAGTCCGGCCGGAAGACGATCTGGTCGGCCACGCGGCCGATGAGCCCATAGCCAAGCTGCAGAGTGGGATAACCGGAACCGGGGCTGTAGGTGAAGGCGGTCGTGAGCGTGTTGTAGGAGGTCGTTCCCGCCTTGGAATCGGAGAGGTTATCGTGCTTCGATTCGTACGACACACTCGCGAACACCTTGTTGCTGAAAAGACGGACGTTGTCGGACACCGAAATGCCCTGGATGTCCGACTGCAGGAATTCATTGCCGTACGATTTGTATGCCGTGCCGCGGCGGACGAACTGGGCACGGACATAGTTGTTGAAGTAATTCAGCGTGAGGAAGCTCTCCATCGACAGACCAGGAAGCCCCTTGCCGGCAGGATTCAGCGGCTCGAGATTGCCGTTCACGATGATGAAGTCGTCCGCGATCTGGCCGAGGGCCTTCAGGTCTGTGCCCGTCTCGGCCTTCAGGGAGTCATAATCGGCGTCCGAGAAGGTACCGCCGGTGATGTCCTTGTTCTGAATGCCGACAGCGACCTGCGATTCCCAGCGGATGCGCTGGTCGTCGAGGCCGACCTTCATGTCTGCCCCGACCACGAGGTTCTGTTTCGGCTGGACGCCGTAGTTGATGGATGCGGTATCGTCAGCGAACTTGAGGAACGAGAACCCGAGCTGGAAGTTCTCTCCCGAGCCGAAGCTTGGGCGAATTGCGAACAGATCGCGGTCATACGTTCCGCGACGGAAGACCTCATACGTGAAGTAATCCGCGCCAAGCTGCCGGGATTCCAGCGGACGGCCATCGACAGATGCAGAGTCCGGATAGGTGACCACGCTGTCGACGAGGCCCTCGACGGCACGTTCCGTCTTTCCGAAAGAGACATCAAGGTTAAAGAATCCGAGCTTCAGGGCACCGGTGATACCGCGAACTCGTTTCCCGATCATCATCAGCGTCGGGAAGTTCGCAGGATAGGCATCTCCGACCTCGACGCGGGCGTATTCCGCATCGGCGTAGAAGAAGTACCTGTTCTGTGGCTGCCGGGAAGGGTCCTCGAGATTGTCGAGGCGGAGATTGCCGCCGAACCGGAGGAAGGAATAAGCACCGTTCGCACGGGTCTCGACGCGGGCGTAGGTCTGGGCATTGGACGTCTGTTCGTTCCGGTATTCCGCCCGGACATCACCGGAGTATGTCAGCCGTGAAGCCTCTTCCTCCAGGGCCGCAGCTGTCGACAGCGAGAAGCTCCGGTCTTTTGTGTAGTACAACTCTCCGAGCGTATCCCGCAGTTCGACACGGACACTCTGTGAGCCGAGTTTCGGGCGGACCTGGGAATTGGCCGGCGACCAGAGGATGATGTCGTCGGATAGGATTGCCTCGCGGGAGACATCGACGCCGTTGAAGAGGATCTTCGTCCGCGAGGCGTTCACGGCCGGTGTTGCGTAGTACAGCGAAAGGGCGAGCACGAACTCCTCGATGGCGACAGTCTGACCCGGTTCGGGACTCAGGAATATGATCTCCCGTTCCCTTGGGTCCTGTTGATTGACGGTCAACTGCAGCGGATTGATGTCCGGAGCGACCTCCGGATACGTGTCGACCGATCCGTCCCGCAGCTCAAGTGCGAAATAGTACTGGACGTAAGGAGGGGAGACGATCTCTGCGGGTATCGACGTGGCGTACGATTGACCGGAGGCCAGCATCTCCATCTCAGTATATTCCGTGACACCGAAGGCCCGGTAGCGCAGCAGAGCACGAGAGACCTCAGATGTTGGAAGGAGCTCAATGCTGACCGCCACAGGGACCCCCTGGTCCGCCGAAGGGGGAACGTTGACCGCATTGATGTGCCGCGAGACCTGTGCAGTACCGACAGCCGTCGCCAGAAGAAGAAGGGCTATTGCGCCTACGAATCGATGAGCACACATGGTGGGATCTCCTGCGCCGGGTGCGAAGAATCGATGTTCTGAGAAAAGAAAAAGCGGCAAAATCACATGGATTTTGCCGCTCAATGTAGGAATTCAGGGATATGGATGCAACCAACCCCGGATCTACTCGATAACCACCTTCACCTCTTTGCCGCTTGCGTCACGGCCAACGAGTTCCAGCTTTGGTTTTTGACCCGTCTGCCCCTGTTGCCCCTGTTGCCCCTGCTGACCTTGCTGGTCTTGCTGGTTTTGCTGGTCGGCATCCTCCTCGTCCTGCGACGTGTCGTCAGACCCTATATTCTCGTCGGACTGGTTCGATTGACGGACCTGTCCCGGCTGGTTGCCCTTCTTCTGGTATGTCTGTCCGGCCAGCAGGGTGTTCCCATCGACGTCGAACATTCCCTGTGTACACACAAAGGTGCTCGTCGTATCTGTTGCGTCGTGGTCAACGCCGCCAGCAGTGCCGCGGATCGAGGCGACCGAAATGGGCGACGAGAAACGGAACTGTTCTTCTTTCTGCTTCTGAACGTTGAACTGCAGGCGTCCGCGTTCGACGTGGACGCTGCGGTCGACGATCTGTCCATCCTGCTTCTGTCCCTTGATCTCGACCACAGAGCGCTCACGAACGATCAGCTTGCTTCTGTCGGGGAAAACGACCATCGCAAGGGACTTCGTATCAGTGCGCAGCTGATATCCGGAGCGCAGCCGGTCGGCAGGAACGGCCTTCTCCCAGGCGCGCGTCGGCGATTTCTTGCGGACATCCCGGACGACCTTCACAAGAACCGCCTGAATGTCCCCGCTCTGCTGCTGAGGGGTGAGGGCAAGGCTGGAAAGGACAAGCCCTGCAACGCTCACGTAAAGAATGATGTGTTTGGGTCTCATAGTTCCACTCCTTAGGCGGGGTGCCTATTCAACGACGGTAACAGTTGCGTTCTCGAACTGGCCGAGCAGGTTCACAAGCTCCGATTGCGTGATCCTCCGGTTATTGAACCGGAATTCGGAGAAGGTCCACCCGCGGTCCTCAAGCTGACGCAGCGTTTCAGTGAGAGATTGGGCCAACGCCGAGGGGACCTGCGTTGCGTTCGGTCCGAAGATCGTCAGCAGGGGGTCAGGGCGCGTTGCGTTCTGGCCGGGTGTGCCGGGCGGCGTGGATGACCCGCCAGCTCCCGAGGAGGTCGAGGTCGAGGGGTCCTCGTACCGGAACTCGACGAGGTCAGCCTCGATGCTGAGCTTCTGCCTGCTGGAGCTGGACTGATAGAATGACGCCCCTGCGATGACATACCGCTGACCCGAAGTGAGCGGCGTTGCTGTGACCGGATAGTTCAGGAGCGTCCGGCCGTCGGTGACCACTTCGCGCCACATCGGAATACCATTCTGAACGGCATCGCGGGCGTTGTCCTGCACACGGTAAACGGCCAGCTCGTACTGGAGGTTCGGCCGCTCAGGAGGCAGGAACACGATGATCATGGGGTTCGGTGTCGTCACGACAGGGTCGACCTGGATCTGGATCTTCGCCTGGTCCGGCGTGGCGAACGGGATGTCGAACGTCCGTTCGTAGTAGTCAAGATACGACCCGCCGTCCTCGATGCGGTCCGTGTAGAAGTCCCGGAGGTAGACGCGAACAATGAACTTGCCGGTCAGGGAAGCGATACCCCCCTGGATATCATCCTTCAGCTTGTCGATCTCGGTCTTGTTCTCGTCGTATGCCGTTCCGAAGTCTGTGCCGTTGGCCAGAGCACCAAGCTGGAGCGTGTACACGAACTCGCTGCCACTCGGCTGCTGGACCTTTATCGGCCCACTCGACGTCACATAGAACGAAGCGAGCCTCACCGGCCGGGGATCATCCGACGTCTGCTTGAACACGATCCCCTGCAGCCAGACATCAGTCGCCTGGCTTGTGTAAATGTATCCGGTGATGCCAGCGGGGATGCGCTGCTTCAGCGTGAACGTGGTCGCATCGATCCAGTCGGTGGGGGTGAACAGGTCGTAATCGGGAGATGAAAGCTCCAACCGACCCGTCACTTGTCCCAACACCAATGCGTTCAGCAGAAGCAGCAGGCTGAGCGCTCCGGTGATCCTGCGAATGCGTGTTGTCGCTTTCATGACGTGGTTCTCCTAACGAATGGACAGTCTCAACGGTCAAAATACGGGGAGAGTCAATAGTACCATATGACCCAAGTCACATGGCCTAAAACACTACAAATTTGCAACGTCATTATAGAGTACGAACGCCATAAAGACAAGGAGAAGCACGATCCCCGCCTGCTGGATGGCGATCTTGACCTTGTTGGGCACCTCTTTCCGGAATATCGCCTCGTAGCCGAGAAACACCAGGTGTCCTCCATCCAAAGCGGGGAACGGGAGAATGTTCAGGAGAGCGAGACTGATGCTGAGGAGCGCCATGAAACTGAGGAAGCTGGCAAGGCCACCCTCCGCCGACCGGTTCGCCATTTGCGCGATACGCACCGGGCCGCCGACCGATGTTTCAAGCGACGCCTGACCGGTGAACAACTGGAGAATGTTCGTGAAGAAGACGCCGCTCGTGAACCAGACTTCCCGAACACCGATGGGGAGCGCCTCAAAGAATCCGTACTCCATCCGCTGGATAGGACCGCTATATGCAGCGAGAAGCGAGACCCCGATGACCCCTTCCTCCGTCGGCGTTACGGGATGCGTCATCAGGCTGTCGCCCCGTTTCCAGGAGAGGACGATCTCCCTGCCTGCGTTCTCGCGTATGGTCGGGGGAAGGGAGCTGTACGAGACCGGCATGTCGTTGATGGCAACGATCGTGTCGCCGGGCGCGAGTCCGATCGCCTCTGCAGGTTTTCCTGACTGCACGCCGCCGATGACGGCCACAAGTCCCCGCGGGAAGATGCCGAATCGCTCCTGTGTAATGTCAGGTATCGCGTCGCGCGTCACATCGATGCGAACAGCCTCTCCCGAACGTTCGAGGTCGAAGACCAGGTCCTCTCCCATGAACTCGGCGTATATCATGCTTTCGATGTCGTCCCACCGCTCTACCGGAGCATCGTTGATCGCCCGGATCTTGTCGTAGAGCTGGAATCCGGACCGTTCCGCAATGCTCTCAGGAACGATGTACCCGATCTCTGTCACAGGGCGCACGGTCCGGCCCTGCGTATAGATGAGCCCCCAGAAGATCCCGACGGCAAGGAGCAGGTTCATGATGACGCCGGCGGACATCACAACTGCACGCTGCCACACCGGCTTGGACCGGAACTCCCACGACTCGGGCGGCTTGTTGAGGAACTCGGTATCCATGCTCTCGTCGACCATACCGGCGATCTTTACGTACCCGCCGATGGGCACCCAGGAGATGCAGTAATCCGTCTCTCCGATCTTCTTGCCGAATGCGCGTGGCGGAAAGCCGATGCTGAATCTGTCCACCCTCATGCCGAAGAACTTGGCGGTCGCGAAATGACCGAGCTCGTGGATGAACACGATGACGCCGATCGTGATGATGAAATAGAAGAGTGTGCTGAGGAGCTCCATGTGTATGCTCGGGTGCTGGTGAATATCTATGATGTCATGCGGCCGACGATCGCATCCGCGGTTCGTCTGGCCCAGGCGTCGGCATCGACGATGTCTCCGATGGCGACAGAACCGCTGGACCGATGACCAGCCATCGTCTCTTCAAGGATGGCCGGTATGCGCGCGAACGAGGTACGTCCGTCCAGAAAAGCATGGACAGCTATCTCATTCGCCGCGTTCAGGACCGCCGGATAGGTGCCCCCCGCGTCGAGCGCCTCGTAAGCGAGACGAAGAGCGGGGAAGCGTCCGGTGTCAGGGGCGGTGAACGTCATCTCCCGAAGGTCGGGAAACGAGATGCGCTTTCCGTCCATGATCATCCGCTCGGGGTATGTCAGCGCGTACTGGATCGGCAGTTTCATGTCCGGAAGTCCAAGCTGGGCCTTGACCGATCCGTCGCGGAACTCGACCATCGAATGGATGATCGATTGCGGATGGATGACCACATCGATCCTCTCATGAGGAAGGTCGAACAACCAGTGGGCCTCGATCACCTCGAGCCCCTTGTTCATCAGGGTCGCCGAATCGATTGTGATCTTTTTCCCCATACTCCAGTTGGGGTGTCTGAGTGCCCGTTCGACCGTGATAGCGCCGAATTCCTCCGCCGGCGTGTTGCGGAAAGGGCCCCCGGAAGCCGTCAGGATCAGTCTGGCGATATCTTCCTGCCGCTCGCCCGCAAGGCACTGCAGAATGGCGCTGTGTTCGCTGTCCACGGGGAGGAGGCGCACCTTATGGTGGCGCACAAGGTCCCGGATGAACGCACCAGCCGCGACGAGAGTTTCCTTGTTCGCAAGGGCGATGTCCTTCCCATGCCGGATAGCCTCCGCTGTGGGGCCGACCCCGGCAAATCCCACGAGGGCCGATACCACAATATCAGTTGTATCCTGCCGGGCAAGGTCCAGAAGCCCTTCCTCGCCGGAGAAGACCTGAATCCGGGCCGGCAGCCTCTTTCTCAGCTCGTCCGCCCGGTCCTTCCCGACGACCGCGACGGCGGATGGCTTGAACTCGTTCACCTGCGCCTCGAGGAGGTCAATATTCCCGTGGGTGGAGAGGAACGAGATGCGGAAATGGTCCGGGAGAGCCCTGATAACATCGAGGGTGCTCTGTCCGATCGAGCCAGTTGACCCGAATATGCCGACGCGTTTGAGAGCCATGGGAGCGACGAAAAAGGTCCGACCGTATGGACGGACCTAAGTTACCAATGTAGATAAATTCGCAGGGGCAAGCAAGAAACGCCTGTTTTCTGGATACCGCCACCGGAATTGGCTATATTTTTTCCGTGCGAGCCCTCACTGTCATATGTATGATCGCCCTCGTTGCCCGGTCCGCCTCCGCGCAGACGGACGAGCAGACACGGAAGCTGCAGATCGCTCAAAGTCTGGAACAGGCCGGCGACTGGAAACAGGCGGCCGTCCTCTACGAAGATCTCTGGCGCTCGGACACGACGAACTACGTCTACTTCGACGCCCTTCGCATGGCATACAGCCAGATGAAGGAATACGACAAAGCGCTCGGGCTTATCTCGCATCGCATGCGGATGCGGCCTGCCGAGTTCTACCTGGCGGCGTACCTTGGCGGGACCTGGTTTGACGCAGGGCAGC
Source organism: uncultured Ignavibacteriaceae bacterium (assembly GCA_964534125.1). GTDB lineage: Bacteria > Bacteroidota > Ignavibacteria > UBA10030 > UBA10030 > 2-02-FULL-55-14. The sequence continues at coordinate 124,708 of CAZHOJ010000006.1, forward strand.
ATCAGCGCGCGGACTCCGTGTGGGAGGCATTGCTCCAGGTCCAGCCGCGACAGAGGCAGATGTACGTTCTGGTAGCGCAGCAGATGCAGGAACGACGTCTCTTTGGACGAGCCATCGATACGTACCTGAAAGGAAGAGCGGCGACGGGGAACGATGCCGAATTTGCGCAGGAGCTTGCCCTCCTCCATTCGGCTATGCAGACGTATGGCGAGGCGGTCAGAGAATATCTGCGCATCCTCGAGCAGACACCCCACCAGCTCGGATACGTGCAGTCGCGCATCGCCTCCTTCACGATCCGGGATGAAGGACTGAGACAGGCTGCTGAGGTCGTTGCAGAGGCCGTGAAGCGCCAGCCCGCACGTACGCAATTCAGGGCCCTGCAGGCATGGCTGCTGATGGAGCAGGGGAGATACGCCGATGCGCTGCCCGTATACCGCACGATCGACAGTCTGAGCGGGACCAACGGCGCGCAGGTCTTTTCGTTCGCGCAGTCAGCTGCACGCGCGGGGCAATTCGCCGTGGCAATAGAGGCGTATGGCGATATCGTTGCGATCACGCCGCCGTCTCAGCTTCGTCCGCAGGCGATGTATGGCATGGCCCAGGCGTACGAGCAGACGCTTCCGGACCGTTCGGGGGGCGTCAGTGTGCTTGTGCATCAGGATCCCTATGTGCCCGAGAGCATGCAGGCCTCGGACAGTGCCCAGGTTCTGTACCAACGGGTCATACAGGAGTATCCCGGCTCACAACCGGCTCTTGAGGCTCTCTTCCGGATAGGCGTCATACGGTATGAGCGGTTATTCGACCTCGACGGAGCGCTGCGTGCGTTCGATGAGATACGCGCGGACAGGCGGGCGGGAAATCTGGCATGGGAGGCGCTCCTGATGTCAACCACCGTCCGTGTGGCAAGGGGCGATGTTGAGGGGGCGCGGGCGATGCTGACCACTGCGCCGCAACAGGCCCGGGGCTATCTGCAGGACCGGTTCACGCTGCAGTATGCCAGACTTTCGTACCTGCTCGGCCAGTACGAGCTGTCGCTTGGGATGCTGCGAGGCGTCACGGAATCGTTGTCCCGTGATGCGGCCAACGATGCGCTGACCCTCTTCTATCATATACAGGAGGGATCCTCGGATTCATCGTCGCTTGCGCTCTTCGCGAAAGCGGAACTGTTGCAGCAGGAGCGGAAATACGCGGAAGCGCTGGGTCTCTACAAGGAAGTGAGCGTGGTGGCACGGACGGCGATGCTTGGATCGCGTTCGCGTATCGCGGTCGCCGAGATGCTCACCACGCTCGGACGACCGGGCGAAGCCGTGGTGCTCCTGGATTCTGTGGTCCGAACATATCCGTCAGACGTCCTGCGCGACCGCGCGCTGTACCTGATGGGGGTATTGTACGAAGAGCGACTCGGCGACCGGCAACAGGCGAGTGACGCGTACGAGAAGTTCCTCGCCCTCTTTCCAACCTCCGTATTCGCAGACAACGTACGACAGCGGGTCCGGTCCCTGAGGAAGGACGCATTATGATACAACGCCTTCTCGTGCTGATGGTCGTGCTGTACGCACCGCTTCCGGGGCAGGGAAAGGTCCTCATTCCCATGGACCTCAATCAAACGGACCATCTGAAGGCATACGGGATCGCGTTCTGGGTGCTGCAGAACAACGGGCAGGTCGACTGGCTGCTCAACCACAGGGGCGGGTCGTTCATGACCGATCGGAGCGAGCTCATCGAGAAAGAATGCCGGGTCCGGAGCGTTCTGTATGAGACGCTGGACGCTGGGCAGGCGGCGGGCATCCTTGCTGATGTACAGCGGGATGACGCCAACACAGATGTCGTCCGCCTCGAGAAGGCGCCGGACATCGCTGTGTATGTTCCCCCGAACTTCAATCCATGGGATGATGCCGTCACGCTCGCGCTTGAGTACGCGGAGGTCCCGTACACGAAGATCTGGGACGAAGAAGTGTTGAACGGAAGCCTCGCGAAGTATGACTGGCTGCATCTGCACCACGAAGATTTCACGGGGCAGTACGGAAAGTTCTATGCGAACTTCCGCACGGCGCAATGGTACATCGAACAGCAGGCGATGTACGAGCGCGAAGCGAGGCGGCTCGGGTTCACGAAGGTGTCGGACATGAAGAAGAGCGTGGCACGGGCCATCCAGGAGTTCATCGGGAACGGTGGATTCATGTTCGCCATGTGCTCGGCGACAGATTCGTACGATATCGCGCTTGCGGCAGAGAAGGTCGACATAGCAGATGTGATGTTCGACGGCGACCCGATGGACCAGGACGTGCAGTCAAAGCTGGATTTCTCGCAGACGCTGGCGTTCGAGAATTTCATGCTCGAGCTGAACCCGTTCCGGTACGAATATTCGGACATCGATATCCCCACGTCCGATCCGCCACCCATCAGGGATCCCGACACCGACTATTTCACGCTCTTCGAGTTCTCCGCGAAGCACGACCCTGTGCCGACCATGCTCACACAGAACCACGTGAACATCGTCCGCGGCTTCATGGGGCAGACGACGGCCTTCAAGAGATCGCTCGTCAAGCGTACTGTCGTGAGGCTCGCGGAGCGGGAGGCGACAGAGGAGGTGCGATACATCCACGGCAACTATGGCAGAGGAACATTCACGTGGTACGGCGGGCACGATCCCGAAGACTATCAGCATGCCGTTGGGGATCCGCCGACGGACCTTTCCCTCCACAAGAACTCAGCCGGTTACAGGCTGATCCTCAACAACATCCTCTTTCCCGCAGCAAGGAAGAAGAAGCAGAAGACATAGGAAGAGAGTCGACAGTCGACAGTAGTCAGTAGTCAGACAACAGACGATTGGGCGCAGACGATGGAGGACATATTCCACATCCCAAGCATACTATCGCAGATTCGGGAATATGCACGGTTCCTCCAGATTGGACATCAGACTCAATCTTTCCAATACGGTCTGCAGTAAACATTCCGCACTCTTTCGGTCCGTATTGATTCTGGAGATTCTGCGAAGTACCATCGCTGACATCCGATTCGCAGAACATGGAACGCCCACTTCCTCCTTCTGAGTCCCTTTCGGACCCTCCATGGTCTGCGATGCGGATCGCTCTGCACCCTACGCCTCTTCGCAGAACATCCAGTCTCTCTCCTCCCCGCTGTTCTTCTTCATCTTTTGTCTTTCGTCTTTCACTCATCCTCTGCTGTATCATGCTTCTCTTTCCCGCTCTATCGTCCCAGCCGTCCCGGGTCCTTCAGGTTCCACAGAAGTATCGAACGATCCAGCTGGCGATCGACAATTCAAAAAGGGGGGACACCGTCCTCGTCGGGGAGGGAACGTATTATGAGAACCTTGTGATACACAAGAACATCGTTCTGGCCAGTCGATTTGTTCTCGATGGGGACACCTCCCACATCGCCCGAACGGTCATTAACGGAAGCCGGGGTCAGAACAAACAGAGAGGCTCCACCATTATCATCTGCGGCGGAACGGACACAATGTGCGTCATTGCGGGATTCACGATACAGGGTGGGACGGGGTCGGTCGTTCATATCCAGGGTGATCCCGGATTCGAGGATTGGGTCGATGGTGGCGGCATCCACCTGGAACAGGCAGGAGCCCGTATTACTCACAACATCATCTCGAACAACACGGTCGCATCGGTCGGCAACATCACCAACACGGGGGGAGCCGCCATTGGTACAACGGATTCGACGATGGGTCGCAGAGCTCCGCCGCTCGTCATCATAGAGCACAATCTGGTGGCCGGAAATATTGCTACCGGGGGCTGGACCGAAGTGGGGGGTATCTCTGTGGTCCAGCCCGCCATCATCCGGCACAACACCATCATTGCCAACCGGGCGATGGCTCGCCGACGGGCACCCGGAGGCGGGATCGGGGTCTTCCTCACGACAGAGCACGAGATCATTGTGGAGGGCAACTATCTTCGGTCGAATGTCGCCGGCTTCGGAGGAGGTATCCTGGTCGGGGCTTCGGGTGGCCGGCGGGGCAAGGCTGTCATCGTCAACAACATCATCTCAGAGAACCACGCCTACGAACTCGGGGGCGGCATACATGTGGCGGAGAACGCGAACGCACTCGTCATCAACAACACGATCGTCGACAACACCGCAGGATCGCATCGGAATGGTGTGAACTCCACCGCGAGCTCTGTGACGACGCTGGTCAACAACATCATCTGGACACGGGAACCAGGCAGTGGCTGGCTCTGGAGCAACCTGCGATCGGTCAACAACCTCTCCAACGAGACTCCCCACGGCATCAATTCTCTGCACAGTGATCCCCTGTTCGTCCCTGGCGATACGATGTACCGTCTTTTGCCCGAAAGTCCGGCGATCGGCGCGGGCACCACAGGCGTCTTTATCGGAGGAAATCTCGTTGGCGCACCACCGGCAGACTATCTGGGGACGCCCCGCATCCAGGGTGAGGACACACAGATAGATCTGGGTGCCATGGACTCGCGGATGGCGCCGAGCCCGGAGGCGCAAGCCTTGCGGGAGAGCTGGCAGGAGGACGAGGTATCGCATGTGAAGGTAACCTGGAATATGCGCCAGGTGGCCGACCCTGTGTATGGACCAGACAGCCTCCAAATACTGCGGGCCGGCAGGGTCCTGACGCGTATTATACTGAATGACAGCGCGCAGCACAGCCTGGAAGATGCATCCTCAACGCTGACGATCACGCTCCCACCGGGAGACAACCAACTGGAAGTGGAGGTGGTCGCTCGCGGGCGGAAGCTATCCAATCACCTGTATGCTGTCGTGCGCCTCGAGGGCCTCGACGAGCCGGGACTGGTGCTTCAGAGGACCCGCGACTATGCGCACAAACTCTATCGGGCCATTCCTCCCGGATCATACGTGCTGGCCGGGTATGCGGGCGACGAGACCGGCTTCATCGACAAGACGAACAGGCGAAGGATCAACATCGTCATCGAGCCATACTGGTATCAGCGCTGGTGGGCATATACACTGCTCATCCTTGTGGTCACGGTGCCGGGATCCATCGCATTCGCCAGCCGGATCGCCCGGCTGCGGAGCGAAAAACTCACACAGCAGCGGCTCACAGAACAGCAGATGAACTATCAGGAAGCAGAGAGGAAACGGCTGGCCGCCGAGCTGCACGACGGGGTCGGCCAGGGGCTGCTTTCAGTGAACAGCGAGATACGGCAACTCCTGCTGGACGAACCGACGCCATCGGAAGACCTGAAACGCATCGCCGGGCTTGTGCAGGAATCGATCGACGAAGTTCGCGAGATATCCGCGAAGCTCCATCCGCATCACATAGAACGGTTCGGATTGTGCGCAGCCGTTGAGGCGCTTGTGGAGAAACTGAGGCACTCCTCGGGGCTGACGATCGTATGGAGATGTGATGAGATCGATCCGCTTCTGTCGAAGGAAGACCGGCTTCACATCTATCGTGTCATCCAGGAGGCGCTTGCCAACATCGTCAAACATGCCAACGCAACGAACGTCCGGCTGGACGTGTGCCGGGAAGATGGACATGTCAGCATCTCGGTCACGGACGATGGCATCGGGTTCGACGGTGAGATCGGCTCGGCGGATGGTGCGCCGGGGCGGCGAAGGGACATTGCCCGGGGATTCGGCCTTGCCAGTATGGCTGAACGAGCCCGCATCATCGGCGGGACCCTCACCGTTTCTTCGGCGCGACACAGCGGCACACGGATCCTGCTGAACGTCCCGGAGCAGAAAGGATGACGTCGAGCTCACAGCTTCGCGTGGTGATCGCTGACGACCATCCCATCTACCGCGAAGGGCTGCGGAAGACGCTGGAGCGGCATGGGAACATTGATGTGGTCGGCCAGGCAGTCGACGGGGCAGAGGCGCTCGGGATGATACGTTCGCTCTCTCCCGATGTAGCCGTACTGGACGTGGAGATGCCGAACATGGACGGCATCGATGTTGCCCGGCACGCATACAAGGAGGCGCTGCTGACCGCGATCGTGTTCCTGACGATGCACAAGGACGCCGTGTACCTGAACAACGCCCTTGACCTGGGTGTGAGGGGATACCTTCTCAAGGATTCCATGGCCGACGAGATCGTGCGGTGCCTGACAGCGGTTGCGGACGGTCAGTACTATATCCCGCCCGCCATGTCGCATCTTCTTGTCGAGCGAAAGAAAAGGACGGCGGCCCTCCTCGGAACGGTCCCCGCGCTCAGCCTCCTTACGCCGGCAGAGAGGACCGTCATGCGGCTCCTTGCCGACAACCTCACGAGCAAGCAGATCGCACAAAAACTGTCGGTAAGTCCGCGGACAGTGGACAACCACCGGAGTCATATCTGCCATAAGCTGGACATCGCCGGGCACCATAAGCTGCTGCGGTTCGCCATCGAACACCGGACGGAGCTGTGATCATTGTTCCTATGAGCCACTCCGTTTCCCGCACACCTCTTCCCGCCACACCATAGACGAGCTGACGCGACGTTGCAGGAATAATTCCTGTCTGTCATGAGTAATGCTACTCATGACGTAATGAGTAATTCCCCATCTGGATAGTCTGCGCCGGGAAGGGCATGTTTGGCCACGGCGAAGCCATGACCTTCCTCATCGCAGACGATGATCCTCGCTCCCGCGATACGCTGAAGCGATACATCTCGAAGCGCATTCCCAACCACCACATGTTCCTGGAAGCATCGGACGGTTCCGCAGCTTTATCGTTGTTCGAGCAGAATCCTGTCGATTGGGTGCTGCTTGACATCGAGATGGAGCCGATGGACGGGCTGGATGCGCTGAAAGCATTGAAGCGAGGACATCCGGACGTGAAGGTGGTCATGGTGTCGTACTACGACGACAGACAGTACCGCACCGCGGCGAAGAGCGCCGGCGCGCGCGCATACATCGTTAAGGACCGGCTGGATGAGCTCGGCGAGGTTCTGGTCCCGCAATGAGAGACCGCCTGCCATAAAGATCACAAGGGGCGCAAAGAAGATATTCTTGTCCTAATCAGGAGGGTACAAACTATGCAACGCTCATTGATGACAGTCATTTTGTTTGTGGTCGCAGTTTTTGTGGCGACATCGCAGACCACGCGGCGCGTGCCGCAGGACTACGCGACGATCCAGGGGGCCATTGATGCGGCGGTGACTGGAGATACCGTGCTGGTGGCGGAGGGGATATATTCAGTGAATCTCCTGCTCACAAAGAAGATCGTGCTTGGGAGCCTCTTTGTTATTGACGGGGATACGTCGCACATCTCTGGGACGATTCTCGACGGTGGGACCCCAGCCAATCCAGATTCGGGTTCGGTAGTTCTGATCGGTGAGGGTACCGACACAACGACAGTCATATCCGGATTCACCATTCGCAACGGTAAAGGGACGACGGGGAGCTGGGGAGGAATGCCGTACATCGTAGGTGGAGGGGTCGCCATCATTGCCGGTGGAGCGACGATCAGTCATAACGTCATTACCAACAACACATGCCTGAGCTCTCTGACACACTGTGGCGCAGCTGGGATCGACGTCGAGCCGAATCAGTCGTACACCGTCGGACCCAAGGAGTGCATCATCACCAATAACATCATCTCAGGCAATACTTCCACGTCAACATTGTCGAACGGCGGCGTCGATGGCGGCGGCTTGGCGATGACCGGCCGAGGCAGGATCGTCAACAATATTATCCAGAACAATTCGGCCATAGGCACATCGTACGGAGGTGGCGGCGGGATACTTATCTATGGATGGAACCTCCAGCAGGGGATCGAGATCACAGGAAACCTGATCAAAGGGAATATTGCAACTCGAGGAGCAGGAATCGCGACCTGGGCGAACCTGATCTCTGGAACGTATTACGGCCCAAACGTCACCCTCACCAACAACATCATCGTCGGCAATACGAACGCATCTGCTCTTTATCTTCTCAGCGGGACATACGCGTTGATCAACAATACAATCGCAAGCAACTCCGGACCTTACGCGATCGCGCTATTCAACTCCCGAGGAGCGATGACGTTCCGGATGATGAACACGATCGTCTGGAATCCTTCAGTGACCACCGGGGAATTCTACAACGGGGGACTGGCGGCGGGGGCTTTCAACTGCGTGCGCAATGGTTTCGTCGGGCTTGGCAACATCTCTTCGGACCCGCTCTTCGCCGATAGTGATCCGGCAAAAGGACTAGCTCCGACGAGTCCCTGCATCGACGCAGGCGCGATGAGTGCGACGGTGGGCGTGGTCCTGAACGCACCCACCGTCGATTATCTCGGCGCGATCCGTCCACGCCCCATCGGTTCGAAGCCTGACATGGGGGCCATCGAAAGTGACGCCGGCAAAGCGGTGCGGCGGGTGCCGGAGGATATCGCGACGATCCAGGGTGCAATTGATGCATCGGCAAACGGCGATGCGGTGATCGTTTCAGAGGGGACATATCCGGTGAATCTGTTGCTCACCAAGAAGATCACGCTGGCTAGCCGATACTACGTCGACGGTGACACTTCGCATATATCGAAGACCATCCTCGACGGGAGCACACCATCACATGCCGACAGCGGCTCGACCGTGACCTTCGGACCCGGAACCGACTCAACGTCAAAGATCATCGGATTCACGATCACCGGGGGGAAGGGTAACCGGCATATGGCCTATGATACGAATCCGCCCTGGCCTTTTGTCGCGGGAGGAGGCATCGACATCTACAAAGGTGGCGCGTCTGTGCTGCATAATATCATTCGGAACAACGCTCTTTCATCGGCCACCGACAGCGCGACTGGCGGGGGCATTTGTGCGGCGACGTGGAGCTTGACGGAACAGACGTCCCATGTCATTATCGAGGACAATACCATACTACAGAACTCATCCATGTCATCGGGGGCTGCCACCGGAGGCGGCATCACGCTCTGGGGGACCAGCGGCCGTGTTATGAGGAACCGGATCAATAACAACTCGACCAAGTACGGCGGGGGCATGACTGTTTGGGCAATGGCAAGTTGGGGTATGGACACGCTCACGATCGGCGAGAATGTTGTGCAGGATAACTACGCTTCGGTGAATACTGGCGGCATTGACGCAGCTGGCAACGGACTGATGGCATACATCAGGGACAACAAGGTGAAGAACAACGTCGCAGCAAACTCCATGGGTGGTATTTCCGTCGGATTAGGGATGGTCGCTGTTGTTGACGGCAACTATGTGTCTGGCAACGCCGCAGTTGGAGGCACCATCGGCGGGATCTATGTGTACAACAGCGCAACGACGAACGTCTGGATACAGAACAACATTGTCGTCGGCAATGACGGCGACGGCGTGAGAAGCGGCTTTCGGGCGACTGCACGAGTCGTCAACAATACGATCGTCGGTAATTCACGTTACGGCCTTAACACGTACGACCCCCCAAGTGCCACACAGTATGCGACGATCGTGGGGCTGAACAACATCGTATGGGGGAACGCGCTCGGAGGCATTGCGGGCAATGTCTACGCCTCGTACTCGCTCGTGCAAGGAGGCTTTGCCGGAACTGGCAACATCTCGTACGATCCGCTCCTTGCCGCCGGTGACACCTTGTATCAGCTCGTCCCCGGCAGTCCGGCACTCGGAGCGGGCGTCTTGTCGGCCACGGTGGGTGGACTGACGTTGACGGCGCCAGCACTCGACTACCTCGGTGCTGCCCGACCAATTCCGGACACGACTCATCCTGACCTCGGTGCGATCGAACACTATTTGTGGGATCCACTCGTCCGAGTTGAAGAGCCGACCACTTCCATCCCCACGGAGTTCGGACTCGAGCAGAACTACCCGAATCCGTTCAATCCCGCGACCGAGATCTCCTACCAATTGCCACTTACTGCTCGCGTCTCACTCACAGTGTTCGATCTCCTCGGCCGCGAGGTTGCAGTGCTGGTCAATGAAGAAAAACCGTCCGGCAGTTACACGGCACAATGGAATGCGGCGGGCTTTGCGAGCGGCATCTATCTCGTTCGGATGCAGGCGGGGAGTTTTGTGGACACGAAGAAGATCGTGCTGATGAAATGAGGCGGGCCGAGGTAAGTCTGCCGGTGTGTCCCCCTATGAAACGAAAGGATCATAACATGAGACGTGCAGCGCTGGTGCTTCAGTCTTCTTTCATGGTGTGTACATTTCTGTCGTCGCAGACCCACACCTTCACCGGCGGTATTGATACGGCGTGGGTGAGGCATTATGGGTCCGGCCTTGCTCCTTTAGACGCTGGGTCTAATGCTGTTGCCGTGGATCAGGGGGGCAATGTATATGTAACGGGTTGGAGTCATAGTTCAAGCACCGCTGAGGACTATGCCACGATCAAATACAACTCCTCTGGAGACACCGTCTGGGTGAGAAGGTACAACGGACCGGGGGATTCTTCTGACTCTCCCGCCGCCATTGCCGTTGACGCCAACGGAAATGTCTACGTCACAGGAGGTAGTTATGGTTCAAGCGCCTCTTATGACTACGCCACGATCAAATACAGCTCCTTGGGAGATACCGTCTGGGTGAGAAGATACAATGGACCAGGGAATTCTCATGACCAAGCCACCTCTCTTGCTGTTGATGTCGGCGGAAATGTCTACGTCACGGGACGGAGTGCTGGCTCAAGCACCTATGAGGACTACGCAACGATCAAATACAACTCCTCTGGGGATACCGTCTGGGTGAGAAGATACAACGGACCAGGGAATTCTGATGACTTTGCCACCTCTCTTGCTGTTGACGCCAGCGGAAACGTCTACGTTACGGGACGGAGTGCTGGCTCAAGCACCTATTATGACTACGCAACGATCAAATACAGCTCCTCTGGCGACACCGTCTGGGTGAGAAGATACAACGGACCTGGGAATTCTGATGACTTTGCCAACGCTCTTGCTGTTGACGCCAGCGGAAATGTCCACGTCACAGGAGGTAGTTATAGTTCAAGCACCTCTGCGGACTACGCCACGATCAAATACAACTCCTCTGGAGACACCGTCTGGGTGAGAAGATACGACGGGCCAGCGAATGATGGCGACTGGGCCGCTTCTCTTGCGGTTGACGCCAGCGGAAACGTCTATGTCACGGGAGGGAGTTATGGTTCGAGCTCAGATTATGCCACGATCAAATACAACTCCTCCGGTGACACCGCCTGGGTAAGAAGGTTCACTGCACCCGAGTATTCCGATGACTGGGCCACATCTCTTGCTGTTGACGCTAGTGGAAATGTCTATGTCACTGGAACGATCGACCGTTCCAGCAGCTGGCGCGATGCCTACTGTAACCACGCCACCATTAAATATAACTCCTCTGGAGATACCGTTTGGGTGAGATGGTTCACTGAGCCCGAGGATTCTGATGACTGGGCCACATCTCTTGCTGTTGACGCCAGCGGAAATGTGTACGTCACGGGAAGGAGTACTGGTTCAAGCAGCACTCATGACTACGCCACCATCAAATATGCCTCCTCTGGTGAGACCCTCTGGGTGAGAAGATACAACGGCCAGGGGAATTCTTATGACGTTGCTACCTCTCTTGCTGTTGATGCCGGCGGAAATGTCTACGTTACTGGAAGGAGCTATGGTTCAAGCACCCAGGATGACTACGCCACGATCAAATACAATTCCTCTGGTGATGCCGTCTGGGTGAAGAGATACGACGGGCCAGCGAATGGTAGTGACTGTGCCACTTCTCTTGCTGTTGATGCCGGCGGAAATGTCTATGTTACTGGAAGGAGTTATGGTTCAAGCACCCAGGATGACTACGCCACGATCAAATACAATTCCTCTGGTGATGCCGTCTGGGTGAGAAGATACAATGGACCGGGGAATTCTTATGACTTTGCCAACGCTCTTGCTGTTGACGCCAGCGGAAATGTCTACGTCACAGGAGGGAGCTATGGTTCAAGCAACGATCTAGATTATGCGACGATCAAATACAGCTCCTTGGGAGATACCGTCTGGGTGAGAAGATACAATGGACCAGGGAATTCTCATGACCAAGCCAGCTCTCTTGCTGTTGATGTCGGCGGAAATGTCTACGTCACAGGACGGAGTGCTGGCTCAAGCACCTATGATGACTACGCCACGATCAAATATAATTCCTCTGGTGATGCCGTCTGGGTGAGAAGATACAGCGGACCAGGGGATTCTTCTGACTATGCCGCCGCCATTGCCGTTGACGCCAACGGAAACGTCTACGTCACGGGATGGAGCTTTGGTTCGGGCACCAATGAGGACTACGGCACGATCAAATACAGCTCCTCTGGAGATACTGTCTGGGTGAGAAGATACAATGGACCAGGGAATTCTCATGACCAAGCCACCTCTCTCGCTGTTGATGCCGGCGGAAATGTTTACGTCACAGGAGGGAGTGCTGGCTCAAGCACCTATGAGGACTATGCCACGATCAAATATAGCTCCTCTGGAGACCCCGTCTGGGTGAGAAGATACGACGGGCTAGCGAATGGTGACGACTGTGCCACTTCTCTTGCGGTTGATGCCAGCGGAAATGTCTACGTTACGGGATGCACTTACGAGCATGTAGAATTTGCTAAGGTCCTTGGCATCGATGGACCTAGAGGTGGATACAAGGCAGGTTGGAGTAGCGGAGAGGGCGATGGAAACGCAACAATCAAATACGATGATGCTGGGAACCAGATGTGGCTCGCGCAGTATACGTATGCAGGTGGAGGCTCAACTCCAGTGGGACTCAAACTCGATGCGCAGAACAATGTGTACGTCGCTGGAACGAGTAGCTGGGGTGGGTGGGTGTGGGGTGGTGGGATAGGTGAATATGTGTGGACACCACCAGCGAGTATCTATGCGGTGATTAGGTACAATCAAATTGCAACATCAGTTGATCAGGTCCTCTCTTCGCTTCCGAAAGACTTTTCGCTATCACAGAACTACCCCAATCCGTTCAATCCCGCGACCGTGATCTCCTACCACGTACCACTTGCTTCTCGCGTCTCTCTCACGGTGTTCGATCTTCTCGGCCGCGAGGTTGCAGTGCTGGTCAATGAAGAAAAACCGTCCGGCAGTTACACGGCACAATGGAATGCGGCGGGCTTTGCGAGCGGCATCTATCTCGTTCGGATGCAGGCGGGGAGTTTTGTGGACACGAAGAAGATCGTGCTGATGAAATGAGGCGGGCCGAGGTAAGTCTGCAAGGGTGTCCTCAATGAAACGAAAGGATCATGATATGAGACGTGCAGCACTGGTGCTTCAGTCTTCTTTCATGGTGTGCACATTTCTGTCGTCGCAGACCCACACCTTCACCGGCGGAGTTGATACGGCGTGGGTGAGGCATTATGGGTCAGGATTAGTCGCACGAAGTGCATCTGCAATGGCTGTTGATGTGGGCGGCAATGTGTATGTGACGGGTTCAAGCTTCGGTTCCTACACATACAGCGATTACGCGACGATCAAATACACAAGCTCCGGGGATGTAATCTGGGTCAGGCACCAAAATGGACCGGGAGATGGTGAAGATTATGCCACCGCCCTTGCTGTTGATGCGAGCGGGAATGTGTATGTAACGGGTGCGACGAACATCTTTGCCCACAAAACGCCTTGGGGCTTTTTTGTCGAATCTGTGACAACCACCAAGCTAGACGTATTGGGTAGTGTCCAGTGGACGAGGCAATTCGGTGGTTTCGACTTTTATGAGGACATCCCAGATCTCCCAATTTTCTTAAAAGTAGATGACTTCGGAAACACGTACGTAGCAGGGCAGAGCGGCAGTTATTGCTTGATGGTCAAATACAGTCCCTATGGTGATACAATCTGGACGAGGCCATACATAGAAGGGTTTTGGTCAGAGCCAAGAGGGGTCGCAGCTGATGCCGAGGGAAATGTCTATCTCGCTGTCACCTCTGTGATCATGGGATCACCGTACGATACACTGAGAAGCACGGCTGTGAAGTATGATCTTCACGGCTCGACGATCTGGAAGAAAGCGCTCCCAGGACTCTCATCAGGAAACATTGCAATTGGTGACTCTGGCGATACATATTATGCCACTACGGCAAATGACGATCATGCAATTGTCAAATTCGATAGGTGCGGAAATTCTGTCTGGCTCAGAAAGTATAGCGATGCAGGCTCCTATCGGCCAACTGCACTTGCGGAGGACATGAGAGGTAACATATTTGTTACTGGAACTCACATAGGGACTGACTATGCTACCGAGAATATTGTGACGCTCAAATACAACGCCGGTGGCGATCTACTGTGGGAAAAGAAGGAGAGACGGATTGGCTCTGAGCAACACTATGCTCTTCTATCGGTCGACAGGAGCGGGAATGCATATGTAGTCGGTGACACAGATAGCTCGATGCTCGCACTCAAGTATAAGTCTGATGGCAGCGAGGAATGGAAGGCTCGCTATTCTTCTGGGAGTGAATCAGCGCGCCAGCCGATTGGCATTGGTCTAGATAGCACCGGCAGTGTCTACATCGCAGGAACCTCTCAGGTTGGAGAAGAGTTCTACTACACCGTTATCAAATATGTGCAGACTCCGACCACCGCCAGGGAGGGCCAAGAATCTGTGCCAACAACATTCACACTCGATTTGAACTACCCCAATCCGTTCAATCCCGCGACCGTGATCTCCTACCACGTACCACTTGCTTCTCGCGTCTCTCTCACGGTATTCGATCTTCTCGGCCGCGAGGTCGCGGTGCTTGTTGACGAGGAGATTCCTGCCGGCTACCATATGGCACAGTGGGATGCGTCCGGAATGCCGAGCGGAGCGTATTTCTGCAGGATGCGTGCCGGGGAATTTGTGCAGGTGAGGCGGTTGATGCTGATAAAGTGATCACTGCGAGGTCAAAGGTGGAGCACTGTTTGTCAGCAGAAGATGGGACCAAGACAGTACCTGCATACGGGATCATTGTGAGTATGCAGTTGGCAGGTGCAGACAGGGAATGCCGCAGGCAAGATTTTAAACACACCAGACCCCGACCGGGTGAATCTGCTGCCGTTTCCTACCCACTGCCCGCTTCTCTTAACGGCTTCGTGGCTATTCCGCCAATTCCCAGGCTCCGGAAATTCCAGGATTCTCCAGCTCACATAGCCCCTTGACGTGAAATTCTCATTTACGGGAACCTTCTAACAGTGGAGGGCATTGCGGATTGAGCCATCCTTGACTACCATTGCCCAAACCATTTCTGAGAACCTGTGGCGCCCGCTCGTCGCTGGTCACTTCTGTCTCTGCCCTTCCTGCTGTGCCTGAGCCTTCAGGCGCAGCCTCACCGCACTTTATACGTTCCCAAACAGTATCGTACGATCCAGTCTGCCGTTGACGTTGCTCGCACGGGCGACACCGTGCTCGTCGATCACGGCGTGTACTACGAGAACGTGCGGATCGCGAAGAACATCGTGGTCGGCAGCCGGTTTCTGGTCGACGGCGATCTTACGCATCGGGCGAAGACGATCGTCGACGGGAGCCGGGCACGCAACAAACGACGAGGGTCGACGATCACGATCTCCGGACCGTGCGACACGAACTGCGTTGTCATAGGACTGACGATCCGCGGTGGTACCGGGACGGTCATCGATTTCCATGAGGATCCTCCGTTCCGTTTCTGGGTGGCTGGAGGAGGCATCGTCGTCCAACAAGCGGGAGCGCGCATCCTCCTCAACCATCTGACGCAGAATCACATTGTTCCGATCGACACCTTCGAGAACATCTGTGGCGCCGGACTCGCTGCGGGAGACGAAACCGTCGGTCGTTCGCTTCCTCCGCTCATCATCGTTGAACGGAACCTCGTGGCCGACAACAGTCTGACGGGCGGACGTTCGGAGGCGAGCGGGATCTCGGTAGGCCAACCGGCCGTCATTCGGGACAATATCATTGAACGCAATCATGCCCGCTCACTGGGAAGGGCACCTGGGGGTGGCATCGGAGCATTCTTCACGGGACCGTACGACATTCTGATCGATCGAAACATCATTCGCGCCAACGTTGCCGGCATCGCCGGCGGCATTGTGCTCGGCATTCCCCTCACGCAGCGCGGGCGGGCGATCATCTCGAACAACATCATCGCCGAGAACGTCGCCTACGAGGTCGGCGGGGCTGCCAATCTGGGTGAAGGCTCGTGGGGGATCTTCATCAATAACACGATCGTCGGCAATCGTGCAGGGGCAAGTGGCGGCGCCATCAGCATCCCGACCGGATCCAGCGCCACGCTCGTCAACAACATCATCTGGGCGAACGGGCCCGACCCCATCTCCAACTGGTCCGAGACTCGCCTGATCCACAACATCATCCAGGGGGGCTATCCCGGCTGGATGAACGTCTCAGTCGATCCGCTCTTCATTCCTGGGGACTCGATGTACCGCCTCTCTCCCGAGAGTCCAGCAATCGGCCTGGGCTTGGATACCCTTCTGGTGGCGGGCGATCACTACTCCATCCTGACAACAGACCTGCTCAACCGTCTCCGACCGGCCGGTATCCAGCCCGACCTGGGAGCGATAGAACATACGTTGTCCACGAATGAGGCTTCGGAAGATCTTCGACGATCGTGGGACGCGAACCGCGATCGACGCCTGAAGTTCTTCATCACCTTCCGCCAGATCACGCCGACCGAGCGAAGCTACGATGGCATGCAGACTGTACAAGCCGGCCAGATGCAGATCGGCCTGACCGTCGACGACACAGGGTTCATCGACCTTTCTGACGGCGAACAGAACCCCGCCTTCACGCTCCCCCCCGGAGCGAACGTTCTCGAGGTCGAGATCCGACCACGGGGTCTTGACGGCAAGCGTCGGCTATTCAGCCTCCTTCGTCTTGACGGGTACGAACATGCAACGTATAGCATTCCTCGCGGACGGGGTTACGGCTTCCGTCAATACGTCGACTTGGCTCCCCGAACCTACACGCTCCGATTTGGAGCGGCGGATGAGGTAGGGTTGATCGACGGATCCAACTGGCGGGCAATCCGCATCGTTGTCAGGCCTTTCTGGTACCAGCGCTGGTGGGCATATTTGATCTTCAGCGTCGTTGGGGCATCCATCATTCTGCTCCTCGTGCGCAGCGAGATCTGGCGTCTCCGGAAAGAGCAGCACCTGCGGCGGCTCTTTTCCCAGCAGCAGCTGGAAACGCAGGAGGCCGAACGCAAGCGCCTCGCCTCGGACCTGCACGATGGGCTCGGGCAGGACCTGCTTGTAGTGAGGAACGAGCTCAGGCAGTTCGAGCGCGACGGCACCGCTCCGCACGAGGACCTCACGCGCGTTTCCCGGCTGGTGGAGGAATCGGTCGAGACCGTCCGCGAGATCTCATCCAACCTCCATCCGCACCACCTGGAGAAGCTCGGGTTCTGCGCCGCTATCGAAGCCATGGTCGACCGTCTGCAGCGCAGGTCGGGGATCACCATCGGGTGCGCATGCGATGAGATGGATTCGGTTGTTCCCCTCGAATCGCAGATCCATTTGTACCGTATCGTCCAGGAGGCGGTCACGAACATTGTGAAGCATTCAAAAGCGGGGGAAGCGACGGTCGTTGTTGTGCGGACAGACGGCAGGCTGGAGGCGACAATTCGGGACAATGGAACAGGATTTGAACCGGTGGCAGCCGGTGTCCCAATGGCCGGAGGTGTCAGGGATGCTGCGAAGGGCTTCGGTCTGGCGAGCATGGCAGAACGCATGCGCATCATCGGCGGGACGATGCGGGTGGACTCGAAGCCGGGTGAAGGCACAACGATCCATCTCATTCTCCCCCTTACAAAGGAATGATCGTGGACCAACCAGTGCGCCTCCTCATTGCCGACGACCACCCCATCTTTCGGGAGGGACTTGTCAGGATCATCGGTAAGCATCCTTCCTTCGACCTTGTCGGGCAGGCATCCGACGGCCACGAGGCGCTCGATCAGCTCCGCTCGCTCCGGCCTGACGTGGGTGTGCTGGACGTCGAGATGCCGAAGAGGAACGGCATTGACGTGGCACGGACCGTCTATCGGGAGGGTCTTCCCACCGACATCATTCTCCTGACGATGCACAAGGACCCGGTCTATTTCAACGCAGCCCTCGATCTCGGCGTTCGCGGATATCTCCTCAAAGAATCGGTCGGCGACGAGCTCATCCATTGTCTGACATCTGTTGCCGAGGGGCAGTACTACATCTCTCCGTCCATCTCCCATCTGCTCGTCGAGCGGAAGCACAAGATGGCCGCTCTCCCCGGGGGAACACCCGCCCTGTCACGGCTGACACCCGCAGAACGGACCATCCTGAGGCTGCTGGCCGAGAACCTGACGAGCAGAGAGATCGCTGAGCGGCTCGACGTCAGCACGCGTACCGTGGAGAATCACCGGCTCCGTATGTCCCAGAAACTGGAGATCGCGGGGCATCACAAGCTGCTCCAGTTCGCGCTGGAACACCGGCAGGACCTGTAGGGGCTTGCGGAAGAACACTTCTCGCAACGCCCGCAACGAGAGCAACGCCCGCGACGGAAACATTTGTTCATTTGGCTCTGGGATACCGGCAGGACCTGT
>CAZHOJ010000006.1:143238-235862 GCA_964534125.1 uncultured Ignavibacteriaceae bacterium
ACGCCCGCGACGGAAACATTTGTTCATTTGGCTCTGGGATACCGGCAGGACCTGTAGGGGCTTCCGGAAAAGTGTTTCGCGCCTGCCTGACTGCGTCACGCAGGCAGGCAAAGCCCGCCAAGCTTGCAAAGAACGGCCAGTACCAGAAGCCATCTCAAAAATACGTTGCCACATAGAACACAAAGAGCACATAGGTTATTTATCTCTTAATTCTGCGTTCTTTGTGGCTGTTTCCTTAGAAACTCAAAACAACAAGAAACTACATCGCGCAAAGACCGCTAAAACACATTGCCACAGAGAACACAAAGAACACACAGGTTATTTACCTCATAATTCTGTGTTCTATGCGTTCTTTGTGGCTGTTTCCTCTGCCCGTGAAAATTTTCAAGCATGCTTCCGGGCTGCATCGATCCTACCGTTCGTGAGTAGTTCTACTCACGCATAGTTGAGTAGTTCCCCATCTGGTTTCCTTTTCCGGCGGAGCATACGTTTCCGCCGTCATGACCTTCCTTATCGCCGACGATAACGCCCGTATGCGCGACGCCATCAGGCGTCACATCAGCAGGAACGTGCCGGACCATCACGTCTTCATCGAAGCCTCTGAGGGACAGGAAGCGGTGGACCTGTATAGCGAGCACGATCCCGACTGGGTACTGATGGACATCGAGATGCAGCCGATGGACGGTATCACTGCGCTCCGGCGCATCCGTGATCAGCATCCTGCGGCGAGGGTCATCGTCGTCACCGCGTATGACGAGGCCGCCTATCGGGCAGCGGCGAAGAAGTTCGGCGCGCGGGGGTACGTGATGAAGGATCACCTGGATCAGATCGACGAGATCATGGCGACAGAGGGGAAGGGCTGACCGAAAGTTCGTACGAGAATATGAAGATACATCATGGTCATTCTCATCATTGTCCGGAGGTCATCATGCTGCGCATGTTCAGCGTCATAGTACTGATGGCATTGACAGCCGTCAATGGTCTTTCCCAGACCATCATCCGCGTACCCCAGGATCACGCCACCATCCAGGCGGCCATCAATGCGGCGGCCAGCGGTGATACGGTGGTCATCGACGAAGGCAGGTACATGGTCAACCTGAAGCTGACCAAGAAGATCGTTCTTGGAAGTCTCTATGTGCTTGACGGTGATACCTCTCACATATCCAGGACCATCCTTGACGGCAGCACGCCCTCCGTCGCGGACTCCGGGTCGGTCATCTTTGTGGCAGGAACCGCCGATTCGACTACTGTCATCGAGGGGCTGACCATCACGGGTGGCCGCGGCACATATGTCGTTGATCCCGGTGATGGCTCGAAGTGGTACGGCGGCGGAGGTATCATGGTTTGGGGTAACGGTGCCCGCATCCGGAAGAACCATATCATTTTCAACAGGATCACATCGACGAACGCGGTCCCCAATGTCTGGGGAGGAGGGATCGCATCGAGCCTCGCCACCGACCAGTTCCCGCTCCTGATCGTTGAGCACAACCAGATCTCCAGGAACACGATCACATCCTCAGTGGCTGCTGAGGCGGCGGGCCTCTCGGTCGCGATGCGTGCCAGGATAGTGCACAACGTGATCGATTCCAACACCGCCACCGGCGGAAGCGGTCAGTTCGTGATCGGCGGGATATCGGTGTACGCGCACTGGATGAATACGGTCGAGTTCACGGGGAACATCATCCGGGGGAATGTGTCTTCCAACTATTCCGGGGGCATAAGGATCTACAGGCCCGCAACGAGCGGCGGATGCTCTGTCATCATGACGAACAACCTCATCGTCGGCAACAGAGCCGTCCGGGGAGGAGGAGGGATCGACCTGAACATTTCCTGCTCCCTGACGCTCATCAACAATACCATCGCTCACAATACGGCAAGTTGGTGTGGTGGAATGCTGGTCCGAGGTACTGCTGTGACGGCTTCAAAAGTTATCGGGATCAATAACATTTTCTGGAACAATACGGCCGTCGGGGGAGACATTACTCAGCCTGCATATGAGAGCCTCCATAACAATCTGATCAAAGGAGAATCCATCGTCGGGGAGAACAACTTCTCCGCCGACCCGAAATTCGCTTCGGACGGATCGTATGCCCTGACGGCTGAAAGTCCGTGCATTGCTGCCGGCACCATCACGAGAACCGTGCTTGGTACCGCTCTGATGGCCCCTCCCGACGATATCAATGGCTCACCACGGCCCTGGGTCATGCCCGATCTCGGGGCCATTGAATCGGAGCTATCCTTTACGACGGCCGCACGTCCAAATCGGGCCGAGGTCAGGAAATTCACGACGGGGACGTATGTAGGCCGCCACTATACGGTCTTCAGACCCAAGGGAATGGAATCCGCGACGGACCGTCCGGTCATCCTGTACCTCCATGGCTATGATGGGACGCTCGACTGGGACATGAACGATTATCGGATCCATCTGTACGGCGACACCATCGGTGCCGTGACGGTGTACCCGGAGGCCGTTTCGCGACGCTGGAACAGCGGCCTCTCGGAGGTGCTTGGGTGGTCGACCCCGTCGGTCGATGACGTTGGATTCATTTCCATGCTGATCGACACGCTCCATGCGCTGTACCAGATCGACACTACACGGGTCCATGTCGTGGGCTACTCGAACGGCGGGTGGATGCTGCACAAGCTCGCGAAAATGCTGTCACGCCGGATCACATCGGGTGTCATCGTCAGCGGAGCGATGGCCCCGAGCGTGTACAACGCACCGGCGCCTTCCCGCATTGTTCCGCTGATGATCATACATGGGACCTCAGATCCCATTGTTCTCTACACAGCGGCAACGGGGAGGTACGGAACGGAAGCGGAGGTTGCTTCCTGGCGGAGCTGGAACAGGGCATTCGGAAGATCGATCACTGACACGATCAATGCCAATTCCGGCGATCAGTCCTGGGTCGTCCGGCAGCAGTTCTACGGCGGATCGGATTCGATGCAGCAGGATTCCCTGCGGCTTGTGTATTACCGGATCCAGATGGGAACGCACGAGTGGCCGAATGGCGGAGCCTGGTACGGCGCTCCGGCGATCAACAGGGATTTCAATGTGATGTCGGACGCCATCCGGTTCTTCACCAACCCGCTCGTCAGAGTGACGGAGGAAGACCCTGATCCGGTTCCGGCATCGTTCGCGTTGTATCAGAACTACCCTAATCCCTTCAACCCGACAACTCAGATCTCCTTCCAATTGCCACTTGCTTCTCACATCTCACTCAGAGTATTCGATCTTCTCGGCCGCGAGGTTGCAGTGCTGGTCAATGAAGAAAAACCGGCGGGCAGTTACACGGCACAATGGGATGCGGCGGGCTTTGCGAGCGGCATCTATCTCGTTCGGATGCAGGCGGGGAGTTTTGTTGACACGAAGAAGATCGTGCTGATGAAATAGGAGATCAGCAAAGAGCAGAGCGGCAAGCGCGAAGCGTGAGGCGCCGAAAATCCATCATCCTTTGCACTTTGCCGACCGCCAGGTGACCATCACCGCATACAGATAGCACTGTAGCGGGTAAATTGTCCGCATCGAATGCCATTATTGCCCTGCTTCCCCCATTTCGGGAGGTGGGGCTCTTCTTTTCTCCCCCCCGGCCCTTGACAACTTCTTGACAATCCGCTGAATCCTCCCGGACACATGCCGGTGTTGGCTGCCGTACGTTGTGCACACCACCATCGGAGATCGTGCGCCATGAGGACGATATCACTAGCGGCAGGCGGAACCGAAAGCACAGAAGCCTGGAAGAACGAAGATCGGGTGTCGGATATCGTGACCGGTTCTTATCTGATGCTCCTTCTGGGGTTGGTTGTGCTCTTCCCGTTCCGGTTCGGAGATCCGGCAGCGCTCCTGCAAAGACTGGGGATCGTCGTCGCGGGATTCGTCATCACGACAGAGGTCAGCCGCCGGTTCCTCCCGGGAAGCCTGCGTGCAGCTGCCAGGATATCCATCTATGCGTCGGTGCTCATGTATCTCTTCGACGAGATGCAGTATTTCCAGCAGCTCCTTTTCGACGGATGGTTCGATGCGGGCGTCCTTCGCGTCGAAGCCTGGCTCTTCGGCGGGAATCTCGTCGCGGACCTTCAACCCCTCATGCATCCATGGCTGACAGAAGGCCTGATGTTCACATACGTCATCTATATGCCGCTGCTGCCCGTGCTCGCACTCGTCATCTACCTTGCCGGCGGAACATCAGCGCTCTCGGACTACCTTCTCAATATCTCCCTCATCTTTCTCGCCTGCTTCGCAGGGTATGTCATTCTCCCCGTGGCGAGCCCCATGTATTATAATCCAGGCGATTACACCGTCCCGCTTGATGGAGGGCTCTGGACCTGGTGCGGCGAGTGGCTCAGACAGAACCATCACTATCCGGGGGGCAGCGTCCCCAGCGCCCATTGCGCCGCAGCCACAGGAATGATGGTCATGCTCTATCGTCACTTCAGAAAGGGATTCTACGTCAGCCTCCCGATCTTCATCCCGCTGTATGCGGCGACCGTTTACGGCCGATATCATTACCTCACGGATGCGATCCTGGGCATTCTCACGGCAATAGCGATCATGCGCCTGGCTCCGGCTCTTGTTGTCATATTTACCGGGGAAACCCCAGAAACCGCCCAAACTGGGCCAATTTCGCGGAAATCCCAGGTGGCCGGACCTTACACAATCTTGACAAACGGTCGACCGGCAAGTGACAGCTCCGGCTCTTGAGCTCCGTAGGTTGTATCAGAACAACGGAGGGAAGCCGGTCATGTCAAACACAGTCTTCATCACGGGTTCAACAGGGTTCATCGGAGCCAATCTCGCCGCCCGCATCCTTCGTCAGGAACCGGATGCCCGCCTCATTGCGCTCGTTCGCAGCACGAAGGAGATGAGCGCCACCGAGCGGTTCTGGACGACCCTCTCGCTTGTCGACAACGGGATCGATACCTCCATAACGCGCAGCCGCGTACATGTCGTCTCCGGCGATATTGGCCTGGAAGACCTCGGACTGCCTGCCGACCTCTACGACCGGATCGCATCCGTCGTTACGCACATCATCCACTCGGCCGCCTCCGTCGATTTTGGTCAGTCCCTCGAAGATGCCCGGCGCATCAACTGCGGCGGGACGCAGAACCTCCTCCGGCTTGGCCACGCCGCGCGCAACAACGGAACGTTCCGACTGTTCACATACGTCAGCACGGCCTACGTTTCGGGGAGCCGGGAAGGGACGATCCGCGAAGATGAGCTGCAGAGGCCCGGGTCCTTCTCCAACAGCTATGAGCAGAGCAAGTTCGAGGCAGAGAGCCTGGTCGAAGCAGCGAAGAAGACGATGCCGGCTGTTGTGCTCCGCCCGAGCATCGTCGTTGGCGACTCCACGACGGGTGTCACGACCGCCTTCAACGTCCTGTATCCGCCCCTCAGGTATATCTTCCTGGGCCACGTCCCCTGTCTGCCGGGCTCACCCTCCACACCGCTCGATGTTGTGCCGGTCGACTATGTGCGGGACGCCGCGTATGAGATCATCTTCCGGTCGAAGCATGTTGCGGGCAAGACCTTTCATCTCACTGCCGGTCCGAAGAACATCAGCACGACCGGGTCCATCGTGAAGCGTTCGGTGGCCTTCTTCAACGAGTGCTTCCCGGATCAACGCGTGTCCGCACCATTCTTCCTGCCCGGCAGGATATTCCAGTCATTCGTCCGGACCCGAAAGGGAGGAAGCGCGATCGCACGGATGCTCTCCATCTATGAATCGTATCTCTGCTGCAGGCGGATGTTCGACACCACGCAGGCTGAGCTCGCCCTGGCAGGTACTGGCATCCGGCCTCCCCGCTATGACGAATACCATGAGACCGTCCTCGGATATTTCCTGCGGTCGATGTACAAGAAGATCGATCGGAAGGCGGCATAAGACAAGAGCGCCATGTCTATAAGTATGACACGGACCCAGAGCAGTACATACCCCTCCAGAATGGGAGCGTACCTCGCGGAGATGTTCCCGCTGCAGCAGAGGGTCCCGGCGGCAATTCTGCTTTATTCCGGTTTTGCCGTATCGCTCCAGGTGCTTCAGGGATGGGAGCCCAGGCTCATCGAGATGGAAACGATCTACGGAGGCCTGAGCGTGTTTCTTCTTCTCCTGTTGCTGAGGCTGATGGATGAGCTCAAGGACAGGGATGTGGACGAGGCGCTCTTCCCCGGGCGTCCGCTTCCATCGGGACGGGTGAGGGAGTCGGACATTCGCGTGTCCATACTGCTCACCGGCTCCGCATTTGTGTTCATGCACGCGTGGCTGGGGTCGACATTCATCCCGGCGTGTATCGTGCTGGGCTACGCCGTTCTGATGTTCAGGTTCTTCTTTATGGAGAACCTTCTGCGGAACAGCCTCCCCCTCACGCTCCTGACGCACAATCCCGTCGTTCCTCTCATGCTGATATTGCTGGTATGGATCGCGGCTGCCGGCGAAGGCGTCGCAGTGAGCACGATCGATCGGATCCCGGCAACCCTTCTGATCGGCCAGTATTGGGGGATGAGCTTCTCATGGGAGATAGCAAGGAAGATCCGATCGACAGACGAGGAGGATGCCTATGTGACCTATTCCCGCATTTTCGGGCGATCCGGGGCCGTCATGGTGGCGCTCGCGGGACAGCTGGTCTCATTCGGAGCAGGTGTCGTGTTCGTGCTCGAGTACGGATTTTCCTGGCAGTATCTCGCGGTACTTCTGGCAGGTCTCAGCTTTCCCGTGGGCGCATCGATTCGATTTCTTAATGCCCCCACTGACCGCACGTCCCGGCTGCGGCCGTTCGCAGAGGTCTATATGCTCGCCGTCATGGCGGCTGGTCTCGTTGAGTACGCCGTCAGATCTTGGGACGGAAACGGATAACATGGAAACCATGCAACACACGGTGCTTCTCGGAATGGAGGATGTTTCTCTCTCCGACGGACTTGGTGGAAAAGGAGAGAACCTCCTGCGCCTGACCCGGGAAGGCTATCCCGTCCCGGCGTGGTTCGTCGTTCCGCGGGCCGTGTTTGATGGCATCGTCGATGCTCATCGGGACAGCGTGAGATCTTCCGTCGGGCGTGCCGAAGCGTGCCACCCCGACGAGATCGTTCCCATTTCGGCGGAGATCGCCTCCCTGTTTGATGCGGAACGCATGGATCGATCGATACGTGGAGCGCTCGATGCCTCCATCGGGCAAACCCTGCGCGACGACCGCACGTACGCTGTCCGGTCTTCCGTCGAGGGTGAGGATGCCGGCGGGCACTCTTTTGCGGGACTGATGGACAGCAAACTGCATGTTCAGAGGCGGGACATCGTCGAAGCCATCTGCAGCGTTTGGGCCTCAGCATTCTCGCCGCGCGCTCTCCTGTATCGCAGACGCCGGAATGTGCCTCTCAGCGGGATATCTGCAGCCGTTATCGTTCAGGAGATGGTCGATTCGGTTTCGTCGGGGGTGCTGTTCACGCGTCATCCCGAGACCAAAGCGAGAACCTGCATTATCAGCGCAGGTTTTGGATTGGGGGAAGGAGTGGTCAGCAACGAGGTGGAGACGGACACATACACGGTTGGCTGGGACGATCGGGACATCGAGAGGACCGTCGCCACCAAGAACTCACAAGTAGTTCGTGCTGCAACCGGATCATCAGGGACCCGGACAATGGAGCTCTCAGAACACGAAGCTCAGCGTTCGGTGCTCGACGACACACAGGTCCGGAAGCTGGCAAAGATGGGTCGTGACCTTGAAGCGCTCTTTGGCGCTCCCCAGGACATCGAGTGGGCATTCGACGCATCGGGCTCGCTCTGGCTTCTGCAGACCCGGCCGATCGTCTTTCGTGATCCCGTGCCGGAGCACGATGGTTTTGTGCGGGTGTGGGACAGCTCGAACATTGTCGAAAGTTACCCCGGGCTAACATTACCGCTCACCTTCTCCTTCGTGCTCGAGGCATATCGGCGCTCCTTCCGGCGCGCTGCAGAGGGGTTCTTCCCGTTCAAAAAGATACCGCAGTCCTCATATCCGATCTTCGACAACATGATCGGCCTGCTGAATGGCCGTGTGTACTACAACCTGA
Source organism: uncultured Ignavibacteriaceae bacterium (assembly GCA_964534125.1). Lineage (GTDB taxonomy): Bacteria > Bacteroidota > Ignavibacteria > UBA10030 > UBA10030 > 2-02-FULL-55-14. Next base: position 151,277 of record CAZHOJ010000006.1, read on the forward strand.
TGAACTGGTATGAGATGCTGTCGTACCTCCCGGGATCCGGAAAACACAAGGATTCGTGGGACCAGATGATCGGCATCTCGGAGAAGGCGGACCTTCCATCCACACCGGTGCCGTGGTATCTGCGCCTCCCGTCCGCCGTGATCGCCGTCATTCGTCTTCTGTCGGTGCGGCAGAACGCCCGCCGGTTCGATCGGGCCTTCCGGTCGTTCTACGCCCGGATGTCCGGGATCCGCTTTGAAGACATGGACCCGCTCAGCATCGTGCGGGCCTACGCGTCCATCCGTTCGGACCTCGACGACTTCTGGTACAGGACGCTCCATAACGACTTTGCAGCGATGAAATACTATGGATGGCTGAAGGAACTCTGCGCCGCATGGGGGCCGAAAGAGGAACCTAACCTGCACAACGACCTTCTCTGCGGCGAGCGTGGTGTGGAAAGCGTGAAACCGGTCCGTTCACTGGTGGGAATGTGCGAGATGATCAACGCAGACACGCATCTCTCCAGCCTGTTCGAGGATGAGAATGATCCCTCTATCCTGGACCGGATAAACCGCGACGAGCAGTGCTTGTCGTTGAAGCAGAAGCTTGAAGAACACCTGTCCGTTTATGGTGACCGCGGGTTAGAAGAGCTGAAGCTCGAGCGGAACACGTTCAGGGACGATCCGCTTGCCGTGGTGAGGCTCCTGAAGTTGTACACACAACAGGGAAAGACCCTTGCTGCAATGGATAGGACAGAAAAGGCGGTGCGGGAGCGGGCCGAGAGAACTGGATCAGAGAGCGTCTTCTCTTCATGGAAGCGCATTGTGCTGACGTTCGTGCTTCATAAGGCGCGATGTGCGGTGGCGAATCGCGAGAACATGCGCTTTGCCAGGACCCGGCTGTTCGGCATTATCAGGAATCTTTTCAGGTGTCTGGGGAACCATCTGGTGGCGGAGGGGCTCATCGACGGACCGAAGGATGTCTTCTATCTCTCAACCGAAGAGGTGTTCGGGGCGATTCGGGGCACACTGGTGAACCAGGATCTCCGCTCCCTGGTCGCAATACGGAAGAGGGAATATGAGGGCTTCAGGGAGCGTCCACTTCCCGAGCGGTTCATGACGCGCGGGATCCCGTCGGTGCATCTGCCGGAAACGGCTCTCTTCACAGGGAACGGTGCGAACACGCTGAAGGGAACGGGCTGCTCTTCCGGCATCGTCGACGGGGAGGCTGTGGTTGTGACAGACCCGGCGGAGGCAACGAACGCCGCTGGGAAGATACTCATTGCCCGCTCGACCGACCCCGGATGGGTGTTCATCATGCTGTCGTCGAAGGGGATCGTGGTGGAAAAGGGGAGCGTCCTCTCGCACACAGCCATCATCGGCCGGGAGCTTGGCATACCGACGATCGTCGGTGCAGAGAACGCCACGCGGCTCATTCCCAACGGCTCGATAGTACACATGGACGGAGGACAAGGAGAGGTATCATGGCACTGACATCATTCACGAACGATCCGGCACAGGCAGCTCAGTTCGTACGATGTGCGGAAGAACTGTACTGCGACGACCGGAACTGGATACCCCCATTCCGGGACGAGAAGATCAGAGAGATCATCTCATGCAGCTTTGCATCCAACAGATCCGGCTCATCCTACCGGCACTTTCTTGCGTGGAGCGGTGGGCGGGTCGTGGGCCGGCTGTCCGCGTTCATCAATCCGCTCCTCCGGAACGACCATGGAGAGCAGGTGGCGACCATCGGGAATTTCGAAAGCATTGATGATCCGTCAGTGAGCAATGACCTGTTCGATGCGGCACGGGCATGGATCCGGGAAACATCCGGATGCAGGATCATCTGGGGACCGATGAACTACGATATCTGGCACGGGTACAGGCTGATGACGAGGGGATTCGAGCGGGTCCCGTTCTGCTCGGAACCCTACAACAAGCCCTATTATCCGGTCCTTTTCGAGCGTGCAGGCTTCCGCGTTGTGCAGACATGGAATTCGGTCGAACTGACAGGCCGGGAGGCCATAGAAGAAGCGCTTCGGCGAGGCAAGGATCGCTACGAAAAGGTCCTTGAGAAGGGGTACAGGTTCTGTCCGTTCGACACGAAGCGATCCGAACGGGACATGCTCAATCTGTACGATGTGCTGAATCGCTCGTTCAGCTGCTTCCTGGGATACACGCCGACCAGGTTCCCTGAGTTCAGGCGCGTCTTCGGGCCGAACAAAGTTGCTATCGATCCGCCGATCTTCGTGTTCGCACGGGATGCGGAGGACCGCTTGTGCGGCCTTGCCGGGTCCTTTGTGGATGTCTCGGATGGCGTCCGGTCGATGCGAGGACGGACAACGACAATGGCCCGGGCACGCTTCGCGGTGAACCGTGCGATGTCACGCCGCGCGATCTTCTATCTTGGCGGCATCACACCGGAGGAAGCGACAAAGCGTGCGGGATTGGGGCGCGCAGCATTCTATCATGTGCTGAGCCAGGCGCTGCGCCGGGGATATACGAGCGTGGTAGTGGCGCTGATGGCACAGGGGAACGTCGTGCGTGGCGTTCTCAACGGGCGGGGTGCGAGCGCGGAGAGGGAATATGCCCTATACCAGTACGCAACAGCGTGAGGTCGCTATGTTCCGGTATGCATACAATGTTCTTCTTCATCAGCCGCTTCGGTTGTTCTTCACGATCATCGGTGTGGCATTATGTGTCATCCTCATGCTCTTTCTTCTCGGTGTCTACAGGGGCATCGAGTTCGGATCGATGGAATATATCCGCCAGAACAAGGCCGACCTCTGGGTCCTTCAGAAGAACTCCTGGAACGTCCTGCGCGGCTCCTCCCTCATCCCCCAGGGGATCGGGGGAGTCCTGATGGACACCGAGGGTGTCGATTCTGCCTCTCCGGTGTTGTTCCTTCTGCCCGGTGTGACCTATGGCGGGAAGATAGCGACGGTCTTTCTCATCGGGTATGATCCGTCGAAGCCGCTCGGACAACCGCCCGTCATCCTCAGCGGACGGCCGCTCGAGAACGACGATGAGATCGTGGTTGATCGCGCATTCGCACAGCGGATGGAGCTTGGATTGGGCGACACGGTCGGCATTGACGACCATCGGTTGGTGGTCGTCGGCATCAGCACGAACACCAACGCATTTGTCATTCAGTATGTCTTTGTCACGGTCTCCCGCGCACAGCAGGTTGCGGGCATCCCGGGGATTGTCTCCGCCTTCATGGTGACTCTCACCGACGGAACGGACCGCAGAACGATCCGTGATGCGGTCCTTGAAGAGCTGCCCGGGATAGAGATCTATGAGCATCAGATGTTCGTCGCAAACAACCTGAAAGAGATGGAATCCGGACTTCTTCCCCTGCTGTTCATCATCGCCGGGATCGCCGCCGTCGTTCTCACAGCAATCCTGAGCCTTCTTCTGTCGATGAGCATTCTGGAAAAACGGAAGGACTATGCTGTCATGAAGGTCCTCGGATCGCCGGGTTCCGTGCTGATCAGGAGCGTTCTGGGACAGGCCTTCATGATAGGGATAGGGGGATTCGTCGTCGGGATCGTGATGTTCGTTCCTCTGTGCACCGGCATCACCTATGCTGCACCGGAGATGAGCCCGCAATCATCTTTCATACAGGTCTTGGTCGTCCTTCTCTCCGTCGCGGGCATCAGCGGAGTGAGTTCCCTGATCTCCATTCAGCGGCTGAGGGCCATCTATCCGCTCGAGGTATTCTCATGAGAACCGACGGTCAGATAGCATCCCTGGACCATGTGTCGAAGAGCTATGGATTCAACGGTTCGACGACGACGGCGCTGAACGACATTTCCCTGGAGGTCAACAGCGGGGAACTCGTGCTGTTGCTTGGGCCGAGCGGCAGCGGGAAGACGACCCTCCTCAGTCTCCTGGCGGGGCTGCTCGAGCCGACGACAGGCGACGTGCGTCTGTTCGGGCGCCGGGTCTCCGCATACACAGGACGGGCCCTGCAGAAGGTGCGCGCACAGCGGATCGGGTTCGTGTTCCAGAACTTTCTCCTCCTGGAAGCTCTGACGGTCCGGCAGAACATTGAACTGGTCCGGTCGTTTGCCACAGCGGAGGAAGGCAAGACAGGCCGTTCGACCGATGATCTGCTCAGACAGATGAGCATCGGACACAGGGCCGATATGTATCCGGGCCGGATCAGCCAGGGAGAGAAGCAGCGAGCAGCTATAGCCAGAGCGCTTGTGAACGATGCTGACCTGCTCCTGGCAGACGAGCCGACAGCAAGCCTTGAGTCATCGCAGGGGGCGGAGATCATCCGGCTGCTTCATGGTCTTGCGAAAGAGGAGAACCGCGGCGTTGTTGTGGCGAGCCATGACCTGCGGCTCGTCGATTTCGCGGACAGAGTGCTTCGTCTGGTGGATGGATCGCTGGTGCAGGAGGGATGAGCGGACCTTAACCTGGAAGGGCACCGACTAAAAAGAAAAACCCGGCCAGAGGGCCGGGTTTCTATTGTTCATATTCTCGCGGGTGCTATCGTGTTGCCAGCAGCGCAAGCATCTTCGTCTTGTTCATCGTCGATGTCGCAGCGCAGACCGTCCCATTCTCTTCCCACAGCACGACGTTACATTCCGGATGCTCCGGGTCCGTGTACCAACCCGTGGTCACAAGGGCTTCCCGTGCTGCCTTCGGCATCGTCAGGTGGCCGGTGTCAGACATGGTCTCATCCCGGTGGACCTGATAGACATACAGCATGTCATCGCCGATCGTGTACACGACGTGGACAACCTTCACACCGTCGAACTCATTAAGGATGGCACTGTAGCCGTCGCAACGCTCCATCGGCCGAACGAGGGCTTCGAAGGGAAGGTCCTGCGAATGGAGGTATGCGTACATGTTCTCGGGCGAACAAGTGGTCATCGAGGGTTCGACCTTTCCCTGACGGATAAGGTCGAAATTTGCCGCCGCCTGCACCATGACGTCTCGTTCACCGGCATGGCGCAGCATGTCGTCGAGGGTCGTCTGCTGCGAAGGGAAGAAAAGGTAGACGAGCACCACCGCTGCTGCGGCAACAGCGTACGCGGGAGCGGGGATCGTGCCAAAGAGGCGAGCCAACCATGACCGGGATGCGCGTTCGGCCTCCGTGTGGAGAGCTGTCATCACGGAACGGCGAACGTGCATCGGTGTTGATACGTGCGGGAGCGTGGACTGGACGAGCGATTTCGCAACGACCTCGAGCTCATAGGAGCGCTTGCAGCGCTCGCATCCTGCGATGTGCGCGCGGAACGATTTCTTGTCCGGGGAGGGGACGACACCATCGACCATCTGGCCGAGCAGCGCCTGTGCATCGGAACAATTCACGGTTCTAGACTTCCTTTACCAGTATATAGTGGATGTTGTTCATCATGCCTTGCCCGTCACGATACCCTTGTCTCTTGCGTATGAAAGAAGTTCTTTCTGGAGCATTTTTCTGCCCCGATGCAGCCGTGACCGGACGGTGCCGATGGGGCAGTTCAGGAACTCGGCGATCTCTTCGTAGGTCAGTTCTTCGATGTCGCACAGAATGACGACCGTGCGGAAATCAACAGGCAGCTTTTGGAGCGCCTGCGTCACCTCGTCACCCAGCAGGCCGCCGAACATCTTTTGCTGCAGGTCCGTGGTGTCCTTCGACTCGTCCCGGATCGAGTCATAGAAGTTCTCGACGTCGTCGTAGTCGACCTTGTCGGGCTCCCGGCTTTCCTTCCGGTACCGGTTGATGTAGGAGTTCTTCATGATCCGGAAGAGCCACGCCCGGATGTTCGTCCCCTTCTCATACTTGTCCCAGAACCGGAAGGCCTTCAGGTAGGTCTCCTGAAGCAGGTCCTGGGCATCATCCGCATTCCCCGCCGTTCGCAGCGCGAAGTTGTACAACAGGTCCATATGCGGAAGCGCCTCGGCCTCGAACTCCTTCTGCTTCGAACGGACATCGTCCGATATGACAGCAAGCAGCGGGATCATGCGTTATGCCCGCCTCCTTCTCTCTTACGGAGGGGGAAGCCCATAGCGCCGATCGCACAGCATATGAACTGGCATCTCATGTCTGCGGTTCCTAGCGGTTCAAAGGAAACGGGTGAGGTTGCAATCTCCAAAAAGACCCGCGAAAAATCAACAAAATCGAGGATTTTTCACGGTCCCGCCGTACGCATAGTTCCTATTTGAGCGGAATGAGCGATTTGAGCTTTTCGGGCGTCAGTTTTGCCTCGAGGACCAGAAGCTCTTCCGGGGCCTCCTGTCGCTGCAGGTCGAGAGTCTTGTATGCAGCGTATGTGCTGAGATCGCCTATGTCCTCGACGCTCCACCGGCGCGCCACAGTGCGGGAGGAGTCGTTGAACGTCTCTTCCAGGTTCAGGCCGATATCGATAAGAGTTGTTGCACCGTCCTCGGGCTGGCGAAGCAGAGCGTTCCTGATGAGGAGGTCGAATCCGAGCTTCATGTTGAACGGAAGTCCCTCATAGGTGCTGGTGTCGGCCTGTGCGTAGGAGCCATCGCCGATGACAAGGAACGACCAGAGCAGGGCGAGCGCGTTCACCTTCCGCAGATGCATCTTCTCCGGATCACCGGGCCATCCGCCCGATTCGATGAGGACCGTGCTTGTCCCCCATCTCTGCACGTTGTCGCCGAATGCACGCGGCTCGAATGTGTCGTCCCATCGTGCGATCCGGCCGGGGATGAACTCCGACATTGCGTCAGTGATGGACGCTGAGAGCAGGCGCGCCCGTGAGCGCGTCTCGTTGAATCCGCGGGATTCGTCCGTCGGGGGCGCAAGAAGGGCGATGGCGGTCATCTGGCCTGTCGTGCCGACCGTGTACCGTGGGTCCTGATCGTGAAGGTTGAAACCAAAGTCAGGCTCGAGGCGGTCTCGCACGCTCTTGAGCGTACGCGCTTCCGGAGTTATGAGCCGAAGAGCATCGCGATTGATGTCGATGTTGTCTGCCGTGCGGCGGCGAAACCGCTGTGCCCCGTCAGGATTGAGCATCGGGAGAGCATAGACCGTCACCGTGCTGCGGATCTTCGCGACGGCCGGATGGTCCGGATATGTCCGGAACAGGGAAAGGATGTCGGCGATGGCCATGGTCGCCGTCGGTTCGTCGCCGTGCATCTGCGACCACAACAGCACTGAGACGGGGCCATTGCCGTACCGGTAGAGGTTCAGCGGGCGACCGTCACCCGAACTGCCGACGGCCTCTGCTGTGACCGTCCCGCCGGAGACGGATGGCTCGATCCAGCGGAGGAGGTCCTCCTGTGTGAACCGCCGGCTGTCGACGCCGGGCACCTTGAACGCTTCGTACATCGTGTCGAGCTCTCGCAGGAGCTCCTGATTGGATTGAGGGGTCATGGTCTCTTGGAGGGCAAGAACTGCCGCGATAATGAGGAGCGATCGTCTCATGGTCGGTCCAGCTTCAGTTTCTTGAGTTTTGGCCGAATGACGAACATGCAGTAAGGAGCTGATGAATTGTTCCTGTAGTAATCCTGGTGATATGACTCTGCCGGATAGAACGTTTCGAGGTGCGTGATCTCAGTAACGATCGGGTCGGAAAAGTCCTTCTGTGCCGCCGTCCGCGAGTCCTCCGCGATCTTTCTTTCTTCGTCCGTGGAGCAAAAGATCGCAGACCGGTACTGTGTTCCGACGTCGCCACCCTGACGATCGAGCGTCGTCGGGTCATGTGCCTGCCAGAAGACGTCGAGGATCTCACGGTAGGAGACCGTCGAAGGGTCGAATGTCACCTTTGCTACCTCAGCATGGCCTGTCGTGCCGCTGCAGACCTGCTCGTACGTCGGATCCTTGACATGCCCGCCGGTATACCCGGACTCGACAGAGACGACGCCGGGGATGCGTTCGAACACAGCTTCGACGCACCAGAAACATCCGCCGCCAAGAACCGCATATGATGTATCAGCCATTGTCTTCCCGGAGTGGGTCGGTGAATCCACAAGCATAACGACAGCGATCACAGCGCTGCCGGCGAGGTGGAACATCATTTCTTCCTGAACTGAAGCTCGGTGAACCAAAAATCATTGTTCGGAACATCCAGCACGAACTCTGTCAGCTCGGCCTTGTCGTTCATGATGAAGCGAACCTTCCCCTTGCCGAACCATGAAAAATCCTTCCGCCAGCTGACCTGGAAAACATCATAATGCCAGTGGGTCAGGTCGGCCACGAGGTCGGGATTCGGAAGGAGCCGCAGGACGAGCTTTCCATCCTCGAGGGTCACAGAGGCGTCGCCGTACATCGGCCCTCCGTACGTTCCTTCGTATGCGGTAAGGTCGAAGGAGGGCTTTGTGCCGGCGACACGCAAACTGTCATCACGCTTCCATCTCGCATCGTCTCGCTCCCGTGAACGCGCCTGCCGCTCAACGCCTTCTGTATGGTAGTTGCGCCCGGTCTTGCCGATGTACGCATCGAGCACGGTACGTGTGATAGCTCCGGCGATGCCGGTCATGCTGTTCGTGAGAACAACGATACCCAGTTTCAGGTCCGGCACAAGGAGCGTCTGCGAGAACATGCCGTCATATCCGCCGCCGTGACTCGCGAGCAGATATCCGTCGTAGTCCTGCAGACTCCAGCCGAGCCCGTACCCGGAGAAGTTGGTGTACGGATTCTGTTCACGTCCGCGCTGAGAGACGACAAAGTTCGCATGGGGCGTCCACATCACCCTCGATTGGCGGTCGCTGTAGATGGTCGTTCCGTTCCAGGTCCCCCGGTTGAGCACAAGCCGCATCCACGCTGACAGGTCCGAGGCACAGGAAATGATACCGCCCGCAGGCACGGTGCTGTCCCACGGGTACCACGGATACGTGCGGACAGCGCCATCCGCATAGCCGTGCGGTGTGGCGACGTTGTCCTCATCCTCCAGGGCGCTCACCGAGAGGACGGTGTGATCCATTCCGAGAGGGTCGAGGATTCGCTCCCGGAGGAATTGCTCCCAGGTCTTTCCGGACACCTCTTCGATGACCTCCCCTGCGGCAATGTACATGATGTTGGAATACCCGTACCCTGCGCGGAAGGGGAATGCCTGCGGCAGGAAGCGTGCACGCCGGACGACCTCTTCGCGGGAATATGGCGTCCCGTACCAGATAAGGTCGCCGCTGAACGTGCCGAGACCGATGCGGTGCGACAGCAGGTCGCTGATGCGTGCATCCACGCTCACATACGGATCATACAGCTCGAACCACGGTAGGTGCGCTTGGACCTTGTCGTCCCACGTCAGTTTCCCCTCGTCGACAAGCGTGGCAAGCAGGGCGGCCGTGAAGGCTTTCGTGTTGGAGGCAATGGCGAAGAGGGTCTTGTCATCGACAGGGTCTTCGGACCCGATCTCCCTGACGCCGAATCCCTTCGACAATACGACCTCGTTACCCTTGACGATGGCTACCGCCAGGCCGGGCACGCCAAAGTCGATGCGGGCCTTTTCGATCGCAGCATCGATGTCTGCGATGGATGGCGTCTGGCCGGCGGCCGGGATGAACAGAAAAAGGGCAAGCAGGAAGGCACGGCTGGTGTATCGCATCGCTTCCTCGGTCTGACGTGAGACATCAAGAGAACGTCCAATATATCGACTTTTTCACGCCGCATCCATCGGCGGTGTACATAGAAAAGGCGGCCATGAGCCGCCTTTGTAATGAAAGTTCTGCTGATGCGATGTCAGAACGGCCTGACGAACCGGAAGATGATGACGCCCGGAGCCTTGACGTCCGTGCGCCAGCTGTAGGCGAGGCGGAAGCTTCCACTCCTGTTCGAGATGCCGACCCCGAAGTCGTGCGCGAAATCCCCGAAGCCGATGTTGTCGAACCCGCTGGTTGCGGGATCATCTGTCGCGACAGACCGGACAAGACCGGCGTCGGACATGAACAGGAACGTCAGGCCGCTGAGGATGCTCGCAGGCCAGAAATCGAGCTCATCCAGAAAATCACCGTCGATGATGTACTCGGCGTTCATCAGGATCATCCGGTTGCCGGCGAAGGTCTTGTAGCGATATGCATGCAGCGTGCCGATACCGCCAAGCTCGAAGAGCTTCTGCGGAGGGAGTATGCCCTCTGCTGTGCCGACCCGGAGACGAAGGTTCAGATTGTCGTGCCGGCCGATCGGCTGGTAGCGCCGAATATCACCGACGACTGTGTTGAACGAAAAATCGCTTCCCTTCATACCGCTGCCGATCTCCGCGTTGACATGGAGAGACCATCCTTCGGGACCGAACGCGGTCTTGTCAAAGGTGGTCAGTCCGGCCGATGCGGTGATGCTACGCATCTCGCCGTCCTGGATCGGAGGGTTCGGGCGGAACATTTTCTCCCCGCCGAAAAGCGCCCAGTCCGTTCTTTGCTCGAGGGACCGGTATGAGTCGGCTGAATATCCGACCCGCATCTCGGTGCGCACAAGGCTCCCCTGGGTGTACCAGGCGAGATGACCGGTCACGCCGCGACGGCTGAAGAAATCCAGAAAATCCTCATGGATGAAGAACGCCGCCGCAGAGTTCTCGTTCGTGCTGATGATCCAATTGTCCTTCGAATCGGTGAGGCTGTATCCTTCGATGCCGATCTCGAGCAGATGGTCGCCGGCATCGGAGAGGGCGAACTGCCGGGCGAGGCCGAGGTTGTACCGCCAGGTATGCGACTTGAATCCCCAGCCGAGGCTGCCGAACGCCGTCCAGGAACGCCTGCTGTCCCAGTAGTATTTTTTGTCCGAGCCGAGGCCGACAAAGAGGCCTTCGACCCGGTTATAGCGCAGGAGCACGTTGTCGATGTTGGTGCGGTCGAGAGTCCACGGGACGTCGAAGCTGGTGCCGAACGAGCGGTACCGGAAGCGCTTCTCGCGGTACGACGCAGCGGACGACCTCCCGTCCTCGTGCCCTTCGATGCGCCCGCCGCCGGACTTCACGATCTCACCGTTAATGACGCGGGCATTGCCGGTCACGAGTCCGTCGTCGACGACGTAAAGCGTCCCTCCAACGACAAGAACATCACCATCCACGGTCCCCCGAACCTCGAGATCGCCGCCTTTGACGATGACGTTCCCTTTGATGACCTCATCCTCCTCGACCACCAGGTCGCCGCTGGAAGAATGGGCGTAGGCATCGGCCTCAAGGTCAGCCGTCTGCAGGGTCCTCCGGTGCTTCCGGTCTATGGTATCGGGACCGAAGAACTCCTCGAAGTCGCCGCTGGATATACCACGCGACACTTTTTCAAGGAAGCGATCGATCCGTTCGTTGAGACTTTGCTCGAACGAACCTTCAGGCTCCTCCTCGATCCAGCCCGATCGCTGTGCCGGGGCACTCGAGACACACCCCAGGACGAGGATCACTGATATCAGGCGCTGCATGACAGACTCCGCGCAGTGGAAGATTTCCGCTTCAATTTACGGTTTTGGCAGGGTGTTGTTGCATGTGAGGCATTGAGGAGGGGGCCATGAACCCATGAAATATCGTATATTTACGGTCTCGGGCCTCGGCATATCTCCTGACAAGCCCGCCCTACGCACAGAGGAAACTTCGCAGGAATCGACGACCTATGAGCCGTCTCCCACGTGTCAATCTTCTCATCAATATCGATCATATCGCCACGGTCCGCAATGCCCGCGGAGGGGACTTTCCAGATCCCGTCAAGGCGGCCCGGACGTGCCTGAAGGCCGGAGCAGATGGTGTCGTGTGTCATTTGCGCGAGGACCGGCGGCATATCCGCGATGAGGATGTGCGGCGCCTGCGAACATCCCTGCGCGCAAAACTCGACCTCGAGATGGCAGCGACGCCTGAGATCATCTCGGTCGCTCTTCGCACAAAGCCCGACCTGGTCACACTTGTGCCGGAACGACGGCTCGAGCTGACCACCGAGGGAGGGTTGGATGTCGTGCGGAAGCAGCGGTCGCTCGGCCGCGTCATCAAGCGCTTCCATGCAGCATCCATTCCTGTCAGTCTTTTCATCGATCCGGTCGAACGGCAGATACGGGCCGCTGCTGCGGTCGGGGCAGACATCGTAGAGATCCACACGGGGGAATATGCGGACGCAACGTCCGCCCGTACGCGTCAGCGCGAGCGGCAGCGGATCGCCCGCGCTGCGGCGCTGGGAGAAGAGGCGGGGCTCCGGATCCACGCCGGGCACGGGCTCGACTACACGAACACGCGGGCTATCGTCGCGATCCCTCAAATGAGAGAAGTGAGCATAGGGTATGCTATCATCGCACATGCGCTCGAGGTCGGTCTTCAGAAGGCCGTTGCAACGATGGTGGAGATCGTCCGGAGGGCGCGGCGATGAGATGGAAAGAAGCGAGAAGGGAGTAGAGAGAAGGGGGGAAGAGGAACAGTACAAAAGGATTGGGGTCCGGTGAGGTTGCCGGACCCCGTTGTATGTACTGGCCTATGTCCCCGGGCGGAGCATCTTGTCGAGGATCCGCTGGTTGATCAGGCCCTCTTCGCCCGTCACAGGGGGCGGAGTGCCGTTCCGCACGGCCTCGACGAACTGCCGGACCTCCTCGGCATACAGGAAGGGGACCTCGATCTCCTCGACCTGCGGCAGCTGTGGTTCGCCGTCGGCGCCGCGGACCTTGTGAAGATGAACAACGATGCCGCTCTTGGTAAAATCGAATGCCGAGAGGGTCCCCTCCGTACCGCGTATCTCTATGAAAGAGCGGCGGTACGGGCCGTCGAACGAGCAGTAGATCGATGCCGTGGTCCCGCGCGAGAACGAGAGGCTGGATGAGGCCGTTCGCTCGGTCACGGTTGCGGTCGGGCGGGGCGAGACGACACCCCGCACTGCGGTGACCTCGTCCTCCAGAACGAAGCGGATGGTATCGAGACAGTGGACCCCGATATCATGGACAGGACCACCGCCAGCTATCTTGCGGTCGAAGAGCCATGTGCGCTGGCTCTTCCGGTGGTCGTAGAAGAACTCTGTCGAGACGTGTACGACCTGTCCGATGTACCCTTCAGCGATCAGGGCTTTCATCCGGGTCACGACAGGTGAGAGCCGGACCATGTTCCCGACCATGAGGGCGACCCCGTGCTTCTTGCAGGCACGCACCATGTTCTGCGCCTGGGCAACCGTCGTGGCCATCGGTTTCTCGACGAGAACATGTTTGCCTGCCGCAGCGGCCGTGAGGGTCTCCTTTGCGTGCTCGCTGTTTGCAGACGCGATGAACACTGCGTCGACATCGGGATGCCGCACGAGCTCTTTCACAGAACTGAACGCGTGCGTGATGCCGTGGATTGTCGCCTTCTCCTGGGCCTGTTCAAGCGACCGCTTCTGGATGGCTGTGACGTCGGCGACGCCGGATGAACGGATACCCGGAAGGATGGCCTTCTCAGCGAACTCACCGAAACCAATGATGCCGAATCGCATGATCGTCCTCCCTGGTTCTGGATTGTTGACCTCCTCGGTGTAACGTAACAAACGGCGGACGGTGAATCAAAGAAGAAACGGAAGGACGGGAGGAGACACGGAATGCCGTCCGATACCCGAGCCGGTATCATAAAAGGGAAAAAAGAAGTAGAATGAACACAATTCGCAATTCTTAGAATCTCCCGCGATCCTGCATGCACGAGCTGGCACCAGCGATCATATCGATAGGCCTCCTTGTCTTTCTGGCGCACGCTTTCGTGGCGTTGTTCAAGCGCACCCGTGTGCCGGATGTCCTGTGGCTCATTCTGATCGGCGTGGTCGCCGGGCCGGTGTTCGGCATTGTGCGGCCGGAAGACTTCGGGAAGACGGGCCAGGTGTTCACGACCATCGCCCTCGTTGTTATCCTCTTTGAAGGGGGGCTGGACATCCGCATCCCCGAGCTGATGTCGTCGTGGAAGAACACGATCGTGGTGACGGTCCTGTCGTACATCCTCGGCTGGGTCCTGCTTGCCGGGCTGGCGTATGTCTTCCTTCCACTGGATGTCCGGGAAGCCCTGTATGTGGGGGCCGTTCTGGCGGGTCCTGCCCCGTCGGTGATCATCCCCCTCGCCCGGCTGATGAAGATCTCCGACAAGACGCGGACGACACTGACGCTTGAGTCTCCCCTGGGCGAGGCGATCTGCATTATCGTTGCACTGGCGATCCTCCAGTCGTTTGAGCTCCGTGAGTTCCAGGTCGGGCAATTCCTCGGGGGTATGATCGCAGCGTTCATCTTTGCGCTGATGCTGGGTGCAGCCTCAGGATTCGGCTGGTCCCTGCTCCTGACGCGCGTCCGCCAGCTGCGGAACGCCATCTTTCTTACACCATCAGCTGTGTTCCTCGTCTACGGTATTGCAGAGTTCCTGGGGTACAGCGGCCCGATCGCTGCCCTTGCGTTCGGGGTTGTCCTGGGGAATGCCGCATCACTCCCGACCCCCCTGCTCAGGGGAAGAACGGAACTGGCGCCGGTGGAGAGCAGCGACACCGAAAAGGCCTTCTTCGCGGAGGTCGCATTCCTGGTCAAGACGTTCTTCTTCGTGTTCCTCGGCATCTCGATCCAGTTCTCAGACAAGATCGCACTTGCGGTGAGCCTCATTCTGGTCGGAGGATTGCTGTTGTCGCGGTATGCGAGCATCAAATTCATTTCCCATCGGGGAGATATCACACGTGAAGAGGTGATGCAGATGTCCGTCCTCATCCCGAAAGGCACTGCTGCCGCCGTGCTTGCGAGCCTTCCCCTGCAGCTCGGGCTCGGTGGCGGGGATGAGATACGGGACGTCGTGTATGGGGTCGTCTTCCTGAGCATCGTACTGACGGCGCTGCTGATCTTCCTCATGGAAAAGACTCCGACGCTGAGAACCTCGCCGCAGCCTCCTGCTTCCGATTAGCGTTGTTGGTCGTCTCTGCCGCTTGTCCAGGACATATGCGATGAACGAGTTGTATGCTGACACAAGGACCATCAACCCACACACACGGGAGACCTGACACATGGCAAAACGGAAGCCGGCCGGTTTTGAGAAGAAGGTCGCCATCAGGTCGTTGACGATGGCCGATTATGAGCAGCTCGTCGACCTGCAGATCCAGTGCTTCCCGGGGATGAAACCGTGGACGCGCGAACAGCTCGACAGCCAGTTCTCGATATTCCCCGAAGGTCAGATCTGCATCGAGTACAAAGGCAAGATCGTCGCTTCCTCCAGCAGCCTCATCCTCGACTTCGATCTCTACATGGATTGGCACAGCTGGACGGAGATCGCCGACAGCGGGTTCATCCGCAACCATGACCCGGCGGGCGACACCTTATACGGGATCGAGATCATGGTGCATCCGAAATACCGCGGCATGCGGCTGGCCCGGCGGCTGTACGAGGCACGCAAGAAGCTCGCTCGGGAATGGAACCTGCAGCGGATCGTGATCGGCGGACGGATCCCGGGGTATAGCAGGTACGCGAAGAAGATGAGCGCCCGGCAGTACGTCGACAAGGTCGTTGAAAAGGTCCTCGTCGACCCCGTCCTGACGACGCAGATATCGAACGGTTTCGTCCTGAAACGGCTGATCCCCAATTACATGATGAGCGACAAGGAATCGCAGGGCTACGCGACCTTCCTGGAGTGGACGAACCTGGACTACGTGCCGGACCTTCGCGAGCACCGTGTGACGACGGTCCCGGTCCGTCTGTGTGTTGTCCAGTATCAGATGCGGACGCTGCGGAACTTCGAGGAGTTCGCCGAGCAGTGCGCCTACTTCGTCGACGTGGCGTCGGACTACAAGGGAGATTTTGTGCTGTTCCCCGAGATGGTAACGACGCAGATGCTCTCGTTCATCAAAGCGGAGCGTCCGGGCATTGCCATGCGGATGCTGTCGGAATACACCGAGCAGTACCTGGAGATGTTCTCGAAGCTTGCCATCAAGTATGACGTCAACATCATCGGCGGGACCCACTTTATTGTGGAGGACGAGAAGCTTCTGAACGCGGCGTATCTGTTCCGAAGGGACGGGAGCATCGACCGGCAGGACAAGCTGCACATCACCCCGGAGGAGCGCCGATGGTGGGGGGTCACGCCCGGCTCGAAGCTGGAGGTGTTCGACACGGACAAGGGGAAGATCGCCATCCTCATTTGCTACGACGTGGAGTTCCCGGAGCTGGCCCGCATCGCGGTGGAGCAGGGGGCGCAGATACTCTTCGTGCCGTTCAACACGGACGAGCGGAACGCCTATCTGCGCGTCCGGTACTGCGCTCAGGCGCGATGCATCGAGAACCACGTCTATACGGCCATCGCGGGCTGCGTGGGCAACCTTCCGTTCGCCCACAATATCGACGTCCACTATGCCCAATCGGGCATTTTCACGCCGTCGGATTTCCCTTTCAGCCGCGACGGCGTGGCGGCAGAATGCAGCGCCAACATCGAAACGATGATCGTGCAGGACGTGGACCTGGAGCAGCTGCATCGACACCGGCAGAGCGGGAGCGTGCTGAACTGGAAGGACCGGCGGCCGGAGCTCTACCAGGTGCTCTATACGCCGGCGAAAGAGAAGGACTGACATAACCATTGACCAGATCTATGCATCTTCTCATAAGGGGCTCAGTACAGCACCGTCATGCCTAGACCGCTTCTGAAAAGGGTCGTTACCCAGTTCCAGCAATTCGCTGCGATCGAGTCCTTCGGCGGGGTCATTCTCGTCGGATGTACCATCATCGCCCTGGCGTGGGCGAACTCCCCGTGGAGCGACATGTACCACCACCTCTGGGAGACGATTCTGTCTATCTCTGTCGGACCGTACAGCCTTTCTCTCTCTCTTGGCCATTGGATCAACGATGGCCTGATGGTCATTTTCTTCTTCGTCGTGGGCCTCGAAATCAAGCGAGAGCTGCTGATCGGAGAGCTCTCGACGCGGAGCCAGGCATCGCTTCCGATCATTGCCGCGATCGGCGGCATGGTCGTTCCAGCGCTCTTCTATGAGGTTTTCAACCTTGGGGGGGCCGGGGAACATGGGTGGGGCATCCCGATGGCCACCGACATCGCCTTTGCGGTGGGCATTCTGACGCTGCTCGGGTCGCGTGTACCGATCGGCATCAAGATCTTCCTGCTGGCGCTGGCCATCGTCGATGATCTTGGTGCTGTGCTTGTCATTGCGTTGTTCTATACGTCGGACATTTCATGGGTCGCACTCGGCGTGGGCGGCATCATCTTCGCCGCCCTTCTTGTGCTGAACGTCCTCAATGTCCGGCATCCGGTCCCGTACCTGGCGTTCGGCATCTTCCTATGGCTGGCGTTCATGAAATCCGGCGTTCATGCGACGGTATCGGGAGTACTGCTTGCGATGACGATCCCGGCACGGCCAAGCATCGACCCGAAGATGCTTATCGAGCGGGGAACCGCACTGCTGGCGTCGCTCGACAAGACCTTTTCGGGAAAAAAGAACACGCTCACGAGCAATCAGCAGGCGATCGTACAGGAGCTGGAGGATACCTGCGACAGGGTGGAATCACCGATGCAGAGCCTTGAACATGAACTGCACCCGTATGTGACCTTTTTCATCATGCCGTTGTTCGCTCTGGCGAACGCAGGCGTGACGATCAGCGCCGAATCCGTCTCACTTGTCCATCCGGTAGGGATAGGCATCATCAGCGGACTCGTTTTGGGCAAGCTCATCGGCATCTCGCTGTTCTCCTGGCTGTCGGTGCGCATGCGTTTTGCCACGCTTCCCCATGGGGCGCGGTTCTCGCACATCATGGGGACGGCAGCGCTTGCGGGCATCGGATTCACAATGTCCCTGTTCATCGCACAGCTCGCGTTCCGCAATGATTTCTTTCTCGATACCGCAAAAGCGTCGGTCCTGACCGCATCGACGATCGCCGGCATCATTGGGTTCCTGTCGTTGTATCTGATCGGCCGGTTCGATGCGGCAGAACGCCGGAAGAACGCCTGATGTTCTTGTTTGGTCAATGATGTCAGACGATTCATGATCCCTCTCCTCTATATAACGTTCGGTGGTTTCCTGGTCGCCATGGCGGCCCCCGCCCTCGTTCGGCACACGCGGGACCATGCGTCATGGCTTCTCGCGCTGTTCCCCGCGAGCGTCCTGGTCATCCTGCTTGGCCTGATGGGACCTCCATCGAGTGGCGCCCTCATGGCAGGATTCTCGTGGATCCCGTCGCTCGGCATCGATGTCTCCTTCTTTGTAGACGGCCTCAGCGTTCTCTTCGTCCTTCTTATCACCGGCATTGGTACCGTGGTCGTGATCTATGCGGGTGCGTACCTCAGGGGACGGCCGAACCTCGGCCGGTTCTACCTCTGGCTGTTCGTGTTCATGGGGAGCATGATCGGGGTCGTCACAAGCGGCAACCTGCTCGTGCTCTTCGTGTTCTGGGAGCTGACGTCCATCAGTTCGTACTTCCTCATCGGCTTCACGCATGACGAGGCGTCCTCCCGGCGGGCTGCCCTCCAGGCGCTTTTGATCACCGGAGCCGGTGGACTATCGCTGCTTGCGGGACTGATTCTGCTCGGACAGGCGGTCGGGTCGTACGAACTTGCTGACGTGCTCGCATCGGGAGAAGTGTTCCGATCGAGCGACCTGTATCTTCCTGCTCTCCTTCTCATCCTCGGCGGCGTGTTCACGAAATCCGCACAGCTGCCGTTCCACTTCTGGCTGCCGAATGCCATGGCGGCGCCGACGCCTGTGAGCGCATACCTTCACTCGGCGACAATGGTCAAGGCAGGTGTCTTTCTTCTGGCCCGGCTGCACCCCGTGCTGAACGGGACGGACGTCTTTCACGGAGTCGTTGGAACCGTCGGTGCGGCCACGATGATCTTTGGGGCGGCCGTTGCGTTCGGCCAGAACGATCTGAAGCGCATTCTCGCCTACACCACGATCAGCGCGCTCGGCACGCTCGTGCTGCTGCTCGGGATTGGTACCGAGACCGCCGTTCAGGCAGCGGTCGTGTTCCTGCTCGCTCACGCGCTCTATAAAGGGGCGATGTTCCTCATCGTCGGTATCGTCGATCACGAGGCCGGCACGCGGGACGTCACGAAGCTCGGCGGTCTGCGGTCGGTGATGGCGAAGACGACCATCGCTGCAGTACTGGCGGCGCTGTCGATGGCCGGGCTTCCGCCGATGCTCGGATTCCTCTCGAAGGAGCTGTTGTACGAAGCGAAGATCGCCGCACCGTTCGCGCCGTGGGCGATCAGCACTGTGGGCATGGCGGCGAATGCGTTGATGGTTGCGACAGCCGCGCTGGTCGTCCTTCGCACATTCTGGGGAAAGCTCGATGCATCTCACCGCACGCTGCACGATCCGCCCTTCGGAATGTGGGCCGGTGCGCTTGCTCTCGCCGTTCCCGGTTTCCTGGCCGGTCTGCTGGCCGAAAAGCTTGCGACGACACTCATTGAACCTGCCGTCGCTGCGATCCGCGGGGAGCACGTCGACCTGAAACTTGCCCTGTGGCATGGCATCAACCCCGTCCTTCTGCTCAGCCTGCTGACGCTCGCGGCCGGTGCCGGTATTTATCTGATGCACAGGCCCATCCGTGCGTTCGTTCAGCGCTGGAAGGTGTGGAAAGCAGACAGCGGCTACGATGCAGGCATGAACGGATTCCTGCGAATCGCACGCTGGCAGACACTCCTCCTTCAGAACGGAAAGCTCAGCCGCTATCTTGCGGTCACGGTCGCCGCGATGCTGATCCTGTTCGCCATCCCGGTCATCCCGGTCTGGTCAACGCTGCGGATACCGTTCACGGTCTATCCCGCGCTGGTCCCGGCGGTCATTGCCGCGGTAACCGCGATCACCGCTATGCTTGCTGTGCGGGCGCGATCACCCCTCGGGGCGATCATCGCTCTCGGTGTTGTCGGGTATGCGATGGCGATCATCTTCCTGTTGTACAGTGCACCCGACCTCGCCATTACACAGTTCGCCGTCGAGACCCTCACCGTCATCCTGCTCATGCTCGTGGTCCGGCGCCTGCCGAAGTTCACCGCCTATGCGACGCGGCGGACACGGACCTGGCATGCGATGCTCGCAGGGCTTTCCGGAGTGGTGATGACGCTCCTGGTGCTCCTCGTGACCGCTCAGCCGAACCGGACGGACCTTGCACGCTACTATGCGGAGATGTCATACCTCGCGGCTCAGGGGAGGAACATCGTCAACGTTATCCTGGTCGATTTCCGGGGGCTCGATACGCTGGGTGAGATCACGGTGCTGGCGATCGGTGCGGTCGGTGCATACGGCCTGTTGAAGCTGGTGACCGGAAAGGAGCGCGACGCATGAAGTCGACCATCCTTTCCGTCAGCGCCCGGTTCCTGCTTCCATTGCTGCTCGTCTTCTCGCTCTTCATGCTCGTCCGCGGGCACAATGAGCCGGGGGGCGGTTTCATCGGAGGCCTCGTGGCCGCATCGGGATTCGCGCTGTATGTGCTTGCGTTCAGCGTGCAGGAAGCGAAGGACCTGCTGCGCATCGATCCGCGGACACTGACCGGCGTCGGTCTGATCGTCGCGGTAGGGAGTGCATGTGTCTCCTTCATCGCCGGCGAGCCGTTCATGACCGGCCTGTGGGGAAGCGTGGTCATTCCGCTCATCGGGAAGATCGGCACACCGTTCGTCTTCGATGTCGGCGTGTACTGCGTCGTCACGGGCATGTCGCTCACGTTGCTGTTCGCGGTGGCGGAGGAGTAGCATGGAGCCGGTCTTCGCCATCGTTGTCGGTGTCCTGTATGCGAGCGGCATTTATCTGGTGCTGCGCCGGAGCATGTTCAAGCTCATCATCGGGCTGGCGCTGCTCGGGCATGCGGCAAACCTTCTGCTTTTCACCGCAGGACGGCTCGTGTCTGGTGCCGTACCGTTCATTCCGGAAGGATCGATACGGCCTGACGGGTCGATCGCAGACCCGGTGCCGCAGGCGCTGATCCTGACCGCCATTGTCATCGGCTTCGGCGTGCAGGCATTCGTCATCGTGCTGTTCCGCCGTCTGTATCAGCGGACGGGAACGGACGACCTCGACCTGCTCACGACCACCGAGCAATTGAAGGAGGAGAAGGGATCATGAACCTCCTCATCCTTCCCGTTCTTCTTCCGCTGGCCGGTGCCATCCTGACGCTGCTTCTACGCAACAGCAGAAGCATGCAGCGGGCGATCCATCTCGTCGTGACAGGGCTTCTGGTCGTCGCCGGAGTGGCGTTGCTTGTGCGCGTGCTCGACACAGGATTCATCGTGCTTCGGGTCGGGTCATGGCCGGCTCCCTTCGGCATAACGTTCGTTGCCGATATCTTCAGCGCACTGATGATCCTTGTTTCCGCGGTGGTCGCGGCCGCGGTGGCTATCACATCGCTCGGCAGCATCGATGCGGAGCGGGAGCGGTTCAGCTATCACGCGTTCGTCCTGTTCCTGCTGACGGGGGTCAATGGCGCCTTCCTGACAGGAGATGTTTTCAACCTGTATGTGTGGTTCGAGGTGCTGCTGATGGGCTCCTTTGTGTTGATGACCCTCGGGAGCGAACGCGGACAGCTTGAAGGGGGTGTCAAGTATGTCGTGTTGAACCTCATTGCATCTGCCGTCTTCCTCGCAGCCGTCGGCCTTCTCTACGGCATGACAGGATCGCTGTCGATGGCCGATCTTGCAGGAAGTCTGAATGCTGCCGAACGGCCAGTGCTGACGGCTGTCGTTGCGATGATGTTCCTGGTGGCATTCGGCATCAAGGCGGCCATCTTCCCGCTCTTCTTCTGGCTGCCGTCCTCGTATCACACGCCTCCCATTCCCGTCTCGGCGCTGTTTGCGGGACTTCTCACGAAGGTCGGTGTCTATGCACTGATCCGTTTCTTCACCCTCCTCTTTGCCCCGGGTGATGGGATGGCGCATACGATCATTCTTGTGCTGTCGGGACTCACCATGCTCACGGGCGTGCTCGGTGCGGCCGCACAGACCGACGTGCGGCGCATCCTTTCGTTCCATATCATCAGCCAGATCGGCTACATGACGATGGGGCTGGGACTGTTCACGCCGCTCGCACTCGCGGGATCCGTCTTCTATGTAATCCATCATATTGTCGTTAAGACCAACCTCTTCCTGGTCAGCGGAGTGGTGCTTCGCGCGCGCGGCACGCTCGGCCTGAAGGCACTCGGCGGACTGTACGGTTCCTTCCCGCTCCTGGCCGGATTATTCCTCATTCCTGCGCTCTCGCTGGCGGGTCTGCCGCCGCTCTCCGGATTCTGGTCCAAGTTCATGCTGATCAAGGCGGGTCTCGATGCCGAAGCGTACCTGATAACCGGCGTCGCGCTGCTCGTCGGATTGTTCACGCTGTTCTCAATGACGAAGATCTGGGGTGAGGTATTCTGGAAACCTGCTCCGGAAGGGGAGAAGGCCTCTCACGCCGAGGCAGGGAAGAACTGGCTGCTTCTCGGTCCGGTGGCAGGACTTGCCCTCATCACCGTGCTGATCGGCATCTTCGCCGAGCCGCTGTTCGCCGTGGCTGTACAGGCGTCGGAGCAGCTGCTGCAGCCGCAGGCATACATCGCAGCTGTGCTGGGGGGTGGGCAATGATGGCATTTACACTCAATCTTGGGCTTGCGATCGCCTGGCTTCTCCTGTCGGGAGAATGGAACGCCGTCAATTTTGCCGGAGGATTTGTCGTCGGGTATGCAGCCCTCTGGGTCGTTCTGCGCGGGGAATCGGAGCGGACATACTTCCGGAAGACCGCGACGATCATCTCGTTCGCAGGGTTCTTCCTGTACGAGCTGGTCCTGTCGAACCTTCGTCTGGCCGTCGATATTCTGCGTCTCCGGCCACGCATGACGCCGGCGATCGTTGCCGTCCCGCTCGATGTGACCACCGATTTCGAGATCGTCATGCTCGCGAATTTCATCACGTTGACGCCGGGGACTCTCAGCCTCGAGTTGAGCGAGGACAGGAAGACGCTGTATGTGCATTCCGTGTATTCGATGTCGCCCGAGGAGACCGTCCGCGAGATCAAGCAGGGGTTCGAGAGAAGAGTGATCGAGGTGTGCCGATGATCACCGAGGTCCTCTTCGGGTTGTCTGCACTGCTGCTTGCGACCGCGATCGTCCTGACGTTCGTGCGGATCCTTCGCGGCCCGTCGCTTGCTGACCGCGTCGTCGGCTTCGACCTGCTTGCGGCAGCAGCCATCGGCCTCATCGCCATCGCGGCGATCGAGTATGACGAGCCGGTGTTCATCGACGTTGCGCTCATACTTGCGTTGATGGCGTTCGTCAGTACGGTTGCGTTCGCGCACTACCTCCAAGGGAAGGAGGGAGAAGAATGAACATCGGCATCGCACTGCTCGTCTTCTTCGGCGCGATGATGATCGCCATTGCGGCGCTCGGCCTTGTGCGGCTTCCGGACTTCTACCTGCGGACAGCAGCAACGACCAAAGCGATCACGCTCGGCGTTGCCCTCATGCTCATCGGTGTGGCGTTCTTCTTCATGGAAACGACCGTCAGCGCCCGCGTGGGAGCCATCATCCTGTTCCTGCTGCTGACATCTCCGGTCGGTGCACACATGATAGGTCGCGCCGCCTACATGAAAGGTGTCCCTCTCTGGGACCGTACCGTGGCGGACCAGTGGCAGGGGCGTATCCCGGCTGCCACGCCGGCAAAGACCCGTCGACCATCCGCTATAACGAGCGCGAAACCGGAAAAAGCACGGCCCGTGCGCAAACTGTCACCGAAGAAAAGACCTGCCAGAAGGAAAGGAAAGAAGAACTCCCGACGGTAATGGTCCGATATTGTTCACCTGCAGATTATTTGGCATCTTTGTGACAAGCCGGGGTTTGCTCCCCGGTTTTTCTTTGTCCCATGAGCACACCACACATCACCATCGACACTCCGGTCACGTACAGGTCCAACGGACTCCCGAAGGACCTGCTTCTCCGCCTGTACGAGGGCATCCTGCTTCCCCGAGTGATCGAGGAACGCATGCTCATTCTTCTCCGTCAGGGAAAGATCAGCAAGTGGTTCTCCGGCATCGGACAGGAAGCCATAGCGGTGGGGAGCACGATGGCGCTCCGGGACACCGACCATATCCTTCCGCTTCACAGGAACCTCGGCGTCTTCACCACACGCAACGTACCGCTCCAACGGCTGTTCGCTCAATGGGAGGGACGGCCGGATGGGTACACGAAGGGACGGGACAGATCGTTCCACTTCGGCGCTCCCAAGCACCGCATCGTCGGCATGATCTCGCACCTTGGGGCCATGCTCGGCGTCGCGGATGGGCTTGCGCTGGCGGATGTTCTCGACGGGACAGATGGGCTTGCGATGGTCTTCTCCGGCGACGGAGGGGCAAGCGAAGGGGACTTCCACGAGGCGATCAACGTGGCGTCCGTATGGGACCTGCCCGTGATCTTCGTCGTCGAGAACAACGGGTACGGGCTCTCGACGCCCTCGAAAGATCAGTTCCGGCAGAAGTACTTCGTGGACAAGGCTCACGGCTACGGCATCGAAGGTATGCAGGTGGACGGGAACAACATCCTGGACGTCTACACGATGTTCACGCGCGTCGCCGAAAAGGTCCGTGCCACACGTCGGCCGGTGCTCGTCGAGGCGATGACGTTCCGCATGCGCGGGCACGAGGAGGCCTCGGGCACGAAGTATGTACCGAAGGAGCTCATCGAAGGATGGAAGAAGAAAGACCCTGTTGAGAACTTCGAAAAGTACCTGCTGGAGAACAGAGTCATTAGTCAGGAAGATGTCGCTGCACTCCGCGGGCGTTTGAAGAAGGACATCATCGATGCATGGGAACGATCCGCATCGGGCGGTGAGGTGGAACCGGATGTTGCCGCAGAGATGAGTGATGTCTATGCGCCGGCAAGGGTCGAGGAGGTCG
This sequence comes from uncultured Ignavibacteriaceae bacterium, assembly GCA_964534125.1. Classification (GTDB taxonomy): domain Bacteria; phylum Bacteroidota; class Ignavibacteria; order UBA10030; family UBA10030; genus 2-02-FULL-55-14. Next base: position 175,953 of record CAZHOJ010000006.1, read on the forward strand.
CGCCCGATACCACACAGCAGACGACGAAGCGATTCGTGAACGCGGTGCAGGACGGACTGCGGCAGGCGATGGAGCGGGACCCGAAGCTCGTGCTGATGGGACAGGACATCGCCGAGTACGGCGGGGTGTTCAAGGTGACGGAAGGGTTCGTGGAGCAGTTCGGGAAGGAGCGGGTGCGGAACACGCCTCTGTGTGAGTCTGCCATTGTCGGTGCAGCACTGGGGCTTTCCATCGCTGGCCGGCCGTCCATGGTAGAGATGCAGTTCGCAGACTTCGTCAGCTGCGGGTTCAATCAGATCGTGAACAACCTGGCGAAGACACATTATCGATGGGGACATGCACCGAACGTCGTGGTACGCATGCCCACCGGTGCCGGAGTGGGAGCGGGACCGTTCCACTCGCAGAGCACGGAGGCCTGGTTCACACATGTGCCGGGGCTGAAGGTGGTCTGTCCGTCGACGCCGTTCGACGCGAAAGGGCTCCTCACCGCGAGCCTTGCAGACCCGAATCCCGTTCTGTTCTTCGAGCATAAGTTCCTGTACCGGAGTATCGATGGTCCGGTGCCCGATGATTACTATACGCTTCCGCTCGGCAAAGCATCAGTGGTGCGGCAAGGCACCGAAGCGACCATTGTCACCTACGGATGGGCCGTTCACTGGGCGCTGGAGGCGGCGGAGCAGAGCGGCAGAAGCATCGAGGTCATCGACCTGCGCACGCTGCTGCCGTGGGACGCTGAGACTGTTTCTGCATCCGCACGAAAGACAGGCCGCGTGCTCGTTCTCAGCGAGGACACGCAGACAGGATCCTTCATCGGCGAGATCGCTTCGGCCATCGGTGAATCATGCTTCGAGCACCTGGATGCACCCGTGATGCGGCTCGGTTCGCTCGATTCGCCCGTACCTTTCAACCCAAAACTCGAACAGCAGTTCCTCGCACGCACGCGTCTCCCTGAAAAACTGAACGATCTTCTTTCCTATTGAGGCACCATGGCACCCGGCCCCCTGCTGACACCGGCGCTCCTTCTCGATGCGGACATCATGGAACGGAACATCGCCCGGATGCAGGAGCGGATGTCGGGCATGGGTGTCTCGCTTCGCCCGCACATCAAGACCCACAAGTGCATCGAGATCGGAAAGCTCCAGCAGAAAGCCGGAGCACGCGGCATCACGGTCTCGACCTTCTATGAAGCGCAGAAGTTCGCCGAAGCCGGATTCGACGACATCACCTGGGCGTTCCCTCTTCCTCCGGTATACGCCTCACGCGCGGCCGAACTGGCCCGCACCTGCACATTTCGAGTGGTCATTGACAGCATGGAGGCGAAAGGGCATCTCGATAAAGCGGCCCGGGTCTCCGGTGTGAAGCTCCATGTGTGGCTCAAGGTCGACTGCGGCAATCACCGGGCGGGTGTAGACCCTGATTCACCCGAGGCAGAACGGCTGGTGAAGGCGCTGAACGAATCGCAGGTGCTGCACTTCGACGGTATTCTGTCGCACTCGGGGCATGCGTATGCGGGGCAGAACCGGGACGAGATCCTCGCGGCAGCACGCCAGGAACGGGATGTCATGGTCGCTCTCGCCGAGCGAATGCGGGCGAAAGGGTACGGCGTTCCGGCCATCAGTATCGGCTCCACGCCTGCGATGTCGGTCATCGATACCCTGGACGGGATCGACGAGGTCCGGCCGGGGAATTACGTCTTCTACGACTACACGATGGCCATGCTGGGCGTGTGCGGTGTGCAGGACTGCGCCCTGACGGTCCTCTCGAGCGTCATCTCCCATCAGCCCGGAGCATCGCACCTCGTCACGGATGCCGGCGCGCTGGGACTGTCGAAGGACACGGGTCCGACCCATCTGAAGAACCCGATGGGCATGGGACCGCTCTACGAGGATTACGAGAAGAAGCGGCTGTTCGCCCACATCCATATGGGGGCATTGTCGCAGGAGCACGGGAAGGTGGTCGCGGACGATCCGTCTTTTCTGGAGGGACGGTTGCAGGTGGGGGAGCGGATACGTATCCTCGAGCATCACTCCTGCCTCACGGCTGCACACCATGATGTCTATCACATCATGAGAAGCGGGGAGGTCGTCGATCGGTGGAACATACTACGGGGACGCATGTCATGAGATCACTGAAGGATGAGACCGTACTGATCACAGGAGCATCGAGCGGCATCGGCCAGGCGTGCGCGCGTGCGTGTGCGGAGGCCGGTGCGAAGGTCATCATCGCGGCACGGCGGAAGAACCGGCTGCAGGACCTTGCCGCCGACCTGAAGAGATCGTTCAACACGGAATGCTTCATCGTCGAGCTCGACGTGCGCGACCAGAAAGCGGTGACGCAGGCGTTCAACAAGTTGCCGGACGAATGGCAGAAGATCTCGGTCCTCGTCAACAACGCCGGCCTCAGCAGAGGGCTCGACAAGCTGCACGAGGGGAGCGTCGAGGACTGGGAGGAGATGGTCGACACGAACATCAAGGGGCTTCTCTATGTGAGCAAGCAGGTCATTCCGGGGATGGTGAAGCGGGGGAAGGGGACGGTGGTGAACATCGGCTCCATTGCCGGGCGCGAAGTGTACCCGCGAGGAAATGTCTACTGCGCGACGAAGTTCGCCGTTGACGCTCTGACGAAGGGAATGCGTCTCGACCTCGTGGACACGCCGGTGAGGGTCTGCACGGTGGACCCGGGGCTTGTGGAAACAGAGTTCAGCAACATCCGCTTCCGCGGGGATGAAGAGCGGGCGAAGACCGTCTACCAGGGGTACAAGCCGCTTGAGCCGAAGGACGTGGCTGATGCGGTCGTCTTCTGCGCCGCAGCACCGCCGCACGTGCAGATTGCCGAGGTCCTCATTCTCCCGACCGCCCAGGCCTCGCCCACCATGGTCCACAAGGAGTTGTAGGGGCCTACGTGTGAATGGTTCTCGCAACGATCGCAAAGGTCCTTATAGATCATGTAGGCAGAGCTCGCAACGGTTTCTAAGGAAAGTTACCCTGCGTTGCGGGCGTTGCTCTCGTTGCGGACGTGGCGCGAAACCAACATTGCGGGATACTTTCGCAGACTATCAATCATGAGACTATTCGCTATCCTCGGAGCTGTCGGAGCGCTGTTGTCCGTTGCGCTCGGTGCCTTCGGCGCGCACGCATTGCGTAACGCGCTCTCGCCCGATATGCAGCAGACATTCGAGACGGGAGTCCGGTACCAGATGTATCATTCGCTTGCCCTGTTCGCCGTCGCGTGGGCCATCGACAGGTTCGGTCCGGCGCTGTTCACCACAGCCGGCTGGTTCTTCGTTGCCGGCATCGTGATCTTCTCAGGAAGCCTGTACATCCTCACGCTATCCGGCATCCGGTGGCTCGGCGCCATCACGCCCATCGGCGGGGTATCTCTACTGATTGGGTGGGGAGTGATGGTGTACGGGTTTTTGAAGCAGGGGTAGGGGAGGCCTCGCAACGAGCGCATAGAATACTTTAGCTATTGGTAATAGTGTTCTTTGCGGCTATTCCCCTTCTTCCCGCAACACATATTTTACCAGCACGCCCGTTGACGGCAGGTACATCCGTATCATCTTAATGGCGACGCGCTCCTGCGTCCATTCCTTCGATTCTCCTATCAGCGGTATCCATTTCCCTCCCGTCGACTCCCCGAACCGCTCGAGATTCATTTCCCAGATGTAGTCCAGGAATTCGTCCGGCACCGAAAGCATGTACGCGAAGCTCGCTGCGAGCATGGTCACAGAAACGAGAGCGGAATCCTCCTGCGTGAACTCGAACAGGATGAAGTACTCGGCCTCCGGACCCTTGATGTTGGTGACGAGGGGGAAGATATCGTCCCTTCCCGAACCGAGGTTCTCGTATTTCAGATGTCCATAATCCGGCATCCACGTCAGTCCGAGCGTCGTCTGGATGAATGACGGCGTCTCTCCCCACGACACGTACTCGAAGTCGAAATGCGGTCGGGCAACGATCTGTGCATCAAGCGGCACAGGGCCTCCGGCCAGCATCCAGGCAATCCCTATCCAGCAACATCTTTTGCCCAGGGTCACCCGAAAATTCTCTTCCATGTTCTTCCTCGGTCCCATGCTGAGCGGTCTCTGCGTTCTTTGTGCGAGTCGATATTCTGCAGCCGGACAACAGGGCGCCCCGCTGTCCGGCCGCCTTGATGCTTACCCGAAGAGGCCTGTGAACCAATCCCAGGCGCACCCCAGCCCCGTCCAGACGCCGTATCCAGCACAGATACCGCCGACGACGGTGCCATACAGACTGCTGCCGATTTCGGACGGCCTGACGCCAGCGTCGTCCATGCAATCGCCGGCTGCGGCGACCGCGACATCGACACAGGTCGCCTTGCCGCCGACGAGGCAGTCTGCTTCTTCAGCTGTGAGCTGATGGGGAACGATGTCCTGCACGACAGCTTCCTGCACGGGCGTGAAGGACGTCGTCAGTGCCATGATACCCAACAGCACGATCATCCCTGCTATCCTGGCACGCATGATGGTACCTCCTTCTTGAAAAGTGAACTGGAATAGTGAGTGAATGGACCCGCCGCCTGTCGCGGCCCATCCGGAAGAGCGAACTTCCCGGCGGATACCCGGGGGCCGACCGGGTCCGTTCGGGAGCCCGCTTTCCCGGCAGGACAGGCAGTGGGTACTCCCTCCTTTTGTTCATTTCGTCTTTGATCTTTCTCCACAGATGCCGCCGGGGACATACGGATATCCGTCCCGTCGAGCCTTCCCGCATCCGAGGCCCCCGGAGCACCTGCACGGACGAACCGCGCCATCAGAAGACTGTCCTCCTGAAAACTGCGCGCGCCCGTCAGCGACAAACGGATCACATCATCTTCTCCCACAAACAAGACCATCGGCACCCTCGAGACGCTGAACTGCGACCGCACGGATCCGTCCCGGTCGATGAAGACCGGAAAACCCGCGCCGACCGAAGCTGCCATCGAGTCGGTCAGTTCCGGAGAGTGGAGCGATATCCCGAACACCGGCACTTCGGGCATGATCTCCGAGAGCAGGGTAAAGTGCCCGAGTTCTGTCCGGCAATGCGGGCACGTGGGAGAGAAGACCAGAATGATGTGCTTGCTGAAGAAGGGGGATGGCAGATGTGTCGGCGTGCCGCGGAGGGAGGTCAGAGCGAGTTCAGGCCTGATGGTCCCGCGCAGCGGCCGCTGCATGTCCGACACGACATACGCGCCGATGAGCAATCCGCTGACGACAAGGATGACGAGCGCAGGAAGAGCGAAGCGCTCTTTGAAGGTCCCCCTCATTGGACAGGTCCGCACACTTGTGAGACAGACTAAAACCCATCTTCATTGCGCGCTTGGCGCGGTTGAATTTGCTACAAAGAAAGCATAGGACACATAGCGGGATGAAAACTCACTTATGTGTTCTTTGTGTTCTCTGCGGCAAAGTACCTTCTAGATGGTTTCCAGATATCGCGCGGTTGCGCTCTGCGAAGGTAAGGCAGGAGAGAGGAGTTGTCAAGATACTCAGTATAGCCCCCTTTCCAAAACTGACGGCTGTCAATTGATATCAACAGCGGCAAATTACAGGAAAGTTGGAGCTGCAGCTTTGGCTGTATGCTGGTGCTGACGGTGCCCTTCGGAGATCAAGCCGTGAAGCGGCACCGCAGCACAGCGGCTTCGAGGACGTAGGAGATGCAGATCAAGATGGACGATGCCATCACTCGATATACGCCATCCCCGCCTGCAGCAGGCGGCCTACGACATGCTGGGGTGACGAAGATCGTGATTGGCGGTCAACCATGGCTTCTCAGAGTGCCACCCATCCGCTGACTCAAGGGCTACCACCGCATCTGACTACTGACTACTGACGACTGTCGACTGTCTACTCGCCCTACGCCGCTCCCATCACCGCATTGATCGCCACCACCTCCACGATGTCGTTCACACTGCAGCCGCGGGAGAGGTCGAAGGCGGGCTTACGCAGCCCCTGGACCACAGGACCGATCGCCTCGGCACCGCCCAGACGCTGGGCCATTTTGTAGCCGATGTTTCCTGCATCGAGATCGGGGAAGATGAGCACATTCGCCTTGCCGGCGACGGCGCTTCCTTTGGCCTTCCGCTCCCCGACCGACAGAACGATGGCTGCGTCAAGCTGCAGTTCGCCGTCGATGCTCAGGTCGGGGCGCTTCTTCGCGGCGATCTCAGTGGCTTGGCGGACCTTGTCGATGTGCGGATGCTCGGCGCTCCCCTTTGTGGAGAAGGAAAGCATGGCCACGCGGGGCTGTTCGTCAGTCAGTTTCCGGTGGTTGTCCGCCGTGGCGATGGCGATGTCCGCCAGCTGCTCGGCGGTAGGATCGGGCACGACGGCGCAATCGGCGAACGAGAAGGTGCGGTCGGGGAAGATCATCAGGAAGAAGGAGGAGACCACGGAAATACCCTCGGCCACTCCGATGGCCTGAATGGCAGCCCGCAGAACGTCGCCGGTGGTGGAGAGGGAGCCGGCAACGCTGCCGTCGGCAATCCCCTCGCGGACCATCATGGCGCCGTAGAACAGAGGATGCTCGAGCGCCTTTCGGGCGGCCTCTTCGGTGAGGCCTTTGTGCTTCCGGAGTTCGAAGAATTTCTTCGACAGGTCGGCGTACTCAGCCGCCCTCCGGGGCTCGACGACGGAGATGCCGGAAAGGTCGACCTTCTCAGCAGACGCCTTTGTGCGGATGTCAGCTTCTTTCCCGATGAGAGAAACGCGGGCGAGCTTGTCGTCAACGATCTTCCGGGCGGCGTGGATGGCGCGCTCGTCCGTGGCATCCGGAAGGATGATATGCTTATTGAGGGAGCGTGCTTTCGTGCGGATCTGATCAAGGAGTGTTGGCATGGGAATGTTCTTTGTAGAGTAGGAGTGAAAATGAAATTGTATAGTTGAGCTGGTGCTGATGTAGGGTTACACGAAGGTACACGAAGTTTGCACGAAGCCCCACCAAGAAATGACCAAATCCTTCGTGTTCTTTCGTGCCGTCTTTGTGTGTCTTCGTGAACAGTTCTCAGGCAAGCGCCTGATCTCACCAGACCAGCAGCACCTTCGCCCTCCGCACCTTTCCTCTCTGCAACTTTATGAATGCGCGGTCGGCCTCATCGAGTGAGTATGCCTGGACTTCCGGCCGGAGGTGCGTCCCAGCCGTCAGGGTCAGGAATCCACTTGCCCCCAGAAATTTCTGCCTCTCTCTGGATGCTCTCTCAAAAAAAGCTCTGCCACATAAAGCGATAATAGCACGCAAGTGATTTCTGCTCAGACTCTGTGCCGTGTGCGCTGACAAGCGTTGGTCGGGCAGGTTCTTTTCGGCCCTCGCGCGCTTTGCGAGAGATTTCTCTGTGGTCCGATCATTCAACTTGTGTGCCTGGGCGGAACTCTCGCTGGCACGATTTCGTCAAAACGAGACCTGACTTTTTGTCAAGTTTAACATGAGGGATTCGCCGTAAATCCCCACAATCCCATATCTTACAACATTTTCGGGTTGTGACCTTCACGTTGGCAGTCTGACAATATTTCACTACTATTCAACATGTCAAAGAAGGTCTATGTCGAGACATACGGCTGCCAGATGAATCTGGCCGATTCGGAGGTCGTTCTGAGCATCCTGAACGATGCAGGATACTCCCGGACGGATCAGGCAAGGCATGCCGATGTCATTTTCGTGAACACGTGCGCCATTCGTGAGAATGCCGAGGCACGGGTCTACGGCCGCCTGGGCGACTTCAAGCACCTGAAGAAGGAGAATCCGGGTGTGATCGTGGGTGTGCTTGGGTGCATGGCAGAGCGGCTGCGCAAAGACCTGCTCGAAACGGAATCGTACGTCGACCTCGTGGTCGGTCCGGATGAATATCGAAAGCTGCCAGCTTTGGTAGAGGATGCAGAGGAAGGGCACAAGGGGATCGCAGTGAAGCTTTCCCGCGTGGAGAACTACGACGACATCGTTCCGCTCCGGACAGAAGGCATCAGCGCCTGGGTATCCGTGATGCGGGGATGCGACAAGTTCTGCACGTTCTGCGTGGTGCCGTTCACGCGTGGACGCGAACGAAGCCGTACGGTGGAAGGCGTTGTCAACGAAGTGCGTGGCCTGATCGGACAGGGGTTCAAAGAAGTGACGCTCCTGGGGCAGAATGTGAACTCGTACCGCGACGGGGATGCGGACTTCGCCGACCTTCTGGCTGCCGTTGCCGCACTCGACCCGTCCCTGCGCGTGCGGTTCACCACATCGCATCCTCAGGACATGTCCGACAAGCTCATCGAAACGATAGCCTCGCACGACAACATCTGTAATTACATTCATCTTCCGGTACAGTCAGGGTCCGACCGTATCCTCCGGCTGATGAACAGGACCTACACTGCGGACCACTACCTTCGACTCGTCGAAAAGATCCGCAGGAACATTCCGGACGTGAGCCTCTCGACGGACATCATCGCAGGTTTCCCGGGGGAGACCGATGACGAGCACAAGATGACGCTCGACCTGATGAGGACGGTCGGGTATGAGGGTGCCTACACGTTCAAGTATTCGCCGCGGGAGAACACGAAGGCGTGGGAAATGGAGGACTCGGTGCCGGAAGAGGAGAAGGTCCGTCGCCTGAACGAGATCATCGAGCTGCAGCGGTCGATATCGTATGCAAAGAACCAGCAGGAGGTCGGGAAAGTGACATCGGTGCTCGTGGAAGGTGAGAGCAGAAAATCGACGCTCGACCATTGCGGCCGAACGGATACGAACAAGATGGTGGTCTTCCCGCGGAACGGCGAAGCGCGCGGAGACTACATCGACGTACGGATCGAGCGAGCGAACGCGGCGACATTGTTCGGGACGATCGTCCCCCACATCTGAGGATGGAAGGAGTACCTACATGAGACAGACAACACTGATGCTTCTGATGTGCACGATGACGGGGCTGGTGCCTGCACAGACGTCGTCCGGTGAGCCGGACATCCAGCGGCGCCTGGAGATGATCGAGCGCGGACAGGGCGGACTGGTCGAAGGCGAACTTCCGCAGCTCATGACGATGTACCAGAACAATCCGGGCGTCATGTACCTGCAGGGTGTTCTGACCACGGACGGGACAGAGGCGGCTAAGATCTACCAGAGCATCATCGACAATTTTCCCAAGAGCGAATGGGCCGACGATGCGCTGTTCCGGTTGTATCAGTACTACGCCTCCGTCGGCCTGTACAAGACCGCTGAACAGAAACTCGACCAGCTGAAGCTCGAGTACCCATTCTCCACCTATGCAACGGAAGAGCCGGAGGCGAAGCCCCTCTCACAGGGGAACGCACCCGTCCAAACAGGCACAGAGCAGCAGCCGGAGAAGCCCATGGTCGTGCAACCCGAGCAGCCTGTGCAGAAGTTCTCGTCGACCTTTACCCTGCAGGTAGGGGCCTTCTCGACGATGGAGAATGCGGAGACCCTGAAGCAGCGGTTCGAAAAGGAAGGGTACGCCTCGAACATCTTCACGATCACACGCGACGGAAAGAAGCTGCACAAGGTATGGGTTGGAGAGTTCCAGAACCAGGAAGACGCAAGGGTCTTTTTGGGCGAAGTGAAGAAGAAGTTTGGATTGGACGCTATAGTGGTTTCCCGGTAGACCCGGAAGGTTTGAAGCAAAGAGCGAAGAGGGAAAAGAGTACGGCGGGGCGGCACGTTTCGCTTTTTGCTCTTCGCCTTTCGCTGATCGGAACGAGGTCCCCCAGTAAGTTATGCAACGCCACGAATTCCAACATATCCACGGCATCATCGGTGAGTCCGAGGAGATCCTCGAGATCGTCGATACCGTGCGTCAGGTGGCGCCGACGGACATCACGGTGCTCGTCACCGGCGAGAGCGGGACCGGTAAGGAGATCATCGCCCGGGCGCTTCATCATGCAAGCCGCCGCAGCGACAAACCCATGGTGACCGTAAACTGCGGGGCGATCCCGGAAGGGCTCATCGAGAGCGAGGTGTTCGGCCATGAGAAGGGCTCGTTCACGAGCGCGGTGGAGCAGCGCAAGGGTTACTTCGAGACCGCGGACGGCGGCACAGTGTTCCTCGACGAGATCGGCGAGATGCCGCTGGCGACGCAGGTGAAGCTGCTGCGTGTGCTGGAAATGGGGGAATATTCCCGCGTTGGGAGCTCACAGTCACGCCGGGCGAACGTTCGCATCGTGGCCGCAACGAATCGATCGCTTGAGCACGAAGTATCGCAAAAGAGGTTCCGCTCAGACCTTTACTTCCGCCTTCGTTCCGTCAACATTCACCTTCCGTCCCTTCGCGACCGGCGCCGGGATATCCCCCTTCTCATCGAGCACTTCGTGAAGCAGATCACGGCGAAGAACGAGGTCACCTTCAGGGGATTCTCGAATGACGCCACGCAGCTGCTGATGAACTACGACTGGCCGGGGAATGTCCGCGAGCTGCGCAATGCGCTCGAGAGCATGCTCGTGCTCGAACGGGGAAAGGTGGTCAATGCCACGACGCTCCGGAAATACCTTCAGGGGCCCGAGGTAATGTCGTCTGAGCGCAACCTTCCGGTGGTAACGAACAAGAGCGTCGAGCAGGCAGAGCGTGAGCTAATATACAGAGCATTGCTGGACATCAGGTCGAATATCCTGGAGCTGAAGGACCTCCTGCTCGAACGCCCGGCGATGCCGGGGGACGATGCGCATCAGGGGAACGGCGAGAACGGCGGATTCAGTCTCGACGACATGGAGAAGAAGATGATCATCTCCGCCCTCGAGCGGTATGGGGGGAACAGACGGCTGGCGGCAAGGGACCTGAAGATCAGCGAGCGGACGTTATACAGGAAGATCAAGGACTACGGACTCCATGAATAGGAAGCCTCCCGCAGAGCCCGCAAAGAGCGCCAAGGGGGATAGTACTGTGAACTCTTTGCACCATCCCATTCCGGTTCTGCGTACGCCGCGCCCTTTGCGCGAGTCCGTTCGTTATCTCCTCCTTCTGTCGATGCTGATCCTGGGGATTCTGTTCACTGGTGGTTGTTCCTACTCTTTCCGCGGAGGGACGGTGCCCCCGCATTTGTCGACGGTTGCTATCCCTGTCGTCGATGATGTCAGCGGCTATGGCGATCCCTCGCTGCGCGAACGGTTCACGCAGGAATTGACGCAGGCGTTCATTACGGATGCGTCGCTCGAACTGGCCGACCGTAACACCGCCGATGCCGTTCTGGACGGGACCATTGTTGAAGTGCGGGATGCTCCCAGCGTCCTTCAGGGGGGCGAGCAGGTCGCACAGCGGCGCATCACGGTGCGCATCCGCATGATCTTCAACGACCTGAAGCTCCGCAAGGAGGTCTGGTCCAAGGAGTTCACCAGCTACGGCGACTATCCCTCCGGCGGCGGGCTGACGCAGCGCCAGGAGGGGATAGACGAGGCGATACGGAAACTGACAGAGGACATCCTGAACGAGACCGTCGCGGGCTGGTAGTCCTCATGCTCCATCTTCCCCTTCCGCTGTTCCCTCTCTCTGTCCATCCGCTGGACCTTGTGCTCGACGCCACACTTGTATTGTATGCCCTGAGTCTGGCCGTGCTCTTCGTTGTTGCTGGGCAGGGATTCATTCTGCTCGCTCTCGACGGTCGGGAAAGGCCACGCGATCTGTCAAACAGAGTACCGTTCCAATCGATCCCGATCGTAACGATTCAGCTGCCGGTATTCAACGAACTGCACGTCGTGGAGCGTCTCATCCGGGCAGTCTGTGCCATCGATCATCCGCGCGACAAGTTCGAAGTGCAGGTCCTGGACGATTCATCGGACGCGACGGCCGACGTCATCGCCGCCCTGGTGAACGAATATCGCTCTGCCGGAGTGGACATCCGGCACATCCGAAGGCATTCGCGGCGAGGCTTTAAGGCAGGAGCGTTGCAGGAGGGACTGCAGGATGCCCGGGGAGAGTTCATTGCCATCTTCGACGCGGATTTTGTTCCAAGGCCTTCGTTCCTCAGAGAGACGATGCCCCACTTCGCCGACCCTTCGGTCGGCCTTGTGCAGACGAGGTGGGAGCATCTGAACGCGGCGTATTCTCCGCTGACGCGTGTGCAGGAATTCGGGTTCGACATGCATTTTGCGGTGGAGCAGCGGGTGCGGAGCGATGCAGGACAGTTCCTTGTGTTCAACGGCACGGGGGGCATCTGGCGCAAACGGGCGATCGTCGATGCAGGCGGCTGGCATGATGATACGCTCACCGAGGACCTCGACCTGTCGTACCGGGCGCAGCTTCGCGGCTGGCGTCTCGTGTTCCTGAACGGGACAACATCCCCCTCGGAACTGCCGGCAGACTTCAATGCATTGCGCGCCCAGCAATACCGGTGGACGAAGGGGTTTGCAGAGAACACGCGGAAACTTCTTCCGCTGGTGTGGAGATCAACGCTGCCGCCTCACAGGAAAGCGCTCGCAACGCTGCACCTTACCGCTGTCATCGCTTTTCCGTTCATGGTCATCGTGGCGGTCCTGAACGGTCCGGTCGCGGCAATAACCTCCGCAGGAGAGTATGGCGCATACTACGCCGTGCTGTCCGTGTTCGCGCTCGGATTTGTGAGCATGCTCCTGGCCCATCTCCGCGCACAGCGAGTGCTGCACCGGGACTGGCTCCGGAGGATGACGTACTTTCCCGCATTCGTAACGGGGAGCCTGGGACTCTCGCTCAGCAATGCGGCGGCGGTGATCGATGGATTGACAGGCCGGGCAGGAACCTTCCTGCGGACCCCGAAGTCCGGAATAACGAACGGTGCCGAGGCATGGACGGCCGGGCAATACGCACAGCAGAAGGCTACCCGCCTGGTGTTCGGGGAGATTGTACTGGGGCTATATTGCTTCTTTGGGGCGGTTTCGTCATTATATCGGCTGGAATTTTCCGCAGTACCGTTCCAACTCATGTTTGCGGCGGGCTTCATGCTTGTCGCAGGGCTTTCTTTGAAGCACGCACGTGACGTGCGGCGATCTCGAACAACGCACACGCACCGATGAACGTCGACCAACAGGAAGTATCAGCTCTCGAGCGTCATGTCGGTGACCAGGCGACGTCACCCCTCTTCGCAAGGCTTGCCGCTTTGTACCTTGCCTCCGACCGGGCGAAGGACGCATTGCGTATCTGCGATGCCGGCCTCGCCAACTTTCCGTTCTATTCCACAGGACATCTGATCAAAGGAAAGGCCCTTCTCCAGCTTGGCCTCAACGGCGAGGCGCGCCGTGAATTCGAGTTCGTGCGGGACTGGCTCCCGACCAATCCAACGGTCGCCGAGCTCCTTGTCTCGGTCCCGATGTCCGAAGACCAGATGCTCGAAGCCGCTCCTGCAGAAGAGGCGACACCGGGAACATCCTTTGAAGAGGCCAGCGAACCGCAGGCGGAAGCGCTTGCAGGGTCTCACGACGAACCACAGGCCGGCAGCGATTTCTTCGGGGCCGTGACGGCAGAAGAACCTCCGGAGGTTGTCGTCGAGGGATCGGCAGAAGAGGCTTCTGCTGCCCCACAGGAAGACAATGTTTTCGGACTGCCGGGCGAGGTTCCGGCTGAGCCGTCCGCAGGAGAGGCCAGCGATGAAGAAGAGGCCTCACCCCCATCGGCGTTCGGAGGTATGGAGGCGTTCGCGCAATTTGGCGGAGATGAGACGGCGACAGAGGAGTCCAGAGCTTCGGAGGAGGTCCCCACATCTCAAGTGTCTGGGCTGGAAGCGATGTTCGGGGGTCCGGCTCCCGCTGCGGCGATTGTCGAGGACGACTTCGACATCTATGCAGCACGGAAAAGGGGAGAGCTTGGCCCCACAGACGTGATTACGTTCGAAGAATATCTGGCCTCCCCATCGCCTCAGCCGGAGGCGTGGAGTGGAGAAACGGCTTCCGGCGAACCTGCCGGCGCTGACGATCCGTTCGCAGCGGCCGGATTCCCGATGACCGGGGAAAGCCCATCCCAGGAAGATGTTGTGGTGGAGGAAACAGCAACGCAGGAGCTCAGCGGGATTGGAGAAGAAACCCCGACGGACATTGGCGCAGAAGCAGTTCCCGAGGAAGGAACTGGCTTCGGGTTCGAAGACGCGGTAAGCGAGGAACCGGCTGAACCGCAGGAGTCGGAGCTATCGCCCGAGACTGCTGACCAGACGGTGGAAGAGACCCCGTCATTCGAACCTGCGGGGGCGGAGGCGTATATCTCTGCTGAGCCGGCGGGGGATCAGACATTCGAGGCATTCACGATCCCTGAAGAGGTCCCGGAAACAGCTGAAGCGGCCGTTCCGGCTGGAGGGGACATGTTCGCCGGATTCGAGTCAGCCGGCGAAGCGACGGAAGAAGCCGCACCAGAACCAGAACAAGAAGCGGAAACAGAGACGCCGGCATTCCCCGACTTCAGCGGACTGCCCGGCTTCGAGGGTCCGGACCTTGCACCCCCCGAAGAAACGGGGAGCGAAGCAGAGGAAGTCACGGAAGAAGGCTTCACGGGCCCTGCTTTTGAAGAGCCAGAACCGCCGAGGTCGTCAAGTGACAAGATCGGCGAGTTCGCCGAGAAGCTCCAGGAGGCGAAGAAGATCACGCCGGTCATCGACCTGACAATGCAGGTCACCTCCTCGAGCACGTCAAGTGCTGACGAGGCCGCTGTCGATGCAGGATTCGTCACGCCGACACTCGCGGAGATCTACGCGAAGCAGGGATGGTACGACGACGCCATCAACGCATACAAAACACTGGCGAAGACACGTCCGGCGGAAAAGGAAAAGTTCGAAGAGCGGGTCAAGGAACTGCAGGAGGAGAAGGCGAAAGCGGACTGAACGCAAAGAACGCACATGACGGAGGGAGAACACGACCGTCTAAGAAAAGAAGAAGCCTGTCATCACTGACAGGCTTTTGTCGTTCTTCAGGTTCGGGAGGAGCGTCAGGCGCTGAGCTTGTTGACGTGCTTTGTCAGCTTCGCCTTCTGGTTCGCCGCCTTGTTCTTGTGGATCAGCCCTTTCGAGGACATCCGGTCCAGGTACTTCGTCGCGGTCTTGAGCGCGGCGCCCGCAGATTCCTTCGAGGTCGAGGTGCGGACCTTCTTGACGAGGGTCTTCAGCGTGGAAAGGCGGGCCTTGTTCCGGCTGGCGCGCTGCGCGTTCTGGCGGACCCTCTTGATGGCTGACTTGTGCTGCGGCATATCAATTGCTCCCGTAAGGCAAAATTGTTGAGACAATAAAGATACAAGAATCCGGCCTCTCTTTCAAGCCCTCAATCCCCGAAACCGGCCACCTTGCGAAGGAAGGTCCTGATAATATGGGCCGTGACGCCCCAGATCCTGTGTCCCGCATGCTCGTACGAATAGAATGTCACGCTCTGACCATGCCACTCCCGCGTCCCGGAGATCTCAGCTCTGGGGTCCAGGAACAGGTCCACCGGCGCGAAGAAAGCTTCCTCGACCTCAGCCGGATTCAGCACGAGATTCGGGCGCCCTCTGAGCTTTCCGATCACTGGCGTTATCAGGAAGCCTGTCGGCGTCACCAGTTCTGTCGTTCGGCCGATGATCTGCACGTCGGCCGGGTCCAGTCCGATCTCCTCCTGTGCCTCCCGTAATGCCGTGTCCTCGGCGTGTTTGTCCTCCGGGTCCATCATGCCCCCCGGAAACGAGACCTGTCCCTTGTGATGTTCGACAGCTTCGGTGCGCTTCGTGAGAAGGATCTCCGTCCGGCCGTCCGCGTCGAGCAGAGGGAACAGCACAGCAGCACGCAGAAGACCGTCGTGCGGCAGCGGTTCGGGTTTGTGGTCCCGCAGGAACCGTTCGATATCGGCAAAGGTGATGCTCACCGGCTCAGATCTGTCTCAGCGCCTGATCGAAGTCAGCGATGATGTCGTCGATGTGCTCGACGCCGACAGATATGCGTATCATCCCCGGCGTGACACCGTGCCGCGCGAGCTCATCCTCACCCATGAAGATATGGGAGGAATAGACGGGGATGCTGACCAGGGTTTCTACCCCTCCAAGCGACATGGCATTCACGGCAATGTGGAGGTGGTCGCACACGCGCGCAGCGGCCTCAGCCGGCAACAGGCGCTTCTTCGGTCGTACTTCGATCGTGACCATTCCCCCGAATCCTCTCATCTGGCCCTTCGCGACGGCGTGGTCGGGATGTGACGGGAGTCCGGGGTACAACACACGCCGCACGCGGGGATGGGACTCCAGCGCGGTTGCCAGCGCAAAGGCGTTGACGGTCTGGCGCTGCACCCGGAGTTCGAACGTCTTCAGCGAACGGGCAAGCAGGTATGAAGCGAACGGGTCAATGCAGCCTCCGTGATGCTTTGCCAGCTTCCGGACTCCGGCGATGAACGATGAGGGCCCAAGAACAGCGCCGGCGACCACATCGCTGTGCCCGCCGAGATACTTGGTGGCACTTTCGACGATGATGTCGACGCCCTGCGCCAGCGGGTCCTGGTTCAGAATGGTCGCAAAGGTGTTGTCGATCATCGTGGGTATGGCGATGCGGAGGCTCCGCGAGGCCTTCTTTGTTTGCTGCACTACTTCCCGAATATCTACCACGGACAATGTCGGATTCGTTGGCGTCTCGAAATAGACGAGCTTCGTCCGGGGCGTGGCAAGATCGCCGATGGTGTCCAGTTTGTCATGGTCGACCCACTTCACGGTGATGCCGAGCTGGGGAAGCTCGTCGCGGAACCATCGGTACGTCCCTCCGTACAGCGCGGGGGTGGAGATGATCTCGTCCCCGGGCTTGGCGATGGAAAGAATGGCCGTTGTGATAGCGGCCATGCCGGACGAAAAGAGTGCAGCCTCTTCGGCCCCCTCCATGAGGGCAAGCGTTTCTTCCACCTCGCGGGTCGTCGGATTATGGTAGCGGGTGTACACATAGACGGACGGATCGCCTTTGGCGTACCGGACAGCATCGTCTGAGGATTCGAAGCGATAGGTGGATGTCTGGTAGATCGGCAACGAGACGGGCCCCTGAAAGGGGTACATCTTGTTGCCGTGGATGGACCGGGTCGAGATGGCCACCGGGGCCTTGGATGTGCGTTTGTTTGATGTGCGCTTTTTTTGAGGTGTCATGTGCGTCTGGGTTGTGTCCGGGGGGTATGTGGAACTCCTATGGAGTTCCGTTCTTTTCGTGTATTTGGTACAAGAAATATGCGATCCCTCTGGGATCGGAATAGCATTGTCGCAATCCGCATTACCTTTCTGCTCCTGTGAGCCACCAAAGGGGATCTTTTTTCTATCCCCAACTCATGTGGTGGGCATGAGCCCCGTCGGGGCTCCATTTTTTTTAGCTCCTGCCCAGCGATGGCATACGAACCCCATAGGGGTTCCAGATACTCACAGCCTCCACAGATATGACGCCTTGAAGAACAGGCCGGTATTCGTTTGCAGGAATCGGTCGCTTTGTCGGTAGAGTTGTTGTGCCGGGTCCCACGCAACACGCTGATGGATCATTCCATATCCGACGTGGAGCACCGTACCCGGAATGTACGTGAAGGAGACGAGAAAATCGGTCGGAAGGCGCTTGCGGAAGCCGTTGTATTCCGTGATCCAACGGAGGAACAGGTAGCGGTTGACCTGGTAGGTGAACTTGACCCTGTTGATGGGGTAGGAGAAGTCGGATGCCGAGGTGCTGTCGCCCTTGAACTGCGCATACGTCAGCGAATACTCCAGGGCGAGGCTCTCATACGGCTGGAAGGTGAGCCGGGCGAAGTACCGCTGTGCCGAACCCGCGAACGGGTTCGGGGAGTAGAAAATCGCATTGCCAGCGCGAGCATTCAGGGTCACGCCCAGCCATCGCGTCAGCTGTCCTCCCCATACCGCATACAGGTAGCTGACGTCGAAGCGCTGTCCCGCGAAGATCTCGTTCCCAATATTCCCCTGGAGCGACAGGACGAGGTTCCCGAAATGAACGATATTGACCCCGGCCGTATTGAGCATTTCCCATCGGTCGCTGAACCGGTCGAGCGTACCGATGGATGAAAAGACGAGCTGGACGCGGTTGACCATCCCCGATGCGGGATAGAACAGGGGATTGATGTATGCTGAGACGGTCCGCACGCCTGTACGTGAAACGTACCCCATCTCCGCTGTGAACTCCTTCGAGATATCAACATAACTGGCCCCGTATTCGAGGTCCCGGTCACCCTTCTGGTACGACACGGTCACAGCGTGACCATTGATAGCCGGACCACCAGAGTCTGCCCGGAATGTTGACCCAATGCCGTGGAATCCAACCATATCGTCGGCCCCGACGCGGATCCGTCCATCGATGCCGCCGAGTCGATTGTAGCCGTTTCCGTACTCCCTGGTCGCCCCGATCCCCCCGATATATGAATCTTCGGATAGTACGCGCCAGTAACGTGCTGCAATGAAATTCGCCTTCGATGGAAGGCCCGACCCGACCGGTCCGAGCTCGTCGTTCGCGTAGAGAAGCGATACGACATTCTCGTTCCCCACCTTCCCGGAGACCTTCAGGCCGACAAGCGGGTCGACGATCGTTCGTGTATGTACGAGCGATTGGAGCGGACTGACGCCCCCGGCTCCCCCGACGGAGAAATACTCCCGCCCTTCGAGGAAGAACGGACGCTTCTCGGGGTAGAACACGTTGTAGCGGAGGTTGACGTCGACCTGGCCGGCATCGGCCTCGACCTGACTGAAGTCGGGGTTGTACGTGGCGTCGAGCGTAAGGTTGGAGGTGATGCCATACTTCGCGGTGAGGCTTGCGTCCCGCCGGACATCGGACACCGAGAATGTACCATTGCGATGGGAACGCTGTTCGCTGAACACGACGGCCGGGAGGACCTCGAGCAGTGTGTAGTGCTCGAGCCCTTCATACACCATCGGGGCCATCTGCGTGAGAAAGTTGTACCCCTTTGCCGGGTCGAGCGGCGGATACGAACCGTGCTCGGCAGTCCTGCTGATGTACCGTTCGAAGAACACGGTCATCGTGACAGGATCGTCATCGGCATACCGGATGCTCTTCAGCGGGATGCCGACCTCGACGATATATCCGTCTGCGGTCATTCTCCCGACGCTGTAGAAAACGATATCGGCGTTGAAATCCTCATTGCCTCCGGCAAAGCGGCTGTCCATCTGGATGCCGTTCGGATTGATGTAGATGGCATACAGCGATTGATGGTCGCCGTACGTGTCGAGATTGATGCAGACCCAGTCGTCGGACCGGATGTTGTCGCGGGACGACATGGAGTTCTTGACGAGGGACGGATCGTCGAAGCAGGTGAAAGCATAGTAGAGGTTCTCGGCGTCATAGGCCATCCGGACCTCTGTCCGCTGTTCCTGCTTCTTGCCAAAGTCCGGGGAGAACGTTTCGAAGTCGTCGACCATCGGGGTCTGCTGCCAGAACGTTTCCGACAGTACGCCGTCGATGACGGGAGTCTCCGATATCTTCAGTGGACGGAGTGGTTCCTGGGAGATGGCGTTGCCCGCGAGGAGAACGCCCGCAAGGGCGAGGAGGACAATAGATCTCATTGGGTTGGCGTACGGACGTGAAGTCAGAAAGATACGGTGGGTGGGAGAAAGATACACCGATACGAAAAGGGGGGCATCACCCTCTAGCAGGGTGCAGAAATACGCTTCACGGTAGGTTTCTCGCCCGCCTGCGGCGAGGCAGGCAACGCGCGCGACGGAAGCAACGGACGCAGTGTTGAAAAATTTTACCAAAACCCTTTGCGAGCCTGCCTGCAGGTATTCAGCAGGCAGGTATTCGTCAGGCAGGCGCTGCCTGCATGATCCATCAAGACCGTTGCGCCTGCCGCCTTTTTGGATCTCCAATGGCAGGCGGGGACGTGGCCTGCCTGGGTGACGCAGTCAGGCAGGCGAGAAACGTTTTTCCACAAGCCCATAGGCGTTTTTTCGCTTCGCCGGCCCCCTCTCAAACCTACGCTCTTTGCGCTCTGCCCTTAGCGCTATGCCGGTCTTTCCCCAGCTCAGAAGATCTGCCCGAAGTTCAGGTAGAATCCAGTCGTTTCAGGACCGAATCCAAGGTCTGCCCGGACGAGGAAGGTGTCCAGGTAGAACCGTAGCCCGACGGTCGGGTTTGCCCTCCAATCCACAAGGTCGACATCTGCCGGGGCCATCCAGACCTTTCCTGCGTCGACCCCGGCGATGGCTCCGAAGCGCCAGATCAGCGGGAATCGAAGCTCCATATTCATGACCATCAACACCTTGCCGAGGTACCGGTCCTGCGGAAATCCGCGAAGCGTCTGGTTGCCCCCCACGGGGAGCAGGAACTGGATCGGGACCTGGTCGTCGTCGAGAACCTGACCCTGAAGGCGGAACGCGAATACGGTCTTCGGATACATTAACGTCGTGTAGTATTGAAATGCGCCGCCGGCTCGAACAAACGAAACGTTCCCGATCAACGGGGCCCACTCCGCCTCTGCCTGGAGCACAACACCCCGGGAAGGATTGATGTAGGAATTCCGTGTGTCGTGCCGGACCGAGGCCACGAGAGAATATGCGGTCGCAGTTCCGGTGCTGTGGGCTGCTCCCGCGGCGGGAACGGCGCTCGTATCTGAGAAGTTCGCATTCCTCACCCACCGGTACCGGCCTCCGGCCTGCACGACAGTCTGTCGCGTGAGTCCGCGGCTGACAGACACGGCAGCCTCGAACGGCTCACGGGTGTACTCCTCGCGGTCATCATATCGTGAACCGGGGCCTACGCCAAAGAAGACATTCTTCAGATACTTATCGTAGTCGAGCGTGACGTCGAGTGCGAGAGGATACATGGTCCCCTGCCGAAGCTCGAAATCGGGGACCGAGAATACGAACCGGTACCAGCGCTCCCCCTTTGTGCTGTTGAAGAGAATGACGTCGAACGATTCGCGCGATCCCAGCTGGTCAAGAAAGAACGCTTTGATGCCATATCCGAACCCGACATCCGTGTCATATGATGCGATGGGGAGGAACTCGATCGATGAGACGGCGGGTTGTGATGCCTGCCGGATTCCGGACAGCTGCACCGTTGCCATCAGGCCGTAGTGGTCGGAGGCAAACATTCCGTCGCTCGGCGTATCCAGGATGCGCTCTGTCCGGATAATATCTCCCGGCCTGAAGGGAGCCCGCACGAAAATGTGATCGATCGTGCGGAGCCCAAGATCATCTGCTCGCGACAGCTTCTCTATGGGATCGGCATCAGCGTCATCCGACCGCGAAGCATATCGGGTCAATGGATTTGCTGCCCCGTCCCACGTCGGCAGGGGGCCTCCGTCGGGCGTGGCCTGTGAGTATCCGGCCCGGGTCCGGATGTGTTCGATATCTGGTGCCGTGTAGGAGAGATTGAGATCGCCCAGAAGTATCAGCGGTGTGTCGGGATAGCGGTCATCCAGCTCTTCGAGCAGACGGTCGAGCATTTCTGACCGTTCGCTGTGGTCCGCGCTCAGGTGTTCGATCCACGCAGAGATCTCCGCTTCACCCAGGCCTCTGCTACGGCAGATATCTGCAAGTCGGCTTCGTGTACCAGGTGTGTCCTCAGGGAAAGCAGGCAGATGCGTGTTGACGATGAGGATTCGTTCCCCGTCGGGGGTGCGGATCGCACCGATGAGCGCCGCGTTCTGTTCTCCTCCATGGAATGAGAGCAGATTGCCGAAGGACCCGAAGTCAAGCGAAAGTGGAATGACATCGACGAACTCGAGCAACAGCTCCGAGCGAGCGAGAATGGCCAGGCCTTCGTTCAGGTTCCAGGGAACGCCGAGACAGCCTATCTTGATGCCCGACAGCACACGCTGCGAGATGACATCATATCCGAGCTGATCGGCGATCTCCCGGGCGCGGCGTGTGGCGGGATTGACCTCCTGGAGGGCGATCACGTCGGGTGCTTCCTGACGCAGGCCAGCGACGAGAGCGTTCAACCGCGAAGCGTGCTGAGCCTCGCTTTCGTACGACTCGATAGTCGTTGACCCCTCATAGGTGAGCCCACTCCAGATGTTGACCGTCGCGACCCGCATGTCCTGTGCCGGAGCCACCTGCATGCAGCCGATAGTGAGGAAAAAGATATACCGGACACTATTCTGCAAATCTGTCCTATCGTACGAACTTGTATCCAGACGTATGAACGGTCAACAGATGCTTCGGTTTCGATGGGGTCTTCTCGATCTTCTTGCGCAGGCTGAGGATGAAGTTGTCCACTGTCCGCGTTGTCGGGGTCTGTTCGTATCCCCACACTTCATCGAGGAGCGTGCTCCGGGAGATGACCTCGCCCTCCCGTGCGACCATGAACTTCAGCAGTGCGAACTCGCGGGAGGTCAGGTGCAGGGGCTTCGCCCCGCGGGTAGCCTCCTGCTTCACGAAGTCGATATGGATCTCGCCGAACGACACCTCTTCGAGCGTCTGGTCAACATGCGACTGACGGCGTAGCAGGGCCTTGACCCTTGCGACAAGCTCCCGGATGCTGAACGGCTTGGTGAGGTAGTCGTCCGCGCCCAGTTCGAGTCCCAGCACCTTGTCCATTTCTTCCCCTTTCCCGGTGAGCATCAGGATGGGGATATCCGTTCCTTTTGCGCGGAGCTCCCTGCAGATCTCGAAACCGTTCATGCCGGGGAGCATGATGTCCAGGATGATCAGGTCGAGCTTTTTCTGCTGCGCCGTCTTCAGCCCGTCGGTTCCATTGCCGTTGACATGGACGTCGAAGTGCTCGGCGGTCAGCGCATCCGAAAGTCCGCGCTGGATCGCAGGATCGTCCTCAATGATCAGGATCCGTTTCATCGGTTCATTCCTTTGCGCTGGTGGTGAATTCGACTGGTAGGTCGACCGTGACGGTCGTTCCTTTTCCCTTCCTCGACCGGATAGAGACGCGGCCCCCATGGTATTCGATGGTGCGCTTCACGAGCGAGAGTCCGAGCCCGACACCGCCGGTCGGAGCCGTCGAACGGTCACGCACACGATAGAACGGGTCGAACACCTTCGACAGCTCTGCCTCGCTGATGCCGAACCCGTTGTCGGCGATGATGATGCGCACAGAACCGTCGATCTGGCGCGCCATGAACGAGACACTCTTCTTCGACGGCGTGTACTTGTATGCATTCGACAGGATGTTCACGAAGGCCCGCTCGAGCGCGAACGGGTCCGCGATGATCGGAGGCAGCGAAGCCGGGATGCGCACCTGATACCGGGCATTGACGGCCTTGAACTGACCAGCCATAGCATCCGCTGCCTGCCGGAGGACCTTCGTCAGGTCGGTCCGCTCGCGCGAGAACTCCCGAACGCCACGCTCAGCCCGGGCAAAATCGAGAACATTCTCGACGAGACGGCGAAGCCTCTGCGCTTCCTGCCGGATGACGCCGATGTACTCGCCCCTCTTCGCAGCGGTCAGGCGTGGTTTCTCGAGCAGCTCGAGGAACATACCCATCGAGGTGAGCGGTGTCCGCAGGTCGTGCGAGACGCTCGACACGAAGTGCGATTTCAAGCGGCTCAGTTCCTCGAGCTCCTTTCGCCTGCGCTGTTCGAGCATCATGTTCTCCTGGAGGGAGAGATGCTCCATCACGGAAGAGGCCTGCAACGATAAGGTCCTGATGAGCTCGAGCTCTCCGCGATCCAGCGGGTCCACGCCGGCATTCTTCCGGGCGCAGAGAAGCCCGAGAAGTGATCCCTTCGCGTCCCGCAGGGGCAATGCAAACGACAGGGTATGCTCCCGCAGCCATTGCTCTGACTGTCCCACGGCTGGCAAGGGAGGCCGCACCGCCTCTGCAACAGCGAGGAAACGGCCGTTCCGGATCTCGTCCGCGACGTGCGGCGAAAGGTCCAGGGAGGGGAGGAACATCGGGTCGGAACTCCGGCGCGGCATGAATGCCCGTCCGCCCCAGGCATACCACAGGAATGCGAACCGTGGGATGATATGATGGAGCTCCGAGACGAGCACCGGGCCGACATCCGACGGAACAAGGATTCCATGGAACCGGGACGAAACGTCCTGCAGGAGCCGGGTCGGGTTGAAGCGGGACGGAAAGACTGCCTCTTCGATGAGCGATGCCAGCCGTGAGCGTACGGGTGTCAGCAGGAGGAGGAACAGGCCGAAGGCGAGCATTTCGAGGACATGCGAACCGAACAGGACGTCCTCCCAAAATACGGACAGGACAATCGCAGCGAACAGGAGCTGCAGCAGCGACAGGGACATCCGGAGAAGGAATGTGGTGAGCCCCTGCCGGTGCTGTATCTCTATGCTGAAGACATGATACCGGAGAAAAGCAATGATGAAGGAGAGCGGTATGGCCAGCGTGAAGAATGTGGCCAGTTCCTCGGGAGCCAGCAGATCGGGTCCCCAGAGCTGGGGAAGGACGACAAGGGTCAGGAACGGGGCCGCACCGATCAGTAAGCCATAGACGATCCATCGAAGCGCACGGCGTCGTACCGGGATGCGTTCCTTCGCGTAGCCGGTGAAAATGAATACAAGGCCGACAACGAGAACGAGAAGAAAGACGAGATGGAAGATGTCATACAGTAACTGAAATGTGCGGAACGGCTCCGGATTTCCCGTTCGCATCGCTTCGACATGGAACCACGTGAGGCAGCCGGCAAGCAGCAGGAAGGGGGCGAGCAACGCCGGGACCTGAACGCGGGGCTTCGGTAAAAGCCGACGCGGAAACGACACTGTGAACAGGAAAAAGAAGGCAGCGGTTGTGTTGTATGACAGGAAGAGCATCGCGCGGCGAAGGAAGCTGAGCGCACTATCAGGTTCGATCGCCCCCTGGGTCATCATCGTGAGGGTCCCGAGGGAAACGAGGGACAAATGGAGCAACAGGGCTGTCGGGTCTCCCGGGCGCTTGAAGTACAGGAAGAGTCCCAGCATCAGAATGGTCACGCCGGCGACGGCCGTGACGACCGCAAAACGGTACGAGGTATAGAACGGAACGAGTTCTATGGTATATTCAACGATCCCGCCGTTGCGCTCCACGGTGATCGGGATATGGTCCCCGATCCGCGACATCTCGGCAAGAAGCTCAAGATGCTGCGGCATCGCAACCCGAATGCTCTTCCAGTAGATGAGTCTATCCCCCTTCTGGAGCCCTGGTGCATGCACAGCATCTGCGATCCGGCCGATGTAGGATTCTCCGTCAACAAGATCCGTTTCGAACGGCACGCGCGCCCGATCAGGGATGTAGATAACGTTCCACAGACAGAATAGAGCTATGAAGAGGTGTGTAGCGAGGAGAGCGAGGGATGTGGGGGGACGGGTGGCCATAATGAGCAGAAGGCCTTGCCGAAGCTCTGCGAAACCAATGTTCCTCATTTTCGCGCAAAAAGGAAAGGGAAGAGACGGGGGAAAGGATGCCGGGCCTTCCCCCCATCCCAAATGTGGGACTACCGCAGCAAAACCATGCGATTCATTTGCTCGAACAGCATTGCCCCATGCATATCGGTGACGCGGAGCCTGTAGAAGTACACACCGGTCGCGACACGTGCATGCCATGATGCTGTATGAATGCCTGCTTGTCGTACACCCTGTACAAGTGTTTCGATCTGTCGGCCAAGGATATCGAATACGGCGAGTTCAACAACCGCATCCTCAGGAATAGAGAACCGTATCGTGGTCGATGGATTGAACGGGTTGGGATAGTTCTGTCCAAGCCCATATGCTACTGGCGGGGCTGATGCTATGGGGTCGTCTGTCACACCGGTGACCGACCCGCCTGCCACAACATATCCCAGGACTGCTTCGAACTCGGTGACTTCATAGACCGTATCGTTCAGAACGGTTATTCCCAGTTCTGGCGCAAGCATCTGCATGAACATCAGGATAAATTCGCTCGATACGATAGTGTAGGTCCTGACGGGATCGACCGGTTCATCGTTGATGAAGACGGAATCAAGCCTCTCGAACGGATTCTTCGCTGGATCATAGTAGTAGCGCAGAGGGGTCCCCGTTACAAAGAATTCATCGTTGGCCTCGATCGTCGAAAGGCCATATTCGAGCCCCTTCATGAGGTCAAGACCGGACAACGAGTATGACGCCATCCTGTATCCAAGTCCGTTCGTCTCGTTGAATCCGTACCCGATGGCGCGATAGAGGTCGGCTGGCGTCACAGGACCGGCCTGGATCGGCTGTGCGGTCGCACCGCACGCAGTGATCGCGACGTCGCACGGTATCGTGTTCGCAAATGCTCGTGTCACGAAGGATGAGACATCCGTGTACGCCTCCCGTCGTTGCGGAAGGTCTGTGATGAGTTCGGTCTGCAGTCTTTCGGATGTAGTGACCGCCTGAGAGAAGAAGGGTATTCCGTACACAGCTTCCTGATCGGCAGCCAATTGTTCGACGATCGCCTTCACCTGTGGTTCCTCCGGCGCGTAATCGTCTGTCATGGGAATGATCCCGCCGTCCACGAGCGTCACCGAGGCACCATCCACAGCAAGCCGGAGACGGCCAACGTATTCGTAAAATGCACCGGCCTGTACGATCCAGGTGGTATCTCCGGCGGGATTGACGATAGCTTCCGGCTTCGTTAACAGCTCGTGGTCGTGTCCGCCGACGATGACGTGAATGCCCGGCACGTTCTCGGCCACGAGTTTGTCGAGACTGTGGCCAAGATGCGAGAGCATGATGATCACGTCGCAGGTATCAGCGGCCAGCGTTGCGACCTGCATGGCAGCGATGATCCCCAGATTGGTGTCGATGACGGCCGGTGCGGGCTGTGACAACAGCATGGTCTCCGGGGTGGTAAGGCCGAAAATGCCTACCTTGAGGTCACCGAACGTCCTCACCGTATTGGCGCGAATGTAGGTCTTCAGGGTCGACACCGAGGCATCGTCGAGAATGGTGTTCGCGCTCAACAGGGGGAACGACAAGCCCTGCAGCGCTGCGGTGTCCAATGCCATCTGCAGCCCGAATGGCGTGAGGTCGAACTCGTGATTGCCTACTGCCAGGGCATCCAGACCGAGCTGGCTCAGGATGGATAATTCGGGGACGCTGAGATAGTATGCATACATCGGGTCTCCGATGGAGGCGTCGCCGGCGTGGAGAAAGAGCACGTTCGGTTCCGTCATCCGGGTGTAGCCAACGAACGTCGCCACCCGGGCGATGCCGCCCCGTTGCCCGCTCAGGTCCGGATTGCGCGGTGCGAGGGGCATGAGGTTCGAGTGGGTATCGTTGACGTGGAGGATGGTGAGCGTGTCCGGCTGGGCAAGAAGGGGGACACAGAACACCACACTCAGAAAGAGCGTATTCACAGAGCGCATAGCAGCCTCCTGTTTATGGTGGAGTGATGTGACATGCCTGTGCTGGCGGGAGCATGAGCGTCGCCGCGTTCGCATGCATGGGTCCAAGCTACAGAGGCGGGCCGGAGCGGTTGTCATCCCCCACCCCCCGATTTGTCATAATTATGTCATGAGCAATTCGTACTTTTTGCAGTCTCTGTTTGAATGGAGCATATGGACGAAAAATCGTTATGCAGGATCTGTGAGGAGGCGGACGCTGAGGCCTGGTGGTCGATGCTCGAAGCCGCTGAGCCGTCATTCCGCGAACGGTTCCAAATAAAGAGTGAACGATCCGGGACCATGGTTGTCGGCGCGACAGGCACATTCGACGTCGTGGCGCTCAACCGTGCCGTGGGTGTCCAGCTCGACCACGCAACCTCCGTGAACGAAGTGCGGCGCATCATTCGCCTGTTCGACGAATGCGGAAGCCGCCGGTATGCGATCCAGCTCTGTCCATCGTCGACCATCCCGGAGGTCCTGAACATCCTGAAGCAGGAAGGATTCACTCGCTTCAACAACTGGACGAAGCTCATCCGGAAGACAAGCGAGCGGATGCCCGAACCGGACAGCGCTGTGCGTGTCGAGAGGATCGATGCGTCCATGGCGGCGACGTTCGCCGACATCGTCGCGCCGGCATTCGGCTGGCCGGGGCTGATGAAGCAATGGCTTGCCCGCATGGTCGGGCGGGAGAGCTGGGTGCACTACCTCGCGTTCGACGATGGCGAACCGGCAGCCAGCGCAGCGATGTTCATCCATGGTCAGACTGCCTGGCTTGGTTTCGCTGCCACGAAGCAAGAGTTCCGCCGGCGCGGGGCGCAGAGCGCTCTCATCCACCGGCGCCTTGCGGACGCACTGGCATCGGGGTGCCAGCATGTTGTCGCGGAGACGGCGGAAGAGCAGCCGGAACGGCCCAATCCATCCTACCACAATCTTGTCCGGCACGGATTCCGCGAGGCGTATCAGCGGCCGAACTACCTCAGGATCAGGGACACACGCAGCTGAGAGAGGAGCGAACATGTTCATCGGTCATTTCGGAGTTGGATTTGCGGCGAAGAAGGTCGCACCGAACACACCCCTTCCGCTCCTCATCGTCGCCGCACAGCTTGTCGATCTGCTCTGGCCCGCATTCCTTCTTCTGGGATTCGAGTCTGTCCGTATCGCTCCCGGCATCACCGATGTTACTCCGCTCGATTTCACATCGTATCCCATCACCCACAGCCTGCTGACGTCGATCGGGTGGGGGCTCGCGTTCGGCGGGGCGGTGTACGCGTTCCGAAGGGACCTTCGGGAGATGTGGGTGCTTGCCGGCTGCGTTGTGAGCCACTGGGTGCTGGACCTCATCACGCATCGGCCCGACCTTCCGCTGACACCATGGGGAGAGTCAAAGGTCGGCTTCGGCCTCTGGTATTCGATGACGGGGACCCTCATTCTTGAGGTCGGGATCTTCGCTGCGGGGATCTATCTTTATCGTGAGACGCTGCAGCGCCAGGGCCGGCATGTCCGGCTGTCGTTCTGGCTGTTCGCTGCATTTCTGCTCGTGATGCATCTGGGAAACCTGTTCGGCCCTCCTCCGCCGTCGGAGGAAATGATTGCTGTCGCCGGGAATGCGATGTGGTTGTTCGTACTCTGGGCCTGGTGGAGCGAGCGGAGCCCGAAGGCTGCCACGGATACGGTCCCCGCCGGATGAGCCGCGTTGATACTGGGTCCTCTTTTGCGTACTCTGCGTTCAGTCGTTCGTACCTCACCCGGGTTTTCCGGCACTTCCGCATGGAGATGAGATGAAGAAGCGATCATCTTCCACAGCACCGTCGCTGAAGACATCCAGACGTCACTCTTCCCTCAAACCTGAGCAGCTCCGCTGGCAATGTGATCCCGCCTCGCTCCGCGTCCGTGCCTCGAACAATGGAAAGGTTGCCCGGGAGATCATCGGCCAGGAGAGAGCGCTCCGCGCTTTGCGCGTCGGGCTCGAGATCCAGCATTCCGGATACAACATCTTTGTCACCGGCCTCAGCGGCACCGGCCGCACTACCACCATCAAGAAAATGCTCAGTGAGTTCGAGCACAGGCGTGTGGCGTTGAAGGACCATTGCTACGTGTACAACTTCAGGCATCCTGACATGCCGTTGGCGCTCTCACTGCCCGTGGGGCAGGGGAGAGGGCTCCGCGACGACATGGACAACCTCCTGCGCGACCTGCTGCGGGACATCCCCGCCGTCTATGAGGGGCAGCGGTACCAGCGGCAGCGCCGCCTCACAGTGCAGCATTTCCAGGACCGTCAGAAGTCGATTCTGCAGGACTTCGAGCGGAAAGTGAAAGAACACGGTTTCGATCTCGTTCAGGTGCAGGTCGGTGGCATCATGCGCCCCGAGGTTGTCCCGGTGGTCAACGGCAATCCGGCGACGCTCGAGCAGGTCGAGGAGCTCGTGCGAAAGGGGGACGTATCGGAGGAGCAGTTCAAGGCGATGCGCGAGAAGCTTGGGGATCTCGAGAAACAGATGGGAACAGTGTTCCGGGAACTTCGGAACATCGAGAAACGACTTCAGGAATCGCTCGAAGAGCTGGAGGAGCGGCTCGTCATGCCGGCGGTCAATGCCACCGTCGACGGGATCAAGGCGGCTTATGCGGACGACCTCGTCCTGCAGTATTTCGAGGATGTTCGGAAGCATGTAAAGGAGAACCTCGACCGGTTCCGGCAGCAGCAGGCGGCTCCCGGAGCAGGACAGAAGAAGGAAAGCGAGGACGAGGAGGAAGAGGACGATTTCAAGGAGTTCAAGGTCAACGTGGTGGTCGACAATTCCGAGACGGAGCATGTCCCGATCATCATCGAGACGAACCCGAAGTACAAGAACATCTTCGGGACCGTGGAGCGGGAATTCGAGCGCGGGGGCCTGTGGCGGACCGATTTCATGAAGATCAAAGCCGGCTCCCTGCTTGCGGCGAACGGCGGGTATCTTGTGCTGAACGCACTCGACGCGCTCATCGAACCCGGCGTCTGGCAGGAGCTGAAGCGAACGCTCCGAACGGGGAAGCTGGAAATCCAGACTGCCGATCCGGTGTACGGTTTGAGCGTGAGCGGTATGAAGCCTGAGCCGTTCGCCATCAACGTCAAGGTGATCATCATCGGCGAGACGGACCTGTACTACTTCCTGTATCACCGCGACGAGGACTTCAAGAAGGTCTTCAAGATCAGGGCAGACTTCGATTTTGAGATGCCACGCGGCAAGGACACCGTCGCCAAGTACATCTCCTTTGTGTGCATGGTGGTCGAGGATGAGAAGCTCATCCCGTTCGACGCCACCGGACTTGCTCAGATCATCGAGTTCGGCGTCCGACTCGCCGGCAGCAAGCAGAAGCTGTCGACACGGTTCAACATCATCGCCGACGTCGTGCGGGAGGCGAGCTACTGGGCGGGGAAGGACCTCTCGAAGAAGGTGAAAGCCCGGCATGTCGAGCGTGCTCTCGACGAACGGATCCATCGCGTCAGGCTCATCGAGGTTAAGATCCAGGACATGATCGATAAAAGGATGATCCTGATCGATACGGACGGTGCTGCGGTGGGCCAGGTGAACGGGCTCTCGGTGTACGACACGGGCGAGTACGCGTTCGGCAAGCCATCACGGATCACGGCGAAGACAGCCATCGGCAGGAACGGCGTCATCAACATCGAGCGCGAAGCCGATCTCAGCGGTCCGTCCCACACGAAGGGTGTTGCCATCCTGAGCGGCTTCTTCAAACACCGGTTCGCGCAGGACAAACCGCTGGTGATGGATGCGAGCATCACCTTCGAACAGTCGTACGGCGGCGTTGACGGCGACAGCGCATCTTCGACCGAGATCTACGCCATCCTCTCCGCGTTGTCCGGCCTTCCGCTGCGGCAGGATATTGCCGTGACGGGTTCCGTCAATCAGAACGGGGAGATCCAGCCGATCGGGGGCGTGAACGAGAAGATCGAGGGATTCTATGCTACCTGTAAGGCCCGCGGATTGACGGGATCGCAGGGTGTCATCATCCCGGTCCAGAATGTGGACGAATTGATGCTTCGGGAAGAGGTCTATGAGGCGGTCCGGAAGAAGAAATTCTATGTCTATGCCGTCTCGACCGTGGACGAAGGGATCGAGGTCCTCACCGGCGTCCGGGCTGGGACACAGCGGTCTGATGGGTCGTTCGAGGCCGGGACTGTGAACGGCCTGGCCGATGCCCGGCTGCGGGCATATGCAACGGCATGGCGGGAATACGGAGCCTACCATTAGCCTGCAACTTCACATGGCCCCGGAGACGCACACGTCAGCGCTGACACGAGCGGTGCGTATTGCAGCAATGCTCGTGCTCACGCTCATCGTGGGCGCGGAGGGCTATGTGCTCATCGAGGGATGGGACTATGTCGATGCCCTCTACATGACGGTCATCACGCTGGCGACCGTCGGGTTCTCGGAGACGCACCCCCTCAGTTTCGAAGGCCGGATATTCACCATGGTGCTCATCATGGGAGGGCTGGGGATCATCACATACGGCGTCACGGCGATAACGACGTTCGTCGTCGAGGGGGAGATGAGAGGGTACCTACGGAGGAACAAGATGAACAAGGCGATCGGGAAAATGGAAAAGCATTTCATTGTCTGCGGCGGCGGCAGCGCGGGACGATATGTCATCGAGGAACTCCTGAGGACGCATCGTCAGGTGGTGATCGTCGAGCGCAGCAAGGAGCGTGCAACAGCCCTGATGGAGCACGGTCTTTTCGTCGTTGAGGGGGATGCGACGCTGGATGAGACCCTGAGGGAGGCGGGCATTGACCGTGCCGCGGGCCTTGTGTCCGTGCTGGCAGAGGACCGGGACAATCTCTTCGTTGTCATCACTGCCCGCGGGCTCAACAAGGGCCTTCGTATCGTCTCGAAGATCGTCGACGTCAACGTGAAGGAGAAGTTCCTCCGGAGCGGAGCGGATGCGGCCGTTTCGCATGCGTTCATCGGCGGGATGCGCATGGCATCGGAACTTGTCCGGCCCGATACGGTCACCTTTCTCGACAAGATGCTGCGGGATGCTGCGAATTACCGCGTGGAGGATGTTCCGGTGGGTCCGTCATTCGACGGAAAAAGCATCAAGGAATGCATCGAACCCGTTTCCGACGGCCTGCTCGTCGTTGGGCATAAGAACGAGGTCGGATACGTGTTCAATCCGAAGCTTACGGCGAAGGTCCGGACCGGCGATACGATCATCGTCATCGGCGAACCGGAGCACGTACGGCTGGCGGTGAGCACGGTGAATCAGTAGGCAGGTTACAGGATCAGACAGGAGCTGATCCGCACGGGACACTTCCCTGCTGTTACCTGCCCACTGCCCACTGCCCACTGCCTACTGCTTACCGGATATTCGTTCTTCCTCCGCCGCAGCCCGCTTCTTCTCCATCCTGTTCCGCTCGTTGTGCTCCAGGTAGCGCTTCCGCAAACGGATCGTCTTCGGTGTCACTTCGACGTACTCATCGTCACCGATCCATTCGATAGCCTGTTCAAGCGTCAGACGCTTGGGGGGCTCCAGGCGAATGGCCTCATCGGCACCCGATGCACGCATGTTCGTCAGCTGTTTCGTCTTGCACACGTTCACGACCATGTCGTGCTCGCGGGCGTTCTCACCCACGATCATGCCCGCATAGACATGGACGCCGGGTTCGATGAAGAACACGGACCGATCCTGCAGCTTTCCCATCCCGTACGCGACGGACACGCCCTCCTCGAGAACAACAAGAGCACCCTTCATTCGGTGCTCAAGATCACCCTTGTACGGTTCGTACCCGTGAAAATTGTGGTGCAGGACGCCCGTTCCTTTTGTCTGGGTCATGAACTCTCCGCGGAATCCGATCAGGCCCCGTGCAGGGACGAGGAACTCGATACGCGTGTTCCCCTGAGACTGGATCATGTTCCTCATCTCGCCTTTGCGCTTCCCCAGGTTCTCGATGACAGCCCCGGTGAACTCGTCCGGAACATCGATAATGACATGTTCGATCGGCTCGCAGAGCACGTCAGCGATCCGTTTGTAGATGACCTCGGGCCTGGAGACCTGGAACTCATATCCCTCGCGTCGCATCGTCTCGATGAGGACGGCAAGATGAAGCTCGCCGCGTCCGCTCACTTTGAAGGCGTCCGGTGAGTCCGTCAGCTCCACAAGGAGTGCAACGTTCGACCGGAGCTCCTTCTGCAGCCGCTCGCGCAAATGGCGCGTGGTGACATATTTCCCCTCCCGTCCGGCGAACGGCGAATTGTTCACGATGAAATTCATTGAGAGTGTCGGCTCCTCGATGGAGACGAACGGGAGCGGGGTCAGGTCCGAGGCGTCGGTAATGGTCTCGCCGATGTCCACATCCTCCATTCCCGCAATGGCGATGATGTCACCGGCAGTTGCCTCCTCGACCTCTACTCTCCGGAGCCCTTCAAAGCCGTATATCTTTGTGACCCGCGCGGCCTCGGCCTTTCCGTCACGATGGATGATGCTCATCGGGCTTCCAAGCTGAATGGCGCCCTGATTGATGCGCCCGATGCCCAGCCGGCCGAGATAGTCGTTGTAGTCGATGGTGGTCACGAGCATCTTGAACGGGAGGGAGGCGTCCCCCGGCGGGGGCGGGATCCGCTCGATGATCTTCTGGAAAAGGGGCTGAAGAGAATCGCTCTCATCAGTAAGCTCGGCTTTGGCGATCCCCTGCTTGGCGATGCAGTAGACCGTCGGAAAATCCAGCTGATCGTTGTCAGCGCCCAGCGACAGGAACAGCTCGAACACCTCGTCGAGCACCTCATGCGGCCGGGCATCTTTCCGGTCGATCTTGTTGATGACGACAATGGGCTGAAGCCGCAGGTCGAGGGATTTCTTCAGGACGAATTTCGTGCCGGGCAGGGGGCCCTCCGCAGCGTCGACGAGGAGCAGTACGCCATCGACCATCTTGAGCGTGCGTTCCACCTCCCCCGCAAAGTCCGAGTGCCCGGGAGTGTCGACGATGTTGATCTTCGTGATCGCTTTGTTCTTCGGGTGCGTGTACATCACCGAGGTGTTCTTCGCAAGGATGGTGATTCCGCGCTCCCGCTCCAGGTCGTTGGAGTCCATCACGCGCGTGGCGACCTCCTGGTTCGCGCGGAACGTGCCGGTCTGGCGGAGCATATGGTCGACCAGCGTCGTCTTTCCGTGGTCGACGTGAGCGATGATGGCAATGTTGCGGATGTCTGTCCTGTGTGTGGGTGTCATGGAGGTTCTGCGCGTCTGGTCCCGATGGTGAGGGCCGGTACCGGCTGGCCCGTTCATAGAAAAAAAAACGCCTCAGAGACGCCGGAAGGCCCTGAGGCAGACATAATATAGCTGAATCTTCCCTCAAAAAAAATCCCGCCCCGCAGAGCGGGACGGGATCATGTGACCAGCGATGAATATGTCGGTCTAGCGGATCGAAATGCCCGCGCCGAGGCCGATCATCGGGTTCTTTGCCAGGCTGTATTCCGCATGAACGTTGAGGAACAGGAGGAGCATCCTCGCGCCGACCGTGAAGCGCGACGAGTTCGAACCCTCGATCTCAAAGCCCTGCAGTGTCAGCATGGGGGTATTACCGAACGCATCGACCGGTCCGGGATACTGAATGTCGCCGACCTTGATCGTGCTGCTCTCAAGCTGGAAGCCGCCATAGAGTGTCAGGATGAACAACTTCTTGCTTACCTCGACACCGAATGCTGTTGCGCCTGCGGAGAAGACCTCCTTGTCCGAGGCGTCCTTCAGGGTCAGGCTCTGCGTAGCGAAGTGGACGGCGATATCGACCGGGAAGAGGGGCAGCCATTGGTCGACGTCATACCGGAGGCCGAAACCGGTCATGCCGATCTTGTTGCCGTCGAAGTCCATCGTCGGCAGGAACCGTCCGATGACCTCGATGCCGAACGGAAGGCCGATAGCCACCTGCGGCGCGATAGCGCCTGTGACCGGCAGATTGACACCACCCGGGATGTCCATGATCTTCGTGCCCGCCGGGATAGTAATGGGGCCGGCGCTGTAGCCGTTGAGGAGAGAAAGACTTGTCACAGTCTCATCGCCGACTGCCGTCTGCGGCGTCACAGACGTCGGATAGTGAACCCCAGCGACGAGGGTCGCACCGTATTGCAGCCCGTTGTAGTTCAGGGTGATTGGAAGGGTCGCCGGGAGGTTAAGGGTGTAGGTCTTGTCCTCATCCTGCACCGTGGCGATACCCACCTTGATCCCGATATCGAATCCAAGGATATCATGCAGGTCGGCAGAATGGTAGAACGCTGTGTTCATACCATTGCCGAACCCACTGGCGATCGGGGTGACCCAGCCTTTGACCGCGTCCGAGCCGATCTTTGCAAGCGTTTCGAGGTCACCGCTGATCTGGGCACGGGACGTGACCGTCAGAAGCGAGACCACAAGCATGGCTGCCGCCAGCTTTGTGAGAAATACCTTCATCGTAATCCTCCGATGAAAATGTGGTGAGATAAGGGATGACTGCTGTTACATTCGTTGGAGTCAGGCAAATATCATGAGAACTCGACCGAATAGCAAACGCACCTGTGAGCGGCCTCACGCGGGAGCATCTGCCTGCGGCGGTCCGGTTCTGTGCTGAGAGAAGAGGGGAGCGAGGTCTTCCAGGTCCTTTCGTAAGGAAAATCTAATGGCGTCCCCGAATGTATTCAGCACGATCACGGCATTCACGTTCGCATCGAAGCTCGACGCTGCAGAAAGCCGTTTCCAGAGACCCTTGTTGACCTTTGAAATCTGCTGATACAGCTCTCCAAGCTTCTCGAGCTTCCAGTCCGGTTCTTCCCCCGCCTTCATGCGGAAGAGCTGCGAGAGAAGGTACATGGAAACGATCCGGTACACACTTTCGACGGCAGTGGCGAACGGAAGGTGGAACCGAACCATCGGGCGCAAATTATCCAGGACCGGGCATCCGCTGGTGACCATGATGATCCCCATCACGGACGCGAGGGCGTTCTGCACCGACGTTTCCCGGGCATACGTACGCTCGGGCGCTTCGACGACGCACCACGTCTTGTCATAGGAGGTAGAATACTTGAAGGCATCGACGAGATGTGAGAGGTTCACGGCCAGCGGACACCATTCGGTATCGGAGCCCAACGGGCAGTTCTCGCATTTCTGGTACTCGAGTTTCGTCCAGTCCGGCTTGTTCGGCAGAGGAGGTCTTATCAGATGCAGTGTGCGTGCATCGAGCAGTACGCTGAACTCGGTCTCCTTGCCGTCGTCGAACTGGAACTTGTAGGAGAACTTCAGGGTATTTGTGTGGTCGGCGTCGTGCATAAGGGAATACCGTGAATGTAAGGTGGATATCGGCGAAGCGCAAAGCGCTGTGGGCATGGGGCGGGGAGTGGGAAGCAGGGAGCGACTATCCCCTGCTCCACGCCCCATGCTCTTTGCGGTTCTATCTCTTCCTCCTCACGTCCAACGTAAAGATGTCCGGGCGAGAGTAATGTCCTGCAACGTCAAGCGTCAGGGATTCTTCTACCGCCTGGCGAGTGTCTAGGTCTGCCAGGATCAGCTCCTCTCTGCCCAGCACAGGCGCGACGATATAATCGCCGTTCGGTCCGATGACAGCACTGCCCCCATCGATGAGGACATCAGGGAGCGGGGCAAGCTCTTCGGCCAGCTCGTAGTCACGGGGAAACATTCCCTTTTCAAGGTACATCGCGGCGGCAAGCACGAACGTGCGCCCCTCGAATGCGTAGTGTCGGCTCGCGATCTGATGCCGCTCCTTTCCGTGCGGCCATGCCGCAACGTGGATGACCTCGCCCTGCTCGTGCAACACCTGGCGTGCCGCCGGCATCCAGTGCTCCCAGCAGATGAGGCCCCCCAGCCGTCCGAATGGCGTATCATGAGCCTGCAATCCTACTGCATCCCCCTGTCCCCACACGAGCCGTTCACCGAAGGTGGGAACAAGCTTCCGGTGATGCCCCATGAGCCTGCCGGCATCGTCGAAGAACAGCAGAGAGTTGTAGATGGACCTGCCTGCCCGCTCGTTCACGCCGATGACAACATGCATCTTCGCCTTCCGTGCCGCGGAGGCGATCTTTCGGAATTCCTCCGACCCGACCTCGAGCGCATTGGCATGGAGCCGAGCGTAGAGCTTCTTGGCGGCCGGATGGTCCCACTGGCTGAACGTTCCCATGTCAGCCCAGACCGGATAGACGGGGATCCACGTTTCGGGGAAGGCGAGAATGGAGGCTTTCTTTTTTCCTGCCCGTTCGATGATCGAAACGGCCTTGCGGACGCTCTTCGTGAGGTCGAGGACCTCAGGAGCGAACTGGGCGATGGCGGTTCGGACGATGGGGTGTTTCATTTCCAGATGAGGACCTTTTCAAGAGGTTTGCGTTCGATGTCAGGAACTGTCGCATTCCGGGCCGGATAGCCGACCGGGATGAGCAGGAACGCCCGCTCGGTATCCGGACGTTCGAGGATCTTGCCGAGGAAATCCATCGGGCTCGGAGTGTGTGTCAGGGCCACCAGGCCGGCATTGTGCAGCGCCGCGAGCAGGAATCCCACGGCGATACCGACCGATTCCTTGACGTAATAGTTCTTCTTCACCTTTCCCCCGTCCCGGACGAGGTTCTCGGCGAAGACCACGATGAGTGCAGGGGCTATCTCCAGGAAGGGCTTGTGCCAGTCCGTGCCGAAGGGCTCAAGGTCGTCCAGCCACTCCTGGGGCATCCGGCTCTCGTAGCTCTCTTTCTCTTCCTTTTCGGCGGCCAGGCGTATCTCGTGTTTCAGGGCGGGGTCTGTGACGACCACGAACTTCCAGGGTTGCTTGTTCGCGCCGGATGGGGCCGAGGAGGCGGTCCGGATGACCTCCTCGAGCACATCGCGGCTCACGGGAGCGTCGGAGAACTCACGAATGCTGCGGCGAGTGTCGAATCTCTCCCGCATCTCCCTGGCGCGGCGAAGCTGCTCGTCAGGGGAGAGGGGGGTGAAAGGGTATGGTTTGAAGTTGGGCATAGTAAAGAATGCACGCAGAGGCGCAAAGACGCAGAGGGCTAAAGAGAATTCACGATTCTGTGGAAACCGTTCTTGATGAGACCAACATTGAAATTTATGAGAAGTCCAAGCTTAAGGTGGGTGAGCTTGAGATAGGTTAGTACCTGCATCTTGTGTACAGGATGAATTGTCTCAACGGATTTTAGCTCCACCACAACCTTCTTTTCCAGAATCAAGTCGACCCGAAAACCAAGATCCATCTTTTGCCCGTCGTATTCAACCGGAAGCGGAACCTGTCTTTCAACAAGAAGCCCAGCCTTGGAAAGTTCATAGGCAAGGAAATGTTCATACACAGACTCGAGCAGACCCGGTCCAAGCTTGCGGTGGATTCGGATGCAGCAATCGAGAACAATCCCGGAGACCTCATTTTCTGTCATAACGTATCCCCTCACATTTGTCATGACGATATTGGGCAGGTTCCTTAGATTCAAACACTCAGTATAGCACCTCTGCGTCTCCCCGTCTCTGCGTGATTTTTTCTATATTAAGACCCCCTGACGAGGCAGGAGACACCTGCGTTGTCGGGGTGTACTGTTTTCGCTCCGGACGCATATCCTCTCTCTATGAAATCCTGGTCTGACATACGCAAGGCTATCGCATCGTCGGATCCGTTCACGGCGCTGCACGACAGGATCACATTTTCCGGTGAGATCCACGTCTCCGGGCTTCCGGCCTCTCTGCTTGCGCTCGTCATTGGCTCTCTTCATCACCATGCTCCGCGACAGCATCTCATCGTCACCCCGGAGGAAGATACCGCGGAAGAGCTCCGGGACGACCTCGCGCTGTTGTTCGGCGACCGCCAGGTGTTCTACCTTGGTCATGGCATGGGACACAAGGCGAAGACCCTCGATATGACCTCGTCCATCTCCCAGACCGAGGCACTGCATGCTCTGAGCGACCATCAGAAGGTCATCATAACGGCATCGGCCAGGTCGTTCGTGACCCACGTGCCAGGGCCCGAAGGATTTTCGACAAGGTCGTTCGAGCTCAGGAAGGGCGCAGAAGTGGCCTTCGAGGACCTCCTGACACGGCTCTCGGACCTCGGGTTCGAGCGGAAAGAATTCGTGGAGGAGTACGGAGATGTCGCCGTTCGTGGCGGCATTGTCGACATCTTTCCGTTCGTCGGTGCGCAGCCCATCCGTGCTGAGTTCTGGGGCGACACCATTGAATCTCTCAGGGAGTTCGACGCCACATCGCAG
Organism: uncultured Ignavibacteriaceae bacterium; assembly: GCA_964534125.1. GTDB lineage: Bacteria > Bacteroidota > Ignavibacteria > UBA10030 > UBA10030 > 2-02-FULL-55-14. Next base: position 215,308 of record CAZHOJ010000006.1, read on the forward strand.
CGGTCCATCAGGGAGATAGACTCCGCATCGATCGTCGGACGGATGGACACCTCCGGCCCGGAGCATGTCTCCACGGTGCTCGACTACCTGAAGCCTGACGCCATCCTGACGCTGGATGAGCCGGCGCTGCTGCAGAAGGAGGTCGAAGAGCTCCACGCAGAGGGGGTGCGCGATCTGGCTGCATGGAGTGACATCGAAGAACGCATCGGGCAGTTCACCCGCATCGTGCAGTCCTTCGCGGGGATGGCCGGGGAGACGATCTCATTTGCCGGGCGGTCGCAGCCGGTTACAATGGGGAGCACAAAGCAGCTCCTGGCTGAGATCAGGGCTTTGCGCGAGGACGGACTCGAGGTCTTCATCGGAAGCGATACGGGGGACGAAGCCAGGCGTCTCGGGGAGCTCATCGAGGAAGAGGAGGAACAGCAGGCGTCACAGCTGGAGGCGGAAGATCTTCGTCCGATAGCGTATCATACGCTGCCCTCAACAACCCACTCAGGATTCGTTTTTCCTGCCGGTGGCGTTGCGGTGTTCGCAGAGCATCAGGTGTTCGGCCGGCGACGGCGGCGCGGGACAGCCGGACGCCGGAAAGGACGGGGCCTCTCTCACAAGGAACTGCAGCAGCTCAGGCGAGGGGACTACGTCGTCCATCAGGATTACGGCATCGGCACGTTCGCCGGGTTGCAGAAGATCGCCGTAAGGGGGGTGGAGCAGGAAGTAATGAAGCTCGCGTATGCCGAAGGGGACGCGATCTATGTGAACCTGAACTTCGTCATTCGGGTTCAGAAGTACTCGTCGAAGGAGGGGCATGTTCCGGCCATCTCCCGGCTTGGGACCCCCGAATGGGAACGGCTGAAGGCGCGTGCGCGGCGCAAGGTAAGGGACGTTGCACGGGACCTCATCAAGCTCTACGCAAAGCGGAAACATGAACAGGGACATGCCTTCGCGCCCGATGCGCACTGGCAGAAGGAGATGGAAGCATCCTTCATGTATGAGGACACTCCCGATCAGGCATCTGCTACCGCCGCAGTGAAAGCGGACATGGAAGAGCCTTCCCCGATGGACCGGCTCATCTGCGGGGACGTCGGTTTCGGAAAGACCGAGGTCGCAGTCCGGGCAGCGTTCAAGGCCGTCCTTGACGGGAAACAGGTGGCGATGCTCGTTCCCACGACGATCCTTGCGAAACAGCACTACCTGACGTTCGTTGACAGGCTCGGCCGGTACGGTGTGCGTGTGGAATCGCTGTCGCGCCTTCGCACGAAGAAGGAACAATCGGGCGTGCTGGAACAGCTCGCTGCCGGCGGTGTGGACATCCTCATCGGCACACACCGGATGCTGTCGAAGGACGTGCGGTTCAAGGACCTGGGCCTGCTCATCGTCGATGAAGAGCACCGCTTCGGCGTCACGGCAAAGGAGAAGCTCCGCCAGCTGAAAGCGAACGTGGATACGATGACGCTCACGGCAACACCCATTCCACGAACGCTGCAGTTCTCGCTGATGGGAGCACGGGACCTTTCCCTCATCAGTACACCGCCGAGGAACAGGCTGCCGATCATCACGGAGATCGTATCGTTCGACACAGGGCTGATCAGGGAGGCGGTGCTGCACGAGGTGCATCGGGGCGGACAGGTCTACTTCATCAATGATCGTGTCCATGATATGGACGAGGTGCGGGTGATGCTCGAACGGATCGTGCCCGAGGCGAAGATGGGTGTCGCGCACGGACAGATGGAGGGACGGGCGCTCGAGAAAGTGATCATGGACTTCCTGGACCGGAAGCATGATCTGCTCATCTGCACGAAGATTATCGAATCGGGCATCGATATCCCGAGCGTGAACACGATCATCGTGAACAGAGCCGACCGGTTCGGGTTGGCGGAGCTGTACCAGTTGCGGGGCCGGGTCGGCCGGTCGAACGTTCAGGCGTATGCGTACCTGATGACCCCGCCTATCGAGACGCTGCCGCGTCAGGCCATACGGCGGCTCCAGGCGTTGCAGGAATTCACGGAGCTTGGGTCGGGATTCAATCTCGCGATGCGTGACCTCGAGATACGCGGCGCCGGTAATCTGCTGGGCGCGGAGCAGTCGGGCTTCATCCTCGAGATGGGGTTCGAGATGTACCAGCGCATCGTGGCAGAGGCTGTGGCCGACCTGCGGGAATCGGAGTTCGCTGACATCTTCCCGGCCGAGGCGCGGCGCGTCCCGCAGGGTGTGCAAACGCTTATCGAGTCTGACATTGAAGCGCTGATCCCCGACATCTATGTCGGATCGGACGCAGAGAGGCTGGACCTGTACCGCCGCCTGTACGCGATGACCGACGCACAGGAGGTCTCCGACCTGCGGCATGAGCTTCGGGACCGCTTCGGCGACCCGCCGGAAGAGGTGGACAATCTTCTCAGGCTGGTCGAGCTGAAGATCATGGCTGGTCTCAGGGACTTTGCGGGCGTCGAGCTGGACAAGGACCGTCTTGTGCTGACCCTGCCGCCGGAGGAGGAAAGAACGTTCTACGATGCCGACGGAGAGAACCCTTCCAGGTTCCAGCGCCTTATGGATGAGCTGGGGACGCTCCCCCGCGTGCACGGACAATTACGTCAGGCAGGGAAAGTCCTGAAGCTGGAATTCCGCGGGGTCCTCAGGGGAGAGGCAGCCGAGCGGCTCAGCACTGCCCGCACACTCGTCGGCCATTTCAGCCTCCGCGCGGCCGGGGGCTTGACAGTGTCCGAATAATAGTTTAAGTTTGAATTAGTTATGAAGACGACAAAACAATACGGACGGCGGGCGGATGTCGCCCTCACGATGTGGGTCAAGCTCGCCCGCGCAGCCGCAACGTTCGGCCACAAGACCCAGGAGAACATCCGCGAGTTCGGACTGACACCCGCACAGTTCTCCGTCCTGGAAACGCTGGGCCACCTGGGCCCGCTCCTGATGGGGGAGCTGACGAAGAAGCAGCTGGTGAGCGGCGGGAACACGACCGTCGTTGTCAATAACCTCACCCGTCAGGGTCTCGTAGAACGTCTCGTCTGCAAGGAGGACCGGCGCGCAACATATGTGCAGCTGACCGGAAAGGGACGCAAGCTGTTCCGCAAGATCTTCCCCGAACATGCAGCATTCGTGGCACACACGGCGTCCGTGCTCAGCGAGGGGGAACAAAAGGACCTTGCCGCGTTGTTGAAGAAGCTCGGGACCAGGATCCGATAGGTCTCGCCCCTTTTTTTGGGTATATATTTTAAATTTGAATCATTAATCCGCAGGTGCAGCGATGGAACATGAGATGCAGGAGAACGAACAGACAGTGCCAGCGAGGTCATGGATGGCCGAAATCACACTTCCGGTGCCGATGCACCAGGAGTTCGCATCCCTGATCCCGAACCAGCGGATGACGATCGGCCGCCTGATGAGCGCGGGGAAGATCCTCTCGTATACACTCACGGCAGACAGGTCGAAACTGTGGACGGTCATCCTCGCCCCGACAGAGGAGGAGGCACGGGAAATACTCACGACGTTCCCCATCCTCCCGTGGACGAGATATACCATACATGAACTGTTCTTCCATGAGTACGCGCTCGGTGGAACGCTGAGGATGTCATTGAACTGAACACAGGAGATACCGCTGTCCCAGAAGGGGCTCAAATATCTCATATCGTCTATCATCCTTCATCTAATAGTATTCCATCTGTCCTATGATCTCCACCATTCCAGGCATTCATCATATCACCGTTGTTGCATCCGACCCGCAACAGAACGCGGAATTCTACACCGACGTGCTCGGTCTCCGGCTCATCAAGAGGACCGTCAATTTTGATGCTCCCGGGGTCTACCACCTGTACTATGGGGACGAAGTGGGAACGCCCGGGACGGCGCTCACATTCTTCCCCTTCCCGAACGCTGCACAGGGAAAGCGCGGCAGCGGAGAGGTGCAGTCCATCGGCTTCTCGATCGATCCAGATTCTCAGGACTACTGGATCCACAGATTATCCTCGAAAGGTATCTCCCTCGACGGCCCGTCGGCACGGTTCGGTGAGAGTGTTATGACGTTCCTTGATCCCGATGGGCTCAGAATAGATCTGGTCTCGCGGAAGAATCCACCTCCTGTCCGGCCATGGAAGAACAGTCCGGTCCCGGGACCGCATCAGGTCCGCGGGTTCTCTGGTGTCACGATGGCATATATCGATGATCGGTTCAGCAGACTGTTCCTGAGGGATGTCATGGGATTCACCGAGCAGGGGAGCGAGGGAAAGCGGACACGATTTGTTGTTGGCAGTCGTCCCGAAGGAGCAACGGTCGACACACTGGTCCTCGAAGGCATTACACCGCCGCGTCAGTCGGCCGGGTCGGTCCACCACATTGCATGGCGGGTGTCTGATGATCCGGCACAACATGCGTGGAGAGAGTATCTGATGGAAAAGGGAACATATCCCACGGATGTCCAGGAGCGTCACTACTTCCGGTCCATCTACTTCAGAGAACCCGGAGGCGTCCTCTTTGAGATCGCAACGAACGGACCGGGCTTCCTCGTGGATGAGGACCTCGAAGCGCTGGGGACGGAGCTTCGCCTCCCTCCGTGGTATGAGAGCCACAGGACGCAGATCGAGCGGGGATTGATCCCCCTGGAACTTCCGAAACCGTATCTGGTCTAGAACAAGGACAGTATGCCGCAATTCACTGCACAGGGCGTTCTTGCCGCCGCAACCGGTCTGCCTCCGCATGCCGGCATGCCACTTCATGTCGTTGGGCCGGAGATAGGGAAAGCAGCATCTGTCGTGGTCCTCATCCATGGGCGCGGCGCAGGGGCTGCGGGCATAGCTCCGCTTGTCGGAGAACTTGACGTCGCGGAGGTCACGTATATCATTCCGGAAGCAGCAGGACGTGTGTGGTATCCGTTCAGCTTTCTCTCGCCCATCGAGGCGAACGAGCCGGGCCTGTCCTCAGGCCTGAGCATCATCGACGGGATCGTTATCGAGTGCGAGCGCCGGGGCGTTCCCACCGAGCAGATCACCCTGATGGGCTTCTCGCAGGGAGCGTGCCTTACTCTCGAATATGCGATTCGACATCCGAAGCGCTACAAGGCCCTCATCGGTTTCAGCGGTGGCCTGATTGGTCCGGCGGGGACGATCTGGAAAGGCCGGGCGATGTTCGAGGGGACGCCGGTATTCCTCGGCTGCAGCGACAGCGACATGCACATTCCGGCAGAGCGGGTGAAACAGACGGCCGATGTGTTCACCGCACATGGTGCACAGGTGGACATGAGGCTCTATCCCGGTATGCCTCACACGATCAACGACGAAGAACTTAGCGCAGCGCGCGTACTGCTTGCTCCAACGGAAGCAGGACGATAATGCTGAGCGATATTCGAATCGACCAGGTCTCTCTGACCGTTCGCGACACTGACCCGATGGTCAGATTCTACACTGAGAAGCTTGGGATGGACCTTCTGCGGAACAATGGGTCGACGAGGGTTCTCGGCTTCGGGGAGGACGCGCCGGTGCTGGAACTGATCGAGGATACTTCAGCGTTAAGACGTCCATTGCATGCTCCGGGTCTCTTCCATACGGCATTCCTGTATCCGACGCGTGCAGCGCTTGCAAAAACTGTGCACCGTCTTGCGGCTTCAGGCTGGCCGCTTCAAGGTGCGGCAGACCATGGCGTCAGCGAAGCCATCTATCTTGCAGACCCGGAAGGGAATGGCATAGAGATCTACGCTGACCGGCCGAAAATGAACTGGCCGTACAAGGAAGGGAAACTGGAGATGGTCACGGAGGCGCTGGACATCGAGGACCTCCTCGCTCAGGCCTCACCGGAGGACCGATCCGCTTCACACGCCCGGATCGGGCATGTCCACCTCCAGGTCTCATCGCTTGCGGCGGCGGATGCGTTCTGGTGCGGAACGGTTGGCCTCGAAGCGACGCAACGATCGTACCCCGGAGCCCTCTTCGCATCGGCGGGGGGATATCATCACCATGTCGGACTCAACACCTGGAGGAGCAATGGTATGGAGCTTCCCGAAGGAACGTGGACCGGGCTCCGAGCGATCAGGCTGTCTGTCGGGGCTCCGGAGGAATATTCCGGTATCCGCTCCCGGGTTTCAGACGCTCGGGGAGGGCATGAAGATCGGATACGTACACCCTTCGAATCAACGCACATTCACATTCACACACAATCAATCACACTATAGTACAGGAGTCATCATGAAGCGGTTCATATCACTCATTGCGGCAGCCACCGTTGCCACTCTTTCTCTCTCTGCGCAGGAGGTATGGAAGCTCGACAGGTCTCATGCAAATGTCGGTTTCGAGGTTACGCACATGCTCATCTCGCAGGTCCCGGGTTCATTCAAGGACTTTGAAGTCGAGTTCGCCTCTTCAAAGGCGGATTTCACCGATGCCACGGTCAAAGCAACGATCCGAGTTGCGAGCATCAACACGGACAATGAGCGGCGCGACGGTCACCTGAAGAGTGACGACTTCTTCAATGCCGAGAAGTATCCCGTCATGACGTTCGTCTCCAGCAAATTCGAGAAGACGGGCGACAAGACCTACAAGATCCATGGAGATCTGACAATCCGCGACATCACAAAACCGGTCGTGTTCGACGCCCGGCTCATCGGAGTACTGAAGACCGACAAAGGGACCATCAGTGGCTGGAAGGCCTCCCTCACCCTCAACCGGTTCGACTACAACCTGAAGTGGAACCGGGCGCTCGAGACGGGCGGGTTGATCGTCGGTGAGGACGTGGACATCACACTCAACGCCGAGTTTGCGAAGCCTGTTCCGATCGGTGGCTGATCACTATTTCCTGAATGACAATGGCAGGGGCGCGCCGCGAGGTGTGCTCCTGCCGTCTGTACAGGCCTCTCTGTGGACAATCTCACACATAGCCTGACGGGCGCGGTCGCTGCCAGGGTGCTTGACGGCTCGCAGGCCTACGACCGTCGCACCGAACGTGCACTGTTCTGGCTCACGGTCGTGTCGGCCAACGCACCCGATCTTGACGTGGTCGTCGACCTGTTCGCCGGCCCCTTCACGGCCATCGAGCATCATCGCGGCATCACGCATTCCGTCATTGCCGCCCCTCTCTTTGCCGTCGGTCCGGCCCTCCTCTTCTGGGCGTTCAATCGCAGGGCCCCGTTCGCCGCCTTCTGGCTCCGGGCGTTCATCGGCGGATTGGTGCACATCCTGTTCGATATGATCACCTCCTACGGCACGAAGGTGTTCCTTCCGTTCACTGACCATCGCTATGCGCTGGACTGGATGTTCATCATCGATCCGGCTTTCACGCTGACACTGGGCGTCCTCTTGTGGGTCCAGCGTCGCTCTGTGAAGCGACGGCGGGTGTGGATAATCGGTGCGGCGCTGTTCGCCATGACGTATCTGGGGATCGAATCGGTACTGCATGGAACGGCCTCCCGCATGTTCGAACAAAGGCTGGAGGAAGAGGGGCTCATAGCGGACCGAACGGCCGTCCTGCCGCAGCCGTTCACCATCTTCCGCTGGATGGGGGCGGCCCATACGCAGGAGGGAGCGGTGCAGGCCTTCTTCTCGGTCTTCGACGATACCCCCCGGCATCTGCTGTATCTCGGCGAAGAGACAGACAGTATCCTGGCATTGACGCGTCAGGAGCCTGAAGTAGAGTGGTACAAGACGAGGTTCGCGCGCGTACCGTATGTCAAGTCGATAACGCGGGACACCGGCACGACCGTCGAGTATGCTGACCTTCAGTTCTCGTTCGACCGGCGTCTCGCAGAGGTCTTCGGCATGAGCGATGCCCCGCAGCCGTTCGTACTGGAGATCCGATACGATTCGCTCGGAAGGAAGATAGGGGCCGATCTGAGAAGATAACCGGGGAGAGGGATGCGCGGGGCGAGAAGCCGGTAGGAGGGGGGAGAGGACGATCGTCGGTGATCAGCGGCCGCTGCGCCTTATGTCACAGGATCTCTCTTGCGTCATATTCCCTGTTCCGGCGTCATCTTGTCGGCCGACCTCTGACTTCCGACCTCCTGTCCTCTCTCATCCCCCTACTCCTTCGAATCCTTCAAGGCAATGTGCGGCTTGTCATGCCCCTGAATGGGTTCCAGGTGGGTTATCACAGTCACCGGAATGCTGAACGCGGCCTTCAGCGCTGCTTCGACCTCCGTCGCCTTCCAGTGCGCATCCTCGATCTCCGTCCTGTTCGGGAACAGCAGGTGAAAATCGATCCAGAGTGACGATCCGTTGTTCCGATGCCGTACCTCATGGTACCGCAGTCCCCGCTTTCCAGCCTCCCGTTCGAGTACGTCCATGACGATGGCGTGCGTCTCCAGATCACGCTCATCCATCAGACCTCCCACCGATTGGCGGATGAGGCTCCAGCCGGACCAGAGGATATTAAGGGCAACAAGAATGGCGAGGATAGGGTCGAAGGGAACCCAGCCTGTCCAGAGAGTCAGCAGGAGGCCGACGACCACCCCGAAGCTCGTCCACGAATCGGTCAGCACATGCTTTCCGTTCGCGACAAGTATCAGGGCCTTGTTTCGCTTTCCCTGCCATACAAGATATCCTCCCAAAGCCGCGTTGATGATCCCTGCGGCGGCAACGTACATCGTTCCGGTGTCAAGATTCCGAAGCTCGAGCCCGCCGATCCATTTCATGATCGCTTCATAGATGATGTAGAACGCAGCGATGATGATCATTGCCCCTTCGAAACCGGCGCTGAAAAAACTTATCCGGTCATGCCCGTATGGATGGCTCTCATCAGGGGGACGAAGGCTGAGCCAGAGGCTGAACGCGGCGAACGAGACGGCCAGCACGTGGACGACCGACTCGGCAGCATCGGAGAGGATGGCCGCGGAATTGGTGATAAGGTAGGCGTACATCTTCCCGGCCAGCATCAGGAAGCCGATGGCAAACGAGAGCGCCATGGCCGTCTTCTGCTGACGGATAGCAGTTGTGCTCCGGGGATCGTAGTCAGGGGTGTGCATGGAGCGTACGCGGGATGTGTTTCACGCAGAGACGCAAAGAGAGCAGAGACCGCGAAGACAACCTAGAAATGGAAACATCCATTTTTCAATGTCCCCTGTGTGCTGTGCATTCTCTGCGATCTCTGCCTGCCTTGCCTGATGCAAGTCAGGCAGGCGCGAGACCTCCTTAGACCTTAATGATCCAGTTCTTCTTATACATCACATACGCGATGGCATACAGGAACAGCATGAATGCCACCGAATGGGCGAATGAGGCAAGATACGGGTCGGGGAACAGCGCCTCGAACACGGCAGGATAGTACCAGCCCTTGAATGACGTTTCGGCCCCAAAGAGCCGCATTGAGAAGAGACGTCCGAATACACCAGCAAGCACGAACATCGTGATGGCGTTCTGCCCGTATATCTCGAAAAACTTAGAACCCCGGCGCCATCCTTGAACGTCAAGCACCCAGAAACAGCAGCTGAAGACCACCAGCGCCAGCCCTGCCATGAAGACGGTATACGTGCTGCTCCACAGCGGCTTGTTGATCGGCAGCCAGTTGTCCATGATGAGTCCGGTGAGTATCAACAGGCTCCCGGCGAAGAACATCCAAGCCGTCTTTTCATCTCGGCTCCGTTTACTGCCGAGGAAAAGCCCAGTGAACGCACCGAACATGACCGTAGCAATCGCCGGGATTGTGCTGAAGATCCCCTCGGGATCGAATCCCTTGACCGGCGCACCGCGCCACGTATGTCCCACCAGCAGGTTCGAGTCGATGTACCAAGCCAGGTTTCCCGGAGCTTCCCATACGCCGGCACCATAGCCGGGAACCGGAATGAAAGCGATTGCCAGCCAGTAGCCCACGAGGAGAACGATCGTAACGATCATTTGTGTGAGCGTGGAGGTGTAGAGCATCAGCATGCCTCCGAGGAGATAGCACACGGCGATGCGCTGCAGCACTCCTGGAATGCGGATGGAATTCAGACCTGCTGTCTGAACCAAATTCGGGGCGATGATTGGAATCAGGGCAATGAAGATGCCAATAGCACCATACACCCAAACCATCGATCGTGCGGGCGGGATGGTGACCCACTTACGGATCTGGAGGAGCGTGTAGGCGATCGCTGCGACCCAGAAAAAGAAGAGGCTGAGATGCGGTACACCCGCGAGGAAGAGACCAAGGAAGAAAATGACTGCGGCTCGCCAGAGCACATGTCCTGCCAGTTCACGCGGGGTTGCTCCCTTCTGGATCCGTTTAGCGAATGAAAGCATCATCGCCACACCGACGATCCACAGGAAGAACGGGAAGACGGTGTCGGTGTACGTCCATCCGTCCCACGGTCTGTGCTTCCACGGAGCGTAGATGTGTCCCCAATCGCCGGGATTGTTGACGAGCATCATGCCTGCTATGGTGGCACCGCGAAAGACATCGAGGGAAACGAGACGCTGGGAAGGGGAGCTCATGGAATCAGCCTCCGGGGATGGTCCATGACGGGACGATACAGATTACCAGGCGGTCCCTGAGCGGAGGAACACGACGATGAACCAACCGACCAGAAGGGCCGCCGCAATCGCTAACCTGTATTTGGTGTCCTTGGACATAGAGTTGTTCACGTGGACGGACAAGATAGGGAGGATTCAGGAGAAAAACCTCACGCAAAGACGCAGGGACGCGGAGGTGAATTTCGGGAAGATTGAATACTATACATGGAAGTGTCTTCTCTGCGTCTTCGCGTCTCTGCGTGAGCATTCTTTAAGGAGCCCACCATGGTCCACCAGGCAACCATCACTCGCAAAACAGATCTCAACGGCGACATGCACGACCTCACCGACGATGTTGCACGGATCGTCTCCGCGTCGGGCATCAAAGCCGGAACTGCCACTGTGTTCGTTGTCGGCAGCACTGCAGCGATCGGAACGATCGAGTTCGAGCCGGGTCTGCAGGAGGATCTCCCCATGATCCTGAACAAGCTGATGCCCGCAAGCAGGTCGTACGGTCACGAGCGGGCATGGCACGACGGGAACGGCCATTCACATCTGCAGGCGACAATGCTGGGTCCCTCCGTCACCGTACCCATCTCGAACGGCGTCCCCGTCCTCGGGACCTGGCAGCAGGTGTTCCTGCTCGAGTGTGACGTAAAGAAGAGGACGAGGGATATCGTGGTGACGGTGATAGGAGAATAGGGCCATCGTCGGACGAGTTTTCGCCCCTTCCGGGGTCCACCACGTGCCCTTCGACCCGGGAATGCCACCGCCGACGGCAGCATCATGCCAACCGTCGGCGGTGGTCTTTTTCAGATCCCCTACCAGGCTCAGGTGAGGTCGAACCGGTCAAGGTTCATCACTTTTGTCCACGCAGCGACAAAATCCTCGACGAACTTCTTCTGTCCATCCGAACAGCCGTACACCTCAGCAATTGCCCGGAGCTGGGAGTTCGACCCGAATACCAGATCGACCCGTGTGGCGGTCCAGCGGACCTTTCCGTCCTTGCGGTCGTGGGCTTCGAACACGTCCTCGTCCTTCGAAGATGCCGCCCATGCGACGCCCATGTCGAGAAGGTTCACGAAGAAATCGTTGGTGAGCGTTCCCGGCTTTCTGGTGAAGACGCCGTGCGGCGACTGGCCGGTATTGGCATTCAGCACTCGCATGCCTCCGATGAGTACAGTCATCTCAGGGGCCGTCAGCGTCATCAGCTGCGCCTTGTCGACCAGCAGTTCCTCCGCAGAGACCGAGTACTTCGTCTTCAGGTAATTGCGGAATCCGTCCGCAACCGGTTCCAGCACGGCGAAGGCATCGACATCCGTTTGTTCCTGCGAGGCATCCATCCTTCCCGGAGTGAAGGGGACGGTCACGCTGTGTCCGGCATCTTTCGCGGCCTTCTCGACGCCGGCGCACCCTGCAAGCATGATGAGGTCTGCAAGCGAGACCTTCTTGCCGCCGGATGCGGCCTTATTGAACTCATTCTGGATCCCCTCGAGGGTCCTGATGACCTTCGCCAGTTCCTTCGGCTGGTTGACCTCCCAGTCCTTCTGCGGGGCAAGGCGGATGCGGGCACCGTTCGCACCGCCGCGCATATCGGAGCCGCGGAACGTGGAAGCCGATGCCCAGGCGGTGGAGACCAGCTGTGAAGCGGACAGACCGGATGCCAGGACCTTCTCCTTCAGAGCTGCAATATCTCTGTTGTCGATCAGCGGGTGATCGACCGCAGGAATGGGGTCCTGCCAGATGAGCTCTTCTTTCGGGACTTCCGGGCCGAGATAGCGCGCGCGGGGACCCATATCGCGGTGCGTCAGCTTGAACCATGCACGTGCGAATGCATCTGCGAACTCGTCAGGATGTTCATAGAACCGCCGTGAGATCTTCTCGTACTCGGGGTCGAAACGCAGAGAGAGGTCTGTCGTCAGCATCGAGGGGGCATGGCGCTTCGACGGGTCGTGGGCGTCCGGCACCGTACCGGCGCCCTGGTCACCTTTCGGCTTCCACTGATGCGCTCCGGCCGGACTCTTCGTCAGCTCCCAGTCATATTCGAAGAGGTGCTTGAAGAAATCGTTGCTCCATTTCGCGGGTGTGGTGGTCCAAGTGACCTCCAGACCGCTCGTGATGGTGTCATCGCCCTTTCCCGTACCGAGGGTGTTCGTCCATCCGAGTCCCTGCTCATGGATCGGCGCTGCTTCCGGTTCCGGCTGAACGTACGTGTTCGGATCTCCTGCGCCGTGCGCCTTGCCGAAGGTGTGACCGCCTGCGATGAGAGCGACCGTCTCTTCGTCGTTCATCGCCATGCGGGCGAACGTTTCGCGGATGTCCTTCGCCGCGGCGACAGGATCCGGATTGGCGTTCGGTCCCTCCGGGTTGACGTAGATGAGACCCATCTGGACCGCAGCGAGCGGGTTCTCGAGTTCCCGTTCTCCGGAGAAACGCTTGTCCTCCAGCCACTTCGCTTCCGACCCCCAGTAAATGTCTTTCTCCGGTTCCCAGATGTCCTCGCGACCGCCGGCGAACCCGAAGGTCTTGAAGCCCATCGACTCGAGAGCAACGTTTCCGGCAAGGATCATAAGATCGGCCCACGAGATCTTCCGTCCGTACTTCTGCTTGATAGGCCACAGGAGCCTGCGCGCCTTGTCCAGGTTGACGTTGTCTGGCCAGCTGTTGAGCGGAGCAAAGCGCTGGCTCCCCGTGCCTCCGCCTCCACGGCCGTCGCCGGTACGATATGTGCCCGCACTGTGCCAGGCCATTCGGATGAACAACGGGCCGTAGTGGCCGAAGTCCGCCGGCCACCAGTCCTGGGAATCGGTCATCAGCGTATGAAGGTCCTTTTTCACGGCTGCCAGGTCCAGGCCCTTGAATTCCTCGGCATAGTCGAAGTCCTTTCCCATAGGATTCGACTTGGTGTCATGCTGATGGAGGATGTCGAGGTTCAGTTGGTTCGGCCACCATTCACGGTTACCTGTGCCGCCTCCGGCGGCGTGCTGGCCCGCGCCATGCGGGAATGGACATTTGCTTTCGTTGCTCATGATGTGTGCCTCTTGCAGATATGTGAAAATGGATCGTGTGATTTCATGTCAGGATGGAACGTTCACTATACGGACACATGCAGCCGTTACAGAAGAAGCAGGTACATGGAGAACACAAGGGGGTTCGAAGGAGTTTCCGGTCCCCGGATCTGTGCTCAGCGGCCCTCAAGGACTTCGAATGAGACATCTTCGATCCGGTATCTCCTCCAGTCCCCGTAATCGAAGTGCCACCATTCTGAGCGATACACTATGAAACCCTCACGTTCAAGGGCTTCCCGCAGGAGAGCCCGGTGCCAGCGCTGGAGGGAGGTTCCTCCCCGGTAGTCCGGATCTGCCCGTTCGGAGAACTCATCGTATCCGCTTACCATCTCTATCGGTTCACCGGTCTTCCGGTCGAACAACGTCACATCAACAGCGCAGCCACGATTATGACGTGAACCGTTCGCGGGATTCGCCACATACTCCTTCATGTCCCAGGGGGTCGCGTCCCAGAACATCTTGGTCACCTTCCACGGTCGATAGGCGTCGTGCACCAGCAATCCGTACCCGAACTGCTCCAGCCATCTGTGTGCCCGCACGAATGCCTGCGCAGCGGGACGCTGAAGATACGCGTGTGCTCTCGTGTAGAGCTTCATCCTCAGGAAGTTGTTCGTCGTGGCATATCGGATGTCGTAGTGGATCGTGGAATCCAACGGTTTGAGTTCCACCAGGTTCGTCCGACGGAACTCTCCCTCCTCAGCGGGCGGAGTCGCCCGCCGGGCGCGCCGCTGGAGCTCGTCGAACCTGAAGAGTGGGGTGATGGTGAAGGTCTTGCCATCCTCGCCGTCGAACGGTTTCCTGTCGTATCGGATGTCGTTCCATTCAAGATAGACTGGCCGCGATCCCGGCTTCCCCTCGAAAAATACCTCAGAGCGTTTCCCGGGGTTCTCAGCGTTGTGGAGATATTCTCTGAATCCGGCCTCGGTCAGTCGCTCGGGAGATTGACCGTTGCGTGCGACGAACAGCGCCCCCGCCTCTTCAAAGACAAGAAGCGTTGTGCCCTCAGCGAGGTACTCTCCGATGATGTTCTTGAGGTGTTTGAGTGCTGGTGTTGGGCGCGTCTCGAGGGAGAATGTGGGGCGCTGCGCGGGTGCGACGACAGGCGCGAGCAGGAGAAGAAGCAGGAGGGGATTGATGAACGCCTTCTTCATGGGTCAGTATTCCAGGACCTCTTTCAACAGCGGGAGCATCCGTTTGAGCTCCCTGTCCCAGTACGTCCAGGAATGTTTTCCGGGCGTCTCGTGGTATTCATAACGTACGCCGGCCGTCTTGAGAGAATCCGCGAAGTACCGATGGCCCGGGAGGAAGAACCGGAACCCGTCCTGGATTCCCGCTGCCAGATAGATGAACGGAAGCGTGTCCGCGGGCGCACTGTTGAAGATGGTATAGACGTCGTTGGTGAGCCGCGTGGCGCTGCGCTCAGGACCGAAAGCGCGCTTCAGGCTCGTGGCGAGATTCCGGCTGACAGGCTGTTTGAGAGTGTCCTCGATGAACCGGGGGAAGATGAACGCACCGCTGAAGCTTCCTGCAAAGGCGAACCGTCCGGGATATTTGAGGGCATACAGCAGGGAGCCGTAGCCTCCCATCGACAGACCTGCGATGGCCCGCTTCTTCGGGTCGACGGCATATCGTCTTTCGATCTCGCCGAAAAGGTCCTGCATCATGTACCGTTCGTATTTCATATCCCCGTCGGCATCCGAATCCACATACCAGGAATTGTCCGCGTCCGGGAAGACCACGATCAGCGGCGTATCCTCGACGTATCGCTCCACATCTGTCCGGTCGTACCAGTCGCGGTATGAGCCGTCGTGTCCGTGAAGCAGGTAGAGTACGGGGTAGCGCTTGTCCGGTGTGTACGGCGATGGCAGCAGGACACCATAGCGGCGGATCGATCCGAGGGACGGGGAGTAGAGACTGTCAACAAGCATAGAGCGTTGAGCGCCAAGCTCACCAGCAAAGGATGCAAGAAAAAAAAAGAGTGGAATGATTCGGGCCACAGATCACCACAAAGAAAAGATCATCAGACGTTAGGGTACACGAAGGTACACGAAGCTTTCACGAAGGTCCACGAAGAATACCGGTTCTTTTTCTTCGCGCGAGACGTCTTCCCCTGCATAGAAAGAGTCGTCGTGCGTTGGGGTACACGAAGGTACACGAAGCTTTCGCGAAGGTCCACGAAGAACACGACTTCTTTTCCTTCGTGGGAGGCTTGTTCCTCTACAAGAGCCCCAGCCGCTTTCTGAAGAACCACTCGAGCGAGAGCAGGACGACGATAACTCCCAGCATCCATGCTGAATGAGCAAGCTCGACCTCCAGGCCCGACCGGGTCTCTGTCGTCCTGAAGCCCGGCAGCGAGGCGATCCGCTCGGCGAGGCCGTCGAGCTTCTCCGGACGAAAATATGCCCCTCCGGTGCGCTCAGCAAGCTGTATCAGCAGGTCGCTGTTGAGCCGTGTCTCGAGGAACTCCGGCTGCAATCCCCCGACCGAGAACGAACCCTGGTCGGTTCCCAGGGCCAGCGCTCCCGAGCGGGCGGAGGCGGTGAACGCATACTCTCCGGGGGGAAGGAGATCGGCTGATCCCTCATACTGGCCGTTGTCCACGGAAGAGAAAAGAACGCTGTAGCGCCGTCCGTCACCCGTGATGGTGAAGTCGATGGTCGCATCATCGACCGGCTGCATGCGCTCGTCATACACTTCGGCACGGAACAGGGCCGGTTCCAGCGCGGAGAACGATTCCCGGGCAGCAGCGACGCGGAATCTGCGCTCGTCCTGAACAGCGGTAAGCCATTGAACACAATTCTGCAGGAAGGTATCGAACGGACTGTCGGGCGATCCTCCGAGGGGCGACAGCATCTTCCATCTCCAGATCCCGTACCCCAGCAGGGCGACCGATCTGCGGCCCGGGGCCGATCGTGCGACAAGGAGCGGATCGGCGAGGTTCTGCGATTGGAGCCGGGACGTCGCAATGACCTCTGCGTCCGGACGGACCGAGAACTGTCCCTGAGGACGGAAGAGAGGTGGGAGCCCCTCCCATGCATTCCGCTGCGGAAGACGAACGAGCGAATGCTGTCCCATCGGCTCGGGGACGTTCATGAAGACCTGGACCTCTGCCGGAAGGATGCTTCGTATGGTCACAGGAAGGAGGTCGGCAATGCGGGCGAGTTTCTCCGGTTGCATCCTGCTGCCAGGCATGAAGAAGACCGGTTTTTTCCGGACCTCCTCAGCGGCAAGGATCCGGATCGACCGTTCTGTCGTGAAGGGCCCCGGATATCCGATGAGGAACAGGACATCACTCCTGCGGACCAGTTCCTCGGTGAGGACTCCATCGAGGAATCCTCCGTCCGGCCTCTCGACGCGGGCCGTCACCGAGAGATTCGTGTCTGCTTCCAGAGACCGCCGAATGAAGCCCACGTCCTGCCCCGGAAGTCCCGCAAGCATCAGAACAGACCGCTTCCCCGAAAGGACGGTCGTATAGAACGACGCCTTGTTGTTCTCGTATGTGGTCTCTCCGTCGAGCCTGGTGACACTCACTTCTCCCCGGAGCCTCCCTGCCGAATCGGCCACCATATGCAGCGTCGCGCGATAATCGCTCGCGCCATCGCCGAGTGTGAGAGTGGTACGGTCGACGATCGTCCCGCGAACAGAGAGCTGTACCTCGACGCGTGCTTCGGAGATACCACTGCTTCGCACGGTCACCTGCACAGGAACGCGAATCCCGGCGTACGCAATGCTGTTGTGAAGAATATCAGAGATGAGGACGTCCTTACGGACTGCTGTGTCTCCGACACCAACGGTCATCACGGCAACTCCGAGCGCTTGCGCGGCATAGACCGGGTTCGTGCCGGACGTAGAGTTCCCGTCGCTGATCAGCAGGACAGCCTGAAGATTCTGCACCGGCGGCAGCTCACGCATCTTTTCGAACACTCTGGTGATACCTGTCCGGTCACCGTCGAGCTGCAGTGCATCGGCAGACCATCCATCCAGGGGATGAAGATCGCTGTCAAAGCTGTACCAGAATATCTCCGCGACGTCTTCGAGTTCTTCCATCTCCGGAGAGGAGGTGATCTGCTCATACAGTCCGATGACATCGCCATCCGCGGAAAGCGTCATGGAACGGGAATTATCGAGCACAACCGCAATGGCCGGAGGTATAGAAGAAACGCGGAGCACAGAAAGAAACGGCTCACCGAGGAGATAGAAGAGCAGGAACAGCGCTACCCCGCGAAGCGATGCCAGCGCTATACGCCATGGGGCGCTGATCGGAGGGAGCGTGCGCCGGTAGGTCAGGAAAGAGATCGCTGCGGCAACGAGAAGCGAAAGAAGAAGGACCGCGTAGGAATATGAGCTCGAAAGGCCGATGTCCGGCATACGGACCTACTTGAGCAACATCATTTTTCGAGTGTGGTCACCCGCGAACGTGGAGAGACGGAGCAGATAGATACCGGAAGGGAGGTCCAGTCCCCCATCGTCGGCGGCGCGTGACCACAAGATGGTCTTCACGCCCGGCTCGGCAATGTCTGCGAACAATGTGCGAACCTTCTGGCCCAGTACGTTGTAGACCGCCAGCTCGGCATATCCGATAGCAGGGACCTTGAATGTGATGGTGGTTCCTGCGTTGAACGGATTCGGATAGTTCTGGCTGAGTTCGAACGACCTCGGGACATCGTTCCCGGCGCCCGGAAACAGGTTCGCGAGACTGTCCGGAGTGGGGTAGAGAGGGAAGACCTCCGTGCCCAGCGGCCGGCGATGTTCCGGTCCGGAGCCTTCGGCGAACGTCAGGTACCCGACATACGAGGTGTCCGCCGGCCCGGAAACCGGGATTCGGGCCGTGAACGTGTGTGCATCGGACCCGGCGGAGAATGGATACCGGACGAAGGCCGTGTCTGTCGTTCGGCGGGCGAAGACCGCGAAGCGCGACATATCGAGCACGGTCGCAGCAGCGGCATGGACAGTGACGATGAGGGACGGTTCGTTGCCCACGACCTCGTAGCGCACGACGGGCATGTTGGAAACGACCGGTCCCAGCGACAGCGCGGCCGCATAGGCGTCGACGCGCCCCCAGCCGTAAAAATTGTTCGGGTAGGCGGTCGTTTTGTCCGTCCCGTCGTTGATACGGACCGTCGTCGTTTTCAGGGCTGTGAGGACCTCCATTGCCGTCGCATCCGGATGCGCCGAAAGCACCAATGCTGCGGCGGAAGCCGTCAGCGGCGTGGCAAAGGATGTTCCCTGGGAAAAGTAATAACCGATCGGGTTGGTCCAGTCGGCGGCGTAGTTCCCGCTGCCCATGGTGACGACATCCGGCTTGATGCGTCCGTCGGCCGTTGGGCCTGTCGAACTGAATCCCGTGAGATTGCCGAGCGAATTGACGGCTCCGACGGCAAGAATGCTGTCGGCATCAGCAGGAGCGATGAGCGTTCCGGTCGTGTTCGTTCCCGGACGGTAGTTTCCCTCGTTGCCGGCCGCAGTGACGAGAAGGATGCCCCGCGCTGCGAGCGTCTTCGCCACCTTCGTCGTGATGGCAGTCTGGCCGTCGAGTTGTGCCTGCGTGTACCAGTCGATATAGCCGAGTGAACTCGAAATGATCTCCGCCCCAAGGCTGTCCAGCCACTCGAGCCCCTCGACGTAGTAGTCCTCTTCGATGATCGTCTCGGACCCGCCAACCTCGGTCTTCGCCAGTGCCAGCGTCGCTCCGAATGCCGGGCCGATAAGCTCTCCCTCTGCGTGTCCGGCCAGCACGGACAGCGTTGCCGCACCGTGGAAACCCTGCGACGAATGTTCTCCCGCTTCGATGGACACGTTCGTATCACGCTGGATGAAATCGTACGCCGCGAGCACCGGAATGGTGCGTAACGCCTCGTGAGTTCGGTAGCTGTTGTATCCGTCGTCCACCATGCCGACGAGCACGCCATGGCCGATTACTCCGAGCTCATGGAGCGGGACAGAGTTCAGCGACAGATGATGCTCAAGCGAGAGACCGTAGTCGATCTCCGTGGGTGATGCCTGCTTCGGAAGGGATGACGGAGATGCGGGAACAAGCGGTTCGGGTCTCCGGCGTCCCGACCGTACAGGCTGGACATCTTTCACAAAGGGGAGGGCACGAAGGGAACGAAGGATCGCCTCGTCGGCTTCGACGGAGACGGCGTTCAGGATCTTCGACGATGCGTGGACCGTTGCGCCGAGACCCCGGACCTGCCGGACATACTCCTCCGACACCGGTAGGTCGCGCCAGTCGGTGAGGTGGTCTTGTGTGAGCACTTTCGCGCGACGCGCAAGCGAACGGGCAGAGACAAGAACGTGAGCGTCCTGAGAATGCATCGAGGCCTGCTTGTCCCTGAAGAAGACCCACCATCGGTCGTCCGCGGTCCCGGCCTGAAAGAGGACGAGCGAGAGGATGACGCTGAGGAATGTCCGCGCGGTTGCGCTCATCAGGCGTTCGTGGACGAGTGTTCGAGCAGCCGTTCGACGACGGCATCGGCCGAAACGCCTTCTGCCTCTGCCGTGAAGCTCGTGATCAGACGGTGCCGGAAGACGGGAGCGGCGACCGCGCGGACATCGTCGATATCCGGCGTTGAGCGGCCAGAGAGGATGGCACGGGTCTTGGCGCCCAGGATCATGAACTGCGAAGCCCTCGGGCCGGCACCCCAGCGGACCCATTTTCTGATGAAGTCGGGAGCTGTGCGCGATGCGGGCCGTGATTGCTGCGCAAGGCGCACCGCGAATTCCACGACGGCATCGGCGACCGGAACACGCCGGACGAGGTCCTGGTATTCCACGATGTCTTCTCCGCTCAGGACCCGGCGGACCTTTCCGCTGTACTGGCTTGTCGTCGTCTGGACGATCTTCACCTCCTCCTCAGGGGAGGGGTAGTCAAGCCGGAGGTTGAACATGAACCGGTCGAGCTGTGCCTCGGGAAGCGGGTATGTGCCTTCCTGTTCGATGGGATTCTGCGTCGCCAGCACAAAGAACGGCTCGTCGAGCGTGTAGGTCTTGCCGCCGGATGTGACCTGGTGCTCCTGCATGGCCTCCAGCAGGGCGGCCTGCGTCTTCGGCGGCGTCCGGTTGATCTCGTCCGCGA